>OZ245738.1:3702500-4105116 GCA_965227265.1 Cyclobacteriaceae bacterium | reverse complement strand
ATTCTCGAACGCTACAAGATTCACGACCCAATTACAAATGAAGAAATAAGTCAGCTTAATCAATTCTTTGAATCGTCTCTCACAGAAGTTCACGAAGCCACTCAAGAATTTCCTGCCAAAACCTTAGTTGGTTCCTCCGGAACATTCGACACCCTCAGTGATCTTTATTGCGCTGAAAATAATATTGAGAAAAATGAACTCGACAGCGAAACACCCTTAACCATTGAATACTTCTATTCAGTGTATGAGCGAATCATAAAAATGAACAGAATTGAGCGTATGAATATGATTGGCATGATTGAGTTACGCGTTGACTTAATCATTGTTGGATGCTGTCTGGTTCGGTATATCCTTGAAAAATATAGGCTTAAGCAGATCAGGGTATCAAGCTACTCGCTGAAAGAAGGTGCTTTAGCAATACTCTCAAACTGAATCTACACATTATCTTTGCAGGCAAATGACGGAACAAACATACTCTTTTGAAACACTGAAAGCTTTCGCCTTATCGGCTTTCAAAAAAATTGGTTGTAGCGATGAACATGCTACGTTGGCAACAGAAGTTTTGCTTTCAGCCGACTTGCGGGGAATTGATTCACATGGACTGGCACGCCTGTCAGGTTACATTCGATTGTGGGAAGCTAAACGCATCAACGCAACACCCGATATGAAAATCATTCATGAATCACCCAGCACGGCTGTTGTAGATGGTGATGGTGGTCTGGGGCTGGTGGTTGCTCCCTACGCCATGAACATTGCCATCGAAAAAGCAAAGCAATGCGGAACCGGTTGGGTAAGCGTTCAACATTCCAATCATTTTGGTATTGCCGGGTACCACGCCATGATGGCGTTAGAGCACGATATGATAGGCATTGCCATGACGAATGCGAGTCCGTTAGTTGCGCCTACATATTCTGTAGAAAGATTATTAGGAACAAACCCGATTGCTGTCGCCATTCCGGCTGATCAGCAACCTCCGTTTGTAGCAGATATGGCTACAACAACAGCCGCTAACGGCAAGCTCGAAATCCTTCAACGAAAAAATAAAGAAGCACCTGAAGGTTGGATCCAGGATAAAAACGGAAAGACTTCAACCAATCCCCATGAATTAAAAGATGGCGGTGCACTCGTTCCGCTCGGAAGTGATTTTGAACATGGCAGTCATAAAGGTTACGGACTTGGTTCTATCGTTGACATTTTTTCGGCCGTATTGTCTGGTGCTAATTATGGGCCGTGGGTTCCACCTTTTGTAAGTTTTCTTGCTCCTCCTGCCGATCCTGTTGGAAAAGGTATCGGACATTTTTTTGGCGCGATGCGCATCGATGCATTCCGTCCGGCAGCAGAGTTTAAATCTCACATGGACAATTGGATTAATCGCTTTCGTTCTGCAAAGCCAGTTGAAGGTCAGCCGCGCGTGTTGATTCCCGGAGATCCGGAACGTGAGATGAATGTTATACGATTGAAAGAAGGCATCCCTCTTAATCCAAAAGTTGTTGAAGACCTTAAAGAACTTGCTAAAAAGTTCGAATTGAAATTTTAATGGAATGTTATAAATGCGCGCAGCGCAATGGGAGAAGGGAACAGGCCAATATTGTCATAAAGTAAATCATACGATAATAATAAATTGAATTGGGCGCGATTACCAGTTTCAGGAGAATATCCAACACCCACAAAAAAACGTTCTTCGCGCACGCGCGCTTCTTGAGTAGTCCCTAAATTTGATTTCAAGCTATAAATGGCATAATCAGTTTGAATAAAAAAATCTGAAATGTTATAGCGCACAAAGGGGAACCCTCCGTATAGATGATTCTTATAACCTATATCGTTGTAGGAAGTGAATTGATAATCAACACCAAATCCTGTTGAGAGGTTTTCGGTAAGCATGTAACCCGCTAAGGCAGAAACGCCAATCGAAAAGTATTTCCCATAATATGTGTCAGAGCCAAAACTCAAGCCGCCAAAACCAAGCCCAACATAACCCCGATCACTAATAGATGGAGAATCTCCGATTTCACGTTGTGCAAAAACAGAAGTTGATGCGATGAGCAGAATGATTAAAACCCTGAACTTCATATTATTCTTCAACGACTACAAAGATGTCTTCGGTACTTTTTTTCATGAGATATTTTTCACGGGCAAATTTTTCGAGCAATTCGCGAGTACCCATCAATTCCTCATGGTCTTTTTGCACTTCCTTGATTTTCTCTGCATAGTATTCCTTCTGGCCTTCTAAGGAACTCAATTTGGCCGAAAGCTTATACCGCGATACAAAATCATTGGAGTCTAAAATCAACATCCAGATTAAAAAAATGCCCCCGGTTACGATGTAAAAATTGCGGAAGGCTTTTGGTAGTTTCTTCAACATACAGCTTAAAAAATGATGACTAAGGTATGAAAAAGTTATTAGTTAATAGTTATCCGTTAAAATCGACTATTAACGGATAACTATTAACCTGATTTTTACATGTTTTTACCAGGGAAGTAAGCGGTTTCACCCAACTCCTCTTCGATTCTGATCAGTTGGTTATACTTTGCCATCCGGTCTGAACGTGAAGCTGAACCTGTTTTAATCTGACCTGTATTCAACGCAACCGCAAGATCAGCAATCGTGCTATCCTCTGTTTCACCCGAACGGTGAGACATTACACTCTTATATCCATTACGTTTTGCAAGATTAACCGCATCAATCGTTTCTGTTAATGAACCGATCTGGTTTACCTTGATCAGGATTGCGTTTGCAACGCCATCATCAATGCCTTTTTGCAGACGTTTAACGTTCGTTACGAAAAGATCATCTCCAACCAATTGAACTTTGTCACCAATCTTCTGTGTGAGCGCTGTCCATCCAGCCCAATCATCTTCCGCCATACCATCTTCCAATGAAATGATCGGATATTTCTTAGCCCAATTTGTCCAATAGTCGGCCATTTCCAATGGCTTCAATTTCTTACCGTTTGATTTTTTGAAGTGATATAATTTTGTTTTTGAATCGTAGAATTCAGAAGCCGCAGGATCAAGTGCAATCCATACATCAGAGCCCGGCTTGTAACCCGCTTTCTCAATTGCTTTCAACACGATCTCAATTGCTTCTTCATTTGATTTAATGTTCGGAGCAAATCCACCTTCATCACCTACGTTAGTTGAAAGACCTTTCTCATGAAGAACTTTTTTCAATGTATGAAAGATTTCTGCCCCTATTTGTAATGCTTCAGAGAACGTATCCGCACCAACCGGCATAACCATAAACTCCTGGAAGTCGATAGAGTTATCTGCGTGGCTACCACCATTCAAAATGTTCATCATCGGAACAGGAAGCGTGTTTGCACTTACACCACCGATGTAACGGTATAATGGAATGCCTGCTTCCATCGCACCTGCTTTTGCAATTGCTAAAGATGCTCCAAGAATCGCATTCGCACCAAGCTTGCCTTTATTCGCTGTGCCGTCAAGCTCAATCATGATCTTGTCAAGGAGGTTCTGCTCGTACACAGAGAATCCCACAAGCTCAGTAGCAATTTTTGTATTGACATTCTCAACTGCCTTGAGAACGCCTTTGCCCATATATTTCTTTTTATCGTTATCGCGCAGTTCAACTGCTTCGTGGGATCCGGTAGAAGCACCGGACGGGACTGCTGCACGACCGTAGGCACCGCTTTCAGTTACAACATCAACTTCGATGGTTGGATTTCCGCGGCTGTCAAGAATCTGACGTGCATGAATGCTTTCGATTAAACTCATAGGATTATGGATTGATTAATGTTAGTTAATTTTTTTATCAGACTTGATCATTTCAACAAACTGATCAAACAGGTAGCGTGAATCATGCGGACCAGGAGAGGCTTCCGGATGGTACTGTACGGAGAATGCTTTCTTATTCTTCACCCGGATACCCATGATGGTGTTATCGTTCAGGTGAAGGTGCGTAACTTCTACGTTGGAATTCTTTTCAATATCTTTTTCAGATACAGCAAAGCCGTGATTCTGCGAAGTCATCTCACCCAAACCGGAAATCAAATTCTTAACCGGATGATTTAATCCACGGTGCCCATGGTGCATTTTATAGGTTGAGACTCCATTCGCTAATGCAAGGACTTGATGTCCTAAACAAATTCCAAAGGTTGGTTTATTAGCATTCAGTGTTTCTTTCACCGTATCAATTGCATAGCTCATCACTGATGGATCGCCAGGGCCATTCGATATAAAATATCCGTCTGGTTTAAACTTCTCCATTTCTGTGAAAGAAGTCTTTGCCGGAAATACTTTTACATAACAGCCACGTTGAGTAAGATTTGTAAGAATGCTTTTCTTGATTCCAAGATCAAGGGCTGCGATTCTTAACTCAGCTTTTTTCTCATCTCCAACGGTGTAAGCTTCTTTGGTTGATACAACAGAAGATAGCTCAAGTCCATCCATCGAAGGAACCTTCTTGATTTCTTCGCGCATCTGATCTGGTGTAAGTTCAGATGAGATCAGCGCATTCATCGCACCTCTGCTGCGAATGTATCTTACTAGCATGCGAGTATCCACTCCGGCAAGTCCAACAATGCTATGTTTCTCTAAATACTGCTGAAGACTTTCCTTTGCGGTAAAGCGGCTGAAGTCGTTTGAGTAATCATTTACTACTAAACCCTTGATTTTCGGGTCAGCTGACTCCTGTTCGGAATCCAGTGTACCGTAATTGCCGATGTGTGCCGTTGTATTAACGATGATCTGACCGTAATATGAAGGATCAGTATAAATTTCTTGATATCCGGTCATTCCGGTGTTGAAGCAGATCTCTCCGCCTGTAGTGCCTTTTTTGCCGATGGCAATACCCTCTACAAGAAGGCCGTCTGCTAGAAGTAAGTATGCTTTACCCACGCTTTTTATAAGTTTTACAAAATTAAAATTCCCCTGCGATTACGAGGGATAAACCCCGGATTTTTCTCCCCAAACGTTTGAAAACCGTGGTCTGTGGTGACACAGACTACGAGACATAAAAAAAGGGATTGAACCGAAGTCCAATCCCTCTTTTATGTATCTGAATACTATCACTAGTCTTCTTTCTTCTTTTTAGCAGCTGTTTTCTTAGCTGGAGACTTTTTAGCAGGCTTCTCTTTTTTCTCAGCTGCTGCTGTTGTTTCTTCAGCACCCTCTTCACCTTCAGTCTTCTTTCCAGTCGATCTGCGGCTTCTGCGAGTTTTAGTAGCTTTTCCAGCTTTCTCCTCTTTCGAGTAAAGTGTGTTAAAATCTACAAGCTCGATTAGGCACATCTCAGCATTATCACCCAGACGAACATCGCCCATCTTGATGATGCGGGTGTAACCACCTGCACGCTCAGCGATCTTTGATGCCACTGAACCGAACAGCTCTTTCAATGATTCCTTGTTCTGAAGATAAGAGAACACTGTTCTTCTAGAATGCGTTGTATCGCTTTTTGCTTTTGTCAGCAAAGGCTCAACATACTTTCTAAGTGCTTTCGCTTTAGCCACAGTTGTGGTAATGCGTTTCTCCAAAATAAGGGAAGATGCCATGTTAGAAAGCAATGCTCTCCGGTGGCTGGCGGTTCTTCCTAAGTGATTTATTTTCTTACCGTGTCTCATGATCGGTTATACCTTAATCTTCGTCCAATTTATATTTTGATAAGTCCATACCGAAGGTAAGTCCTTTCTCTGCTACGAGTTGCTCCAATTCAGCAAGTGATTTCTTACCGAAGTTTCTAAACTTCATCATGTCCGAAATCTCAAGCTCAACCAGGTCGCCAAGTGTTTTCACATCAGCAGCTTTCAAACAGTTGTATGCGCGAACTGAAAGGTCAAGATCATGTAATCCAGTCTTCAATAATTTGCGCATGTGCAACATTTCTTCATCAACCTGTTCGATCTCAGCATCCTTGCCAGTTTCAAGTTCGATTGATTTATCAGAGAACAAGCGGAAGTGCTGAATCAAAATGTGTGCAGCGCCTTCTAGTGCTTTCTCCGGATGGATTGAACCATCAGTTTGAATTTCTACTACTAATTTTTCGTAGTCAGTCTTTTGCTCAACGCGGGTGTTCTCCACGCTGTATTTCACATTCTTTACAGGTGTGAAGATTGCATCGATCGGAATGAAGCCGAATACTTGCTCTGCTGGTTTGTTTTCCTCTGCTGGCAAATAACCTCTTCCTTTTTCAAGTGACAATTCGATCTCAAACTGAGCAGACTCATCGATGTTACAGATAACATGCTCAGGATTTAGAATCTCAAATGCAGATGTGAACTTAGCGATATCGCCAGCTTTGAACTGCTTTTGTTTTTTAATGTTTACCGTGATTTTGCTTTCGAAGCTGTCATTAACTTTTTTCAACCGAACCATTTTCAGGTTCAGGATAATCTCAGCAACATCTTCTACAACACCTTCGATGGTTGAGAACTCGTGCAGTACTCCCGGGATCTTAATGCCAGTGATAGCATATCCTTCCAGTGAAGACAACAGGATTCTTCTCAATGCATTACCGATGGTAACACCATATCCTTTTTCTAACGGCTTAAAAGTGAACGTACCATGGAAGTCATCGGATTTCTCCATGACAACCTTATCTGGCATTTGAAATGCTAATATTGACATACTTTCTTGCTGATTAAATGATAGAATTATTTTGAGTACAATTCAACGATCAACTGCTCGTTGATGTTCTCTGGGATATCCTCACGCACAGGCACATGAATAAGTTTGCCTGAGAATTCGCTGTTATCCCACTCCAGCCAATGATATTTTTTAGAGCCCTGGATTGAAAGGCTTGTTGTGATGGATTCAAGTGATTTAGAACGCTCACGTACACCTACTATATCACCAGCTTTCAATGTATACGAAGCAACGTTAACGATGTCTCCGTTTACAGTGATGTGCTTATGCGATACAAGTTGACGCGCAGCTCTGCGTGAAGGAGCAATGCCTAAACGGTAAACCGTATTGTCCAATCTTGCTTCCAATAACTGGAGCAAAATTTCACCGGTAACACCTTTCTTGCGGCTTGCCTTATCAAACAGTTTAGCGAACTGACGCTCGAGCAAACCATAGGTGTACTTCGCCTTCTGCTTTTCAGCAAGTTGCGTAGCATATTCAGAAACCTTACGTTTCTTCGCTTTGCCGTGCATCCCCGGAGGGTAAGCTTTCTTTTGCAGAGCTTTGTTTTCACCTAAAATAGGCTCTCCAAATTTTCTTGAGATTCGTGCTCGTGGGCCTGTGTATCGTGCCATTTCTATTTTTGATTTACGATTTACGATTTCAGATTTTCATCCTGATCGCAATCATTATTATTCAATTATTATACTCTTCTCTTTTTAGGAGGACGGCAACCGTTGTGCGGAAGTGGAGTCTCATCCCGGATAATCGTTACTTCTATACCTGAATTCTGGATTGTACGGATAGCAGACTCACGCCCGGCACCCGGTCCTTTCACGAATACTTCAACTTTACGTAAGCCGAGTTCGAATGCTCTGGTCGAACAATCCTGAGCTGCCATCTGTGCAGCATACGGAGTGTTTTTCTTTGAGCCTTTGAAACCCATTTTACCTGCAGAAGCCCAGGTGATAACCTGACCGGTAGAGTTCGTCATCGAAATAACGATGTTGTTGAATGTTGCGCGGATGTGCGCCTGGCCCATCGCTTCAACTACTACTACGCGTTTCTTCGCTTTATCTTTTCTTTTTTCTACAGTAGCCATTATTCAGCTTGTTTTATCTTTATCGATTAACCTTTCGTTACCTTCTTCTTGTTAGCAACGGTCTTACGCTTACCCTTACGCGTACGCGCGTTGTTCTTGGTAGTTTGACCGCGAACCGGTAAGCCTTTACGATGGCGAAGACCACGGTAGCTTCCTATGTCCATCAAGCGTTTAATGCTCAACTGAACTTCAGAGCGAAGTGTACCTTCAACTTTAAAGCCTTCAGAGATGGCAGTACGAATCGCATTAGCTTCTTCGTCATTCCACTCTTTTGCTTTTTTGTCCCAGTTAACACCGGCTTTAGTAAGAATATATTGAGCTCTTCTGCGGCCAATGCCGTAGATGTAAGTCAAGCTGATCTCACCTCTTTTATTATCCGGAATATCAACACCTTGTATCCTTGCCATAATCTTATCCTTGTCTTTGTTTAAACCTTGGATTCTTTTTGTTAATCACATACAGCTTGCCATTGCGTCTGATCACTTTGCAATCAGCGCTGCGCTTTTTTATGGATGCTTTAACTTTCATTTTCGCTTCTATTTTATGAGCCGCAAAATTTTGCGTCTCTACGTTCTATTTATATCTAAATACAATTCTTCCTTTTGTCAAATCGTACGGTGACATCTCCAATCTTACCTTATCGCCTGGCAGGATCCGGATGTAATTCATCCTCATCTTACCCGAAATATGAGACAGAACTTCATGTCCGTTTTCCAGTTGCACTCTAAACATTGCGTTTGATAGTGCTTCTAAAATTGTTCCGTCCTGTTCTATCGACTTTTGTTTCGCCACTTATACGAATAGTTTTCTTCTATATACTGATGTGTTGTTAGCACCTCTGTTTTTTCTTCCAATACTGCCACCGTGTGCTCAAAATGAGCCGATGGCTTTTTGTCTGCTGTGCGGATCGTCCATCCGTCATTCTCCTGGATCACATTCTTCGTTCCTCTGTTAACCATCGGTTCGATTGCGAAAACCATTCCGGCAACAAGCTTCACTCCTTTTCCCTGCTTTCCGAAATTCGGAACTTCAGGATCTTCGTGAAGATTTTTCCCGATGCCGTGCCCGACAAGCTCTCTCACCACTCCGTATCCAAAGCTTTCAACATAACTTTGAACCGCGTAGCTCACATCACCTATCCGGTTTCCTGCCTTTGCCTTTTCGATTCCCTTAAAAAGAGAGTCGTACGTTCTTTCCAGCAGTAACAGCGTTTCTTTGTCTACACTTTCCAATGGATATGTGTAAGCAGAGTCACTATGAAATCCTTTAAAGAATACTCCGCCATCAACGGTAATAATGTCTGTTTCCTTTAACTCATAGTTTCCAGGAATACCATGCACCACTACATCATTGACTGAGATACAAAGTGTCGCAGGGAATCCATTGTAATTCTTGAAGGATGGTACTCCTCCATTATCACGAATGTATTCTTCCGCCACTTTGTCCAACGCTGAGGTTTTTACTCCGGGCTTTATCAGCCTGGCAACTTCTCCATGAGCTTTGCCCAAAATCTGAGCACTCTCTTTAATCAGTTGTACCTCTTCGCCAGTCTTTAAGTGAACCATTCAGCACTTAAGCCGCAGCAATTTGAGAACGTCCTTTTACTCTGCCTGATTTCATCATTCCTTCGTAATGACGCATTAACAAGTAGCTTTCGATTTGCTGAAGTGTGTCGAGGATAACCCCAACCATAATCAGCAACGAAGTACCACCGAAAAACTGCGCAAAGTTCTGCGAAACGCCCAGTCTCACTGCAAATGCAGGAAGAATAGCAATCGTAACCAGGAACAATGCGCCAGGCAATGTAATTCTTGATAAAACTGTATCGATAAAATTAGCAGTATCCTTACCCGGCTTAATGCCTGGTACAAAACCACCGTTACGTTTTAAATTATCAGCAATGTCGTTTGAGTTGATTGTGATCGCAGTATAAAAGAACGTGAAGATCAAAATCAATGAACCAAATAATACGTTATACTCCCATGATGTAAAGTCAGCAAAGGCAGAACCTATATAAGCACCCGCATCCGTGTCCTTCCAGATTCCGGAAACCAAAGCCGGGATAAACATCAATGCCTGAGCAAAGATGATTGGCATTACACCAGAAGAGTTAAGCTTCAATGGGATGAAATCCCGCTTGCCGCCATAAAGCTTATTTCCAATAACCTGCTTCGCATACTGAATTGGAATTCTGCGCGTAGCCTGGGTTAGGGCAATGACTCCCATAATAATGAAGAACAATGCCAGAATCTCAATCAAGAACAATAAAGCGCCTTGCATACCGCGCGATTCAGCTTCAATCCAAAGAGCAGGTAAAAAACGGGATACGATACCGATCATGATCAGTACGGAAATACCGTTACCAATACCTTTATCCGTAATTCTCTCACCCAACCACATACAGAACATCGTTCCTGCAATCAGGATAATAATTGAAGATGCGTAGAAGAAAAGGTTGTTGTTAATAATGGCAGCTGGGTCTATTGTACCACGGATGTATCCGTAAGCCTGGAATGCAGTAATAAAGATTGTTAACACGCGAGTGATTTGATTCATGCGCTTACGGCCTGAATCTCCCTCTTTTTGTAGCTTCTGAAAATACGGTACAGCGAATCCTAACAATTGCACAATGATCGATGCCGAGATATACGGCATGATACCCAATGCAAAAATAGATGCGCGGCTGAACGAACCTCCAAGGAAGGTATTCAGCAAATCAAAAATTCCACCCTGTGCACCGTCACCTAACAAGTTAGGATCAATGCCCGGAAGAACAATGAATGATCCCAATCTGAAGATGATCAAAAACCCGATTGTATTCAGGATTCTGACTCTGAGGTCTTCGATTGAGAAGATATTCCGTATCGTTTCAAAAAAGCGCTTCATGCTTAGATCGTAGTTGCGGTACCACCAACTTTTTCAATTGCTTTTAAAGCAGTTCCAGAAAAAGCGTGTGCCTGAACATTAACTTTTGATTTCAATTCTCCTCTGCCTAACACTTTAATCTTATCGTTGCGACCAATGATTCCATTATCAACCAGTAACTGGAAGCTGATCTCAACTCCTTTATGTTTTTCTGCGATCTTCTCTAGTGAGTCAAGGTTAACTGACTTATAGTAGATCTTGTTATTATTCTTGAAACCGAACTTAGGCACCCTGCGCTGCAATGGCATCTGACCACCTTCGAAACCGAATTTCTTCGAATAACCTGAACGTGACTTCGCACCCTTATGTCCGCGACCTGCAGTGCTACCACCCGATCCCTGGCCACGACCAAGTCTCTTGTTGGTTTTTGTTGAACCGTCAGCAGGTTTTAATGTATGCAGTTTCATCTTCTTAAAGCTCTTTTACGCTAACCAAATGATTTACTTTCTGAACCATGCCCTGAATTTGTGGAGTGTACTCCACTTCAACTGACTTGTTCACTTTTCCAAGACCCAGTGCGCGCAATGTTCTTTGCTGACGTTCTGGTCTTTTGATATCGCTGCGCGACTGTGTGATCTGTACTTTCGCCATGATCTTATCCGTTAAATACTTTGGACAATGAAATACCTCTTGCCTTTGCAATCGTCAATGCATCACGCATACTGGTTAATGCTTTAAAAGTTGCTTTCACCACGTTGTGCGGGTTAGAAGAACCTTTAGACTTTGCCAATACATTGTGAATACCTGCGCTCTCTAATACAGCACGCATCGCACCACCGGCAATTACTCCAGTACCTGGAGATGCTGGTTTCAACAATACGTGACCGCCATCAAATTTTCCGATCGCTTCGTGCGGAACGGTTCCTTTAATGATCGGAACTTTCACCAGGTGCTTCTTTGCGTCATCAACGCCTTTTGTGATAGCATCGGTAACTTCGTTTGCTTTTCCGAGGCCGTATCCAACTACACCATTTCCATCTCCTACGACTACGATAGCTGCGAAGCTGAACCTGCGACCACCTTTCACCACTTTCGCTACACGCTCAATGGCTACGACCTTTTCTTTAAGATCGATTTCGCTGGCCTTAACTGTACTGATATTGCTTACTGACATATCTTAATTCTTAGAATTTCAATCCACCTTCTCTTGCACCTTCTGCAAAAGCCTTAATGTTACCGTGATAGAGGTAGCCGTTTCTGTCGAACACAATAGTTTCAACACCGGCAGCAATTGCTTTTTCAGCAAGCTTTTTACCTGCATTCTTAGAGTTTTCGACATTTAATCTTGTCTTATCTCCAAGCTCGGTTGTAGAAGCTGATGCAAGGGTCACGCCTTTAAGGTCATCAATAACCTGAGCGTAAATACCTTTATTGCTTCTGAACACAGATAAACGCGGACGGTCGGTTGTACCCTCCAGTCTCTTGCGAATACCTTTTTTAATTCTTGTTCTTCTTTCGTTGTTCTTGCCTGCCATAGTCTTATCTATCTATGATGCTTAATTATTTAGCAGCAGCCTTACCAGCTTTTCTGCGTACGTACTCACCTGTGAAGCGGATACCTTTACCTTTGTAAGGCTCAACCTGACGAAGTGATTTTATTTTAGCGGCCACCTGACCAACCAATTGCTTATCAATTCCTTCGAGAACAATTGTAGGGTTACCCCCTTTTTCCTGGGTTGCAACAACCTTGATCTCGCTTGGAACAGCTAAGAACACGTTGTGCGAAAATCCAAGGCTAAGCTCCAACACATTTGATTGTGCGTTCGCCTTGTAACCAACACCTACCAGCTCAAGTTGAGCTTTGTAACCGTTGCTTACACCTTCCACCATGTTAGAAATCAATGCGCGGTATAAACCGTGCATCGCTTTGTGGCGCTTTTGTTCTGTTGGTCTTTCAACAAGTACTGTTCCGTCTGCCTGTGTTGCTACAGTAAAGTCAGAATCAATAACCTGCTTAAGTTCTCCTTTCGGACCTTTTACAGTTACTGTATGGTTCTCTTTCGAAAAGTTGAATGTTACGCCTTTCGGTAATGAGATGGGTTGTTTTCCTATTCGTGACATAACTCTACTATTAATAGACGTAACACAATACTTCACCACCCACATTCATCTTGCGGGCTTCTTTATCCGTAATCACGCCTTTCGAAGTTGAAAGGATGGCCACGCCTAATCCGTTTAATACTTTCGGAAGATTATCCGTTCCACGGTATTGTCTCAAACCCGGTGTACTGATACGCTCCAAACTGGAGATAGCAGACTCCCTTGTGTCAGGACTGTACTTAAGCGCGATCTTAATCGTGCCCTGTGGATTTTCACCTTGTTCGAACTTATAGTTCAGGATATAACCTTTGTCAAATAACACTTTAGTTATTTCCTTTTTAAGGTTAGAGGCTGGGATTTCAACCACTTTGTGGTTGGCCTTAATGGCATTCCGAAGCCTTGTTAAATAATCTGAAATTGGATCCGTCATTTTCTTACTCCTTTATAAAAAGCAAACCCGTCTTTTGAACGGGCTGCAAAGATATTGAACATTTTTTAGTATTCAAAACTGTCATCTGGTTTCGGTTTTATCCGACCTTGACACTCAGCAACTCGATATGCTAATCCCAGGTCTAACCCGGAAATTTGTGCGTTTTTAGCAGAATTACCAGCTTGACTTGGTCACTCCTGGGATTTTACCGTCAGACGCCATTTGGCGGAAAACGTTCCGGCAAACACCGAATTTCCCAATATATCCTTTCGGACGACCTGTCAGCTTGCATCTGTTGTGCAGACGAACCGGTGACGCGTTGCGTGGAAGTTTATCCAATGCAGCATAATCGCCAGCTTCTTTCAAAGCTTTACGCTTGGGAGCATACAATGCTACCAATCTCTCTCTTTTAGTCTGTCTTGCTATTGCGGATGTTTTAGCCATGGCAAATACTTAGTTGTTATTTTTATTAGCGAAAGGCATTCCCATTGCTTTCAGCAATTCGAAACTCTCTTCGTCAGATTTTGCAGTGGTTACGAACGTAATGTCCATACCGCTGATCTTCGTTACTTTATCAATTGATATCTCCGGGAAAATGATCTGCTCTTTCACGCCCAGGGTATAGTTACCATGGCCATCAAAACCTTTCGGGCTAACGCCTTTGAAGTCACGCACACGTGGAAGCGCGATGTTCACCAAACGATCAAGGAATTCATACATGGTATTACCACGTAATGTTACCCGAACGCCAATTGGCACATTCGCTCTCAATTTGAAGTTAGAAATGTCCTTCTTCGATTTGGTAGAAACTGCTTTCTGACCAGAGATCGTAGTAATTTCTTCCAGGGCAACATCGATAAGCTTCTTATCGGTTACCGCGATACCCATTCCTTTGTTGATACAGATCTTGTCGATCTTAGGAACTTGCATGACAGAAGTGTATTCAAACTTTGTTTTCAAAGCCTGTACAACTTCTTTCGTGTATTTTTCTTTTAGTCTGGGAGTTGCCATTATTTTATGAATTCTCCGGTTGTTTTTGCGTAACGCTGTAATTTTCCTTTGTCATCTGCCTTGCGACCAACGCGGGTAGTTTTTCCTGATGCAGGATCTACTAATGCGAGGTTGCTTATATGAACCGATGCTTCAGTTTTCTTAATTCCACCTTCAGGCTTACCTGCAGATGGCTTCTGGTGTTTTGTGATAATGTTAACACCCTCGATGATTGCTCTGTTTTTAGAGCCGATCACTTCAAGTACTTTACCTTCTTTACCTTTATCATCTCCGGCAATCACTTTTACAGTGTCGCCTTTCTTGATGTGTAGTTTTACTCTCTTAGTTTCCATGACTACTTAAATTACTTCTGGAGCTAATGAAATGATTTTCATGAACTGCTTCTCTCTAAGCTCACGGGCAACGGGTCCGAAAATACGGGTACCACGCGGCTCGTCTTGAGCGTTCAACAGAACAGCTGCATTATCTTCAAAGCGGATATACGATCCGTCTTTTCTCCTAATCTCTTTTTTAGTTCTAACCACCACGGCTTTAGAAACTGTTCCTTTCTTAACCTGGCCATTAGGCATTGCTGATTTAATCGTTACAACGATTTTATCTCCAACAGAAGCGTAACGCTTACCGGTTCCTCCCGGGATGTGCAAGCAAAGAACTTCTTTTGCTCCGCTGTTATCTGCTACGGTAAGTCTTGATTCTGTGCTTATCATAATTACTTAGCTTTTTCAATAACTTCTACTAATCTCCAGCGCTTCAGCTTGCTCAACGGACGGGTTTCAGAGATACGAACTGTATCGCCAATGCCTGCCTCGTTTTTCTCATCATGCGCCATGAACTTGGTTGTTTTGTGAACGAACTTGCCATAGATCGGGTGCTTTACACGTCTGTCTACAGCAACCGTGATGCTTTTCGTCATCTTGTTGCTCACTACTTTACCAACTCTTTCCTTACGTAGGTTTCTTTCCGTAGTTTCCATAGGAATTATTTTTGAATTTCTTTAGCTCTCAACTCAGTCTTAAGACGAGCGATAAGCTTGCGTGTTTCCTTCATTTTCATCGGGTTCTCGATCGCAGACACTTGGTGCGCAAATTTCATCTTACGCAAGGTCTCTTTCTCTACTCCGATTTTTTCGTTGAGCTCCTTAGCATCCAACGCTGTTATTTCTTTTGTCTTCATGACTTAATTACTCTACGTGATCCCTTCTAACTGTGAACTTCGTTTTGAACGGAAGCTTACCTTCAGCCAAGCGCATTGCTTCACGTGCTGTTGCACGATCAACACCACCCGCTTCGAACAGGATTGTTCCTGGCTTGATAACCGCTACCCAATATTCAGGAGCACCTTTACCTTTACCCATACGAACTTCGGCAGGTTTACGCGTGATAGGTTTGTCAGGGAAAATACGAATCCACACCTGACCTTCACGCTTCATAGCACGGGTTACCGCGATACGCGCTGCTTCTAACTGACGAGCTGTGATCCAGCCTGCCTCCAGTGATTTAAGACCAAAAGATCCGAAAGCCAAAGAGTGTCCACGTGTGGCAATGCCTTTCACGCGGCCTTTCTGCATCTTTCTGAACTTGGTACGTTTCGGTTGTAACATTACTGTATACTTTACGAGTGCTTAATTAATTTTTTCTCGGGCCACGCGCACCAGCTCCAGCACCTCTGCTGTCACCACCACGACCGCCACCTCTGTTATCGCCACCACGACTTCCGCCACGGTTATCTCCACCTCTTCCTCTTCTGTCGCCACCGCGCTCATTGCCACCACCTCTTGGTCCGCCTTGTTGTGCGCCACCTTGTTGTGCATTAGCTACTGCTCCGATGTTAGGTGAAAGATCACGCTTACCGTAAACTTCACCTTTGAAGATCCATACTTTGATACCGATCTTACCGTAAACAGTTTGTGCTTCAGAAATTGCGTAGTCAATGTCAGCACGTAACGTGTGCAATGGAATACGTCCTTCTTTATATTGTTCCGTACGGGCCATATCAGCACCTGCCAAACGACCTGACGTTTTAATCTTAATACCTTCTGCACCTACACGGATCGCTGAAGCAATTGCTTGTTTCATGGCACGCTTGTAAGAGATACGTGCCTCGATTTGTTGTGCAATAGATTCACCTACCAATTTCGCATCCAACTCAGGACGTTTAATTTCAAAGATGTTGATCTGAACATCTTTGCCCGTAAGCTTCTTCAATTCTTCTTTGATCTTATCTACTTCAGTACCGCCTTTTCCGATAACAACGCCCGGACGTGCAGTATGAATAGTAAGGGTAATGCGCTTTAATGTTCTTTCGATAACCACTTTCGCGATACCACCTTTCTGGATACGAGCGTCAACGTACTTGCGGATCTTGTGATCTTCAACAAGCTTGTCAGAGAAGCTGCTGCCTCCGAACCAGTTGGAATCCCAACCGCGAACTACGCCTAATCTGAATCCTACAGGGTTAATCTTTTGTCCCATTACCTACTTGGTTTCTTTTTCAGTTGATTTTACTTCAGTGCCAACTTTCTTCAAGCTGTCAACCACTAATGTCACGTGGTTTGAACGCTTGCGAACGCGGTGTGCACGTCCTTGCGGAGCCGGGCGTAATCTTTTAAGGATACGACCACCATCTACAAAAATTTCTTTCACAAAAAGGTCTGCTTCTTCAAGCTTCTCTTCTGAGTTTTTAGCTGACCAGTTAGAGATCGCAGACAGGAGAAGCTTCTCCAGTTTGGCAGCGCCAACTTTCGGCTCATATTTTAAAATGTTCAATGCCTGGTTAACACGAACGCCACGGATCAAATCCGCAACCAGTCTCATCTTACGTGGTGATGTTGGTACGTTTACCAACCGTGCTGTTACAGGACCGGTTTTAGCCGCTTCCTTACGAGCATCACGTTTCTCTCTTTTGAGAACTGACTTTTTAGTTTTTTTAGCTACAGCTTCCATGATTCACTTAGCGATTAATCTTTTCTGTTACCTGAGTGACCTCTGTAAGTACGAGTTGGTGCAAATTCACCAAGCTTGTGGCCTACCATGTTCTCTGTCACATAAACAGGAATAAATTTATTTCCGTTGTGCACTGCGAACGTGTGGCTGATCATTTCAGGGATAATTGTTGATCTGCGTGACCAGGTCTTTATCACTGACTTCTTGCCAGACTTTTCTGCGACTTCTACTTTCTTAGTAAGTCTTGCATCGCAATACGGTCCTTTTTTTATCGAACGTCCCATTATTTTTTACGTCTAGAAATGATCAAACCATCAGAATACTTATTCGGGTGACGGGTTTTCTTACCTTTTGACAGCAAGCCGTTACGTGAGCGTGGATGTCCACCTGACGCACGTCCTTCACCTCCACCCATCGGGTGATCAACCGGGTTCATCGCTACCGGACGTGTACGTGGACGGATACCCTTCCAACGGTTACGACCTGCTTTACCCAAGCTTTCGTTCATGTGATCTGCGTTCGAAACAGTTCCTACTGTCGCGATGCAACGATCTAATACGTTACGCATTTCACCTGAAGGCATTTTCAAGGTTGCTACTCCGTTCTCACGAGCAAGCAACTGAACAAATGAACCAGCTGAACGAGCAATTGCTCCACCTTTACCCGGCTTAATCTCCACGTTGTGTACGATTGTACCTACCGGGATCTTAGCAAGTGGCAATGCATTACCAACTTCAGGAGCTACATCAGCACCTGAAACAAGTTGCTGACCAACTTCCAATCCTGCAGGAGCAAGAATGTATGCTTTCTCACCATCCGCATAATGCAAAAGTGCAATACGTGCAGAACGTGATGGATCATACTCAATAGTTGCTACTGTAGCGGGTACACCAGTTTTTTCGCGCTTGAAGTCGATGATACGAAGCTTCTGCTTATGACCACCGCCAATGTAGCGCATAGTCATTTTACCCATGTTGTTTCGTCCACCTGATTTCTTCAGGGTTACTACGAGTGACTTCTCCGGAATGTTAGTTGTAACATCTGAAAAAGATGCAGCCACTCTGTGACGAGTGCCGGGAGTCATCGGTCTTAATTTCTTCAACGCCATTGTCTAAAAATTATACGTTGCTATAAAAGTCAATTACTTCGCCTTCAGCCAGCGTTACGATGGCCTTCTTGTAGTTCTTCTGGCGACCAGCAAGAATACCTGTTTTCGTATAACGGGTTTTTAATTTACCCATCATGCTCATCGTGTTTACGCTTGTCACGTTCACACCATATTGCTTTTCAACCGCCTTCTTGATTTCTACCTTGTTGGCGTTGAGGTCTACGAAAAAGCCGTACTTACCCTTTTCGTTAAGAGCAGATACTTTTTCCGTAACCAATGGTTTCTTCAGGACACTCATTACTCTTTATTTAATAAGTTTTCAATCTTGCTTACAGAGCTCTCTACGAAGATGATGGTGTTAGCATTCATCACATCGTACGTATTGATCTGATCGGCAGTGGTGATTTTTGAATTCTTGATGTTTCTTCCAGACAGAACAACATTCTTGTTATTATCAGGAAGCACGAACAATGTCTTTTTATCAGTCAATGAAATCGCTGAAAGCAATTTTACATACTGGCTTGTCTTAGGAGAATCGAAATTGAAATCTTCCAACACAGCAATTGCATTGTCTTTTGCCTTATACGTAAGCGCTGACTTACGTGCCAGGTCTTTTACTTTCTTATTCAATTTGAATGAATAATCGCGTGGTGTAGGACCGAATACACGACCACCACCTTTGAACAACGGGTTCTTGATGTTACCCGCACGGGCTCCACCAGTTCCTTTTTGTTTTTTCAGCTTTCTGGAAGAACCAGAGATTTCGTTACGCTGCTTGGATTTGTGTGTTCCCTGACGCTGGTTAGCGAGGTAACTTTTCACATCCAGGTATATCGCGTGGTCGTTTGGCTCAATACCAAACACAGTCTCCGGAAGTGTTAACTTCTTGGTTGACTTCTCACCACTGTATTTTAATAATGCTACTTCCATTATTTCTGGAGAATTACAGTTGAATTAATAGCGCCCGGAACCGAGCCGCTGATCACGATGATGTTCTGATCGGCCATGATCTTAACCACTTTCAGGTTAGCAACTTTTACGCGATCGCTACCCATACGTCCTGGTAAGCGCTTGCCTTTCGGTACACGTGACGCGAAAGATGCGTTACCCATTGAACCGGGTGCACGAAGACGGTTATGCTGACCGTGAGTTGCTCCACCCACCCCAGCAAATCCATGACGCTTCACAACGCCCTGGAAACCTTTACCTTTTGAGATACCGATCGCATCTAAGAAGTCGCCTTCTTTAAAGATGTCCTGAACATTGATTTGCTTGCCGAGCTCAGCAATTCCATCGTACTCAGTACGGAAATCACGAAACTCAACTAAAGATTTTTTGGGAGTAGTGTTCGCTTTCTTGAAATGTCCGAGAGCAGCCTTCGTAGTGCTTTTCTCTTTCTTTTCGCCAAACGCGAGTTGAACTGAACGATATCCGTCAGTTTCTACATTTTTAACTTGTGTGACGGTGCAGGGTCCCGCTTCGATCACGGTGCAAGCGATGTTCTCGCCTTCCGGACCATAAACGTTCGTCATCCCCACTTTGCGTCCTATAATTCCAGGCATGGTATAAACCTTTTAATGCTTGTTTTTCAGGATTTTGGGCCTATGTGGCTCCAAAAAGGACTGCAAAGATAGGAAACTAAGAGTAGGTAGCAAGGGGCACTTCTAAAATTTTCAGGAAAGTAAAGCCAGCCATAAGTTGTTCAACAAAAACCCTGAAAATCAGTATTATTACGCGGTTTTTAAGTCATTTGGATGAAAAGCAGCGTGCAAAAGTACTGGTGGATTCTATTGCCTTCGGTGCTGATTGTGCTGTTTCTTGTAAATATTTCTCTTGGAAGCGTAAAGATTCCACTGCCCGAAACCCTCAAAGTTTTAACTGGTGGAGAACCTTCAAACCCGGTTTGGGCTGATATTATTTTTGACTTTCGGCTAACAAAAGCCTTCACTTGCGTCTTGGCTGGAGGAGCTTTGGCATTGGGAGGCTTGCTTATGCAGACTCTATTTAGAAATCCACTAGCTGGACCAGATGTTCTGGGGCTTAGTTCCGGGGCTAGCTTGGCGGTAGCCATTGTTGTGATGGCTGGCGGATTGGGGTCGTTGTTTTCAAGCTCACTTTCTATTGCGTTGGCTTCCAGTGTTGGGTGTGCGGGGATTTTCCTGCTTGTACTGGCCATTGCGCACCGCATCCGCGACAATGTTTCTCTATTAATAATAGGGTTGATGATTGGAGCAGCAACGTCCTCTATTGTTAGTGTACTGCAGTTCATCAGCCGGGCAGAAGATATTCAATACTATATGATCTGGACTTTTGGAAGCATGAGCAGCCTCAACTGGACTGAGATCCTGATTTTGGGAATTGGTGTTGTAATCGGGCTTGCAATCGGAGTTATTTCCATCAAACCCTTAAATGTTTGGCTGTTAGGGGACAATTACGCAATGAGCCTGGGTATTAATCTAAAAAGATCACGCCTGCTCATTATTATAGGAACAAGTATTTTAACCGGAGTTGTTACTGCTTTCTGTGGACCGATTGCTTTTGTTGGCCTGGCAGTTCCACATTTAGCACGGCTTGTTATTGATACGACTAATCATAAGACATTAATTCCTGCCGTTGTGTTAATGGGTGGGATCGTTATGCTGTTTTGTGATATTCTTACGCGGCTGCCGGGAAATGATTTTGTATTGCCGATTAATGCAATCACGGCATTGATTGGTGCTCCGGTTGTAATCTGGGTGATTGTGCGAAGTAAAAAGATCAGGATATGAGCCGGGGGATTTTACTTCATGCAAAAAATCTTTCTGTCGGGTATACAGAGGGTGATACGCAACACGTATTGTTTGAGAATATTGATCTTGAACTTCATGCGGGCGAGCTGGTTTGTTTTATGGGTGCGAACGGGATTGGAAAATCTTCGTTGATACGAACGTTAGCAGGTTTGCAAAAGTCTCTATCAGGCGCGGCACCCTTCGACTCCGCTCAGGATGACCGCCAAAAAACAATTTCGGTTGTTTTAACAGATCGCGTTAATGTGGTTAACATGACGGTTGCTGAATTGGTGGCATTAGGAAGATATCCATACCTCGATTGGGATATCAAACTGAGTGATGAAGACAAATCAATTATTGAGCGCGCCATTCATGACACCCATATTCAAAATATCAGCAACAAAAAATTATTTGAACTAAGCGATGGTCAGTTGCAGATGGCTATGATTGCACGTGCGTTGGCTCAAGACACACAAGTAATATTGCTGGATGAACCTACTGCACATCTTGATCTGAATAACAGGGTTGAGATTATGAATCTGTTGCGAAAGCTTGCGCGGAATTCGGACAAAGCAATTTTAGTTGCAACGCATGAACTTGATCTTGCCTTGCAAACAGCTGATCTTATTTGGCTAGCCGGAAATGATAAAAAACTTATTACCGGTATTCCGGAAGATCTTGTGTTGAATGGTTCGTTTGATGAAATTTTTCGGTTTAAAGGATTTGATTTAAAGACTGGAAAGGTTGCGCACGAAGCGTGGCGGAATAAATCGGTTAAGTTGATTGGTGAAGGATTTGAATATTTGTGGACGAAAAATGCGCTGGAGCGAAGCGGGTTTTCTATTTCGGAAAATTCAAGTACGATCATACAAATCTCCGACCTGAGATGGATCGCGACTGATGTATCTTTTAACTCGCTTCAGGATTTGATAAAGCATATACTGTAAAATTGCTTATCTTATAGTTGTAAACTAACCCCAACGTTATGTTCAACTCAAAATTCAAAACACTTTTCCTGTTATTTGTATTATTTCTTGTAAGCTGCTCAGAAGAAGAGCCAGTACCCACAAGAGATCCTGCCCCACAAGCAAGTGATAACAATTCAAATGCCCGTCACGCAGATGGAGCGGGTACCGGAGATATGAATCCGGGAACTATTGGGTCAGTCGGCAACGCCTTAACGTGGCAGGGAAACGGACGCTGGTCCAGTGCTTTTTTCGGTACTCCGGTTTGGTTTTTCGGACCTACTCCGGCTCAATTACAAAATGGAATTCAGGGAACCTGGGAGACTACGTGTGCAAACTATACTCCCGGGCAATGTTATCCCGATGGTTTTATTGTTTCTGGAAACGGGGCGGGTTTCACCATCATGGCTCCCGCTTGTGCAACCGTGACTTCAAGTACCGTTACTATGCCAAATCTTGTCACAACTGTTACGGATGTTTTAAAAAACGGAGTGATTATGTACAGTGTATATGCTTACCGTTGGGAAACGCAATCCCTAAACATTACTTCTTTTTCAGGAGGAAATTGCAAACTTGAAGCTTCCGGTAAGATAATTGTTAATTCTGATTGTAAACCGATTATTGTTTCCCCTAATTCCTCTATTGCGAATCTGTGTGGCCAAACTGTTTCAATGCCTTCAGATACTTATTAAAAAAGATAGGAGCCGTGTAGGAATACGGCTCCTATCTTTTTAAATATATTTTATCAAGAACTTTTTCCTCTCCATCAACTTCCGGAATCTTCAATCCTAAAATCTTCGCCACAAATGGATACACATGAATATTTTCAAAAGGTTTTAGTGTAACGCCTTGCTTAACGTTCGGACCCACCGCATAGAAAATTCCATTTACCTCTTTCGTTGAAGCCGGATCATAACCGTGCTCACCGAAGTTCCCGGTCTCCACCCATTTGCTTAAATCTCTCGGTGCAGTTAAAAAATATGTACCGGGTTCAGCAACGATTAAAACATTGCCTGATCTTGCATTTTTATAATACCAGCGCTCAGGAAATTCGCCTTGCCTGTAAACTTTAAAATTCTTTTCCTGATTTTTTAACACAGTATATAATGAGTCTATATTTTTTGTGTAGAAGTGAACCTGCGAGCCAGCATTCGCGAACATCACAGATTTATTATTGGTGTTTATCAATTGATTAACATATCGGAAAACTTTTTCTTCACGTTTCATTTCATATAAGCCATGATCGGAAACAACAATAATGTTTACCGGTAACTTAAGCGTTTCAACCTTGTTCATCAGCATTCCTAAAAGGGAATCGGCCGTATGCAAAACTTTTTGAGTTTCAATCGAAGTTGGGCCTGTTGTATGAGCTTCGTGATCTACTAATGAAAAATAAAGCGAGATGAAATGTGGTCGGTCTGTCTCTGGTAGTTTTAGCCAGTCAATTGTTTGCTCAACGCGTTCTTCGTTTTTAACCTTTGCATCATACAGCCGATAATAATCAGGAAATGAACCGAGGATTTTTGCCTCCGATCCTACCCAATAAAACGATGCTGACTTCAACCCGTGCTGCTGCGCCAATTGCCAGAGCGGAGTGCCTCCATAAAAAAAAGGATCTTCAACCATTTCGCGTTTCCGGATACCATAAAGTTTTTTCTGTTCGGGATCATAAAATTCATTATCCACCAACCCATGATTGCCCGGATACAAACCGGTGACAAGTGTATAGTGATTGGGAAATGTTTTACTTGGGAACGAAGGAATAAGTGCTTCCGCTGCACTCCCTTTACTAATAAGTCTTTTAAAATTAGGCAGGTTATACCGTTCTACATAGTCGTGACGGAAACCATCAAACGAAACCATAACCACGTATGGCGTTTCCTGTGCCGTTGCATAGCCAACTGTTAGAACAAAAAATAGAAGCAACTTTATTCTCATCCGCACTCAAGATAGGTTTTTTAATCATCCCCAATCAAGCCGCTTATTGAAGATTCACAATTTCAAAACATTAACTTCAAACGTTTGCATGATGCTATACCGATTAAATTTATACAGGAGTTAAGCAGCCTTTATTCCTTTTTAGTAGTTTGTCGGCTTGACCTGAACCCAATGATTGATTTAAAGACGCTTTTCCCCTACAAATTCGCGAAGAACTATTCAAAACCTGTTGCTTATTTCTCGATGGAGTTTGCCATCAACCAGCCATTGAAAATATATAGTGGCGGATTGGGGTTTCTGGCTGGATCACATCTGCGCAGCGCTTACGAGCTCAAGCAAAACCTGATTGGCATTGGCATTCTCTGGAAGAAAGGTTATTACGATCAGGAGCGTAACCAGGATCAAACCTTGCGCGTAAGTTTTCGCGATAAGGATTACTCGTATTTAACAGACACCAATATTGTTTTTCCGATCACCATTCATGGCGCGCGGGTTTTTGTAAAAGCTTATTTGCTTAAGCCTGAAGTTTTTAATTCAGCACCGCTGTTTTTATTGAGCACTGATATTCCGGAAAATGACTTTCTGGCGCAAACGATCAGTCACCGGCTATACGATCCGAATGAAACTACGCGAATTGCACAATCTATTTTGTTGGGGATTGGCGGAGCGAAGCTGATTGATATTCTCGAGCGCAACACTGAGATCTATCACATGAATGAAGGTCATGCACTCCCAATGTGCTTCTACCTGCTCGATAAATATAAAAGTGTTGATGAAGTGAAGAAACGAGTAGTGTTTACAACACATACACCTGAGAAAGCCGGTAACGAAGAACATAGCCTGCCCTTGCTCAACAGCATGAGCTTCTTCAATGGCTTGACGTTACAGCAGGTTCAGGAATATGTTTATCCGGAAAACGGTGTATTGAACTATACACTTACTGCATTGCGACTCGCGAAGATTGCGAATGGAGTTTCGCAATTGCACGGTGAAGTTTCCAGAAAGATGTGGGGTGATTACAAAGGCATCTGCAAGATCGAAGCAATAACCAATGCTCAGAACAAAACGTATTGGATGGATGAAGAGCTCGAAAAGTCTTTAAAGAAAAATGATGACAAGGGATTGGTGAAGCATAAGAAGGAGTTGAAGCGAAAGCTTTTCAGAACAATCGCCAATCAAACCGGGAAATTATTTAATGAAAATATTCTCACCGTTGTGTGGGCAAGACGTTTTGCCGGATACAAACGTGCAAACATGCTGATGTTTGATTTTGAAAGATTTTTAAAGATTGTTCAAAATAAAAAACAACCGATACAAATTATCTGGGCTGGCAAACCGTACCCGGAAGATTTCGCTGCGATTAATGTCTTCAATGAAATTTATTGGAAGACAAAGGATTTACCGAACTGTACTATACTAACAGGTTACGAACTTTGGCTATCCGGACATTTGAAAAAAGGTTCTGACATTTGGTTGAACAATCCGCGCTTATACCGGGAAGCATCTGGAACATCCGGTATGACTGCTGCAATGAATGCATCGGTAAACTTATCAATCCCGGATGGCTGGGTTCCTGAATTCGCAAAGCATGGGAAGAACTCGTTCATCATTAAAACGGCTGACGACTCACTTTCCCAGGACATAAAAGACAAGACTGAAGCTGCCAACCTGCTGGATGTTTTAGAAAATGAAATCATCCCGATGTACTACAACACTCCTGCTAAGTGGACTAACGTTGTTAAGGCCAGTATGAAAGATGTATTGCCTGAGTTTGATTCAGGGCGAATGGTGAAGGAGTATTACGAGAAGCTTTACAAATAATTATTTAAGATTCTCCAGATCACGAACCAGAATTTTCTTTCGGTCGAAATAGATTAGATTCTTTTCTTTAAGATCGTTCAGGATTGTTGTCACGGTTTGCCGGGATGTTCCGGTAAGTGAGGCAATATCTTTATGGGTAAGCTGCGTTGGGATCATGGTTTCGAAACCAACTTTCTTGCCTTTCCACGCGGCAGCGTCTTTCAAAAATTCTATGATCCGCGTGCGCGCATCTTTGAATACGAGAAGTTCAAGCTTACGTTCCAATTTCATTAGTCGAAGACCAACAAGCTTCAATAGCTTAAAGCTTAACTCTCGATCACCGTACATCAATTGCTTAAGTTCCTCCAGGCTTAACGGGCAGATGGAAGTCTTGTCATCCATCACTTGCGCAAAATCTCTCCGAGTAGCTTCGCCTGCCAAGGCTAGTTCACCAAAGATTTCCCCGGGAGTAAGGATCGAGCTGATAACTTCTTTCCCGTCATCGAGATAATGGCCAATCTTTACCCGGCCATGGGCGATCATATAGATATGATCCGCCTTGTCATTCGGGAAGTAAATAAATGCATCCTTCTTAAAATGGATGAATTCATGCTTGCCTGCCATCGCTTTTACCTTGTGCGGGCAAAGAATATTGAAGAGATTTACGCTTTCAAAATACCAAAGGGCCGCTGCGTTCTGCATAAGTATATAACTAATGGAAGGTATAGAATTGTAACGTGAAAAGTTGAGAGAAGATTAACATGAAAGCAAAAATTTTAATTCAGTGCCTGTATGCCTTTTTTCTGTTAACCTTTTTGGCCAGTTGTCAAGAGTCGTTACCGATTTTTGGTCAACGTGAAGTTACAACCCGTGAAGTGGACGGCAAGCAAGTTACGGATACCGTTTATCATACCATTGCTCCTTTCACTTTTGTGGATCAGGATAGTGCAGTTATTACCAACGAAACGTTCAAAGGCAAAATCTATGTGGCAGATTTCTTTTTCACTTCCTGCCGGACGATTTGTCCGATTATGAAAACACAAATGGTAAGACTTTATGAGCAGGTGCAGGATGATTCAGAGGTACTTATACTTTCTCACACCATTGATCCGGAATACGATACAGTTAATTTACTGCGTGATTTTGCAAAACGGCTAGATGTTAAAAGCAGCAAGTGGCATTTTGCAACGGGTCAACCAAAAGAATATGTTTTTGATCTTGCCCAAAAAAGTTATTTCGCTACCGCGATGGAAGACAAAGCCGAGCCGGATGGTTTCATCCACAGCGGAGCGTTTTTATTAATTGACCGTCAAGGTAGAATCCGAGGTAAGTATGATGGTACAAAAGAAGACGATGTAGATCGCTTAATGAAAGACATCAAACAGCTAGAGCGTGAATAGTAACAATTTCGAATTCAGAATTTCGAATTTCGGATTCATCGGGTTTTTGTTGCTGTCTCTCGCATGTTCTTCTAATTCGGGGAACTCAACGGATTCAACTTCTGTCAAATTCAAACAATATTACGTTAAGGGTGAAGAGCTTTATCTTAAGCACTGCAGTAATTGCCATCAATCAACGGGGAAAGGACTAGGTCTAGTTTATCCACCGTTGAATACTTCGGACTACATGGATAAAAACTTTGAGCATGTATTATGCCTGATGAAGTATGGTATCCAAGGAGAGATTACAGTAAACGGAAAAAGTTTTTCCCAACCGATGCCTGGAGTTGAAGCACTCACCAATCTCGAAATCGCAGAGATTGCAACTTACATTTATAATACCTGGGATCATCAGCGTGGAATTATTGATGTAACCGAGGCCAGCCGAGTAATGGATTCGTGCGTGGTTAGTTCAAATTGATCACAAGCTTTTTATTGCCATCAACTTTTACCTTGGCTTTCTCAAAAGATGGCGGCCCGAAGTTCCCTTTCGCATCATTCGAAAAGCCATAAGGCTCATTAGGAATACCCATAAAGTTTGTATTCAGCTTTCCGTTATCGTCCTCATCCTGAAACAGGGTGATCGCATAATTGCCTGAAGCTACTTCGTCAAAAGCAAAGGTAACCTCTTTAGTATCTACTTTTACTTTTTTTGAAGCGATGTGCTTCTTTAAGAAGGTTTCTTCCGTGTTATAAACAGCAACTAATACTGACCCCTGTATTTTTTCAATGCCTTTAACCGTGATCTCAACTTTATGCTGAGCATACATGTTAACCGATCCAAAAAGCAAAATAAAAACGATTACTCCTTTCATAGTTACTTTTTAGCTTTCCTTTCTTCCTCTTCTTTCTCAAGCTTTTTCACTTCATCCTTCACGCGTCTACCACGTGTTCCCCTAAAGCGCTTCCAAAAACCTTCACGCTCACGAATGGACACAAAATCTCTTTTAAAAAAAGAAACTGTATCGACTAAGGGCATTTTTGTTTCCATTTTTATGACTCCCATCACAAGTGGTATATTATCCATACCCGGACAATATTTTTTCATAAAGCTCCTTAACAAGGCTGCCTGAAATGGATCGGTTGCGAGTGCAATTTTTTTAAAACCCATCTCCTTTGCCATTTTCCAGGAATAGTAGATGTTTTCCGTAGAGTGTTCCGCTGTAGTTTCTGAAAATAAATGTTCGGGTGGCAGACCAAGCGAATCGGCAATAGTTTGCATGGCGATTGCTTCCACGAATGGATTATAGACAGCTGCTCCTGAAAAGATTATATTTTTTGTGTATCCGCTATCGTATAAATGCTTCGCCCAAAGAATCCGCATTTTCATTACGGGCGAAATTTCTTTCTTCTCAAAAGGAATGCCCGGCACAACAATTACGTCATAGGGCTTATGTTTTTTTGCTTCCTCATAAGATTTTTCAGAAAACCTTCGAAAAGAACAATACGACAATGTGATGACGCAAATCAAAACAATGTGGAAGTACACTACAATTTTAGTCAGCTTTCTCAGCAGCCTGGATTGGTACGCCTTACGGGCAAAAGCTGCCAGATTCTTCATCATGCTAATTTCGTATTTTCGAGGATCATAAAAACATAACATGATACGGAAAAAATTGTTTTCAATTCTTTTTGTTTTGGTTAGCCTTACCGCTATCGCTCAAAATTCAACAAAAGAAATCAACGATCAGGTTTGGAAGCCGTTTGCAAAAGCACTTACAGCACTCGACATCAAAGGATTCATGCAACTGCATTCAAAAGATGTCATGCGTGTGGAGCGCGATCATGGACAGATTATGAATTACGATCAATATGAGAAAGATCTAACCATGAGCTGGCCTGCCTGGAAGCAATCCATGGAAGTGGAGAAAACCAAAAACACATTTGAACTTCGGTTTACCCAACGCATAGCAAACGGAGAACAAGCTTTCGAAATTGGTTATTTCAAAAATGAAACGATTAATGCTTCAGGAGAAAAACGAACCAGCTACGGACAATTTCACGTAGCCCTACGCAAAGAAAATGGTGTTTGGAAAATTTTAGTTGACTCTGATTGCAACAACAACCGAACAATCACGGAAGAAATGTTTCTGGCCGCAAAGGCAATAGAATAATTAAGCGATCACTTCCTCTGTTACTGCTGGCAAACCAGCCGTTACCATGGCACCAAAACCGCCCTGGATGTTTACCAACCTTCCGGTAAAACCTAACCGCTTAAGCATAGAGATTGCAATCATCGAACGATACCCGCCTGCACAATGCACAAGATATGGATTGCTCTTATTAAGATTTTCGGTATTATTTAGAATATCAGACAAGGGAAGGAAGTTAGCGTCCTTTAAATGACTTACCGACCACTCGCCCGGCTTGCGCACATCCAGTACGTCAACACCTTTGGCAAGCTCGGCTTTCATTTGTTCGGGGGTGATGGTTTCAACTTTATCAAGCTTACCATCCCAGCCATCAACGCTTCCTTTTAAATAGCCCACAACATTTTCGTAGCCTACACGCGCAAGACGAAGCACAGCTTCCTCTTCGTTGCCTTCTTCCGTGATCAGCACAAGTGGTTGATTAATATCAAGCAACGTTCCTACCCATACTGCATATTGTCCGTTAAGGCCAATGTTTAACGATCCGGGAATAAATCCTTTTTCGAAATCATCCGGTTTGCGGGTATCTAAAATAATTGCACCATCAGTAACCGCTTTCTTAAACTCAGCTAGTGAAAGTGATTTATTATTTTTTGAAATTACGTTCTCGATTGATTCGTAGCCTTCTTTATTAATACGCGCATCTTCAAAGAAATAAGCAGGCGGAGGAAGAATTCCGTCCGTAACTTTTTCAATGAACTCCTCACGCGTCATATCCTGAAGTGCATAGTTGAATTTCTTCTGTTCACCGATGGTGGAGAAAGTTTCCTTTCCAATATTCTTTCCGCAGGATGAGCCGGGGCCGTGTGCCGGATAAAGAATTACACTATCAGGTAATGTTTTAATTTTCTTGTTCAGCGAGTCGTACATCATGCTCGCTAATTCTTCACGCGTCATTACGCCATCCAATAAATCCGGACGACCAACATCACCTACAAACAATGTATCACCGCTAAACAGCGCATACTCTTTTCCATTCTCATCGAACAACAAGAAGCAGCTTGATTCAGGTGTATGTCCGGGTGTATGAAGAACTTTAAATTTTGTTTTTCCAAGCTTAAACTCCTGACCATCCGTTGCATTGACTACATCGTAATGCGTGTTGGCATTGGGGCCGTAAACAATCGGGGCGTTTACTTTGCGTGAAAGGTCGATGTGACCTGAGACAAAATCCGCATGAAAATGCGTTTCGAACACGTATTTAATTTTTGCTCCGCGTTTTTCCGCTATTGTAATATAGGGTTCTGTTTCGCGCAACGGGTCAATAATCGCTGCTTCTCCTTCCGACTCTATATAATAGGCTGCTTCTGCAAGGCAATTCGTATACAATTGTTCGATATACATGGCGTTCTGTTAACGGACTAATAACCACGTAAAGGTCTGAAAAATTCCCTGAAATCAGGCCTATATTTGCACCCTTATGCGGATGATTTTTGTCATATCTATTCTTTTATGCAGCCTGAACACGGTTGCAGAGCCTTATGTGCGCTTTGAAGAAAACGGGAAAGTTGGGCTCAAGAATGAATTGGGACAAACTGTTATACCTGCCATTTACGATGCACTCGGCTGGAGCAATGGTAGTTTTTCTATTAATGGAAAAGTTACGGGTTACAAACTTGGCGGAACATGGGGAATTGTAAACATTAATAATGAACGCGTTACAAAAGCATATTATCTGTCGCTTACTCCGGCTGACGGATCGTTGATTGTAGCGACAAAAAAATCTTCTGCGATTGCGGTGAGTACAGGATTGATCAATACAGAAGGAAAAACGATTATTCCTTTTACCTATGCGGGAGTTAAAGTTCACTCACTCAGAATTGTTGCCTTTCTCCGTGAAGGAAATCAATTCAAACACGGACTGATCAATCTTGAAAATAAAATTCTCATACCATTCCAATACAAAAACATTTACCCGATTGGAAGCCTGCGTTATGCAGTGGAAGATTTTAGCGGAAAGATTGCGTTGTACTCTGAAGGTGGTAAACAGATTTCAGGGTTTACAATCGACAGTCTTTCGAGTTTTAAAAACAACGTTGCGATCATTTACGAAAATGGTAAGCAAGGATTGATCAATCGCGAAGGGCAATTAAAATCTGAAGCAAAGTATCGAGAGATTCAAATTACAACGGAAGGCATTCGTGCGCGCATGCCAGATGAATGGCTGGTGATGAGCGCTGAAAATAAAACGTTGGATATGATTGAAGGAGATTCCATTGCATGGCTTAATGAAGATCGCTACAAAATCAGAAGCGGAGCGCAAAGCTGGCTTGCTGATAAAAATCTGAAAAAGATAAATGATCAACCCGTGCTCGACATTTATCCGTTTGAAAATGGTTTGGCAATCTTTAAAGCACCTTCCGGATATGGCGTGCTGAAAAGAACTGGCGGAGTCTTACTGAAACCAGTCTTTAAGAAAATTTTATTCGAGAATTCATTTCTTCTAACTCAAGATGGAAATAATAACTGGTCGCTGCGCGATACAACCGGTTTATTGAAAACCTCAAAGCCTTACGATATTATTCTTAGAGAGCATAAAAGATTATTTGCAGCGATGCGAAAAAACCATTGGGGTGCGATTGATGAGATGGGCAGAGAAATAGTTGCTTGCGTATACGACAGCGTCTTGCAAACCGGTGATGATCAGCTTTCGGTAAAGTTTAAAGGTCAGTTTGGTATTATCAATGCAAAAGAAGAATGGCTTGTATATCCACAGTCGAATCGCGTAATGCTGCTCAACAAAGACCGGTATTTTAAAAAAGTTAGCAAAACACTTTTCCTTATGTCGTTTGACGGAACGGTTTTATACTTCACCAACAATCAAATAAAAGTTAACGACACAAACTTCACGGAATATATCTCAACCGGAGGCAACTGGACGATTGATTTTGACGGAAGGATTGTAAGCCGCCAGTTACCGCCAACCGAAGTAACCGAAAAAATCTTCCCGGCATCGGAAGGCTTGCGCGGAATTAAGCGTAATGGCAAGTATGGATTCATTGACGATCTCGGGAGATTACGCGTTGCCAACCGGTATGAAGACATTAAACCGTTTAGCGAAGGCTTGGCTGCGATCAAAATCCGCAACAAATGGGGTTTCATTAACCGCGATGAAAAAATTATCATCCAGCCAACGTTTGAAGATGCTGCGTCATTCTCGGATGAGCATTCCATTATCAAGCAAAAAGGATTTTATGGTTACATGAATAATGAAGGTAAGGTTGTGCTGCCTGCGCGTTATGATGTTGTGGAAGTTTTAAAAACCAAACGCTTATTACTTACGCTGAACGGTTCGAAGGGTTTGGCCGATGAAAAAGGAAATGTGTTGCTGCATCCGAAATATGAATTGATTCATGACATCGGTAACGGCTATATTGTGGTGAAGCAGGATGGCAAATACGGACTAGCTACCTTAAAAGGACTTAACACGATTCCGCAGATGTATGATTACATGGTGTTTGATGCAGAGAATGAGCGGTATCTGGCGTTGAAGCGATCAGAGTGGAGTAAACTTTAATAACTAAGCTGATGAAACAGTTTCTCATATTCATCTTTGTTTCTCTAATTTTTACATCATGCGATATATCCTATAACCTTATTATTAAAAATCCAACTAGTAAGCCGGTAAACTTACATGTTCAGACCCATGAGAAATTGACAGTCGATTCAGTAAAGTATACCAATACTTTACTCCCTGACGCGGAAATTAAACAGAATATTTTTTCTAAAATAGACACCAAGATTAAGATCAATATTATTGACTCGGTAACATATTCCGTGATCGCTAATCCAGGCCAAATGCTTTTGATTGAACCTGTTTTTATCGGATATCCAATTGAAAAGGTGTGGTATATCAACGATGGAAAAGAATACCTGGTATTAAATGAAGAGAAGCTGACTAATAATGTGAACAGTGTAACAAAGTTTCCGCGAACTACAATTGTCGAACTGAGAGATTAACGGATTCTTATGAGAAGAATATTAAGTGTCAGGCATCGGGCAACCACTACGAAGCCAATGCCCAACACCGTTGTTACTTTTTATTTTTCGTCAGCTGCTTGATCTGCTCTTGCAACTCCAACACAGAAGCCGCCAACTGATCCGCTGAAAAGCTTGTGGCATCCATGTCCGGAAACTTGGTGGAGAAAAATGCTTTCACCGCCCAGATCTCTTTAATTGTAGCTGCATCGATTGAATACGGATCATACTCGCGGTTATCGGAAACGAGCAACAGTTTATCATTGCTTATGAACACGCGCTTGAACACGATGCCGTCATTCTCGGTTACGAGTATGTATAGTTTCCCATTCTTAACCTCCGGCAGTTTCTCCACATATTCTCCAAACACAATCGCGCCTGATTGTATCGGCAGCATGGAATCACCTTTGATCTCAAACGCCCGATACGTTGCATGGCGCGGCAATACCGGCAGGCTAAGCTTGGGAAGGTCTTTAATATATTCAGGATCCTGGTAGCCGTTCAGATAACCCGCGGCAGCTTTCTGCGATACCAACTCTATATTCTCTCTGTCTTCACTGTCCACCGTAATGGCCAGCACTTCTTTTTTAATTTGAACTGCTGCTTCCCGCCAGTTTATCTCTGGAAGCTTGCTTAAATCTTTCCGCGAAAGCACATCGATGCTGATCTTAAAGAGATCTGAGATCTCTAATAAACATGGTAGCGGAGGCGTTGCACGCTCTTCTTCATACGCACCGATAACAGGCTGCTTGAGCGCGAGCTTCTCGGCCAATTCCTTTTGCGTCCATCCTTTTTGAAGACGAAGGAATCGTAGGTTTTTATTTACCATCGACATAGGTCAAAGATAATACTAAATATTTTAGTTGAACAATTATTTTGATACTAATATTTTTAGTTAATTGCTTCCATGGACAGAAACATTATTCATTTAGACCTGGACGCGTTTTTCGTAGCCGTAGAGCGCAAAAAAAATAAAAAATTAAATGGAATTCCGCTGATCGTGGGCGGAAGCAGTCGCAGAGGTGTGGTGGCAGCCTGCAGTTATGAGGCGCGAAGGTTCGGGGTTCACTCGGCTATGCCGATGTACTTGGCGTTGCAGCTTTGTCCGGATGCCAAAGTTATCTCTGGCGATATGGAGGCGTACAGTAAATCCTCGCATGAGGTTACCAGTATTATAGAAGATGCCGCGCCTAAATTTGAAAAATCATCTATTGATGAATTCTATATAGACGCGAGCGGAATGGATAAATATTTCGGAGCGTTTAAGTGGGCCGTTGAATTGCAAAAGCGGATAACCAAAGAAGCTGGCCTACCGATTTCCATGGCGATGTCGGTGAACAAATTAGTTTCAAAAGTTGCTACAGGAGAGTTTAAACCTGTCGCTACCAAACAAATTATTCCCGGTGAAGAACAAAGATTTTTATCTCCTTTGGCGGTAGATAAAATCCCGATGATCGGAAAACAGACTTCCTCCTTCCTATATGACATGGGCGTACGCACGGTGGGGACCTTACGTGATATGCCGTTAAAGTTTTTAACGAGTGCCTTCGGTAAGAATGGAATGAGTTTATGGAATAAAGCGCATGGCGTGGATGAATCACCGGTAGTTCCGCATTCAGAGCAGAAATCAATTTCGACTGAATCAACTTTTGAAAGCGATACGATTGATGTGAAGCGTATGAAATCCATCCTTATCGCGATGGTGGAAAAAGTTGCTTTTCAATTGCGTGAGCAAAAGAAGCTTGCTTCGTGCATTACGGTTAAGATCCGCTATTCAAATTTTGATACCGAAACAAAACAGGTACACATTGCTTATACTTCTTCCGATCATACAATCCTGCGCGTGGTTCAGGAGCTATTTGACAAGCTCTATAATAGAAGAATGCTGATTCGTCTGGTAGGTGTGCGCTTAAGCAACCTGGTTCAGGGCAATCACCAGATCAATTTGTTTGACGACACTGCTGAAACGATTAATCTCTACGAAGCGATTGACCGCATCAAGCACAGACATGGTGTTGAGAAGCTCGTACGCGCTACAACCATTGGTGTAAACCGCAGAGTACGCATGGAAATGAATGTGTTTAACGGAAAGGTTTCACGGAATGTGATTAATTAAAAGCTCTCACTCCGTGGAAACAAAATCAAAAAACTTTTATCAGGTAGACTCCAGTTTAAAAAACTGGAGTGAGGTCACAACTGTTTTTTATTTTGTTACCCTCAGCACAAAAAACACGCGGCCGCATTTCGGGCCGACTCAAATGGGTGACATTGCATACCGGTATTGGATCGAAATCCCCAATCACTTTCCTTTTGTTGAGCTGGATGCTTTTTCCATTACGCATAATTATGTACGGGGTATTTTATTTTTGAACCGGCCCCGATACGAAAGCTGGCGTACGAATTCATTCAAGCCGCAAGCTGAAAATCTTGCATCGGTTGTCCATCATTATAAAGATTCTATGAAAAAATATGCGGTGTCAAATCGCATTGGGTTTGATTGGCAGCCCAGGCATGAGGCACACATCATTCGTTCTGAAATCGAATTAGATACAATCCGTAAGTACATAACAAGTAATTGATAGTATGACCGCATTACAAATCCTTCAATCAAAATTCGGTTACAATGCTTTCAGGCTCGAACAGGAAGCAATCATCAATTCTGTCTTACAGAAAAAGGATACGTTTGCGTTAATGCCCACAGGAGGCGGTAAATCGTTATGTTACCAGATTCCCGCATTATTGTTTGATGGATTAACGATTGTTATCTCTCCCCTCATTGCGTTAATGAAAGATCAGGTTGATGCGTTACGCGTTAACGGAATTGAAGCCGCATTTTTAAACTCCACACAAAGCTCAGTTGAACAAAGTGAGATTCTTACTAAAATCACATTCAAAAAGCTTAAGCTATTATATCTCGCACCGGAAAGCGGGTTCCTCCGAAAGATCACAGCTTTCAACATAAGCCTGATCGCCATTGATGAAGCGCATTGCATTTCGCATTGGGGACATGATTTCAGACCGGAATATTTACAGCTCGCGCAGCTTAAGCGAACATTGCCCGGTGTGCCGATTATTGCGCTCACCGCAACCGCTGATCGGCTAACCCGAAAGGATATTATTGAGAAACTTGAGCTGAATCGACCGGCAACATTTGTATCAAGCTTTAACCGGGCGAACATCCGATACACAATCGAGCCAAAGAAGAACAGCTTTGAAAAGCTGATCGCGTTTTTAGAAAAGCGTAAAGATGAGTCAGGCGTGATTTATTGTCTTTCGCGGGTATCCACTGAAAAGCTAGCAAACGATTTATCCGAACAAGGATTTAAAGCACTGCCTTATCATGCCGGAATAGAGAAAGAGATTCGCGCGAAACATCAGGAAATGTTTTTGCGCGATGAAGTGAAAATTATAGTTGCCACCATTGCTTTCGGAATGGGCATTGATAAATCGAACGTTCGATACGTGGTACACATGGATCTGCCCAAAAGCATTGAAAGCTATTACCAGGAAACAGGTCGCGCAGGCAGAGATGGTCTTGATAGCGAAGCACTGTTTTTCTATTCGTATGCTGATGTAAGCAAGATGAAAAGGTTTGCCGAAGTGGAGGGCAATACCGGACAAACTGAAATTCAGCTGAAGAAGCTGGACCAGATGGCTGCGTATGGTAGTCTTACGACATGCCGCAGGAAATACCTGTTGAATTACTTTGATGAATCGGCCGAATCTTCTTGCGGCAATTGTGACATCTGTCTCACGAAAGTCGAGCAGGAAGATGGAACTGAGCTTGCCCAAAAAGTATTATCGGCTGTAGCCCGATTGAATGAACGGTTTGGTACCGGCTATCTTATTGATTTTATCCGAGGCTCGGCTTCCGAGAAAATTCAGGAACAGCATAAACAATTAAAAACATTTGGCATTGGTGCTGACATGAGCCGGGAACGTTGGAGCAATATCATTCGCGACTTACTCGCACAGGAGTACCTCACCAAAGCTGACGGATTGTATCCTATTCTCAAGCTTACTCCGAAAAGTGAATTGGTATTGAAAGGACTGGAAAAAGTGATGATCACAAAATCAAAAGAGATCATTGAGGTTAAAGAACAAAAAGCGGAATATGCAAACACGCTTTTCCAAGAGCTTAAAGTGCTAAGAAGACAGCTTGCCGATGCCGAAAATGTTCCAGCATACATTGTTTTGTCGGATGCTACGTTGATTGAACTGGCAACATATTTTCCGCACTCCAAAGAAGAATTCTCCAAGATCTCTGGCTTCGGACAAATGAAGCTTGAGAAGTACAGCAAACAGTTTTGTGACGTGGTAGTGAACTATTGCCGGTCACAAAGTCTTGCATCACGCATTCACTTGAAAGCACCGAAACGTCAACGCAAAATGCAATACGCGTAACGGAATACGATAAACAAACGACTATGAAAGAGGCGACAGAAAATTTTCTACTTATTGCACCCCCTACCCCCATCGCAAAAGATGTATCGCTTTTCAAACAGCGGTTTAGGCGGATATTAGGGCACAGCTACGAAAGTGAGTTCTCCAAAGCACACATCTCGCTTTTTAAATATCACGATGAACATAGTGACAATACATTATATCACATTGCTGATAATGTGCTGATAGGTTTCAAGCCTTTCACCATTTACATTAACGGCTTTTACGTATTGCATCATGGCGAGAACCGGACGATTTGTTTAAACATCGTCAATAAAAATTCGGTTTGCGAGCTCATGAAAAAACTTACCGGCCAGGAAAGTCTACCGCACATTACATTAGCTAAGAATCTGAACAAAGAAGATTTCAACAAGCTTTGGCCGACAATCCGGAATTTGAAATATGCTAATTCATTCAAATGCGAATCAATTACAGTGTTACGCGGAAATGATGGTGGCTGGAGTTATTATACCGACTTGCCCCTGGCATCGTGATGAATCATGTATCTCAATTGCCACACCGGGTACAGCTTCAAATACGGAACGCTGCCCATTAAAACCCTTTTTGAAGAAGCCAAACGCTGCAAGGTTCGTAAGCTTGCGTTAACAGAGATCAACAATACCTCTTCCTGGCTGGAAATGTTGCGTACGTGCAATGACAACCGATCATTAGCCACAGGCAAAACAAAATTTGATAAAGAGCCTTACGATCTTAACTTGGCCGTGGGTGTTGAGTTTCGAAATGAGAATAATTTTCTCTATGTAATTTTGGCCAAGAATAACAAAGGCTTTGAAGAGATCACACGATTTCTCTCATTTTACAATCGCGAAGCAAAACCTTTTCCCGCACGCGCACCGAAGTTCGATGATGCCTTTATAATTTATGCATTCGGGGCACTCGATCCCGATCAACTTCGTAGGAATGAATTTATTGGTGTTCGAAAACAACAACTCATTGCTTACGGAGCCAACTCCTTTCGCGAAGAGTTCAATCACAAGTTTATTTTGTTTCACCCAATAACCTTCTTACCGCCACATGAAACAATTGACAAAACAAAAAGGAAAAAGGTTGTCTGGCGAGATTTCAATACGCATCGGTTATTGCGAAGCATTGCCAACAATACCTTGTTAAGCAAGCTGCCAGAACATCATCATGCCGCAAAAGAAGAGTTCATGCTTCCGAAATCACAGCTTGAAGAACTGTTTGATTCTTACCCCGAACTTGCAACAAATGCAAATGCACTGCTTGATCAATGCAGTATTGAATGCTCACAAGAAGGTGAAGAGAAAGACAAAAACAAAAAATCTTTTTTTAACACCCGGGAAGAAGATGCTAACTACCTGCTTGAAAGAACCCGAGAAGGATTTGAACAGCGTTACAAAGATGAAGACGAACCCAAGCGATTGCACATTTGGAAAGATCATATCGAAAAAGAGCTTCGAATTATCTCCGATAAGAAATTCACTTCATACTATCTTATCTCGTACGATTTAATTCTACATGCGAAAAAAATGGGCTTCGATTTTGTCGGGCGTGGCAGCGGAGCGAACAGCACAGTGGCGTATTGCTTGGGCATTACCAACGTGGATCCGATTGAGTTGAATTTATTTTTCGAGCGATTTCTGAATGAGGAACGCGTAACACCGCCCGATTTTGATATCGACTTCTCGTGGGATAACCGTGATGCAATTTATGAATACATTTTTACCAGATATGGATACGATCATGTTTGCCTGTTAGGCACACACACAACGTATCAGGGAAAATCTATTATTCGTGAGCTTGGAAAAGTTTTCGGCCTACCGAAAGAAGAAATCGATAACCTGATCGATACGCGCAAGATGGCAATCAAGCGTGATCACATTGCTGAACTCATCTTTAGTTATGCACGTTATATCGTTTCACTTGAATTGCCGGCTAACATTTCCATCCATGCTGGTGGCGTGCTGATCACAGAAAAACCAATCTATGCTTACACGGCAACAGAATTCCCTCCCAAAAGCTTGCCTGTATCACAATTCGAAATGCACGCAGCCGAAGATTTTGGGATTTATAAGTTTGACATTCTGAGTCAGCGTGGATTGGGTCATATTAAAGAAACTGTTAAGCATGTAAAGCGCAATCAGGGACTTGACGTAGATGTATATCAATTCAAAAAATTTACCGAAGATGAAAAAATAAAAGACTTACTGCGAAACAGCAAAGCCATGGGCTGTTTTTATGTTGAATCGCCCGCGATGCGCATGCTGCTTGAAAAGCTAACGTGCGATGATTACTTAACCTTGGTTGCCGCTAGTTCGATCATTCGGCCAGGTGTAGCCAGTTCGGGAATGATGAAAGCTTACATCGAACGGTTTCACATGCATAAAAATGGCATTGCGTACGAATCAATTCATCCTTTAATGGATGACCTGATGGCGGATACGTTTGGCGTAATGGTTTATCAGGAAGATGTAATTAAAGTCGCGAATGGATTTGGCAAGCTTACGTTGACAGAAGCGGATGTATTACGAAGAGGAATGTCGGGTAAATACAGGTCCAGGGAAGAATTTCAAAAAGTAAAGGACAAGTTTTTTGAAAACTGTAAGAACTTATATGATCAAAAAATAACAGACCGGGTGTGGTATGAGATTGAAAGTTTTGCGGGCTACTCGTTTGCAAAAGGACATTCTGCCAGTTATGCGGTGGAAAGTTATCAAAGTTTATTTCTGAAAGCCCATTATCCGCTGGAGTTTATGGTGGGCGTTATCAATAACTTCGGAGGATTTTATAAAACCGAATTCTATTTTCATGAAGCCCGAATGAATGGTGCCAAGATCGAACCACCTTGCGTAAATCACAGCGAACACCTTACTACTATTTATAACGATCAAATTTATATCGGCTTTGTTCATCTGAAGAGCCTCGAAAATAAAGTTGCTCGTCAGATTTCAGCAGAACGTGAAGTAAACGGTCAATATAAAAGTCTCGATAATTTTTTAAGAAGAGTTGAGTTGGGATTAGAGCAGGTTCGTATCCTCATTCGTATTGGTGCCTTCCGGTTTATTCCTAAAACCAAGCAACAATTACTATGGGAAACGATGCTGTACTTCAGCGATGCAAAAACCAAAAACAAAACTACAGTCGATCTTTTTGATACCGAACCGAAAGAATATCCATTACCGGTTTTGCACCGCAATACAATAGAAGATGCATTCGATGAAATTGAATTATTAGGCTTTCCGCTCTGCAATCCCTTCAAGCTTATTGAAAATCCTGAGCTTGGGATTTTAGCCGATGATCTAAAACAAAATCTCGGTAAAGAAATTCGCATCCTTGGGTATTGCGTTACCACAAAACCAACGGCCACGCGAACAGGTGTACCGATGGCGTTCGGAACCTTTAACGACCGGGAAGGAAAAGTTTTTGATACTGTTCATTTTCCGGAGATCGAAAAAAAATATCCGCTTCGCGGCCGCGGATTTTATGACATCAAAGGAAAAGTCAGCGAAGACTTTGGCGTGTACAGCATTGAAGTAACCTGGATGGATAAGGTGCCGATGGTATACAAAAAAACATTTCCACCAGATGCATATCGAGAAACGCTGAACATTGCTTGATGGAGTCAAATCAATGCTTACTTATTCGTTAGCAACGTTCCTCCTTTGCCACAAATCCAGACTGAGTTTCCATTTTTAACCACCCGATGCAAATCTTCTTTTGTAGCTGCATCGTGTTTTATCCATGATAAGCCTCCATCTTCTGTTCCCAGAATCAATCCCTGATCACCAACAATATATCCTTTCTGATTGTCAATGAAGAGAATACTCCTGATTCGTGTGGATGAAACAACGGTTTCTTTCCAGGTAGCACCACCATCTATGCTGTGAATAAAATATCCCCTTGCACCAATCGCATAGATAAAGCTATCATCCACTGATCCTACATCACGCAGCAAGCCAATCGCGTTTGATGACCTTTTGTAAAGGACATTTATTTCCTCCATTTTTTTATCGAAACAAATTATTTCCCCTGTTGTACATCCTAAAAATTGTTTCCTGTTGAGTCCGTTAACTTTAAGAAAAGCGTACACTGAATCTGTAAGAATTTGCCATTTTCCCTTCTGTAAAAGCAAATTATATACTCTGCCTTGAGTCATACTGGATTGACAACTTACTATCCCATTCTTTGAATCGGAAAAGTATGCACCGTAAATCAACAGTTTCTTTTGTTGAAGTTGTTCAGCGAGTTGATTGTGCCATGATCTTCCTCCATCTTTCGAGTAAAGCAGGTTGCTACTCTCACCGACCAGATATCCGGATTTTTCTGAAGTAAACTGTATCTCTTCAAAATATAAACTATCTCCACTCCATAATTGGCTCCAGTTTTTGCCATTGTCAGCAGAGTGATAAAGATTTCCTGAACCATACGATACCGCCCAGCCATGGCGACCAGAAAATGTTACTGTATGCAGATCACGCTTAATGGATAAGTCTACTTGTTTAAAGAATTGCGCGTGTGCGGAAAAAGCTATCAGGAGAACAATAAATAAAACTAGCTTAAATCGATTCATGCCGATGGGTTTTAGGTACGAGATAAAATTAAAACGTGTCGGACTATTCTGCTGTAAAGGTTAACGGAATTAGCAAAGTTCATGTTACATAACCCTGACTGGTTTTAAATGTCTGACTCTGCGTATAATGAAATAATACCTTATTTTTGTCGCCTTATACACAACACGTGAAGTTTACGCTTTCAGCAAACGACTCAAAATCAAAAGCCCGAGCCGGTATAGTGCAGACTGCACATGGTGATATTGAGACTCCGATTTTCATGCCGGTCGGAACTGCGGGAACTGTAAAAGCCGTGCATCAGCGCGAACTGGAATACGACATTCAGGCGCAAATTATTTTAGGAAATACCTACCATTTATACTTACGACCCGGGACGGGTTTACTGGAAAAAGCAGGCGGATTGCACAAGTTCAATGGCTGGAGCAAGCCTATTCTTACCGACAGTGGCGGCTACCAGGTGTATTCCCTTTCGGAGAACCGGAAGATCAACAATGAAGGCGTAACGTTCAAATCACACATCGATGGTTCAAAACATTTGTTCACTCCGGAAAATGTGATGGACATTCAGCGTTCAATTGGTGCTGATATTATCATGGCACTGGACGAATGCACTCCGTATCCATGCGAATATGAGTATGCTAAAAAATCGTTGGTGATCACACATCAATGGCTTCAACGCTGTGTCAAGCAAATCAACAACACCGAACCGCGCTATGGGTATGAGCAAACGCTATTTCCCATCGTACAAGGAAGTGTTTATAAAGATCTCCGTATTCAATCGGCAGAATTCATTGCTGCGCAAGATCAACAAGGCAATGCAATTGGTGGGTTATCCGTTGGCGAGCCGCACGAACTGATGTACGAAATGACAGACGTAGTGTGCAGCATACTTCCTGCTGATAAGCCCCGTTATCTGATGGGTGTTGGAACCCCGGAAAATATTTTAGAGTGCATTGCATTAGGTGTTGACATGTTTGATTGTGTAATGCCCACACGAAATGCGCGCAACGGAATGCTGTTCACCACACAAGGCATCGTAAACATCCGGAATGAAAAGTGGAAGGATGATCTTTCTCCAATTGATGCTGAACTAGGCGGATATGCCAGCACCTTTCATTCAAAAGCATACTTACGTCACCTTATTATTAATAAAGAGATTTTAGGCGCACAAATTGCTACAATACATAACCTTACGTTCTATCTTTGGCTGGTTAAGGAGGCGCGAAAGCAAATTCTGAATAAAACATTTGCTGAATGGAAAAACGTAATGGTTAAAAAAGTATCCGCAAGGTTGTAATGAAGTTACTCGACAAGTATATCATAAAGCAGTTTCTAAGCACGTACGTGTTTGTTGTCGCTTTATTGCTGGCCGTTATAACGGTTATTGATCTCACGGAGAAAACCGATAAGTACGCGAAAGCCCAATTAGGCTTTCTGGAGATACTCGGTTATTATGGAGACTTCCTTCCTTGGATTGCCGGATTGATTACACCCATAACAGTTTTTATCGCAACTGTATATGTAACGGCAAAAATGGCCGGGCATACAGAGATTGTTGCCATTCTCAGCAGTGGTGTAAGCTTCCGCAGATTGTTGTTACCGTATTTCATTGGAGCCGCGCTCATTGCCGGAGTAAGCTTTTGGTTGAATGGCTGGATCATCCCAAACTCCAATAAATCACGGCTTGCTTTTGAGATGGAGTATCTTAAACCCAAGACAAGCTCAAGCCATCGTAACATTCACATGCAGGTTTCGAAAAATGTTTTCTTGTACTTACAGAGTTATAACAGCAATTCAGATAAAGGTTATCAATTCACATTAGAACGATTTAAGAATCGTAAGCTCATTGAAAAGCTTACCGCCAAACGTATTGAATGGGACACCACAAAAAATAAATGGACACTGTATGATTGGGAGATCGTAAATGTTAATAAAATTTTTGAACCCGCTTCTTTAAAACCAGATTCAACGTCAACTGATTCGTTAGCTTCTGAACCTGTCGATTCATTGGTAAATCCTTCGCTGGATACCCAACGTGTCGAAGACGATCTTAAACTTGCCAAAGCCCCAACACTGGATACTACATTAGCAATTCATCCAAATGAGTTTGATAATGACTATCGAAAATACGATGGTCTTACATTAAATGAGTTGAGTAAGTACATCCGAACGCTTAAGTCGCGCGGTTCAGCAGGCATTGATGTGTATGAAGTTGAAAAATATACGCGCTTTGCTTCACCGTTCTCTATTTTCATACTCACCTTTATGGGTGTAATTGTTTCCTCGCGCAAAAGCAGGGGCGGCACGGGTTCTCAAATTGCGTTGGGGTTTGCCCTTTCATTCATCTTTATTTTGTTCTTTATGATGTTCCGAACTTTTGCAGAGGCCGGAACATTACCTCCAGTCATTTCAGTTTGGATACCCGCGATTATCTTTGGCGCCATATCCGCTGTTATGTATAAATACGTTCCGCGTTAATGACCACGACTACCGATTACGTTAAGCTTCACTTTCTCGTATTTCTCTGGGGATTTACCGCTATTCTCGGCAAGCTTGTAAGCATACCTGCCGTTGAAATGGTTTTCTATAGAACCTTATTGGCGGCTATCGGAATGGGTATAGTGATCGTGGTTCTTCGCGGATCCTTTAAAGTGTCAAATTCAGATTTGATCAAGCTCTTTCTCACCGGAGCTATTGTTGCCGCTCACTGGCTTACTTTTTTTGTATCGGGTAGAATTTCAAATCCTTCCACAAGCCTTGTGGGATTTGCAACATGCTCACTTTGGGCTGCATTCATCGAGCCGATGGCCAAGAAAAATAAAATCCAGGCAGTTGAAGTTGGATTGGGTTTCGTAGTAATCATTGGCCTTTACTTGATCTTCTCTTTTAATTTTCAATATCCGATGGGACTTTTCCTGGGAATTTTATCAGGATTGACCTGCGCCATGTTTGCCGTTATCAACTCACAGTTAGTAACGCGTGTTAATTCACTTACGATAACATTTTATGAAATGATCGGGGCATGTGCTGCCGTAGTTTTATTCTTCCCGCTGTACACATCATACTTTGCGGTTGATGGCCAGCTCAATCTCTCTCCTTCCTGGAGCGATTGGGCATGGATTGCGGTTCTTTCACTAGTATGTACAGTGTATGCATACGCTGTAGCCATCAATCTCACGAAAAAGCTTTCTGTATTCTTTATACAATTAACCCTAAACCTTGAGCCGGTTTACGGAATCATTCTCGCACTACTAGTTTTCGGCCAACAGGAAGTAATGAGCTGGAATTTTTATTTAGGAACGGTAGTAATTCTGGGCGCAGTGATCGCCTATCCGTTCGTAAAGGGTCGGTTCACGAAGCCAAAACCTTTACCTCACACCGGTCCTTAAAGTTTACCGCTCCAATAAATTGCATTAGAGAACTGAGCTTTCAACTCAACAGGCTTTTCAAAAATTCCAAACACGGCAGATCCTGAGCCACTCATACTTGCGTAAAGCGCACCATGCTCATAGAGCTTCTCTTTAATGTCTCGTATCACAGGATAGTTCACAAAAACAGATTGCTCAAAATCATTTTTAAGGAAATTCTTCCATTCAGCAATAGGCTTTTGCTCTAAAATATTCTTGATGCTTTGTGAAAGCGCAGTCGGCTTTACACCCGAATATGCCTCCGCAGTAGAAACATGTACATCGGGTTTAATCAGCACCAGAAATTTTCCGTTGAGATCGATTGAAATATCTGTTAATGCTTCTCCTCTACCCGATCCTAACATCGGCTTATCCTCAATAAAAAAAGGACAATCACTGCCCAACCGCAGCGCATAATCTTTTAGCTTATCCTGTGAAAGCTTGAGATCAAAAATCTGTTTAAGCAATCGAAGTGCGTACGCACCATCCGAAGAGCCTCCGCCTAAACCTGCTCCTGTCGGAATTACTTTGTGCAAGTGAATCGCAACGGGCGCAAGATCAAAATCACGTTTTAGCAATTCATATGCTTTTACGCAAAGATTATTGGTTACATCCCCCGGGATCGAATTTCCGGAAGCAGTAAATGAAAATCTATCAGCAATAACTACTTCAAGAGCATCTGTCCAGGGAATTGGATAAAAACAGGTCTCGATATCATGATACCCATCGTGCCGCTTGCGAATAACCTGTAATCCCAGGTTGATTTTGCAAGACGGAAAAGTCACCATGATTTACGAATGCTATTTCGTAAGCTGCTCCGAGCTAACTCCGGTTGAAGAGTAACCACCATCGTGATACAGATTTTGCATGGTCACCATTCTTGTTAGGTCACTGAACAAGGTTATACAATAGTTAGCACAATCTTCTGCGCTCGCGTTGCCGAGGGGAGATTGCTGTTGCGCAAAATCATAGAACTCTGTAAAGCCTTTTATTCCGCCACCGGCAGTTGTTTTTGTAGGAGACTGAGATACGGTGTTAATCCGTACCTGCTTATGCTTGCCATAATGGTAGCCAAACGTACGGGCAATGCTCTCAAGCATCGCTTTAATATCGGCCATATCTGTATAAAACGGATATACTTTCTGTGCAGCGATATAGGTTAAGGCGACTACCGAAGCGTGCTGATTCAATGCGTCCAGCTTATGTGCAACGGCCAGCATCTTGTGCAGGGTTAGCGCAGACACATCGATCCCCTTCTGATAAAAATCGTAATTCAATTCGGTATAGGGAATGTTCTTGCGGATATTAACGCTCATACCAATAGAATGCAGAACGAAATCAATTTTGCCACCGAGGTGAGCCATTGATTCTGTGTATAGTTTCGTAAGGTCTTCAACACTGGTCGCATCCGCAGGAATAATTTTGGATCCTGTCTGCTCAGCCAGCTTGTTTATTTCACCCATGCGCATGGCAATCGGGGCGTTTGTTAATACAAAGGTGGCACCCTCTTCATGTGCCTTTAAAGCAACTTTCCAGGCAATTGAGTTCTCGTCCAATGCTCCGGTGATGATACCTCGTTTGCCTTTTAATAGATTATAACCCATGTTTTTTTCAAGTTTATGCCACAATTATACAAATAAGTCCGGGAGAGGTAAAAACAAGATGTTTTCAGGAATAGCGAAGTTCTGAAGATTTTGATATTTTTGGTGACCAAAACCCTTAAACCCTTATGGAATCAATTGAAGGCTTTCTCATTACCTGGAATTTCTATATGCTCCGCATTTCCATTGCCTTTATAGGCATTGGCGTGCTCATATTTCTATACCACGAGTTCCGGGCCATGCAGGTAAAGGAATACAAAGACAAATACGACTACATCAATTTGCACGAAATCAAGTATTTCGGATACACGATCATGTGCTTTATCATCGCGGTGGCTTTCTTTGGCAACACCCTTGCTACCCATAAAATTGAGAGCGGAATGATTTTCTTCTGGGTCCGCCTGTTTATCGCTGTAAGCGCTGCTTTTATCCTATACTTTATATTTTTCAGCCTATTGCGTATTTACTATCCAAAATACCTGGAGAAACGCCTCGACAAGCTGCGGAATACGCCACGGATTTCCCCAACCGGAAATGCAATGCGCAAGCTGAGTGAAGAAGAGGAAGATGCCTACATGGATGCCGAAATGATTGAGGAAGAGGCAAACATCCACTCCGTTGACTACGATGTGTGGTTGGATGAAAAAACAGGTTTCAAAAGAATTGAAAAATATAATTCATATCAGCATGCAGAACAATGTTCTAATTGCGGATACTACACGCTTCGCATGGAACGTGAAGAAATTAAAGTTCAGCCTACGGTAACAGAAGGCGGCTTATTGATTAAGCATTATAAGTGCGGATATTGCAATCACCGTGAGGCCAGCGAATTGGTGCTTGGTCCATTGCACGTACATCAGCCCAAAGCATAGAAAACTTCGACATTTAATCGGGAACCCCATAGATTCTATGGGGTTCTTTGTTTTACTTGCGGTCAATCATTTTACTTTGAATACATCAGCAAGCGCACCTATTGGAATTTTTGACAGTGGCATTGGCGGACTAACCGTAGCACATGCCATTCAGGAGCTTTTGCCTAATGAAAGTCTGGTGTACTTTGGCGATACTGCTCATCTTCCGTATGGTGATAAATCAGAAGCCGCCATTCAGGCATATTCGATAAAGATTGCCGATGTACTTTTAATGAAGGGCTGCAAAGTGATTGTGATTGCTTGCAATTCAGCCAGCTCAGCAGCGTATGAATTATTAAAAGAATACGTACGGTCGGTAAAGATTATCAATGTTATCGATCCAATGGTTGAGCTTGTACTTGATAACTATGCTGGCAGACATGTTGGTTTAGTCGGCACAAAACGCACTGTTCAATCTGGTGTGTATCAGCGCAAGATTGAAGAAGCACGCGAGAAAATAACACTGCATTCGCTTGCCACACCGCTTCTCGCGCCTATGATCGAAGAAGGGTTTTTTGATAATAAGATCAGCCACGAAATCATCGGACAATATCTCAACGATCCTGAGCTGCAAAATATTGAAGCATTGATCCTTGCCTGCACACATTATCCTTTGATCAAAAAAGAGATCAACCAGTTCTATGGCGATAAGATGACAATTCTCGATTCTTCAGAGGTTGTGGCGAAAGCATTAAAGCAGCATCTGGAAGAAAGTAAGCTGCTCAATCCGGGTATCGGACCGGTAACGCATCAATTTCTCGTATCGGATTACACTTCTTCATTTGAAGCATCTACCCGCCTTTTCTTTCATGAGCAAGTAAATCTTGAAAAACATCCGCTCTGGGGTTCTTAAGCATCAGTTTTTTTGCCAATTTCGAGTGATAATCCCGTGAGTTGAGTACACTCCTTTTTATTCTTCCTTTTATTCTGTTCTATACCCTGATCGTCATTTATGCCGAACGGAAGATTTCTGCCTTTATACAAGATCGGCTCGGACCTATGGAAACAGGGCCGTATGGTATTATTCAGTCGGTTGCAGATTTTATCAAGCTTATTCAGAAAGAAGACATTGTTCCGGCAAAGGCCGATCGGATCTTATTCAAAATTGCTCCCTTCATAATTTTCCTTGCCGTGTTTGTTGGCTTTGCGGTAATCCCGTTAGGCCCAGCATGGCCAGGTTCGGGCATTCATTCGGGGGTATTCTTTTTACTTGCAGTTGTTTCACTGGATGTTATTGGTATTCTGATTGCCGGCTGGAGTTCAAACAATAAGTACAGTACACTCGGAACATTTCGGGCTGTAGCACAAATTATTTCATATGAAATTCCCCTTGGATTATCTGTACTGTGCGTTTGTATGGTTTGCCAGACGCTCGACCTTCAGGAGATTTCGTATCAGCAAAGCCATCTTTCAACCTGTGATCAATATTTCCTTGGCGTAAGCTCTTGGGGTGAATCGGTTTCTGTCGTAGGTGGATTTCTGACATGGAATATTTTTAGAATGCCGTTGCTTTTCGTTGCCTGGATTATCTTTTTCATTGCTTCGCTGGCCGAATCAAACCGCGCTCCTTTCGATCTGCCGATTGCTGAATCAGAACTTGTGAGTGGTTATCATACTGAATATTCTGGCTTCCGCTGGGCATCCATCATGTTATCGGAATATGCGATGATGCTCTTGGTAAGTGTGCTTGGTACGGTGTTGTTTTTCGGAAGCTGGTCAACACCCCTTCCTAACATGGGGGCAATAAAATTGGCCGATTGGACAACCGGAGAGGCCGGAAACTTCGTAGGTATGGCTTGGGGAATTTTCTGGCTGATGAGCAAATCATTGATGTTTGTTGGACTACAGATTTGGGTTCGCTGGACTTTCCCAAGGCTTCGGATTGACCAATTGATGAAATTAAGTTGGAAATATTTAACTCCGGTTAGCCTTGCTTTGGTTATTTTGTGCGGATTTTGGAGATTGACAGTCGTATTGTGAGAAAAAGAGGCTACATACTAATCGTAACGCTATTGCTGATAAGCGGTAGCTCAATTAATTCTATCGCGCAATCCAACAAAGAGATTGACAGCCTGGAGCAGGTGATTTCTCAGGGAATTGCAGATACAACACGGGTCAATGCCTTTATCAGGCTGGCAGATTTGTATGCTTTCAAGGACTTTGCAAAAAGTCTTCAATATTCAACCAGCGCTATTGAGATCGCGGAAAAGAATAAAAATTACCAGCTTAAGCAAAGAGCCGCACAAAGACTTGCCCAAAATTATTCCTACAAAGGAGATTATCCCAACGCATTAAAATACGAGACGATTGGGTTACAGGGCGCGATATCCAGCAAGGATAGCATTGCCATTGCCCGAAGTCACAACAACATTGGAAATTATTACTACGAACTCGGTGAGTATGATGAGGCCTATTACTTTCTCACATACGCTTTTAAAGTTCTAAAGAAAGCTTCCCGTAACCGTGCCGATTCAGTAGTTGCCAACATCTCCCTGCACAATTTGGGAAGAGTTTTCAAAGAACTTGGTCAACACGAGATTGCATTAAAACACCTCAGAGCTTCCCGTGACATCAGTAAGGCTATTGATGATGACGAAGGTGAGCCTTATTCATTACATGAAATTGGTGATGTCAAACTTAGAATGGAGGAATACGATTCTGCATTGTACTATTTAAATCTGTCGGTATCAGAATCAAACAAACTTTTAGAAAATGGCGGTTCGGTTAGCTTACGGGAAGATCAATCCAAAACTTTTTCAAAAATCGCTAAAGCTTATCTTGGCAAAAAGAACTACAATAATGCATTAGCCTACTATGATTCAACGTTTAAATTGCAGAACCTGGTAGCGAATGAATTCGGCATTGCTGAAGTTGAATTGGGAAGAGCAACTGTATACCAAAAACAGGGGAAAACAGATGAAGCGCTGAACTATACCACGAAAGCCTTGGGAATAGCAAAAGAAGTTAAAGCCCGGGTTATCGAAATTTCCTGTTACAAATTACTGGCTGCATTATGGGAAACAAAAGGAGATAATAAAAAAGCACTAAGCTATTTTAAACAATTTCATGCACTGGAAGACAGTTTGTACAGCAATGAAATTCAACAGAAAATCTTGCGCGATCAAATAGGTTTTGAAACAGAAACACTGGATGATAAAATAACGGTACTTACAGAACAAGAGGAAGACCGTATTTCAAGGCTTAAGAAAAGCGAGTTCATCAGTAATATTCTTGTAGTGGTTGTAGCGTTGAGCGCAATCTTACTCGTTACCGTTTACCGGAGCGGTCAGCGTAGAAAACAAATAAATCTCTTATTACTGCAGCATCAGGAAGAGATGCAAAAACGCAGCGAAGAGCTTGAGCAGCTGAATGAAGTAAAGGACAAATTCTTCTCTATCATTTCGCATGATCTTCGTTCACCGATTAATGCATTGGCCGGAATAATGGACCTGCTCGATAAAGGGGCTATCTCAGCTGAAGAGTTACCGGTAGCCATTAAAGAATTGAAGACCCGCTTCCATCACACCCGGTCACTGATGAATAACCTGCTCGATTGGACCGTATTGCAAATGGATAAAATGCACCTGCAGGCAGGCAACGTTCAATTGAAAAAAATTGTGGATGAGAACATTGAGCTATTAGGCTCAATTCAGACCAAGCATGTGAACATGGTCAATCGTGTTCCGGAAACTGCTATTGGCTATGCCGACAGTAATACGATTAACCTGGTAATCCGTAACCTGATTACAAATGCCATTAAGTTTACCAATGACGGAGGTGAAATTACCGTAGCCGCTGAAGCTAAGGGCAATGAGCTTTTAGTCTCGGTTAGGGATAATGGTATCGGTATGCCTGAAGACATCCAGAAAAAACTATTTGACAAAGTAAATCCATACAGCACGCGCGGTACAGCCAACGAAAAAGGAACTGGCCTAGGACTAATTCTCTGTAAGGAATTTGTTGAAAAGAATGGCGGTCGTATCTGGGTTGAAAGTAATCTCGATAAAGGAAGCACCTTCTGGTTTACGCTTCCAAAGGCTTAACCACAACTCCCAAGTTTCGCATCTTTTAATGTATTTTTGTTCCAATCGATGGAACAACAAACCGGTTATTGGGGTAATGTGATGGATGCAACCCGCTCCTTGCTGAGTGGATTAAATCTTACGTTCAAACACATCCTGAAAGCTCGCAAGAACGCGACTAATCACGCTATCCAAAGTTCCAAGTACTTTGAGCAGCAGGAAGGCATTGCCACAATTCAATATCCTCATGTTTCGTTGCCCGTTCCGGATATCGGCCGATATAAACTGCACAACGAAATTGATGATTGTATTGTGTGCGATAAGTGCGCGAAGATTTGTCCGGTAAACTGCATTACCATTGAGCCCATTAAGGCTACCGAAGAAATTGGTCGGACTTCAGACGGAACACCCAAACGAATTTATGCTGCGAAGTTTGATATCGATATGGGTAAATGCTGCTTCTGCGGATTATGCACAACCGTATGCCCGACAGAATGTCTGACAATGACAAAGACGTATGATTTCAGTGTGTTTGATATCCGTGAGCATAACTACGCATTCGCGGAGATGAGCACAGAAGAAATTGCTGAGAAGAAACAACTCCTGGAAGACCAACAGAAAACAAAAGCAGCTCAACAAGCTACAAATACAACTCCAGCGTTTGGTGAATCAGCCAAGCCAGCGCGACCTGTTTTCAAACCCAAAATTAAACCGCCCGGAGCATGAACGTTCTTTCCATAACATTGTATGGATTTGAAGCTTTAGCCGGACTTTCGGCCTTGGGAATACTTTTTGTGAAAAATGTTTTTCATGCGGCATTGATGCTGATCGTTTGTCTGCTCTCACTTGCGGGAGTCTTTGTTTTATATAATGCTGAGTTTGTTGCCGTAACGCAGATCTTAATTTATGCAGGCGGAGTTCTGGTACTTATAATCTTTGGTGTGATGTTAACATCGCGCATGGCAGGAAAACAACTGATTGTAAAAAATCAATATGTATTTGGAGCATCGTTTATTTTTCTTTTGATGACGGTTATCCTAACCAAGCTATTTTCTGAACAAATCTTTTATCAAAAAGAAAATTCAACTGAAATTTCATCCCATAACTCAATTAATAAGATTGGCATTACGCTGATGAGTGATTATGCGCTCGCCTTTGAAGTTGTGGGTATACTATTATTAGCAGCCTTATTGGGAGCGGCCGTTACAGCTTCTTCGTTTAACGCTAAAAAGCCGTAAACTTAGTATGGAGCATACATTGTTTTTAAGCGCCATTTTGTTTTCAGCAGGATTGATGACAATCATCATCAAACGGAATGCGATTATGGTTTTAATGGGCATTGAACTTATGCTGAATGCCGCCAACCTTAACCTCATAGTTTTTAATAGACACAACCCTCAGATTCTTTCCGGGCAATTTTTCTCCTTGTTTGTTATTGTTGTGGCTGTATGTGAAGCGGCTATAGGGTTAGCCCTTGTGCTTCGAGTATACCAATACTATCAAACATCTATACCGGATGAGGTTAGCGAACTAAAAGATTAAATGTTACAAACTACCTCAACATCAGAACTATTATTCGGATTAACGCTGATTCTTCCGTTTGTTTCTTTTGTTGTTTGTTTTATAATTCCAGAACGATACTCCTGGCTGGTGAGTATTACCGCATGTACATTAATGCTTATTGCAGCAATATTCAGTATTATCCTATTTGTCTCGGGCAAAAATATCTTCATCGAAACAACTTGGTTTCGCCTCGGAACATACGATATTGATTTTAATCTCACACTCTATCCGGCAGCTCGGCTAATGCTGATGGTAGTTACACTGGTTTCATTTCTCATTCACCTTTATTCAACCGGATATATGGCCGGAGATTCGGGAATCAAAAAATATTTTGCGATGCTCGGATTTTTCACCTTCGCTATGTTAGGTATAGTAACAGCCCGGCATTTGATTGTAATTTTTATGTTTTGGGAACTTGTTGGTTTTGCGTCTTATATGCTTATCGGACATTGGATGGAAAAATCAGCTGCCGCAAAAGCAGCGCAAAGGGCTTTCCTGTTCAATCGCATCGGGGATGCAATCTTCCTTATTGGCATTATAATTTTAATGGTGCCATCATTAGTGTTGCAAAATGCAGACTGGCAGACTATTGGTGTACTTTGCATTTTTGGCGGAGTAATCGGAAAGTCAGCTCAATTGCCTTTATCGTCTTGGCTTACAGATGCAATGGAAGGCCCAACACCGGTTTCAGCGCTTTTGCATGCAGCTACCATGGTGGCAGCCGGAATATTTTTATTGATTCGTATAAGTTCTATGTTAACCGAAACTTCGTTAACAGTAATTACTATTACAGGAAGCGCTACTGCTTTATTCGGGGCAGTATGTGCGCTCAATCAATTTGACATAAAAAAAATTCTTGCCTACTCAACTATTTCTCAATTAGGATTAATGGTGGCTGCTGTCGGCATTGGAGCGAAAGATGCCGCATTGCTGCATCTTTTCACGCATGCATTTTTTAAAGCAGGCTTATTCCTGGCAGCGGGCTCTGTCGTGTATGCACTAAGTCACTCTCAGCTTCAGATTCAAAACAAACTTGATGTACAGGACATTCGTAACCTCGGAGGATTACGAAAAAAACTCCCGATAACTTTTATAACATTTTGTATTGCTGGTGCTTCGCTCGCAGGTTTACCCTTCTTCTCCGGATTTCTTTCGAAAGATTCAATTCTTACGGCAGCCTTGAACCGGCCTGATGTATCTGCATTCAAGTGGGTAATTGTTGGAGTTATCTTATTGGTATCATTTTGTACTGTACTCTACACATTCAGAATGATTCGATTTATCTTTTTCGGTTCGGGTTCAAGTGAACCTGTTCATGAAGCGCCTTGGGTTATGCGGATTCCCATGATGGCACTTGCTGTTGCCTCTTGTTGGTTTATGGTATCTTTTAATCCTTTTAATGTTGTTGGATGGTTTACACAATCCTTTAAAAATACCCAAACGAGTACGGTTGCTTCAACAACCTCAGCAATTATAGTGCTGTTGGCATTACCAATCGCCTGGCTCATGTATAGTAAAAAGGCTACACCGAAAACCATTCCGTTTATTCAGCATGGCTTTGGATTGGATAGCTTTTATCAAAAAGTATTTGGTGGATTAAGTTTAAAACTTGCCTCCGCAACAGAAACCGCGGATAAAAAATGGATTGATGGTGTCATTCACTTTACAGCATACGCACAAGTTGTAGTTGCTCACGGAATCGGATGGTTCGATCGTTATGTCGTTGACGGAATTGTACATGCGGGTGCATGGTTGGCTAAAACACTTGGCTCCTTCACCCGTTCTTTTCAGGGCGGAAAGATCCAGCGATACATTTTCTGGGCAGTGGCGGGACTGATTATTTTTCTATTTTTCGCATTGATTTAACAGCATGATGCAGCACCTGCTTACGTATTTAATTTTCACACCCCTCGTGGTGGCGTTGCTTGCGCTCTTCATTCCTGCTGAAGCAAAAAAAACTTTTCGCATATTAACACTCGCTGTTTCTGCAATTCAATTGGTTATTGTCTTTTTGATCCTTAATCAAACGAATCCCCAGTTTAGTTCCTTTCAATTGATGGAGAAGATTAATTGGTTCTCCATTGACCTGGGAAGCTGGGGAATTCTAAAAGCGGAATACTTCCTTGGAATAGATGGGTTAGGATTCAGCATGGTAGCGCTGACGGTGTTGATCATGCTTATTGCAGGAATCTCATCGTGGACGATCGAAAAAAATGTAAAGGGCTATTTCATCTTGTTATGGATTTTGAATGCCTCTATCATTGGAACATTCACAGCATTAGATTTTCTGCTCTTCTATTTATTTTTTGAATTCATGCTCTTGCCAATGTATTTCCTCATTGGTATTTGGGGCGGACCGAAACGAGAATATGCTTCGATTAAATTCTTACTGTATACACTGTTCGGATCTATCTTGATTCTGATCGTGCTCATCGCATTGGTTATTTCCGTACAAGCTCCTGAATCGGGCGATACCATCGTGCATACGTTTAATCTCCTGCACATGAGCGATCCGGCCAATTATATTTTCGGATCAATACTTAATCCCGATGAAGGCTGGATGCTCGGTTCACACACTGCACGCTGGTGGGCATTCATATTACTATTTGTTGGATTTGTTATTAAGCTTCCGGCTGTTCCGTTGCATACCTGGTTGCCCGATGCCCACGTAGAAGCACCCACACCGATATCGGTTATTCTTGCAGCATTATTGTTGAAAGTGGGCGCATACGGTTTACTGCGCATTGCATATCCCATCTTCCCGGATGCAGCCATTGCGCTAAGCACGTTTGTGGCGTGGGTCGGTGTAATCTCTATTATTTATGGAGCATTGAATGCCTTAGCGAGCAAAGATCTCAAGCGATTGATCGCGTATTCATCTGTATCGCACATGGGATTTGTTCTGCTGGGTCTAGCGTCTCTCACAACAGAAGGAGTTTCCGGTGCAGTCTATCAAATGTTCAGCCACGGATTTATTTCTGCGATGCTATTTTTGATTGCAGGTGTTTTGTATGATCGTACGAATGACCGGCTCATTAATAATTATTCAGGCCTCACTTCAAAAATGCCTGTGTTCTTTGTGTTTGTATTGATTGCATTCTTTGCTTCGTTAGGCCTTCCGGGCTTCTCAGGATTTATTGCCGAGATCATGATCTTGTTAGGCGCTTTTGCTTCAGGTTCTACCAATCAACTCATCAGCGAAGGTTTTGCGGTTGTGGCGGCACTTGGATTAATTCTGGGAGCAGCCTACTATCTATGGACATTACAACGTATGTTCTTCGGGCCGTTTAGTGTTAAAGGAGATATTCGGACTGAACAACTAACCGATCTCGATAAGCGCGAGTTTGGAATGTTAACTTCACTGGCCTTATTGATTTTTATCTTCGGAATTTTTCCACAGATACTATTGGACTATATAAATCCCTTTGCCCAAAATTTTTCTGAGTCTCTTTTTAATTCAATCCGATTCATTCAAAACCCGTAAGGTTGGAAACAAACTTACTTTCAAAGCTTAAATCCATCAGCGTAAGCCTGTACTTCGCCATGCCTGAACTAATACTGGCTTGCGGGATCGTATTGATAATCTTTGTTGGATTTTTTCTCCGTACTAAAAAAACAAATTCCAATGCTTTGCTTGCACTAACATTTCTGTTTGCAAGCCTTGTCTATACAATCTCTTGCTGGCATGTCTATGCAATTCCATTCAAGTTATTTGCTGGCCTGATCAGAAGCGACCAATATGTAACTTATTTTAAAATCCTGATTGACATTGGCGGAATTCTAACTGTCCTCATGTCATTGCGTAGTCGTGATATTTCCTCTGAACGATTTAACTCAGAGTTTTATGCGCTCCTTTTGTCAGCTGTAGTAGGAGCTCACCTACTCGTGATGAGTACAAACCTGATCATGGTATTTATTTCGTTGGAACTTTTATCTATCAGCAGTTATGTTTTGGCTGGATACAGCTTTACAAAAAAAGGAGCTGAAGGAAGTTTAAAATATTTTTTGTTCGGCTCAGCTGCTTCAGCCATTATGTTATATGGCTTTTCTATTCTCTTCGGCATAACCGGAACACTTGATTTTTCTTCACTCGAATTTGTTGACAGGCTAATAAAAAATCAATCTTTATTAGTGACGGTAGCGGGCTTTATGGCACTTGCAGGATTTCTGTATAAAGTAGCCGCAGCTCCCATGCACATCTGGTCGCCCGATGTATACGAAGGCTCACCGATGCCCGTAGTAGCATTCTTATCGGTTGTACCTAAGCTGGCGGGCATTGCAGTTCTCAGCAAGTTTGCCATGATTATTAATTTATACGGTCAAAGTCAGCTTGACTGGCAATTGATGCTGGGCGCTATTGCTATGCTGACCATTGCGATCGGAAATTTTTCAGCGTTATGGCAAACCAGTCCAAAGCGGTTAATGGCCTACAGTTCAATTGCACAGTCCGGATTTCTGCTGATCGGAATTGTTTGCTTCACTGAACAAGGTACACACGCACTATTATTCTACAGTGCCGTGTACCTGATTGCTAATTTCGCTGTACTTATTCTGCTGCAAGCGTTTGAAACGAATCAGATCGAATCAATCCAATCGTTTAGCGGAGTGGGCAAAACTTTTCTGTTTGCAAGTATCGTAATGCTCATTGGATTTGTCTCTTTATCAGGCATTCCGCCAACAGGTGGGTTTACATCCAAGCTTTTTATTTTTGCTTCTCTTTGGACCAGTTATGAACTAACCGGAAAGCAAATTCTGCTCTGGCTATTGGTTTTCGGCCTTTTAAACACTGTTATTTCACTGTTCTTCTATCTCAAAATCCCGTATTACGCATTTCTTAAAACACCACTATCCGAGCCTAAACAGCAAAACACGCGTTTCGAGAATTTTTTGGCGTTCATTTTGGTTGTAGGTATAGTGTTTTTATTCATCCGGCCCGATTTGTTGATGGGTTGGCTGAATACGATTAACTTTGTGTTTTAATACGGCTTCATGAGCGATGAAATTCTTCACGAGTGCGGTATTGCGCTGATTCGTCTGCGTAAACCCCTTTCCTACTACATTGAAAAGTACGGTACTTCTTATGCGATGAATAAGATGTACATCCTCATGGAAAAGCAGCATAACCGCGGCCAGGACGGTGCCGGAGTTGCCAACATTAAAATTGATACCGAACCCGGACAGCGTTACATCAGTCGCTATCGGTCAATAAAAGCACAACCTGTCGCAGATCTCTTCAAAAAGATTGGAAAAAAATTCAAGAAGGCTCAAAAGGCAGGAAAGGATAAGTTCAGCAACGAAAAGTGGCTAAAGGAAAATGTAGCTTTCACCGGTGAGCTTTGGTTAGGCCATCTCCGGTACGGAACACACGGCATTAATAGTATTGAAAGTGTGCACCCATTTCTTCGTCAGAATAACTGGAGAAGCCGAAACCTGGTAATGGCCGGAAACTTTAACATGACTAACGTGGATGAGTTATTTGACATCCTCGTAAATCTCGGACAACATCCAAAAGAGAAAGTTGATACGGTAACCGTAATGGAAAAGATCGGTCACTTTCTGGACGAAGAAGTTCAGGGATTGTTCGAAAAATATAAAAACAAGTACTCTAATAAAGAGGTATCTGAAATCATTGAAGAAGAAGTAGAGCTTCAGAATGTATTGCGCAGAGCCTGCAAAGATTTTGATGGCGGATATACCATGGCCGGCTTAACCGGATCGGGATCAGCTTTTGTAGTGCGTGATCCAAATGGCATTCGCCCAGCGTATTACTATGCAGATGATGAAGTTGTTGTTGTTGCTTCCGAGAAACCTGCGATCAAGACAGCATTTAATATTAACTATAGTCAGATCGAAGAAGTAAAACCTGGTCATGCTTTAGTGATCTCAAAGAATGGAGAGTTTGCCATGCACCCTATCGTGGAGCAAGGCGAGAAAAAATCCTGCAGCTTTGAACGGATTTACTTCTCGCGCGGTAATGATCCTGAAATCTATCGCGAGCGTAAGCAGTTAGGCAGATCACTTGTTCCGCAGGTGCTTAAGGCAATCAATTTTGATTTAAAGAATACCGTATTCTCATACATACCCAACACAGCCGAGACTGCATTTTATGGATTGATGGCGGGTGTGGAGGATTACCTGATCAATAAGCAAAAAGAAATTTTCATTGATGGTAAAAGTACCATCGATCCGCTTGATGAGGTTTTATCGTTTAGACCAAGAGTAGAAAAAATCGTCATCAAGGATGCCAAGCTCCGGACGTTCATCACCGATGACAGTCACCGCGATGAAATGGTGGCGCATATTTACGATACTACTTATGAAGTTGTGAATAAGGACAAGGATACGTTGGTTGTTATTGACGACTCAATCGTTCGGGGAACAACACTTGAAAAGAGCATTTTGAAAATGCTTGATCGGCTTCATCCTAAAAAAGTAATTGTCGTTTCATCTGCTCCGCAGATACGCTTTCCGGATTGCTATGGAATTGACATGAGCCGCATGGGTGATTTCGTTGCATTTCGTGCAATGATTGAACTGTTAAAAGATCAGGGTAAAGATTACCTGCTGGGTGAGGTCTACGAAGCCTGCCAGCGTTCACTACAGGAAGAACGACCTAAAAACTATGTCCAAAAACTGTACGAACAATTTACAGATGAACAAATCTCACAGAAAATCTCCGAGATTGTTAAACCAGCCGATATGAAAGCTGAGGTACAAGTTGTTTTTCAAACAGTAGACAACTTACACAAAGCTATTCCAGGTCATAATGGTGATTGGTATTTTACAGGTAACTATCCTACTGTAGGAGGTACCCGTGTAGCAAACCGATCATATGTCAATTTTATGGATGGGAAATTAGTACGCGCTTATTAACACCCAACTACGGTTTCATTAACATCTATTCCAAAAAAGGAATTCCGGGTGACGGATATGAACAAGCTAAAAACGACAGCTTTTATCTAACCAAGCAATACGACCTGGTTAAACCCTATGCGATTATTTTTTCAGATTCAAAAGATCTGATAAAAAACTAACCAAAATAGAAAGCGCTTCAACGTATATCGGCAGCCTTGGAAAACTGAAAGGCGAAGAAAAAGACCATATCACTTTCATTGTGAAAAATTTATAATTTACGTGCATGAACTACTGGCTTGTAAAAACTGAACCGGGAACATATTCCTGGGAAGATCTGGTCCGCGACAAAAAAACTACCTGGGATGGCGTTAGAAATTTTCAGGCGCGCAACAATCTGAAAGCAATGAAAAAAGGCGATCTGGCTTTTTTCTATCATAGCGGAGATGACAAAGCCGTTATTGGAATCTCAAAAGTTTCCAAAGAAGCTTATCCCGATCCAAAAGACAAAGATTGGTTAGTGGTTGATCTGGAAGTTAATAAGAAGCTGAAAAACCCGGTCACACTTGCGCAGGTTAAGGCCATAAAAAAACTTGCGGACATGGTTTTGGTAAGAGTTTCCCGGTTATCCGTTCAGCCTGTTAAGGCAGAAGAATTTGATTCAATAATCGCCTTGAGCGAAGGAAAATAATGCGTAGAGAGCATCGTTTACTATTCATGATTCGGATACCTGTTTTTGCGCTTTGTATCCTTTTTTCGGTTTTCGCGCAAGCTCAAGTGCAGCAGGCCGAACGCTATGAAATAGTTCAACGCTACAGCGATGAAGATTTCACCATCATTCCTCTTAAGGAAGATGGACTGGCCTTATTCCGTAAAAAATCAAAATACAACGACCATAATCGTATTTGGGAACTCATCTTACTAGACAGTGCAGTAAAGGAGAAAAAAATCCTGGAATTGGAAGTGGATAATGAAGGTGAACTCATGGGATACGAACATTCTCATGGTTTTATTCATCTTCTGTTTATTAAAAATGAATTCAAAGGTGATCTCGAAGTGATCTCCGTTGACCTCACTTCGTATGAGCAAAAACGAACTAAAATTACAACAGAATTAAAAATCAACCTGACACATTTTAATAAATGCGGTGACAATTTCATTTTAGGAGGTGAGGTAGAAGGTGAGCCTGCTGTATTTGTTTTCATTACGTCCACGAACAATTTTAAAATTATACCCGGCTTCTTTAAGAAGCGCACCGAACTTGTTGACGTTCGTGTTAACGATAATCAAACTTTCAATACAGTACTTATCAATCGTGAAAATCGCGACAACAACAAAATCATTTTTAGAACATTTGATCCCTGGGGCAAACAATTACTCGAAGATGTTATCTCCATGAAGGATCGTAATTTGCAAACCGGTATTAGCAGTAGTCTTACACGCGATGACCTGATGATTTTGGGAACCTGGGGAAATCCCGGGGTAAATCAATCCACTGGTTTTTATGCTGTACCGGTAAATCCGTTTGCTGATCAGGAAATTAAATTTTCATACCTGGGTCAGCTGCAACATTACCTGGATCACATGCGGCCTAAGCGAGCTGAAAAAATAAAAGCCAAAACAAAACGAGCGTTAGAACATAACAGTGAGGTAGATTTTTCAAACTACATCATGCCTCATAAGATTATTGAGCACGAAAAAGGATTTATTTTATTGGCCGAAACTTATATCCCCTCTAAAGATAATTACAACTCACGGGGTAATCCCTACGCCTATAATCCCTATAGCTATGGCGCCTACGGAAGCAGGTATGGGTATGGTCCTTACTATCCCGGGTCAGGTATGTACAACACAAACGATGCACGTTACTACGGAAATAACATGAGCAGCGTACAGGAAATAAAAACAGTTCAATCGCAGGTGATCCTTTTCAATCCAGCAGGTGAAGTACTGGCAGATTATAGCATTGATCTGGATGACATCAAAATGCCAACCCAAAATCAGATTACGGATTTTTATCTGGATAAAAACAAACTTTATTTCCTATTCAAAAAAGAGTCTGATTTGATCATAAAAGAAATCGATCTTCAAGACTATAAGGTTTCTGAGTCTACACAAAAAGTTAAAACGAAGAATTCTCAGGACGTGATCCGATCCGAAAGTAAAGACGGAAGGGTTCGCCATTGGTACGATAAGAGCTTTTACATGTATGGGTATCAAACGATAAAGGAGTGGGAAGGAAAAACGAAAGATATTTTTTACATCAACCGCGTTACAATCAATTAATCGCAGTTTGATATTTTCTGTATATTTGCGTTCGGCTTATGCAGAAAAAATTAATTCTCGATTCCGACCTGCTCGACATCACCCTTAGCCGTCTTTGCCAGCAATTAATCGAAAATCACCAGGATTTCGCAGAAACTGTCATCATTGGCCTTCAGCCAAGAGGCGTTTTACTTGCTGAAATCATCCATCAAAAACTGGAGAAAATCTTAAAGAAAACAATTCCGTTAGGCCTTCTCGATACAACCTTCCACCGCGATGATTACAGGCGCAGGGAAATTCCTGTTAAAGCTACTGAAACAAGAATTCCGTTTGTGATTGAGGCCAAAAAAGTGGTGTTGGTTGACGATGTGCTGTTTACAGGCCGTACCGTTCGCGCTGCCATGGATGCCATGATTTCTTTCGGCCGGCCTGAAAAAGTTGAGCTGCTCGTGCTGATCGATAGAAAATATAATCGTGATCTTCCTATCGCTCCGGATTATGTTGGAAAGATCGTGAATACACTCGCCTCACAAAAAGTGTTGGTTGAGCTGGAGGAGAATGGAACGAACAATAAAATCTGGCTGATTAATAAGGATTGAATATTATGTCGAAACTGAGTCAAAAGCACTTGCTGGGAATTAAAGACATCACTCGAGAAGACATAGAACTTATTTTTGAAACAGCCGATAACTTTAAGCAGGTTATCAATCGTCCGATCAAGAAAGTACCTTCCTTACGGGATGTAACCATTGCCAATGTATTTTTCGAAAACTCTACGCGTACACGATTATCGTTTGAGCTTGCACAGAAAAGATTATCAGCCGATGTAGTAAACTTCTCAGCTTCCAACAGCTCCGTAAAAAAAGGCGAAACATTGCTGGATACGGTTAACAACATCCTGGCGATGAAAGTTGATATGATCGTAATGCGGCATGCCAGTGCTGGAGCTCCGCACTTTTTATCACGCCATATCAAAGCAAATATTGTAAACGCTGGTGATGGCACACACGAACATCCGACACAAGCTCTGCTTGATGCTTATTCCATTCGCGAAAAGCTGGGAAGTGTAACCGGAAAGAAAATTGCCATCATCGGTGACATTCTCCACTCACGTGTGGCGTTGTCTAACATCTTTGCTTTGCAAAAGCTTGGCGCAAAAGTTATGGTTTGCGCTCCGCCTACCCTGCTTCCAAAATACCTGAATCAATTGGGTGTGCAGATCGAATACGATGTTAAGAAAGCGCTGGATTGGTGTGATGTCGCAAATGTACTTCGCATTCAGCTTGAACGTCAGCATATAAAATATTTTCCTTCACTTCGCGAGTACTCGCTTTATTACGGTATCAACAAAAAGATGCTCGATAGTCTAAAGAAAGAAATTGTGCTTATGCACCCAGGCCCTATCAACCGCGGTGTTGAATTAAGCAGTGATGCAGCAGATTCCAACCATTCCATCATTCTTGATCAGGTTGAAAACGGAGTTGCGGTGCGCATGGCCGTGCTGTATTTACTCGCAGGCGTTGCCTGATTTCTGAAAATTCCTTTAACTCTTTTTCGTAAGTTTGCGTCCTTATACATCGTATGAACTACTATAATTCCATCATTGAAACCATTGGCAATACCCCAATGGTGAAGCTGAATAAGATTTTCAAAGACATTCCCGGAACGGTACTCGCCAAGGTTGAATATTTTAACCCCGGCAACTCTACCAAAGATCGGATGGCGTTAAAAATGATTGAAGATGCTGAAGCAGCAGGTACGCTAAAGCCAGGCGGAACAATCATTGAAGGAACTTCCGGAAACACGGGTATGGGCCTCGCCTTGACTGCTATTGCAAAAGGTTATCGCTGCATCTTTACGATGGCTGATAAACAGTCGCAGGAAAAAATTAATATTCTTCGGGCGGTTGGTGCTGAAGTAATCGTTTGCCCGACCAACGTAGCGCCTGATGATCCGCGTTCATATTATTCTGTTGCTCGAAAATTGAACAAAGAAATTCCTAATTCAATTTATCCCAATCAATACGATAACCCTTCGAATGCTGTGGCGCATTACCAATCCACCGGGCCAGAAATCTGGAAACAAACAGAAGGTAAGATCACGCATTATGTGGCAACCGTTGGCACAGGAGGATCAATGTGTGGAACAGCAAAGTATTTAAAGGAACAAAATTCAAAACTTGTAACTGTTGGGATTGATACCTACGGATCTGTTTTCAAAAAATACAAAGAGACCGGCATCTTCGATGAGAATGAGGTTTATCCATACTTAACAGAAGGCTTTGGAGAAGATATTCTTCCGAAGAACGTTGACTTCAGTGTGATCGATTCCTTTATTAAAGTAACAGATAAGGACGGAGCGTTGATGACAAGAAGATTATCCCGCGAAGAAGGAATGTTTGTAGGCTGGTCAAGCGGTTCGGCTGTACACGGAGCTTTAGAATATGCCAAAGAAAATCTGAAGAAAGATGATGTAATGGTTATCCTTCTTCCCGATCACGGAACCCGCTATCTCGCCAAGGTTTATAACGATAACTGGATGAAAGATCACGGCTTCCTGGAAACTCGCATGTTTGCAGCTACCGCGAGAGAAATTATTCTTAGCCGGAATGGAAAAGATTCGCTTTGTACAGTAGGTAATAAAGCCAAAGTAAGTGAAGCCATTCTGCTCATGAATAAAGAAGGGATCGATCAAATCCCGGTAACGGAAGGTGAGCAATTTGTCGGCAGCGTAAGCTCATCCATGTTGTTGGAGAAAATCATGGAAGATCCGCAACTAAAGAATAAAATCATTTCGGAGATAATGGATAAGCCGATGCAGTTCGTGGCACCTGACAGCACATTGGATGTTCTTTCATCTTTCTTGAACAAAGAAAACAAAGCCGTACTCGTGCGCGATGAAAATCAAAAAGTGCACATCATTACTCGCCACGATGTATTGAAAGCAATCTCCTCATAATCACGAAAAATTAAACCCAATAAAAAGGCCTCCCGATTCGAGAGGCCTTTTTATTGTCGTAGAAACGCAAAATTTTGCGTCTCTACATTGATTGATCAATATTAATTAATCAATCTTTGATTTTTTTCTCTTCGTCCACTTTTGGCTTAGCATCGCGGTTGGCGATCTCCCAAGCTGTGAAGAATATCGTCTGTGCGCGTTTTTCCATAAGATCAAAATCGATCTTGCTTATTTCATCGCTTGGCTTGTGATAATCTTCATGACCGCCATTAAAATAGAAAATGATCGGAATATTTTTCCTGGCGAAATTCCAGTGATCTGAACGATAGTAGTACCGTTCAGGATGATTCTGATCATTGTACGTGTAATCAAAAACAAGATTAAGATTTTCCTTATTAACTCTTTCGCTTAATGCATGCAGGTCCGCAGAGAGTTTATCAGAGCCAATTAAATAAATGTATGGCGCGGTGTCTTTATGTTCAGGATCTCTACGGCCAACCATATCGATGTTTAGATCAACTACGGTGCTTTCCAGCGGGAATACAGGATGCTCGGAGTAGTATTCAGAACCCAACAATCCTTTCTCTTCGCCTGTTACGGTCATAAATAAAACGCTTCTCCGTGGACCTTTGCCATCATTCTTAGCTTGAGCAAATGCTTTTGCGATGGTTAGAACAGTTACTGTTCCCGAACCATCATCATCCGCGCCATTGTTGATCAAATCACCTGTCCCGCTTTTCAACTTACCTACGTGATCGTAATGTGCAGTAACCACAACAAGCTCATCCTTTTTATCAGTGCCTTCCAGGTAGCCTAATACGTTCTCAGAAGTTGTCACTTTAATTTCAGGAACAACCTTATACTGCACGTTGGCACCTTTGATTTTCTTCAATGCATTTTTCTTCGGATCTTCTTTTGCTGCCTTCTTAAGTTTATCAAGCGTAGTGTTGAAGATTTTTTCTACTACTACAGGTGATACCAGCATTGCTACTGCCCCGCTTCCTGCGGTTGGCTTCGTTAGACTCATTCTTCCGCTACCTAAATAGCCTTTAACCTGGCCAGACCAATTATCGAATTCAGCCAGTGTTTCGTTCGCGTTTATCAGGATAAGCTTTGCGCCTTTCTCTTGCGCCAGTTTAATCACCGGGTTTCCTCGTGTACGGTTATCTGTTGAAAAAATTACAACCGCTTTATCTTTAACATCAACCTGAGCGAAGTCAGCCTCTGATCCATTTCCGGCAAAAACAACTGGCACAGAAACTTCACCACCTGAATCACTTGTGCCCGCATAGATAATGCCTGAATAATTATCAAGTTTTGTTTGACCGACTTTTAAATAAGCCTCACCCGGTAAGCTTGAATATAATTCAACGGGTTGGTAATAGGTACCGTTAACCGGAGCTTTAAGGCCCAGTTGCTGAAAATGAGCTGCGATGAAAGCAGCTGCCATTTTCTGGCCACGGGTACCAGTTTCCCGGCCTTCCAGCGCATCGGATGCTATAATGGTGAGGTATTCTTTTAATTGATCTGCTGTAATCTGACTGCCATATTTCTTGGCTTCCGGATTCTGGGCATTAACCGCAAAGGTTAACAGCAAGGCCCATCCAAATACTAGTTTGAACTTCATGCGTAAAGGTTTTTGTTATAGGCCAAATATCATGAGATTTTTGACATTGTGAACTCATTTTTACGAGAGTGGTAAGTTTATAAAGGATTTTACCCACTGTCTGTTAATTGTATGTTTACTCCTTTACCTTTGTGCCTGATTTTTTGATCCACTACGAAAAAACCACTGTTTCAGTATGAAAATCGACTCCCAATACAAAGAGAAGTTCGAATCGCGCCACAATGCTCCGGATGCCAAACAAGTTGCGGAAATGTTAAAAGTTGTAAAGGCCAGTTCGGTTGATGAGCTCATTGGTCAAACAGTTCCTGCCAATATCCGTCTTAAAAAACCATTGAACTTGCCGGCTGCCAGAACTGAATTTGAATTTCTGAAAGAGTTTAAAACACTGGCTTCAAAAAATAAGATTAATAAGTCATACATCGGGATGGGGTATTATCCGAACAATACACCCGGTGTTATCCTGAGGAACATTTTAGAAAATCCAGGTTGGTATACAGCGTACACTCCGTATCAGGCTGAGATTGCACAAGGCCGTTTGGAGGCATTAATCAATTATCAAACAATGGTAATTGACTTAACCGGAATGCAAATCGCAAATGCTTCATTGCTGGATGAAGCAACTGCTGCTGCGGAAGCTATGCACTTGTTGTATGCTTCACGTAAGGCATCTAAAAAAAATGCACATAAGTTTTTTGTAGACAAGAATGTTTTCCCGCAAACCATTGACGTATTGATTACTCGTTCAGCGCCAATCGGTGTTGAACTGATTGTGGATGACATCTCCAAGCTTGACATTACCGACCCAAACCTGTTTGCAGTATTCATTCAATACCCTGACAGTAATGGTGCGATTAAAGATCACACTGCATTCATACATGCTGCACATGACAGCGATGTGTTTGTTGCCTGTGCTTCCGATCTTTTATCATTGACGTTATTAAAATCACCAGGCGAGATGGATGCTGACATTGTTGTCGGCTCAAGCCAGCGTTTAGGTGTGCCGATGGGCTATGGCGGACCTCACTCAGCCTTCTTCGCAACAAAAGAAGATTTCAAACGCCAGATGGCGGGAAGAATTATAGGTGCATCGATTGATGCGCAAGGTAATCCGGGCTATCGCATGGCCTTGCAGACCCGCGAGCAGCACATCCGGAGAGAAAAAGCAACGTCTAACATTTGTACAGCTCAGGTATTGCTTGCTGTAATGGCGGGAATGTACGGTGTTTATCACGGTCCGAATGGCTTGAAAAAAATTGCTGGCCGTATTCATGGTTTGACCAAAATGTTGGAAGGCGGATTAACCGCACTTGGACTTAAACAAGTTAACGAACATTACTTCGATACGTTGAAAGTTGCGGTTAGCGATAAGAATGTAATTCAAAAAGCTGCGTTAGCGCAAGGTGTTAACTTCCGTTATCACAATGATAGTCACGTTGGTATTTCATTGGATGAAACTACAACACCGGAAGATGTTCAAACTATTCTTAACATTTTCGGTGGAAAGAGCTTAGCGAAAGCTAACGATACAATTACCTGGCCTTCTTCCTTAGTAAGAACTTCTTCCTTCATGACACATCCTGTGTTCAGCTCACATCATTCTGAGCATGAAATGCTGCGGTACATCAAAAGATTAGAGAATAAAGATCTTTCCATGGTTCATTCCATGATCTCATTGGGATCGTGTACCATGAAGCTGAACGCCACAACCGAAATGATACCGGTAACATGGCCTGAGTTGGGTAACATTCATCCTTTCGCTCCGGCCGACCAAGCGCAAGGTTATGCTGAGTTGACTAAAAATCTTGAAGTCTGGTTGGCTGAAATCACTGGCTTTACCGCTGTTTCATTGCAACCAAATAGCGGTGCACAAGGGGAATACGCGGGCTTAATGGTTATTCGCGCGTACCACGCAAACCGTGGTGATCATCACCGTACGGTATCTTTAATCCCCGCATCGGCACACGGAACGAATCCAGCAAGCGCAGTAATGGCTGCGATGGATGTGGTGATCGTAAAATCCGATGAAGAAGGAAAAATTGACGTTGCCGATCTGAAGGTAAAAGCTGAACAGTATAAAGACAAGCTTTCGTGTTTGATGGTAACGTATCCATCCACGCATGGTGTGTTTGAAGAATCAATTATCGAAATCTGTGAAACCATTCATAAGCATGGCGGATTAGTGTATATGGATGGCGCTAATATGAACGCACAGGTAGGACTAACATCTCCGGCTAATATTGGTGCGGATGTTTGTCACTTAAATCTTCATAAAACATTCTGTATCCCGCACGGTGGCGGTGGCCCGGGCATGGGACCGATTTGTGTGAATGATAAACTGAAACCTTTCCTTCCGGGACATGCCGTTGTTAAGACTGGTGGTGACAAAGCAATCAATGCAGTTTCGGCAGCTCCTTGGGGAAGTGCAAGCATTCTTACGATATCGTACGCATACATTGCGATGATGGGTGGAGAAGGATTGACCAACGCAACAAAGATGGCCATTCTGAATGCTAACTATATTAAAGAACGCTTAAGTGCACATTATAAAATTCTGTATACAGGAACACACGGTCGCTGCGCACACGAAATGATTGTTGACTGCCGCGATTTCAAAAAGTCTGGCATTGAAGTTGAAGATATTGCTAAACGATTGATGGATTACGGTTTCCACGCACCCACGGTATCATTCCCAGTTGCCGGAACCTTAATGATCGAACCAACGGAAAGCGAACCGAAGCAAGAACTGGATCGTTTCTGCGAAGCATTGATTGAAATCAGAAATGAAATTCGAGAAGTGGAAGATGGTAAAGCTGATAAAGAGAATAATGTATTGAAACACGCTCCACATACAGCAGCTGTAATAACAGGCGATGTTTGGGATCGTCCGTACGGAAGACAGAAAGCTGCGTATCCATTGGCGTTTGTGAAGGAAGCGAAGTTCTGGCCGTCTGTTAGTCGCATCGATAATGCCTATGGTGACCGTAACTTAGTTTGCAGCTGTTTACCGGTTGAAGAGTACGCGAAAAAAGAAAGTGTAGAAGCTTAATGAAGAGATTAGTTGCAGCAATGATTTTACTGGGTTGTGCCTTACACGGTACAGCCCAGAATAAATACACCGGGTTCCCTTCTATGGTGTGGCCAAAGCTGTATGACATCAAATTTGAAAAGGCGAAAGACAATTTAGGTGAATATCAAAAGCCGGTATTCAGCGCGGCTGTAAAAGCATTGAATGGAAAAGTTGTAGCGCTGCCAGGCTATATGATCCCGTTTGAAGGAGGTTCAAAGGGCACGAAGTTTATGTTCTCGTCTATGCCGTTGAATGCGTGTTTCTTTTGTGGTGTGGGCGGCCCTGAGTCCGTTATTGAAGTGAACACGAAACAGCCACTCTCCTTCCATGATAAGCCGATTGAGATCAAAGGAATTCTACGGCTCAACGATACAGATCCCGATAAGATGATCTATATCCTTGAGCAGGCCGAATTCGTAGACGAAGTAGGATTATAATTTCTTATACAAAGAAATAGCATAATACTCCGATCACGCCAAGCGTAATCACAGCAGTTCCGGCCACAAAATTCCAGTATTCGCGCGCATCCATCATGCCGGAAATTCTTCTGATTTTGTTGATCACATGGCTTCTTCTCTTCACATTGCTTGCTACCTGTTCCATACGATTATAAGTTTTAGTGAATAATCAGTAGAACGCAGGAAAAGCCCGCTTATTATTTCAAGCCGTGCTGATCGATCAAATAAACCAAGGCTGCCATGGAGGCCGCTCCCAGCTCCAATTCACGCTTATCCACCTTGTCAAACGTGTCTTCGCGCGTATGGTGATAGCTGAAATAGCGCTGAGAATCTGGCAGAAACTCAAGCAAAAGCGTGCCTTGCGGTGCTAGCGGAGTAATATCTGCGCCTCCGCCTTCTCCGTTAAAATCCGTTAATCCATAAGGCTCCAATAAATTTTTCCAGCTTTTCACCTTGTTTTTCTCGGCCTCTGCTCCAGTCATCGTAAATCCTCGTGGAGTAAATCCACCTCTATCGGACTCAATCGCAGCAATGTGTTTCTCTTTCTTCAATGCGCCTTGAGCCGCATATTCTGTTCCGCCACGCAAACCATTTTCTTCATTCATAAACATTACTGCCCGGATAGTATGCTTAGGTTTATAACCCATTGCTTTAAAAATTCTTAATACTTCAATAGATTGAACACAGCCCGTTCCATCATCGTGTGCGCCTTGTGCAAGATCCCACGAATCCAAGTGACCGCCAACAACAATAATTTCATCTTTATATTCTGAGCCATTGATCTGACCAATTACATTGAACGAGGGTGCATCCGGAAAAATCTGGCAATGTGTTTCAAAGTAAAATTGAATGGTAGCATCTTCTTTCAAAATCTTGCTTAGAAGATCAGCATGCTTTGTACTCACCGCAATCGCTGGAATCTTAGGAATATTGGCTGCATAGCGTAACGAACCTGTGTGCGGATATTCTTCAGAATTAATTCCCATTGAACGAACAATCACACCGATCGCGCCATACTTAGCTGCTTCACTTGGACCGGATCCACGCTGGTTAACTGCACCGCCATAGGCTGCAAACGTTTCTATTTGCTTTGGGTCCATCGGACGATTGAAGAATACAATCTTACCTTTGATTGCCTTCTCTCCTAATCTCTTCAGGTCTTCAAAGTTTTTAACTTCAACAACTCCCGCACTAACGCCTTCCGGCCCCGTTCCAATAGAATTACCTAACGCACATACATTCAATTCTACAACACCCATTTTTTTTGAATTGAGCACCCGGCCGATTTCCTGCTGGCCCCGCTCCCAATGCGGAACCATTACCGGCTGCAGCCACACAGAATCAAAATCAAAATTCTGCATGACGTGACGTGTCCACTCGACTGATGCGGCTGCACCTGGAGATCCGCTTAGGCGTGAGCCGATTTTGGTTGTAAGGTATTCAAGCATCTCATACGATTTGCCATGCGAAAGCGCTTCATCGTAAACCGCGCGGATTGTGGTTTCATCGGATGATTGCGCGCATATGGTGAATGACAAAAGCAATAATGCGGAAATGGTAAAATATTTCATGGGTTGACTTTAGGGTTCTTTAAAATAAAAATATGATGATCCGGATCGGAAGCATTTAATTTCAATATTCCTTCCAGTGCAATTTGTTTCGTAACAAAGTTAATCTTCTCATTCGTATCAAGTTCAATTATCGTTTCAGGTCCTGCGCCTCCGCAAAAATAACAGGAGCTAACAGGTAGTGATGATAACATATATTGTTGCTTGCCATTCAATTCCGATAACGGAATAAGATATCCTTTCAGGGTAATTTTCCTTCCTTCCGCATCTTTCAACCGCTTACTGAATTTTGGTGAATCCATTTCATATCCGTTTTGCGCGGATGGCTTTGTTTCAAATACTACTTCTGCCAGCAATTGCCAGCCAGCTATCTCTTGGGCGCTCGCGAAACCACTAACGCAGCAAAATATTATAATCAGAATCTTTCTCATTGGAGATTACCGGCAGTAATTTACCGCTTTCAAAAAATAAATGATAGAAAATCTGCTGTATGTACTGGCCGGACTTATAGGAGGCTTCATAGCCGGACTTACTGGGTTGGGCACAGGCATTGTGATGTTAGGTGTGATCCCCATCATGCTCATGCAGTATGGCGTTCCGGATAACCAGATCGTTAGTGTGATCATTGCCAATACAATCTTTGCTACACTTGTTTCTTCTTTTGCAAATGTGATTACTTCCATGCGCCATAAAATGTTTTTCTGGAAAGAGACGCTTTGGGTTGGTGTATTCGCGGTGATCTTTTCATTCCTGGTGTTTGAGCTAATTGTGACGAGCAATTTTTATTCGAAGCAGGTTTTTAATTCCATCATTATTGGATTTATGCTGGTGATCATTTTGCAAACCTTTCGCAAGCTGAAGCTTTCCAATGTTCAGGATGAGAAAATTACATCCTTAAAGCTGACCCTAACCGGAGTGTTTGGCGGAACACTCGCAGGCTTTACAGGATTAGGCGGAGGCACAGTTCTTATTCCATTATTAAATCTCTGGCAACGCGTTGACATCAAAAAAGCAAAATCAATTTCATTTGGTGTGATCTTTCTGATCGCGCTTTGGTTAACTACCTATAATATGTTCTTTGGTGATTCATTGACGGTTGATGGCAGTCAGGGATTAATTATTTTTCCATTGGTTTTACCCTTGGCAATTGGTGTTTTGATTGGCTCCCCTGTGGGTGTAATTGTTAGCCAAACAATGTCCTCCAAAGCTGTAACAATCGTTTTCTTGATCATGGTCAGCATTGTTACAATTCAAAAGATTATAGACCTGATTGGCCTGAACTAAACATTTGTTTCAATCGTTTGAAATGAGGTAATTTTGTCCTTTCACATCTTTCTGAACGAAGTGAAGAATCCCGTAGTAGTGTGCTGAATGTGGGGATGTTTCGCTTACGCTCAACATGACGTTAACTTAAAACCATATTAACATGGCATTCCTCTTCGAATCTTTTGCCGACTGGAAAAAATACAGCACCGATAAAAAAATGTCGTTGGTAGATGTGGTGATTGAATACGAATGCACGCAAAAGAACCGGACCGAAAAAGAAATCTGGGATGGCCTTGGTCGTGCTTGGGAAGTGATGAAAGATGCAGTCCACACCGGACTTACCGAAGAAATGACTTCACGTTCGGGCATGATTAATAACGGAGCAAAAAAAGTTTACAACTATCCAACTCCGGTTCTCTCGAAAGAATTTCAAAACCTGATCTCACGCGCACTTGCTGCAAAGGAAGTTAACTCGTGCATGGGCCGTATTGTGGCTGCACCAACAGCCGGAGCCAGTGGTATTATGCCAGGTGTGCTTTATACATTACAAGAGATCCATCACATTGACGATAAAAAAATTCTCGAAGCCATGTTGTTGGCAGCGGGCATTGCATTGATCATGGAACAAAAAGCAAGCATTGCTGGTGCAGTAGGCGGTTGCCAGGCTGAAACCGGAACTGCTGCTGCCATGGGCGCAGGCGCGATTGTGTATTGTCTGGGCGGAGATGTTGATCAAATGTTCAATGCCGTTGCGATCACCGTTCAATGTATGCTTGGACTTGTCTGCGATCCTGTAGCCGGATTGGTTGAAGTTCCGTGTGTTGTTCGCAACGCAAGTGCTGCCGCGATTGCCAACAGTTCGGCCCAAATCGGTTTGGCAAATGTGAGCAGCGTAATCCCGGTAGATGAAGTAATTGAAGCTATGGGTGAAATTGGCGCCAGCATGGAAACGCGGTATAAAGAAACTGCGCTGGGAGGGTTAGCTGCTACGAAAACCGGTCAGGCTATTTCTAAAAAAGTTTTGATCCGGGATATTGAGGTGTTGCCGGATGAAGAGGTGAAATAACTTTACTTGGCACCCAGATAATCTTTTTCTACTTTGTAAGGAAAGTTTTTCCTTATGAAGCAGTTCTCCTTCTTTGGTTTCTTTACTATTTGCTTACTCTTTTCAATGAGCGGAATTTTCGCTCAGAAAAAAGATTACCCTATCACCGCAGTTCCGTTTACCAGCGTAACACTCACTGACACCTTCTGGCTTCCGCGTATTCAAACCAATCATACCGTAACGATACCCGCTTCATTCGAGCGCTGCAAAACAACCGGTCGGATCAAAAATTTTGAAATGGCCGCAACGAAGAGTGGGAAGTTCTGTACAGTCTATCCGTTCGATGATACCGATATTTATAAAACCATTGAAGGCGCTTCGTTTTCATTAAGCCTCATTCCAGATAAAAAGCTTGAAGTCTATCTCGATTCATTGATTGGGATTGTAGGTAAAGCGCAGGAGCCGGACGGATATTTATATACTGCACGAACCATTAACCCGCTTGCCGTTCATGCCTGGGTTGGAAAAGAACGTTGGGAGAAAGAAAGACAAAATAGTCATGAGCTTTACAACTCGGGTCACTTATATGAAGCGGCCGCGGCACATTATCTCGCCACCGGGAAAAAGAATCTGCTCAACATCGCATTAAAGAATGCGGATTTAGTTTGCTCGGTGTTTGGTCCCGATAAAAAACATGTTGCGCCCGGACATGAGGTAGTTGAAATGGGGCTCGTGAAGCTTTACCGAATCACGGGTAAAATCGAATATTTAAACACCGCTAAATTCTTTATCGAAGAACGTGGCAATTTCAAATACGACTCGCTCAGCAAAGACCCTTTTAAAAACGGATCGTATTGGCAGGACCATAAACCTGTTGTTGAACAGGATGAAGCGATTGGTCACGCGGTACGCGCAGGATATCTATACGCGGCAATGGCCGATGTAGCAGCTCTTACGGGTGATAAAGAAATGCTGAATGCAATTGATAAAATCTGGACGAATGTAGTCGGGAAGAAAATCTATGTACAGGGTGGAGTTGGTGCGGTTGGTGATGGTGAACGTTTTGGTGGAAATTATGAATTACCAAATGAAACTGCTTACAACGAAACGTGTGCTGCTATCGCAAACGTATATTGGAATCAGCGCATGTTTCAATTGCATGGCGAAGCTAAGTATATCGACATCTTAGAAAAGTCATTGTATAATGGATTGCTGTCAGGAGTTGGAATGGATGGAAAATCTTTTTTCTATACAAATGCGATGGAGATCAACAGTCATTTCAAGCATACCGATATGGAAGCTGAGCGTGCTGGCTGGTTTACCTGTTCATGTTGCCCCACTAACATCACGCGCCTGATTCCATCTATTCCGGGTTATATGTATGCGCTCAAGGAAAATAATTTGTATGTCAACCTGTTTGCCACGAGTACCAGTAACATAATCATCAACACTAAAAAAGTTACGATCACGCAGAAAAACAATTATCCGTGGAATGGAAATCTTGCTATCAAAGTTGATCCAGTTTCTCCGGTTGGATTTAGTGTGCGCATCAGAATTCCGGGCTGGGTACAAGGGCAAGCAATGCCATCGGATTTGTACGCGTTCTCCAATTCGCCTGATAAAAAAATTATTATTGTTATCAATGGCAAGCCAACAGATTATGCGATGGAGCAGGGTTATGCGGTGATTACTAAAGTCTGGAAGAAAGGCGATGTGATCCGACTTCAACTGCCCATGACTGTACAGAAAATTATCTCAAACGAAAAACTCGTTAACAATAAGGGTAAAATGGCGCTACAATTCGGACCGATTATCTATTGTTTGGAGTCACCTGATAACTTCGGACTTACGAGCAACATTATCATACCCGAGCAATCAAAATTTTGGCCAGAGTATCAACGAAGTTTGTTAAACGGTGTGATGACGTTAAAAGGTGAAGGCTTAGCCATTATGGTTGATTCGGTTAACAATATCGTAAGCACAAAGGCTCAAACCATTACTGCTATACCGTATTACGCCTGGGCACACAGAGGAAAGGGCGAAATGAATGTGTGGATTCCTCAAAAGGTTTCAGGTATAAATATTTTATCAGATTAATATTTTCATTACGAAAAATAAATTCATTCCTGTCTCTCTTGATTAGTTATTTATCAGAACCATATCGGAGAAACGCCCACCATTAATAATAACTTAATATTCAGGGATTGTGGAATTTGCAGGCAACCTGCATCTATTCTTCAAAACAATCTTATGAAAACTCTATACACTGCTTTGCTGGTGCTTGTCACTACTATTGCTTTTTCACAAAACTTTAAAGAGAAAGAGCTCAACACTAAAATCAAAGAAGTTACTGTTTTTCTAAAAGGTGCCCAGGTTTTTGAATCAGGTTCAGTTATGGTTCCAACCGGAAACACTATTTTAAGAGTTAAAGGCTTGTCATCGTTTGTAGATGAGAAAAGTATCCAGGTTAAAGCTGTGGGCGATTTTACAATACTCTCCGTTAATCATAAGCTTAATCACCTTCATGAACTGAAGAAAAGTGAAAAAGCTGATAGTCTGAATAATCTTATAGAAAATACAACGCTTTCTATCGCGCAGGAAAATGCACGCCTTGACGTATTGGCGGAGAAGCAAAGCTTGCTAAATGCTAATAAAAACCTAAGCGGACAATCCTCAGCCGCCACATTAGTTCAACTTAAACAAGCCATAGATTTTTATGAATCAGAAATTTCTAAAATTAAAAGCGAGGAAATAAAAATCAATAAAAGTATTGGAACAAAGAATGCTACCATTAAAGCATTTCAACAACAGCTTAAGGAAACAAATATTCTCCCCTCCTGGCCTTCGGGTGAAATAGAAATTCGGGTTAATGCGGAAGCTCAGGTAAACGCTAAGTTTAACATTACCTACCTCGTGGGTAACGCGGGCTGGTATCCTAAATATGATATCCGGGTTAAGGACATTAAAAGTCCGTTGGTGCTTACCTATAAAGCTGAGTTATTTCAAAATACCGGTATTGATTGGAAAAATGTAAAGCTTCGTTTTTCAAATGGCGATCCGAATCAAAGCGGTATGATTCCTGAATTAACTCCCTGGAGTCTTACGTATGCGCGTAACACGCATCTCCAGTCAAAGTCTGTATATGGCATGGAAAGTATCCGAACGGTAAGCGGAATAGTTACTGATGCAGAAGACGGATCTCCATTACCAGGTGTGAGCGTGATCGTAAAAGGTACAAGTGTCGGTACGCAAACCGATGGCGGAGGAAATTACAGCTTAACACTGCCGAATAATGCAACTACGATTATATTTTCTTTTATAGGAATGCAGACACAGCAATTACCCCTTAATCGTTCAATCATTAATGCATCGCTTACAGCAGATGTATCTCAACTTGAAGAAGTTGTTGTAACAGGTTATGGAGATAGATTAGCCGGACAAGTTGCCGGAGTTCGGATCAGAGGCACAAGTAGTATGAGAGGAAACTTTGATACAAAACAATTGATCACTAACGTGATCGAAAATCAAACTACAGTTGAGATTGAAGTCGCTACTCCTTATTCCGTAAAGTCCAACGGAGAAAAATTAATGGTCGATCTTAAAAAATATGAAATCGATGCGTTGTTCGAATATTATGCAATCCCTAAGCTTGATAAAGATGCATTTCTGATGGCGCGCATTATAAACTGGGATCAATACAGCTTGCTGGAAGGTGAAGCGAATCTCTACTTCGAAGATGCTTTTGTAGGTCGATCTATTTTAGATGCTAAATCGCTACAAGACACATTGAGTATTTCATTAGGTCGTGATCGAAACATTGTTATTTCACGCGATAAAAATGAACAATTCTCGAAACGAAAAGTATTAAGTACCAGCATTCTTGAAACAACTGGATTTAAACTCACTGTGCGCAATAAAAAATCGCAGCCGATCAAGCTCACACTTTTTGATCAGATTCCTGTATCGATTGTTAGTGACATAACCGTTACTATCCTCGAATTATCGAAAGGAAAGCTGGATGAAAAAACAGGCGAAGTTAACTGGGAATTAAATATTGATCCTCAGCAGCAAAAAGAAGTCAATCTTCAATATGATGTAAAGTATCCCAAACGAGAAAGAATTATTTTGGAGTAAGCTTCAGTAGAAAGTTCAGGTAGATGGCTGCCTGAACTAATCTCCCATTCCAAACCAGTTCTCCAGCCACGGCATCACATAATCGCCAAACTCATAAATGGCATAGGTCATGCCGATACCAAAAATCGTGGCGCTGATCAACATGTATAAAATTATTTTCTGTTTAGGACTCCCAAAGCTTACCGCGACAATCGTTCCTCCAATCGGTGTGAGCAATAGTGGAGTTAAAACCGCAACTCCAACCAAGCCGTATTTTTTCCAAAGCGAAACAAGCTTCCGATTTTTAGGAGTAAACTTCTTTTGATTTTTTTTCTGAAACCGGTGCAAAATCTTTTCACGCAGCCAGCTTCCGAAAAAAGTGAACAATACAACACTGGCCATCATCCCGCCAATCGTAACAAAAATTGTTGTGATGATGTGAAGTCCTGACGCATATCCCAAGGTTGGCCCAAAGAATACCTTGAGCATCGTAAGAAAAAAAATTGGAATCGCTTTTAATATCTCTTCAGTCATAAATTAATTTCGAATTGTAAATTTCAAATTTCAGATCCGAAATTTTAAATCTTACTGCCAAAGCTCAAATCCCCCGCATCGCCCAACCCCGGAACAATGTAATGTAGCTCATTCAACTTCTCATCTACCGCCCAAGTCCATATATCATGTGGAACAGTTAGATTTTTATCCAACAGCTCAACTCCTTCCGGAGCAGCAACCAGTGCCGCCACATAAACATGCTTAGGCTTACCGTGTTTTACCAAAGCATTCACTGCTTTAATAACCGATTGCCCCGTAGCCAACATGGGATCAATCAGAATAACGGTACGTCCTTCTAACGTTGGAGTCGCTAAATAGTCAAGTGTTATTGTAAGATTAGTTTCACTTTCTTTTCGATAGGCTCCAATGAAGCCGCAATCGGCCTCGCCAAAAATATTCTGAAAGCCAATAAAATATGGAAGGCCGGCACGCAACACGGTTATCAACACCGGGTTGTCGTTCGAAATATTTACCGAAGCTGTGCTTAATGGAGTTTGAACCTGCTGCGTTGCGTATTGAAATTTCTTCGAAATCTCATATGCCATCAGTTCACCCAACCGCTCAATGTTTTTCCTGAACCGTGCCCGGTTTTGCTGAATATTCTTATCCCGAAGCTCAAGCAAATATTGATTGGCGATAGAATCTTGCCGGTTAAGCACAGTTATCATGGCTGGAGAGTTTTTTAATCATGAAAATTTAGATAAAGTTGCGCATGTAAAAAATTACCAATGCCGGACTCGTTCCGGCATCCCCGTTTTGAAGCGGGGATCGCGGCACAGGGCCGCGATGGTTGTGTTAAAAGAATATGAAACTACTCAAACAGCTTTGCGAAATCCATGCACCTTCCGGTGAAGAACACTTCATGAAAGATTTTCTTTTGAAATACATCGCAAAAGAAAAAAAGAACTGGGCGGCAAAACCAACCGTCATTCATGGCGATGAGTTTCAGGATTGCATCATTCTGAAATTCGGCAAACCGCGCACTGCGATCTTCGCACACATGGACAGTATTGGATTTACGGTTCGATACTTTAATCAATTGCTTCCAATCGGCAGTCCGGATGCTGAAGCAGGAACTAAGCTTGTTGGCCACGATTCAAAAGGTCCGATTGAATGTGAGCTTGAATATGATAAAGACAATCATGCATTCTATAAATTTGGAAGGACAATTGATCGCGGCACATCGCTTACGTATAAAATAAATTTCCGCGACAGTAAATCTTACATCGAGTCGCCTTATCTCGATGACAGACTCGGAATATACAATGCATTGAAAGTTGCTGAAACGTTAAAAGATGGTGTGATTGTCTTCAGCGCCTGGGAAGAACACGGTGGCGGTTCCGTGCAATATCTCGCAAAACATATTTATGAACACTGGGGTGTGAAGCAAGCGCTCATCTCCGACATCACGTGGGTAACGGATGGCGTGGAGCCCGGCAAAGGTGTTGCGATCTCTATGCGCGACAAGAATATTCCGAGAAGAAAATTTGTTGACCGCATCATCAGCATCGCAGCAAAAAGTAAAATTCCCTATCAGCTCGAAGTTGAGGGCATGGGCTCAAGCGATGGCCGCGATCTTCAAACTTCACCCTATCCCTTTGATTGGTGTTTCGTTGGTGCACCCGAGCAAGTTCCGCATACACCCAATGAAAAAGTCCATAAAGATGACATCAAGTCGATGATTGCGTTGTATGCGAAGTTGATGAAGGAGTTGTAAGCTTAAATCAGTACGTCATATTCCCTCCTTCAGCACCGCAAAAAATTAAATAATAATATTCTGCTATTTTTGCGCCCTCGTGAGACGATGTGCGACATGAAGATCAAGGATTTAGAGTTTAAAAAGTTTATTACAGCCCCAAAAATCAACGAAAAAGTGAAAGAGCTCGGGGCGAAGCTCAGCGAAGACTACAAAGGCAAGAAACCGCTTTTGCTGCCAATCCTTAACGGATCATTTATTTTCGCAGCCGACCTGATTCGAGAGATTAAGTCAGATTGCCGTATCTCGTTTGTTAAACATTCATCTTATCAGGGAACCCAAAGCACCGGTCAGCTCAACACGCTTATTGGTCTGAATGAAAGTCTGTTTGGCCAAGACCTTATTATTATAGAAGACATAATGGACACTGGCTTGACACTGAGCAAAGTGGTAGCTGAGTTCGCGACATTGGGTGTTAAGTCTGTTGAGATTGTAACGCTTGTACGTAAAGCAGCGGCCCGTGATCATGCTGTTCAGCCGAAGTATGTTGGCTTTGATATTGAAGATGAGTTCGTACTTGGCTACGGGTTGGATTATGACGGCTACGGTCGCAACCTGAAAGACATTTATAAAGCGATCCTTCCGGAAAGCACGAAATAGCATAAAAATACTATCTTCGCTATTCTTAAAATTAACCAAGGCTCTAACAAGCTACCCGTAAACATCACGTCATGATCAATCTTGTACTCTTCGGCCCTCCGGGCGCAGGTAAAGGAACGCAAAGCGAAAAGCTGATCAAGCAATATGGCTTCGTTCATATTTCAACCGGTGATTTATTTCGCTGGCATACAAAGAACGATACGGATCTGGGCAAGCGTGTGAAAGAAATCATGAACAGCGGTTCACTGGTTCCCGATGAGATCACCATCGCGATGTTGAAAGAAGAGCTTGATAAAAATCCGAACGCAAAAGGATTTTTGTTCGATGGCTTTCCAAGAACAGTTGCCCAGGCAGAAGCGTTGGATAAGTTCATGAAAGACAACAACACTGCCATTCATCATGTGATCGCACTGGACGTTACCGAAGCCGAAGTTCGTTCCCGCATCGCGAAGCGCAGAAGCATTGAACATCGTGTTGACGATGAAGAAGAGAAATTAAACAAACGCATCACCGAATATTTTACCAAGACTGTTCACGTTCTTCCTTATTATGAAAAGCAGGGGAGATTAAAAACCGTTCAGGGTATTGGCAACATTGAAGATATCTTTAACAGCATTTGCGCACTCATTAAATAATTTCAGAATCAAGTTTCAGATCAGAGCACCGAAACTTGAAACCTGGAACTTGAAACTTTAAATCTGAAATTAATTGTCGTCACCTAACTTCATCGATCACGTAAAATTTCATTCACGCTCCGGCAAAGGAGGCGCAGGATGCTTGCATTTTATCCGCGAGAAGTTTGTCGAAAAAGGCGGGCCCGATGGCGGTGATGGTGGTCGCGGTGGCAATGTTATTCTTAAAGGCAACTCACAGCTCTGGACACTTCTCCACTTAAAATACAGAAAGCACGTTGTTGCCGATGATGGCAAGCCTGGTGAATCACAAAATTGTACAGGCGCTTCCGGTAAAGATGAATATTTAGAAGTACCCATGGGCACGGTTGCCCGTAATGCCGAGACCGGTGAAAAGCTTTGCGAGATCACTGAAGACGGACAAGAATATATTTTAACACAAGGCGGTCGTGGTGGAAAAGGAAATTTATTTTTCGCAACCTCCACACAACGCGCCCCAACCCATACGCAACCTGGTGAACCGGGAATTCAAGAATGGATTATTCTTGAGTTAAAATTATTAGCAGATGTTGGTTTGGTTGGTTTCCCAAATGCCGGAAAATCTACTTTACTATCAGTTGTCTCTGCTGCCAAACCTAAGATTGCCGATTACGCATTCACTACACTTGTTCCTAATCTTGGTGTTGTAAGCTATCGCGATTCAAAATCATTCGTGATGGCCGATATTCCCGGGATCATTGAGGGCGCGGCCGAAGGAAAAGGTTTAGGCATACAATTCTTACGTCACATTGAACGCAATTCCTTGTTGCTGTTCATGGTTCCGGCTGACGCAAAAGATATTAAAGCCGAGTACGCAATTCTATTGAACGAGCTGCGAAAATATAATCCCGAGCTGCTCGACAAAAAGCGGATGCTGGCCATCACCAAAACCGATATGCTCGATGATGAGCTGAGAGCCGAGATGGAAAAAGATGTTCCGACAGAGTTGCCAGTGATTTTCATTTCTTCTGTCACCAATCAAGGCATCAAGGAATTGAAAGACCTGATCTGGAAAAGCCTCCATTAATCCTCAATACAGGCATAAAAATCTGCCAGCCGTGATCAAAATCACCTGCTAAAATGTCAATATGGCGCAAAACCCGCTCTGGCAACATTATTGACATTGGGCACTTTAATTAACGAATCGACTTTTTGATGGAAAATAAGGATCAGGAAATACAGAACGAGAACCAGGAAAACGCAGCTGAAGAGGCAGGTTTTGAGATCAATTCTGCTACGGAAGAAGTGAAAGGCCAGGCTGAATTAAAAAAGGCTCAGGACGAGCTCGCGGAATCAAAGGATAAATATTTACGCCTGTACTCTGAGTTTGAAAATTTCAGGCGCAGAACTGCTAAGGAAAAACTTGAGCTTATTCAAAGTGCTAACGAAAAACTCGTCAACGCATTCTTACCTATCATCGATGATTTTGAGCGTGCTGAAAAAGCATTCAAAGGAAGCGAAAGCAAAGAGATGGAAGGTTTTCTATTGATCTACAATAAATTCAAAAAGATTCTGGAAGCTGCCGGCATTAAAGTGATGGAAGCAAAAGGAAAACCTTTTGATCCTGAATTTCATGAAGCCATAACGCAAGTACAAGCTGATGATAAGTCAAAAGGCAAAGTGATTGAAGTTGTTGAGCAAGGTTACTTGTTGAATGATAAAGTTATCCGCTTCGCTAAAGTCGTTGTGGGCAGCTAATTAAGAACTAGGAAGATTATAACCTGAACTTCGAACCTCAAGCTTCGAACATCTAACCTCCAATGGCAAAACGAGATTTTTACGAAATATTAGGCATTAGCAAAACCGCTACTCCGGAAGAAATAAAGAAAGCCTACCGCAAGGTTGCAATTCAATACCATCCTGATAAAAATCCAGGCAATAAAGAAGCGGAAGAAAAATTTAAGGAAGCTGCTGAGGCCTACGAGATATTAAGCAACACTGAGAAACGCGCACAATACGATCGCTTTGGTCATGCGAAAGCTGGCGGTGGAGGTTATGGCGGTCAAGGTAACATGAACATGGACGACATCTTCAGTCAGTTCGGAGATATCTTCGGAGGTGGCGGTGGTGGCGGAAGTCCGTTCGATAGTTTCTTTGGTGGCGGTGGCGGACGTAAACGTCAGCGTAAAGGATCAAATCTTAGAATCAAGCTTAAGCTCACACTGGAAGAAATTGCTAACGGTGTTGAGAAAAAAATAAAAGTAAATCGCCTCACGCAGGCTGAAGGCGTTACGTTTAAAAACTGTACAACGTGTAACGGTACAGGTCAAACACGCAAAGTAGTTAACACCATGCTCGGGCAGATGGTATCAACATCAACGTGCCCGACTTGTAACGGCATGGGTCAAACCATCGATAAAAAACCTAGTGGTGTTGATAACTCTGGATTAATTTCTAAAGAAGAAGTTATCTCGATAAAAATTCCAGCCGGTGTTGCGGATGGCATGCAGTTGTCAATGTCCAGCAAAGGAAATGATGCTCCGGGCGGTGGCGTTCCGGGTGATCTTCTTATCCTGATAGAAGAACAGGAGGATCCACAGCTGAAACGTGAAGGCAACAACGTGATCTTCGACCTGTATGTGAACTTCGTAGATGCAGCACTGGGAACAAGCGTGGAAGTACCTTCCATTGGCGGTCGGGTAAAGATCAAACTCGATCCGGGCACGCAAAGCGGAAAAATTCTTCGCCTCCGCGGAAAAGGTATCAAAGACATTAACGGCTACGAAACCGGGGATCAACTTGTATATGTCAACGTCTGGACTCCTAAGAAACTTACTCCCGAAGAAAAGGCTGCACTCGAAAAGTTGCGAAATTCGCCCAATTTCGAGCCTAAACCTGATGCCAGTGACAAAGGCTTCTTTGAGCGCATGAAGGAATTTTTTAACTGATCCGGCAACCTTAACACACTGCAATCGTTTGAACCCTCTATTGGGTTTATTTTTTAACGATTTTTTAATAATTCTTACAAGTTGCAACCCTCAGGGGTGGATCGCGTAAGTATTCAGCATGCAGAAGAAGATTCTAGGACTTACGGTTTTGGCGGTGACGGTGGCGGGAATGTCCTTTGGGCAGATCAAAAAGCAGTTTTCTGTGGATGATACCCCTTCATGCGACAAAATTAAGCTCACGTTAAAGGCAAACAGTGGCACGTGCTTTATCAAGCCAAGCCATAACGTTGAAATTTTAAACGTTTTCAGCAATCAGACAGAACAGAATTACTCCCATCAGTTTGTAAAAGAAGTGAATGGTAAAGTTTGTGAGGTGATGCTTTCTTTGGAAGAAGAGCAATCTGAAAGTTTTAGTCAGACAGTTTCCTCCCGTGTTTTTGGAGGTGAAAAGCCTGAACAGGAAAAATTCTGGAAAATGTATCTCACCGATGCCAAACCATATTCACTTGAATTGAATTACGGTGTGGGTAATGCAAACGTTGACCTTTCCGGATTAGCGATAAGAACATTGAAAATCAATACCGGAAGTGCCGATGTAAACATTGGGTATCATTCCGGATTAGAAAATCTGGTGGAGATGGACACTTTCTCCGTAAAGGTTGACCTTGGATCAGTGAACGTAAAAAATCTCAGTCTGGCAAGAACAAAATATGTAGTGGCCAATGTAGGCTTTGGAAATGTGATGCTCGACCTGAGTACTGCATCTGAAGTTGCTAATCATATTAAAGGCAGCGTGGGTGCCGGAAACTTGCTAATCTTATTACCCGATGATTCTGTGCCGGTTTTAGTTAGGATTAAAGATTCCTGGTTGTGCAGCATTAAGCTCACCGATGACTTAAAAGAAACCAGTCCAAATACGTATGCCAATGCTGCGTACGCAAAAAGCCCAAAAAATGCGCTCACGTTCGACCTTGACGTGTCCTTGGGCAATATTGTTTTCAAAGAAAAGCCATAGGCTTTAGAATCCCATTCTGTAATTCCTTCCTATATTTTGACACTAATCGTATAGTTAGTTTCAAAACTTAAACCTGTGGAAGCACTCTCAGTCAAAAATGTGACCAAGCGGTACACGAATCATGTAGCGCTGGACAACGTAAGCATCACCATTCCGCAAAAAAGCATCTATGGTTTGCTTGGCCCGAACGGAGCCGGTAAAACCACGCTTATCCGGATCATCAATCAGATCATCAATCGCGATGAAGGTGAGATCACCATTTTCGGTGAACCCTTAAGCGAGAAACATATTGGCGCCATTGGCTATTTGCCGGAAGAACGCGGACTTTATAAAAAGATGAAAGTTGGCGATCAGCTTTTATACCTAGCGCAATTGAAAGGCATGACTAAAAGCCAGGCGCTTGCAAAAAGCAAAGAGTGGCTGAAGAAATTTCAGATCACCGACTGGTGGGATAAAAAAGTAGAAGATTTAAGTAAAGGTATGGCGCAAAAAGTGCAGTTCATCAGCACGGTAATGCACGAGCCTAAGCTTATTATTCTGGATGAACCTTTTTCAGGATTCGATCCGGTAAACGCTAAACTAATCACCGAAGAAATTCTTTCACTTCGTGATAACGGATCAACCATTATCTTTTCTACACATCGCATGGAAACCGTAGAAGATCTTTGCGATGACATTGCATTGATTAATAAATCTAAAAAGATCCTGGAAGGCTCGAAAAAACAGGTTAAAGATCAATTTCGCTCTAATACATTTTTAATTGAGCATCATGGAAATAGTTTCCAGCTTGATCAATCACGCTACGAAGTTGTTGCGCAGAAAATAATTGAAGGCGATTTATATAAGACAACATTAAAAGCGCAGCCGGGCATAAAGCCAAATCAGGTTATCCGCGAGCTGATTGAAAAGACTGAACTCAGCTCTTTCCAGGAAAAGCTCCCCAGCATGGCCGATATTTTCATTGGCTTGGTACAAGGTGAAGACGAAGACGCATTGCGCAGACATTTACAGGAAGTTGTTTAATCATTAAGCATTCATCGCTATGAACAAAGTATTACTCATTATACAGCGCGAATTTCTAAACCGCGTCCAGAAGAAGTCCTTTTTGCTGACAACCATTTTAGTGCCGTTGATTTTCCCGGCCATTATGGGAGTCATGATTTATATCGTGATTAAGCAATCAGAAGTGACGAACGTAAAAACCGTACAAGTACTGGATGAAAGTCATAAGTTCACGCTAAAGGATACAAAAGAATTCAAGTTTCTAGCAATCACCAGTTCGCTTGATCAGGCTAAAATCGCTTACGATTCGTCAGAGGATTTTGGATTGGTATACATTCCTCCATTTGAGATCAGCGACCCAAAAGGATTTACGCTTGTATCGCATGAAAACCCAACGGTTGAACAATTGGATCACTTGGAAGACTTCTTTGAAGATCAGGTCCGTAACATGAAGCTTGAACAATATAAGGTTGATCAGGCAACACTCGATGCACTTAATACGAATATTGATATTCACCAGGTAACAAAAGATATTCATACCGGTGAAGAAAAATCCAGTAGCTCCGGGTTGATTTACGGAGTTGGGTTTGTGCTCGGCATTTTAATTTACATGTTCGTGTTGATCTACGGCATTCAAATCATGCAGGGCGTTATTGATGAAAAGACTTCAAAAGTTGTAGAAGTTATCGTTTCCTCAGTAAAGCCTTTTCAGCTTATGTTGGGAAAAATTATTGGTATCGCTTCAGTGGGCTTATTGCAGTTCACGATATGGATTGTTCTAAGCTTTGGCGTAACATCCAGCGTACTTGCTTATTTTGGACTCAACACTCCGCAAAAGCAAATGATGGAGCAGGTTTCAAAACAGGCCGATCAGTCGCAAGACTCAGCAACACCTGAAAATAAGGCCGCGCAGAATGAAGGCTTGCAGAAGCTTTTGATCAATTGGAGTGAGCTCCCGCTTGGAAAGATTGCCGTTGTATTCTTATTTTTCTTTTTAGGAGGATACCTTCTTTACGGATCTTTATTTGCAGCTGTTGGATCGGCAGTCGATTCGATACAGGATGCACAGCAGTTTCAGTTTCCAATAACACTACCCTTGCTTATCGGTTACATGAGCTTATTTATCATTGTACTACGTGATCCGAACAGCTCAGCAAGCTTTTGGCTTTCCATAATACCATTAACCTCGCCTGTTGCGATGGTGGGAAGGATTGCATCCGGTGTACCGGATTGGGAACTTGCCTTATCCATGATTTTATTAATTGCCGGCTTCTTGTTTACCACCTGGGTTGCAGGCCGCATTTACCGCGTAGGTATTCTCATGACTGGCACAAAAGTGAATTACAAAGTGCTGGCCAAGTGGTTTATGACCAAACAATAATAACACCTTGCTGGGCTTGTCCCGGCATCCCCTTCATCAGCGCTAAAAAAGGGGATCGCGGCACGAGGCCGCGAAGATCAAATACTTTAGAACCTGCTTCTGTAAAACCGGATTAACAGTCCGGTTTTTTTATTTACTTTCATTGCGCATGGCACGCCTCGCTCCCACCATCGATTTCTACCGGAATAACTCCAACATAAAATGGATTGTATTGGGCATATCGATTATTATCAGTACAGCATCTATTTACTATACGGAGATTTTAGTAAGCCAGCTTAAGGAGCGTGAGAAGCAGCAAGTAATTTTATTTGCGAAAGCAATTGAGTATACCATCAATGAGGACTTCGATGCGAACATAAACTTTGTTTCGCAGGAGATCATTAATAAAAATAATTCCATCCCAACGATTCTCATCAACGAATCGGACAGCATTCTTTATGTCCGCAATGTTGATATAGACTCTTCCAAAAATCAGGCATCTATCGATCAGCAGCTCAAAGAAGAAATGAAAAGCATGGGTGAAACGTATGATCCGATCATCATGATCCTGAAAGATCCCACGCAGAATAATGAAGTTTTCGGTCAACAGAAACTGTATTACAAGAATTCATTCCTGCTACAACAGATCAATGCGTATCCGTACATCCAACTTTTAGTTATCGCCATCTTTGGGATTATCTCGTACATGGCGTTCAACTATTCACGCATGGCAGAACAAAACCGCGTTTGGGTTGGACTGGCAAAAGAAACAGCACATCAATTAGGAACACCGCTTTCATCTTTAATGGCGTGGATGGAAGTTTTACGCGATGACCCTGATCTAAAAAATAAAGGCTTCACCGAAGAGCTTGAGAAAGATATCAAGAAGCTCACCATCGTTACAGAACGATTCTCAAGCATTGGATCAGTCCCGGTACTAAAACAGGAAAATGTGGTTGCACTGATCAATAATGTCATGGGCTATTTGAGGCCGCGCATCTCATCCAAAGTAAAAATGGATGTGTTCACACTTTCTGAAAACATTCAGGTGATGGTTCATCCGCCCCTGTTTGAATGGGTGATCGAGAACTTATGTAAAAATGCGGTGGATGCCATCGGTGGCTCCGGAACGATTGCAGTGAAAATTCTCCGTGGCAGTGACAGCAAAGTCTTCATCGACATCTCCGATACCGGCAAAGGTATTCCCCGCTCGAAAATCTCGATGGTTTTCAGGCCCGGCTTCACTACCAAAAAACGCGGCTGGGGATTGGGGCTCGCCTTGGCCAAACGAATTATTGAATCTTACCACAACGGCAAAATTTTCGTGAAATCTTCGGACGAAAATCAAGGAACTACCTTTAGAATTGCCTTAAATACCGTTTCCTGAAAAAAGGCTTTTTTTAAGCTGCTTTTCCACAAAATCTTATTTCGTTCAGCATTGCGATTTGGGCGATAAAAGCTACTTTTGCGCACGAATTTTAGTCCCTAAACCGAGGGACTTCATTGGCAAAGTAAAAGCACAGTTAAACCACATAAATCTCAGTCACACATGGCGAATATTGGCAGAATTACCCAGGTTATCGGACCCGTTGTAGACGTGGCGTTTGATACACCCGGCACAAAGCTCCCGAACATCCTCGATTCATTAGAAGTAACAAAAGGCGATGGCACCAAGATCGTGTTGGAGTGCCAGCAACACCTTGGCGAAGACCGCGTGCGGACTATCGCGATGGATGGAACGGAAGGCCTTGTTCGCGGAATGAAAGTGACTGACACTGGCGCGCCTATCGCGATGCCAATTGGTGATGATATTAAAGGTCGTCTGTTTAACGTAATTGGCGAAGCCATTGACGGTATTCCGCAGCCTGCCGGGAAACAACGCTTACCAATCCACCGCGCAGCTCCGTTGTATGAAAATCTTTCTACTTCAACAGAAGTATTGTTTACCGGTATTAAAGTTATTGACTTGATTGAGCCTTACGCAAAAGGTGGTAAGATTGGTTTGTTCGGTGGAGCCGGTGTAGGTAAAACCGTATTGATCCAGGAATTGATCAACAACATTGCGAAAGCATACTCAGGTTTGTCAGTGTTTGCCGGAGTGGGTGAACGTACCCGTGAGGGTAACGACTTGTTGCGCGAGATGATTGAAGCAGGTATCGTGGATTACGGTCCGGAGTTCATGAAGTCATTACATGAAGGCGGCTGGGATCTTTCGAAAGTAGATCTGGAAAAATTAAAAGATTCAAAAGCAACGTTTGTGTTCGGTCAGATGAACGAGCCTCCGGGAGCCCGTGCACGTGTAGCACTTTCCGGATTAACAGTTGCTGAATACTACCGTGACGGTGATGGCACAGGAAAAGGACGCGATATCCTTTTCTTCGTGGATAACATCTTCCGTTTCACACAAGCTGGTTCTGAAGTATCGGCTCTTTTGGGCCGGATGCCTTCAGCCGTAGGATACCAGCCTACACTCGCAACTGAAATGGGTGCGATGCAGGAACGCATTACTTCAACAAAGAATGGTTCAATCACATCGGTACAGGCGGTTTACGTACCTGCCGATGACTTAACTGACCCTGCTCCTGCAACAACATTCGCTCACTTGGATGCAACAACGGTATTGAGCCGTAAGATCTCCGAGCTTGGTATTTACCCTGCCGTGGATCCATTGGATTCAACATCCCGTATCCTTCGTGCCGACATCGTAGGCGAAGAGCACTACAACTGTGCACAACGTGTGAAGAGCATCCTACAGCGTTACAAAGAATTACAAGATATCATCGCGATCCTTGGTATGGACGAATTGTCTGACGAAGACAAGCAGATCGTACACCGCGCAAGACGTGTACAACGCTTCTTATCTCAGCCATTCCACGTAGCCGAAGCCTTCACAGGCTTAAAAGGCGTGTTAGTTGACATTAAAGAAACGATCCGCGATTTCAACGACATCATGGACGGTAAATATGATTACCTCCCCGAGATGGCCTTCAACCTTGTCGGTAACATGCAGACAGCCGTTGAGAAGGGTGAGAAAATGATGGCGGAAGCGAAGGGATAATTTAACAATGTGATGATTTGAAAATTTGAAGATTAATCATTTTCAAATTTTCAAATTGTTAAATCTTCAAATTGAATTTATGCACTTAGAAATATTAACACCTGAAAAAAAGATCTTCGAAGGCGAGGTAACGATTGCTACGTTTCCGGGCGAGGATGGTTCTTTCCAGGTAATGGATCATCACGCTCCGCTGATCGGGTTGTTGAAAGAGGGAGTTGTTGAATATAAATCAGTGAAAGAAGCTGTCGGCAATGTGACGATTACAGGCGGTGTTGTTGAAGTGTTAAAGAACAAAGTGATTCTTCTTGCAGACGGTGTGAGGTAATTTCGAATCGAAATAAAAATAAAAGGGGTGTGAACAGCATCCCTTTTTTATTGCTAAATTTTTTCATTGAGACGTCATGCTGAGGCAGCAGCCGAAGCAATCCCCTTGTATAGAACAAAGTGAGAACTCAGGTGTGTGCATTATCTTCTTCCGTGCAAATAATAAGGGATCCATCGCTCTCGCTCAGGATGACGTGCTACTTCTTAGAGTTTTGCGATTTATTACGAGAAAATATCCGGTTAAAAAACCGCTTCTCAAATTCCCAGAAGAAATTGAATTGCCCAAAGATAAATCCATAGGCGAGTAGAAAAACATTATACACCGGGAAGATCAAAATCCAATACAACGTACTCGCCCACCAGGGCTTAACGCCATCCGGAAACCAATATTCAAACAAGGGTCGTTTAATAAAAAGAACTGTGAATCCGGTACACGCAAACACAATCAGAATTACAATCACCTGCCAAGTGTTCTTTACATTCCAACGGTTCTTAAGCTTATCCGACCAGGTTGACATCCTTACTATTCAAAGGTTGAAAAATACTTCCAGAAACTGTCATCCGGAAGCGGAGCTTCAACTTTCAGGTTTTCTTTTTTCACAGGATGAATGAACTCCAGACTTTTAGCATGAAGGTTTATACTTCTACCGTCATTAATTCCTTCGGGGGAGCCATATTTTACATCGCCCCGGATCGGACAACCCATCGAAGCAAGCTGCACACGGATTTGATGTGGCCTTCCGGTAATCGGATTTACTTCGAGTAACCAATGCGATTGCGCTGTACCGATTACTTTATAACTCAATTCAGAGCGTAATGCTCCCACTGTTTCTTTAGTGAAGTGAGTTGTTTTGTTTTTCTTTTCATCTTTCAACAGCCAGTGAACAAGTATATCTGAATCTTTCTTTGGTTTATTCTTCACAATCGCCCAATACGTTTTCTTCGTTTCCTTTTCGCGGAACAACGCATTCATCCGCTCAAGCGATTTAGATGTTCTGGCTAACACAACAACGCCACTCACGGGCCGGTCAAGCCGATGTACAACGCCTAAAAAAACTGCTCCAGGCTTTTCGTATTTCTCTTTGATGTAATCTTTACAAAGCTCAACCAGTGGTTTGTCACCGGTATCATCGCCTTGAACCAATATGCCATTAGCTTTATTGACAATCAGCAGGTGATTGTCTTCATAGATAACCGAAAAGTCTTTTGTCCCGGCCATCGATCAGCTTAATCTTTAAATTCCGATGTGAAGTGGAATTGAATCTCCGGAAAATTCTCCTGTACCATTTGGAGCCAACCTTTTGATTCAGCCATAAACACAAGCCTATCATCTTTATCGCGTGCAATGTGGCGTTGCTTGGAATCAAGAAATTCCTGAAGCTTCTTCTCGTTGGTGCTGCTGATCCAGCAGGCTTTATAAATACTCTGACTTGCAAACTGAACAGTCGCTCCGTATTCATTCTTTAACCGAAATTGAATTACTTCAAACTGTAAGGCACCAACCGTTCCGATAACTTTTCTGTTACCAAGCTCATAGCTGAACAATTGCGCAACACCTTCTTCCATTAATTGCAGCAATCCTTTTTCAAGCTGCTTGCTTTTCATTGCATCCATGTTGATTACCTCCTTGAAAATCTCGGGTGAGAAACTTGGGATACCTGTGTAGATCATGTCTTCACCTTCGGTAAGCGTATCTCCGATCTTTAAATTACCGGTATCGTACAGACCAACAATATCTCCCGGCCAGGCTTCATCCACAGTTTCACGATCTTGTGCCATGAAAGCAGTCGCATTTGAAAAGCGAATGCCTTTATGCTGACGAACATGATGGTAGTTGGTTGCACGCTCAAACTTTCCAGAGCAAACCCGTAAGAACGCAATCCGGTTCCGGTGCTTCGGATCCATGTTTGCATGAATCTTAAAGATAAACCCACTGAATTTTTTTTCATCCGGTTCAACTTCGCGGATGGTTGTTTCACGCGGAATTGGCGGTGGCGCAATACGAATAAACGTATCGAGCAATTCACGCACCCCAAAATTGTTCACAGCACTTCCGAAAAATACAGGTGCTACTTTCCCGCTGAGGTAATCCTCCACATTGAATTCAGGATATACACCTTCAATTAATTCTACATCTGCCCGGAGTTGTTTTGCGTAATTCTCTCCCACCAGTTTATCGAGCTCTTCACTATTAATGTCAGAAATTTCAATTGAATCCTGAATCGTGACTTTACTGGGCACAAACAGGTTTAGCTTTTTCTCATATAAAGAGTAAACCCCCTTAAAAGTTTTACCCATGCTGATCGGCCAGCTCAACGGCCGAACTTTAATATCGAGTTTCTCTTCAACTTCATCTAGTAAATCAAACGGGTCGCGGCCTTCACGGTCAAGCTTGTTGATGAAACACAATACTGGTGTGTTGCGCATCCGGCAAACTTCCATCAGTTTTTCTGTCTGGATCTCAACTCCCTTCACGCAATCAATCACCAGAATTACACTGTCAACCGCAGTTAAGGTTCTGTAAGTATCCTCCGCAAAATCCTGGTGACCTGGTGTATCGAGAAGGTTGATCTTGATGTCTTTATAATTGAATCCCATTACGGAAGTGGCCACAGAGATACCCCGTTGCTTTTCAATTTCCATCCAGTCGCTACGCGCGTGATCTTTAATCTTGCTTGATTTTACCGCACCTGCTTTTTGAATCGCACCTCCGAAAAGGAGCAGTTTTTCGGTGAGTGTGGTCTTTCCGGCATCGGGGTGGCTGATAATCCCGAAAGTTCTGCGTTTTGCTATTTCCTGTTCTAACGTCATAAAGTGGCCGCAAAACTAAGTAATTATAGCATTGCATACAGGGTTAAATCTCTGCCATTCCTGCCAAACTGGCATTTTCCTGCTTAAAAACCCCCTTGGCATAATGATTGACAATTGACCTGCCAAAGGAGAAATTTAAAGACAATGGGAAAAATAATTGGTATAGACTTAGGAACCACCAACTCGTGCGTGGCCGTAATGGAAGGCAACGAACCGGTGGTGATTGCCAACAGCGAAGGTCGCAGAACAACACCTTCAATCGTTGGGTTTTTGGACAACGGGAAAGGCGAGCGTAAAGTAGGTGATCCTGCAAAACGTCAGGCCATTACTAACCCGAAAAATACGGTGTCCTCTATCAAACGCTTCATGGGTAAGAAGTTTGGCGAGATAACCGGTGAGAAAAAAATGGTTTCGTACCAAGTTGAAAGCGGTAACAACGACACCGTGCGTGTGCGCATTGGAGATCGCTTGTATACACCACAGGAAATCTCTGCAATGATCCTTCAAAAAATGAAGAGCACTGCCGAAGATTATTTAGGAACAACCGTAACAGAAGCTATTATTACTGTGCCTGCATATTTCAATGATGCAGAACGCCAGGCAACAAAAGAAGCTGGTCAGATTGCAGGCCTTGATGTGAAACGTATCATCAACGAGCCTACAGCTGCTGCACTTGCTTACGGATTAGATAAGAAAAACAAAGACATGAAGATCGCTGTCTACGATTTAGGCGGTGGTACTTTCGATGTGTCTATATTGGAATTAGGTGATGGTGTATTTGAAGTTAAGTCAACCAACGGTGATGTTCACCTGGGTGGTGATGATTTCGATATGCGTATCATGAACTGGTTAGCAGACGAATTCAAAGCTGACAAAAACATCGACTTGCGTAAAGATCCGATGGCGTTACAGCGTTTGAAAGAAGCTGCTGAAAAAGCAAAGATTGAACTTTCAAGCTCTAACGAGACTGAGATCAACCTTCCGTACATCACTTCCGTGGATGGCGTGCCTGAGCACTTGGTGAAAAAGCTTTCACGTGCGAAGTTCGAGCAGCTTTCTGATGATTTGATCAAGAGAACACTTGAGCCTTGCAAAAAAGCAATCGCTGATTCAGGTTATTCTGTTGGCCAGATTGACGAAGTAATTTTGGTTGGAGGTTCAACCCGTATTCCACGCATCCAGGAAGAAGTTGAGAAATTCTTCGGCAAGAAACCATCTAAAGGTGTTAACCCGGATGAAGTTGTTGCCGTAGGAGCTGCGATCCAGGGTGGTGTGTTAACCGGTGAAGTAAAAGATGTGTTGTTGCTTGATGTAACACCGCTTTCACTCGGTATCGAAACGATGGGTGGTGTGTTCACCAAGCTGATCGAATCAAACACTACGATTCCTTCCAAGAAATCAGAAGTGTTCTCGACTGCATCCGATAACCAGCCTTCAGTAGAGATCCACGTATTGCAAGGTGAGCGTGAGCTTGCCCAGTACAACAGAACAATAGGTCGTTTCCATTTAGATGGAATCGCTCCGGCACAACGCGGTATGCCGAAAATCGAAGTAATATTTGATATCGATGCGAACGGTATTCTCCACGTATCTGCAAAAGATCAGGGAACCGGTAAAGAGCAAAAGATTCGTATCGAAGCATCGAGCGGTTTGACTGACGCGGAGATCCAGAAAATGAAGCAGGAAGCGCAAGCCAATGCTGAATCTGATAAAAAGGAAAAAGAGAAAGTTGATAAAATCAACCAGGCTGATTCCTTGATCTTCCAAACTGAGAAACAGCTGAAAGAGTTTGGCGACAAGCTTTCCGATAACAACAAGACTGCGATTAACACAGAGCTTGAGAAACTGAAAGAAGCTCACAAGAGCCTGGATATTACTGCGATCGATACTGCACTTGCCGGATTGAACAATGCATGGCAGGCTGCTTCGCAGGAAATGTATGCTGCAACCAACGGTGGTGCACAACAAGGTGCTGATACGAATCAAAATGAGAACACTTCACAAGGCGATGGACAAACAACAGATGTTCCATTCGAAGAAGTGAACGATAAAAAATAAAAACACAATAATATGTAGAGACGCAAAATGTTGCATCTCTACGTAAAATGAAGCCCTGACGGAAACGTCAGGGCTTTTTGTTTTGGGTTAAAATCATCCATTGCAATTCCTTCTTGCCTCACTACCTTAGCAGATTAGCATGAACACCACCATACTCTATTTCAGGTTCATTAACCTCCGTGAGCTCATCCAGTGTAACATGAAGAACTGCTGCATAGATCTGAAGTCGTTCCTGTGGGATTTCTTCCGGATCATCCGGATAAAGAAACCTATCGCGATTAAATGTTGCTTGTGAAATTCCGTAACGCGCCTCCAATAGTTTCCGGATTCCATCAATGGAAACATAGCCCGGTTGAATACTGAGGTAGTGATTGATTTGGTATTTGAATTTTGAAGGTGCCATGATATGAATTATTTATTCGCGATTAATGAATAAAGTAATCAAAAATGAAATAAAAATGCAACATAAAAGCCATAACAGTTCGCATCAAAAATGGCCATTTCCGCACAATTCGCTCTAAAATTGCGCTATGCAACTTCACATCGGCAAGGAAATTGAGAAAATATACCAGAATTCAGGAATGAAGCTGTCAGAATTCGCAAAACGGATCAACACCAGTTCCCGAAATGTCTACTCAATTTTTGAGCGTGCAGAGATCAAGACCGATCAGCTTGCCAAGATCAGCGAAGTACTTCGCTTCAATTTCTTCTCACTCTACATGACATCCAAAAGCTCAAACGTTGCCGAGCCTCAGGAAAACTATTCAAGTGGCAAGAGTAAGATTACGGTAACCCTTGAGCTCGATGGTAAACAGAGCACGCTCAATGATCACATCCGTAAGATAACGGCAATTAACGAACTGTTGTAAGCCTCCCTCTTCAATCTCCTTTATTCATTCCATTTATTGATCATCGTTCATTAACTTGCGCGCTTCTTTAAACAGAACGACTCATGTTAGTCTTGAAATTTGGCGGGACCTCAGTAGGCAAGCCTGAACGAATGAAAAAAATTGCTGACCTCGTGCTTTCAACACCGGGGCAGAAGGTTGTTGTACTATCCGCACTTTCCGGAACAACCAATTCATTAGTAACCATTGGTGATCAATTGTTGGCAGGTAAACCTGAACTTGCTGAAAAAGAAATTGCCTCGCTTGAAAAACACTATGACTCGTTTATAAAGGAACTTTATACTTCAGAATCTTTTCGAGCTATTGGACAGGAAACCGTAAGCAGGTTTTTTATTTTCATCCGCTTACTAGCCGCAGGACAGTTCAATGATAAAAGCTATCGCGAATTGTTGGCGCAGGGTGAACTCATGTCTACTGAATTATTCTATCAACACTTACAGGAACGTAAAGTCAATTCACGCCTGCTTCCTGCGCTTCATTTTATGTCGATTGATGAGAATGAAGAGCCTGAGCTTGAAAAAATTGAGCAGCGTTTAAAGCCTTTACTGAACTCCCTTAAAAACATTGAGATTATTATTACGCAAGGCTATATCTGTCGCAATCACCATAACGAAATTGATAATTTAAAACGAGGAGGAAGCGATTATACAGCATCCTTGATTGGTAGCGCGTTACGTGCAGAAGAAATCCAGATCTGGACCGATATAGATGGTATGCATAACAATGATCCGCGCATCGTTAAAAAAACATTTCCAATCTCTGAGCTTACATTCGATGAAGCCTCTGAGCTTGCGTACTTCGGAGCAAAAATTCTGCACCCTTCAACCATTGTGCCTGCTCAAAAGCATGGGGTTCCGGTTCGTTTAAAAAATACGATGGATGAAAAAGCTGCAGGAACACTAATCAGCAATAAAGGAACAGAAGGAACTTTCAAGGCTGTAGCGGCCAAAGACAATATCATTATCGTGAACATCAAATCATCACGCATGTTGATGGCTTACGGTTTCTTACGAAAAGTATTTGAAGTGTTCGAGCAGCACAAAACTCCGATTGATATGATCTCGACTTCGGAAGTTGCTGTTTCATTAACAATCGACTCTACAAGTCATCTTGATTCTATTGTAGCGGAATTAAAAAAATTCGGAACGATTGAGGTAGTAAAAGATCAAACGATCATTTGTGTTGTAGGCCATAACATAGGCGGACAGAAAGGCATTCTTAAAAAAGTGTTTAGCGCGCTATCTGAAGTGCCCGTGAAAATGGTTTCCTGTGGTGGAAGTAACAATAATATTTCAATTGTAATTGAACCTTCACAAAAAGAAAAAGCGCTGATCGCGCTTAATGAAGGTTTGTTTGGAATTCAATAAAGGTTAAATACGTTCCTTATATAAACAGTAGAGACGCAAAATTTTGCGTCTCTACACAATTCTATAAATAGAATTTCAATTTATTGGGAAATATCCTGTAAGAGTTTTTCGGTTGACGAAACGTCTTCACCTTTTGCTTTGCCTAACGCAATTGCTTTCTCCGCATACAGTTTAGCATTTTTCTTATCACCGAGTTTAGTATACAAGCTGGCTACCGTGTCGGTGTTGGCGTATTCCTCGCTGAGCTTCACAGATTGAAGACCATATGCTACAGCTTTCTTCAAGTATTCTGGATTATCGATGTTCTCATAGAATGTCCATGCAACACTATTCAATTCCATTGAGTTTGCTGATGTGTTGTTATCATAATATGCAATAGCCCGTTTGGCATAATTTTCCCAGTCCTTTGCGACCCGGTAAACATTCATTGAAAAATTGGCTGACAGTTTAGCTTCCTGTTCAGGAAGAACTTTTTTAAAGTAGTCTTTTGATTTAGCAATGACTTCAGGTGCTTGTTCTTTTGTAAGATCACGTTTAACACCCAAATCAGCGTAAGCACTTTGAAAAGCGATCTGATACATTTTAGCCGCATACTGCTCTTTTCCACCTAAAGAAGCTTCGAATGCAGCGGGATTTTTGCGCATAAGCTCAAAGCCAGGATCTGAAACAGAAGTCGTGAACTGTGTTATAAATTTTACATTTTTCTCTTCGAGCAAATTGGATTGCGTTTTTAAGTATGCAGCTCCAATTTCTCCAGCCTTCTTCATATCATACGCACTCTGCGCTGCAGTTGCCGCGTTGAACAGGAAATCTGGGTTTCTCTCACCACTATCAAATCTTCGTAACAGGGTACCATATTGTTTGGTCGGATCAAGTGCATTAGCTGAAGCTGCTATGAATTTTGGCGTTTCCATCGACCCAACCACACGGTGCACCAGATTGCCATCACCATCTATGTAAAGATAAGTCGGGTAAGCCTGAACACTATATTTTTTAGCAATGTCAAGTCCTTCACCTTTTTCCATATCGATCTTCGCGTTTACGAAGTTCTTATTAAAATATTCGCCAGCCTCAGCAGTAGGAAATACGTTCGCAACCATCCACTTACAAGGTCCACACCAGGTAGTGTAGGCATCAACAAAAACATATTTGTTCTGTTGCTTCGCTTTCGCCAGGATCTCGGCCCAGGTACCAGTTTCAAATTGAATACCAACAGCACTTGCTGTTTCCGTTTGCGCAAAACCAGTCGCTGTTAATACAAGAGCGACAAGAATCATGAGAATTTTTTTCATAGGGTAATACGTTGATTATTTAAATATACTGTAAGATTTAATAAAAATTCCAGCCTTTTGCCGAAGGGCAGAATTCATCCTTTAGAGGATGTTTAGAGACACGAAGTGTTTTCTGAAAATTCATCCTTCCTATTTCAGGTGATTTTTTGAAAAAAAATCGATTCACAGTAGAGATGCAAATTTTGCGTCTCTACACCAATTGTTTAAGAGCCGTTTCGAACGAAGCTTGTGCGATGCCCGTTTTAGATTTATGCGATGCATGAGTTTTTTTCAACGCATTGCCAATGGTTTTTGAAATGTCTTCAAAGATCGACTGATCATCCATCTTAACTTCGCTTTCCATGAAATGTGCAAAAACACGTGCCATTCCGCAGTTCGCGATGAAGTCAGGGATTACGGAAAACTTTTCATCCGCATATAAGCCAGTTGCTCCAAAAAATATTTCAGGGTCGGCAAATGGCACATTCGCTCCACAAGAAAACACTTCAAGCTTGGAAGCAATCATTCGGTCTACCTGATCTCGTGTTACCAAACGTGAAGCGGCTGCCGGAATAAAAATCTCAAACTCCAGGTTCCAGATTTTTTCGTTGACAATATTAAACGGCAGCATATCAGGCGATACAAGCTTATTACCATTTCGGTTAACTACCAGATCACGCACTTCTTCAAATGAAAATCCTTTTTGATTGATCAGTCCGCCTTCATGGCTTACAATACCTACAACTTTAACACCAAGCTGGGCTAAATAAAATCCAGTAGCTGCACCTACATTGCCCCAACCCTGAACTACAGCACGTTTACCTTCCAGCTTTCCACCCCATAATTCATAATAATGTTTGATCGCTTGCGCAACACCATAGCCCGTACACATATCCGCTACGGTATATTTTTTTGTTAAGAACGGTGAGAATTTTTCATCCTCAATTATTTTCACAACGCCTTGCCGAAGCTGACCGATACGATTTACTTTTTGTGCTTCCGTTGGTTTATAGTGCCCGGTAAAAACTCCTTCCTGTGGATGCCATATACCAACATCTTCGGTGATTGGAATTACTTCATGGATTTCATCTACGTTCAGATCTCCGCCTGTCCCATAATAATATTTCAGCAAAGGCATTACGGCTGTGTACCAGCGTTGGAGCACGCCAATTTTACGCGGATCGCTCGGATCGAAATTTATCCCAGATTTAGCTCCACCAATCGCTGGGCCTGAAACTGTAAATTTAATCTCCATGGTTTTCGCGAGCGATTCAACCTCGCGTTTATCCAACCCTTTACGCATGCGTGTGCCTCCGCCAGCAGCACCTCCACGCAATGAGTTAATTACAACCCAACCTTCCGCTTCGGTTTCTGAATCTTTCCATTCAAATACAATCTCTGGGCGCTTAGTCTCGAATTTTTGAAGGAGGTCTTTCATACGGTTATAATTTTCGGCAGCAAAGTAAATAATTAAGAAAGCTAAAAGCCAATCATTATTCCACCTGAACTATCCTGCGAGGCGCCCGTAACACTTTTCCAGCTGTTGGTTTCATTCCGGATTCTCAGTACGCCTAAAAAACCAAATACGATTGCTTCTTTAAAATTGATGATGTCGTTTTCGGGGATGACAAATGTGATATCATCTTCAGCCAATTCAACCATTCGATAAATCAGAAACGTATTGAAAGCTCCGCCACCGGTGCAAAGAACCGTTTTATTATTACCGTATTTTTTAATCGCAGTTACAATTTCGGTTGCTGCGGATTCCGTAAAGGTTCTAAGCTTATCTTCAGTGGAAATTGTTTTACTATCCAGCAGAGATTGAACCTTTTTCTCGAAAAGCTCACGGCCAAGTGATGGTCGTTTACTGCGTGTTGCTACATAAACACTATTGAGTTTTTTAAGCAACGCATTATTAACTTCTCCATTCGATGCCATACCACCGGCTGCATCATATTGCTTGCGTTTCTTTTGCGCTAGATAATTTAGTCCCATGTTTAGAAAGCAGATATCGTACGCCACGCGATCTTTTTTGTGATCAAGCGAAAGATTAGCAATTCCTCCCAGGTTCAAACAAACATCGTATTCGCTAAACAAGTATTTATCCCCAACGGGCACTAATGGTGCGCCTTGGCCACCATACAAAACATCGAGACTTCGAAAGTCATTAATTACCGGAAGTGATGTTGCGGCATGTAACGCATTTCCATTTCCGATTTGAAGCGTGAATTTATTTTCAGGCTGATGAAAAATTGTATGACCATGTGAGGCAATGAAGTGAAGCTCTTTGATTTTATTCTTTTTTACGAATGTGTTGCACAGTGAACCCAAATACGTTCCGTACTCCACATCCAGTGCTAAAAGCTTTTCGGCTGAAAGTGTATGGGCAGACTTTAATTTTGAACTCCATGCAGTTGGATATTGAATTGTTTGCGAAGCTTCGAGTGTAAAGCTCCAGCCTTTATCAAAAACAAACGTACAAAATGCGATGTCTACACCGTCAAGTGAGGTGCCCGACATCAATCCGATTACTTTATAAAGTTGCTTTGAATTCATACTTTTGATGAGTCGTTACGTCAACATAAACAGACTTCCGTGAATTTAGCAGTCGATTATGGCAATAGCTCAGCCAAGGTAGCGATTTTCGATCAGCATGAGCTTAAAGAGAAGCATGTCTTCGCACAACCCGATGAGCTGAAAATTTTTCTTTCAACATCATCCGCTGAAAACTTTATCATCAGTTCTGTAACAACTGAAGCCCAAGCTGTTTCGCAATGGTCAAAAGCAAAGAATAAATTCATCCTTTCGCACGCGCTTCCCTTGCCTGTGAAAATCCTGTACGCCACGCCTCAAACGTTAGGTGTTGACCGGATCGCAGGTTCTTGTGGAGCCTTAAAACTTTTCCCAGGGAAAAACACTCTTGTAATAGATGCCGGTACATGCATAACCTATGACTTTACCGACAGCAGCAAGCAATATCATGGAGGAAGCATTTCACCGGGATTAAAAATGAGGTTTCAGGCCGTACACACTTTTACCGCACGCCTGCCGTTAGTCAATCCGGCTGAGAATCCTGCGTTGATTGGGGACAGTACCGAAACATCCATTCAAAGTGGAATTGTAAATGGAACCTGTGCCGAAATTGACGGGATAATTGGACGATACAAGCACAAATACCCTGATTTACAGGTGATTTTGTGTGGCGGAGACGGGCCTTTTTTTGAAAACAAGCTGAAAGCCGCCATATTTGCGTCCCCTGATTTGGTGCTCATAGGTTTAAACAGTGTTTTGATTCATAATGTCCGTTTGTAAGAAGCTTCTCCCCGCAATTTTGATGATTATTTCACTGTCGGCTTTTGGGCAGGCAGCGAGTTCACCGTTTTCCACTTTTGGTGTGGGCGAAACATTTGGCGGAGCGCTGATCCAGAACCAGGGCGTTGGCGGTACGGGTGTAGCACAGCCTCAATATTGGTCGGTCAATAATCAAAATCCTGCACTGTTAGTTCATAATTATTATACTACGTTTCAGGCTGGTGCATTGGTTGAGTCAAGAACGTTTGCCACCGATTCAGCAAGTCAAAAAGGAGTTTACGGTAATCTCAATTTTCTCGTTACTGCGTTTCCAGTTATGCGGTCTAAGAAGAATCCTAACCTCATGTTCTGGACTACTTCAGTAAGCCTACTTCCCTTCTCAAAAGTTAATTACAAATTGATTTATAGAGATGAAATAGTAGGTGACCCTACGAATGCCCTTAACGTTATTGAAGCTGGAAGCGGTGGTCTGTCACAGGTTTCGTGGGCTAATGGCTTTAGACTTACCAATGAACTCTCGGCCGGTTTGAAAGCATCCTACCTTTTTGGATCATTGGTATCCGATTATTCGAACAGCCTGGTTAACTCAGATCAAACCACACCGTTTATCATAGGTATTCGGGAACAGGCCTATGTAAAAGATTTTATGTTCACGGGCGGTCTCGCGTTCGCGAAAGATTCAGTTTTTAGAAATGACTTGAAAATAAATGCCGGTCTTACGTACGCCTTTGCATCTGACCTCAATACCAAAAAAACAACCGTTCAGCAAAGAAGACTTGGTGGACAAAACCCGATTACTGAAGATACATTGGTTTCCCGAAAAGGGAGTATCAATATACCTTCTGCATTAACGCTTGGATTTGCAATCAGTAAAGGATTTGATTGGTCAGTAGCTACCGAGTTTTCAATACAAGACTGGTCAAAATTCGAAAGTGTTAATTCCGAGGATGAAGGGCTTAAAAAATCCTGGCGCGTATCGTTAGGCGGTGAAATAACACCTGATCAAACAGCTTTTAAAAATTACCTGAAGCGGGTTACGTATCGGGCTGGAGTAAGTTTCGAAAAAACTCCGTATGTAAATAATCCGAGTATCGTAAACGCAAAACAGCTTAATGACTATGGCATCAATTTTGGTCTCTCGCTACCAGCTGGCCGATCAAGTATTGACACTGCGGTGAGGTTTGGTAAGCGGGGTGATAAAGGTGATACAGGAGTAGAAGAAACGTACTTTAAAATATTCTTCGGAATTACGTTTGTAGATCAATGGTTTTACCGCAGAAAAATTGATTAACGTTAGTTAACCGTTATCAGTTAATAGTTTGACTTCACGATTAACGGATAACGATTAACGATAATCACCATGAAAAAAGCAGTTTACTTGTTCTTATTAATTTGTGCCGCGTGTTCGCAAAAGGAAAACACGCAGCCAAAAGAATATGAAGGCCCGCTACAAGAAGCTGAACAGGTAGAGTTGCTCTATACCGAAAATGAAAAGTTAAAAGTAAAGATGCGCACGCCTTTGCTGTATGAATTCAAAAACAACGACCGCGAGTTCCCTAAAGGCGTTAACCTGGAATTTTACGATGTCTCGGGAAAGCTATCCTCTACTATGCGTGCTGATCACGCCTACTATTTTAAAAGTGAAGACAAGTGGCGGGCGCGCGGGAAAGTGGAAGTTGTTAACATGGAAAAGAACGAGCAACTCACTACGGAAGAACTCTTTTGGTTTCCGGCAAAAGAACGCATCAGCACCGAAAAATTTGTAACCATTCGCATGCAGAAAGAAGTGATCTTTGGTGAAGGACTTGAAGCCAAACAGGATATGTCTTCCTATGAAATCACCGATCCGCATGGAAGTTTTTCCGTTGGTGATCAATAATTTTTCACGGGCATTAATGCTATGAAACTTGTCGATGTAATTCTCATTTCCCTGGCGGCAGCATTTTTAATCATGGGAATCCATCAGGTGATTACGGTGAGCTTTGGCAAGGCGTATTGGCTTATTATGCTCTCGACAATGTTGCTATTCATCTACCTGTATCGGAAGAAAAAATAACCCTTCTTCAGGGACTCGTTCCATTTTTGGTTTCAAAGAAAAACATCTTCTTAACATACTGTTTATCAACAATTTGGAGGTTCCTGTAACATTTTGCCTTTATTTTTCGGGGTTATTTTTCTAATAGCCAGAACCCGCTAAATTTGCGGTTCTTTAAAAATGAGTATATGGCATTGATTGGAACGTTAAGAGAAAAAATGGGGATTGGGGTGGTCATTTTCGTATTTGTGGCTATTTCGGCATTTGTTCTCGGAGATTTACTTGGGAATAATTCAGTATTGCTTAACGATAAAAGTGTAGGCAGCATCGCAGGAGAATCCATCTCCATCGAAGAGTATCAGCAAGCCATCGCAGAACGCGAAAACAGCTATATCATGAACACCGGTCAGCAGCCTGGCGATCGCCAGATGCCTACCCTTCGCCAACAGGCCTGGGAGATGCTAATCGTAAAACATGCCATTGAAAGCCAGTTTGAAAAAGTAGGTTCTGATGTAACCCTGGAAGAAATGGAGGACATGCTTTACGGTAAAAACGTAAACGCCAGCATTCGCCAGTCATTTACAGATCCGGCTACCGGCCAATTCGATATCCAACGGGTTAAGGGTTATATGAAAGAGCTTCAAAATCCGCCTGAAGGCCAGGACCCACGCATGACCAGCATGTGGCAGGAGCAGCGTATTCGTTGGGAAGTTTTTCAAGGCGAACTTAAAACCGGCCGTGCCCGCATTAAGTATGAAAATCTTCTGATCAAAAGTACCTATGTAACCGCAGCAGAAGCAGAACAAAATTACCACATGCAAACCGATGTTGCTGAGGTGAAATATATCTACGTTCCCTTCTTTTCAATCAGCGATTCCGCTATCACCATAACGGATTCCGATTACAAAGAATACTATAACGAAAACAAGGAAAAATTTAAAAGTGAATATACCCGCGACCTGAAGTTTGTTCAATTCCCGGTAGTAGCTTCATCAACTGACTCGACCGAAATTAAACAAGAGCTTGAGCACCTAGTAGAGGAATTCAAAAACTCCACCGATGATTCAACATTCGCAGCATTAAATTCCAGTAACTCAACAAATTCTTACGTTAAGTATACTGCTTCTGAGTTGCCAGCTTTCATTTCTTCTGATGAGCTTACTCCAGGAACCGTTAAAGGTCCATTTATTGATGGATCATCGTATAAACTCATTAAAGTTTCCAAGGCTGGTAAAGACACAGTTTACAGTGCGCGCGCAAGCCACATTCTTTTCCGTTGGGCAAGTGCATCCGATGCGGATAAAAAAGAAGCAAAAGAGAAAGCCAAAAAAGTGCTAACTGAAATTAAAGGAGGCGCTGATTTCGCAGCAAAAGCTCGTGAATTTGGTACTGATGGAACTGCTCCTAACGGAGGCGACTTAGGTTGGTTTAAAAGCGGTGACATGGTGAAGCCTTTCGAGAAGGCCGTGTTTGATGCAAACAAGACTGGTCTTATCAATGATGTTGTGGAGACCGATTTCGGTTATCACATCATCAAGGTTACCAACCTTAAGGAAAACAACACGTATACAGTAGCGGTTATTGAACAAGAAATTTCACCACGTGATGCTTCTATTAATGAAGCCTTACGCAAGGCGCAAGCATTCGCGAATGATCTTTCCGGAATCGACAATTTTGTAAAACGTGCCGAACAGGAAGGCATTACTGTTTACGATGCAAATAATATTGGTGTAGCAGAAAGAAGATTAAACACGTTGCCTGATGCACGCCAGATCGTTCAGTGGTTATTTCGCGATGCCAGCAAAGGGGATGTTTCAACTGTATTTGACCTGCAGGAAGTTTATGTTGTTGCAGTAATGACTGGTGAAATTGAAAAAGGATACAAGCCACTGGAGCTTATTAAAGATGAGATTGAACCGGCTGTTAAAAACAAAGCAAAAGGAAAAGTTATCATCGCCAAGCTTGAAGGCTTGCAAGGAAGCCTGGATGAAATTGCAGCAGCCTATGGAAAAGATGCAGCGATTAGCACTTCCAGCGATCTTAAATTAAGCATTGGAAATCTTCCAGGAGCTGGGTTTGATCCAAAAGCAGTAGGTGAGGCTTTCTCTCCTGAGAATGGTAAGCGTACAAAACCTTTTGCGGGTGAACGTGGGGTGTTGCTGGTTGAAGTGCAGAACAAAACAATCGCTCCGGCCATTCAGGATTACACTTCCTTTAAAGATATGCTTATACAGGCCGCGACCAGCCGGAACACCTCCGGAATTGCAGACGCTATCAAAGACAAATCGAACATTATCGATAAGCGCTATAAATTTTATTAGTCGAGAACTAAAGCATTTAGAAAGCCGTTCGTAAATTCAGAACGGCTTTTTTTATTTTATGGATCAGGAGTGGTTTGACAATTTCAGGGTTAAGCTTGAGCAACATTACAGTTGGCCTTCGCTTTATACGTTTAAGTTTATTGTGCCGAGTGGAAAGGAGGATGATTTGAAGAAACTTTTTCCAAATCATAGCTTTACTGAAAAAAATTCTACGCAAGGCAAATACGTTAGCCTTACGCTACAGATCATGGCTTCTTCCAGCGATGCTGTAATCGAGGTCTACCAAAAAGCCGCGAGTGTCGAAGGATTGATTGCACTCTAGTTCGGCTTTAGGACAGCTTCCCCGAATCCTGTATTTTTATCATCCTAAAGACAGGTATATGTGGAAAGAAGAGAATAACAGCTTGAAAAAAACTTTTAAATTCAAAGACTTCAAAGAAGCTTTTGGTTTTATGACTAAAGTTGCATTGATCGCTGAGAAGATGGATCACCATCCCAATTGGTCAAACGTTTACAACACGGTAAGCTTTGAATTGTCAACACACGATGCCGGAGATAAAGTAACCGCGCTTGACAGAAAACTTGCGAAAGCTATTGACGAATTAAGGTAGTGGAGGAAAAAACTTCTTTATTTCTTGTCCCAACACCCATCGGTAACCTTGGCGACATTACGCTTCGGGCACTCGAGATATTAAAATCTGTTGATGTTATTCTAGCTGAAGATACACGAACGTCAGGCGTTTTGCTGAAACATTATGAGATCAGCAAACCTTTACAATCATTTCATATTTTCAACGAACATAAAACTGTCACGAATCTAATTGATCGTTTAAAGAAAGGTGAGGTGATGGCGCTCATCAGTGATGCCGGCACGCCTGGAATTTCTGATCCTGGCTTCTTGCTCGTTCGTGAGGCATTAAAGCACAACCTTAAAATTGATTGTTTACCGGGCGCAACTGCGTTGATTCCTGCGTTAGTAAAATCAGGTTTCCCGACTGATCGGTTTGTTTTTGAAGGCTTCCTCCCCCACAAAAAAGGAAAGCAAACGTTACTTAAAAAATTAGCCGAAGAAGATCGAACGATTATTTTTTATGAATCCCCACACCGGCTGGTAAAAACGCTTGAACAGGTCAAAGAATTTTTTGGCAGCGATCGTCAAGCCTCCGTTTCACGCGAACTTTCCAAGAAATTTGAAGAAACCAAAACCGGACCTATTGAAGATCTCATCGCATACTTTAGCAGCAAAGAAGTTAGAGGAGAAATCGTTGTAGTAGTCAGCGGAAAGTTAAAACAAAAGCATAATGCTGATCCGGACGTTTGAAATAGTATCTTCGCGTTGTTATTATTATGGATCTGAAAAGTATTGACCTCGAAGTTGTTGATGTGTGCCGCACGGTTGCCAGGTTCATCCAAACTGAGAGAGAAAATTTCGACACTACACGGGTTGAACAAAAAGAAAAGTTCAATAACCTGGTTTCGTATGTAGATAAAGAATCCGAAAAAAAACTGGTTACTGTTCTCTCCAAGCTTTTACCTCAAGCCGGTTTCATTACGGAAGAAGGAACAGTGGAACAATCCAAATCACACGAATACAACTGGATTATTGATCCGCTTGACGGCACAACTAACTTTCTTCACGGATTACCTGTGTATGCCATCAGTATCGGCCTCTCGTATAAACAAGATATAATCCTGGGAGTAGTGCATGACGTAGTGCATAATGAAAGCTTCCATGCCATTAAAGAAGGAAATGCTTTTTGCAACGATCGCGTAATCAACGTAACGCCTGCCAAATCCCTGTCTGAAAGTCTGCTCGCTACCGGTTTCCCCTATTTCCAATTCGATAAAACAGAAGTTTACCTCGATATCATAAAAACTTTCCTGGATAAAACGCATGGCATTCGCAGGCTCGGAAGTGCAGCAATGGACCTGGCGTATGTAGCTTCCGGCAGACTGGATGGTTTTTTTGAGTATAACCTTAATCCCTGGGATGTTGCAGCCGGAACTTTCATTGTACAGCAAGCCGGTGGAAAAGTAACTGACTTTTCAGGCGGTACTAATTTTTTATTTGGCGGTGAGCTTTGTGCCTCTAACGCAAACATTCACACAGAAATGCTTAACGTTATCCGCGACAAGTGGAAATAAAAATCTCCCGTATGTGCGGGAGACTCTCTCAGTTGGGGTTATAGAAATCTATTCGCTTCTTAGTGAATCAACCGGGTTAGCGGTAGCGGCTTGGAATGACCGGTAACCTACTGTTATCAGTGCAATCACAAGAGTAGTAATTAAGGCTGTAAGGAATATTATCGGGCCGATGCTTATCCGATAGGAAAACTCTTCCAGCCAGGCATTCATCAGAAGCCATCCAATCGGTGCAGCGATCAGAAAAGCTATTCCAATCAGTACAATAAATTCCTTTGAAAAAGAATAGATAATCCCTTGAACTGAAGCACCAAGCACTTTGCGTACGCCAATCTCCTTGGTTCTCTGATTTGCCATAAACGTTGCTAATCCGAACAAGCCGATACAACCAATCACAATCGCAATGCTTGTGAAGGAACCAATTACGATCGACATCTTCTCTTCACTTTCATAAAATTCTCGAATGCGTTCATCCAGAAATCCATAGTCAAACACATGCTTGGGATAAGCATCTTCCCACAGTTTTTTAGCACCTTCAATCGTAGCCTGATAGTTGTTCTTGTTTACTTTAATGTTAAGGGTGCGATAGTTTGACAGCCGGTTAAAAAGAACGGTTGGTTCAATCTCCTGATGTAGGGAGGTTGTGTGAAAATCTTCAACCACTCCAACTACCGGACAAGTCTTACCCCAAATTAATACGCGCTTACCAATTATATCCTGCGGATTATCAAAGCCGGATATTCGTGCAAATTGTCTGTTAATAACGAACTCGGTAGCCGTATCATAGTCGTTCAGATTTCTTCCGGCAATAAGTTTAAGTCCGAATAAGGGAACATAATCACCATCCACAGTTTTAACCTGGGTAGCCTTACGCTGTTCGTCAGTTTCGCCCTCCAAAATAAAGCTTGTACCATTCACGTTTCCGGAAGATGGCGGAGAGTTGGAAAGACTGGCATGCTCCACTCCGCTTAATCGCATGATCTCATTCTTAAGGGTACGCATCTTGCTGGACTTTGCCTGTGCATTTTTATCAAACGTCTCTTGTTCAGGAATTGACATAATGATAATCGCGTCCTTGTTATAGCCCACATCTTTCGATTTGAAATAATTCATCTGACTGATAATTACAATCGTCCCCATGATGAGGAATTGTGATATAACAAACTGGAAAACAACCAATCCTCGTCTCATTAGAAACCCTCCGGCAGCACTTGATCCACTCGATTTCATAACCATGGCCGGCTTATAGCTCGACATGATAAAGGCCGGGTAAAGACCTGATAACAATGAAACAATTATAAAAATTGATAAAAGAAATTCTACCAACGGCATGTTGTGAAGCAAGTCAACGCTTAAATCGATTTCCATAAACGGATTTAAATAGCTCAGTACCAATTGTGTTAGCACCAGCGCAAGCAAAATGGACACCAACGTAACAATGCTTGTCTCGCCCAGAAACTGTAAAATCAACTGGCTGCGTGAGCTTCCTAATGATTTTCGAATACCAACTTCTTTCGATCTTTTTATTGATTCCGCAGTTGACAGGTTAATAAAGTTAATGCATCCTGTGAGGATAAGAAACACCGCTATTAATGCAATGGCAAGTATTTCTCCTTTTCCGGTGGTATTATATGAATATCCATGATAGCGCGTATCGTAATGAACAGTACTTAATGGCTGAATGTTAAAGATCCGGTGATCGAAGTTCTCCTTGCCAACATGCTTATCTGTAAATCCAGCCATTCGGGATTCGAGCGTTGCAATATCAACTCCTTCTTTTAAGAGAAAATAATTATGATTATTGCTCGATGTACTTCCCCAATCCTGTTCTTCATATTTCTTACGAACTGTTTCATACGAAAGAATAATGGTAAACGGAAAATCTGTGTTGCCTGGCGGATCCTCCACGATGGCTGTAACCTTATAGTCAATATCATCAAACGATAAAATTTCGCCTGTTGCATTTTCTTTATCGAAATATTTAATCGCCATTTTTTTAGAGAGCACAACCTCGTTGGGGTTTTTAACAGCGACTGATATATCGCCATACAAAACTTTCCAATCGAATATCCGGAAGAAAGATTGCTCGGTAAAAGCGATTCCGTTCTCCTCATAGTACTTTTTGGGTTCGCCAGTTTTTTGAGGAATAAGAATGAGTCCATCTTGTGTGTACGAAGTAAAGGCTACTTCATCAGCTTCAGGGAAATCTGTTTTAAAGGCTGGTGGCAAAACATTAGGTATTCCTGGAGTATAAAATTTCTCACCGTTATTATCCGACTCACTTACTACCCGATAAATCCTGTCATACTTGGATTGAAATCTGTCGAAGGTGAGTGTGCGGTGTAACAATAGAAATAATACGATGCTTCCGGTAATGCCCAGTGTTAAACCGGCAATATTAAAAAAGGTGCTTGTCCGTTTTCTGATCAGGTTACGATAAGCAGTAATGAAATAATTTTTAAGCATGGAGGAGGATTAGTTAACGATGCGCTATTCGATCTAAATTACGCCACCCATTTCCAACATTATGCCAGTAGATAAATCATGTATTAAAGCTCCTAAACGCATTATTTCCGGAATACTTTTGTTCAGTAATGTGCGTAAGCCTGTCCGGTAACGGACAGTGAATTCTTTCGGTCGGGAAAGTGTTATTGGAGGAGATTAGGTAATTTTAGCCATGTTTCAGCAAGTAGTCATCACCCTTTTATTCGTAGCAGCGCTTATTTATCTGGGCAGGATGATCTACCGTTCATTTCATTCAAAATCGTGCGTAACTGGCTGTGGAAAATGTGGTGCAGTTGATTTCGATAAGATCGAAAAGCAGCTTAACACAAGATTTTCAGTTGAGAAGATTGAGCGTTAATTAAAGAAACGCTAGGCCCAGACTTTAGTTCCTTCCGTACAGTTTTTGCACATCTCTATTTCATCGCGCGAACGAAGCAGCGAAGCCCGGAAATTATTGTACTTATTGCTTTGCCAGATTTCTTTGAACGATTGTTCTTTTAGATCGCCCATTACATAGTGCGCATCTTTATCAAAGCAGCAAGGAACAACTTTACCATCCCAAGTGATGACGCAACTCTGCCACATTTTCCAGCAATGGCTAGCCAGTTCATTTTTAATTGAATATGAACCGTCAGCATTTTTCTGGTAACGGGAATATTTATCAATTGTTGGAATTAAATCCGAACCGTTCTGATAATCGTAGATCTGTGCTGTCTTTAGAGCAACATGATCAACACCAATTTCTTTCGCGAGCTTATGAACAGCTTCGATCTGATGTTCATTCGGTTTAACCACCAAAAATTGAAACACTACATAGGGTGTCAATGATTTTAATTCTTTTTTCCAGCGAACAATATTTTTAGCGCCTTCAATCACTTTATCCAGCTTTCCGCCTACGCGATACGATTGATAGGTTTCTTGTGTAGTTCCATCAATGGAAATAATCAATCGATCCAATCCGGATTCAATTGTTCGCTTTGCCATTTCATCATTCAAATAATGAGCATTGGTTGATGTAGCAGTATAAATATCTTTTTCAGAAGCATATTGAACCAATTCCAGAAATTTAGGATTCAAATATGGCTCGCCCTGAAAATAAAACGTTAAATAGGATAAGGTGTCTGAAAGTTCATCAATCACCTTCTTAAAAAGATCAGCTTGTAGCATTCCGGTTGGCCGCGTAAACGAACGCAATCCTGACGGACATTCCGGGCAACGAAGGTTACAGGAAGTAGTTGGCTCAATAGAAATGCTGGTAGGCAAAGCCCAATGCGATGGTTTTTTCAGCAGTCTTGAATAATGATAGCTCGAAAGAACTTTTGCTGCATTGTACGCCCGCGCAGGAGTTGTTTTCCTGGCAAGATTTAACGTATCTCTCAAATTTCCACGCAACGCATCCATCTGTCAAAATTACCGTTTGCAGGCCGATTGTTTTATCTTTAAGCAGATTTATTTAATGATGAAAAAAGTTCTTTCGCTGATCTTTATTCTTGTATCAGGCACTGCATTCGCACAAATACAATTGTCGGATAGCGCACAGATTTCGGTGATTACCTGCGGTCCTTACCAAGGCGAGGTTTACTCAGCTTTTGGTCATAGTGCCATTCGTTTGTACGATCCTGTTTCAGGACGCGATCTTGCATTCAATTACGGGGTCTTTGATTTCGATCAGCCTAATTTCTATCTCAATTTCACGCGCGGACATTTGTTGTATAAACTGGGTGTTTATCCGTATGATCTTTTTCGCGACTATTATATTTCACATAACCGCTTTGTTCATGAACAAGTGCTCGACCTTACGCAGGGACAAAAACAAAAAGTTTTCGATTATCTCTTCTGGAACGCTCAGCCTGAAAATGTAGATTATTTGTACGATTACTTTTATAATAACTGTTCAACAAAGGTTCGCGATGTATTTGTAGAAGTTTTTGGCGACAGTATAACGTTTGATGGATCACACATTACTACAAATTATACAATCCGCGACCTTACCGAAATATATCTTCAGCAACAGCCCTGGGGAGATCTCGGAATCGATGTTTGTTTAGGATTGCCGATGGACAAGAAGATTTCTGCATACGAATACATGTTTCTTCCTGACTACTTAGAAATAGGTTTCAATCATGTCACATTGAATGGTAAGCCCATTGTAAAGAACACAGTTTCTGTTTACGAAGCTAAACCACAAAAAGAATCATTCAGCTTGTTTCATCCCTGGATTGTTTTTGGATTGTTTTTAGTGATTACGCTCGTTATCACGTTCCTTGATTGGAGAAGAAAGCAACTTACAAAATGGTTTGATGTCTTTGTGTTTTCAATCGTGGGCTGGCTTGGGTTATTATTGTTTATTCTCTGGGTAGCAACGGATCACCGCGCAGCGGCTAATAACTTTAATTTACTCTGGGCATTTCCGTTGAATGCTGTTGTTGCACCCATGTTATTCAAAGCGAAGTATTCCGGGTTTGTTAAAAAATACTTTACCGTTATTGGGATTGTATTGACAGCAACATTGGGCTTATGGTTTGTATTGCCGCAGCTATTGAATGTGTTTCTCATTCCGTTTGTAACAGCGTTGGCGATACGGGCATTTGCTATACGAAAATTATTGTAGTCTAACGAGAGTTTTTATACCCCTATGAGACTCTGCGTGATTCTGTTTATTTATAGTTTGCCTTTTGCACTGAGCGCACAATCTTCAATCGATTTGCTTACGCTCAGCGGATCGTATGGATTTCCCAGCGCCTACCAAAATCCCCTAAATGGAAAAGCAACTGAATGGAGTTCATTGATTAATCTGAAAGCGCCCATCGTAATTAATGACAAAACAATCTGGTATAACGATTTCACCTACACCGGTCATTCGATTAGTCATGATATCGATCCGGAACCAGCTGGCATGTTAACTTCGATGAAACTTCATGCGTTCATCCTTCAAACCGGTATCAATCAAAAAATCAGTGACCGTAATGGATTTCAAGTTCTATTTGTACCTCGATACACAACCGACTTCCAAGGAAGCAGTCGTAAAAATTGGCAGTTGGGTGCCATTGGTTTATACGAGCATCGCATTAGTCAACGCTTGCTGATGCGTTTCGGGGTCATGTACAATGGCGAGTTATTCGGACCGTTATTGGTTCCATTAATTTATTTGGATTGGCAGCTTAATCGGTGGAGTATCACCGGATTGATGCCGATCAGTTTGAAGGTGGGTTACAGGATCAATGACCGGCTTTCAGCAGGCTATAATCACTTCGGATTTATTACTACCTATACTATACATCAACCAGAGTTCGATACTGATTACATAGAACGCAACAGCATCGATGAAGCACTCTTTGTTCGTTGGAAGCTAATGGGTAATCTATATCTCGAAACCCGTCTCGGTTATTCACTCGGGCGGGTTTATGCCCAATACGATCAAAATCATAAAATGGATTTACGCCTGAGTATCGTTGATTTCGGTGATAATCGAATGCAAAAGAACATCAACTTTAACAGCGGGCCGGTTGCATCATTGCGATTGGTGTACAATCTTCCGCTGGATCGTGACGGAAATTAATTAAAAACGCAGAGACGTAATGCTTCGACTTCGCTCAGCATTGCGTCTCTACAATTTCAAATCTACCAAAATCAAAATTACATATGGATCGGCCGGTTAGCCGTTGCCGCCAAACATGCTTCTTTCACACCTTCCATATACGTTGGGTGTGCATGTGATGTACGCGCAATATCCTCCGCAGATGCACGGAATTCCATCGCGGTAACACCGGCTGCAATCATGTCCGCAGCGCGGGCGCCAATGATGTGTACGCCTAAAATTTCATCGGTGTTTTTATCAGCCAACACTTTTACAAAACCATCAAGATCCATTGAAGCTCTTGCGCGACCTAATGCCTTGTACGGGAAGTTTCCCACCTTATAGGCCTTGCCATCTGTTTTCAATTGTTCTTCTGTAAACCCAACGCTGGCAACTTCAGGCCAGGTGTACACAACACCTGGAATCAGGTTATAATTAATGTGCGGCTTTTGTCCGGCTAATTGCTCGGCAACCAACACGCCTTCTTCTTCCGCTTTGTGTGCAAGCATGGCTCCGCGGATTACATCACCAATGGCATACACATTGTCAACCTTTGTCTTCAAATGATCATCCACAGGGATTTTTCCTTTATCAAGCTCAATACCAATTTTATCTAATCCAAGGCCATCGGTGTATGGTCTGCGGCCAACGCTTACCAAACAATAATCACCTTTCAGTTCAATTGCTGCTCCGCCATTTTTTGGTTCGGCCTTCAGCACAACTTCTTTTCCTTTGTTCTCAACAGCTGTAACTTTATGACCCATGTAAAACTCCATCCCGAGTTTCTTAGTGGTCTTCATCAGTTCTTTCCCGAGTGCAAGGTCCATGGTTGGGATCAGGTTATCCATAAACTCAACAACGGAAACTTTTGAGCCGATGCGGGCATAAACAGAGCCCAATTCCATTCCAATCACACCTCCACCGATAACAATCAGATGCTTGGGGATTTCTTTTAACTCCAATGCTTCTGTGCTGGAGATAATTCTTTTCTTATCGAACGCAGCAAAAGGAAGCGCGGTTGGTTTAGAGCCCGTGGCAATGATTACTTTCTCCGTGGTGATCTGCTTCTCTTTTCCGTCTTTATCAGTAATCTTGATCGTATTCTTATCGACAAACGATCCAACACCGGTATGAACTTCAATCTTATTCTTCTTCATTAAGAAGGCAATGCCATCCACGTTAGCTTTTACCACACCTGCTTTACGTTTGATCATCTGGGTGATGTTCGCTTTCGGTTCATTGATGTCAATACCATGTTCCTTAAACGTATGCGCAGCATTATGAAAATGCTCCGTTGAATCAAGCAATGCCTTGGATGGAATACACCCTACATTTAAACAAGTTCCGCCAAGCGTATCATACTTTTCAATAAGCGCAGTTTTAAAACCAAGCTGTGCACAGCGAATGGCTGCTACATATCCTCCGGGGCCAGAGCCGATAACGGTTACGTTGTATTGCATAAACTTTTATTTTCTATTCAAAGGTTTCGTAAGCTTCAATTATGTCCATATAAACACCATCAAATCCGGCATCTAAAACTTTTTTGGTATAGGATTGATCGTTCCCATAAATAACCGACTTCCAATCAGCTTCCCAATACTTTACAGCAAAGTTTCCCTCCCAATCCGGATTTTCACTGCATATAAGATTTTTATCAAGTGAGTTCCAGTAGTAGCGATAATCTTCTGCTTCACCAATGCTCATGTAACAGATCACTAACCTGGAGCCTCCGTTGGCTTTCTCTTTCAGCGATTCAATTTCAAGAGCAGTAAGTTCCACCGCTTCGTAGAATAGATCGATAATCAACAGATCGTAATTGGTTGCCTTAAGCGCATTAAGAAACTGCTCCTTGGTTGATGTGTTTGGATTGATGTAAAAGATATGATTCTTAACCTCACTGGCGGTTGTTACATCTCCTGTATGCTGATTGTAAACGGTAGCAGGATAATTCGGAATGTTATCTAATTCCCTGCGATCCGCAGCAAATCCGGAATAGCCGTGATCCTCATTTTTTTCATACGAGTCATCCATTTTAGAGTGTGTAGAGCAATAATCCGTAGCCATAACTAATTTACCATTGTCTTTCGCTACATCACAAATACTAATCAGGAAGTCACGATCCTCTGCTGGGGTTACTTTATCATCTCCATAGTAACCATAAAACATATCCTCCCGGCCTACAGCATCAATCGCATTGATATAATCTTGTGCGGGTTCTCCCTCAGGATCGCTGTTGGTGGTAAGAATTTCCTGACCGTTTTGTGGAATGATCAGGAAGCTTGGATCAATTCCCTTTGCGTATTCACTGATCGCAATTACAAATTCACGCATCTCTGAACGAAATTTAAGATCAGGAACTTCGCATTTTTTTAATTCTTTGTTGTCGGAACAAGCAATCAAAAAAAGCAATGCAGCAAATGCGTATTTTAATCTACTCACTGAATTGAATTAAACTCCAAGGATCAAACGGCTAGGATCTTCCAGCAATTCTTTCACCCGAACCAGGAAGCTTACCGACTCGCGGCCATCAACAATTCTATGGTCATACGAAAGTGCTAAGTACATGATCGGACGCGCTACAATCTGACCATCCTTCACAATTGGACGCTCGACAATGTTGTGCATACCAAGGATAGCTGATTGCGGAGGATTTAAAATTGGTGTCGACAGCATGGAACCGAAAACCCCGCCATTCGTAATGGAGAATGTTCCACCCTGCATTTCATCAATTGAAAGCTTTCCATCGCGGCCTTTTGTTGCAAGGCGAACAACTTCAGCTTCGATCTGATCGAATGATAACGACTCTGCATTGCGGATTACGGGAACAACCAGACCTTTCGGTGTTGATACCGCAATCGAAACATCGCAATAGTTATGATAGATGACTTCCTCACCATTGATCTGTGCATTTACTGCAGGCCATTCCTTCAAGGCGATACAAACTGCTTTCGTAAAGAATGACATGAAGCCTAAGCCCACGCCATACTTTTCCTTGAATTTATCTTTGTACTTAGAACGAAGATCCATTAATGGCTTCATATCCACTTCGTTAAACGTAGTGAGCATGGCCGTTTCATTTTTCACGGATACGAGACGTTTTGCAATCGTCTTACGAAGTGAAGTCATTTTTTCACTACGCTTATCACGATTCCCACCTGAAGCAATCACCGGAGGTGTTAATGCCTTTTGAGGTTCAGCTTTCGCAGCAGGTTTGCTTTGAGCTTTCTCAGCGTCCTCTTTAGTAATACGACCGCTTACTCCACTTCCGTTAACTTCTGAAGTCTTGATTCCTTTCTCATCCAGAATTTTAGAAGCAGCCGGTGACGGATGACCGGAAGCATAATTTTTATCGGTTGACTTCGATTCTTCTTTCGGAGTTTCAGTTTTCTCTTTTGGTATAACTGCTCCGCCTTCCGTAATCTCAATTTTGCAGATCAAACCTCCAATCGGCAAAGTAGTCCCTTGCTTTGCTACAATTCTTAAAATACCATTCGCTTCAGCAGGCAATTCAAATGTGGCCTTATCAGATTCTACCTCTGCGATGATTTCATCCAGCGCGACCGTATCACCATCTTTTTTTAGCCAGGTTGAGATCGTTACCTCCGTGATCGATTCACCCACCGCAGGAACTTTCATTTCTTTTACGCCACCCGTTGCTTTAACTTCTGTTTTAGCAGGTGCTTCAGATTTTGATTCTGTTTTAGCAGCAGGTTTTGATTCTTCTTTTTTTGGTTCCTCTTTCTTAGGCTCTTCTTTTTTAGAAGCACCGCCTGGGCCTTCTGCTATCTCACAGATTAATTCTCCGATCTTAGCCGTATCACCCGCTTGTTTAACAATCTTTAAGGTTCCGGCATTCGGAGCAGTTAATTCAAATGTGGCTTTATCCGATTCGAGCTCGGCAATCACTTCATCCATCTTCACAACATCACCGTCTTTTTTAAGCCAGTTGGCAATCGTTACTTCTGTGATCGACTCGCCAACGGTTGGTACTTTTACTTGTGCCATGTAATTATTTTTTAATGGATTGAATTAAATTTCAAATGCCTGGTTAACAATTTTTTCCTGCTCAACCTTGTGAACTTTGTTATAACCGGTAGCCGGTGATGCACTCGCTTTACGCGTAACACCCTGGATTTTTTCATCCGGCATCATGCGTTGAATGAACGACCAGTAACCCATATTCAACGGTTCTTCCTGTGCCCAAACAAGCTTGGCTCCTTTATATTTCTTAAGAACATCTTTCAATTGCTTTTCCGGGAACGGGAATAGTTGCTCCAGTCTTACGATCGCAGCATCCTTGATTTTCTTTTTCTGCTGTGACTCCTGAAGATCATAGAAAACCTTTCCGCTGCAAAGAATTACGCGCTTCACATCTTTTGCGGTTGCATTCGGATCGTCCATCACTTCGGTAAACGTTCCGGAAGTGAATTCACTCACTGGAGATGCAACCAACGGATTACGCAACAATGATTTAGGTGAAAACACAATACAAGGCTTTCTGAATTCCCACGCAACTTGTCTTCTCAGCAAATGGAAGAAGTTGGAAGCTGTAGTAATGTTTGCCACTACCATGTTGTATTCAGCAGCTTGTTGTAAGAAACGCTCAGGTCTTGCACTTGAGTGTTCAGGCCCCTGACCTTCATAGCCGTGCGGCAATAACATCACCAATCCGTTCATGCGCTGCCATTTTGATTCAGCGCTTGAGATAAACTGATCAATAATTGTTTGCGCACCATTCACGAAATCTCCGAACTGTGCTTCCCAGATCACCAGCGCATGCGGTGTGGCCATCGCGTAGCCATATTCAAATCCCAATACTCCAAACTCAGATAATAATGAGTTATAGATATGAAACTTGCTTTGTGATTTTTCTATGTTCTCTAATCCGGAATACGATTCGTTTGTATTAGCATCCCACACACATGCGTGACGGTGTGAGAATGTTCCGCGTTTTACGTCCTGACCAGACATTCGAACCGGGACTTTATCTAATAGTAAAGAACCATATGCCAGCAATTCTGCTTCTGGCCAACCCAATTTCTTCTCTTCAAAGAATGCGGTGTTGCGGTCTTTCAATAATTTTTCAATCTGCTTCAGCGGCTTAAAGCCTTCCGGGATTGTTGTTAATGCTTTTCCAACTTTATCAACAACCGCTTGTGTTACCGATGTCTTGGGTGATTTATCAAAATCTTCCGGTTTCGCTTTGCGAAGCTGTTCCCACTCCTCTTCAATCTTCTGAGGTTTGTACGGCAATGGCTTTTGCTTCACTTCATTCAACCGATCCTGAAGCTGGTTTCGGAATTTGGTGTCCATCTCATCCGCCAAGGCAGCATCAACACCTTTCGAAACTAATTTTTTAACATACACCTCGCGTGGATTCGGATGCTTCGCGATGATGTTATATAATTTTGGTTGTGTGAACTTAGGCTCATCACTTTCGTTGTGACCGTGTCTGCGGTAGCAGAGCAAGTCGATGAAAATATCTTTACCGAATTTCTGACGATACTCAACCGCAAGGTTTGCACACCACGTTACTGCTTCGGCATCATCTCCATTCACGTGAAGCACAGGTGCATCTACAATCTTAGAAACATCGGTACAATAGATTGCCGTACGCGCATCATCAAAGTCAGTTGTGAACCCAACCTGATTGTTAATTACAAAGTGAATTGTTCCACCCGTTGTATAGCCCGGCAAGCCCGACATCTGCACAACTTCGTATACAATACCTTGTCCGGCTAACGCTGCATCACCGTGAATTAAAATGGCCATGGCTTTTTTCAAGTCACCATTGTATTCATCATCAATCTGTCCACGCGTGTATCCGATCACCAACGGATCAACCGCTTCTAAGTGAGACGGATTAGGCGTAAGCTTCACATAAATTTTCTTTCCGGATGGTGTATTGATATGACTGGCGTAGCCAAGGTGATACTTAACATCACCATCACCCATCGTCAAATCAGGATTTACATTTCCTTCAAACTCTGTAAAGATTTGCTCGTAAGTTTTTCCAAGAATGTTAGTGAGTACGTTCAAGCGACCACGGTGCGCCATCCCGATCACAACTTCTTTTACATCCATCTCGGCTGACTTGTTGATGATCGCATCAAGAGCCGGAATTGTATTTTCTCCGCCTTCCAATGAAAAGCGTTTTTGTCCTAAAAATTTTGTGTGCAAAAAGTTTTCGAACACAACTGCTTCGTTTAGCTTGGAGAGAATTCTTTTCTTCTCGTCCAGGTTTGGATCGTAAGCGTAGTATTCCTTTTCAATCTTTTGATAGAGCCATGCACGAATCTCATCGTTACGGATGAAGTTGTATTCAAACCCGATTGGTCCGAGATAAAGCTTGTCGAGTTTCTCAATAATCTTGCGCAGGCTTGAGCGCTGCATGCCGATTTCGGCTGCTACGTCAAACTCCGTATCTAAATCTGCATCAGTCAGGCCAACACTTTTTAAATCCAGGTTTACATCATGGTCGCGTCTTTCGCGAACCGGATTGGTTTTTGATTTCAAGTGACCGAACGAGCGGTACTGGAAAATCAGGTTGCGAACCTGGGTCTCTTTAATAGAGTGCGAATCTGAACCGCCTCCGGCCGTTTGCCCGTTTGAGCCGTTCTGCTGCGAAAACTCATAGCCCTCAAAAAACTTCTGCCAGGTGGCATCTACGGAGGTTGCGTCTTTTTTGTAATTCTGGTAGAGTTGGTCGAGGTAGCCAACATCTGCATTGGAGATGTATGAAAACTTGTCCATGGGTTATTTTGAAAAGGAACCAAATGTACTTTCAGGCTTTCAGATTAAAAAATTGCATACTCGCTTAAGCAAATATATCTGACAGTCATTTTATTAGCTATTTCTGATTCATGTGATTGCTAAACAGCATATTTGCCGTATCTTTGCAGACTTTTAAAAAACCGGACGAGTTCCAACATTTAGAAACTAACCAAAATGGCAGTTAAAATCAGATTGGCCCGCAGAGGCCGCAAGAAACTGGCGAAGTACGATGTAGTCGTAGCAGATGCCAGAGCACCACGTGATGGTCGCTTTATTGAAAAGATCGGTACCTACGATCCATTAACAAATCCCGCAACAATCGAGCTGAACGAAGATAAAGCGTTTCAGTGGATTATGAACGGGGCACAACCTACCGACACTGTGAAGGCTATGCTTTCATACCGCGGTATTTTGATGCGCAAACACCTCGCGATTGGCGTGGCAAAAGGCGCGATCAAGCAGGAAGATGCTGACAAAAAGCTTGCTGACTGGAAACAAGGTAAAGACACCAAAATCCAGAACAAGAAAGATACACTTTCTCAAAGCAAAGATGCTCAGGTTAAAGCTCGTAAAGAGGCTGAAACCAAAGTTAAGGAAAAACGTGCTGAAGCGATCCGTAAGAAAGCTTTGGTGGTTGAAGCTCCTGCAACTGAAGAAGCTGCACCGGCTGTTGAAGAAGCTCCAGCAGCAGAAGGCGAAACACAAGCTTAGTTCAATTAAGAATTTCTCAAATCCTGACGGTAACCGTCAGGATTTTTTATTTATAGCCATTCATGAAGCTTGAAGATCTATATAAGGTAGGATTTGTAATGAGGCCACATGGCCTCAAGGGCGAAGTCACCATTTCCCTGGATCTTGATGCGCCTGTTGAATGGGAATCGCTTGAGTCTATTTTTCTGGAAACTAACGGGCAGCTTGTACCTTATTTCATCCAGGCTATTTCTGTTAAAAACGATAAAGCCTATGTGAAACTTGAAGATGTAACTACACCCGAAGCAGCCGCTGCCTTAAAGGGCAGTTCACTCTACTTGGCTAAAACAAGTCGTCCGAAATTAGCCCGTGGTGAATTTTATAATGAAGAAGTTATTGGTTTTGAAGTGATGGATGAAACGCACGGACCTATCGGGTTTATCGTAGCGGTCGAGCAGGCAGGGCCGAGCAGGTTTTTAATTTTATCCCATCTGCAAAAGGAGATAATGATTCCGATTAATGGACCTTTTATTACAAGTCTTAATCGCACGAAGAAAATTGTCAGCGTATCATTACCGGAAGGCTTTCTGGAAATTTAGGCACTAGTCGATCGTCACCGTAACAGTTCGGGAATAATCATTTTTGGATACTGGCCAGACTAACTGATCTTTATACCAGATTTTTTCTATGCGCTTACCATTCTCGCCATTAACTTTTGTCACCAGCTTTACATCCGGGTGATCTTTTATCCTGAGTAGCGTAACAACTTTACTCCCCGCGGTTGGATTGGAGAATAAACTTAACACATACCGATCCCCGTTGGGATATATGGTGAACCCTTTCGGATTATCTCCACCAACCATTGATCCGTAGTTTTCAAGCTTGCCTTTGATTTCGTAAAGCATGGTTATATTCTGTTCGTTAAAATAACCATCTGTGGACGGATCAAGAAGATCTTTACCCGCTGCATCTTCGATTACAACTTCAATGCCCAAATCATAATTTACACAGCCGCAGGATTGAGTTTCACATGCTGTGAAGAACCATCCTGTCAGGAAGAAAACAACGAGGCCAAAAGAACATTTCATAGGAAAGGGTTTTGGTGGATTTGCCTGAGTGAATTTACTAAATTCTGACAAAATGATTCGATTGTCGTTTTGAAAGAACATACAGGGATTTTAGGATATTTGCCAGATGCATATTTCAATCATCACCTGCGTTCCTAAACTTTTAGAAAGTCCGTTTTCGGATTCCATCCTGAAACGTGCTATAGCCAAAGGTTTAGTAACCGTTGAAGTGATCGACTTAAGAAACTACTCAACCGACAAGCATAAATCTGTTGATGATTACTCCTACGGTGGCGGTGCTGGTATGGTAATGATGATAGAACCAATTGATCGTTGCATTACCGATCTTAAATCGAAACGAACGTACGATGAAGTAATGTACATGAGCCCGGATGGCGAACAGTTCTCACAATCCATTGCTAACGAACTTAGCTTAAAACAAAACCTCATCCTCCTCTGCGGGCATTATAAAGGCGTAGACGAGCGCGTGCGCGAGCACTTAATCACCCGCGAAATCAGCCTGGGCGATTACGTGCTTTCCGGAGGCGAACTAGCTGCGGCTGTAATTGCCGATTCAGTAATCCGGCTTTTACCCGGAGTTTTGAATGACGAAACATCAGCCCTTAGTGATTCTTTCCAAAATGGACTGGTCGCGCCCCCAGTTTACACCCGACCAGCCGAATACAAAGGCTGGGAAGTGCCCAAAGTGCTGATTTCAGGCCACGAGGCTAAAATTGAAGAATGGCGCCACGAACAATCGCTCGAAAGAACACAAAAAAGACGGCCGGAATTATTCAAAAAAGGCTGATTCAGGGCAATTTCAGCGCAAAATTCTCAATTCGACATTCCGAATTCTAAATTCTTTTAATACCTTTGCAGTCCGTTTTCGGAAAAACACTCGTTTTATGGCAGATTTAATTAAACTCGTTGAGCAGGAATACGCAAAAGTGCGCGAAGCACTACCAGCTTTTAAGCCTGGTGATACTATCAACGTTCACGTAAAAATCAAAGAAGGCGCTAAGGAACGCGTTCAACAGTTTCAGGGCGTTGTGATTCAGCGCAGAGGCTCAAGCTCAAATGGTGAAACATTCACTGTACGCAAGGTTTCAAACGGTGTAGGTGTGGAAAGAATTTTCCCTACGTCTTCACCTTCTATTGATAAGATCGAAGTAATGAAACGCGGTAGTGTTCGCAGAGCTAAGTTGAACTACCTGAAAGGTCGTCACGGCAAGTCTGCACGTATCAAAGAAAAAATATAATCGCTCAAATTATACAGAAGCCATCCCCGAAAAAGGATGGCTTTTTTGTTTGATTACAGCCTGTCTCTGCGCTTTAGTACAATTTGTAATAATTGATAACTTTGTTTCCCATTCAAAATTAAGCCATGGCAAAAAACATCACAGACATTTTAGGAAAAGACGCCAGCTACCTGCTGGATCACAAAAGCAAAACCATTTCTAAAGACCAGCTCTTCACGCCAACGGCTGATTTTGTAGACCGGGTATTCATCAACTCAAATCGCAGTACACAAACATTGATGAGCCTTCAGTCTATGTTTGGTAAAGGTCGTCTTGCTAATACTGGTTTCTTGTCAATCCTTCCAGTGGATCAAGGCATCGAACATAGTGCTGGTGCATCATTCGCGAAGAACCCATTATATTTCGATCCTGAAAATATTATCAAGCTTGCCATTGAAAGCGGATGTAACGCAGTAGCAACTACCTACGGTGCATTGGCAATCATGTCAAGAAAATACGCGCATAAAATTCCATTCATTGTTAAGATCAATCACAATGAACTATTGACTTACCCGAACAAGGCCGATGAAATTATGTTCGGTACCATCGAAGAAGCGTGGAACTTAGGAGCCGTTGCCGTTGGCGCAACGATCTACTTTGGTTCTGAAAATTCAGGCCGCCAGATCATCGAAGTATCAAAAGCATTTGCGCACGCGCATAAATTAGGAATGGCAACTATCCTGTGGTGCTACACCCGTAACAACGCATTCAAAAAAGATGGTGTTGATTACCACGTATCAGCTGACTTAACTGGTCAAGCCAACCACATTGGCGTTACTATTCAAGCTGATATTATAAAACAAAAGCTTGCTGAAAATAACGGTGGCTACAAAGCCCTTAACACAGGTGGAAGCACATACGGTAAGCTTGACGAAAAAATTTATACCGATTTAACTTCTGATCACCCAATCGATCTTTGCCGTTACCAAGTAGCTAACTGTTACATGGGCCGCGCGGGTCTGATCAACTCAGGTGGTGAATCAAAAGGAGCTAATGACTTAGCAGATGCAGTGCGCACAGCCGTAATTAACAAACGTGCCGGTGGTATGGGCTTGATCTCTGGTCGTAAAGCGTTCCAACGCCCGATGAAAGAAGGCGTTGAGATTATGAACGCCATTCAGGATGTATACCTGGATAATTCAATTACACTCGCGTAAGCCAGTGAATTAAAGTTTGCCTGTCGCAAGACGGGTTCGGAATTTTAAATTTTGAATTGTTATGTCTTGGTTTAACAGAACAGATAAAGGAATTCTTACTCCCACAGAATCGAAACGCGAAGTGCCGGATGGCCTTTGGTTTAAATCGCCTGCAGGAAAAATTGTTCATACCCGCGAGCTTAAAAACAATGCTTACGTTGTTCCAGAAGAGGATTATCACGTACGTATTGGATCCGAAGAGTATTTTGAAATTCTTTTCGACAATAATGAGTTCACCGAGCTTGATGCCAATATGGAATCAGCCGATCCGCTGAAATTCAAAGACACCAAGCCGTATCCGAAACGTATTAAAGAAACTCAGGCCAAAGTTGGGTTGAAAGATGCTGTTCGTACTGCATATGGTAAGATGAACGGATTAGAGATTACCATTGCGTGTATGGATTTTAGCTTCATTGGCGGATCGATGGGATCCGTTGTGGGTGAAAAAATTGCACGTGCCATGGATCACAGCTTGAAGAATAAAATTCCTTGTTTGATGATTTCGCGCTCTGGTGGTGCCCGTATGATGGAAGCAGGACTTTCATTAATGCAGATGGCAAAAACGTCAGCGAAGATTGCGCAGCTTGATCAGGCAAAAGTTCCGTACATATCATTATTAACAGATCCAACAACAGGTGGTGTTACTGCATCATACGCGATGCTGGGTGATTTTAACATTGCTGAGCCGAGTGCACTAATTGGTTTTGCCGGTCCACGCGTTATTCGTGAAACAATTGGCAAAGATCTTCCGAAAGGATTTCAAAGTGCTGAGTTTGTTCAGGATCATGGCTTTCTGGATTTTATTATTGATCGCAGAAACCTGAAAAGTAGATTAAGCACCTTGTTACGGATGATTCAGTAATCACTTTACTCATAAAAGCAAAAAAGCACTGTTAACGCAGTGCTTTTTTTTATGACCGTTCTTTTCATCCTTTCTAAGGATTCATGTAGTAGGATAAGGAAAGATACCAAACCAGTAGAGCGGCAATCGGAATAATTAAAACGTTAAGCTTCAAAACAGTTGTGCCTCCAGGAAGTCGGAATAAGTCTTTGATGTCTTTCGTGTTCATAAAGAAGATCGAACTTCCAAGAAGTAACACATGAATCAATTTCGGGCTCGAGAATCTTAAGCCATACTGCCAATAAACCCAGCCACAGATAAATATGCACATGTAGAGCAGCAACAGTGTTAATACCCAGCCTGCCATCTTTCTAAAGCATAATCCAACAACACAACTTAAAAGTATAATGAGACAAACAAGCGCCCGAATATCAATCCACAAACCCCGGATTCCGTGCCTGCTAATCCAGAACTTAATTGAGGTAAGACAAATCACTGCAATGCCAATTATTGTTAGCAGAATAAGTAAGACCTTGAAAATTTTCATGTATTGGAATTATTTTAAGAACACATCATACGCAAAGCGCAAGATCGTTCCGCACACCACAACTAGAAAGAACACGCGGATAAAAGAATTTCCCTTTAACAACGCAAAGCGCGTACCCACAAAGCCTCCAGCCATATTACAAGCCGCCATCGGCAAAGCAACTTCGTACAAAATATGTCCGGTGGATGCAAAGAAAATTATGGATGCTATGTTCGTAGCCAGGTTTACGGTCTTGGCGTGCGCACTGGCATGCATAAAATCAAAGTGAAGCAATCCGATAAATACCAGCACTAAAAAGCTTCCAGTGCCCGGACCAATAAAGCCGTCATAGAATCCAATAAACAATGCGCTGATCATCCCGCGCAATAGCGCTTGGTTGAATGATAAATCTTTCTCCTGATGCTGACCAAAGTTTTTCTTTGTATAGGTATAGATCGCAACAATGATCAGGCAAACAAGAATGATTGGCTTAAACGCAGCATTGCTGACATAGGTAACTGACCATGAGCCCAGCATAGCCGCACAAAAAGCAGCCAGCGCAATCCATAAAACCAGTTTCCATTGAATCGTAACGTACTTCGAATATTGGTATAATGAAACTGCCGTCCCTGAAAACGAAGGCAGCTTGGTTGTACCGAGTAGCGTGGCAACAGGATATTGAGGGAAGACCATAAACAAGACTGGTGTTTGCACAAGCCCGCCTCCGCCCACTACAGCATCAATAAATCCAGCAGCAAAAGCAGCTATGCAGACAATCAGAATTTCTTCCATCGAATTTTAACGGAGGTAAAAGTATTTGTAAAAAGATTAGCAGACAAGAAACATACGCGGGGTATACTTTGTTGTAACTTTCATCAACTACCATTTCCTGCTATGACTATTGAATCCATTAATCCGGCAACCGGAGAAAAAATAAAGTCGTATACACTTCATACTGAAAAAGAAACTTCAGATAAAATCAATGCAACACATGAGGCGTGGCAATCCTGGAAAGACACATCTTTTTCAATACGTAGTGAGCTGCTAAATAAGATGGCTGATGTGTTAATCAGACGCAAAGCAGAATTAGCGAAGCTCATGGCGCTTGAGATGGGCAAACCTGTTACACAAGGTTTCGCTGAAGTTGATAAATGCGCATCGGTTTGTAAATACTACGCTGACCATGCACAGGAGTTCCTTAAGGATATGCCAGTAGAAACAGAAGCCTCAAAAAGCTTTGTCGCGTTTAAACCGATTGGAGTTGTACTGGCTGTAATGCCATGGAATTATCCGTTCTGGCAAGTCTTCAGATTTTTAGTGCCTGCATTAGCAGCAGGAAATTGTGGTGTACTCAAACACGCTTCAAATGTTCCTGGTTGTGCACTGGCGATTGAGGAGATTGTGAAACAAGCCGGTTTCCCGGAGAATGTTTTTTCAACACTGCTGATCAGTAGCAAAGACGTTGAAAAAGTAATCGAGCATAAACATATAAAAGCTGTAACACTTACTGGCAGTGGATCTGCAGGTTCAAAGGTTGGGCAGAAGGCCGGTGAGCTCGTCAAGAAAACAGTTCTTGAACTGGGTGGCAGTGATGCCTATGTTGTGCTCGAAGATGCTGACCTTGATCTTGCTGTGAAGGCATGTGTTGAAGGAAGATTATTAAACAGCGGCCAAAGCTGTATCGCGGCCAAACGCTTCATTGTTGAAAAACCGTTAGTTGAAAAATTTACGGAACAATACGTTCAATTGATGAAAGCGAAAGTCGTTGGTGATCCGCTAAACGAAAAAACAGAAGTCGGGCCACAGGCTCGAGTTGACTTACGCGATGAGCTGCATAAACAAGTGCTCGATTCCATTAAAGCAGGAGCAATCTGCAAACTTGGCGGTGAGCTGCCGAAAAATAAAACTGCTTTCTATCCGCCAACTATTCTTACAAATGTCAAAAAAGGAATGCCTGCCTATGATGAAGAATTGTTCGGGCCGGTAGCTGCAATCATTGAAGCAAAAGACGAAGCACATGCAATCGAACTTGCGAATGATTCAATCTTCGGATTAGGTGGTGCTGTCTTTACAAAAGATCTTAAACGTGGCGAGCACATCGCTGCCAACCTCATTCAATCCGGTTCATGTTTCGTAAATGCGTTCGTGAAATCCGATCCAAGATTACCCTTTGGGGGAATTAATCAATCCGGTTATGGCAGAGAATTGGGATTATTTGGAATCCGCGAGTTCGTAAACATTAAAACGATTTATATAAAATAAGGATTCCTGCTGCCGTAAGCCTGAGCGGAGTCGAAGGCAGGCAGCACTTGTAACATTTTGGCTTTCCAATCGACTTATCTTGTCAGCAACCTTTCCCTCATGGCCAATAAGATCTTCGAAGACATTAAAATCAACATCAAATTCAAGCTTGCCGCGTTGTGGACATCATTGATGTTCTGTTACGTCTATGGTGATATCTTTTCATTTTTCGTTCCAGGCCGTATTCAGCGACTCATGGAAGGAAATTCAGGCGCAGGTGAAACCACACCTGTTACGCTTTTATTATACGCTGTTTTATTAGCCTTGCCTTCTTTGATGATCTTCTTGTCAGTAGCGTTAAAAGCAAATTTGAACCGACTGTTGAACATCATTATGGGAGTCTTCTTTACACTTGTAATGATCTTGGTGGTGGCTACTTCAGTAAGTGAGTGGATGATCTTCTATACATTTCTGGGAGTTGTTGAAATTATACTGACTTCTACAATCGTATGGTTAGCAATCAAGTGGCCCACGCTTAAACAATAAAAAAATGGAATCACCCAAAACAACAGCCCGAATTGCAGGAGCATTATACCTGGTAGTTGTACTCACTGGTCTTTTTGCGCTGATGTATGTTCCGTCTCAACTGAATGTCTGGACAGACGCCACAGCAACGTTCAACAACATTGTTGCTTCTGAAACACTTTTCAGGCTCGGCATTTATGCAGGAGTTTTATGTTATGTCTCTTTCCTCGTGTTGCCATTGGTATTGTATAAGTTGCTCAGTCACGTTAACAAAACGCATGCAGTCGCCATGGTAGCACTTGCGTTAACAAGTGTTCCGATTTCGCTTTTTAATCTCACGCACAAATTTTCTGTGCTTACGTTGATCAACAAACCAGGTTATTTCTCGGGAATCGATCTGCACAAGCAAGTGATGTTGCAACTCGAATATTATAACAATGGCATTGATGTGGCAGCCATCTTCTGGGGATTGTGGTTGTTCCCATTCGGCTATCTCGTTTTTAAATCGGGAATGATTCCCAAAGTGTTGGGGATATTCTTAATGGCAGGATGCTTCGGTTACCTGATCAACTTCACCGGAAGTTTTCTATTTCCGGGTTATGATTCGGTGGGCATCTCTGGGTATATTTCTCTTCCTTCTGCAGTTGGAGAAATTGGCACGTGTCTTTGGTTGCTGATTACCGGGGTAAGATTAAAAAGCACCGATCAATTAAATTAGAAAGCGCATCCCCGGACTTGTTCCGGGGTCTCCCAATAAAGTGAGATTTATTGGATAACATAATCAGCTCTGTACTTCAAAGGTGTGCTCTAAAATGGGGATCGCGACACAAGGCCGCGAAAGCACAAACAAAAAAGCCCTTGCTCTTTCGAACAGGGCTTCTCTATAAATTTTATCTGATTAAGCTTGAGCTTCTGCAGGAACGATCGAAACGAACGACTTATCGTTCCTTCCTTTTTTAAACGTTACCACTCCGTTAGTCAACGCGAAAAGCGTATGATCTTTGCCGATACCAACGTTTTTGCCAGGATGATGCTTGGTACCGCGCTGACGAACAATGATGTTCCCCGCGATAGCCGCCTGACCTCCGTATATCTTAACGCCTAATCGTTTGCTTTCCGATTCGCGGCCGTTCTTTACTTTACCTTCACCTTTTTTGTGTGCCATGGTCGAATGTCTTTTTTGTCGTGTTTAAAAAATTACCCGATGCTGTCGATCTGAACCTTGGTGAACTGCTGGCGATGGCCGTTTTTCACAGCGTAGCCTTTGCGTCTCTTCTTTTTGAAGATGATCACCTTGTTACCTTTTACATGCTCTAATATCTTCCCAGATACCAGTGCGCCTGCAACAGTAGGGGCGCCAATTGTCACTGTCCCTGCGATATCCGTAAGAAGGATCTGGTCGAATTTAACCAAGTCTCCTATCTCTCCTGACATCTTAGGGGCATAGATATATTGATCTTTAGCCACTTTGAACTGCTTGCCGGCAATGCTTACAATTGCGTACATAGTTTTCCCAAAAATTGGACTGCAAAGGTAGCAGAAAAATTAAAAATTTTCAATCTCAGATTGAGTATTTCAGAGGCAACCCCGTAATCAGGCTAGAATCGAAATGTGGATAAAAAAATTAATTTTTTTTGTCTGGATTTTTACTGAAAGTCCCGCATTTCCAACCTGAAAATAAGGCGCTCTTTCACAACTACTTATCACCATGCAAACCTTTAAATTCTATTTGAAAACCTAATTTTCGACAAAATCAACCCCTTTGATTTAACCTCTCTCAATCTCATATTTGTACACTAACGAAGATTCGAACAGGTAATCTTTTCTTCGAGAGACTACTCAACTTTTAACGAGATTTTTAAGATGATTTTTCCGGATTTCGTCATCCCTGGAAGGATCGTCTTTTTATACAACCCTAAAACCCAATACAGAAGATGAGCAATAATCTTCAGGAGGAACCCATTTTAAAGGAAAACAAAGACCGGTTCGTCCTCTTCCCGATTCGCCAGCACGAAATCTGGAAATTTTACAAACAAGCCGAAGCAAGCTTCTGGACAGCCGAAGAAATCGACCTGAGCCAGGATGGAAAAGACTGGGATGCCATGAACGATGGCGAACGTCATTTCATCAAGCACGTATTGGCCTTCTTCGCAGCCAGCGATGGTATTGTAAACGAGAACTTAGCCGAACACTTCATTTCGGAAGTTCAGTACACCGAAGCAAAGTTCTTCTACGGCTTTCAGATCACAATCGAGAACATTCACTCTGAAACATATTCGCTCTTAATAGATACCTACGTAAAGGATCCAAAAGAGAAAGATGCACTCTTCCATGCTATCGATACAATGGATTGCGTAAAGAAAAAAGCTCAATGGGCCTTGCGTTGGATTAACAAGGGAACTTTTGCCGAACGCCTCATCGCGTTTGCTGCTGTGGAGGGAATTTTCTTCTCAGGCTCTTTCTGTTCCATCTTCTGGTTAAAAAAACGCGGTTTAATGCCGGGTTTAACCTTCTCTAACGAGTTGATCTCCAGAGATGAAGGCCTTCATTGCGATTTCGCCTGTCATTTATATACTCAGCATGTAGTGAACAAACTTCCGGAACAAACGGTTATCGATGTTATTAAAGATGCCGTAGAGATCGAGAAAGAATTTGTAACCGATGCCTTACCCGTTAACTTAATTGGTATGAATGCAGAGCTTATGCGACAGTACATTGAATTTGTCGCAGATCGCCTGTTGAATGAGCTAATCGGCAAAAAAATCTATGGAGCGACAAATCCTTTCGACTTCATGGATATGATTTCGCTAAAAGGCAAAACCAACTTCTTTGAGAAACGCGTTGCAGAGTATCAAAAGGCCGGTGTGCTTAACAGTACTGAAAAAGAATCTTCTAAGTTTTCACTTGACGAAGATTTTTAATTAAATTCAACTCACTTTTTCACCACATTTTTTAAACTGTTTTAAAACAACCCAACCAAATGCTTGTCCTTAAAAGAGACGGACACCGAGAGTCCGTTAAGTTCGACAAAATCACTGCACGCATCGAGAAACTTTGCTACGGTTTGGATACCAAATACGTAAGCCCTGTTGAGATTGCGATGAAGGTGATCACTGGTTTGTACGATGGTGTAACCACGGTAGAATTGGATAACCTGGCCGCAGAAATTGCAGCCGCGTTAACCACCAAACACCCGGATTACGCTAAGCTGGCTGCCCGTATCGCAGTTTCTAACCTGCACAAGGTTACGAGTAAGTCTTTCTCAAACACAATGAAAAGACTGTACACGCATGTAGATCCTAAAACCGGCCAGAATGCGCCACTCGTTTCGAAAGAAACCTGGAAAGTTGTAAAGGACCATGCTGCTGAGCTTGATGAAGCAGTTTTGTATGATCGTGACTTCAGTTACGACTACTTCGGCTTCAGAACACTCGAACGTTCGTACCTGATGCGGATTGATAACAAAGTGGTTGAGCGTCCTCAGCACTTGCTGATGCGCGTAGCGGTGGGTATTCACGGTGAAGACATTCCGGCTGCAATCGAGACTTATAACTTACTATCTGAGAAATGGTTCACGCATGCAACGCCAACGTTGTTCAATGCTGGAACTCCTAAGCCTCAGTTATCATCCTGCTTCCTGTTAACTATGCAGGACGACAGCATTGATGGTATCTACGATACATTAAAACAATGCGCTAAAATTTCACAATCGGCTGGCGGTATCGGACTCAGCATCCATAACGTTCGCGCGAAAGGATCATACATTAAAGGAACAGGTGGTACCTCAAATGGTATCGTGCCAATGCTCCGGAACTTTGACATGACTGCACGTTATGTTGACCAGGGCGGTGGTAAGCGTAAGGGAAGCTTTGCGATCTACCTCGAACCATGGCATGCCGATGTGTTTGATTTCCTGGCGTTGAAGAAAAACCACGGTAAAGAAGAGATGCGCGCACGCGATCTATTCTATGCAATGTGGATTTCTGATTTGTTCATGAAGCGTGTAGAGAACAACGAAATGTGGTCATTGTTCTGCCCGAACGAAGCTCCAGGACTTGCAGAAGTTTGGGGTGAAGATTTCGAGCGCTTGTACGAGAAATACGAAAAAGAAGGCAAGTTCCGCAGACAGATAAAAGCTCAGGACCTTTGGTTTGAGATTCTTGAATCCCAAATCGAAACCGGTACGCCTTACATTCTTTATAAAGATGCGGCTAACCGCAAATCGAACCAGAAGAACTTAGGTACGATTAAGTCAAGTAACCTGTGTACCGAGATCATCGAATACACAGCGAAAGATGAAGTAGCAGTTTGTAACCTGGCCTCAATCGCCTTGAATAAATTCGTAACGGAAGAAGGTGCATTTGATCATGCTCGTTTATACGAGATCACCAAAGTGATTACCCGTAACCTGAACAAGGTTATCGATGTTAATTACTATCCGGTTATTGAAGCTAAGAATTCGAACATGCGTCACCGTCCAATTGGACTAGGTGTGCAAGGTTTGGCCGATACATTCATCATGCTGCGCATGCCGTTTGATTCAGACGAAGCGCGTGCCTTGAATGAAGACATCTTCGAAACGATCTATTTCGCTTCCATGGAAGCATCGATGGAGCTTGCGCAGAAAGATGGTGCTTACGAAACATTCAAAGGCTCACCAACATCAAAAGGGATCTTCCAGTTTGACATGTGGAATGTTACTCCAAAGAGTGGCCGCTACAATTGGGAAAAATTGAAGCAGGATGTTAAGAAGCACGGTGTACGCAACTCATTATTGGTTGCTCCAATGCCAACAGCTTCTACGTCTCAAATCCTTGGTAACAACGAATGCTTTGAGCCATACACTTCAAACATTTATACTCGCAGAACTTTATCTGGTGAATTCATCATCGCTAACAAGCATTTGATGAAAGACCTGATCGAGCTTGGCTTGTGGAATGAGAACATGCGTCAGAAATTGATCGCAACAAATGGTTCGGTACAAGCTATTCCTGAAGTTCCACAAAACATCAAGGATATCTACAAAACTGTTTGGGAAATTTCTCAGAAAGCAATCATTGATATGTCAGCTGACCGTGGCGCATACATCTGCCAGTCACAAAGCCTGAACATTCACCTGAAAGATCCGAACTTCGGTAAGCTTACTTCCATGCACTTCTACGCCTGGAAGAAAGGATTGAAAACCGGTATGTATTACCTGAGAACTCAGGCTGCAGCCGATGCAATCCAGTTTACGCTTGATAAAACTGCGATGCAGCAAACTCCTGCTATTGTGGAAAAGAAATCAATCGGTGTTGCTGAGACTGTAGCAGCGGTACAACAAGTTGTTACCGTTTCTGAAACACAGCAAACATTCCAATACGATCAGAATCGTGCAGACATGGCCTGTTCGCTGGATGATCCGGATTCATGCGAAGCTTGCGGTAGTTAATCGCCAGCAGCTTAATATAAAAAAAGCCCGATCTATTGATCGGGCTTTTATTTTATCAGAATCACACTACGATGGCTGAAGCATTATAAGTGTATTCAAATGGATTCCTTTATTTCAATCTACCGGACCACCTGTGCCCATACAGTTATTATACCATGCCTGAGCATTGGTAAAGCATTGTGCCTGCCATTGTGGATTATATCCTCCAGGAATATTATAGCAGCTCTGTAACAAAAATGCATAATACATTTCGCAATACCGTGGATCTTGTTGCTTAGCAAGACTGTTTATAGCCTTAGTAATTACGACCTCACGATCAGCACGTTCAAACAGGTCAAACGTTGCTGAAAGGTATTCTTTGTGTTGCGCAAACCTTTCACTAAAACACGCAAACTCTGCCGAGCTAAAATACGCTTCACGCTCACTTGAGTTCAAAGACTGCGCGTGTTTCACTACTTGTCCGGTTTCTGTTACCATCGAAACAAATACTTCATCGGCACACAATTGTTCTGCCAAATCGTTGGCCATGGTTGGCAATACCAGCAGGCATACAGCCATCATCATTAAAACATGTTTTTTCATGAGAAAAGGATTTAGTTAATAATAGAAGTAAGCTATCCCTGAAACATAACATTTGCCATTGAATCTTATCTCCGGACGCAGGCACGTAAGTTATTTAATCACCCAGATAGGAGTAGGAGTTACTCCTATCGATACAAGTCTTCCTGACCAGTTTTCTTCAAAAGTAAAAACAGCTTTGTGAACCATTAAAAATTGGCATGTAAGATCACCTGGAAAATATGTACGAATACCGCTTTTAATGTTCAACTGAACACGCTTCAGTACTTTGAATGAAGAACGATTCTTAAATCTTATGAAATTTTTGAGGTGTTATAAGTATTCAACTTTATGTAAAATTCGCTCTGAAGTTTTACTAAGCAACACCGTATGCTTTACCGGGCTTTTATAACACTCATAGAATACAAACTCATCGACACGTGCATCCCAAAAGAATGATGTAGCATCACGTTGTTCCTGTGTTAAAGAGGAATTGTCCAATGGGTTTACCAGAGAATTCATTAATTCACAAACCAATGAAGACGGGCGATTATCCTTTAAAAAAGGCAATGCATTGATGTTGCGCAACGTATCCTGCTTGTTAGCGATGTACTCAAAATAGTACGTGTATTTTCCAGTATCAAGATTAAGAATTTTTACTCCATTAAGCTGCTGAAGCTTAAAATCTGCATTACCGAAAATTTCTTGCGCTACGGAAGCTTCGCTGATCGGAATTCCAAAATAAATCTCATACTTACCTTCACTTGCTTTTTCGTTAGGCAAATAAACAGCCAACGTTGCAAATATTGCCATGCATACTCCGGCAATCAAGTAGCGTTTTCGGGACAAGATTCTATCCAAATACATGCTACAAAGTTAATCAACAATTTTTGATTTAGTCATCCGTTTTGATTCTGTAAAAGATTTGTAATTTGAAGTATAAATCCCCACGTTATGAAAATCAAAACACTTTTTATTGTCTGCTTTCTGATGGCTGCCGCATGGGGCACACAGGCACAAGGATTTCAACCGCCTGCGGAAGGCAATGCGGTTGTTTATTTTGTACGTGTAACGGTTATAGGAGGAGCCATCAGCTTCGAATATTTTGATGGCGACCAATATATCGGAGCTTTTAAAGGCAAGAATTACATGCGGTATGAATGCGTAGCTGGAACTCATTTACTATGGGCTTCTTCCGAAAACAAAGAATTTATTACAGCCGATTTAAAAGCCGGTGGTACGTATGTTGTTATTGTGGATGTAGCCATGGGTATTGGTAAAGCCCGGGTTGGATTAAGTCCGATTACTGCTTCAGCAACTGAATTATTTGCACGCGCAAAAAAACTGGTAAAGGATAAACGTGCGGTAATAACTCCACAGGAAAAAATTGATAAAATGAATATTAAGCTGAAAGAATTTATCACAGAAAAGCTCAATCAGTACGAAACAAAATGGAAGCATGAAATAACCTTCCCCAGAATTTCACCTGAACAGGCTATTCCAGAAACTGACTTGCAATAAATAAAAAATCCCGACCCTTCGACTCGCTCAGGATCAGGATTTCCCTATACTATTATTCGTTAGAATGGAAGATCGTCACTTCCACTGCTAGCATCAGGTGTGAATGATGAATCGATTGGAGGCGCTTCATTTGAGCCACCACCATTTCCGCCTTTGGCAATTTTCCAGGCACGCACATCCGTATACCAGCGGCCGTTGTACTCACGGCTCTCAATGTTGATAGAAGCGGTGATTTTTTCGCCCGGGTTCAGACGGGTTTCGTCAACCTTTTCGCCCCATAATGACAAGCAAACTTTTTTCGGGAACTGGCCCGGAGTTTCAAGGATGAATTCCTGCTTTTTCCATGTCCCGTTTTTTCCCTGGCCGGATTGCATCGGCAAAAGACTTACTACTGTTCCTGTTATTTCCATGTTGATTGTTTACGAATTTAAAGCACCCCATTTTTTATTTCCTCCACAACATTCGGGTCTGTTAATGTTGAGGTGTCACCCAAGTTTGAGGTTTCTCCTTCCGCAATTTTACGCAAAATCCTGCGCATAATTTTGCCCGATCGGGTTTTTGGTAATCCGGTTACAAATTGAATTTTATCAGGTTTTGCAATCGGCCCGATAACCTTCGAAACTGTTTCGCGGATTTCATTTCGAAGCTTTTCTTCATCTTTCGGCTTTTCGTAGCAAATCGCGTATGCATAAATGGCATTGCCTTTTAGATCATGCGGGTAACCGACAACTGCTGCTTCAGAAATAGCCGGATGCTCGGTAATGGCACTTTCAATTTCAGCCGTGCCCATGTTGTGACCTGATACAATGATGATATCATCTACCCGTCCTGTGATTCTATAATATCCCTCAGCATCAACCCGACAGCCATCTCCTGTAAAGTATTTTCCTGGAAACGTTGAGAAGTAGGTATCCTTAAAACGCTGATGATCGCCATAAATAGTCCGTGCTATTCCCGGCCATGGGAATTTTACCGCTAATCTTCCCTCAATATTATTACCGAAAAGTTCAATTCCTTTTTCATCCATCACAGCAGGTTGAACTCCGGGTAACGGAAAACTCGCATGTGCAGGCTTAAGCTTCGTTACATTAGCAATGGGTGAGATCATAAATCCACCCGTTTCGGTTTGCCACCAGGTGTCGATTACCGGACAGTTCTTTTTGCCAATGTGCTCATGATACCATTCCCAGGCTTCTTCGTTGATGGGTTCTCCTACTGAACCCAATACTTCTAATGATGAAAGATCGCTTCGCTCAACAAAAGAAATCGGTGCTTGTTGTAAGGAACGGATCGCAGTTGGTGCTGTATAAAAAATATTAACCTTATGCCGTTCAATTACCTGCCAGAACCTGCCCATATCAGGCCATGATGGAATGCCCTCAAACATAACCGTTGTGGCTCCGGCCGAGAACGGTCCGTATAAAATGTATGAGTGACCGGTAATCCAGCCAACATCCGCTGTACACCAATAAATTTGATCAGGCTTATATTGAAAGGCAGTCTGGAATGTGTAGTTAACATACACCATATAGCCCGCTATTGTATGCACCATGCCTTTCGGTTTTCCGGTTGAACCAGAGGTGTAGAGAATGAACAGCAAATCTTCTGCATCCATCTCTTCAGCCGGACATGTTGAATCAGCTTTTTTAATTTCATCATGCCACCAGAGATCACGACCGGCTTTCATCACAACGTTTGTATTCACGTGTTGAAAGACAATAGATTTTTTTATGGTCGGGCATTTATCTAATGCTTCATCAACAATTTTTTTCAACTCGATCTTTTTGTCACCGCGATGCGCACCATCAGCAGTTAACACAAGTCTGCACTTAGAATCGTTGATACGATCTACTAATGACCCGGCTGAAAAACCGGCAAACACAACTGAATGAATTGCGCCAATTCGGGCGCATGCTAAAACAGCAAAAGCCAGCTCAGGGATCATCGGCATGTAAATGCAAACGCGGTCTCCTTTTTGAATGCCTTGTGCTTTCAGCATGTTCGCTACCCGGCAAACATTTTCAAGTAGCTCAGTGTAGGTAAACTTTTTTGATTTGTCCTTGGGATCGTTAGGCTCCCAGATAAGCGCGGTTTGATTTCCTTTTTTGGGGATATGCCTGTCCAGACAGTTTTCGGTAATGTTAAGCTTGGCGCCTTGAAACCATTTTACTTCGGGTTTATGAAAATCATACTCAAGAACCTTATTCCATTTTTTCTTCCATGTAAAGCTCTCTGCAACAGTTGCCCAAAATGATTCGGGGGTTTCTATGCTCTGCTGATAAATACTTTTGTATTCTTCAAATGATTTGATTGGACTCATAGCTTCGGTTGACGAAACTAAAAGTCGGGGGTTTTGTTAGAAATTCAAATGATTATTTGATGAGATTAAAGCATATACTCAACCGCAACTGCAACGAGTGCTCCGAGCATGGCTATGGTTAATTTTTTTCCATTGAATTTATGGGCCGGACTGCTTTCAAAAACAATGGTCGTAGAAATGTGCAGGAAGTTCCCACATACTAGCGCATACAGATACGTAAGGCCTGAAGCCGATAAAATCTCTACATCGATCAGGTAGGTTGAGATCAGCAATCCTAATGGAGCCGCCAGTGAGAAAAAAAACAAATGTGGTAACGCCTTTTTGATGGCCCCAAGCTGAAATGAAAGCACCGTCATTAATGCAAATGCTGCCGGAGCACGGTGTAATGCGATACCCAACAGAATTGCATTTACGTCATACTGAACTGCCATTCCTTCTACCGGTTGCACTAACATAGCACCCTCTAAAAAAGCATGAACACACAATGCAGCTAACAATACAAACGCTGACATCTGTTTTTGATGAGGTTCATTATGGTGATGGTCGCCATGATCGTGCGTATGAATATGACCATGCTCAATACCGGAAGTAAAATATTCGAGCACTTGCTGCAGGAAGAATCCAGCCAAGACGAATAAACCAATCAGCTCAACTTCAATGTTCTTAATGTAAAGCTCTGGCAGAATGTGAACTACTGTAATCCCGAAAAGGTAAGCACCCGCAAAAACTAATAAAAGCTTAAAGCTCTTTGTTCGACCTGTGGGAACAAGATAAACCGCTATACCCGATAACAGAGGAGTCAAAAACAAAACCAGGAGCTTCAATATCATAGCGTGTGCGTGTAGGGCAATCTACCGCGAAGGTAAATAAATTGCAGCTACATGCAACAATGTTGCTTTTAAGAAATATCCGGTTTCGTGCGTACCTTAGCCTCACTTAACACTATGCGGGAAGATTATCTGAAAGGTGATGGCGAAAAGCTGAATGCTGCTGAAAAGGAGTTTGAAAAGGCTTTGCGCCCCTTATCCTTCGAAGATTTTACCGGCCAGCAAAAGGTTGTCGATAATATTAAGGTGTTCGTACAGGCTGCCAGGCAGCGCAATGAGCCTCTTGATCATGTTCTCCTTCATGGACCTCCGGGATTGGGCAAAACAACCCTCTCTTATATAATCGCCAACGAGCTTCAAACGAATATTAAAATTACTTCCGGGCCGGTGCTGGATAAACCGAGTGATTTAGCCGGTCTGCTTACTAATCTTGAGGCACACGATGTTTTATTCATTGATGAGATCCATCGTCTGAATCCAATCGTGGAAGAATATCTCTATTCTGCCATGGAGGATTTCAAGATTGATATTATGCTTGACTCCGGACCGAATGCCCGGTCGATACAGATTGGATTGAATCCTTTTACGTTAATCGGTGCAACTACGCGTGCCGGATTGTTGACATCTCCTTTGCGTGCGCGATTTGGAATTAATTCCCGATTGGAATATTACGATTCAGCACTGCTTCAAAAAATCATTGACCGCTCGTGCGCGATCTTAAATACTCCGATTAACGAAGAAGCTGCATTTGAAATTGCCAGAAGAAGTCGCGGAACGCCACGTATTGCCAACAACTTATTAAGAAGAACACGCGACTTTGCACAAATCAAAGGCAACGGAACCATTACGCTTGAGATTGCTCAAATTGCATTGAAAGCATTGGATGTTGACGCCAATGGATTGGACGATATGGACAATCGCATTTTGATGACGATCATCGAAAAATTCAAAGGCGGTCCGGTTGGGTTAACAACCATTGCAACGGCTGTTGGTGACGAAGCTGAAACGATTGAAGAAGTTTACGAGCCGTTCCTGATCCAGGAAGGATACTTAAAGCGCACCTCGCGTGGTCGTGAAGCGACTGAAAAAGCATATAAACATTTGAAAGTTGTTCCGCCACCGAGTAAAGGAGCTGGTCTTTTTGGTTAATCGTTGTCAGTTTAATAGTTGTTAGGTACGATTAACCATTAACGGATAACTGCTAACCATGAATATTTCCACGAATACGACCTTCATTAAATCTGTCGCTCGTGAATTGGGTTTCACTTACTGCGGTATCTCTAAGGCTGAATTTCTAAAAGACGAAGCTCCGCAACTGGAAGAATGGCTGAAACGCGGTTACCAGGGAAAGATGAGCTACCTGGAAAATTATTTCGACAAACGGCTTGATCCAACATTGCTTGTTCCCGGGGCGAAATCGGTAATCAGCTTACTGTACAATTATTATCCTGAGAAAGATTTGGCAACTGAAAGCGATCTGAAGATTGCTAAGTATGCGTACGGTGAAGACTATCACTTCGTGGTCAAAGACAAGCTGAAAATTCTCTTTGAACGACTACAGGAAAAAGTTGGCGACATTGAGGGCCGCGTGTTTGTAGATTCAGCGCCCGTGATGGAACGCGCGTGGGCTAAAAAATCAGGATTAGGCTGGGTTGGCAAGAATAGTTTACTGCTGAACAAAACATCCGGAAGCTTTTACTTTCTCGCTGAGATAATTCTTGATATCGAATTTGAATACGATGGACCGGTAAAAGATTATTGCGGAACCTGCACAGCGTGTATGGATGCCTGTCCTACAGATGCCATTGCTGAACCTTATGTTGTCGATGGAAGTAAATGTATCTCTTACTTCACCATAGAATTAAAAGAAGAAATCCCAACCTCCGTAAAAGGAAAATTTGAGAACTGGATCTTTGGCTGCGATATCTGCCAAGATGTTTGTCCGTGGAATAGATTTTCAAAACCCCATCAGGATTCAAGATTTGATTCCAATGCGCAGCTAACCTCAATGACAGAAAGCGAGTGGAAAGAAATAACACAAGATGTTTTTCAAAGTCTGTTTAAAAACTCCCCTGTGAAACGGACGAAGCTCGAAGGGTTGAAACGCAATATTCGTTTTGTTACAGAATAGGTAAAAAAATAAAGTCCTGACGGTGCCGTCAGGACTGTTTAAAACATTTTTTGGGTCTTTATTGAGCTGCTACAAAACAGCGATTGAGTATCGCCTGATGTTGTTTCCCAAACAGGTTGTAGCACCATTGCTTGAGTTCCTGGATTTCAGCGCCAATCAATACTTCGATTGCCTTCTTTAACTCCTTTTCAAAGAGCTTTGCGTCAAAACTCACCTTTGTGAGTACGGTTTTGACATAGTTCAACATAGGTTAGCTATTAACTGAATTAAAAAATTATTTAAAAGCACGTCTAATTTAATGAGCGGTACCACTAACTAAAAGAACATTTTTAGTTTTGTAACGTGTTATTGGTACGAAGATTGAACATGAAGCCGTTTTTCTCGATAAAATCACTCTTTACGCTTTTTTTAGCAATGGTTGGCTGGAGCTATGTTCAGGCTCAAACTATCCAAATCATTTTAGGACCGGATGAAATTGGCGAAAATCAAGGCTGGGCAATTTCTGTATCAATCCAAAATGACCGGTTCAAATCTCACGACTACGTTTTCCCGGAGATTTACGGCTTTCGAAAGCGTGGCACTTCTTCACAATCGCAAACCAGTATTATAAACGGTCAGTCATCATCTTCGCAAAGTGTTACGATGACCTATTTGCCGGTTAAACAGGGAACGTATACTATCCAGGCTTTTAAGATGACGGTTAACGGGCAAACTATTTTTTCGCCCGGAAAGAAGGTTAAAGTTGGCCCACCCGTACAAACACAGCGCGATCCGTTTTCGCAAGATCCCAACGATTTTTTTGGAAAGAACAATACAGAGTTTATTGATATTAAGGACGATGCTTTTCTTGCCGTTACTACAAATAAATCGGAAGTATACGTGGGCGAAGGTTTTACAGCTTCCATTTCTTTCTTTGTCGCAGATAAGAATCGCGCACCTTTACAGTTTTACGAACTAGCGCAACAGCTTACCAACATTCTTAAAAAAATAAAGCCAGCTAACTGCTGGGAAGAGAATTTTGAAATAGAGAACGTTCAAAGCGAAAGTGTAAATATTAATGGTGAGTATTACGATCAGTACAAGCTCTATGAAGGAACATTCTATCCGCTTAACACTAAACCAATTGAATTTCCAAGCATCGGCCTTAAGCTGGTCAAGTTTAAAGTAGCTAAGAATCCTACCTTCTTTGGTCAGAATAGGAAAGAAGATTTTAAGACTTTTTACTCTAAGCCAAAAACGGTAAAAGTAAAAGAGCTTCCTCCTCACCCCTTGCGCGATAAAGTTGCAGTAGGCGATTACCGTCTTGATGAACGTATCAGCAGCACAGCGTTACAAACCGGGCAGAGTTTTTCCTATGATTTTAACATCTATGGTGAAGGCAATATTTCAGCCATTGAAAAACCATTGGTAATGAAAGATGGCAGCTTCGAATTCTATGAACCTAATGTTCGACAAGATATCAACAGGCAGAATGGTCGTGTTTCAGGGACAAAATCTTTTAGTTACTTCATCATCCCGAAAGAGCCAGGCGATTACCGCATGCAGGATCTCGTGCAGTGGGTTTATTTTAATCCTGCCTTGAAAAAATACGACACACTTATTGCCCGATCAGCGGTAGTGGTAAGCGGTGAAAGTCTGAAAAACGAATCAATTGAATCCGCTGATACAGGCTCACTTTATGATAAAATAAGCTCAACCGATAATGCTTTACGCACTTCATCTGATTCGGGCTGGATTTCAATTACGCTCGGAATCTTAATTTTGGCCATGTTGAGCGGATCGGCTTATCTTGTGTTCAAAAAGTAATTCAGTTTAAGGTTCAACGTTCAAGGTTGCATGAACCTCTCAAATTGAACATTGAACTTTAAACGTTGAATTAGAGAAATGAATAACTACGGTACACTTTTTAAAATATCAACTTTTGGCGAATCCCACGGTCCGGCCATCGGAGTAATTATTGATGGTTGTCCGGCTGGATTGACAATCGATGAAAACTTTATCCAATCCGAGTTGGATCGCAGAAAACCTGGTCAATCTAAAATCACTACACAGCGTAAAGAAGACGACACCGTTAAAATTCTTTCCGGAGTTTTTGAAGGCAAGAGCACTGGTACACCTATCGCTATTGTTATCGAAAATCAGGATCAGCGTAGCAAAGATTATTCGCACATTCAAAATACATTTCGACCTTCACATGCAGATTATACGTATGAGGTAAAATATGGCAATCGTGATTATCGCGGTGGTGGAAGAAGTTCTGCGCGTGAAACCGCAGCGCGCGTAGCAGCAGGAGCCATTGCAAAATTGCTACTGAAGCAATCCGGAATTGAGATCGCAGCATTTGTATCACAGGTTGGTGAAATTAAAACTGATCACTATACAACTCTCGACCTTAGCAAAACGGAAGACAATATCGTTCGGTGTCCGGATCAGAAGATAGCTGAAAAAATGATTGCCTTAATTGATGAAGTTCGATTAAGTCGTGATACAGTAGGTGGAATTGTTACCTGCGTTGTGAAAAATACTCCCGTTGGATTAGGTGAACCCGTGTTTGATAAGCTTCACGCTGAATTAGGCAAAGCCATGCTCAGCATTAATGCCGTAAAAGGGTTTGAATATGGTAGCGGCTTTGAAGGAATTAAGTTGCGTGGCTCACAGCACAACGATGAGTTTTATAAAGAAGGTGATAAGATCCGAACCAAAACAAATCATTCCGGTGGCGTGCAGGGCGGTATCAGCAATGGAGAAGATATTTATTTCAATGTTGCGTTCAAGCCGGTAGCAACTATTATGCAGGATCAGCAAAGTGTTGACAAGGAAGGAAACGAAGCAACCGTAGCAGGAAAAGGTCGTCACGATCCATGTGTTGTTCCTCGCGCAGTACCGATTGTTGAAGCGATGGCTGCACTCGTATTAGCCGATTTCCTGTTGCGCGCAAGAGCTTCAAAGGTTTAAGATAAAATCATTAACATTGTTGATGGAAGCGGATGCGTTTTCAGCCTAAATCCTGTTACTCAGTTCTATGGAGCCTACAACTCAGCCAAAGAAAAAAAGCCATTTAACATTATACATTATCATCGGATTGATTGTGGGGATTGCCACAGGCTTTGTACTGAACAAAAATTACGTTGACGAAGAAAATACCCGGCTAGAATCCCTTGATGCCAGACTGAAAGAAATCAAAACGGCTCAACATTCAGCAACGGATAGCACAATCATTACAACACTCGAAGCTGAAAAGAAATCCGTTAACACAGAACGTAACGAAGTATTAACGGCTCGCGATAAAAAAACCGAACCGTTCTCTGTCCTCGCAGACATCTTCCTTCGCTTAATTAAAATGATCGTTGCACCGCTTGTGTTCACAACACTTGTTGTAGGCGTAGCCAAGCTGGGTGATATAAATGCCGTTGGCCGGATCGGTGGAAAAACATTGCTTTGGTTTGTTGGAGCATCTCTGTTGAGCTTATTACTCGGGTTGATCATGGTAAATCTTTTTGAGCCGGGTATTGCCATGCACTTGCCCGTTCCGGATACGGGTGAATCGTCCGGCATTGCGAATGTTGCTTTTTCGTTGAAAAATTTCCTTTATCATATTTTCCCTAGCAGTGTTTTTGAATCGATGGCGAAGAATGAAATTCTTCAGATTGTAGTGTTCTCATTATTCTTTGGCGTTGCTACAGCAGCGATTGGTGAACAGGGAAAAGTCATCATCAATTTCATGGATGCTGCTGCACATGTCATTTTAAAAATTACGGGTTATGTAATGAATCTTGCTCCGTTGGCAGTATTCGGTGCGATGGCTGCTATCATTGCCAAACAAGGGATGGGAATACTTAAAACCTATTCAATTTTTATCGGTGAGTTTTATTTTAGCCTTGCATTGCTTTGGATATTACTCACGTTTGCTGCTTTTATCGTTATCGGTAAACGAGTTATTAATCTTATTAAACGCATTAAAGAACCAATCCTGCTTGCATTCAGTACAGCCAGCAGTGAGGCCGCCTTTCCAAAAACGATGGAAGAGCTTCAGAAGTTTGGTGCAAAAGATAAGATCGTAAGCTTTGTACTTCCACTTGGTTATTCATTCAACCTAGATGGCAGCATGATGTATATGACGTTTGCATCTTTGTTCATTGCTCAATCTTACGGCATCCATTTACCGATTGCTACGCAGATTAGTATGTTGCTTGTGCTGATGTTAACCAGTAAAGGCATTGCCGGAGTTCCTCGGGCTTCACTGGTGGTAATTGCAGGAACGTTGGCGACTTTCAATATTCCAGAAGCAGGGTTAGCGCTCTTACTAGGAATTGATCCTCTACTAGACATGGGTCGTAGTGCCACAAACGTTCTTGGAAATAGCATTGCGACAGCCGTAGTGAGCAAATGGGAGAATGCACTTGAGCCTGAAAAGCTGGAAGATTAGTCGTATTTAGACTGATGAGAAATTAGCTTTCAAAACCTGTCCCGAACTTTTATTCGCTAAGTTTGTTTTCAGTTATTATCACGAAACTATGCTGCAAGCAACTCCAAAAAACATCCATATCTACCTGGAATCGAACCCCAACCCGAATTCTCTGAAATTTGTGGTGAACGAAATGCTAGTGCCGGAAGGCTTGAGCTACGATTTCCCGGACGCGGCAAGCACAGCCAACGCACCGCTGGCACAGGAGCTTTTTGAATACCCATTTGTAGACCGGGTATTTTATGCGAGCAACTTCGTTACCGTTACCAAGAAAGGTGATGTTGAGTGGCTGGAGATTCAGAACACGATCAAAAATCACATCCTGAAATTCCTGGAGATGGGAAAATTCATCATTGATGTTCAGGAAGAAAATTCTGTTTCAACCGAAGAAGAAACAGAAGCAGTTAAGAAAATTAAAACGATACTTGAAGAATATATTCGCCCTGCCGTAGAACAAGATGGCGGAGCAATTACATATCATTCTTTCAATAATGGCATTGTAAAAGTTAAGCTACAGGGTTCCTGCAGTGGTTGTCCATCCTCAATGGTGACCTTGAAAGCTGGTATTGAAAATCTTTTCCAACGAATGATGCCAGGCGAAGTAAACGCAGTGGAAGCGTTGGCTTAAAGGAAATTTATCTTCATAAAAAAACCCCGCCTGAATAAGCGGGGTTTTTATTTATTACGATTTACTGTGCAGGTTTCTCCTGCTCGTCAGGAACTCCTTTTAAATACTTATCCAGGAATTTCAGAATTGATTCTGAAGCTTTGATGTTGTTTTCTTTCTTTACAAATCCATGACCTTCGTCCGGGAAGATTACATATTCAACCGGAACATTGTTGGCTTTGGCAGCCGACACAATTTCGTCAGACTCAACTTGTAATACACGTGGATCATTGCTACCCTGTAATACAATGAATGGTTTGGTAATGTTCTTTGCGTGGAATAAAGGCGATTTGTTATATAACGCAACCGAATCTTTGACCGGATCGCCCATTTCTGTATACAACGCTTCACGAAATGAAGCCCACCATGGCGGAATACTTTTCAAGGTTCTCAACCAGTTTGTAACCCCAAATAAGTTCACACCCGCATCAAACTCCTCCGGAGCAAATGCAAGCGCGGCCATTACCATGTACCCACCATAGCTTCCTCCATAAATTCCAATCTTCTCGCCATCTACAAAATCAAGGCCTTGCAGATATTGCTTACCTGCAATGCAATCTTTCAAATCTTCATTGCCATGTTTTTTATCATCAGCCGCAAAGAAAGTTTTACCATAACCTGAGCTACCGCGATTGTTAACGCAAAGAACGGCATAGCCATGATTGATCAAGTATTGGAGTCCACTTGAATAATTCAACCGGGTTTGTCCACCCGGGCCTCCATGTACCTGCACAAGTGCTGGGACCTTCTCACCTGCTTTCAAGCCTTTTGGCTTATAGAGAAGCGCTGGAATTTCAAGTCCATCAAACGATTTAAAACGTACAACTTCACCAGCTACCAGATCGTTTGGATTAATCTCTGAACTTAGTGTGTTTGTTAATTGCCTAATTTCTTTTGTCTCAAAATTGTAGAGGTAAATATTTTGCGGAGCTTTTGAACTCGTGGCATAAAAAGTCATCTGCTTTTCACTGTCGGAAATGGTAACGCTTGTTATATCTCCTTCCGGGAGATTATCAATTTTTAAAAGCTTTCCGCCATCTGATTCATCATAAATTTTTATTTCAGTACGTGCATCGTTATTAATCGCAACAACCCGATACTTTCCGTTTTGCGACAAATAAGCATACATGATATCCCACGGAGCATCTTCCAATTTTGTTTTCTCTCCGGTTGCAATATCGTAGCTTGATAAGTATGAGAATTCACTGCCCTCATCCGTTAAGTAGATTAATTTCTTACCATCCAGACTGAAGTACTGTGGCGTGTAAGAAGCATTGCCCGTGTGCTCGGAAATAAGTTTACTTTGTCCGCTTTGTGTATCAAGGAGATACATATCACCGTTATTGGTTGTAATCGATTTCACCAACGCGATGTATCGGTTATCGCGTGAAATCGTGTTAGGATCAAGTCCTTCTTTATTTTCATATGCCACAGAGGATGGATACAGGTTTTTTTCATCCGGCTTTCCACTAATGTCTACACGATGCAAATCAAAAAAGCGCTTATCACGGCTGTTAGAGGAGTAATACATCAATTTTTTATCGTGACTCCAGCCGTAAAAATTTGCCTTGGCTGCTGTGTCAGCGATCAGATCAATACTTGAACCGTCATTATTGCGCACAAAAATATGATCAATTTCATTTCCACCTTTATCTGCTGTATACACTACGCGGTCATCCGTTGGGAAATAAGCAGCGGCAAATATTGATTCCTTATCAGAACTCGTCAATTGTTTCTTTTCACCTGATTTTAAATCAAGCTCAAATACATTGTAGATACCGGTTTCATTTGAGCCGATTAATATTTTACTTTCATCGGGTGAAAAACCAGCGCTGTACATATTTTTCACGTCCATGAATTGCTGGATCGTATACAGCTTGGGAGGATTTACGGTTTCACCTGTCTTACAGGCGTTAACGGCCATTAGTAAAACCAGGCAAAGCAGGATTTTTTGTTTCATAGGGAAAGGATTATTGAGGATTAGACAAGAAAGATACGGTCATTTTTACAAAAAATTCACCTTAATCCTCCAATAGTAATCTGTATCTTTAGTGATGCGCTTTTTCATTACTGTTGCCCTGATCCTGGTTTTAAATAGTTTGTCTACAGGCCAAACGCTTAAAGTAATGACGTACAATCTCAGGCTTGATACTCCAGATGACGGTATCAATCAATGGCCAACGCGAACCGATAAAGTTGTTGCACTCATTACAAAACATAATCCCGACATTATTGGCGTACAGGAGGCTTTGCATCATCAACTACAAGATCTGCTAAAAATGCTACCTGATTATTCGTATTGCGGAGTGGGTCGGGATGATGGGAAAGAAAAAGGCGAGTATAGCGCGATTTTGTTTCGCAACAGTCGCTTTGGTTTACTTGACACCAAAACTTATTGGCTATCGGAAACAATGGATTTGCCGGGAAGCAAAAGCTGGGATGCAGCCATTACCCGTGTGTTTACAACAGGAAGATTTTTCGATCGTGATACCAAAAAAGAATTTTTAATGGTGAACACGCATTTCGATCACATCGGCAATGTTGCCCGTGAAAATAGTTCTAAGCTAATAAAGACATACCTCGAAGGAATTAAAAATGAAGGCTCTCAACTTCCTGTAATCGTGAGTGGGGATTTCAATTCAGAGCCAACCGAAGAAGCTTACTTGACGATGGTGAACCCGCAGGATAAATTTTTGTTGTTTGATTCAAAACCTGTGTCGAGCACGGCCGGAACTTTCTGTGGCTTTAAAGTAGGTGCCATGCCTTGTAAAACCATTGACTTTATTTTCCACACGAAAGAATGGGTTGCAAGAAATTATCAGGTGATCACTGACAATGATGGAACGTATTATCCATCGGATCATTTACCGGTATTGGTAGATTTTGATTTGGCGCTGGAAAAGTAGCTTAGCTTAATCCGGTCAGAAAATCTTCTTCCGAAAACTCCTCGTTCTCAATCGAGAACTCATCGGCATCGTAATACGCAGGAAACTTATCGCGAAATGCTTTCAGGGAGTTCGTACTTAACTCAAGCGTTTTAATCGTTTCAACACCTTCAGAAGAAAAGATTACTTCACCTTTCGGACCAATAATAGTTGAACTGCCATTATACTCAACTGAATTACCATCCACACCTACACGGTTTACACCCACCACATAACTGAGATTTTCGATCGCTCTTGCTTTTAACAATGCGCTCCAGGCTTCGACCCGCGCAGTCGGCCAGTTGGCTACGTAAATCAATAAATCATAATTCAATCGTTTCGCTAATGCATCGTAGGTATTACGACTCCATACCGGGAATCGTAAATCGTAGCAGATCAGCGGGCAAATTCTCCACCCTTTCCATTCAGCAACTAACAAGCTTTCACCAGAAGAATACGTTTTGTGTTCATTCGCCATTCTGAACAAGTGCCGTTTATCATACGTCTTGTAGTTTCCGCCTGGTTCCATCCACAACAAGCGATTGTAAAATTTATCATGAACTTTCGCGACAAAGCTTCCCAGGATCAACGCACCGGTTTGATCGGCCATTTGGCGCATCCACTTGAATGTACGCATGTTCATGTGCTCGCCCAGGTTATGTGCATTCATGGTAAAGCCTGTGGTGAACATTTCCGGAAGTACAATCACATCTGTATCCTGCCCGATCTGCCAGATCTTTTCTTCAAAGGCCGACAGGTTTGCATCGATTTCCTCCCAATACAGGTCAGACTGCAGTAAGGTGATCTTTAAATCACGCATGTAGTAGTGGTTTCCCTGCAAAGAAACAGAATGATTGCAAGGTTCTAAAGGAATTCAGATCAGAATTTGCGAAGGATTTCAATTGCCTGATCAAGGGTTGTCTCCTGCTTGGCAAAACAGAAACGCAAAAGCTTGTTGTCGGTTTTATCCTGGTAAAAAGCTGAGATGGGAACAGAAGCAACTTTATGCTTTTTAGTAAGCTCTTCTGCCATTTGCATATCCGGTAAGTTCGAAATGGCTTTATAAGAAAGTGACTGGAAATATGACCCGTGACACTCCATAGGTTCGAAAGAGGAACTTTTAATGCCATTCAGGAAATAATCACGTTTCTTTTGATAGAACGATCCGAGATTCAAATAATGATCAGGCACAGTCATGTATTCCGCTAACGCGAGTTGTACGGGTGTGTTCACGCTGAACGTAACGAATTGGTGTGCTTTACGGATTTCTGTTGTCAGTTTTGCCGATGCAACGGTGTAGCCAACTTTCCAGCCTGTAGCATGAAATGTCTTCCCAAATGAAAACACAGCAATACTTTGCTCTGCCAGTTTAGGATAATGCAATACACTTTGATGTTTGATGTCATCAAAAATAATTCGCTCATAGACCTCATCACTTAATACAATCAGGTCGTGCTGAACAGCAAGTGATTGAAGCGTTTTAAGATCACTCTCTGAAAGCACTGCTCCGCTTGGATTGTGTGGCGTGTTAATCATGATCATCCGCGTACGCGATGTGATCTTTGATTTTACTTCTTCCCAGTCAATGGAGAAGTCAGGATACTTTAAATTGATATGAACCGGAATTCCTCCATTTAATCTAATCGCGGGATTATAAGAATCATAAGCCGGATCAAAAACAATTACTTCATCGCCTGCGTGAACAAGCGAAGCGATAACGGAGAACAAGGCTTCAGTCCCACCAGCAGTAACTGTTATTTCTGTTTCAGGATCGGTTTTTCGAGAATAGGTTTGAGAGACAACTTCAGCAATCACGTTACGTAATGCGGGCGCTCCCGGCATAGGCGCGTATTGATTAAATCCTTCGCGCATGCGCGCATAAATAAGGTCAACGATTTTTGGATCAACCGGAAAGTCAGGAAAGCCTTGGGAAAGATTGATGGCTCCATATTCAAGCGCCATCTTCGACATGATGGTAAAGATTGTTGTGCCTACTTCCGGAAGTCGTGATTGGAGATTCACGCTATTTTTTTAGGGGAGCAAGAATCCGGTATTCTGTATCCACATCTCCACGGCTTATGTCGGAAAGTTTCCCTTTCAGCATGCGTTTTTTTAATGGCGTTAAATAATCTATGAATAGCTTACCTTCAATGTGATCGTATTCGTGTTGGATGATGCGTGCTTTCACACCATCATAATCTTCTTCGTGTTGATTCCAGTCTTCATCATAATAGCGAACGCGTAACGTCTCTTTGCGCGAAACCTTCTCACGGATATTCGGAATACTTAGACAACCTTCTTCAAATTCCCATTCCTCCCCTTCTTCTGACAGTATGGTTGGATTGATGAATGCCTTTTTAAAACCGGTCATGTCTTCCGAGCCTTCTTCTTCATCCTGCATAGAAGTTCCATCTGCTACAAACACGCGGATAGCTTTGCCTATTTGAGGAGCCGCCAGGCCTACACCATTGGCTGCGTACATGGTTTCAAACATATCGGCTACCAACTGCTTTACATCAGTTCCTTTTTCAATATCGCTGGCTTTCTTGCGTAGCACAGCGTCTCCATACATGACAATTGGATAAATCATAGCCCAAAGTTAATCAGTATTTTGATTAGGATTAAGGGATTTTAGGATTTTGCAGGATTAGCTTTCGTCATTTCGAGTGAGCTAAACGATCTATGGAAATCTATACTTATCTCGAGAAATCTCAAGAAGGTTGGGAACTTCTCGCAGACAACGCCTGCCTGCCTTCGACTACGCTCAGGCTGACGGCAGGCTCGAAGTGACGAGACTTATCTTCTGGATTCCATGAAAGATTGTAGAATAATGACTGCGCTGATCTTATCGACATTCCCTTTCATCTGTCGGTCTTTCTTTTTCATGCCGCCTGAAATCATTGTCTGTTGGGCCATGGAACTAGTGAACCGTTCATCGGCTTCATGTACAGGTTTTTCAGGGAAGGCATTTTTTAATTCGATAATGAATTTTCTAACCAGCGGAGCATTTTCAGAATCTTCATTTCGCAAGGTCTTGGGCATTCCGATTACAAACTCATCAACGACTTCCTTTTGAGTATACGTTTTCAGGTAATTAAGCAACGAGGATGTCTCTACTGTTTCCAGCGCGGTGGCGATAATGCGCAATGAATCAGTGACCGCGAGGCCAGTTCTTTTTTTTCCGTAATCAATGGCGAGGACCCGTCCCAAAGTGCTTTCGCGTAGGCTGCAAGCTTCAAGCTACAAGCTGCAAGCTGATAAGATATATGAAAAGCTTGAGGCTTGTAGCTTGAAGCCTAAGCCGCAAAAAATCAATTAAGCTTCGTCTTCTCAAAAAACGACTGCTTCACCTTGGCTTCAAGTGCCATAGCTTTTGGGAAAAGAATTTCATTTTCAATGCGTGCGTGCGTGATGAGGCTCTTCTCAAATTCTTTAAGCTCATTATAAATCAATTTCACATGCAGCGGTGAATCCGCGTTAACGTGATAATCTTTAGTGATCTTTCGGATGCCTTCCATTTCATCATCATGAACATCGTGCTCCATTGCAAATTTTTGCACGGAGTGTTTTTCAATCAGGTAGAAAAGTTTGGTAGGGATAAAATTTCCTTTTGATGCGCGCTCCAATGCTTTAATGTACCGGAACAATGTATCTTCTTCTTCGTAGATGTGCTCAATAAAATCTTCCACAAATAATGGAAAAACCATTTTCAAATCGCGCTCCACAGAAGTAAACTCTTTATGATCCGCCTTAAATGAATCAACAAGCTTCGCGATATACGGCAGCTTATGCTTGATAAACAAGAAGTGCGAATGTTTTAAATATTCGATGATCAGATCTATCGGATACGAAATCAGCGGAAGGTCGGCTTCCTTTAAATGCGTTGGATTTTCAAGCTCACGAACCACCTGATCAAGTTTTAAGCCTTTGCGCTTACAGGTTTGCTCCAATGTGTCTTCCGGAAATTCATCAAAACGAATTCCAAAATAATACAGCACATACGCGTGCACGTAGTTCTCGTCTACGAGTTGCGCAATCTTCTTATTTTTTAAAGCTGTGCTGTCCATGCTAATTTTCAAAGATAGAGAAAGCCTGCCAAAACGCGAAGAGATTGACAGGTGGTAATTAATTTCATCTTTTTGTCCGTTTCCGGTCAGGAAATGGATTTATCCTCGCTGAACATTTGTTATCTAGCACCGTTAAAGAACTGACGAGACGAGATTTTAGTATGAGCGAACAGAAAAATACCCGGTACCAGATCAGCCTTCCCATTATTCTTTGCCTTGGACTGGCAGGTGGCATTTTTATAGGCGCAAGCCTGAACACAAAAAAAACTTCTTCTGAAGTTGGTAAAGATGTTCAAAAGCTGCGGGAGGTGTTGACCTATATCGATCAAAAGTATGTTGATGAAATGAAAACCGATAAGCTGGTGGATGAAGCGATCCAGCATTTGTTGGCCAAGCTTGATCCGCATTCAGTCTATATTCCCGCTTCAGACCGGTTACAAGCCAATGAAGACCTCCGCGGAAATTTTGATGGTATTGGTGTGGAGTTCAATATTTTCCAGGATACAATAGTTATTATTTCCCCATTGGCAGGAGGGCCATCGGAAGCGCTTGGAATTTTATCAGGGGATAAGATCATTAAAGTAGATGATAAAGATGTTGCCGGAGTTGGTATTACGTCACCGAATGTGATGAAGTCATTGAAGGGACCCAGTGGAACAGAAGTAAAAGTTACAATCCTCCGTTCCGGTTCACCAGAACCACTAGAATTTAAAATTATACGCGATAAGATTCCACAGTTCTCGCTTGATGTTGCGTACATGGTTGACCCGGAAACAGGTTATATCAAGATCAGTCGCTTTGCCGCAACAACGTATGATGAGTTCAGCGCTGCACTTAACAAGTTAAAAGGTCGCGGAATGAAGCGATTGATACTTGACTTACAAAGTAATGGTGGTGGTTACATGCAGGTAGCGATTCAAATGGCGGATGATTTTCTTTCTGGCGGTAAGAAAATAGTATATACCAATGGAAAAGATACTGATCTCAACACAGATGCAAGCTCAACGAACCAGGGAAATTTTGAAAACGGAGATTTGATTGTGCTTGTAAATGAATGGAGCGCATCAGCTTCAGAAATTTTGGCCGGTGCTTTACAAGACAACGATCGCGCTTTGGTGGTAGGTCGCAGATCATACGGAAAAGGATTGGTTCAAAGTCCCTTTGATTTGAGCGATGGTTCAGAATTGCGCTTGACTATTTCACGTTACTACACGCCAAGCGGACGTTCTATTCAAAAACCTTACGATGATGAGGATGAATATTCTCAGGATATTTTAAGTCGTTATAAAAAAGGTGAATTCTTCCATGCCGACAGTATTCATTTCAACGACACGTTAAAATATACCACACAAAATGGAAGAACGGTGTATGGTGGTGGGGGCATTATGCCAGACTATTTTATTCCACTCGACACAACACAGAACAGTCATTATCTGAATGAACTTTATTCAACAACTGCTATTTATGAGTACGCATTCAAGTACGCTGAGAAACATAAGAAAGAATTAGAAGACAAAGGCTTTGATTCATTCTATACCAAATTCAACGTGACCGATGAAATGTTGAATGACCTTGTAAAACTCGGCCAACAGAAAAAACTCAAACCCGATTACGAAGAGCTCAGGTTGAAGAAAAAATTATTCCAGGTACATGTAAAAGCCCAGATTGCTCGTAAAGTTTGGGGGAATGATGGATTATACCCCATCATGAACGAAACGAATGAAGTATTCCAGCAAGCATTAAAACTGTTTGACAGAATACCGGAATTGAAGAATACCGAGTTATAGCTGTTAACAGGCATTTTCTAAGTTAATTCCATCTGCATTTATTAATTTAAGGTCTGTAAAAAAAACAGGCCTATGTACTACCATCGTTTAGGACAAATTCCACCCAAGCGTCACACACAGTTTCGTCAGCCGGAGGGCAGTCTTTATAAAGAAGAGCTTGTAAGCTCAGAAGGATTTTCCGGAATTTATTCCAATCTATATCATATTCATGCACCCACGCGTATCAAGGCAGTAAAAGAGCCGGTGAAATACGGTCCAAAAATCGTGACGGATTATGCGTTGAAGCAAACGCATCTCAATACATCTAAAGTCACCACCACCGGAACAGATTATTTAAGTGCACGCAAAGTACTGTTGAAAAATAATGATTGCTCCATTTCAATCTGTTCTCCAACGGAGCGTAAAATGGATTACTTCTATAAAAATGCTGAAGGCGATGAAGTATTGTATGTACATGATGGCAAAGGTGTTTTAATTTCTCCATTCGGAAAATTGGAAATCAGGCAAGGTGATTACATCGTTATTCCACGCACAGTAATTTATAAACTTGAGTTTGAAGAAGGGCCTTTACGTTTATTAATCATCGAAGCCAATTCACCCGTGGAAACGGTTAAACGTTATCGCAACCAGCTTGGTCAGTTAGGTGAACATTCACCTTATTGCGAACGTGACATTCGTCCGCCCCATGAATTAATAACCGACAGTAGCAAGGGTGAATTTTTATTGAAGATCAAGAAGCAGGGTTTTTTACATAACTATGTTTACGAACATAGTCCGCTGGATTTAATTGGCTGGGATGGATTTTTATGGCCTTATGCCTTTTCTATTCACGATTTTGAACCTGTTACTGGAAGAATTCACCAACCGCCACCGGTACACCAAACATTCCAAGCACATAATTTTGTGATCTGTTCATTTGTACCGCGCTTGTTTGATTATCATCCGCTGGCTATTCCTGCACCTTACAATCACAGCAACATCGACAGCGATGAAGTGTTGTATTATGCGGAAGGAAACTTTATGAGCCGCAGAGGTATTGAGCGCGGATCATTCACTTTGCATCCTGGTGGATTACCGCACGGCCCGCATCCGGGAACGGTTGAAAAAAGCATTGGCGCTAAAGAGACACACGAACTTGCTGTGATGATCGATACGTTTCACCCGCTGCATTTAACGGAGGACTCGCTTGAATTCTTAGATAAGAATTATCCAATGAGCTGGACGGATCATGCTGAAGGCGGGTTTAATGAAGTTAATACGCCTTAAGTAAATTTCTAATCAATTGCTTTTCCGACTTACCCAAAAGCCAAAAATAGCTGCGGTAAAAAACATTAGCAGACTGTAAATCGCAGGCGGAATGGACATTGTTGAGTTTGCCAGTACACTTAACGCAATGTAAATGGCTAGCGTACCGTTGTGAATTCCTATCTCCATTCCAATCGCAATGGATTGCTTTTTATCGATGCTCATCACTCTTGGTATATAGTATCCAACTCCCATACTAAGAATATTAAAAAGTAAAACAGGCAGTCCAAGGCTTCCTGCATACTCAACTAGCACCTGTTTTTCACGAATCGTTACGGAGATAATTAACAAAATCAAAATAAGTGCAGAAGCGATCTTTACCGGCTTATCCATTTTGGCTGCAAATGCAGGCCTTTGTTTTCGGATCAGCATGCCTATGGAAACTGGGATCAATACAATAGCAAACACCTCAACTACTTTTTGAAACTGAACCGGCACATACTGACCAGACTCCATAAAATAATTCAGCGAAAAGTTTACGATTAACGGAAGCGTAAAAAGTGTAAGAATACTGTTGATAGCCGTAAGCGTTACGTTCAACGCTACATCGCCTTTCGATAAATGGCTGTATAGATTTGCTGTTGCGCCTCCTGGAGAAGCCGCCAGCAACATCATTCCAACACAAAGTGCAGGAGTCAACCCGGTTGCAATCACCAGTCCGAAGCATAGCGCTGGCAGTACAATCATCTGGCAAACTAATGCTAACGTAACAGCTTTTGGATATTGCGTTACGCGTTTAAAGTCCTGAAGGGTAAGAGACAATCCGAGGCCGAGCATAATAATGCCCAGGGCAATCGGCATAAATACAGCGGTGAGCACAGATTGTTGCATCGTGTGTTAGGTTTAGCGTGCGAGAAGTTACTACTTTTGATTTTTATTTTCCCCTATGTCAACTTTTTCGATGCCTATCTCCATCCGCTGGGCGGATATTGATGCTAACCGGCACTTGCGTCATTCTGTATATTATGATTTTGGCGCAGCTGCTCGTATGAAACTGCTTAGCGAACGCGGGCTAACAACGCATAAGCTTGAAGAGCTTCAGATTGGCCCGGTTCTGTTTCGGGAAGAAGCAATCTTCCGAAGAGAAATTCATTTAGAAGATAGGATTACGCTTACCGTAGAAATGCATAAATCAACGGAAGATTACAGTAGGTGGAGCCTAAAGCATACGTTTTTAAAAGAAGATGGTTCACTGGCAGCAACCCTAACCATCGATGGCGCGTGGATTGATCTCAGGCTTCGCAAGCTGGCCAAGCCTGATGAGTTTATTCAAAAGATATTTTCCCAGTTTCCAAAGTCGGCCGACTTTACCTGGTCTTGATCAAAATTTTATTAGTGGATAAAATATCCCTTAAGTATATGAGACGCATTTCGGTATTCAGTGCTTGTACTGTTTTACTTGCAATTTCCGCAACCTGCTTCGCCCAAGTGAAAGGTTATATTTCAACTGATTCAGCCTATCGAACAGGGTTTGTTAAAGAGCAAAAGAAAATACTTTTAAATCGAAAAGTATCTTTTGCAATTACTAAGGTGTCACCTTCAATTAATTATTTCCCGGATGATCTAATTACCTATGGATTTAAGAATGAGCATTACGTAAGCAAATTTGTGCAGGAAGGTGCGTCTCAAAAAAAATATTTTCTGTTAACGCTTGTCGATAAAAATGTAAAACTTTACTCATTAAAAACAGGTAAGAGCCACAGGTTTTTTGGTGAAAAAGATAGCACGCTGATCGAGCTTAAAAAAGATTCCTCATTTCAGGAGACGCTCACAGAACTACTACCTGACAATGATTTTCATGGTAAATCAATAGCCAAATTCAACCGAAAATCCCTTACCCGTGTCTTTAAGCTTTATGGAGAATCGTATCGTGGTTATTTTCCATCCGTTAGAATCGGTATGTATGTGGGAGTAAGTAAAACCGAACTCTTAGCAAACTACAGAGAGACTTATAATTCTTTGGTGTATCCACCATCCGAAAACTACAGAGCTTCGTCTATTAGCAGTACCAAGACATCTCCATTCTTTGGATTATTTATGGATGTACCACTCGCTGGAGCCACTTCCTTTTTAACTGTCCAATTTTACCTGCAAAATATGCGTTACAATGAAAGTAAAAAAGAAGTTGACCGAACAATAACGTTAAAGACGAATACAACCTTATTAAATCTTCCCATACTCTACAAGTATAAAACGACAGGGCTGAAGGTGAGGTATGTTATGAGTGCCGGACCCATGTTTGGATATAATATAAACCATGAAACAATTCTAAGCTGGGAAGGCACTTCCGCAAAAGATAAAGATTTCTATAGAGTCTGGAACTTTCAATTATCCGGAACGATAGGAACAGGATTGGAGTTTTCAGTTGGCCAAAAAAAATCTATTGGAGTAGAGTTGAAATATAATGTAGGAACAGGATTAGGGAAAGGCTGGTTTGGAAATACCGAAAATCAAAAAATTAAAGAACTTCAATTAATGACTTCATTTTCCTTTTAAAAAATTTGTACACAAAAAATACTTACTTATTCAACACCCAGCGTTCAATAACTTTTGGATAATGCATGTGCTCAAGGTGTTGCACTTTTAATGCAATGCTTTGAGGTGTATCACTCTCATCAACACCACATGTCGCCTGAAAAACAATTTTCCCCTCATCGTAATGTTCATTTACCTCATGAATAGTGATGCCGGTCTCTCTCTCAGCGGCTGCTTTCACAGCTTCGTGAACAAACATGCCATACATTCCTTTCCCGCCAAACTTGGGAAGCAAGGCAGGATGAATGTTGATGATTTTGCCAGAATAATTATAAGTAAGATAATCGGGCACAAGCCACATAAAACCCGCCAGTATCAAGTGAGTAATTTTCTCTTCCTTTAACCAATGCAGCACTTCGCGGCTTTCGCGAAATTGTATTTTAGTAAAAGTTTTTGATTTGATCTTAAATTTCTCTGCACGCTGTAAAGCCTGGGCATTTACGTTGTTACTCAGTAAAAGTTTAACCTCAATGGAAGGATGATATTGAAAATAGGTGATGATCTCTTCAGCGTTCGATCCGCTGCCGGAAGCAAAAATAGCGATGCGGTGAGGCTTCATCTTGCAAAGAAAACACAATTCAGTGAATCAGCGTCATGCTCAAGATTCCCAGCAACATGATTACCTTACAAAAGCTGCTGAGCCAGCCAAAATCTTTTTTCGTATCGGCACGGACAAGCTGAGCTGTAAGCCAGGCCAAGGGAACAAACAGCAGCATCACAAAATAAATTACGGGAAGCTTTACATATGCATAATTGATCAACGCTACAGCTATTGAAAATATAGCGATAATGGCATAAAGTGTAATTTTTGTTTTTCTGATCCCCCAGATAATAGGAAGCGTTTTACAACCGTAGGTATTATCCCCTTTTAAATCTTCCATGTCTTTAATGATCTCACGTATCAGTGTCATAAAAAATGAAAAGACTGCGTACACGAGAATTAATCCAATATTTGTTTGATACAGGAACAATAAGATGGCAATTGAAAAACCTGTGAGAAGTGCTACCGTAAAGTTGCCAATAAAGGGAAGTCGCTTCAACAGGTTTGAATAAAACCATAACACAGAAACAGCAAGCACATTCACCACAGCAAGCTTCCACGAAACCAACAGTCCGATTAAAATACCCAAAACGGATAACGCTACGTGAAGCAAAATGGCAAACCTTCTGTGAATTGTTTTTCCGATAACGACCCGTTCAGGATTGTTGATTACGTCAATCTTAACATCATAATAATCGTTGATCACATACCCTCCGGCTGCAATCAATACCGTTGAAAGCGACAGCAGAAAAAGGTAGGGATCGTGGAGCACATCAGCTTTTGCCAGAAACCAGGCGGTGAAATACTGCGCAAATACAATGATCAGCAGATTCCAGGCTCGCGTAAGGCGCAGGAACGATTCGACCATATTTTTACGCGAAGGAGGCATACGGGTAAAAATACGAAATGTGAAGCCGAATGTTCGGGTTTTAACGTAGAGACGCAAAATTTTACGTCTCTACATACAAATCATAATGCATTAAAATTTAACCGTAAGCATTCCCATGAAATTGGTTCCGGCTTGCGGGTAATAAAAGTTTTCCCGGTACTCATCCCCTCCGCCTAAATACCCATAGGTATAACCATTGGATTCATAGACTTCGCCAAAAATATTGTTAACCAGCAAACTGAATGAAAACTCTTTCAGGTATTTAGGTTTAAAAGAATATCTCATTCGAATATCGCTAACGAGATAATCATCTATGCTGCGCGCATTTGTTTTGGTGTTGTCTAAGTATTGCTTCCCAACATATTTTGTTAATAAGGCAATTTCAGTATTGGGAATGAGTCGCCAGGAAAAGGTTGATGCAGCTATCCAGGCTGGTGAAAAGGCAATGGTTGTGTTTTTATGCTCACGCACAACAACATTGTATTGATCAAAATCCTGACCGTAATCGTACAGCACCTCTTTAAAGTCTTCAATTTTATTTTCACTGAATGTAGCATTTGCACTCCACGTAAAAGATTTTGAAATCTTCAAGGCTCCTTCCACCTCAATACCTGTACGATAACTTTTTTCAACATTGGTTCTCAAGGTTGCACCAACATCATTCAATGCACCTGTCAGTACAAGCTGGTTGTTGTAGAGCATTAAATAATAGTTAGCGCTTAACGTATAGCGATCAGAAATTTTTCTATATCCAGCCTCTACATTATATAGTGTTTCATATTTTGGCGAAGCTGCCGGATTATCAACAAAATCATCCCGAACGGGTTCGCGGTTTGCTACATTAAAAGATGCGTAAAGCTGTGCACCTAAAAGCTGATAGGTTAAGCCAACCTTGGGATTGAAAAAATTAAACGTTTCATCAATTAAAAATTCGTTCTGTTTGTTCTCGATGCCTGAAGTTTGGTAACCAATAAATCGATATTGTAAATCCACAAAGGCATTAAGACGGGCAGATAACTGATAATTAGTTTTTAAGAAGATATTAAAATCACGCTTGTCGGCTGTATTGAAATAATATTGATAATCTGCAGGAACAGTATTTACCTCAGCCCAAAGTATCCGTCCAAAGTGATCACCCGTGTAGCGATTAAAAGCTCCACCTAATACGGCATTTACTTTATTACCGTCATAGTTTAATGCATACGTGACTCCATAAAAATCATTTCTCAACCAGCGCCTGCGTATAATATCCGATGATTCAATAACCGAGTCTCCAATAATTACATTGCCAAGACCGTAATTTGAAAAATCGTCCTTGTATCGATATTCTTCATAGAAGCCACGCCCATATGTATAATGCAAGGACGCATTTGCGGTAAGCGAATTGGTTAAGCTTCTGGAGAAATGCAATTGATAATGATCTTGTTTGTAATCATCAACTTGATTCTTGTATGTATAAATATTAAACGTTCTGCCCGATTTCAATAGCAGATCTGTTTGCGTTTCATTCCAGCCTTCATTGCCTGCCGTAACCAGCATAGCTTCTTCATCATTCTTTAATCGCGATTCCGGTACGCCATACCAGCTTTGAAATGTTCGTTCACCTCCGCCAAAAACAACTGCGCGAATAATTGTTTTACCGGCATAAAATCCGCCCGAGAAATAATATGATTTCAAATCCGAAGAAGCGCGGTCAATATATCCGTCTGATAATATTCTTGACACCCTTCCTTCCAGTATCCAATGATTATTAAGTAAACCCGTTCCTGCACTTATGGTATGCCGATGCGTATTAAATGAACCTGCTGAATTAATGATCTCTGCATAAGGTTCACTGTTGCGTGCATTCGTTTGAAGATTGATGGATGCACCAAACGCTCCGGCACCATTAGTAGATGTCCCTACACCACGTTGTATTTGAACGCTCTGCGAAGAAGATGCAATATCCGGTACATCTACCCAAAATGTTCCAAGCGACTCGCTATCGTTATACGGAATACCATTAATGGTAACATTAATACGCGTAGCATCACTTCCGCGAATGCGAACTCCTGTATACCCGATACCCGAACCAGCATCTGAGGTTGTAACCAATGACGGAGTCCAGTTCAGCAGAAACGGCATATCCTGCCCGAAATTCTGACTTTGAATTGCCTGTCGATTAACAGTCGTAAAAGTTGACGGAGTTTTATCATTCGCACGCGTTGCCCGAACAACAACTTCATCGGTGAGCTGGTACGTTTCTTCTAGTGCGATCGTTACTTCAGTGTGCTCACTCAATGAAATGTTTTCTGTTTTCGTTTGATAGCCAATAAAAGTAACAACAACAGAGTACGCTCCGGGACTTAATCCATCAAATCGAAATTTTCCAGTCTCATCGCTGATCGTGCTCGATCCTGAGCTTAACGTTACCGTTGCTCCGTTCAATACCTGATTTGCTTTAGCATCTATAACCATTCCGGTAATAACTGCTGGTTGCGCAAAAGCGCCTGCCGACAAAAGGATTGCTGCCAGCACAATTTTAATTTTTAACATTTTTAAATTTTGTTTTAACCCGCAGGCACAGAGGGGACTGTACCTTACTTACGTGTTAACACTGCCTCCCTTCGTCCGCATTACCGGCATCAGGTTCTATGGGTATAATCTCAGCCCTTGTTTTTGGCACCCCTTTGTCTTTCGACAGCACAAATGTAATTACGAATTACGATTTTAACGGTACGATTTTAGATTTTGCGTTAATCATGCTTTTTAAGACTACAATGCAGATTTTACAGATCGAAAATCGTACTTCGTAAATCCGAAATCGTAAATTGGGGCATGGCGAGCGTAACCGTAAATAAAAAATCAGCTTTCGAAATCGAACAATCTACCGATGGCTTGTTACTCGATGGTAAACCATTCAATTGGGACATTGCGCAACTCACAGAAGGCTATTTCCACATTCTTCATAACAACAAAAGCTATAAAGCTGAAGTTGTCAAAAGTGACCGCGCAACAAAAACGTTTACGCTGAAGATCAATAACCACCTCCACACGGTTGAGGTTAAAGACAAATTTGATTTGTTGTTGGAGAAACTAGGAATGAGCAGCGCTGCCGGAAGCAAAGTGAACAACATTAAAGCTCCTATGCCAGGGTTGATCATCGATATAAAAATTCAGGCGGGTGATACCGTGAATATCAATGATCCATTGCTGATTCTCGAAGCGATGAAGATGGAAAACGTACTTAAATCTCCGGGCGAAGGAATTGTAAAATCAGTTACCGTTAAAAAAGGTGACAAAGTCGAAAAAAATCAGGTTCTGATTGAATTTCAGTGATTCGAAAACCTGAAATGCTGGAATCCTGAACTATATTTACGGGATTTTCTACTTCTAACGTTCAATGAAATACAAACGCATCGTTCTCAAGCTCAGCGGTGAATCGCTTATGGGCTCTTCTAAAAGCGGAAACATTGATCCGGCCAGGCTCGAACAATATTGTGAAGAAATAAAAAGCATCCGTACGCTCGGAGTTGAACTGGCAATTGTAATTGGCGGTGGAAATATTTTCAGGGGTGGCCAGGCCGAAGCGTTGGGCATTGATCGTGTACAAGGTGACTACATGGGAATGCTCGCGACTGTAATCAACGCGATGGCTTTACAAAGCGCACTTGAGCGTCATGGAATTTATACCCGCTTGATGTCCGGTATAAAAATGGAGCAAGTATGTGAGCCCTTCATCCGTAGAAGAGCAATTCGTCACTTGGAAAAAGGCAGACTTGTTATTTTCGGAGCCGGAATTGGAAATCCTTATTTCACAACCGATTCAACCGCTAGCTTACGCGCTGTTGAATTACAAGCTGATGTGGTGTTAAAAGGAACACGTGTTGACGGTGTTTATGATAAAGATCCCGAGAAATTTACAGATGCCGTGAAGTACAATAAACTGTCGTTCCAGGAAGCATACGAGAAAAATCTGAATATCATGGACATGACAGCCTTTACCTTGTGCATGGAAAATAAGCTGCCGATTATTGTTTTCGATATGAATCAAAAAGGTAATTTGTTAAAGATCGTAAACGGTGAAACAGCCGGAACTCTAATCAGTTAAGAGTTATCAGTTAAGTGCTAATTAGTATTAACTGATAACGGATAACTTTTTAACTATTAACAACTATGGAAGAAATAGAAATGTTTCTCGAAGAAGCAAGAGACTTGATGGGCAAAGCATTAACCCATGCCTCAAGTGAGCTTACAAAAATCCGTGCAGGAAAAGCCAACCCGAACATGTTGGATGGCATTATGGTCTCATATTATGGAGCAAGTACTCCATTAAGCCAGGTTTCATCTATGACTACACCCGATGCGCGCAGCATTTTTATTAAGCCTTGGGAAAAATCATTAATCCAGGAAATTGAGAAAGCAATTCGCGATGCGAATTTGGGATTGAATCCGCAGAATGACGGTCAACAAGTGATTGTGAATATCCCAATGCTTACCGAAGAAAGAAGAAAGCAACTGGTGAAACAGGTTAGTGCAGAATGCGAACATGGAAAAGTAAGCGTTCGCAACATTCGTAAAGAAACGAACGAGCAACTAAAGAAAATAAAAGGCGCTTCAGAAGATGACGTGAAGAATGCTGAAGAAAAAGTACAAAAGCTCACAGACGATTCTATTGCAAAGATAGATGCGTTGCTGAAGAAGAAAGAAGTTGAAATCATGACCGTATAGAATGCAAAAATTCAAATCCATTATGAAAAAAGTTATTGCCATCGTTATCGTAGTATTGATTGGCGTGTTTGCAATCCTGTATTGGGGAACTTTTGAAAGTGGATATTGGGCAGGCAAGGTGCTGAGCGTTTCTGAAAAAGGATTTGTGTTCAAAACCCACGAAGGAAAACTTAGTATGGAATCGTTCGGGTCATTAAAAAACACCAGTCCAATTGCTGAAGTTCGTGATTTCTCTATTGAAGGAAGTGAAGACGCAGTATTAAAAGCTTTACAAGAAGTTGCACTAACGGGTGAACGCGTCAATCTTAAATTCAAAAGAAGATTTGTTCGTTTTTTCTGGCGCGGTGATACAAAATATTTTGTCACTGAAGTTGAACGGTTAGGTCATGCTACCCCACCCGCTACACCGCAAACTCCGTGAGAGAAAATACCATAATTGTTTATGGTTCGTATGGCTATACCGGCCGGCTCATTATTGATGAGTTAAAGAAAAAATCATTTACTATCATTCTTGCCGGTCGAAAGCGTGATGCATTGCAAAAGCAATCCGAAGAAACAGGTTATCCGTTTGAAGTTGTTGATGTGAGCGATTCAATCAACTTAAAAAGACTTCTTTTAAAAGCATCGCTTGTTCTTCATTGTGGCGGACCATTTCGATTTACCTCCAAACAGATGGTTGATGCCTGTCTCGAAACAAAAACTCACTATACCGATATTACCGGTGAGTGGCAGGTATTTGAATTGCTGGCGGAATATGATGAAGCTGCGAAGCAAGCAGGAATTCAAATTATGCCGGGAACAGGTTTTGATGTAGTTCCTTCCGATTGTCTTGCCGTTCATTTAAAGAAACGCCTGCCTTCGGCTACGCATCTTCAGCTTGCGTTTGCGATGGTGCCGGGCGGAATGTCACGCGGAACAAAAAAGAGCATGGTAGAAAGTCTGGGCTATGGCGGAATTATGCGTAAAGAGAATCAGCTTGTTCCGTTTACGTTAGGAGAAGATGTGCTAGAACTTGATTTCGGAAAGTTTACAACCAAGACTACCCGCATTCAATGGGGCGATATTTCAACTGCCTGGAGAAGTACAGGTATTCCAACCATCGAAGTTTTTGCTGGCGCAGATGAAAGCGCAATCCAAAATCTTAAAATGAGCAATTATCTTGGCTGGCTTTTGCGAAAACGCTGGTTGAAAGATTTTATACTTGGACGAATTGATAAAGGGAAGTCTGGTCCATCCGAACATGATTTGCATAATGGCAGATGTTACTTACGCGGAATGGTTTGGGATGCTGAAGGTAACATCCGCACAAGCTTGTTTAATGGACCAAACGCTTATCTGCTTACGGCAAAAACGGCAGTGCTTATCGCTGACAAAGTCATGACTGGAAAGTTTGATGCAGGTTATAAAACTCCTGCTATGCAGTATGGAGCGGATTTGGCATTGGAGATTAAGGATACTGTGAGAATGGATTTAGTTTAGGTTCACCGTTGAAGATTGCGATAATAAATATCCTGTAAACACGGAAAATCTATTTGTCACAAAACTATTTTGAGCTTCTTCTTATATATAGGAAATATATGCAATTGCGTATATTCAAGTGTTGTGCACAATTGTTTAAAGACGAGTGGACACCGAAGATGAAAGTAGCGCTGACAATCTTAAGCATTGGACTGTTGACTTTTCAGTCCTGCACTACACGGAATGACAAAATTTTTGGTGCTTCTGACGAGTTGCATTATATCAATCTTTATGAAACTGGACGTGATTTCGAACTGTTGTACAACAGAGTCAATGCAGCGACCGGGACATACACATTAAAAAATGACACAATTCTGTTGACTTATACTGAGAATCAATTCAAAGAATTCGATCCAAATAAAGTATTGACTAGAAAAATATTTATTGACAAGAGAGCCAAAAGAGTTGCCTCACTGGACGACAAGCAATTCTGCGCTAATATTGACTTGGACAAAAGAGAAATAACTAATTAATTGACGAACGGATTAGATTTCAAAACCAAGACGGTGACAAACAACTGTGCACAACAAAGTCTATAATCCATTTGTTTTGATTTGTTTATTTTGGTAAATAAAACGCCTTTCAGCCAAACGTTGACCTCAAAGATGATAAACCCAATCACAATACTGTTTATCCTCCGGATTAAATCCTTCATCAACTGAAAAATGCTCATCCATCATTTCTACAGTCAAACAATCCATCAGGTTTAGATTTCTGTAACCTGGTTTACCCGTAGCACTCGTAAACCCAAGTGATTGCCAGCACACCAGCATAATTTTATCAGTAGATGTGCTGCAAATTCCGTAGGGATGAATGACACGGCTTAACGGCTCGCCCCGCATTTGAATCCGGCACATGCGCTTTTGTTGTGAGGCGGTATATAGTTGTTGTGTAATTTCTTCCAGCATGCGTTCAGGCAACAAAATCAGTTAGCAAAGATACTCGCATTGAAGCTTGCTCAGTCGTCAATTTACTTTAAAGTGCGTTAAGAGGTCGATGAGTGCTATCCTTAATCCGCTGCATTGGGCTATTTTTACACAACTAATCAATTTAATCATGAAGAATTTTTTGCTGATCACTTGCTTAACCCTGTTTAGCCTGACTTTGAATGCCCAGTGCAACAATTTCTTTCCCATTAAAAACGGTACTGAATGGACGTTTGAAAATTACAATGCCAAGGGAAAGCCGACTGGCAAGAATCATCAAAAAGTTACCGCATTCATACCTTCCAGCACCGGATTTACGGCTACCATTAATTCAATCATGTATAATGAAAAGGGTAAAGAACTGAGTAAAGGAGATCTTGGTGTGTCATGTGAGAACGGTGTTATCACAATGGATATGCGCAAGTTTATCCCGGAAGAACAATACAAAGCGTTTGGTGCAACAGAAGTTAAAGTTGAGTCTGAAAATCTTCAATTCCCGGCAAAGCTTTCGGCAGGACAAGTATTACCTGATGGTGAAATTACGATCACAGCCGTGGGCAGTCAAATTCCCATGACGATGGACGTAACCATCCGTGAGCGTACAGTAGAGGCGAAGGAAAGTATCACGACACCTGCCGGTACATTTGAGTGCTACAAAATCAAAAGTAAAATGCATATCAAAAATCAAGTGGGCATTACCATGAATTTTGATTTCAGCGCTATTGAATGGCTTGCACCAAATGGAGGAATGATTAAAAGTGAATCCTATAACAAAAATGGAAAGCTGGTGGGCTCTACCATATTGATAGAGAAAAAATAACTGCGCGATGTAGGCTACTCTATTACAGCATTGATCTTTTGCCAGAGATCATTGTCAAAGCCCGAAACTGCGAAACTTGGATTGTCCGGATCGGAAGCATCACCCATACGTACAACGACCATGTTCAGGCTTGGGACTACGTAGATACGCTGATCACTTGCGCCCATGGCTGCATACATATCGGCAGGAGCATGTGACACCAACGATCCCTCATATACGGTTTGGCCTCCGGGAACCATGTAGCTAGTTTTACCATTGAGCCACCATAAATAACCATACGATGGATTTATGTTTTGAGATGTAGTAATACTCTCATTAAAAAATGTCTCGTTTATTATCTGCTCATCTTTCCATTTTCCATGGTTCAGTGCAAGCATTCCAAACCTGGCCATGCTCCGGGTGGTACTATGGTATATGGTAAAGATTGTGCCGTGATCCCAATATCCATCCATTCCGATTTTATTCTTCAGCCGGGTATCAAAATATGTATCAAATTCCTGATCGCTTGCAGCAGCCACAACATCCATCAGTTTTTGGAAAACATTATGGTAAGACCACCGCGTTCCGGCATCCGCCAGATAGGTTAAATTGGATTTTATAACCAAATTACTTTCGTCATTTATACCCGAGGTCATCGTAAGTAAATGGCGCGATGTTATTAAATTTTCTTTCTCTGTCGTTTCGCTGGTCCAACCAGCACCCAAATATTGAGTTGCGCTGTTATTTATGTTGAGTAACCCTTCTTGCTCGGCTATACCTGTTGTAGAGGCTACCAATGTTTTACCAGCACTGTTCCATTCCCAGGTGGAACTTTGAGTATGTCCATCGAAATATTTTTCCACTACTATTCTGCCATTTACCAGAATCATGAAAGATTTTGTGTGTGCCTGAATCAAGTACTCGTTCAAATCGTCTATGGCAGCTTCGTTCCAATCCAGACTGGAGAGGGATTTTGTCTCCCACGTTGCACCCGTATTGGAGGGGAAATACATGAGTTCAACAGGATCAGAAGGTTCGTCTTCGTTGCTACAGGCTGAAAATAAAAATATCAGCAAAGAGAGTTTTAAATATTTCATACACCTGTGTTTCACAAATTAGACCTCAATCCTTTCAAAAGGTTTAATGAAACTGATAAAGATTCAGTTTTTTTATTTGACCAAAACAGTCCACTCCCTTTTTGCAGTCATGCGGCCGATTGACTTTAGAACATAACCACTTGAAGCAGAGGTCCTTTCAAATTCATCTGCGCTGCTTTCTTCAACACATACCAGCAATCCGCCACTGGTTTGCGGGTCACAAAGGGTGAGCAGGGACTCTGCTCCTATTCCAGAAACTTTCTTTTCATAACTCTGCCAGTTGCGCATGATATTATCCGGGTAAATAAATTTTGAGGTGTACGATTGAAGATTTTTCAGTAAGGGAATTTTAGCATATTCGAGCTCAGCCGATAATCCACTGCCCTCACAAACTTCCAGCAAATGTCCCAGTAGGCCGAAGCCTGTTACATCGGTTAGTGCTTTCACGTATTCCAGCTTGCCGAATTCAAATCCTACCGTGTTTAATTCGGTCATCCACTTTACAGCTTCTTCAATATCCTGAGCTTCAGCGAGGCCACGCTTTTGCGCGGTGGTGATAATACCTACACCTAAAGGTTTTGTCAGATACAATAAACAACCTTCGGTGGCCGTATTATTTTTCTTTAAATTCTCTTTCCTAATAATTCCGGTTACGGCCAATCCAAAAATCGGTTCCGGACTGTCAATGCTGTGACCTCCAGCTAACGGAATTCCAGCTTTCTCACAAACTGCTCTTGCGCCATCCAAAACTTGCTGTGCAAGTTCCGGAGAAAGTTTACTGATTGGCCAGCCTAAGATTGCCAGCGCCATCACTGGTTTTCCGCCCATCGCATAAACATCACTAATCGCATTTACGGATGCAATGGAACCAAATGTAAAGGCATCATCTACAATCGGCATAAAAAAATCTGTTGTGCTGATGATGCAATTTCCATCGCCCTGATCGTAAACCGCGGCATCATCTTTTGTCTCATTGCCCACAAGCAATGCCGGAAAGCTTCCTTTAATGAAATTTGTTTTTAAAATTTCCTCCAGCACAGCAGGAGAAATCTTGCAACCACAACCGGCTCCATGTGAATATTGAGTAAGCTTGACAGGTTCCATTAATTAAAGGTGATTAATTCTTTTATTAACTCATTCTTATCTTGACCATTCCAGGAAAACGATCCTTTTATTCGGTTGATTTTTTTATTCAATCCATTTCGATAAGCTTTATCGTAATAGGTAAGTAAAATAGCCATCACGGCAGGCATGTCATTTTCAAAAAGCTTTTCCTTCGCTGCTTTGAAATGTTGGCCACCCAGACGCTTTGTAATACCAGTCATAGCTTCCAGGAATAAGTGTTTATCAGCATGTCCGTATTCTGCTACTAATCGATTGATCCGAATCTCCTTATCAACCTGAAGTTTAATCATCGGACTTATGCCCATCGTTCTCCAGAAATCTGCCGGAAGAAAAATCTTACCAACAGCGATAGATTCATCTTCAATCCAGATTCGTTTATTTGGATCAAGGGTTAATATTTTTTCAAACAGATTGTTTTGAAATTGCTCAGTCGTTGGTTGAGGTAGTTGCATCAATCCGCCAAACACTGAGCCTTTGTGATTCGCCAGATTTTCCAGGTTTATTATTTGTTCACCTGCTTCAGCTAACCCATTTAAAATCTCGGTTTTGCCGCTTCCTGTGCTACCAGCCAAGACAATAAACTTAAACGGAGCTTTAAACGAATCGAATGCTACTTGTCGATACGATTTGTATCCGCCTTTGATTTGATGTGTCTTCACTCCTGCCATTCCTACAAACTGGCAAAAGTTTGATGACCGCATGCCTCCGCGCCAGCAATGAACAATGAGTTCATTTGAAACGCCTTTAGCCTGATCGACAATGTCCATTAACCGCGGGCCTACTAACCGAAAGCCCGTGCGAATCGCTTCAGCTTGGCCTTTCTGTTTGTAGTCTGTACCAACCGCAATGCGCTCTGCATTGTTAAGCAACGGTATATTGATAGCAGAATGAATATGTCCGGCTTCAAATTCTCCTTCTGAACGAGTATCAATGACTGGTAGCGTTTTGCGTAAAGCGAAGAAATCGTCAACCGAAATGATCATGCAGTAAAATTACAGCATTACAATGTAATATCGCACGACTATCGGCTAGCCAAAATGCGTTAGATTACTTTTTCAATGATTTCATTAACGACTCAACAGGATGCACATTACCTCTTTTAATAACTATTTCTATTGCACTGAGATTTTTAGAGTCTACAAGTGGATCAGCTTTTAACAATACCAAATCCGCAACCTTTCCAATCGCTACCGAGCCGGCTTTGTTATTAATTTTTAGATACGTAGCGGGTTTAATAGTACAGGCTCTTAAAATATCTATCGGTGATATTCCTGCGGAAGCCCATTCAGCTATTTCTTCGTGAAAGGAATATCCGGGTAAAATGGTTGGCATGGGTGAATCCGTTCCGATCATCATGTTAACGCCAGCTTTAAAAAAGAAAGGAAATAAAACCCTGGTTGCAAACTCAGTTCTTTCTTTCATTCGTTCAGGTACCGCTTCAGATTGTTCTAATTTTGTTTTCCAGTTCCACATCTGTAACGTTTCCTTATTCATGAACTGCATTCCCGGACGAGCAAGCATTTCCGGTAAAAGTTCTCTTTCACGGATAGGCCATGTAAACACAAGTAATGTCGGATCAATCCAAATGTTTTTAGCCTTAAGCGCTTTAGCTATTTTGGACATATACATTGTATCCGTACGATTTGGGAAAAATGGAACAAGCTCTTCAATATGTTCAATACAGCCCTGGCCGTCATACGCAATTAATTTTTCAATACCGATTGGTGTCGGAACATGCCCTATAACAGGCAATAAATTTTCCGCAGCAGTTTTTAAAATTTCTTGGTAAATACTATCGGGTACGTTATCGTAAAGTTTAATAAAATCATAACCGATCTTTTTCTGATAGGCTATGGTATCCCTGACTTGTTTACGCGTATACATTACCTTGTTCGTTCTTCGGGTGGGTGGGTTACCATCCAGAATAGGGCCGGATGTGTAGAGATTTGGTCCTGCCAAAAGATTTTGTTGAATTGAATCACGCCAGTTTAGGTGAGCCTTAACGCCATGAAGATTCCGGACCGTGGTTACTCCATTGATCAGGAACATCGGAAATTCATCCTTGTCAAAGGTGTGCACATGCATATCATAATACCCGGGAGCCAAATATTTATCCTTACCGTCAACAATAATATTTTCATTTGCTTTAATTTTTGATGACGAGCCTATTTCAACAATAACTCCGTTTTTAATATTAACAGTTTGATGTTTTAAGAGTATGCCTTTTTCAACATCCACTACCGTAACATCTTTTATGGATACAGAATTTTGACTGCATGCAATTGAAAATTGCAGGAACAGCAATACACAGGAAAATATAACTTTCATACACTAACTTTATTAAACTCAAAAATCAATGACCTTTGAGTTAAGTAAAAGTTGCGTGGTTCTATGCAGGATTTATTTGAACCTAGTTATCCGAGAAACGAACGGAAATATTGGTGGCAATACCAATGCGGAATCCATAGTCGAGGTATTTACCATCGCGGAATGCAACCGCACCTTCAAGCCTGAAGATTCGCAAGATGCCATCGATGGAATACCCCACTTCGGTGTAGTTTTTTGAAGTTGGTGTTGCGAGGTAATTAATGAAAACATTTTCACGAATGCCCAGCATGCGTAGCTCATAAATTGATGTCACCAAAAATCTTCTGAAATTATAATGCGCAATAACAGCAAGGTATTTATCTGAAGTGCTGTATAGATAATAATCCATCAACCGAAAACTGCCAGCAGGATCGCTTGTACTGAAGGGAGTTCGGTTACCCAGAAAGTGTTTGTAGTCCATAAAAGCAACACTATCCGCGTTCAGAAATCCACCGGCCCGAATATTAAAATCCAACCTGCCGCGCACCCCGATGTTAAAGGAGTGATTAGCACCAATTTCTACCTGGTCAAAATTTATATCGCTTCCAAAAATGTTATCGAAACCCTTTTTGTACATCAATGAAAATGTTGGAGTTGAATTTCCGATCTGCGATTTCCTTCCATTACGAATGCGATACTTAAGCCACGGGCGTGCGGTTAACGTTACCGAGCCGGTGAAAGCCTCGTGTGTCGCAAAACCAGTTGTATCGGCTTCGAAATTTTCTGGAGCATTCGGTGTATACTCAACCTTGTCACGCTTGACAAGCTTAAAATCAGAATTATTGATCATCGCCCTGCGCCTGGCCCAGGTCCAATTAGTTTCAATCGTATACTTATCATCGAGCTTACGTCTATAGAGCACATCGAGATAATCACGCTCATAAATTTTCATCAGGTTTTCTTCCAACAGAAGCGTCATAAACGTATTCACGACTGGCAGAATAGGCTCATCGGCATTAAATTGTTGCATGTATCTTCCGCCTTCAATGCGTAACCGATAATGCCGATTGCGAATATTAACATTTATGTTTCCACTTGCCTTTTCACGCGCGAACGAATATCGAAATGTCGGGCGAATGTTGATACGCGTTTTGCTTGTGTCCTGAAGTTGAATGCCGTAGTTAAGTCTGTATAGTAAATAGAACCCTTCTACGGTATTAAACCAGGCTTGCGGAAACTCTATTTTAAGATTAGTATGTTTTGAAATCTTGTATGAGTCGCCCAATAACAAATCCCAGGGCTGAAAACCTTTTCGGTTTTTTTCATTACGCTGAATGGTATCGCCTGCTTCTTTCTTTCGTTCCACCACCGCTGCACTATCCATGACTTTATACCCCATCACTTCATCTGTAGCTAACGGAACAGGTCTTATCTCTGCCCAATAGGAAGAATCACCTTTATATGCAGTGCTGTCTATTTTGTACGATGTTTCTGAAACTACTTCAGGTTCTTTAAGCTGTTTAAATTCTTCTTTCTCAGCTTCTTTCATAATTTGTCTGAGCTCTTTGCGCGTAATTTCTTTACCAGAGGCTAAACGCTCCTGCAAATCCTGATCTTTCTTTTTGTTTTTCTTCTCAACAGCTTTAGCTTCTTTCTTCTCAACCTTCTCATCAATTACTTCCATTTTCGGAATAACAAGCTTAGGGTTCATTGTGATTTTATACTTGCTCAAGGTTGCCAGATAGTCACCTTCAAATGCGAAACCCATGATTTTGCCATATACTTTAAACTGGTTTGAAACCGGCAGCCACGCTTTATCTTCGATAGGTGCATAAACCTGTTTGATGTCGAAGGTTATGCCCAACTTGGTTGTCTTCACATCCAGACTGTAAATACTCCACCAATCTTCTATAATAAAAATTGTTCCTTCCACTACATTATCTCCGCGAAGGCGTGGCGTTACTTTGATCTCGCTTACCTGATAGTTACGATCTTCAAACGTGCCCAGGTATTCAAATTTATAGTAGCCAAAGGCTGAAGGTGATAACGGTGATACAACTTCATTAATAATTGGACTGTAGAAGCTACCCTGGAGAAAAGGAGCAGGTGAAGCATTTTTATCAATACCATCCGTTCGGATTGAGATTACTTTTTCTTCAAACTTATTGGGTCGGGTGTATTTAATCTCGCTGACGGATTCAACAACAAAAGCCTGATTTTTTTTAATTCCTTCTTTTTCAATCATCTTCTTAGCTAACCAGGGATAATCCGTAAGTTTTCCTTTTCCCTTCATGTAAACCTGTGCTGAGTAGCTGTCCAGTTGTTGTAAGTGATACGTTGCCTTTGCAATGGCTTTACGCATAATGGTGTACGCAGGATCTTCATTTCCTGCACTGATATTAACCGATCGTAACTCCGTAGCCTGAACTTTCAGGATAATGTTCAGTTCAGTAAAATCAGTGCTAACCGTAATTACTTTTTCTTGGGTTTCATGGCCGAGGTATTGAAAGGTAAGCGTATACGTTCCTGCCGGAAGAACAATCTCATAAAAACCTTCGGCATTGGAAGTTGTTCCTGTTCCTAATTCCTTAATAAAGATTGTGGTAAATGATAAAGCTTCACCATCATCGCCTTTTATTGTACCGTGTACTCCCGCGGCAAACGCGAACGAGCTACTTACTAAAAGACAAACAAAAAAGAGAAGCGGGAGACAACGAATCATGTATTGATCTTTTTCCAGATTTTTATCCATACGGGCAAATGCACTATACAGATGCCCGGTTTTTAAAAAATGTTGCTTACTGATAGAATTTTTTATCGCGGATGATCGCCTCAACCGCATCCGGAACAAGATAACGAACAGATTGATTGTTTCTGATACACGTGCGGATAAAAGTGGCAGAAATGTCCATCATGGGCGCTTCAACCATCCGAACGTTCGGGTGACGTTTGAGATCAGAATTTGTTACGTTCGGGCGGGGATATACATAGAGTCCGTAATCTTCCAGAATACGCTCATAATTTTTCCATTTCGGAAAGCTTTCTAAGTTGTCTTCCCCGATGATTACTTTAAACTGTTTGTCCGGATGTTTTTCTGAGAGATGAACTAATGTATGTATGGTGTAATTAGGTTTCGTCAGATGAAATTCAACATCAGAAACCTGTAGCTTGTAGTGCTCATAAACCGCAGCACGTACCATATCGTAGCGATCAAAATCGTGCAGTAAGCTTTTGGAAGGCTTTAACGGATTATGCGGAGTTACAATAAACCAAACCTTATCCAGGTCAGTTGTTTCGGCCATGATGTTGGCAATAATTAAATGACCAATGTGGATAGGATTGAATGAGCCGAAAAATAATCCGACCTTCATTTTTTCTTGAATTGGTTATAGAGCTTTTGGGCTTCAGCCAACGAGGTATCAAGATGTTCGTTCACCAGCACAACATCAAACTCCTTCTGAAACGACATTTCAAATTTGGCTTTGAACAATCTTCTGGAGAGTGCATCTTCCGATTCAGTTCCTCTTCCACGTAAACGTTGCTCCAATGTTTCTATCGAAGGAACTAAAACAAAAATCGCGAGCGCTTTTTCGCCAAAATATTTCTTTAGACTTAAGCCGCCCTTTACGTCTACATCGAAGATCACATTCTTTCCTTCACTCCACACACGTTCGATCTCTGATTTTAACGTGCCATAGTAATTACCGGCATATACTTCTTCCCATTCGATGAATTCTTCGTTGAGAATTTTTTCCCTGAACTGATCGGGTGTTAAAAAATGATAATCTTTTCCATCAACTTCTGTGCGGCCGCGCCTGTCGCGCGTTACGGCTGAAATAGAAAATCCCAGGTCGGGATTATTTTGAAGCAAGTGTTTTACAATGGTTGTTTTACCAGAACCGGAAGGCGCGCAGAAAATGATCGCTTTCCCTGGCATTACGAAGGCGTCTTTTGTTCGATCTTCGCTTTTATCTGCTGGATCAAATCCGCTGGAGCATCCTTACCACAGCACTTTGATTTGATGAGCTCTTTGATCACCATCTCTAGGTTATACTTTTGGTAGCAGGGCATGCAGCCGTACATGTGATCTTTGAATTCTTCCTGCTGCTCTGTCGATGCATCGCCATCAATAATCGCCTGCAACATTTGCATGCAGGTTGGCTTACCGGATGAAGGTTGGTGGCTCATAACTTACGTATTTTTATAACCCATGCTTTTGGCATATTCACTCAGTTTTTCTTTCAGCAGATTGCGCGCGCGGTGTAAGCGACTGCGCACAGTGCCAATTGGTATATCGAGAATTTTTGCCATCTCATCATATTTGAACCCTTCCAGATCGCACAAAATAATTACTGTGCGAAAGTCTACATCCAGTGCATTTAAAGCATTGGATATCTCATCCCCGATCATATCCTGCAACGACTCTACCCGTAAATCGGGCGTAATCTGGCGGTCTACTTCTTCTGAGTTATAATACGTCTCAACTTCCTGATAATCGACTTTAGCCGGCTCCTTACGTTTCTTCCGGTAATCGTTAATGAAGCTGTTCTTTAAAATCCGAAACAGCCATGCTTTAGCATTAGTTCCTTGCTGGAATGATTCTATGAACCGAAAAGCCTTTAAATACGTGTCCTGAACAAGGTCTTTTGCGTCATCTTCATCGAATGTGAGGCGGTAGGCGAAATTATACATCGAATTTACGTGAGGCATAAACTCGTTGTTGAAAATCTGCGTTTTCTGCGCTTCGGAATAGCTTTGTTTCGGTGCCTCTTCTTCCATGAGGCGACAAAAATAGCAAAAAAAAGTTCCCGGAATCTCTCCCGGGAACCCCCAATCGCAGTTCAGGTTAGGTTAGTGTCGACTTGCGATTGAGTTCAGACTCTTTATAAAAGTGAAGATTGTAAGTATCCATGGTTATATCTACCTACTGAAGTTATCTCACATTAAAAATTATTGCTTACCAATAGATCAACCTTTAAGCTGATAAGATCAATCTCAGTTGATATTTCTTTGAGAACTTTATCCGCTCCTGAAATGCTCAACGTACTAACCCAGCCACCCCTGCTACTTCACATATCTACTCACACAATTCGCTCACCAGCATGTTGAACGATACTATCAGCAGGGGTGGCTTAGTTGGGTCAGACGTTATTCCTGAAGCCATCCCTTCAGGAACACGAGATGAGAAGCTGGTAAGTTCTGCCAGGATGCACTTGCCTTGCAACCCAACACTTACCAGCTTTATTCTCTTTCAGGGGTGAGATGCCACAGCATTCGGAATTCCATAAATGATTCGTACTTTTCTTTTTCTCTAAAAACAAGCATTGCTCTCGAAAAAGCCACATAGTGAAATGAGTGACCTGGAGCTGATCGCTCAATACAAAGCTACAGGCGAGAGCGATTGGCTGGGTGTGCTGTATACGCGCTACACTTCACTGGTATATGGTGTATGCCTGAAGTATCTCAAAGATCGTGATGATGCCAAGGATGGCGTTATGCAGCTTTACGAGAAGCTCTCAGAAACCCTGAAAACCCATGAAGTGCAACATTTTAAAAGCTGGCTGTATGTAACAGCCCGTAACCAGTGCCTCATGCAGCTGCGGTCTAAAAAAGGGAAAATCAGGGAAGAAATTTCTCCTTTTCTTATGGAAACTGCCTCAGAGGTGCATCTGGAAGACGGTATCGAAATAGAAGCGAATCTTGGTAAATTGGAGCAATGCATCGAAAAACTGAATCCGGAGCAGAAAATTTGTGTTCGGCTCTTTTTTTTAGAAGAGAAATGCTACAAAGACATCGCGCAACTTACGGGATACGATTTAAATCAAGTGAAAAGCTTTATCCAGAACGGAAAAAGAAATCTTAAAATCTGTATGGAGCAAAATGACTAAGCGCAGAAACGATATTGAAAAGTATTTAAAGGGTAAGCTAACGCCTGCCGAAATGCATGCTCTTGAAAAAGAAGCATTGAATGATTCATTTTTAGCTGAAGCATTAGAAGGCGCTGAACAACTGGGAGCAGTCGATTTTTCAAACGATGTGGTATCACTGAATGAAAAAATTATTAAGCGAAAGAAAGCTTCTTGGGCCTGGCCGGTGCGCATCGCGGCAAGCATCTTGTTATTAGCTGTTTCCATTTTTATTATTTGGATTACACTGAAACAAGATCCGGAACAAAACCTGGCATTCGAACAACCCATTTCTCACGACAGCATTCCGCAGCCTGCAGCAGAAACAATTCCAGCACCAACTCCCGAAACTCAAGAATTAAAAGAACAATCCGACCCGGCACCGCTTCCCATAGAAGCGAAAAAAGAAACTTCAGGAGCAACTGCTAAACCTAAGTTTCGCTCCAAAAAATCCTCTCCGGAACTCATTGCAAAAAATAACGAACCTGAGCAGGTGCCTGAATTATCTAATTCAGAGTTGAATGAAATTAATACGAACGATAAAGCAAGTACTGGTATCAGTGAAAGTCATATCACTAAAAAATCGGAAATCACTACGATTGATCCCACCAAAAAAGATGATCTGCAACCTCCCGCTGAAACAAAATTGATTGAAGGATACATCACTTCCATCGATGCTCGCCCTACCATTGTTACAGGATATGTTATGTCTGCCGAAGACGGAACACCTTTACCTGATGTAAGCGTTGCCTTAAAAGGCACATCTGTGATGACAAAAACCGATGCATTGGGTAGGTATGCTATTACCGCAACCGATCTGGAGAAAACGCTCGTATACTCTTCGGAAGGTTTGGAAAGCACAGAGGTAAAAATTGAGGGCGTTGACAGTACCTATCTGCCCGTGAAACTGGAGATAACTGAAGAAGCCCAGGAAGAAGCTGTCGTAGAAACGAGTGGCATGCCCGAATTCGGAGCAACGCATATCTATACAATTCCAGCTCACCCGGAAACCGGGAATCGCGCGTTCAAACAATACCTGGAAAAAAACCATAAGTATCCGAAGGAAGCAAAGGAAACAAAGCTTGAGGGCACGGTTGTGATTGAATTTAAAGTTGATGCTACAGGCGCGCTGAGTGAATTCAGAATTGTACGGGGCATTGGCAATGGCTGCGATGAAGAATTGATTCGGTTAATTTTGCAAGGCGCCAAGTGGGTTCCCGCTAGCCAAGATGGTACTCCGATAAGTGACAAAGCTCGTGTGAAGTTTAAGTTTGAGCTGGAGGATTAAGTTCCACTATGTCAGCCAAATCTCATTGTAAGGAAAAATACTTTCCTCTGCATATATTTATGAGCTAACCTAATCTGCTCATGAACATCAAGCAACGCCTCATCGTCATGAATTTCCTGGAGTTCTTTGTGTGGGGCTCATGGCTAATCTCATTGGGCGGATACATGTTTACGCTTCCCGGTGATATTTCAACACGCGGAGCATTAGTTGGCGCCACATACGGTACAATGGGAATCGCATCGCTCTTTATGCCAACGCTAATGGGTATTCTGGCCGATCGGTTTATCAATGCAGAACGGGTTTTAGGAATCTGTCACATCATTGGAGCAGTCGCTCTTGTTTGGGCCAGCACATTGACCGATCCCGCAATGTTATATTATGCAATTTTAGTGACCAGTCTTTTCTTCATGCCAACCATTGCGCTGAACAATACCGTTTCGTACAGCATTCTTGCCAGCAATAACATTGAAATTCAAAAAGTGTTTCCTCCTATCCGCGTTTGGGGAACTGTCGGATTTATTGTTGCCATGTGGGGTGTTGACTTGTTAGGCTGGACAAAAAGCCCGAACCAATTTTTGTTTGCCGCAGCCGCGGGATTTATGATGGGCATTTACTCACTAAGCATGCCCGCTTGTAAACCCGCCAAAGTTTCAAAGGGAAGTTCGCTCATTGAAACACTCGGGTTGGATGCGTTTATTCTTTTCAAGCAACCCAAAATGGTCATCTTCTTTTTGTTCGCAATGATGCTGGGCGCTGCGCTGCAGATTACCAATGCCTTTGGCGAACCATTCCTGCACGATTTCGAATCAAAATACACCGGGACATTTGCCGTTGAGCATCCAAGCTTGCTTATTTCATTATCACAGATATCCGAAACACTTTTTATTCTGACCATTCCGTTTTTTCTGAAACGCTTCGGAATTAAAACGGTTATGCTCATGAGCATTTTCGCGTGGGCGTTGCGCTTTGGACTATTCGGCATCGGCAATCCTGCGGAAGGCCTTGGCTTTCTGGTGCTTTCGATGATTGTTTATGGTATGGCATTCGATTTCTTTAATATATCCGGTTCATTATATGTTGAAAAAGAATCACCCATTACAATTCGTGCCAGCGCACAGGGATTGTTTATGCTGATGACGAATGGTATTGGAGCATTGCTCGGAGGCATTCTTGCAGGCAAAATCGTTGACTACTTCACCGATGCAAGTGGTATCAAAGACTGGCAAAGCATTTGGTTTTCTTTTGCCGGGTATGCGCTTGTGCTTGGATTAATTTTTCCGTTTGTATTTAAATACAAACATGATCGGAATGCGGTAGTTGTGGGCCATTAAAAATATCCATGAATTAATATAACATCGTAGAGACGCAAAATTTTGCGTCTCTACATACAATGCAATACAATATAAAAAACACAAATCATTTTTTATAAAACCTCCACGAGGTCTTAAAATCCTTGGTCAATTTTTGATTGGTGAGAATTGCACGCACCATTTCGACCGGCATGTTGTTTTCCTGAAGCACGGCATCGTGATATTGTTTGTACGTCATCTTACCACTATCAACCAATTCTTTTTTAAGCGCGTAGAATTGAAAAGCTCCGGTCATATAGGCTAACTGGTATAAGGGTCCATATCCGCCCGTGAACGATCTTCTTACTTCTGCTTCAGCATTGGCCCGCTCATGCCCTACCCGATCCACCAGAAAATCGATGCATTGCTGTGGAGTCCATTTGTTTAAATGATAATTGAGAGAAAAAATAATTCTCGCGCAGCGGTGCATGCGCCAGAACAACATCCCGATTTTATCTTCAGGAGATTGCGGAAAATTTTTATCCCACAGAATTAGTTCCCAATACAACGCCCAACCTTCCGTCCAGAACGGAGTATAGTAATTACGATATGCTTTATACCGATCATTCATAAAACCCTGCAAATGATGACCTGCAATTAACTCATGATGAACTGTAGCGCGTGAAAAATGAGGATTGTTTCCACGCATACTCATCATTTTATCCCCATGTTCCATCTCATCCGTTGGATAGGCAATCTGTAATACTTCTCCTCCTAAAAAGAACGGACTCACCAGTTGCTGTCGTGGTGGCATCATGCTCATGCGCCAGGTTTCTTCAGCGATGGGTGGAATGGTTAACAGATCGTTCTTCTTCAAAAAATCTACTGATTCATTGTAAAGCTTCAGCATTGCTTCCGGCTGATAGCCTTCTGGCACATAGCTTTGTTTTACTTTTTCCTGCGCTTGTTTCCAGTTGTCGCCAAACCCCATCTCGCGTGAAGCTTTTAATAATTCGGCATCGCACCAGGCAAATTCTTTGTTAGCAATCTCTACCAATTCTTCCGGTGAGTATGGAATCATTTCGTACTGAAGCAATCGTAATAGTTCCTCTCTTCCAATCGGGTTACCGATAATACCGCTGCCATCATCTTTCGGTAATAATGTTTCATCTACTTTAACCTTCAACGCGGCTGCAAACAGGGTGAGCGTTGTATCGAGCCGTTGAAATGGTTTGGTTACCCACCAGCCGAATTGCGGATCGTATCCGTCATAAAATTGAAATACACTCTTTAGTGCACGTTGTTGACCTTTTATTGTTCCTTCAGCACGTGAAGCGAGTTCACGCGTTAGGTTAGGATCTTGCTTAAGTTTCTTCAGGGCATCTTGCATGGACTTATTAATCTCATTCAGTTGTTTTGCTACTTGATTGCTCTCCAAATGCAACCCTCGTCTGCGTTTCTTTTCAAGATCATAGATTGGTGAGCCTATAGAAACGTACTTATCAATTAGTTTAACTTCCTTTTCCTCTACATTCAACAAGCTTATTTCATTTTCCAGATCTCGTTTTGTTAACAAGTAATCTGCACGCCCGCTAACAGACATTGTTTCGAAGGGCAACTGTTCGAGTTTGTTGAGATAATCTTTATAAAAGACCTTAAAACGTTCTCTTCGCTCGGGAGAATTCTGAATGAAATAAAATCGTTCCAGGCTCCCACGATCAGCCTGCAACTGAACGATGATTGGATAAACTTCTGTTACCGCTGGTGATTGCGCGAATGCATCACTGAGCAATAACATCAGGAAAATACACAGCAAAGATTTGAGTAATTTCATTGGTAGTCGGGATTGATGATTCTGTAAGTTTACTAAAATCCCTATTGGCTTTTGCAGAAAAATCCAGCAACGGTTATTGTTATACGCGTTTTATTTCCCGGATTTTGTAATTTCAAGTCGCATGATCTCACGGAATCTAAAGCTCATTATTATTCTTGTTATTGTCGGAACACTCGCTTCATACATTATAGCGGTTGTAATTCCAACGCAACTTGCGAAGCGTAGTTATGAGGCCGCTAAAGCATTGGGCGAAGATTTCAAGAAAGCGTTTCAGTTCACACCGGAAATAACGGTGAACAATACCGTTGTATTGAATCAACAATCACCGATTCTGGAACTTGCGGTATTGGCTCAAAATTTTGAACATCGGTATACGTGGATCAATTCGTGGTTGGGAAGCACCAAGAAGATTTTTATCTCCGGCACTTTTGATGCAAAGGCTGGATTTAATCTCAATCGAAAGTTTTCCATTCGCCTTCAGGATGATGTTGCGCATGTTTCTTTACCGGAACCGACTATTCTTTCTGTTGAATCAAAAGGCGATATTGAATATCGTGATGAACAGGGAATGTGGAACTGGGTTAATGTCAACGACCGTACTCAGGCTACGAATTCGTTTATCCAGGATGCACGAAAAGCCGCAGCGCAAGATAAACTTATACAAGATGCTAAAGCTCAGGTAGAAACCCGGCTGAGAGACTTATTAAAACCTTACGCAAAAGAAGTTGTCATTCAATACGATTTATCTGTTACGATCACACCAAAATAAAAAATGCCAGTACTCGACTGGCATTCTTTACTACAAATACGTATAAGTTTTAAACAACTTTCTTCCGGATCACTTTTGCATACGTGCGGCTTACCGGAAAACTCTTACCGGTTTGCATTTTCACAATCATACCGCCATTAAAGTGTTTCTCAATCTCTTTTAAAAAATTAATATTAATGATAGTACTTCGGTGAACGCGGATAAACGTATCCGGATTTAAAATTTCTTCGAGCTTACCAATTCCGGATGAGCTTACAAACTGATCACTCTTGGTTGTAAGAATGGTGTAATCACCCGATGCTTCCAGAAACATAATTTCTTCCACCGGAAGGTTAAGCAACTTCTCTGATTTTTGAACAAAAATATGCGAGTCGTACGAAGTCTTGCTGTCAGTCTTCATGCTGCGCAACAATTCACCCACATTATTTTGTTCAAGCTTCATCCGGCTAACGGCTTTTTCAACTGCGACTTTAAATCGTTCCTGATCAAGCGGTTTCAATAAATAATCAATTGCGCTTTTTTCAAATGCCTTAATCGCATATTGATCGTATGCAGTTGTGAAAATTACAAATGGATCGTGCTCGATATCGTCCAGCACATCAAAGCCCGTCATGCCAGGCATTTGAACATCGAGGAAGATCAAATCAGGTTTCAACTTATCGATCAATTCAACAGCATCCTTGCCTTTATCAGCTTCTCCAACAATGCTGAGCTCAGGCGTATTCTCAATATATTCTTTTAACAGCTCACGGGCAAGTTGTTCATCGTCAATAATCAAACAGGTAATGTTCATTCGGTCTTTATTTATACTGCTAATTTATAGTAAAATTTTATACTGCCTTGCTTTTCACTTCCTCAGATTGCTCCACCAGTGTGTTATCTTCCAGTATCGGAATAAAAAAGCTCACAGAATAGCCCCATGTGCTGGAGTGAATACGCAATCCAGACCCCGGTCCAAAGGTGCTGCGAAGGCGCTCATCCGTATTACGGATACCTACTCCGCTGGAGTTGCCATCAATTACTTTTTTTGAATTAATACCCAAACCATCATCCTTAACTTCAAAAAAGATCATTTGATTTATTCGCTTCACGGTTACAATAATGGTACCGCCTTCATCTTTGGGAGCTATGCCATATTTTACAGAGTTCTCCACCAACGGCTGCAAAATCATAGGTGGGATAACAATTCCCAGACAGGAGTAGTCAACCTGCTTTACAAATTTCAACCGACTGCCAAAACGTACTTGTTGAATACGGATGTAGTTATCAATAAAGTCGAGCTCGTGTACAAGCTTGACCGGTTTGTCTCCATGTGAATCAAGTGCATACCGAAAAATATCTGAAAGCTGAGTAATTACTTTTCGCGCCTGTTCTTTGCTCGAACCTACTAACGTATTAATTGAATTAAGTGTATTAAATAAAAAGTGTGGATTTATTTGAGACTTCAGCAATGAAAGCTGCATCTCACGATTCTTTAACGCAAGCTCACCTTTCTCCTGCTCGCGCTTTTGCATATGTTCAAAGTATCGAATGATATAATAGACCGCGACCGTGATTACGTACTGATCATGAAAATGCAAGCCTTCCCATTTTAATAATCCGAGAATGTGTTCTCTCCAATTATCAAAACGCACATAGCCTTCAACATAATCTTCCAGGTAATAGGAAAATGAACCCATAATCAAAAAGAAAACCATTACACCCGCAATGTGACCAAGAACCTGGATGTAAAGTTTGAATTGAAAAAGAAAATGTGAATAAAATAGAATCAGAATGATCAGCACACAAAGCGCCTCATATAAATAAAGACCGTTCCAGAACACGTAACTTGAAGGAAGATCAAGTTTCCATTTTAGAATCGCGCCTACAGCATAGTTAATCAGATACCAAAGGCAGAGCAGCAGGTAAGCCCGTTTCCAGATACGTGGTATTTGATCGAAAATATTCACAATGCAATATGCGAGATAAAGTTACGCAGAAGAATACAAACGCGTTAATTCAGGCTTTAGTACGCTAAAAAACCTAAAATGCGGATTAATCTTACGCGCTGTTTGAAAGAACTTGTCGATTCCACATCTTTCGTGTGCTTATGCGGCTTTTTTTATTTCTATCGTTGATTCTGATCTCAGGTGTTTCGGTTGCCCAGGATATTACTATATCCGGCAAAGTAACAGATGCTGAAACAAAAGAGCCATTGCCTTTTGCATCTGTCTGGATCAAGGGTAAAACCATCGGCACCGTAACCAATGCTCAAGGAGATTTTGATTTTCACATTCCCGCTGAATTCAGCAATGAAGTTTTGGTGATCAGTATGCTTGGGTATAAAGATTTTGAATCGGTTGTTAATGCATTAAATATTAATGAACCATTAGCCATAACACTTGAGAATTCACTGGTGATGCTGAATGAAATCGTAATCCATGATTCTCTTACCGGTGGGGATATTTTACAACGTGCCTTAAGTCGCATTGAAGAAAATTATCCAATGCAGCCTTTTCTGATGGAAGGCTTTTACCGCGACATAAAAAAGGTTGGCGGAACGTACATTTCATTATTGGAAGCGGCTGTTGAAATTTATGATGAAAGCTATAAACGTCCGCGTAACCAACATAAGCTTCGCGAAGGCGTGCGATTACGTGAAGTGCGGAAAAGTATTGGTTATGAGAATAAGTTTACTTCATTCTTCGATCAGGATAATTTATTGGAAGACTTGTTGTTGCATAACACGATTCGATATCGGCAAATTGAAGATCGGGAAGAGATGTATTCGGTGATGAAACGTGATCGTGACTCGTATTATAATGGAAACGAGATTTTTGTGATCTCATACTCTGGAGAGTATTCACTGAAAATTTTTATTGAGAAATCAGACTGTTCAATTATTCACCTGGAGTTTGAGATTGACGGATCCGATAAAATTCCTGGCCGGAAGAAAAATATGGCAAGTCGGTTCACAGGAATAAAAAAGACAATTGATTTTAAACGCATTGAAGGAAAAATGTACCTGAATTATATCAGTGTCACTTCTAAAGTCGACTGGTATGATTCTAAGACCAATGAAGTTAAGTTTAATACGGAGCTGTTTCAGCAATTGCTGATCAATCACGTAATACCTAATACAGACGAAGAGATCAGTTCAGTTGAAAAAATGAGCACCTATGGACTTCAATACCAACAGGGATCATACAACAAAAAGTTCTGGAGCAAATACAATGTGATTAAAGACACACCACTCGATCAAAAAATTGTTCAGGATCTCGAAAAGGTCGGGCCGCTGGATAAGCAATTCGAGAAAAACTAAATTTCATTTCTTATTGACTGATTCCAGCGCTTTGCCAAGTGGAAACGTTACCCCCAACCAAGGGATAACAAACAATTCACCGTCACTATCGGATGGAATCAAGATTCCAAAATCAATTCCGGAATTTTTAATCATTCTTCTTCCGCCAAGAAAAAGTAATATAACGGCATCATCGGCCGATCCGATATAATAATTTTCAGTCATGAAGTAACCGCGTTTTCCTAAACGAACCATTGCGCTCAGGGTAAAGGTGGGTGTTGTTGCCCAGTCACCGCCTGCATATCCATAACCTACACCGAAACTAATATTCTGATCACGACTTCCGAGTGTTGTGGTACCGTAAGCAATTCCAAAATTTGCATCCTCTTCACCTAACACAGTGCCCATTAATGCTCCTGCACTAACGTTTAACTTATCGCGTTTGATAGGAATAGAAACTTTGGGCGTTAACCACATCGGTGTTGATGCTTCTGCGAAGAAAAATAAGGGGATGATGCCCGCTCCAATTGAAAAATTATCGGTCACTCCGATGCTGGCCTGGTTGAACAGTATCCAAACATTCTGATAATATCCTTCGCCTTTCTTCAACCCATAAGCATTCGGTTGCCAGAAGTATCGCGTGGATTGCGGATTCTCAAACCAATACTCACCATTCTTAACCTGGTTAACATTGATTTTTGTTATCCTTTTAATATCTGATCTTTGAAAGATGATGATACCTAATCGTTCTGTCTTGAGTATGAGCGTATCATAACTTTGATTAACGATAAACCCGATGTATTCATTATCATCTGTCGTCTCAATCCTATACTGTTGAGTGGAGTCAGTCGGTTGGTTTTGTGCTTGGACTGCACCCGAGACGATCATGACCAAGAGTATTATTCTGATTTTCATACTATTAATTTTGCAGGGATCGAAAATCATTTATTCTTAAAAAGAAATATCAAATATCACAACAGGGGTCTTGATCAGAATAATGGATAACAGCCCTATCAATATCACAATGGATATAACCGAGTTCCAGCCACGTCTTTTCATAAAATCTCGGAAATCAAATTCTTGTTGATACAGTGTGCTCATAACTTTTCTTTAATTAATGAGTCAAAGCTATCGTGAATGCCTCTGGGCAAAGTGTTGAACTATACCACGACAAAAAGTATGTTTTGCATAAAACCCTGAGAATTCAAGGGTGTATTCCACCAGTTGCAATTTTCGCAAATCGTGTAAAATGCGTAGTATTCGTAGTATCAACCCATCTATGGCTTCAGAAAGTGTCCAATCTTCGTTTCTCGAACAGATAAAAAAGAAGCTGCCCGCGAACGTCTCGTTGGCGGATGAGATTGCTGAAGTCCTGAACATCAGTCGCGACAGTGCCTACCGGAGGATTCGAGGGGAAACTGTGCTGTCGCTGGATGAAGCCAAAACACTGTGTACCAAGTTTAGCGTATCGCTCGATTCATTACTGGGAATTGAATCCGGGATTATTCCGTTCCGGCATCTCATCGTAAACAATAAGCCTGAAACTTTTGAACATTGGCTGAGATCAATGTTTGAAAATCTTGAATTGATTGAACGTTATTCGGGTAACAAAGAAATTGTTTTCACCGCGAAGGATGTACCGGTGTTTCATTACTTCCGGTATCCTGAATTATGTGCGTTCAAAATGTTCTTCTGGATGAAGTCGGTGCTTAATTATCCGGAATTGCAGACTAAAAAATTCTCACCCGCACTTATCCGGAACGAACTTATTGCCCTGGGGCGAAAAATATCAACTGTCTATAATAAAGTCCCGAGTATAGAAGTATGGAGTGAGGAAACAACAAACGTTACGTTAAAGCAACTTGAGTTCTACAACGAATCCGGTTTCTTTAATTCAACTGATGACAGTCAGTTAATCGTTGAGCAATACAAACAGTTGATTCGCGATGTTCACCAAATGGCTGCTCAGGGATTCAAACAAGATTCCATCCCATACACATTATATAAAAATGAAATCCTGATTGCGGATAATACGGTTTTATATAAAATGGGCGAGAAAAAAATAGCCTACATCAGTCATAACATTACAGAATTATTGATGACGAGTCACGAAAGTTTCTGCGCACAAACAGAAGCATTCATTAACAATCTTCAAAACCGGTCGATATTAATCAGTACAACAGGTGAAAAAGAGCGCAACAAGTTCTTCAACAGGATGGAAGAAAAAATTGATTCCGTTAAAAAGAGAATTGCGTAACTACTTCAGCTGAGCGAGTGTGTCTTTCATTCGCTTGAGCGCTTCTACCAGATCTTGTTCAGCAGCAGCATACGAAATGCGAACACATTTTTCATCGCCAAAGGCTTCGCCCGGCACTAATGAAACGTGACCTGTTGCAAGCATATACATACAAAAGTCATCGCTGTTTTTTATCGTAGTCGTCCCGTCTGATTTACCAAAGTACGAACTCACATCCGGAAAGAAATAGAAAGCACCTTGTGGATAGTTGGCTTTAATACCCGGAATTTCTTTTAACAATTTATAAACGATATCTCTGCGCTTGTGATATTGTTCTACCATGTCATTGGTCGGTTTCATGTCGCCCGTTATAGCCGCGAGTGCACCACGCTGAGAAATGGAACAGTTTGCAGATGTAATCTGTCCTTGAACTTTGTTACAACCATCTGCAATCCATTTGGGTGCAGCGATGTACCCCACACGCCACCCCGTCATGGCAAAACCTTTAGCAAATCCGTTTACGGTTATTGTGCGATCAAACATTCCCGGCAATGAAGCCAGGCTGACATGTTCGCCTGTGAAATTTATGTGTTCATAAATCTCATCAGCAATTACCAATAGGTTCTCGTGTTTCAAAACAACTTTTGCAATAGCCTCAAGCTCTGACCGTAAAAACACAGAACCTGTCGGATTACAAGGAGACGAAAAAATGATAGCTCGTGTTTTAGGTGTGATCGCAGCTTCCACTTGCTGTGCCGTTACTTTGAAATCATTTTCAAGTGTTCCTTTTACGATTACCGGAGTTGCCTCTGCTAAACGAACCAAGGCATCGTAGCTTACCCAAAAAGGTGAGAACACAATTACTTCATCACCTTTATTTAAAAGTGCAAGCATGGTATTGGCAATCGACTGCTTCGCACCATTCGATACCACAATGTTTTCAGCTTTATACGGAACCTTATTTTCATTCTGATATTTGGCAGCCAATGCTTCGCGCAGATCTTGGTAACCCGCTACGGGTGGATAGGCAAAATATTTTCCGTCATCAATTGCTTTCTTAGCTGCATCGCAGATATGCTGAGGGGTTTTAAAATCAGGCTCACCTAAGCTCAGGTTGATCACGTCAACTCCACGATTTTTAAATTCCCGGGCTTTGGCGGCCATGGCCAAGGTTGCTGATTCCTGGATGGCATTGATACGGGCAGAAAGATCTTGATTCATAATTCTTGCTTGAAGGGCGTGCAAAGATAAATGCGGAAGTCGGAAATCGCTAAGGCAGTTTAATTAAAAAGCGTCCGACCAGTTATGCTTCGGCCGAGGGTAATTTCGTCAGCATATTCCAGGTCACCCCCAACGGATATTCCCCGGGCAATTACACTAACCTTTACGGATAAGTCTTTAATCCTTTTGTGGATATAGAAGGAAGTGGTGTCCCCCTCCAACGTTGGGCTTAGTGCAAGAATAAGCTCTTTAATTTCAGTTTGGCCATGATTCAATCGACCAACAAGCGATTCAATCTTTAATTCCGATGGCCCAATGCCGTTGATGGGTGAGATCACTCCGCCTAAAACATGGTACACGCCATTAAACTGAGATGTGTTTTCAATCGCCATAACATCATTGGCATCTTCCACTACACACAGAATACTTTTATCACGTCTGTGGCTGGTGCAGATCATGCAGACTTCAGTATCGGTAATGTTGTGGCAGCAGGTGCAGAAACGAATTCCTTCGCGCAACTTGTTCAAGGCATCCGTTAAGGCGAAAGTTTTTTCCTGCTTATCCTTGATCAGGCTCAGCACCAAACGTAACGCAGTTTTCTTTCCAATGCCCGGAAGCTTGGAAACCTGGTTTACGGCCTCTTCAATAAGTTTGGAAGGATACTCCAACGCTAAAAATTTTAAGTCTTATGATACGATGCGTGCATCAATGCCCGCTTCGCAGATCGCATCGCGCATGGGCTTGAGAAATTCAAAGCTGCCGTTCTTCACGGTGCATTTTCCTTTGTAGTGGATAAGCATGGTGCATTGCTCAGCCTGCTCCTGGGTATGCTTGCAAATTTTGATAAGCGTGTTGATCACATGATCGAACGTATTCACGTCATCGTTGAACACCATAAGATCCATCAGGTCGGTTGTTTCAATAACCTCCAGCACATCCACCATCTCATCAGCCTGAAAATCGTGCTTCATTGCGAATTGTTTCGAATGCAAAATTAACGAAAATCGACCTATTTAAACTATACTTGAACCGGAAAGGATTTTCCCTTCTGCAATCGAAATCTGCGTATGACACCTCTGCTGGTCGGCTCCATTTTAGTAGTCTATTTTTTAGCGCTTATCACCATTTCCTATTTCACGTCAAAAGGCGCTGATACGAATACTTTCTTTACCGCAAACCGGCAATCGCCTTGGTATCTGGTGGCGTTTGGTATGATCGGATCCTCACTTTCGGGTGTGACATTTATTTCCGTTCCAGGAAACGTGGGCAAGATTGGCTTCGGCTACTTTCAGGTTGTGCTGGGCTACCTCGTTGGGTACTGGGTAATTATTGGAATTCTTCTCCCGCTTTATTACAGACTAAATTTAGTTTCCATCTATACATACCTCGAACAGCGATTTGATAAATACTCTTATAAAACCGGGGCGTTTTTCTTTTTGATTTCTCGCTCTATCGGTTCTGCCTTGCGTTTGTACCTAGCAGCAACTGTACTTCAACTCTTTTTATTTGATGCTTGGAATGTTCCGTTTTTTGTAACGGTAGCAACGACCATTGTTCTGATTTGGGTTTATACTTTCAAAGGCGGTGTTAAAACGGTTGTCTGGACAGATACTTTTCAAACGCTGTTTCTGGTGTCAGCAGTTTGCATTGCAGTCTGGCAGATCTCAGATGCGTTAGGCTTTTCATTCAATGAAATGATCACCGCTATAAAAGATAATGGATATGCTAAGATTTTTTACGTAGACGATCCAAATTCAACGCTGTTCTTTCCAAAGTATTTCTTAGGCGGTATGTTCATCACCATTACCATGACGGGGATGGATCAAGAGATCATGCAGAAAAATCTAACCTGTAAAAATCTGGGTGAAGCCCAGAAAAACATGTTCTGGTTCAGCATCACGTTGGTAATTGTAAACCTCTTATTCCTGGTATTGGGTGCTTTACTCTATATCTACAGCACGCAAAAAGGAATTGCTTTGCCACCAACATCCGATCAGCTTTTTCCAAGCCTCGCACTGAATGAGTTCGGATTATTAGTTGGGGTATTTTTCTTACTGGGAATTATTGCGTCTTCTTACGCCAGTGCAGACTCCGCACTAACGGGACTTACAACATCGTTTTGTATTGACTTCCTTAATTTCAAAGACAAACCCGAGCCTGTGAAGAAGAAACAAAAGTTTATGGTGCACATAGGCTTTTCGCTATTATTTCTGCTGATCATTTTAATCTTTAAGCAAATCAATGAACGTTCCGTAATTGATGCTGTATTAAATGTTGCCGGTTACACGTATGGCCCGCTTCTGGGTTTATTCTCCTTCGGATTACTCACAACCCGAAAAGTAAAAGACAAACTTGTGCCCGTGATATGTGTAATCACTCCGATTATCTCTTACATCCTCAGCGCAAACTCTGAGGCTTGGTTCAATGGTTATAAAATTGGCATTGAGATCGTACTTGTTAATGGTATTCTTACCTTCCTCGGCTTGTTCTTGATATCCTCGAAAAACATAAAGTAGGCTTAAAATTCTCAAGCATAATCCTGCTAATCCTATAAGCCTTACATCTAAAAGGAAAGGGCCGCCTTTTGCAAAGCGACCCTAAACCCGATTAAAACCAACCCCACGTTGGTTGTCGTTAGATTCAGTTAAGAATTTCTGAACCTTGGCTCTTAATGTGATTAAATTCTAGCATCATCTTTTTGTTCTTTACAATGCAGATGGTGTACGCTCCGTAAGGGATGTCGTAAAAATCGATGATCATTTTTTTCCTGGAGATGTGGCTTGAAGCAACCACTGCGCCTGCTGCATCATGTACTTCTACGGTAGCGCCTCTAAAGGTTTTACCGGCCTTTAGAATGAGAAGATCTTTATAGTGCGTTGGAGTTACTGAAACATCCATCGTGTCCTTTTTAACAGCTGTAACCGGAGCTGCAAACGCTGCTGAAGCCAATACAAACAATACTACGATCAGCAGGAATATTTTTACGAAGGTTTTCATTATTAAACTGGGTTTGAATCCTCTTATGCTAATGACATGCCGAAGGAACAAACCGCTTGAATTATAAAATTTCGAAGGTGGGCTTATGAGAAATTCCAGTTTTGGGAAGAGTGATTCTCGAATTGAATTTTTTACATCAATTCTTTAGAGGGATCCCAATACTTATTCTGGAAGTCAACAATCTTGTCATCTACGACTTTGATCTTTTCTTTCTCCAGGAGTTGTTGCATCCGAGAAGGCGGCTTGAAGTGGTGTTTTCCGGTTAACAAACCGTTGCGGTTAACAACCCGATGTGCGGGTACATCTTTGGGACAGCCGTTCATTGCCCAACCAACCATACGTGAACTCATTTTAGTACCCAGATAATTGGCAATAGCACCATAGCTGCTCACGCGTCCTTTCGGAATAAGGCGAGCTACATCGTATACATCGCTGAAAAAATTGGGTTTATCTGGTTTTTTAGTACCTGCCATGAATCGGACGGTTGATCTTGCTAAATTTACGGCCTTATTTTTAGGCTCGTCTTGAAAAAACTGCTTTTTTTTACCGCATTTGCTCTTTTAACAGCATCCGTTTCTGCGCAAACCGGTTATGAAATTATTCTGCCTGATTCAACTGAATGGAGAATACTTCAGGAAGGAAAACAAATCTCCTTTAAAGTACGCGCTACACATCCGGAAGTATTGCTTTACTTCTCCATTGAAAATGCAGAGAAACTTCCGGTTCAATTTGATTCATTAGGTAATTTTTCCTGGAAACCTTCCTACGATCTTGTTAATCGTTTAGAACAGAAGAAAGAATTTACCGTCATCTTTCAGGCACATTGGGCAGAAGGAAAGCGAGCCCGAACTGCAGTTACATTTACCGTTAATCATACAAACCGTGCATCGGTAATCGAAGATATCCCTGTCTTTTACGTAAAGCAATCCACCCGTAATAGCTATCAGATTCCCTACGAATATGTTTCTGATCCCGATGGTGATCCTTTTGTTTTCAAAATCATTCAAACGCAAATGCCCGAAGGCGCTAATCTTTCATCACAAGGACAGTTTACGTGGGCACCTTCTAGAAGTCAGTTTAATTCATTAAAGAATAATCCGCTCACGGTAGAATTTATTGTTCAAGATCAGCCTGACAAAGCAGAAACAAAAAGCCGAATTCGTATCGCTCAAACGCAACTTGATCTTCCACCTGAATTATTAATTGTTCCGGGCGATTCTGTTTTTTCATTGAAAGAAGATGAAACCTTAAATCTTAAAATATACATCTCAGATCCTAACGGTGATGACAACGTGCGCAGCGCAGGTTTTATTCCTTCCGATCTGCGTATCACGGCTGCTGCATTAAAAGAAAACACTCCGTTGCAATATGAATTCACCTGGAAACCTGCATACTCTTTTGTAGAAGAAACAAAAAAACAACTTCCGGTTGAGATTGTATTTTTTGCGCTGGATAAATCTAATAATCGCGTACAGCGAAAAATATCCATCACGGTTAATGATGCAGAAAATGTAATTGAGAAAGATGCGCATCAGTATCAGAAATACAAGGCCAATTTGATTAGCGCTTATCTAATGATTAAAGATCTAGATGAAAATCAGAAAAAACTTAACGAAGATTATAAGAAGGCAAAAAAGGGTAAAAAGAAACGTTCAATCCTCAACGCATCTTTAGGAGCTGTCACGGGCATAAGTCCGGTAGCTTTTCAAGACGACCAGAATGCACAAAAAATTGTTCCGGCTGTTGGTGGCACAACTGTACTTACACTCGGAACACTTGAAGCGACTGAGGTTATTGGCCGCTCAAAAGATGACATCATGGATAAAATTAAAATCGACATTGACATTCGAAACAGAATTCAAAGTGCAGGTGATGAGTTTGCCCGGAAGTATGGTTTAAAATCCTCTCGTAGATCACCGGAATTCGATAAGGATATTGATAAACTGAGGGGCACAATAAATGATCAGCGAATCGTATTGCTTGAATTGGATGCCTATCGCAAGAGTCCACCTAAAATTGAAGATAAAGACCTTAAAAAGACCTTCCCAGATTTTGCAGAAGAAAATTAGTGGAACAGTAAATGGCGATTTTGCAGGATTAACAGAAAAATCTACATTTGCATCCCGAACGTGAAAACGGTACAGAGGAGTGGTAGAGCGGTTTATTGCACCGGTCTTGAAAACCGGAGAACCGCAAGGTTCCGGGGGTTCGAATCCCTCCTCCTCTGCTCTAAAGCCCCGAGAAATCGGGGCTTTTTTGTTTCAAGACCGATGCATTATTGCAATCTTAGAACCGCTTTACAGATTTTACCCAAACATGAATCAGGAAATTAAAATCGGTACTCCCCTAAAATCATCCGCTATAAAAGTTATGATGCTTGGCTCAGGCGAACTGGGTAAGGAAGTTGTAATCGAATTCCAACGGTATGGAGTTGAGGTTATCGCAGTGGACCGTTATGATAACGCACCGGCCATGCAGGTAGCGCATCGGTCTCACACTATTTCAATGCTGGACGGAAAGGCCCTGCGTGCTGTAATCGAAAAAGAGAAACCAGATTTTATCGTTCCCGAAGTTGAAGCAATTGCAACGGATACATTAATTGAACTGGAGAAAGAAGGGTTTCATGTTATACCTTCAGCAAATGCTACACGATTAACCATGAACCGTGAAGGTATCCGAACGCTGGCAGCTGAAAAGCTTAAGCTCCAGACATCGCCTTACAAATTTGCCGGAACAAAAAGTGAATTTGAATCCGCTGTGAAAATTATCGGAATCCCATGTGTTGTTAAGCCTATCATGAGCTCTTCAGGCAAAGGTCAAAGTGTTATTAAATCCGAAAAGGATGTTGACTATGCATGGCAGTATGCTCAGGAAGGCGGCCGAAGCGGTGGTGGTCGCGTAATCATTGAAGGCTTCGTGGATTTTGATTACGAGATTACGTTATTAACGATCCGGCACAAAGATGGAATTTCATTTTGCGCACCGATCGGTCATCGGCAGGAACATGGCGATTACCAGGAATCGTGGCAACCTCACATGATGCTAGAGAAAGCCCTAAAGCACGCACAGCAAATCGCAGGCAGTGTTGTGGATGCATTGGGTGGACATGGAATTTTCGGAGTGGAGTTTTTTGTAAAAGGTGATACAGTTTACTTCAGCGAGTTATCACCGCGACCGCATGATACCGGGATGGTAACGATGATCTCACAAGATCTATCAGAATTTGCACTTCACGTTCGTGCGATTTTAGGATTACCGATTCCGAATATTGTTCAGCATGGACCATCTGCCTCAAGTGTTATCATGGTAAAGGGAGACACAGATAACATAACATTCTCCGGAATAGAAAATGCATTGTCGTTGCCCGACACGCAGGTACGTCTATTCGGCAAACCAGAAGTAAGAGGTGAGCGCAGAATGGGTGTTTGTCTTGCCCGTGCAGAATCAATTGAAGAAGCTCGCAAGAAAGCAAATGATGCTGCCGCAAGCATTACGTACACAGTTTAATTACTTATCTGACATACCTGCTGTTCGTTTCTCAGCTAATGGCAATGCAGGCAAATTAGAAACAGGCTTATCCAGATAAAAATAAGCTGTTGCTGAAACATCATCACTGCGGTAAAAATTTGTCCAGCCGTCTGGAAAGTCTTTATCCATAAGTTGAGGTATCGGATTTTTCTCAAACAGTTTTACAAACTCTTTTCCCGAAACAGTAACCGGAATAAGTTTCGCTCCTTTCTCAACATACTCCCGAACCTTCGGCATCACGTCACCGCCCATTAATTGAATGGTTACACTACAATCTGTTTTAAAGTAAACAGGATCCGGAATGTGATAGCGATAGAAAGACCATTGTCGATTAGCTTCATCCGCTACCAAACAACCCTGATATAAATGATTAAATGTTCCCTGCCCCCACGCTGTACCGATATAGTCCTCTGTACCCGTTCCGTTAAGTGTTGGTAATTCAGCATCTCCATCCAAATAGATTTTCACTTCACCTTCACCCCACCAGCTTTTCTCATACGATGGATCGGTGATCACACCCATGTTCATTCCTAAATATCTTCCGGTACCGGATACTTTAGGCATAATGTCAAAATCCTTTCCAAGTTCCGGCTTTGCATTCCTGCTCCAATAGGCATGAAAGTAAAGTACATCAGCAGCGTGAGCTTTTACCTGTTGAAAGTTTACATCATAAAACAACGTGACCTCTTTATTACTTTCATTAATCAGTAAAATTTTCGCAGCTGTACGATATGGCATGGGAATATAACTATTGAATGATCTTCCTTCCGGATCAGTAAACAATGCACTTTGAAAAGCTGTTCTTCTTGCCAGGCCCGTTCCAAAGAAATCTCCCAAGGGAACTGATACCGCTGGCTTCGCGGAATTATCCCAATACATTTCAATTCGCAGCGCACGCAACATGAATGGCGAACGCTCATTTACTGTCAACCATATTCGTTGAATAATTCCTGCGCCTTTTACATCAAGCAACGTTTTGGTTTCACCCGGCTTCATGATTTCGGCTGGATGTCCTTTTGCATGCTTATTTTCTTTTCCGCCTGCACCTTTTGCAGCAGACTGATTTTCAAAGCTTGCCCAACGTGTTTCACTGTCATTTTGAGCATTGTATAATTCCTGTGCCTGAGTGAAGGAACTAATCAATACTAAAACAATTATTAAACGCATAACTTTCATAAATCCTTCGATTGAATGTTTAAATTAAACAAAATATTGAAGCGTTATAGTTGAATTATTATTGCTTTTGAATGAATATCCCTAAACACATTTTGGCTGAAGATGACTTTATCATCGTAATCGATAAACCAGCTGGCTTGATGGTAGAGCCTGATCGAAATAATAATCCTAGCCTGCAACAGTATGTAAAAGATTACCTAAAAAAATCACTTTCCTCTGCAACAGAAGTTTACGCTCAGCACATTCATCGAATTGACAGACCCGTTAGTGGAGTAGTTCTATTTGCCAAACAGCGGGCTGTTTTGAAAAATTTGAGTGAGCAGTTTGCTGAACGGAAGGTTAAAAAATTTTACAAAGCGCTCACGGCTACCGCTCCAGAAAAATTACAGGGAAGTTTGGAGCACTGGCATCGTAAAGAAAAAAAGAAAGCAACGTTATACGATTACCAGATTGAGTACAGTGAAAAGGCTATCCTTAATTATTGCATTGAGAAAGTATCTAAAGATAAATTTCTTTGGAGTATTGAGCTTCATACCGGTAAGTATCATCAAATACGAGCACAGTTGGCAAGTGTAGAGAGTCCAATCATTGGTGATGTGGTTTATGGATCTACTGCTCCCTACAAATTAAATGCAATTGCACTACAAGCTCACAAGCTTATTTTTCAGCATCCAATCTCGAATAAGGAAATGATAATTGAAGCTGAATCTAACCTTTAAGAAGCTTCGTCAGATTTAAATCTCCTTCCATGCCAAAGCGCCTGCATGCGCGCAGCATCATGAATGCTGGCGTTGATCTCATAACCAATCAGTAAAACAACTGTCACCAATTGCACCCACACCATTAGCGCAATGAGAACTCCAATCGAGCCGTAAACTTTGTTATAAGTTCCAAAGTTTGTAACGTAATACGAAAAGCCATACGATACACCCAGGATGAGTAACGTGGCCAAGAAAGACCCGATAGAAAAAAATCTCCAGTTATAATGAATAGCCGGGCCAAAATAATAAACGGTTGATACCGCCAGGAAAAAGACAATGAATATTATAATGAACCGGAGTGTTAACAGCAGGTTGACTGTCCACTTGTCTATCCCCTGAAGCCAATCGAATTGTCCTAAGTGCTGAAGTACATAATCCAATGTAAACTGCCCGACAACCAGTAGCACAACGGCTAGACATAAAACAATCGCGAGATTGATGGTAAGCCCCGTTGCAACAAGCCGCATCTTCCAGCCTTTTCTCCGGTCGCTGGTTTTATAGCACGCATTGAATGCACTCATCAGCGACATCATGCCGTTGGTGGCCAGCCAAAGTGAAAATATAAAACCTAAAGTCAATAGTCCCCCGCGTTGATTACTCAGGATATCGCGCACGGTAGAATTAATCACATCATACATGCTCGGTGGCATCATGTCAGACAAAAAAAGCATGATGCTGTCCGTGTTCACGGATGGAATCCAGGTGGTGACGTATGGAATCAGTGTAAACAAAAAGATAATGGCTGGAAAAATCGCCAACATGAAACTGTAGGCCACACTGTTAGCGCGGTTTAAAATTTCATCTTCCTGCAAATTTTTGATGAAGAGCTTAACAAGCTTGTATAACGAAACATTATCCCATCGGTTAAATCGAATCTTCCGCATCCAATGAATGACAATGCGCGAAGGCGAAAAAGAGAAGATATAGCGTTTAAATTTGTATTTCATTTAAAAAAAGGTTCGAGCACGTTCGACATCATTGCAGGCGTGCGCACCGGTCGGCCTGTTTTGCTGTCGACAAAAACCAGGAGTGTTTCACCTTGGTTAATAAGCTTGTTTTGCTCGTTAAATATTTCGTATTCAAAATTAATCTTTACGGTTGGCTTTTCACGAATGGTAGTAACGATTCGCAGCAATTCATCGTATCGGGCTGGACCAAGAAATTTCGAATGATTTTCTAATACGGGCATTATAATGCCGGAAGCTTCAAGTTCTTTATACGTTACTCCCAACTGACGTAAACTCTCAACACGGCCAACTTCATAATACATGGCATAGTTTCCGTAGTACACATAAGCCATCTGGTCAGTTTCACCATACCGGACGCGGATCGAAGTTTCGGATTGATACATTACTTCGCGCCTCGTTTCTTTCTCAATGCAGCACCAATCTTCTGTTCACGCGTAAGCGCAGCCTGATAACGTTGGGCATTTTTTACGTGTTCAGCATACGAAGCTGAGAAGTTATGTCTTCCGGAAAAATCTTCTTTGGCACACATGTAAATGTAGTCGCTCTTTAAATAACTAAGTGTTGCATCGAGTGTGTTGATCTCCGGCAAATTGATTGGACCTGGAGGTAAGCCTGCATACTTATAAGTATTGTAAGGTGAATCAATGAGCTTGTGTTCGTTCAAAACTCTTTTCAATGCAAAATCACCGGAAGCAAAAACCAACGTTGGATCAGCTTGCAACGGAACTCCTTGTTTCAATCGGTTAATATAAAGTCCGGCAATGGTTGGCGCTTCATCACGTTTTACGGTCTCAGCCTGCACGATTGAGGCAAGAATAGAAATTTCAATTGGTGTAAGTTTCAATGCACCCGCTTTATCCTGACGTTCAGTGTTCCAGAATTTTTCAAACTCTTCATGCATTCGCTCGATCAATTGCTTGGGAGATGAATTGTAATACACTTCATACGTGTTCGGAATAAACATGCATAGAATGTTATCCTTATTAAATCCGTATTTATTTGTCATCGCAAAATCTACTAATGCAGCTTCAAACTGCTCCGGCTCCATTTCAAGATTCTTGGTGATTCTTTCACTGAGATCAGCAATTAACCGAACATTATTAAACGTAATCTTTACTGGTTCTTGTAACCCCAATCTTAAATACCGAATTGCCTGGATGTTTGTCATGTTGGCTTTCAGCGTATATCGACCAGACTTTACACCTTTATCATAATCCATCAGCTTAGCCAGGAAGCTGAATGAAATCAAATCCTGAACATAATTTCCTTCATGCAGGATTTTTTGAACGGTGTCAAAATTGGCACTGTCTGGAATAACAATCAACCGATCTTCTTTCCCAACCAAAATGTTAGGCGTATAGCAAATCTGGTATCCATAATAGGAGAATGAGATCAGCAGTACGGAGAGTACCAGAAAGACAACCAATTTTCGCATTCCTTTAAACATACTAGGCCGATTAAGATGTCAAAAATACAAATCTATCTCGTCATTTCGATTGAGCTAAGTGAACCTGTAGAATACTAAGCCTTCTGCGAAAAATCCCATGTTGAGTACTGAAATGAGACTTCTCGCAGTCAGCTTTGCACATTATTTAAACTTATAGCACTTGAAGTAACAGTCATGGGAATTACATTAACTTTTTTTGATGTAGTATATTTGCTTTAACAATGGCAGCAGAGTTCCTTAAAATACATCCGCAAAATCCGGAGATGCGCAAGATCAACCGCGTTGTTGATGTATTACGCAAAGGCGGAATTATTGTTTACCCAACGGATACGATTTACGGTATCGGCTGTGATTTGATGAACCGTAAATCGATAGAACGACTTTGCCGCGTGATGGATATCAAGCCAAACAAACTTGACTTGTCATTTATCTGTAACGACCTCACACACATTTCAGAATACGTAAAGAATTTACAAACTCCTGTTTTCAAAGTTTTAAAAAAATCACTACCCGGACCGTTTACATTTATATTAGAGTCAAGCAGTCGCGTTCCTAAAATTCTGGATGTAACAAAAAAAACTGTCGGCATACGAATCCCGGATCATAACATTCCCAGATCAATTGTTGCCGAACTTGGTAATCCGTTGATTACCTCATCCATTAAAGATGATGACAAGATAAAAGCATACACAACCGATCCGGAAGAGATCTATGAAGATTTTAAAAACCTGGTAGATATTGTAATTGACGGGGGAGCCAGCGGAAACATTCCATCAACGGTGGTTGATTGCACGGGTGAAGAGTTAATTTTGGTAAGACAAGGATTAGGAGAAATTGATTTGTGAACAAGCTGATATCTTAACAATGGATCAAATTTACAAAGACGTTGAAAAGAAAATTAAAACAAAACACAGCTTTGGCTGGACGCCTAAGTATAAAACTATCATCAAAACATCTTTAAAAAAAGAAATTGTAACAGAGGTTGCAACAAGAGCATTTGAAAAACTCGGTTGGGAACTGACCTACAAAGACAGGGAATCTACAGAAGCTTATCGTAAGAATAGCGAGAAAATAATAATCAAAGCATTACTTGATAATAAAATTCAGATCGAAAGTGTCACACTAGGAAACGAAATGTGGGATATGGGTAGAAATTCAAAAAGAGTTCGGCTTTTTGAATTTGCTTTTAGAGAGGAGGAAAGAAACTTTGATCCTGAAAAGCAAACAGAGCTTCATAATGAAATACAAATAAAAGACAATTGGGATGATTACATTATCCCGACATTCCTTCCAATTCCAGAAAGAAGAAGAGAACCCACTTTCGCGATTCCCGTTATCGGAGGTCTTTTGATTGCTTTAATATTTGCATTCCTGACAGCATACTTAACAGTTAATGTCATTTACATTATTATGCTTTATGAGTCAATTATCGGGATGGCTTTTGGTTTTTCCTTAAAGTATTTAATCAAATGGGGAAATTTTACTAATAGTGAAAAACTCCTTTTTTTGATTTACGCTATGATTGCAGTTTTCTTCATTACAAATCAAATATTTCAATATCAGATAATTATAAGCCAAAACGATATCACAGGTTTCAGTTTTTTCGACTTTATAAAATTAAGGTTTGAAAGTGGCCTTAAAATTAAATCATTAAACACCGGTTGGATTGGCCTTATCATAAGTTGGATACTTCAAGTTTTAATTATCTACTGGATAACCATACTACGAGCATTCTCCTCTTTATTGGTTTATCAGTCAGAAAGGATTCCTCGCGAGGTTGTCGAGTTTGCCTACTATCACTTTGTAAAAGAAAAAAGTGAGCAGGAAGTTAGAGGAGAGCTGTCCAAAATGGGCTGGAGTAATGAAGTTTCTCAAAACGAAATTTTCGAAGCGCTTGGAGCGGTGTATGAGAGACAAAATTTCTTAAAAAGTAGCTAGTAGTTCTATGTTTTAATGAATTTAAACTCAGGTCGATTCTTGAACTGTCTAATAGAACTTCACTACCTACCTTCCATTGCCTGGTTCACCGCTACGCAGTCGTTCGATACGATTGTTCTGGAAAAATACGAACACTTTATTAAACAAAGCTATCGCAGTCGTTGTCGAATAATAACGTCACAAGGTGTTCAGGAATTAACCGTTCCGCTTACCGGAAAACACGGAAAGACAATAATTACTGACATCAAAATTGATTACACTCAGAAATGGCTTAACAATCATTGGCGTTCAATCGTCTCAGCATATAATAAAAGTCCATTTTTCGAATACTATTCTGATGCCCTCCACAATACTCTATATAAAGAGCACACGTTTCTTTACGACCTTAACCTGGAATTGCTGACAATCTGTCGCGGGTGGCTGAAACTGCCAAATGCCATAACGGAAACAATGGCGTATGAAAAAATACCCCAACCCGGAACCACAGACCTTCGAAATCTCGTAAATGCTAAAAAACCAGCCGGTTACGAAAAATATTCCCAACCCATTAAATACACGCAGGTATTTGGACACACGTTTGCAGAGAACATGAGCATCATTGATTTGATATTCTGCGAAGGCCCAAATGCATGCCAGGTGATTTCCCGGCCAAGGACCGAATGAACAAATTAAAAGCCGCGTGCGTTTAAAACTTAGCCGAAACAAGGGCATAAAATCCCTTAAAAGTTTACATTTACACTATTCATTCTTATTCCCAATCTATGGAAGCTAAATTTTCCAACCGTGTTAAAGAAGTAATCTCATTGAGCCGCGAAGAAGCGTTGAGACTGGGTCACGATTACATCGGCACCGAGCATTTGTTGCTGGGGCTGATTCGTGAAGGCGAAGGTGTGGCCGTGGGCGTGCTGAAAAAATTAGGCGTGCCGCTGGACGAGCTTCGTGCTGAAGTTGAAAAAGTATCAAAAGGCACTGCTACTCATGAAGTAAAAAATCTCGCAAACATACCGTTAACGAAAGCATCTGAAAAAGTTTTAAAAATCACGTATCTCGAAGCTAAAATTTTCAAAGCTCAGCTTATCGGCACCGAACATTTATTGTTATCGATCCTGCGCGATGCAGATAACCTCGCTACGCAGATCCTCAACAAGTTCGATGTGAACTACGAGACTGTTAAAGAAATGCTCGAATATCAATCTGAAGGACCGCAAGCATCTTCCGATACTGACGATCCAGATGACGATTCATCCAGAATTTTTGGTGGTGCACAAGGCGCAGGTCAGGGAGCTGGTGCAGGCAAAGAGAAAAAAGGTGCTGAGAAATCACGCACACCTGTTCTCGATAACTTTGGTCGTGATTTGACTCGTCTTGCGGAAGATGGCAAGCTCGATCCAATCGTTGGCCGTGAAAAAGAAATTGAGCGTGTTGCCCAGGTTCTTTCCCGCAGAAAGAAAAATAACCCAATTCTAATTGGTGAGCCCGGTGTGGGTAAAACTGCAATTGCAGAAGGTCTTGCGCTGCGCATCATTCAAAAGAAAGTATCACGTGTGCTGTTCGGCAAACGTGTGGTAACGCTTGACCTCGCTTCGCTGGTTGCCGGTACAAAATACCGCGGTCAGTTTGAAGAGCGTATGAAGGCTGTAATGAATGAACTGGAAAAATCTCCGGATGTAATCCTCTTCATTGACGAATTGCATACTATTGTTGGTGCCGGTGGAGCTTCAGGCTCGCTGGATGCTTCGAATATGTTCAAGCCTGCGTTGTCACGCGGTGAGATCCAGTGTATCGGTGCAACAACATTAGATGAGTACCGTCAGTACATCGAAAAAGATGGTGCGTTGGCAAGACGTTTCCAGATGGTAATGGTTGATTCAACTACAGTTGATGAAACGATCCAAATTCTCGAAAACATCAAAGAGAAATACGAAGAGCATCACCATGTTATCTATACGAAAGAAGCATTAGAAGCTTGCGTGAAGTTCTCTGACCGTTATATCAGTGACCGTTTCCTGCCAGATAAGGCCATTGACGTAATGGACGAAGCCGGTGCGCGCGTACACATCAACAACATCCACGTTCCGGAAGACATTGTGAAACTGGAAGAAGCTGTTGAAGATGTGAAGAAGGAAAAAAATCGCGTAGTGAAAAGCCAGAAATACGAAGAGGCTGCTCAATTACGAGATCGTGAGAAGAAATTATTAGAACAACTTGACATCGCGAAAGCGAAATGGGAAGATAAAACCCGTACCGAAAAATACACCGTTAACGAAGAAAACGTTGCCGATGTAATTGGTATGATGACAGGCATTCCTACAAACCGAATTGCTCAAAAAGAAAGCAACAAGCTTTTATCGATGGGTACTGAGCTCAGCAATAAAGTAATTGGTCAAGTTGACGCGATCAAAAAATTGACTAAAGCAATTCAGCGTACACGTGTCGGATTGAAAGATCCTAAGAAGCCAATTGGTTCCTTTATATTCCTCGGTCCTACCGGTGTTGGTAAAACTGAATTGGCAAAAGTTCTCGCAACCTATTTGTTCGATAAAGAGGATTCATTGATCCGCATCGACATGAGTGAATACATGGAGAAATTCTCTGTATCGCGTTTGGTTGGAGCACCTCCAGGATATGTTGGTTATGAAGAAGGCGGCCAGCTTACTGAAAAAGTAAGACGCAAGCCATATTCTGTGGTGTTATTGGATGAGATCGAAAAAGCTCACCCGGATATTTTCAACATCCTGTTACAAGTTTTAGATGATGGTATCTTAACAGACGGTTTAGGAAGACGCGTTGATTTCAGAAATACAATCATCATCATGACGTCAAACATCGGGGTTCGTGACTTGAAAGATTTCGGAAGCGGAATTGGTTTTGCAACAACTGCAAAGCGCGAGAACGTGGAAGAAAACATGAAGTCGACCATTCAAAATGCGTTAAAGCGTGTCTTCAGTCCTGAGTTTTTGAACAGGCTTGACGATGTGATTGTATTCAATTCATTGCTTCGCGAAGATATCCATAAGATCATCGACATCACGTTGAAGAAAGTGTTTGATCGTATTAATCAAATCGGTTACAACGTTGAGCTTACCGATAAAGCGAAAGACTTCCTGGCGGAGAAAGGTTACGATCAACAATTTGGAGCTCGTCCGTTGAACCGTGCAATTACCCGATACCTGGAAGATGCCGTAGCAGAAGAAATTCTGAAAGGCGAAATCGAGGAAGGCGGAACGATCATTGCCGACCACGATGGCAAATCAGAAACATTGACGTTGAAAGTGAAGAAGCCAAAAGCTGCTTCGAAAAAAAGCGAATAAGTTTTTACAGTTCAGTTTTTATAAATCAAGTATACGAGGCGAGCCAAAAACTCGCCTCTTTTTATTGTGCAATCTTCTCTGTTAAGTATTTCCAATATCGCAACGGAACATGCCTCACATGCAACTTATTATTTTTTCTAGGAGAGATGTTGACGCTTGTGAAGTATTGTTGCCAGAGTTGTTGATAATGCAGCTCTTCTTCAGCCACAACTGATTGCGGAAGAAATGTGCGATCCGTTTCTTCCGTAAGGCTAAGCTGAACTTCGGTGATCTTGCTTGTTTCAGCATTATACTCTATTCCATATTTTCTTTTGCGATCATAAATAATCCAGCGCTGATCGGCATACCGGTCTTTAAAATGTTTTACGATGAGCGGAAGAACATTAAAGTCAGGTTCAATTGCTGCGTAATAGATGTCGTCCAGTGTTCGCTGAAACCGAATGAATGCCTCCATCCGGTGCTTTTCGCGATGAACTTGTTTGGCAATTTGCGCGATGTACAAGATTGATTTGTGACTATAATCTTTTTCGACTGACTCCTTTGCGCTTAAAACATACTGAATAAAGCCTAACAGATTATCTTCCATGTCCTCACGCTCCGACAAAAAAGATTTATAAAACTGGTTAACTTTTTCAGTTGAGACTTTTCGCTTCAATCCTGACCAGACACGATTTGCTTTCGTAGAATCTGCCTGAATTTCTAAAATCTGCTCATTCAGCATGGGTTGATACAACTTGCTTCGCACAATTCTCCCGGACTCAGCTCTCCGTTCGTAAAGCTCAAACACACAGGTCAAAAAACCCTCAAAACTCCCATTGTAAATAAGCCGAATCATCCAAATAATGAAAATTGAGGTGAAAGTGACTTAGCATATTTACTTTGACCTAAGATTGTCTGACGTAATTTTTCTTCATGCAGCTCATTTGGAAATGCATGCTTCGTTACAATAAAATGTTTCGCGCGACTGTAAGCCAATCCGAATCTTTTTAATTCCTCCCAACCCAGTTTTCGAAATCGCCTTGATTGAACAATTTTTAATGCAGATGAAACTCCAACTCCAGGAATACGAAGAATCATTTCATAATCCGCTTTATTTATATCAATCGGAAACTGATCGAGATTCCGCAATGCCCAGGCAAGCTTGGGATCAATATCCAGATCAAGCTGCGGAAATTTTTCATTGACGATTTCTTTGAGTGAAAACTTATAAAACCGAAGCAACCAATCAGCTTGGTATAGTCTGTTCTCCCGAATGATCGGAACAGCAGTGCCGAGCTTAGGCAAACGATCATCGTTACTGATCGGCACAAACCCGGAATAATAAACCCGTTTAAGCTGATACGTTTTATAAAGTGCGTTTGCGATCGACATGATTTGCAAATCATTTTCCGGACTCGCGCCAATAACCATTTGTGTGCTCTGGCCGGCAGGCGCAAAAGACGGTGACGTTCCGATTAGCTTTCGCTCTTGCTTAAATCCTTGAATATTTTCACTCAAGTATTTCATGGGCGCAAGGATATCAACACGTTTCTTTTCGGGTGCAAGTGCTTTTAAGCTTTGTTCTGACGGAAGCTCAATGTTAACTGAAAGCCGGTCGGCATATAAAGCAGCCTCTTTCATTAACTCCTCGCTGCAGCCTGGAATCGTTTTGAGATGAATGTAACCATTGAACCGATGCTCGGTACGTAATTTTTTAGCAACCCGAACAAGTCGCTCCATTGTATGATCCGGACTTTTAAAAATGCCTGAGCTTAGAAACAGTCCTTCAATATAATTTCTACGGTAAAATCCGATGGTGAGATCAACAACTTCCTGAACGGTAAAGCCTGCGCGCTTAATATCGTTGCTCTTGCGCGAAACGCAGTAGAGACAATCATAAATACAGTAATTGGTTAACAGGATTTTCAGCAATGAAACACAACGGCCATCTTCCGTATAGGTATGGCAAATTCCTGAAGTCGTTGTATTGCCTAAACCCTTTTGCGTATTACTCCGCTTGCTTCCGCTGGAAGCACATGAAACATCATATTTTGCTGCGTCCGATAAAATCGAAAGCTTCTCCTGCAACCGTTCCCACACCATATCTTTTCTCCGAAAGGTGTAAGGTATTCCTTAGTGGTTTAGGAAGGAAGTTAAAACAGGCAATGCGACAGTACTTGTCAGCTTTGTTAGAGATGGTCTGTGAAGACACAGACCATGTAATAGTTTTGTTTAACGTTGAACAAAAATCACGATCTTAACCTAGATTAAGAAACACACTCCGAATAAACTATTTTGTTTGTGAACGTGTATACTAATTATGCAATTACAAGACCTGCACAGTACAACATCCTCGTTTAAGAGCACAAATCAATTTCCAGCGTGGTTTATAGGGCATGGCAGTCCGATGAATGTGCTGATGGATAATGCTTTTACTCAAACGTTAAACAAAATGGGAAAAGCGTTAACCGACAAACCCAATGCGATTCTTGTAATTTCTGCGCACTGGTTAACTCGAAAAGGAACGTATGTTGCCGTAACGGAAAAACCCGAAACGATTTATGATTTCTATGGCTTTCCGCAAGCGATGTACGATGTGAAATATCCTTCGTCTGGTGCTCCGAAATATGCGCAGGAAGTAAAAAAGATCATTACCTCCACAACAGTACAGGAAGATAAAGATTGGGGTCTGGACCATGGTGCCTGGACTGTGTTAGCGCATGCTTTTCCTGAAGCTAACATTCCTGTTTTTCAAATGAGCATTGACTACTCGCAACCGGCAGCCTATCATTTTAAGCTGGCAAAAGAATTACAAGCGTTGCGCAGCAAGGGGGTACTTATTATTGGCAGCGGCAACATTGTTCATAATTTGCGGGCAGCTGATTTTCATAATATCGAAGCAAATCCATATCCATGGGCACAGGAGTTTGACGAGATCAGCAAGAAGAAAATTTTAAGTCGTGAATTTCAGGATCTGGTTGACTATGAGAAATTAGGTCAAGCTGCGCTGATGTCAATTCCCACACCCGATCATTATTATCCGATGATTTATAGTTTAGGATTAATAAGAGATAAGGATGAAGTGAATTTCACGTATGAAGAAATTCAAAATGCGAGCGTGAGCATGCGGTGTTTTGAGATGAGTTAATACCCACCATAAAACTTTCTTAAAAACCATTCAGCACTCACAAGTGTGAGCAGCAAAAAGAAAACCCATTTCAAATTCAACAGATTATCAAACTTTTCTTCGCTGTGAATAACACTCGTTGCTTCTTTTTTAGCAAGATCAACCTGAAGCTTATCGGTTTCAGAAACATTATAAAATTTACCCCCTGTTGAAGTTGAAAGCTTGCGCAGCAAATCAAAATCAGCCGTCAGATTTTGCAACTCGGCCTGTTGGGCAGTAACCAAAAACTGACCACGCACTTTTTCTTCCTTTCCACTGATGGTTGTTGATGAGGTATACCTATAAATTCCTTCTTTTAATCCGCCAATCTGGTAGCGGGCATTGCCCGGACTGAGCACATAATTGTATTTATATTTTTTACCGGTATCATCCGTGATCTCAAGGTCAACGCGACTTCCGAATACAGGTTCATAAATGTCATTATACACCTGACTTTCAAATACCACCGCTTCCGTATCGGAGAATTGTTGTTCAACCGGATAACTTTTAAAACGGCTCTTATCATCGGTTGTGCTTAAGTATTGAATCAACTTGCTAAACACTTCATCAAATGCATCGGTGTTTTCATTTTTAGAATATTCTTCCAACCGCCACTGCCAGAACCCTTCACCCAGCATCACAGCAATTTTATGATTGTCCGGAATGTCGATCCATAGTAATGATTTATCGGTTGAGATGCTGCCCACACGTTGCGATAATAATGTAACCGAAGATGCCGGAATCTGCATCTTGCCAAACGGAACCCAAACAGGCGGAAATCCTGAAAAAACAGAATTTGCTTCAGGTGATAAAAGAAAATAGGGAAACGAAGGATTTACAATCGGCATTACATCATCGTACTGGCGCGGTGGCTGATCAAAGGTTAATGGAATTTTATCAGCCGTTAATGCACTTAGATCAGTCTGCTGGCCAACCACCAGAAACATTGAAGTTTTGCTTGCATTAAAGCGTTGAAAAAGATCGCGCGTTCTTCCGCGTTTGTCGGGTGATTGGTGAAAAATCACCAAATCGATATTAGCAGGCTGTAGATTTTTAGCTTCCGTTTCCTCCACATCCGGAATATGAAGTATCATTTCGTAATTCGAATTCTTATCAATGATGGAGCGGAGTGCTTTAATATCAGGATGGGGAGCATTGGCCACTAAAAGAATTTTCTTCTTCCCTTCAATTACATCTACAAATGCCGTGGATTTATTGTTGCGCACATTCTTTTCTTCCGACTTCATCTCAACCTGGACATCCAATCGTTGAATTCCCTGTTCTGTAGCAGCAACTTTAAATTCAATTGGCAACAATTGATCCGTACCGGAATTCTTTGTTTGACGTTCAATTACCTTTCCGGATTTGATAAGCGATACAGAAATGTTCTGGTTTGGAAATCCTTTCACTAATATTTCCACACGAATTGGAAATTCATTTCCCTGATACGCGATTTTGTTATAGACTAAATCTTTAATGGCGATATCCTGACGTTGGGCAGTATCGCCTACTCCTATCGTATACACTGGAAAACTATAGGCTGTGTATAACGGTGATAATCCAGAATTATAAATACCATCCGAAACCAATAACACTCCGGCAATGGATTGGCCTTCGTATTGATTGGAAATTTTTCGCAACGCACCCTGCAGATCTGAAACCGGTTCGTTGAATTTTACAACCGAAACATCTTCTCCGGATAAATCCTTTTGAAAAGTTTCATATCCAGTTTCATCCAATGATTGCTTTATTGCCCATAAGGATTTTTGAAGATTGTTTAAAGAAGTAGAGTCACTTGTTTCTTTTACAGATACAGAATTGTCCTGTACAATAACAAAAACCGGTTTTTCATACAGGTTATCAAGTTGGCGAATGATCGGCCCCAGCAATAAAAAAGCAAGCAGAAAAACTAAAATCGCACGACCTCCAAACAAAATTTTATTTAACGTACCTGACCAAGGGTGCTTACTCTTGTATAGCAGAAATGCGTAGCCAATTGCCACTGCAAGGCAGAGTAAAATAAAAGCCGGATGCGATTCAAGAATAATATTCTTCACAATGAAATCTTAGTAACCATATTTCTCCTTCCATAACGTTCGAAGATACTTTCTCAATTCATCTTCGCGAACATTATTTCCGGGCTCATAAAACTTCTGACCGCTGATTTTTTCAGGTAAAAATTCCATGTTCACAAAACCTCCTTCATAATCGTGGGCATATTGATAGCCTTTTCCATAACCCATGTTCTTCATCAGTTTCGTTGGGGCATTTCGTACTGATAACGGAACGGGTAAATCTCCGGTTTCACGAACAATGCTTAATGCGTTTTCAATAGCCATGTAGCTCGCGTTGCTTTTTGGTGAACTGGCCAAATACACCGCACATTGCGCCAGAATTATTCTTGCTTCCGGATAACCAATTACATCTACCGCTTGAAATGTATTGTTTGCCATTACTAATGCCGTGGGATTAGCGTTGCCAATATCTTCGGATGCTAGAATCAACATTCTGCGAGCGATGAACTTTACATCTTCTCCACCTTCAACCATTCTCGCTAAATAATAAATCGCTGCGTTAGGGTCGCTGCCGCGGATTGATTTTATAAAAGCCGAGATAATATCATAATGCTGCTCACCACTCTTGTCATAAATGGCGATTTTCTTTTGAGCAACACTGGTCACTAATTCATCGGTGATCACAACTTTTCCATTGACCTCTGAATCCACTACGAGCTCAAGAAGATTGAGCACTTTACGCGCATCTCCTCCTGATAATTGAAACAATGCCTGATGTTCTTTGATTTCAACATCGCGCTTTTTAAGCTCTTCATCTTTTTTAAGCGCCTGATTTACGAGCTTGAGTAAATCTTTTTCTTCCAAGGCGTTGAGTGTGTATACCTGTGAGCGTGAGAGCAAAGCTGAATTAACTTCGAACGATGGGTTTTCGGTTGTTGCCCCTATCAACGTTATAATTCCTTTTTCAACCGCACCAAGCAACGCATCTTGTTGAGATTTATTGAAACGGTGAATTTCATCAATGAATAAAATTGAGCGTGGAGATGATCTCGCTTTGTCGATAATCTCCCGAATGTCTTTTACACCTGCGCTGATTGCGCTTAAGATATAGAATGGTTTCTTCGCTTCGTTGGCAATGATGTTGGCAATGGTCGTTTTTCCTACCCCAGGCGGACCCCAGAAAATCATAGAAGGAATATTACCGGATTGAATAGTTTTCCGGATCACGCCTTTTTCACCCACAAGATGCTCTTGCCCCACCAAGTCATCCAACCGGGTCGGTCTCAAGCGTTCTGCTAAAGGAGGTTTACTGTTAAAAAGCATGGATGTGCAAAATAGTGGTTTTACCGTTATATCACGGGGGCAATGGGATCAACGGTTATGGATATATAAAATGTTCGCGTAGAGACGCAAAATGTTGCGTCTCCCAAATAATTTCCAAAAATTATCAAACCCCACTAACGAGAGAGACGCAAAATTTTGCGTCTACAAGAATTTATAAACAAATGCCACGGTGAGACTGGGTATGTAGCCATATCGCGAATAATAATAATCCAGCTCTTCATCTACCTCATCATCCATCTCACTTAAGTCTCGGTTGTTAGAATACAGCCTGCTTTTCGACCAAACATTCTTGCTCACACCAAATTCAGCATCAATTTCTAAATGTTCGTTCTTAAGCGGAAAGCGTCTTCCATATAAAATTCCAACCTGAATTATAGAAGAGCGCACGCTAACCTGTCTTTCATCGGGATCACTTCCTGGTCTGATGGGAAAAAGAGAAAAATTTTCATCAAAATATTCTTCAATCGGGTCTGGTGCTGATCCTCTTCCGCGAAGGTTGATAAATTGCCCGAACGTACCGACATAGTTTTTTCCAAAGTTATAATTCGCACCTGCTTCACCTACCAATCCAAACTTAAAGGACTCTTCAATGATGTCGATAATCTCCGGAGTGGTTCCGAGCTTTTCCAAAACATTAATAACTAACGTACTGTTCGGTTCCGTAAGAACTCCACCCTGAATGCTGATGGAAAAGTGTTTGCTCACGAAACCTTCATATCCTAATCCGAACTGAAGAGGCACTTCTGCCAAAGTTTTTATTGAGTGTTTTTGCGCACACAGAATAAACGTTTGAAAAATTAGAACAACGGCAAAAAAAATCTTTCTACTCATAATTTTTATCTCTTCATGTTAGTAACCCGAATTCAATATACTTTGTTTTTAACCACGAAAGCCGTACTTTTGTCGTCCAACATCGCGGGGTGGAGCAGTTGGTAGCTCGTTGGGCTCATAACCCAAAGGCCACAGGTTCGAGTCCTGTCCCCGCTACTACAAACCCCCGACCTAACAGTCAGGGGTTTTTTATTTTCATAAACTATGCCAGTGCCATTTAAATCAGGTTTTGTAAGCATCGTAGGTAAGCCTAACGTGGGCAAATCTACCCTGATGAACCGCTTAATGGGCGAGCAGCTTTCTATTATCTCTCCGAAAGCACAGACTACACGGCACCGGATTATGGGGATATTAAACAGCGAAGATTATCAGATTGTGTATTCAGATACCCCGGGAATCCTTGAGCCTCAATACGCCTTGCACACGGCTATGATGACGTATGTAAAAGTCTCGCTGGAGGATGCAGATGTGATCTTACTGGTTGTTGAGCTGGGTGAAAAATACGATGCTGTTCTTTTTAAACGATTTAAAAGAATACAAACTCCGATCCTGTTAGTCATTAATAAAATTGATCAGGCTAAAGGAAGTCAGGTTCACGATAAAATCCAGCACTGGAAAGAGCATCTTCCAAATGTTACGCGGATCATTACAGTGTCTGCCATCAACGGTGAGAATACAAAAGAAGTGCTCGATACCGTTGTCGGGATGATGCCTGAACACCCGGCTTACTTTCCAAAGGATGAGTTTACCGATCGCACCGAGCGCTTCTTCGCGTCAGAGATTGTACGTGAAAAAATCTTTTTGAACTACGATCAGGAGGTTCCTTATAGCACAGAAGTAGCGGTTACTTCTTTTAAAGAAGAAGAAAAGATTATTCACATCCGTGCAGAGATCTACGTGGAACGCGATTCACAGAAAGGCATTATCATCGGCAAAGCCGGAAGCGCACTCAAAAAATTAGGCATGGATGCCCGAAAGGATATGGAAGTATTCTTTCAAAAGAAAATCTTTTTAGAAACACATGTGAAGGTTGCTGACGACTGGAGAAAGCAACAGAATAAATTAAAGCATTTTGGATACTTAGAGTAGCCAATCAACTATTTGATAATTGAATCATGGCAAATATTGTAGCAATTGTAGGACGGCCAAACGTAGGAAAGTCAACTCTTTTCAACCGACTTGTTGAGAAGCGTCAGGCTATTATGGACGATGAATCGGGCGTTACCCGCGACCGCCATTACGGTTATGGCGAATGGATCGGAAAATTCTATACTGTAATAGATACCGGTGGCTATGTCACCGGATCGGAAGATAAATTTGAAAGTGAAATCCGGAAGCAGGTAAAGATGGCGCTGGACGAAGCCTCATGTGTGATCTTTATGGTGGATTGCGATTCCGGACTTACCGGAATGGACAAAGATTTTGCGAACGTAGTTCGCTCTTCCAAAAAGCCAACTTTCCTCGTAGCCAACAAGGCTGATACGACTGAAAAATCGATGCACGCTGCTGAGTTCTACGAGCTCGGCTTAGGCGAAGATATTTTTGCGATCTCGGCAGAGAATGGTTCCGGTACCGGAGAGCTTCTCGATGCAGTGGTAACTACTTTCCAGGAGGAAGGCGTTGAAGACCCCGATGCCGGAATTCCGAGAATCTCAATTTTAGGAAGACCAAATGTAGGCAAGTCCTCCTTGCTTAATGCTTTGCTGGGAACCGACCGGAGTATCGTAACGGATGAAGCCGGAACTACCCGGGATGCCGTTCACTCCCGGTATAAAATGTTTGGCCAGGATTTTATCCTGATCGACACAGCCGGAATCCGAAAGAAGGCCAAGGTTCATGAGGATATTGAGTTCTACTCTGTACTGCGTGCGCTCCGTACGCTTGAGGAAAGTGATGTATGTATCATTGTGATTGATGCCGAACGTAAGCTGGAAGCTCAGGACGTCACCTTAATCAGTCTGGCCCAACGGCAGGGTAAGGGCATGGTAATCATGATCAATAAATGGGATTTGGTGGAAAAAGACACCAATACTGCAGAAACCTTTAAAAAGGAGATTTTGGAGAAGCTAGCCCCCATTACCTATATCCCGGTGATTTTTGCCTCCGCCACCAATAAACAGCGAATCTTCCAGGTGATGGAAAAAGCGGTTGAAGTCTTTAAAAACAAGACTAAAAAAATCCCAACGTCCAAGCTAAACGACACCATGCTGGATGAGATTGCGCGTAATCCTCCGCCATCCATGAAGGGTAAGTTTATCCAGATTAAGTACATAACACAGGTGCCAGCGCGATTTCCATCGATTGCATTCTTCTGTAATCACCCGCAGTATATCCAACCCTCCTATGAACGCTTCCTCGAAAATCGATTGCGGGAACATTTTGACTTTGAGGGGGTGCCGGTAAGACTCATTTTCAGAAAAAAATAAATATTTTGGCGGTGACGCACCCTTGAAATACCCAATTCCTGTTATATTTGCATGATTTTTAAAAACCTGTAACTATGAAAAAATTATTCGCATTGATGATGGTGAGCGCTTTCGCAGTAGCTATCGTTGCATGTGGTGGCAAGAAAGAGGAATCTGCAACAGACGTTGATACAACTGTTGTTGTTGCTCCTGCTCCTGACACTACTGTTGTTGACACGACTGCTGTTGACACAACTGCAGCTCAGTAATCAACCAATCGTAAAGATTGTTCCCGGGAAGGCTTTAGCGATAAAGCCTTTTTTTGTTGCCTAATTTTCAGTCATCGACAGGCTCAGACTGACAATTGAAAAACTTAGACTGACACAAGTTTCTACCCTTTCGGTCGATGACAGAACAACAGGTTCTTTCCATTTTACAACATCACTTGCCACAACACGCAATTCCGTATTGCCTTGAGCTGTGGCAGGAAAAACCCTTTACATTAAAGATTACTAAGAGCCGGCTTACCAAAATTGGAGACTTTACCAGTAAAGGACATTTCGCACGGCCACAGATCACGCTTAACAGCGATCTGAATCAATACTCTTTCCTTGTAACCTATATTCATGAAGTTGCGCACTTGTTTGTGTTCTTGAATTTTAGTCGCAATGTTGACCCGCATGGCGAACACTGGAAGTATGCTTTCAGAAGATTAATGAAACCCATGCTTACGCTGGATGTATTTCCGGAAGAAATCCTGCTTCCGCTGATGGACCACATGGAAAATCCTAAAGCCAGCTCGTTTGTTGACGTTACATTAACCAAAGCCTTACGAAGCTTTGATGCAGATGCCGCCACGGTTATGGTCTTATCGGATATACCGGAAGGAAGCATATTCAAATTGCACGACAGGTATTTTCAAAAAGGCAAGCTGAGAAGAACACGAGTTTTGTGCAAAGAGCTTCAATCAAAACGGCAATACTTAGTACCGGCTGAAGCCGAAGTAACAGATGTTCAGTTAAGTCTTCTTTGAATCAGGCTGCTTACCAGTTCATAAAAAACTTCCGGTCGTAACGTGCGCCATTGAGCAATCTCCAGGGTTCCACCCATGTTCACATACATATCAAGCTTGTATTTCATCATCTCGTCCCGAATAAATTCTGGGAACGAAACTGCTGCGATCCAGCCATCTTCCACATCATCAAACCATTCTTCGTAATAACTATCATCCGAACCATGAAAGTTTAAAACATTTTCTCCGATGAGGATAAATTTGTTAATGCCTTCGCCCACCATTAAGTCAAGAACATTACGCTTCAGGTGCATGATGTCGTTGTTGATCGCATCATTCCATTCGCCTAAAAATTCAATTACAGTAAATCCTTTTTCATAATCCGTGTATAGAATTTTCATATACAGTGTCTCCGAACCCATAAAATCCCAGGCAGGATCGATGTAATACCCATAAATGGTTTCCGAATATTGATCGAAATTGTACTTCTTTCCGTAAAATGGTGACTGTGGGTCCTTTGCTGGATTATAATATTTGAGCCAGTTGTAGTATGGTTCGATTTGATGCATTCCAATTGACAGTTTCGGATTTCGAATTACAAATTCTAGGCCTAAAATCAGAATTCGAAATTTTTATCCGAATTGCTATTGATTTTTACGGTGTCCGTCAACTGCTTTACGAACCGAACCATGCTCTTTCAGTAACGCTTCAGCTTTTTGCTGATCGATGCCAAGCTCTTCCATAATCATTCGGGCACCGCGGTCTACAAGCTTATGGTTAGTGAGCTGCATATCCACCATCTTATTTCCTTTAACCCGGCCAAGCTTGATCATAACCGTAGTGGAGATCATGTTCAGTACAAGCTTCTGAGCGGTGCCCGCTTTCATTCGCGTGCTGCCGGTAACAAACTCAGGGCCTACAATAACTTCAATAGGATAATCAGCTTCCATTGCAACGCCTGAATTTGCATTGCATACAATACAACCCGTTATGATTTTATTCTTACGTGCCTCTTTCAACCCACCAATTACGTAAGGCGTACGACCGGAGGCAGCGATGCCAATCAGAACGTCTTTATTAGAAATGTTATGCTGTTGTAAATCTTTCCAGGCTTGATTAACATCGTCTTCGGCATTTTCAACTGCTTTACGAATAGCTTTATCGCCACCGGCAATTAGCCCAATTACTTTTTCGAAAGACATTCCATACGTAGGCGGAATTTCAGATGCATCTACAACACCTAGCCGGCCACTGGTTCCTGCACCTATGTAGAACAGCCTTCCACCCGCTTTCATTTTCTCTGCAATAACCTCCACGAGCTTTTCAATAGCCGGAATAACTTTTTCGATCGCTTCAGGAACACGTTTATCTTCCCTATTGATATTAAGCAACAGATCATGCACACTCATGTGCTCGAGGTTATTGTAATGGGAAGATGACTCGGTTGTGCTCACGTTAATTCAAATCTTTTTGATGATACAAGGTTAACCCGGCAATAGGGTTTTCCAGAATATTCTTAACCATAATACCTTTATCGTTCGCAACTTGCCTTAGCAAATCGCTGAAATAAAATGCTACAGAACCCGTAAAATGCACTTTCAACTTATCGTACCGGTGATACTTCATCACGTTTTTTTCAAAAAATTCTGAAAAACTATCGTACACCAGCTTATAACAATACGGTTCTTTTACATGCTGAAAAATAAAATGTGAAAAGCTGCCCAGAAAACGACTCGGCATTTCCTGTGTGTAGACCTTGTCCAGTATTTCGTCCCGATCAAACGGGAAACGTTTTTTGAATTGATCCCATAATTTCTCAGGAAGATCTTTGCGTAAATAATCCGCTACGATTTTTTTTCCGAGATAGGCACCTGAGCCTTCATCGCCTAATACATAACCTAATGACGTTACATTGTCCGTGATCTTCGATCCATCATAATAACATGAGTTTGCGCCTGTACCTAAAATACATGCAATACCTTCTTCTTGTCCGCACAACGCACGTGCAGCCGCCAGCAGATCATGCCAGATCTCAATGTGCGCCTCGGGATAAAAAACTTCCAGCACATTCCGTATAAGCTTCCTGTTTTTATCAGATGAGCATCCGGTTCCGTAATAAAATATTTTTTCGATGGGCTGTTTTATCTGCGGCACCAATACTTCGCGTACTTCCTGATCAAACTGTTCAATAGGTTGATAGTATGGATTGAAGCCGATAGTTTGTGCCTGCTCAATGTTGCCTTTACTATCGAGTATTCTCCAATCTGTTTTTGATGCTCCACTATCGGCTATCAGTATCATGATTTAAAATTACAATTTTAGTCCTGCTTAAGCCTGCCAATGGGTTTAAACTTATCAAAAACGTTTTCCGTATGCGGTGCGTCTTTAAGCTCGTGTGTCAAATCCTGCCCGGCCCAATGCTCATAATGTTTGCCATCGCGCCACAGGCGTGACGTTGTTACATCATATATAATTCCATGCAGCGCAATCCAGATTTGCGGTTTATCCTGACCATTGCGTAACGCAAGTTGGTTGCGGGTGTAGAGCGGTAAAACTTTTTTATCCTGCTTAGGCTGATCCATGATGGTTTTGCAACGCGTTCGAATTTTGGATACTTTGAACCAAAATCAACACCATGCAAAGTAAATACTTTATTATCGGGTTAATAGTAGTTTCTGTAGCCTGCACATCAAAGAAAATTGATTACGCATCCATGCCGGATGACAAGCTTATGCAGGTCGCTGATTCGCTGGCGCAAACTTATATCATCGCTGACGGGCATGTTGACTTACCTTATCGAATGACAATAAAGCACTTTAGAATTACGAAAGAATTTCTAGGAATTCCGGTTAGCTCAGGTTTGGGTGACTTTGATTACGTACGTGCCAAAAAAGGCGGACTCGATGCTCCTTTCATGTCGATCTACATTTCAACTGAACAGCAGCAAGCAGGCGTTGCAAAAAATCTTGCCGATTCTTTGATTGATCTGGTGAACGCTATTATTAAAGAACATCCTGACAAGTTTGCTTCCGCGGGAACACCGGATGACATTATTACCAATACACAGGCTGGAAAAATTTCATTGCCTTTCGGAATGGAGAATGGAGCGCCTATTGAAAATGACTTAGTCAATGTAAAATATTTTTATGATCGTGGCGTCCGTTACATCACCCTCACCCACAGCAAAGACAATCAACTTGGTGATTCAAGCGGAGACACTACTCGTACCTGGGGTGGATTAAGTCCGTTTGGTGTTGAAGTCGTAAAAGAAATGAACCGGGTAGGGATTATGGTTGACATCTCACACGTTCACGACAGCACATTCTATCAGGTTATGAAGTTGACGAAAGTTCCGTGCATTGCTTCGCATTCTTCCTGTCGCGTGTTTGCGCCAACCGTAAAAAGAGATATGACCGATGATATGATAAAAAAAATGGGAGAACACGGAGGTGTGATCATGATCAATTTTTACAATGCGTTTCTTGATTCAACCGTTGTTAATCAAAATGATATCAATCGAAAAAAACTCAACGCATTACTGAAAGAAAAGAATCTAACCACTACAGATTCATTGGCTACACCAATCATTGCGCGGTTCGAAAAAGATAATCCGTCTTTGAAAGCCGATGTTCAAGTTGTCGCAAACCATATCGATCACGTTGTAAAGCTTGCCGGCATTGATCACGTTGGCATCGGCTCGGATTATGATGGTGTTGATGGCGATCTTCCCACCGGTTTGGAGGACGTGTCAAAATATCCCAATCTGATCGCTGAACTTTTAAAACGGGGCTATAGCCCTGAAGACATCGAGAAAATCTGTTCTAAAAACGTTTTCAGGGTTTGGAACAGGGTTATTGAAGCTTCTGAAAAGCATTAATTTATCACCCTTAATTTTAACGAAAAGCCGCTTTTGAGCGGCTTCTTTTTTACCTTAGCACCAATAAATCCACCAAAATGGGTTAAACTTTTGTTGAGCCATACTACTAAACCTGTTGATATGAGAAGACTTCTACTTGCTTTTGCAGTTCTCTGCTGCTTTAATGCTTTACAGGCGCAAACGCCTATGAGCCTCAAAATTAAAGACCCGGTGATTTGCTATGCGCAAGCCCAGGATAATTTGCACTACATAGCGCCTCCGGAAGAATTTTTAAATAGAAAAAACAATGCGGCACGAACCAATGCTGCCACCATAGAAGTAACATACGTTGGATTTGAATCCGTACCACAAGCCCAACAGGCTTTCCAGCGTGCTATCGATATTTGGGCTGCGTTGCTCGATAGCTCTGTACCCATCCGCATTGAAGCACGCTGGACTCCACTTGCCCAAGGTGTTTTAGGTTCTGCCAATTACACTATTGCTTACGCCAATTTTAAAGGCGCTCAAAAACTCAATGTTTTTTATCCTGTAGCCATTGCAGAAAGAATTACGGGAGAGGATATGAATGGTGAGGGTGAGGCTGACATCTTCGCCAATTTCAGCAGCGTCTTTGACTGGCATTTTGATCCTGACACTCAGCCGCCCTCCGGAAAATATGACCTCACTACAGTTGTTCTACATGAGATCGGACACGGGCTCGGTTTCTCCGGAACGTTCCGTGTATCGCGTACTGGTACCACTGACACAGGATCATTGGGTTTAGGATCTAGCGGAGCTCCTATTATCTATGATATTCCGATTGAAACGTCTGCTGGGGCTAATCTTATAGAAACTATTGCTGCTCCAAGTACCGCTTTTGCTGCTCCGCTGAAGAGCAACAATTTATTTTTTGATGCACCAAGTGGTCGAAGCAGACTTTACGCACCTGCAACATATGATCCAGGATCAAGTATTAGTCACTTGAATGAATCAACATATAACAACACCCCAGACGCACTCATGACACCCTTCGTTGCAGCCCGTGAGCAACACAACGATCCGGGATTGGCCTTTGAAATATTAAAGGATATCGGGTGGGAAACCATCCGCATTAATCATGAGAGATTATCGGGAACGGAAAATATCACCGGCCCTTATACCATAACAGCCAACATTGATGCCGATAACGGATACAAACCGTCTAGTGTAACCCTTCATTATTCCACAGGCGCAGCTTTTACAACCGTACAAATGATGCCATCCGGGCCCACCAACACATTTTCAGCGGATATCCCATTCAGTGGCGTAGGAGCGTATGAATATTTTATTTCTGTCGAGAATGAAGATGAGATTCCAGTCGAATACGTGAATCCTGGTAAGAGGGTACGACCATTGGATACGCAGCTACAATTGGTTTACACTTTCGAAGTTGGGCCCGATACCCGTGGGCCTATAATTTCTCACGCTCAGCAACCATTCATATTGGAAACTGAAACTGAATTGGAAATTGAAGCCGTTATTTCCGATAACACCGGAGGCGTTACTGCCTTAGTGGAATATTTTGTAAACAACGTTCAGAAAGCCGATATACCGTTAACACTAATTTCACCGGAAGAAGATTCTGTTTACACAGCTACTATCAACATTGCATCGCTTGTAGATGGCGACCAAATCAAGTATCGGATTAAAGCAACTGACCAGTCATCTAATCAGAATGTTTCATTCTTACCCGCAGAAGATTATTTCATTTTAAATGTTGTTGGATACGGGCCCACACAAGATTCGTACGAAAACGATTTTGAAACTGCCGGTCGTGATACCGATTTCTTTGGAACGGGTTACACAATAACACAACCTTCAGGATTTACGGATCGGGCTATTCATTCAGAACATCCATATATCAGCGGAGATAATTTTCCAGGAAATGAACGTAACCTCATTTATCAGCTAAAAGTACCTATCCGTGTAAAGGCACAGGATGCTACTATAAAATTCGATGAAATAGCGCTGATTGAGATTAATGCCGCAGGTGCTGTTTTCGGAGGCGCTAATTTCTTTGATTATGTAATTGTTGAAGGCTCAAAAGATGGTGGCGAAACCTGGGAATTTCTCCTTCCCGGCTACAATGCCCGGGATCAAAGTGTCTGGCTAACCCGATATAATAGCGCAGTTGATGATGACGGAAATTCAACAGCAACAGGTGATCCTACACTTTACAGACCGCGAACAATTGATTTGCTTCAAACCTTTGAAGAAGGAGATGAAGTGATCCTCCGCTTCAGGACATATATCGATCAACTCGCCAATGCATGGGGCTGGACAATCGACAACCTGAAAATTCAGATCGATGAAACTCCGCCACTTATTCTGCATGACCACGTTGATTTTGTAACAGCGGATGTCACCGAACTACTTCTCCCTTCAAAAGTTTCGGATGCCGAGGGGATTGAAGAATATGCTTTTGAAGTATTTGTTAATGACGGAGAAGTTCAAGTTATACTCTTGGATATAGATCCGCTGCCTTCCGTGATTAATTTTAAGCTTACTGAATTAGACCCATTATCCGCGGGAGACGTTCTCCATTATCGGTTCGTAGCAAAAGATGTAAATGGAAACGAAAGCTACTTTCCTCCTTCAGGTGTTCCTATCGATGTTGCGGTGTTGGAATTTGGAACTCCTATAACAGAATACTCAAACAACTTTGATGCTACAACGGATTTCGTTGGAAATTTCTTCAACATCGCAACACCGTCAGGTTTTACAAACAAAGCCGTACACTCTGATCATTTTTATGCTACCGGAAGAGGGTTGGATCTAACCTCAAATTTCAGTTTCATGCTGAAGAAGCCAGTCACCATTTCGGAATCGAATTCTATCATACAATTCGATGAAATTGTATTGGTGGAAGGCCAGGCCAACAATATCGAATTTGGCTCAGAAGCATTTAACGATTACGTAATTGTAGAAGGATCGAAAGATGATGGCGAAAACTGGATTCCTTTTACAGATGGATATGATGTTGTCGGAACATCAGCCTGGGTTACGGCTTTTAATAATAAGAGCAATGGAACCCCAAGCTTGTTCAGGACAAAAACAATCGACATGAAAAGCACAGGCGATTTTGAAACAGGAGATGATGTGTTAATCAGGTTCAGGCTATTTAGCAACGAAACTATCGATGGATGGGGCTGGGCAATTGATAATCTTTACATACAAGACCCAATAACCATAACCGGTGTTGAGGATCAGCTTGAGTCAGCCGTAAGAATTCACCCAAATCCTGCCCGCACAGACATTTTCGTAGAAGCTGAAGCTCAGGCCTCGCCTGAATTTTCGATTGAAGTGCTGACTATGCAGGGTCAAAATGTTTATTCAGCGCATCAACTAGCTGTGAATGGAAAAATGGTGCACACGATTGCTGCCGCTAATCTTACTAACGGTATGTACCTTGTTAAGATTTCAAATGGATCAAAATCAACTGTCCGAAAGGTTATTAAGGCAAATTGATAGCATCTAAAAGCACAGACCGTCCTGACCTAATTCAGGACGGTTTTTTTATGCCCATAAATTATAATCCGACTAATCCGCAAATGATTAAAATCTGTGGTTATTTTTGCAGGATTTTTAGATCAGTACCTTATTGAAATTCAGGATTAGAACCACTCTTTCAACTGATTTCATGGAGTTGAGCCCCAAACCAACTCCTTCTAACCTGATTTTTTCCTTCGTTTCACCTTTCACCACGTTATCAAAATGCCAAGAGACAGAAGCATTCGATCGATTTTAATTATTGGCAGTGGCCCGATCGTGATCGGCCAGGCATGTGAATTTGACTATGCGGGCTCTCAAGCCTCCCGTTCCCTTCGTGAAGAGGGTATCGAGGTAGTGCTGATCAATTCAAATCCGGCTACCATTATGACCGATAAGGTAACGGCTGATCACGTGTACCTGAAGCCGCTTACGAAAAAATCGATCCGCGAAATTCTTGAGAAACACAACATCGATGCCGTGCTGCCTACCATGGGCGGACAAACAGCCTTGAACTTGTGTATCGATTGTGAAAAGGCTGGTATTTGGGAACATTTCGGAGTAAAGATTATTGGAGTTGATATCAAAGCCATCGAGACAACCGAAGATCGCGAGAAATTCAGGTTGAAAATGATTGAGCTTGGTGTTGGCGTTTGTAAAGGCGGCACCGCTACATCCTTTTTATTAGGAAAGGAAATTGCACAAGAGATCGGGTTCCCATTAGTAATTCGTCCATCGTATACCTTGGGTGGAACCGGTGGCGGCTTTGTTGAAAAGCCTGAAGATTTTGATGAAGCCTTGAACAGAGGTTTGCATGCTTCCCCGATCCACGAAGTGCTTGTTGAGCAAAGCATCATGGGCTGGAAAGAATATGAGCTTGAGTTATTGCGCGATGGTGCTGGCAACGTGATCATTATCTGCTCGATTGAGAACTTCGATCCAATGGGCATTCACACAGGAGACTCTATTACAGTTGCTCCTGCTATGACATTACCGGATACAGTTTATCAAAATATGCGCGACCTCGCCATCAAAATGATGAATGGTATTGGCAAGTTTGCCGGTGGCTGTAATGTTCAATTCTCCGTTAACCCTGAAACGGATGCCATCATAGGTATTGAAATTAATCCACGCGTATCGCGTTCATCAGCACTTGCCTCTAAAGCAACCGGTTATCCAATTGCTAAAATTGCCGCGAAGCTTTCTATTGGTTACAACCTCGATGAGTTAAAGAATGCAATTACAGGAACAACAACTGCATACTTTGAACCTGCGCTTGATTATGTAATTGTAAAAATACCGCGCTGGAATTTTGATAAGTTTCAGGGTGCGGATCGCAGACTGGGTTTGCAAATGAAATCCGTTGGTGAAGTTATGGGCATTGGAAGAAATTTCCAGGAAGCATTACAGAAGGCTTGTCAATCATTAGAGATCAGAAGAAACGGATTAGGCGCTGACGGAAAAGAATTAACCAAGCAAGCTGATTTATTATATAGTCTGGAGCACCCAAGCTGGAACAGATTGTTTCACATCTATGATGCCATGAAGCTTGGTATCTCCATGAAGACAATTCAGAAACTCACCAAGATTGATAAATGGTTCCTGGAGCAAATCTGGGAACTGATTGAACTTGAGCAACAGATTGAAAAGTATGATCTGGAAACCATTCCAGTTGAACTACTGCGCAAAGCGAAAGAAAAAGGATATGCTGACCGGCAGATCGCACATCTTTTCGATTGCCTCGAAAGTGAAGTGCATTTAAAGCGCAGAGAAATGGGTATCCTTCGTACGTATAAACTCGTGGATACTTGCGCTGCCGAATTCGAAGCAAAAACTCCATACTACTATTCAACCTTCGATTCAGAAAATGAATCACCTTCATCTGATAAAAAGAAGGTCATTGTTTTAGGATCAGGCCCTAACCGCATTGGTCAAGGAATCGAGTTTGACTATTCATGCGTGCATGGAATATTAGCTGCAAAAGAATGCGGCTACGAAGCCATCATGATCAATTGCAATCCGGAAACTGTTTCAACGGATTTTGACATTGCCGATAAGCTTTACTTCGAGCCAGTTTTCTGGGAACATCTTTGGGATATTATCCAGCATGAAAAGCCGGAAGGTGTGATTGTTCAGCTTGGCGGCCAGACAGCACTTAAGCTTGCTGAGAAGCTTAAAAAATACGGCATCAAGATCATGGGTACTTCCTTTGAAGCGCTTGATCTTGCGGAAGATCGCGGAAGCTTTTCTACGCTGTTAAAAGAAATGAACATTCCGTATCCGGAATTTGGAGTAGCAACAGATGCTGATGAAGCATTGGAAGTTTCAAAAATTATCGGATTCCCATTACTTGTTCGCCCATCGTATGTATTAGGCGGACAAAGCATGAAAATTGTGATCAATGAAAAAGAACTTGAAGATCACATTCTCGATATCTGGAAACATCTTCCGGAAAATAAAGTCTTGCTTGATCATTTCCTGGATGGCGCTATCGAAGCCGAAGCAGATGCAATTTGTGATGGTGAAGATGTTTATATCATTGGTATCATGCAGCACATCGAGCCTGCCGGTATTCACTCGGGCGATTCGTATGCAGTACTGCCACCCTACAACTTAGGCGACCTTGTTATCAAGCAAATTGAAAACTATACTAAACGTATTGCGGTAGCGTTAAAAACTGTTGGACTGATCAACATCCAGTTTGCGATTAAAAATGATAAAGTTTATATCATTGAAGCAAATCCACGCGCATCGAGAACAGTACCGTTCATCTGTAAAGCATACGATGAACCGTATGTGAATTATGCCACTAAAGTAATGCTCGGTGAAAAGAAGGTTAAGGATTTCACTTTTAATCCTACCAAGAAAGGATATGCGATTAAAGAGCCTGTATTCTCGTTCAGTAAATTTCCTGAAGTAAACAAAGAGCTTGGTCCTGAAATGAAATCAACTGGAGAAGCCATTTATTTTATAGACGATCTCATGGACGACTATTTCATGAAAATTTACAGTGAACGAAATTTATACTTGAGCAGGTAGAAAATACTTGTTGCGAAAAATAAAGGGTAGTTTATGACTACCCTTTTTATTTAATGATCGCGCATAAGACTTATGGCGTAATCTGAACTACATCTCCATAATCTTCACTAAATTCAAAATCAACTTCCACGGCAATTAGGTATGTGCCCGTTGGAAAGTCCATTGGAATAAGATATGTAACTTCAGTTCCTTCAGCATTCGCGACTCCCGATCGAACCACTGTAGTTCCACCCAGAAACGGCATAAAGTTAATATTAGTAGCAAAGCCAACTTTTTTTAGACCAGTTCCTTTAATAACGATTGTCTGACCAAGCGCAAGTGAAGTATCTACAATTTCAGTAATTACTGGCGTAGTTGGTGAAAGCTCAACTGTAATCTGTTGCGTGTTGTAGAACGAAGTCTTACCGTTTGAAGTAACGCTTAATGTATAATCATCTGGATTTGTGTCATCCGGTACGGTAGCAACAATTGTGGTGCTGTTTTGTGATACGATATCAAGTGTTACAGTGGTCGTTGATCCAATTGTTAATTTAACAACGTTGCTAGCAGCAAAGTAGTTACCTGTAATGGTTATATCTTCTCCGCGAATTATAGTGGTAGCGCTAACACTCGTAATTGAAGGAGCATGCGGTACAATCGTAAAAACTTCATCCATAAATGCTGATTGCAATCCGATAAATACTTTCACTTTCCACTCGCCCAATGCTATATCCTCTGGCAGTTTGACGAACAGTCTTGTATTGGTCGAGGCCAAGCCTACAATAGCTTCAACTGTTTGATTTTCATCTTCTTCATTTACTAATACTACTTTGTTGTTTGCAGCAACACCAAAATTATCTCCATCGATAATTAAAATTCCATCTTGCTCAAGTTCAAGCAAACCATCATACTCATCCAATGTAAAGTCGACTTCATTACTTACGGTAACCGTTACCACGTACGCCTGAGTCGTTCCGTCTTCAGCAGTAACCGTATATGTTACAGGCCCTGTAAAATTCTGAGGTGTACCGGATGCAGGAGAAACTGTTGCGTTTTCAGAAATGGTAATTGTTGGCACAAGTGCTGTTACGATTGTACCGTTCGGAACGGTAGCCGTGACGGTTTTTGCAGATTCGGTAACTGTACCATTCACGCTGGGTGTTAATGCTGAAAAGTTAAATGATGTTATTGCTTTTTCCGAACTTTTTTCATCCGCCTTCGGGTCATCATCTTTTCCGCACGAACTCAGCAGGAAAACGAGTGATGCCAGCACAACCAGAACTTGAATTTTGCTTTTCATAGAGAATTAAGGTTTAGAGTAATTATATCCAAAATATAACTTTCTGCTTATCCGCAAAACCGAAATCGTTGAAAGCACACCGAATTGTTTCGAAACCGGCATTATCTTAACTTTGGAAGTTATTAGATGTACGGAAACTAATTCCCGGCATTTTACGTCTGTTACTATCAAATACTTCTAACAATACGTTAGTATGCTTCTACGCTGGTTAATTATCGGAACGCTTATTGGCTACGTGCTTTATAAAATGGGCTTTTTTCGGTCTTTGTCGAGTGGTTACACTGAAAAGGATCGGATTAAAAGACCTGATGCCAATGTAAATGTTAACAACGCTCCGCCTAAAGAGAAAAAACGCTCTACCTTTAAAGGTGGCGATTACGTTGATTACGAGGAAATAAAATAATGCATCGTAGAGACGCAAAATTTTGCGTCTCTACGCCAAATCATTTTATGAAAATTCACTTTTATAAATATCAGGCCACAGGCAATGATTTTGTAATGATCGATAATCGATCAGGTGAGCTTTCATTATCCGTTGAGCAGGTACAAAAAATTTGTGACCGAAAGTTTGGCGTTGGCGCAGACGGCTTAATGCTTATTGAAAAACATCCAACACTCGATTTTAATCTGGTCTATTATAATCAAGATGGATCACAAAGTCTGTGTGGTAACGGAAGTCGTGCAGCGATGAGTTTTGCTTCTTACTTAAAAATGGTAAATGGTAAAGCTACATTCAATGCGTACGATGGTCAACATGATGCAACGTTAGCTGCCGATGGCATCGTTCGTCTTCGCATGAACGATACAAAAGAAATTATCCGCAAAGGTGAAGATGTATGGATTAATACCGGCTCACCTCACGTAATGCGTTTTGTAGAAGATATCAAGTCCTTCCCTGTTTTCGAAGAAGGTCGGAAACTTCGTTACAGTGAGCCCTATAGGCCACAGGGTGCAAACGCAAATTTCATCGAGCTCTTGCCCGACAATACTATTTTCGTGCGCACGTATGAACGTGGTGTCGAAAACGAAACGCTTTCTTGCGGAACTGGTGTAACCGCGGCCGCGCTTGCCGCCACAATCAAGGGCTATACATCCCCTGTGAAGATTAAAACGCTGGGTGGCGAATTGTCGGTTGAGTTCAAAAGCAGCCAATCTGCCGGATCGGCAGAGGCATTTCAGGAGATTTTCCTCGTTGGACCTGCCAAAATGGTGTTCGAAGGCCATTTGGAACTATAATTGCCCGTCTCCATTCCAAAAAACAAACTAACTTTGAACCCCTTTTTAAGGGTTATCAGTTATTAGTTATCAGGTGATTTTCCCGCCTTACTAATCCCTGGTAACGGATAACTACTAAGAGAATATGCTAAAGCTCATTGCCAAAATTTTCGGAACAAAGTCTCAAAAAGATATTAAGAGCGTTATGCCGCTGGTGGATGAAACCATCAAGGAAGGTCAAAAACTTACCAACCTTTCGCATGACGAACTCAGAAATCAAACGCACGAAGTTCAAAACATTATAAACCAGGATTTACAGGATATTGATAATCAATTGGCTGCATTGCATAAGCAGATAGCCGATAACCCTCAACTTGGAATACAAGAAAAAGAATCTGTCTTCGGACAAATAGACAAGCTTGAACTGGAACGTAATAAAGAACTTGAAAAAGTTCTGATGAAAGTTCTTCCGCGTGCATTCGCGATCATTCGTGAAACTGCGAAACGGTTCAAAGAAAATGAAGCCGTTGAAGTAACTGCTAACGATTTTGACCGTGAGATGGCTGCCCGTTTTGATAACGTTACCATTTCTGGTGATAAAGCAATCTGGGCTAACCAATGGAAAGCTGCCGGAAACCTGATCAAGTGGGACATGGTTCACTACGATGTTCAGATCATTGGCGGTATCGTCTTGCACCAGGGGAAAATTTCCGAGATGGCAACCGGTGAAGGTAAAACGCTTGTGGCAACATTTCCGGCTTTCTTAAATGCATTGGCAAAACGCGGTGTACACATTGTAACGGTAAACAATTACCTCGCGCTTCGCGATAGCGAATGGATGGCACCGATGTTTCAGTTCCATGGCTTACGAGTAGATTGTATTGATAAGCATGAGCCAAATTCCATCGCTCGCAGAAATGCATATCGTGCTGACATCAGCTACGGAACCAATAACGAATTTGGTTTTGATTACCTGCGCGATAACATGTCTAAAGATCCGCTTGATCTTGTGCAGCGTGGTCATCATTATGCCATGGTCGATGAGGTGGATAGTGTGTTGATTGATGAAGCCCGTACACCGTTGATTATTTCCGGTCCGGTACCAAAAGGCGATCAGCATGAATTTGCTGATCTGAAGCCACGCATTTTTAAACTAGTAGAAGCACAAAGAAAAATTGTAAGTCAATATTTAATAGACGCTAAAAAACTCATCAGCGAAGGCGATGAAAAAGAAGGCGGTGTGGCATTATTCCGTGCGTTCCGCGGATTACCTAAGAATAAGCCACTAATTAAATACCTGAGTGAAACTGGTAATCGCGCTACACTTCAGAAAACAGAAAATTTCTACTTACAGGATAACAAGCGCAACATGCCGGAGGCCGATAAGCCGTTGTATTTCATCATCGATGAAAAAGACAACAGCGTAGAGCTTACCGAAAAAGGAATTGATTTGATCACGGGTGAAGGTGAAGATCCAAAATTCTTCATTATGCCGGAGATCGGCACAGAGTTAAACAAGCTTGAAAAAGATTCATCGATTGACGATCAAACCAAATTCCAAAAGAAAGAAGAAATCATTCGCGAATACCAGGTTAAGTCGCAACGCATTCACAGTGTAAATCAGTTGCTGAAGGCGTATACCCTTTTCGAAAAAGATACCGAATACATTATAGTTGACGGAAAAGTAAAAATCGTTGACGAACAAACCGGTCGAGTGCTCGATGGCAGACGTTATTCAGATGGCTTGCACCAGGCAATTGAGGCGAAAGAAAACGTTAAGGTTGAGGATGCAACGCAAACCTATGCAACCATCACGCTACAAAATTACTTCCGCATGTACCACAAGCTTGCTGGTATGACCGGTACAGCTGAAACCGAAGCTGGTGAGTTCTGGGATATTTATAAGCTGGATGTCGTTACCATTCCTACGAACAGGCAAGTAACGCGTAAAGATCAGAACGACCGGGTTTATAAAACTATCCGGGAAAAATTTAACGCTGTAGCGGATGAGATCGTGCTGCTTACACAAGCTGGTCGGCCAGTGCTGGTAGGTACAACGTCAGTTGAAATCTCTGAGTTGGTAAGCCGCATGCTTCAGATGCGTAAGATCAAGCACAATGTATTGAACGCGAAGCAGCATCAGCGTGAAGCTGAAATTGTTGCCGAGGCCGGTAAGCCGGGAACAGTAACAATTGCTACAAACATGGCTGGTCGTGGTACAGATATTAAGCTTACTCCGGAATCACGGGTAGCAGGCGGACTTGCAATCATTGGTACAGAACGCCACGAATCAAGACGCGTTGACCGTCAGTTACGCGGACGCTCAGGTCGCCAGGGCGATCCGGGATCATCGCAATTTTACGTTTCATTAGAAGATAATTTAATGCGTCTGTTTATGCCGGAGCGTATTGCCCGCATCATGGACAGGCTTGGCTTGAAAGAAGGTGAAGACATTCAGCATTCTATGGTTACAAGCTCGATTGAGCGTGCGCAGAAAAAAGTTGAAGAAAATAACTTTGGTATCCGGAAGCGATTGCTCGAATACGATAACGTGATGAACTCACAGCGCGAAGTAATTTACAAGCGCAGAAAAAATGCGCTATACGGTGAACGTCTGGAGCTCGACATCTTAACCATGATGTACGATCTCAGCGAGGAAATTGTAACAAGTGCCAAAAATTCAGAAGATTACAATAGCTTCCGTCTCAACATTTTAAGTACACTGGGAATTGACTATGAGCTTTCAGAAGCTGAATTTCAAAAGAGTGATATTAATAAGTTAACGGAGGATTTATACGAAAAAGCTCTGGCACACTATCATCAGAAAAATAAGATGGTGGCTGACAAAGCCATGCCCGTTATTAGTGACATTTATAAAACCCGGGGAGCAACCATCGAAAATATTCTTGTTCCATTCAGTGACGGAACAAAAACAATTGGCGTAGGTGCTGATCTTAAAAAATCAGTTGAGACGAACAATGTTGAGCTTATCAAGGCAATGGAAAAGAATATCTCTCTTTCTATTATTGATCAGCTTTGGAAAGAACATTTACGCGAAATGGATGACCTCAAGCAATCGGTTCAAACCGCGGTGTATGAACAGAAAGATCCTTTATTGATCTATAAGTTCGAAGGGTTTGAATTATTCAAACGATTAGTGGGCAAGGTGAATGAAGAAACAATTACGTTTCTTATGAAAGCTGATATCCCGGTTCAAAAAGCAGACCAGGTTGAAGAAGCACGCGTGCAGCGAATGGCAACCCGGTATAAGGAACAAAAAGATGAATCGCAGTCACTCCTTAACGGTGGCGGAAGCGGTCAGCAACAACAGGCCCATCAAACCGGAAGGCCTCCGCAAGAAAAAGTTATGCCGGCCAAATCAGAAAAGATTGCTAACCGGAATGATAAAGTAAATGTACAGTACACCGATGGCCGCGTACTGAAAGATGTGAAGTACAAAAAAGTTGAAGAAGATATTTTGAACAATCGCTGCATTGTAATCGATTAAGCTTATGAAAAGAATTCTTCCGTTCGTTTTAGTTACGTTGGTGATTATGGTAGGTTGTAAATCTACACAACAAACAACCACAACAACTTCGTCAGACGGGAAATACTCGGAAGATCTTTCAGCGTTAAGGCCAAAGGGTGAAGAACAGTCTCAGGATAACACAACAACTCCCGATAAAATCAAACGCGATCCCAAAGCATACGTTGACGCGCAATTTTCTGTGAACAAGCGATTGGACGCTGTACTTGACAGTATCGATTACATTAACTTAAGTCGAAAATATATTGATGGTTATACCATCCAGGTTTATTCAGGCACAAATCGCGAAGATGCTTTAAACGTTAAGAAGCAGCTTACGATCTCTGCCTCTAATATCAATTCTGAGGTGCAATACGAGCAGCCCAATTTTAAGGTGAAATCGGGTAAGTATTTTACCCGCCTGGAAGCTCAAAAGGATTTCGAACAAATTAAAAAACACTTCCCGGCTGCGATTGTGGTGCCGGGTCAGATCAGTATAAATTGACAACATGAGGCGCAAATCATTTTCTATATTTTTTCGCTAAATCCATTTCTATTAAAGTCATAAAGAACTTAACATAAATTTTTAATCCCGAATGTGTGTAATTTCGGGATTAAAAATTTTATGTACGTTTGTGCATCATGACGCTTCTGGACAAAATCAAATCTCTTTCAAAATCCTACACGGAAGAAGTAATCAGGTTACGCAGGCATTTACATGCTAATCCTGAACTCTCCTATCAGGAACACAACACCGTAAAATTTGTTGAGCAAACACTTCGTTCGTTTGGGGTCGATTCCATTCAACTCATGGCTACAACCGGATTGATTGCTGAAGTGAAAGGAAAAAATCCCGGAAAAAAAACTATTGCACTTCGGGCTGATATGGATGCACTTCCGATACTGGAAACAAATGATGTCCCATACAAATCAAAAAATCCCGGAGTAATGCATGCCTGCGGTCATGATGTGCATACATCATCGTTGTTGGGCACAGTTAAAATATTAAATTCAATCAAAGATCAGTTTGAAGGAACAGTACGATTTTTATTTCAGCCTGGGGAAGAAAAAAATCCGGGTGGGGCTTCATACATGATCCGCGATGGCGCATTAAAAAATCCGACACCTGAATCTATCATCGGCCAGCATGTATTCCCATTATTGCCAACCGGTAAAATCGGTTTCCGCGAAGGCATGTACATGGCCAGCAGTGACGAATTATATTTAACCGTTATCGGTAAGGGTGGACATGGTGCCGCGCCAGAACTTGCCATCGATCCAATTGTTATTGCATCCCATATCATTATTGCACTTCAACAAATTATCAGTCGCAATGCTTCTCCTAAACAACCTACTGTTTTAACGATTGGAAAAATTGCGGGCGGAACAACAACAAACATTATTCCCGATGAAGTTAAGATTGTCGGAACGTTCCGCGCGATGAATGAAACCTGGCGGGCAGAGGGTTTAAAGAAAATCAAAAAGATGGCCGAAAGCATTGCCGAAGGCATGGGTGGAAAATGTGAAGTTGAAATCTCGCATGGCTATCCGTATCTCGAAAATAATCCACCTTTAACGAAGCGGATCCGTCAGGCTGCTGAAGACTATGTGGGTAAAGAAAATGTAGTCGATCTGGACATCACGCTAGGATCGGAGGATTTTGCATTCTATTCCCAAATAATACCAGCTTCATTTTACCGATTAGGCACACGCAATGAAGCCAAAGGAATAAAATCGTATGTACATACCTCTACGTTTGATATTGATGAGGATTCGTTAACCATTTCCATTGGGTTAATGGCCTGGATGGCTATCCACGAGCTCGGCAGCTAGTATTAAATTATTGTTAACTTCCGGGGCAGGTAGCGCGGTTAGGCTATCTTTGTCTATTCGTTGGAAACCGTCACGCCCATACCGCCTCCTAATCAGTCCCGTAAGAACAATTTAAAGACTGCCTTATACATCATCGGTACATTTGTACTGTTTGTATTTGCGCTTGATTTAATGGTTTCTTCCCTGCAGCACATTGGCAAGTCAGCTGCGGAAACAATTATTCAGGCTACTTCAAATCCGTTCACTGCGTTGTTCATTGGCTTGTTGATTACGGCCATGATTCAGAGTAGCTCTACTACTACTGCATTGGTTGTAGCGCTTGTTGCTTCGGGATCTATTACAATTGAAAGCGCCATTCCTATTATTATGGGTGCCAACGTTGGAACCACCATAACAAGTACGATTGTATCATTAGGTTTTATTAATAAGAAAAAAGAATTCAGAAGGGCCGCTTCAGCGGGAACGTATGACGGCTTCTTTAATATTTTAATCGTTGTTATTCTTTTTCCATTGGAATACTACTATGGATTTCTATCGGGTATTTCACAATGGATTGCTACATACTTTTTCCATCCTGCTGCTGCACCTGTATCCAACTCCTTTTCACAGAAATGGTACATGTTCGGACCGGTTGTTGAGTGGTTAGGAGACGTTATCTCAAACGGATTTTTGCTTGCTGCCTTGTCATTCATCCTCTTGTTCACATCCATTCTCGTTTTCCGCAAATTAATCTCAGGCTTATTACTGGCAAGTTCTCCGGAACGCTTCAGTCGTTTCTTTTTTAAGAACGCCTGGAAATCTTTCTTTTGGGGAACCATTACTACCGCAGCGATTCGCTCAAGTACAATAACAACATCGGTAGTTGTACCTATCGTTGCTCAACGGATTGTTTCCTTACGCAAAGCAGCACCTTTTATATTAGGAGCAAATATTGGAACTACAATCACCGCCTTTATTGCAGCGTTCTTTAATGTAAATACAACGGGTGCGATCAGTATTGCCATTGCACATTTTCTGTTTAATCTCATCGGAGTGTTGATTTTTTATCCAATACCCCTACTGCGTAAGATTCCCATTGAAATGGCCAACTGGCTTGGCAAGCTTACGCTTAAATACAGGCTTGCTGTTTTTGTTTACATCCTGATGATTTTCTTCTTCATTCCGTTTTCACTGATCTATCTTAATAAAGATTCAGTAGAAACGGTTGAAGCCACGTATCTTAAAAAAAATGTATTGACGAATACTTCAAGTGTATATACACTGTCTTCCAAAATCCAAAGCTGGAATAAAACGGGGCAGATTTCGCTTTATACCGATCCGGAAGATGAGCCTTCGATGATCTTCCCCGTTTACCGGAAGAACAATATTCTTTTCATCAACAATGAAATGTTCTTGTTTAATGCTCAGGGGTTTTGCTGGGATGGTACATCCGGAGATAAAAAATACCGGATGTGTATCGATAAAATTTTGCCTTCATTTGAAGTTAACCCCACACTTCAATTTGATTCGGTATATGTATACAAGCAGGAATTTTACAATGATCCTGACTCCGTTATCACGCAGATTTACATGAGTAAGCTTTATCCGCTCATTTTAAAACGCGAACACAGCGTTCACGGTCAGTTAACGGAGACCGATGAAATAACCGGATTGGTAAAAAAATAGCCTTTTCACCTTTAAAGCCCATCCTCAGACAGTTTCTTCCGGTTACTTTTATGATCTTTGGCTATATTGCAAGAACAGTATGATCAAAGAAACACTCCTGAAATTATTTAAGCTTGATGGCCTCATGGGCAGTGTCACAAGCTATTTTGAAGCCCGCCTTGAACTCATGAAATATGAGATCAAAGAAGATCTGGCGCGTGGTCTTGCCAAAGTTTCGGTAATCATGCTCGCTTCGATATTGTTCACTTTTTTTCTGATTTTTGTAAGTGTAGCCATTGCATTTAAATTGAGCGAATCATTAGGTGAGTTTAATGGTTTTGGAATTGTGGCGGCTTTTTATCTCCTCTTGCTTACCGGAATCATTTTATTGCGTAACCCAATCAGCAAGCGTCTTGAAAAGAAATTAAAGAATCTAATCATACAAAAGTGATGGAACTACTCGATACAGATGACCCGATTAAAAGCGAGCTGCTCATGAAAACAGCACGCCATCGTGAAGATCTTGAAGAAGAAACACGCGCCATTGCCGAACGTACCGAGAAAATAATCACCAATGCTATTGTCATTGGAGGTGCACTGGCGCTCACATATTTCCTGTACTCACAATTATCCGGTTCCAAAAAGAAAAAAGTCAAAAAGAAAAAAGAACCCGAAGTTGAAACGGAGGATGAAGAGGAAGTTGAAGAGTCCTCTTCCGCCAGTAACATTTTATCACAAGTAGGTACCGCATTGGTAAGTCAGGGTGGCGTACTATTATTAAGTCTGGCGAAAGAAAAGCTGGTTGAATACCTGCGCGCGCAAGCAGATAAAAATAAAGAGTCATGAAAATTCTGGAAACACTGACCGAACGTTCACGCAAAGGAAAAAAATCCATTGCCGTGTTGGTTGATCCCGATAAAGTTTCAGACACCGGTCAGCTTCAGCATTTGATTAACCTGGCCAGCGAAAACCTGGTTGATTTCTTTTTGGTTGGCGGTAGCTTAGTTACAACCACAAACATGTCGGAAGTGGTGAAGCAGATCAAAGACAATGTTTCCATTCCGGTTATTCTATTTCCTGGAAACTCCATGCAAATTGAACCAGGTGCGGATGCGCTTTTATTTCTGTCGTTAATCTCTGGTCGCAATCCTGAATTATTAATTGGTCAGCATGTTATTGCTGCTCCGATCATAAAAAATACAAAACTTGAAGTTATTCCCACGGGCTACATGCTAATCAACTCGGGGAAAACAACTTCGGTAGCGTACATCAGTAACACTACCCCTATTCCTGACGACAAGTATTCACTCGCAGCCTGCACAGCTATGGCTGGTGAAATGCTCGGCTTGCGTGCCATTTACATGGATGCCGGTAGTGGCGCGGAAAAAGAAATCAGCGCACGCATGATTACAACCGTTAAAAAATCAATTTCTGTTCCGTTAATTATCGGTGGAGGGATCAATACAAAACAAAAAGCCTTCAGTGCACTAGAAGCCGGTGCAGATATGATCGTCATCGGAAATGCGCTTGAAAAACATCCTGACCTGCTGATTGAAATTTCAGAGAAGGTTTATGAGTGGAATCAGGGCGTAGGCACGAAATAATCCACTTTTCGCAAAAGTGTTAACAGGTTGTTAAACAGGCCTGCACGCAGCTATTTTACTGTACTTTTGTAATCGTGAAAACTTCAACCATCCGGTTTATCGTTGTTCTTGCCACGCTCTCGATCGTGGGCATTACGATTACCCAAGTGTACTGGGTGAGGCGAGCATTTGACTTAAAGGAAGATGAATTTGAACGCAACGTAAACACCGCATTACTGAATGTTGCCCAGCAAATCTATTCCTTCAGTGAAACTACTCAGCCCTCAAGTAATCCGGTAAAACAACTTTCTACCAATTACTTTGTGGTGATGGTGAACAGCCAGATTGATGCAAGCCTTTTGGAGTTTATGTTGCGCACGGAATTCGATAAAAGAAAAATCCAGGCTGACTTTGAATACGGCATCTACGATTGTGCGAACGAAAGGATGATGTACGGAAACTATGTTCAGGTTAACGATACAAAATCAAAAACGGAGATCAGCAAAAATTTACCAAAATGGAATACGCAGGGTTACTACTTCGGGGTTCAGTTTCCCAATCGCGAAGCACAGATCCTGAATCAAATGGGTATCTGGTCTTTCTCATCCATTGTGCTATTGGTCGTTATTGTGTTTTTTGCGTACACGCTTTTTGTAATTCTCAAACAGAAACGGCTTTCTGAAATTCAGAAGGATTTTATCAACAACATGACGCATGAGTTTAAAACTCCCATTGCGACAATTGCTGTTTCCACCGAGGTTCTTAAAAATCCGGATATCATAAAACAACCTGAACGTTTATTAAGCTACACAACCATTATTGAAAACGAAAATAAACGTTTAAAGCAACACGTTGAACGTGTTCTTCAAATGGCCAAGCTGGATAAAGAAAGCATTGAGCTGAAAAAAGAGCCTGTCAACATTCATGAAGCAGTGCAGGAAGTTGCTCGGGGCATGAATGCAGCGTTGCAGGAAAAACAAGTTCAGCTCGAGCTTAGTTTAAATGCCGATGAGCCGGTTATCACCGTTGATAAACTTCACATCACGAATGTGATCTATAATTTATTAGATAATGCGATTAAGTATTCAGCCGAAAACCCTAAGGTGTGGATCAGCGTTAAACAGGGCGACAAGTCAGCAGTAGTGCTGGAAGTACGTGACAACGGAATTGGTGTAAAAGAAGATGATCAAAAAAGAATTTTTCAAAAATTTTATCGCGTACCGACAGGCAATGTTCATAATGTGAAGGGTTTTGGATTAGGGCTGAACTACGTCAGACAGATTATAGAGGCACACCGAGGAAAAATCACATTGAAAAGTCATTTAGGTGACGGTTGTACGTTTAGAATTTATCTCCCCCAGGCATGACCAAAGCAAAAATTTTACTCGTTGAAGATGACCCAAGTCTTGGATTTGTAGTGAAAGATAATTTGTCGTTCAAAGGCTATGAGGTAACACTCTGTAAAGATGGTGTTGAAGGTGAACAAGAGTTCATGAAAAAACCTTTTGATCTGTGCATTCTGGATGTCATGCTCCCTAAAAAAGATGGTTTTGCATTGGCGCGTTCAATTCGGGAAAAAAATTCAGCCGTGCCAATCATTTTCCTTACTGCAAAAGCTATGACAGATGATAAACTTGAAGGCTTTGGTACAGGCGCTGACGATTACATGACAAAACCTTTTAGTCTAGAAGAGCTTTATTGCCGCATAGAAGTTTTTCTTAAACGAAGCGGTAGTTCAACAAAAGAAAGTATTGGAGCATTGCCAATCGGTCAATACGAGTTTGACACTGCAAATTTTACACTGAAACATAAAAACGAAGAACGTGTTCTCACTTCACGTGAAGCTGAAATTCTAAAACAGCTTTACCTGCACCGCGACCGGGTATTAAAACGCGAAGAGATTTTACTGGCCGTTTGGGGAAATGATGATTACTTCATCGGCAGGAGCTTGGATGTATTCATCTCCAAGATTCGTAAATATTTAAAGGAAGATCCAAACGTGCAGATTACAAATTTTCACGGAGTGGGATTTAAATTGGAGACGCCTTAACCGCATGGATTGCCGTACATGCAAGACGCAAAATTTTGCGTCTCTACACATCATATAATTAATTCATAACCTCCTTCAATACCTGAATTGATTTTATTTCGCCCAACGATTCAATGTGTATGGTATAAAACCGGAGGATTGCTTCCAGCAAATTTCTGCGCTGTGCATTTGTTAAAGAGATTGATTCTGTAAAATCAGCTGTAAGAAGAATTTTTAAAATTTCTTCTTCATCCCGATCCAGCATGCGCACTCCTAAAATTTCTTCGGATTGATGCACACCAAAACCTAAAAAGCGGCTAAGCTTGATCAAAAATATCAAATGAAAATTCTCCAGCGCTGTTTCCTGATGATCCAACAAAATCAGCGCATTTAATAAGAATTCAAAAATTTCACGAGCGTGACTTTCATCTTTCACAGCTTTGTTAAGCATCTCATTAATAAACATCGCGAGCGATGTTTTTCGAATATCAGTTGACAGTGTTTGGTATTGGTGCAGGCATTTTACTTCCTTAATACGTTTTATGCTGGCATTTTCTTTATAATACACTACCAGATCCAGCAACGTTAAGGGTTGATATAAAGCAATTTTTCCTTTCGCAGTTTTGCTTCGAACTCCGTTTACGATGTACGTTTGAATTCCGAAAAGCTCAGTGAAAATCGTTACGATGATCGATGAATCTCCGTATTTGGTAAATCTGAAAACGATGCCTCGCGTCTTGTGCAGCATCTTAATTAACGATAGCGATCTTGCCTACCATACTTTCAAGGCCATCCTGTGAGATGCAGAACACGAGGTATATTCCGGTGGATGCACGTCTGCCATTGTAGTCTCGCACATTCCATGCTGCTGAACCGCCATTGGCTTTCGATTGCCAGACCAGTTTACCGGCAACATCGGTAATTTTTACAATGGCATCTGTGGCCAGTCCGGAAATTCCTACTTGACCATTAAATTGATTGGTTACCGGGTTTGGGAAAATTTTTATGTTGCTGGAAGTTTGTCCTTCCGTTGCATCAGACCGAAACGAAGCGATGCCCGCATCGGTAATGATAAATAGCTCACCGGATTGATCATTAATTTCCAGGTCAACAATTTTATCAGACAGTAATGGACTATTCGTTTCGTTAAAATTATAAACCTGCGCTTCTCCAAATTCATTAAAAAGCCAGATACCATTTTCGGTTCCCATCCATTTTCGGTTTCCGCCATCCACTTCAATCGCAGTTACGCGTTCATCACGTAGCAAAAAACGATTTTCAAAAACAGGTTTTATGGCGTTTACAGCTGGTCTGAATACACTCGAAGGATCTGGGAAATAAGCAACACCTTCATCTGTTCCTATCCAAACAAAGCCATCACGATCCATCGCGATTGAATAAACAAGTTCGCTCGGTAAGCCGCCCGAATTTGTAGCCTTAGTGAGGTAAACGCTCTTTCCGGTAGTTTTGTTAAACACTACAATACCACCTCCGTTTGATGGATTTATGACCATCCAAACATTGCCCAGATAATCTACTTTTATATCGGTAGGATATCGTGCGGCCAAGATATCCGGAAATGAGAATGATTCCCATGTATTATTAGTTTTCAGTAAATGCAAAGCCTGCGAGACGCCCGCATTGGTAACCCAAAGTCCGTTTGAAGAATTTTCAATAGCTGTAACACGAATAGTATTGTCTGCAGAAACATTTCGGAGCGGGCTGTTTGATTCGTCATAAACAGAAGAAGATGAACCTTCACTCCTTTCAAGGCCGAAGCCATACGAAGAAGTAAACACTGCGTTGCCAACTACTCCAACATCGGTTAAATCATTTGAAATCAATTGGGATTGTTCTACCCAATCACCGTCCTTGAAAAAATTTGACTGAGCACTATTTCCCAACGGCAAAAGAGAATTATTAAACCCTCCGGAAACAGCAAATAAAACGTTAGCCTGATTGTAATACACTAGTCTGAAACCCTTTGAAAATGTTGGACCATTAGCTGTATAGCTTGAAAAAAAACCTGGCTTGTTGGAGACTAATCCTGTCTTTCCATCACCAATCCAGTAATTACCCTGATCATCTGTAAAAGCAATCTTTGGCTTGATAATGTTCGCTGATTCAACTTCCGTTACAACATCCGTTTCACTTACAGCATAGAGATCATTGTCTGTCGTCACAAGTAAAACTTCTCCAGTCGTAATATTTGTGTAGTTCAAACTTTGTAGATAGGGTTGCAATTGCCATGAAGCTCCACCATATTTATAAATTCCAGCGCCATCTACCGCTACAAAAACTTTGTTACTGAAAGTTGTGATGGACGAAATATCTCCACTGAAAGTCCCGGACGCGAATCGGTTCCAATTATTATAGTCGAGCAAATTATCATTTAGCTTACCCGCTAGTACGCCTTTTTCTGTTGCGAGATAAATACTGTCATTATGAAATGTGCTTTGATTAATTTCAAGTTCAGCGCCACCCGTACCAATGTCACGCCAGGTTTCCTTTATGGCAAGTTGTACTAAATCAAATACAACAACACCGAAATCCGTTGATAGGTAAGCCAGGCTCCCTTGAATTGAAATATGATTAATTCGTTTGGAGCCTGAAATAGTTGCCGAATTTTTAAGCGTGTTAAAGTTTATAATCCCATTGCCCTTGACAATATCAATATCGCCATCAGCATAGGTTATTAATAGTTGATTTTGTTGTTGATCGAATATAATCTGCGTTATGTTTGTGCTGCTGAGCCCGTCAAGCTTAGTTAATGTTGTAATATTATCATCAGCAAGATCAAGAATCATTACTCCATTAGGAGCCGCTGCATAAATTTTTGTTGGGGTAACCGAAATAGAGTGAATATCTGCGTACGAAACATGAAGACGCCACGTGCCAATTGGAATGTCTTGGCCATAGACCATGGTCGAATGTCCCTGGACAATGGTTAAGACTAGCATTGCGACAAGTAAAAAGTTATTCTTCACTCTGCTTTTTTCTACTCTTCATTCCTTCAACAAAACTCTTACGGCTACGGGCTTCATACTGACTGCGCTCGCCTAACATCACTTGTTCATTATTCTCTGAGAGCCGAAAAGAGTAAGAAGCCATCTCCCCTGTATCGGTACAGATAGCGTGAACTTTCGTTACGAACTCTGCCACTGCTAATAAATTCGGCATCGGACCGAAAGGCTTGCCTTCAAAATCCATATCCAAGCCTGCTACTACTACGCGCTTACCGCTATTCGCCAGGGTATTACATACATCAACGATAGCTTCATCAAAGAATTGCGCTTCATCAACACCCACTACGTCACAATCTCCTGCCAGCAATAAAATGTCACTGGCGAAGTTTACCGGAGTTGATCGGATGGCACGTTCGTTATGTGACACGATATCTTTCTCGTGGTAACGTGTATCGGTTTTAGGCTTAAAAATTTCAACCTTTTGCTTTGCAATGAGTGCACGATTAAGTCTGCGAATCAACTCTTCCGTTTTTCCGGAAAACATACAGCCACACACAACTTCAATCCAGCCGGTGCGACCGGGAGCATCTTTTTTACCGAGAGGTGGTTCAATGAACATTGTGCAATTTATTGATTTGAAGATTTGAAAATGTGATTATTTGAAAATTGCTCAATCAGAATACACCATATGCGGTAATTTGCTTTCATCGGGCACAAGTAGCTCAACCATTCCGTCAATTAATTTTGTCTGACAGCATAAGCGCTCATTTGAAGCAAGCTGATTTTGACTTTCGTACCGAAGCTCAACAGACGATTTTGCTATCAGATTTTCATCACCTTTCAAAATCACGGCTTTACATGTAGTGCATCGGCCTTTTCCTCCACAGGCATGCATCCAGTCGATTCCGTTTTCCAGGAAGATCCACAGCAGGGGTTTTGATAAATTAGGATTCTGAATTGTTTTTTCGTTCAGATTCCGGATTACAATTGAGGCCATGAGTGGTGCTGATTCAGGATAACGATTAACTTTAGGCCTCTAAATACGCGATAAATTTAGTTTTGGCCATGGATGAAAAGATCAGTTTGGAAGCAATAGCCCTCTACAGCGATGCCTATGCTGAAAAGGTGCTAAAACGTGCATTTGCCTCGAAGGAAAAAATAAATGGTCAGGACATTTTATCGCTATGCGATGTGCAGCAGATCAACCTCTTTATTGTGCGCGAGCTTTTTAAGGGTTGGAAAGAAGAGACTAAGAAACTGAAAAGCCCGTATTTTGATTACGAGCACGCTGAAGTAAAGGACGCACTCGAAACGTTTATGGGAACCTTGTCCAAGCATATTGCTCTTGACCGGCAACATTTTGCTCCGTTATTAAAGAAAGCGGTCAGTCAGGCTGTTCTAGTAGTGCTTGATCCGTATGATTATTTCTCAATACTTGTCTCTGGCACCAATAACAAGCTTGATATTTCTGCTTTTCGGGAGGAGATAAAATATTTAAAGATTAACAAAGCACCCCTTGAGCGGATGCTTCAAAAGCTTGAAGAAAAAAATCTCAAGGAAGTAAGCGGTAATGAAGCATTTGCAATCCTGGATCAGATTCTGGAAGAGGTTAACTTTACGCCTGATGACGTAGATGGATACATTGAGAAATTTTCAATCGTTGAAAAATTAGATCCCGAAAAGTTTTACATTAAAAAGAATCAGCCTGCGCCTGTCATCAAGACTGTGCCCGTAAATTCTCCTAAGGTGGTCAAACCAGAGGCTCAAGCACAACCTGCAAAGGTAAGTACCGTTAACAGCACACAGAAAATTCAACGGATTAAAGAGCGTCTCACCATAAATCAAAAGTTTATGTTCACCAAGGTATTGTTCAAGGGTGACTTCGAAATATTCAGTAAAGCTATCGATGACCTTGATCAGCAAAATAATATGCCCGATGCCTTGAAGTCTTTGGAAAAGTATTACACAGGCTGGGATAAAGAGAGCTCAGAATTCCATGAGTTCATGGAAATTGTCGAGCGAAGATTCTCCTAATTATTAAAAACGTAGAAACGATTTAAAATCTAGAGACGCAAAATTTGCGTCTCTAGATTTTTTTTGATCATTTAATTTTACGGAGCAACCAACGTAGTCGCATCTTTCGTTGTAGAAGCTGCAGAAACTTTCGATCCGTTTTTAGCATACACTCTAAAATAGTACTTGGTTTCATCTTCCAGTCCTGCCAAAACATGTGATGTGCCTGTTATTTCCTTTTTAGCGTAACCAGTTATTGTTGGATCAAAATCCGCCTCAAGTGAAACATCAAGCAGGTATTTATCTGCATCCTCAACCGCTCCCCATGTTGCTTTAAAGCCTGTAGCAGTTATTTCGCTCGCATTGCTAAGCACCGGGGCAGCAGGGGTTGTTACCTTCGGATCGTCATCATCACTACACGCAGTAAAAATCAACAAAGAAGCCGACAACAATAGACCAAAGATGTTTTTTAGTTTAATCATAATACATGGTTAGTTTTAATTGAACATATACAGATTAGACCCAGAGCACCATACTGCGGTTGGAAGCAGTAAGTAAAAAATTGAAAATTAATTTTTCGAGAAAATAGCAAGCCTAAATACTAAACAACCTGAGCAGACGTTCAGTCGGATTTATTAAAATGCTAAAGGCGTTCCAGAACCTGTCCGCGATGTGCATCAAGTTTTAATAAAATGAACAATAAAGTAGTAAAGGCCCATAGTGAAGAACCACCGTAACTGAAGAAAGGAAGAGGAATCCCGATCACAGGAAATAATCCCAACGTCATGCCGATGTTTACAGCAAAGTGAAAAAAGAAAATAGATGCTACCGCATAGCCGTACGAACGCGCAAACCTGCTTTTCTGACGTTCAGCAATAAATAGTAACCGGATAAGCAAAGTCATAAATAATCCCACTACTAACAGGCTGCCTATCCAACCGTGTTCTTCACCGATGGTACAGAAAATAAAATCAGTGCTTTGTTCGGGTACAAAATCAAACTTTGTTTGTGTGCCATTTAAAAATCCTTTACCCGCAAAACCTCCACTGCCGATAGCAATTTTTGATTGTGTTACATTCCATCCATACCCGGTTGGATCTGAATCCGGGTTGAGCATTACTAAAATTCTCTTTTGATGGTGTTGTGGCAGTTTTGAAAAAACTAACTCCACACTTTCCATAGTTCCGATCAATACGATTGCCCCTAAGGTGATAATGATCAGGGATTTTAATTTTCGTTTACGGTTCAGGTAAATCACCAGTATCCAAATACCCCCGATAATTCCAAATAAGATCCAATTATTATTAACCAATAGTGTGAGGATAAATATTATCGCCATGCTAATGCCTGTTAATAGGAAGAACGGTGACTGTCCTTCGCGATAGAAAACCAACAGGAAAATTGCAAATACCATCGCTGTTCCAAAATCCTTTTGCAGAAGGATCAACAATACAGGAATGCTAATGATTGCGAATAGAATAATCTGGTTACGAATATTATCCATTCTAAATCCGACCGATCCAATAAACTTTGCCACCGCTAACGCTGTTGCAAACTTGGCAAACTCAGAAGGTTGTATCCCAAATGCCCCAACACCCAGCCATGATTTGTTTCCCGCTACTTCTTTGCCAATGATGGGCACGAGCAACAGTAAAAACATGATCCCAGCAAAGATTACATAGGCAAACGTTTCATAAAAACGCATGTCTACAATAAGAATGATAAGAATAATAATGAGTGAAGTGACGATGAATACAAATTGCTTCATCTGCAGCGGCATCGTGCCGAAATCCAGGGTTGCTGCGAAAAGTGAGTTGTTAGCCTCGGTATCGTACACGGCTGCAAAAATATTCAGCCATCCGAATAACAGCAGCCCGATGTAAATCGCTACCGTTACCCAATCCATTTTGTTTGATATGCTGATTTCGTTTCTCACGGCAATTCAATAACCACTTCGTTCGGCTTTCTGCGTTTGGGCACATCTCCAAAATCATTACCAAGAACATACTCTTCCAGCTTAGGTCGCTTTACTTCACCTGTTACGTAACGTTCAATCATTAAACTCGCAATCGAAGCTGCAGCTCTTCCGCCCCAACCAGCATTTTCAACATATACAGCAATTGCAATCTTAGGATTTTCTTTAGGCGCAAAGGCCATAAATACTGAGTGATCTGCCCCTTGCGGGTTTTGTGCTGTTCCTGTTTTTCCACAAATCGTCATATTTGGGATGAGTGCACGTGGAGCCGTTCCGGAAATTGCATCAGTCATTGCATCGGTAACAAATGTGTAGTAAGCCGAATCAATTCCAGTTTCATGTTTAACTGCATACTTCGAATTAATCTGGCCTTCTCCGATTTCACGAACAAGATGTGGGGTGAAATAATATCCTTTATTGGCCAGGATCGCGGCAAGATTTGCCATCTGCATAGGCGTTACCAGCATTTCGCCCTGCCCGATAGAAAGTGAATAAATCGTAGAATATTTCCAGCGGCCTTCGCCATAAATTCTGTTGTATAATCTGCTTCCTGGAATCTGGCCACCCTTTTCACTTGGGAGATCAACACCCAGCGTAGCGCCTAATCCAAATCTCGAAACATATTCCCGCCAATGATCAAGTCCAATGCGTGAATCCGTGAATGTATTGGGTGATTTATTTTGATTGATAATTCTTCTGAACGCTTGATGAAAATATGGGTTACAGGAATATTGAATTGCTCCATGCAAATCTGCCGGACTAGGATGATTATGGCATTTAACCAACGATTTATCACATTGGAATCGGGTTTCGTATTTAAGAACACCTTCCTCCAGACCAATTAATGTTTGAATAATCTTAAAGATTGACCCTGGGGGATACATCGCCATCAACGGCCGTGAGAACAGTGGTTTGGTTGTATCTCCATTGATGATTCCAAAGTTTGAACTGAATTTACGTCCTGTTAACAATGTAGGATCGTAGGAAGGACCGGATACAATGGCAAGTATTTCTCCGGTGGAAGGTTCAATCGCTACAAGACTTCCAACTTTTCCTTTAAACAAAAGCTCACCATATTCTTGCAGAGCTATATCAATGGTGGTTGTTAAATCTTTTCCCGGAACGGAAAGTGTATCAAGCTTGCCTTTCAGGAAAGATCCTTTTTCAATGCCTTTAACATCTTTGAACTTAAATCGTACACCGCGCTTTCCGCTGAGGTCTTTTTCATAATACGATTCCAAACCACTCTGCCCAATGTAATCACGCTGCTTATAAATTTTTGTAGTGTCGCGTTCAAGTTGACGTTTAGAAATTTCACTCACATAACCCATTGAATTTGCTAATGCAAAAGTTGCGTAGGCACGTGTAGTGCGGGGTTGAATTTGAAATCCGCTGAACTCATCAATTCGTTCCTGGATGCGTGCAAAATCAAGATTGGAGAGCTGGCGAATAAAAATAGCAGGCTTGACATCTGAAGCTTCTTTCTTTGCTCTGCGAATTTTGTAATCATTAAATCGCTCGCGAAGCTGTTCTCGCGTGATCCCAAACACAGCGCAGAATTTTGCTGAATCAAAATTCTTAACATCCTTTTTAATGATCATTAAGTCAAACTCGGGCGTATTAAAAACGATAAGCTTGCCATCGCGATCGAAAATAAGTCCGCGGAACGGATACTCAACTTCCCGCAAAATCGCATTGCTGTTAGCCAGATCGGCATAGCGATCATCGAGCACCTGAACAAAAAATAGCTTAATCGCAAAGAGAATCCCTACGAATACAAAGATTAACTGCACAATTTCCTTTCTTCCCTCGTTCATATTCTTCTTTCACCTGGAAATAAATATTGAACTATCAAAATAACCACCATCGTATACAGCGTACTGAAAATAATTTTCAGCAGTGTAAACCCGAAATAGTGAAATCCACCCGCTTCAATAAAAAAAAGTAACGCATGATGAACAAACACCATTGGAGTGGCATAGATGAGAAACCATTGCAGCCCATCCGCAGCCAGGCTTGGCACAGCCCCGTTGTCATAACCGCCTTGTGGAGTTACCCGGGCAAGCCAGAAATTTCTTAAGTACATTACCCCCACGCTTGCTGATGCGTGAATCCCGACACTGTCATAGAACATGTCCAGAAACAATCCCATGCCAAAACCAATGAACATCAGCCATAACGGATTCGTTTCCACCGGTAACAATAAAAGATACCCGATGTAGGCAAAGCAAAACGCGGAACCGAACAGCACAGAATTTTTAAGGATCAAAACCTGAAAGAACAGGTAGATCACAAACGAAATTCCATTGATTATTATCGACCGGTTCATGGTTGCATGGCTGGAACTTTCATCTTCAGCGAATCAAGCTCGGTTAATAAATTACTTCTCACCACCGTTGCATACGAAAGCTTCCTGAAATCCTGCGAAAGCTTTACATCAAGATCATGAAATGAAGTTTCGCTGCCCTGATTGATACGTGCAATTGTACCCACCATAATTCCTTCTGGAAAAATACCGCTATAGCCCGAAGTTATTATTGTATCACCTACAACAGGTTTAACGTGCAACGGAATGTATTTCAATTTTACATGATCCGGATCGTTTCCACCCTCCCACTTGATCGTTCCAAAATAACCCGTACGTTTCATTATGGCAGAAACCATAATGTCGATGTTGAGAAGTGAGGTTACAACACTAAAATGTTCCGATGTAATTTTTACTTTTCCTACTACACCATTATTAGAGATTACAGCCATACCCGATTGAATACCATCTGCACTTCCGCGATTGATGGTAATAAAATTGGTTAGGTGTTCCGTAGAGTTGTTAACAACTTTGGCACTGATGAAATCAAAGCGCTTGATCACAGCCGAATCCGCAGGACCAATGGTATCTTTCTTTAATAGGGTTTGGTTAAGCTGCTCAAGTTTTCTGCGGAGTTGAGTATTTTCTTCAGCCAACTCACTGTTGGTCTCGCGAAGTGAAAAATATTCTTTCGTGTTATGAGAAAATCCGTTTACACTGGCAACAAAGCTGTTGGCAGAATTAAAAAAGCTCGCGCCCTGATACTGATTATTAATAACAATCAGCCAAGTGCAAAAAAGCTCAAGCAATAAAAACGTAAAGAATGCGCGATATTGATAAATGAATAGAAATACCCGCCCCATGTGATTACGTCATCAATACACTACGGAAATGATGAAGGTTTTTCAGTGCAGCACCGGTTCCACGTACAACGGCACGCAACGGATCATCGGCTACGTGAATCGGGAGCTTTGTTTTCAGCGCAAGGCGTTTATCTAACCCGCGCAGCAATGCACCGCCACCCGTTAAATAAATTCCACGCTCATAAATATCTGCCGAAAGTTCCGGAGGGGAAGTTTCAAGCGCTTTAAGAACCGCTTCTTCAAGTTTGGATACAGATTTATCCAACGCAAAAGCTATTTCTGAATAGGATATCTTGATTGTTTTTGGAATGCCGGTCATTAAATCGCGACCGCGGATCTCGTAATCATCCGGACCGTCATCGAGCTCGGTTAAGGCTGAGCCGCATTCTATCTTCACACGTTCCGCTGAACGCTCACCAATTAGAAGATTATGCTGACGTCTCATGTAGTCAAGGATGTCGCGGTTGAAAGTATCACCCGCTACCCGGATTGACTGATCGCAAACAATACCAGATAAGGCGATAACTGCAATGTCAGTTGTACCTCCGCCAATATCAACAATCATGTTACCGATTGGCTGCTCAATATCAATGCCCGTTCCGATGGCCGCAGCAATCGGTTCGAAAATCATGTACACTTCTTTTGCTCCGGCATGTTCTGCTGAGTCGCGCACGGCACGTTTTTCAACTTCGGTGATCCCGGAAGGAATACAAATCACCATGCGGTAAGATGGTGGAAACAGGCGCTTGCCCGTATCGATCATCTTAATTAGTCCGCGGATCATCAATTCAGCCGCCTGGAAGTCAGCAATTACGCCTTCTTTTAATGGACGAATGGTTTTAATATGATCGTGGGTCTTTTCGTGCATTTGCATAGCCTCGTGGCCGATGGCAATCACTTTGTTACCGATTTTGTCGATCGCTACTATCGAAGGCTGGTCGACTACAATCTTATCTTTGTAAATGATCAGGGTGTTTGCGGTGCCGAGATCTATCGCTATGTCGCTGGTGAAGAAATCAAAAAATGCCATTGAACGTTGTTAGAAAATTATACGGTATAATTCAAGGGCTGAATTTACATAAATATTGCCATCAAGCCCCATTACTGTAAGATTTTGCCACGATTTTACAGTTTTGACCGATCAATGCCTGAAGTGGCGGATACCTGTCGTGACCATAGTCATATTATGCTGGTCGCAAAAGTTGATCGAGTCCTGATCACGCACCGAACCACCCGGCTGAATCACTGCTTCAATACCTTGTTGTTGGGCGATCTCCACACAATCCGCAAAAGGGAAGAAGGCATCCGAAGCCATGACAGAGCCTTGTAAGGAAAAGCCAAAAGATTTAGCTTTTTCAATGGCTTGTTTCAAGGCATCAACGCGGGAAGTTTGTCCAACCCCACTGGCCAGTAACTGTCCTTCAATAGCCAAAACGATAGTGTTTGACTTGGTGTGCTTGGCAATCTTACTGGCAAACAGTAACGCTTTTACTTCGGAGTCTTTGGGAGCACGTTTTGTAACGACTTTTAGATCTTCTTTAGAATCGGTGTGCAAATCCAAATCCTGTTCGATCACGCCATTCAATAAACTCTTGTATTGAATCTTTTCAGCAAGCTGTTTTTTCTGAACCATGAGCATCCGGTTCTTTTTAGATTTCAACAGTTCGAGTGCATCGGCATCATACGCAGGCGCAATCAGAATCTCAAAGAACAGTTTGTTGATTTCTTCCGCAGCTGAGAGATCAATTTTTTTGTTGGTTGCCAGAACTCCTCCGAAGGCAGAAGTCGTATCTGCCTGAAATGCTTTCACATACGCTTCCTTAACAGACGATCCTGTTGAAACACCGCATGCGTTTGTGTGCTTGATGATCACAAAAGCAATTTCACCTGAAAATTCCTGAACCAGATTGACAGCAGCGTCAACATCAACAAGATTATTGTACGAAAGTTCTTTGCCATTAAGCTGTTCAAATAATTCATCGAGGTTACCAAAGAATTTTCCTTGTTGATGCGGGTTCTCACCATACCTTAATGTTCTTCCTTCGCCAAAGCTTTGTTTGAAAGATGGAATGTTTTGTTCCTGATTAAAATATTTAAAGATGGCAGAGTCGTAGTGCGAGGTTACATCGAATGCTTTTGCTGCAAAACGTTTTCTATCAGCAAGGTCTGATGAACATTTTTCTGTTTCAAGCAAACTCTCCAGCTCACTGTATTGATTGCGGGACGCAACAATGATCACGTCATTAAAATTCTTTGCTGCTCCGCGAATGAGTGAAATACCGCCAATGTCAATCTTCTCAATAATATCTTCTTCACTTCCGCCCTTAGCAACTGTTTCTTCGAACGGGTATAGATCAACGATCACTAAATCGATTGGTGGGATTTTGTATTCAGCAGATTGTTTCAGATCACCGGCATCATCTCTTCTATATAAGATCCCTCCGAAGATTGCGGGGTGCAATGTTTTAACTCTTCCACCAAAAATGGATGGATAGCCTGTGAGCTTTTCAACCGGTGTGACCTTGTAGCCAAGTTTTTCAATAAACTCCTGTGTGCCACCGGTAGAGACAAATTCCACACCTGCCTTGCCCAATAAATGAACAATGGGTTCGAGATTATCCTTATAAAAAACTGAAATTAAGGCACGGGTGATCTTACGGTTTGACATGAAGGAAATTACGAATTTAGAATCACGAATTCAGAATTTTCAGGTCGACCTGAAATAAGGCGCAATTCTACGACCTTAATTCGTAATTCTTAAATCGTAATTCGTAATTCTTCAGGGCTATTTCCGATTCGCCAAGTATACGCCTGTAATCACGGCCGTCATCCCTAAAAAGTGCCCCCAGCCTAACGCTTCGCCATCAAAAAGCCCCCAGCCCACAGCCACGATCGGCATCAGGTATGTTACCGAACTGGCAAAAACTGGAGTGCTGATTTTTACCAAGCGGTTAAACAAAAACGTAGCAATGGCAGTACTCATAATTCCTAGCAAAACAATAAATCCAAAAGCCTTCCAGGCACCTTCGACAACCTGAACCTTATTCACAAAATCAGTGAAGCAGAAGAGATAAATAAATGCAAATGGACTAATCAGCAATAAAGAGATACTTGTAATGGTGAGCGCTTTGAGATCGGTGATTTTGTATTTAATGAAGTTCAGGTTAGAAGCGTAAAGCATGCAGGCTATTAAAATGAGCAATGCGAATACGTTCATGCTTCCTAAATGTCCACCGCTGCGGGCGAACATCAGTACGATGGCTCCTAAAAAACCAAGCATGATACCAACTACAGTAAGGCTTTTAAATGTTTGCTTGAATATCACTGCTCCGATCAGCAATGTAAAAATCGGTGTCAGGGTATTCAACATACCAGCAACCGAGCTGTCCATCCGGGTTTGTGCGGTCGCAAAAAGAAAAGCCGGAATAAAAATTCCCATCATCCCCGAAAGCCAAAGCTTCCAGTAATTGTCTTTGGTAAGTTCTTTAATGCGAAGCAACGCTGCCGGTAATAAAAATAATGCAGCAGAGGCTACCCGTAAGGCGCCTACTTCATCCGGTGCAAATACTTTTAGTCCTTGCTTGATCAGGATAAATGACGTTCCCCAGATAAGGGTTAAAATAATAAGAAGAAAAATTGCGGTACCGCGATTGTTATCTTGCATGTGGGGGTTTCAATGAGGGTTCAAAGATTGACAATCGCTTTACGATTTCAAACCGGATTCTTGCGGAGCGACACGGGTTGTCATGCTTCGACTCCGCTCAGCATGACATAAGGCGGAGTCAGGCTGAGTACTGAGCGTAGTCGAAGTACGAATCCCTACGCCTCAACAAACTTATCGGTAAATGTTTCGCTAATCTCATCCAGGATAGTAAACAGCTCTGCCGGACTCATCGTTTCTACCAAACGAGTTCGGTAAGGCTTAAAATCCGGAAGGCCTTTGAAGTAATTCGTGTAGTGTCGTCTCATTTCCAAAACACCGACTTTCTCACCTTTCCACCGAATGGAAAAATCGAGATGCTTTTTAGTTACACTGACACGTTCTGCTATATCGGGTGCTGCAAGCTTTTCGCCATACTGCATGAAATGTTTGATCTCGTTAAAGATCCAGGGATAACCGATTGATGCACGACCGATCATTACGCCATCAACACCATAACGATTCTTATATTCAACAACCTTTTCAGGCGAATCCATATCACCATTACCAAAGATCGGGATGTGAACGCGTGGATTTTCTTTTATTCTTCCGATCAATGTCCAATCCGCTGAACCTTTGTACATCTGAGCACGGGTTCTTCCATGCACCGTCAATGCCTGGATTCCAACATCCTGTAAACGTTCTGCTACTTCAAGAATATTTTTCGTGTTATCATCCCAGCCTAAACGGGTCTTAACCGTAACCGGAAGATGAGTCGCTTTCACAACGGCTTCGGTCATCTTCACCATCATGGGTATGTCTTGTAAAAGTGCAGCTCCCGCTCCGCGACACGCAACCTGTTTTACCGGACAGCCATAGTTAATGTCAATCAGGTTTGGATTTACAGCTGATGCGATTTCCGTTGATTGACGCATGCTTTCAACATCACTTCCAAAAAGCTGGATGCCAATCGGACGTTCATATTCAAAAATATCAAGCTTTTGTCGACTCTTGGCTGCATCGCGAATAAGGCCTTCGGATGAAATGAACTCGGTGTACATGAGATCGGCTCCGTTTTCCTTGCACACAGCTCGGAAAGGCGGATCACTCACATCCTCCATCGGTGCGAGCAGCAGCGGGAAATTGCCCAATTCTATGTTTCCGATCTTTACCATTTAACCTGTTCTAAACCCGAAAAAGCCATTTCCGGTTCAGATTTACTTACAAAGATAATAGACAATTGGCAGGTTTTATGGACTTTTGAGGCCATTGAAATTACCCTCATGACTGAACCCCAGGAATCACTCGTATCCAATAAACCGCCTCTTACTTCACTCGCACTCATCTTTGTTGTGGTTTTCATCGGCTTTGTTGTGGTTGGACCTTTAATAGGTGTTTTGATTGCCATGCTTATTTATGGAGGCGATCTACTCGGACAGATTGCAAGTAATTCACTTGAAGCCGATGCGTTCTTTCCATTCCTGATCTTACAAGGAATCGTAAGCTTTGTGGGACTGGTTGCTTTGCCCGGACTTTACATTCGATATACAGAAGGAAAACCGCTTGCTCCATTCTTTAAGAGAGAAAATAATCTCCCAATGATCACCGGCATCGTATGCTTGTTGGGTATAGGTTTTATTATTGCGATCTCTCCGATCACAGAATGGAACATGACATTTCAGTTCCCTGAAAGCATGAAAGCTTTTGGCGATTGGGCGCGCGAACAGGAAGACAAGCTTGCCGAGATGACCAAGTTCTTAACACACTTCGAATCTTTTGGAGCATTTCTGTTTGGGCTTTTAGTGATCGCGGTGATCCCGGCTATTGGTGAAGAGTTTGTTTTCAGAGGATTAATTCAAAACGAATTGTGGCGAGGCAGCCGAAACATACATGTTGCCATTTGGGTATCGGCTTTTTTATTCAGTGCAATTCATTTACAGTTTTTCGGATTCTTACCACGCCTGCTGCTTGGTGCCTTGTTTGGATATTTATATTACTGGTCGGGCAACTTGCTGGTACCAATAATCGGACACTTCTTTAACAATGGCTTTTCGTTAACCATGATTTATTTACAAAGTCTGGGTGTAAGCAAAATTGATATGGAGGATGAAACCGCTGCACCGATTTCTTTGGTAGTCGTTTGCGCAGTTGCGGTCTTTGCACTACTTTACTTTTTCAAAAAGCATTACACAGCATCTGACCAGCCCTCGTGACAGCCTTATCCAAATACAGTAACTTAACACAGCGGATCGCAACGGGTCTTTTAGGCTCTGCAATTATTATTTACGGGCTTATTGTTAGTGAGTGGGCTTACTTCGCCATATTCTTTATTATCTGCTTTTTCTCATTACGCGAGTTTTACAAGCTTTCTACCTTTGACGGATTGCTTCCGTTGAAAACGGTAGGCATTGTTATCGGGATGATAATATTTTGTCTTTCTTTTTTTATTGAACGGGCGGACATCAGTTCTAAATATTATTTTATCATTTTTCCGCTGATGGCGTTGGTCTACATGATCAAGCTTTATAAAAAAGGTGAGCATAAACCCTTCACCAATATCGCCTTCACGTTTTTAGGGATTTTTTATATCGCGGTTCCTTTATCGCTTCTCAACCACGTTGTTTTTCACGGGGGTCAATCGTCTCTTACAACTGCTTATATTTTTCAAGTAATTCTCGGAATACTATTAATTCTCTGGGCAACTGATACCGGAGCATATTTTGCCGGAACATTTTTAGGAAAACATAAACTGTTCGAACGCATATCTCCTAAAAAAACCTGGGAAGGGTTTATTGGAGGCGCTGCGCTAGCCGGAGTAATAGCACTTATTTTTAATCTGATCCTCGCCAACTATAATAAACAATTCTTATCCGTTACCGATTGGGTTGTGATAACGATCATCATTGTTGTTGGTGGAACGTTCGGAGATTTAGTTGAATCATTACTCAAGCGAAGCATCGAGATCAAAGATTCTGGTAGCAGCATCCCCGGCCATGGTGGATTTCTTGACCGGTTTGATGGCCTGTTTATCTCAGCGCCCTTTGTAGTGGCATACCTCGAGATCTTTAAAGCTTAGAGTTCTTTTTCGAGTACAACAAATTCCAATTGTTGCTTGGGTATCCCCCAACGTTCATCGGGCATGATAAAGGGTTTACGTTCACCAGTTAATCTATAACCATGACGTTCATACCATTCAATCAGCTTATCGCGCACGGAGATTACCGTCATGGACATTTTTTTGCATTTCTGATGGCGGGCAAATTCTTCTCCGGCAAACATGAGTTTTTTACCAATTCCTTTTGCCTGAATTTCCGGTTGTACAGAAAGCATGCCCAGATACATACCTGTTCCTACCTTTCGAAGCTCAACACATCCCAAGGGCGCTCCGTCTTCTGTGTATTTTAAAATCGTTGTATTCTGATCATTGATTAGGTCAAGCAGCGCGGCTTCATCAATGCGGGTTCCGTCCAGTAAATCAGCTTCCGAAGCCCAGCCTTTTTTAGAGGATTCACCCCGATAGGCTGAATTGACCAGTTTATTGAGAGCGGGAACGTCAACAGCCGTTGCCGGTTGAATTTTGTACTCCATGCCCGAAAGATAAAAATTATAGTATTGACCAAAATCGCGTTCGACTTTATAAAATCGTTCCTCCAGCCTATAAAAACAGTCTTACCTTAGCGGTTGCCACCCGTTTCTTTGAGCAAAAGAAAATTATGACTGAACTCACTTCCTCTTCAAGACAGTACGACCTCGACTGGTTGCGCTTCATTGCCATTGTTATCCTGCTGTTTTTTCACACCGGGATGTTATTTAACCAGTGGGAATGGCACGTAAAAAATTCCGAAACCACTACGAGCTTTAGCTACTGGATGGTTTGGTCACACTATTTCAGAATGCCATTGCTGCTCTTTATATCAGGAGCCGGTACCTACATGGCGTTGGGCAAACGAACTCCTGGAAAATTTGCCGGGGAGCGTTTCCGCAAATTATTCATACCGCTTGTGTTCGGGATGTTTGTCGTTGTGCCTCCGCAGATTTATTACGAGTATATCAGTTATTATGCTAACTATTGGGACTTTTACAAAACAGTCTTTGAGTTCAAACCTTATGAAGGTGGAAGCCCTACTCCTACCGGAAGCTTCAGTTGGCATCACTTATGGTTCATATTGTATCTGTTAGTTTTTTCGCTGATTGCAATTCCTTTCCTGAACTACATTCGGTCTCCGAAATCAGAAAATTTCAGAATGAAAATTGGAAACGTGTTATCAAGTCCAGCCGGGATATTATTCATTCCTGCCGGTTTTATTCTTCTTACACAAATTATTCTTCGGCCGTATTTCCCGGAAGAAACTCATGCGCTATTTAATGATTGGGGATACTTTACATTCTATTTCCTGTTCTTCTTCTTTGGAATACTGTGTTACTCTAATCAAAACCTTTGGCAATCGATTGGGCATAACCGCAAGCACTTATTGATTGCGATGATCTTTATGCTGATTCCATTTTATACCTGCTTCTTTGATTTTCGTGGTCTTATTGAGCTTCCTTGGGAAGAGCGAACGGTAGAAATCATCTTTGAAGTCTGTGGAATAATCCTGGCGTGGTTTACTGTGATTACAATTGTAGGCTATGGCCAACATTATTTGAACAGACCTCACAAATGGTTGACCTCTTTTAATGAAGGCCTGTATCCATTCTACATTCTTCATCAAACCATAATCATCGTAATTGGATATTATATCTGTCAGCTTGATTGGAGTATATCCGCCAAGTACTGGACGGTTTGCTTTTTGACGTTAGTCAGCTGCGTTGGATTCTATCTGGCTTTTATCAGGCCATTCAGCGTAATGCGATTTTTGTTTGGAATGAAATCGAAGAAGTAATCTTGTCCACGGTCGACTGTCGACAGTTGTCCGTGGACAAGATTACCGCAGCTCAAACATCTCACGGATTTCAAAGTCTTTGCCCTTGCCATACTTGATCAGGTCTTTTAACAGATACCGCTCAAGTGTAAAAAGATCCTTGACTTTGAAATCGTGATTGGTGAGAATACTCTCCACTTCAAACTCACGGGTCTCTCCGAAATTTGTGAGGGTATATTTTTTGCCTACGCGTAAAACATCAAACGACAATCCTGCCATGTTACTGCTTACGCGTTAATCGTGCCATGTAGAATCCATCAAAGCCTTCGCTTGGCCAGATGCGTTTTTCTTCATTCAGTTCAAAAGGAGGGTTTGTTTCGAGGAATTTTTTTATTTGATCTTCATTCTCGGAGTGTAAAATGCTACACGTTGCGTAGACCATTGTTCCACCCGGCTTAACCATACTGCTGTAAGAAGATAAAATATCCTGCTGGGCAGTTTTAACGCTCTCAACGAATTCAGGTGAAAGCTTCCACTTTGCATCCGGGTTTCTGCGAAGAACACCGATTCCTGAACACGGAACATCAAGCAATAATAAGTCCGCTGATTTTTCAAGACGCTTGATAACTTTAGAAGAGTCGATTACACGAGTCTCAACAGTTTGGACACCGCCTCTACGTGCCCTTTTTTTCAATTCATCCAATTTCCATTCTTCGGTATCCATCGCGATGATACGGCCTTTGCCTTCCAGTAACGCTGCCAGGTGAAGTGTTTTTCCGCCTCCGCCCGCACAGGCATCTACTATTCGCATTCCAGGCTTGACCTTTGCAAAATGACTGATAGCTTGCGAACCAGCATCCTGTACTTCAAACAAACCTTCTTTAAATTCAGGAAGTTGAAAAACATTCTGGCGTTCTTCCAGGATCAACGCATCGGGATAATTCTTATCAGCGATTGTTACTACTTCATGCTCCTCCAGTTTTTGCTGAAGATCTTTCACAGAGATCTTCAGTGTATTAACGCGAAGCACAACCCGCGCTTCAACATTCAGCGCAGACAATTCTTCATCCCATTTTTTACCAAGCTCTTTCTCTCCTATTTCATCCAACCAATCTGGAATGGATTCATGAATTTTCCGAACTGGGTGATTTTCGTTGACCCGTTCACGCAACAATCTATAATTAACCCCATCAAATTCTTTCCATTCAGGTAACTGAATATCATGCGCAGCACACCATACTGCAAGCAATGTCCAGAAGTCATCGCCTTTTGCGTTGGAGACACTTCTAAAGAACCGATACCAGCGAACAATATCGTAAGTAGTTTCCGCAATAAACTTGCGGTCACGCGCGCCCCAGCGCGAATCGAGCTTCAAGGTTTTTTCAATAACCTTATCAGCATATTTTTTCTCGACAAAAATTTGCTCAAGAGAATTAACAACAGCCACACACGTGGTTCGGTGAAGACGCATAATAAAGCTTATGTGAATTTAAGAAGATACGCCTTTAGCGATTGTTTGGCAGTATCCTGAATTTTTTTCTTGAAAAACGGTGTGAAGCCTAGAATGGTTCCGGTTGTCCCAAATGCCTGCCTCGACCAACGATAAAGATTAAAATGATCGTGATGCTTGATGATCTTCCCATCCTTAAACTCAAAGGTTGCATAAATAATGTTGTGAACATTGCGACCGGTTTTACTAAACGGATAAAATGCTTCCCAATGCGCACTACCGGCTAAACCCGAAGCTTTAACATCACTAAAAACAATCTTCAGATTTCCTTTCGACCGTTCCAACAGCATTTGCCACATGGCTTTTGCCTGAATGCCCTTTAGTGTTCCGAATACAGGATCGTGAAATTCAATTTCATCGTGATAACAGGCAGCCATGCCTTCGTAATCGTGTTTAGCGAAGGAAGCGTAAAAGGAAGTTATAACTGCGGCATGGTCCATAAGGCAAAGATAATTTAAATCCCGGGCTTCGACTTCGCTCAGCTTGACGTAGCGAGGAATTTAATTGGCTACCATGCGAGGAGTAGACTCATTGCGGGATGTCACCCTGAGCAGAGTCGAAGGATGGCTTCCCGAAATTACTATGGTGACTCTCATTTATACATATCGATAATTCTTTCAATCTCTCCCACTCGCCTGCAATAATGGCCTCTTTCTTTTTACGACTCCAGCCTTTGACCTGTTTCTCAAATTCTATTGCATGATCCGGAGTTTGAAATTTTTCCCAGAAGACAAGTTGAACAGGTAATCTTGTAGATGTGTAAGCATTGGGGTAAAAGCAAGTCTCATGTTCCCAGAGTCTTCGTTCAATGTCATTTGTAATTCCTGTATAGTAGGAATTATCACTGCACAGAAGGATGTAGACGAAATATTGGTTCATGATAGCTAATCGTTTCCGTTGCCAGGCTTCGACTCCGCTCAGCCTGACGAACTCACCTCAGTTTCAAAAGACACTCTGCCCAACCCTAACGTCAGGCTGAGCGGAGTCGAAGAGTGACCAACTAAAACAATTCCTTCTGGTCTTTGCTGTCGGTTGAGGAATCTTCGATGTACAGCGGAAGCTTGTTCAGGCCTTTCGAAAGGTGCGATTCTTCGGTGTAGATACCTTTTTGCATCGCATCGTTCTTGATCTTGTTCACCTCCTGCTCAAGCTCACGGTTGCTAATTTGTTTGGCGCGTTTGTCGGTTGGCGGATTAAGCTTTTCACTACGCTCAAATTCAACCGCTTTTTCGAGAATGTCTTTTGGAAGATCCGCATCACTTCTGTACAGCAGTTCAAAGAACTGTTTTGCAAAGAAGCCGTCAATCTGAATTCTGCGTTTAGAAAGATGAACAAACTTGCCAATAACGCGACAAATGTTCTCCCGTTCTTCCGGACTAAGCTTTTCAGCAAACTCGTAATCTTCAATCTTACGCATGGCAAGAATGATTGGCTCTAACGCCTCAATTGGAATAACAAAAACCGTGTAATCACTTAGTCTAAACTCAAACTGCTGCAATACTTCCAATGTGTTAGCAGGAACAACTAAGAAGATTTCTCTCCTAACATTTTCTTCCTTTACATATTTACCTGCTTGTTCTGATTGTGCTTTCAAATAGAGTGGAAAATTAGTCAGGTCATCATTACCCGGGCTCTTTGCATCAAAGATGATATACTCTTCGTTGATCTTTAATGTGTTATCAGGTTTGCCTTTGAATGGGACTTTTTCGCTGTATTCAACTCCATGTCGGTTGCAGATCAACTTCATGCGGCTCTTCACATTGTCTTCGTGATTAACCCATGTTTGTTTGAGTTGTTTCAACCGTTCTATTTCTTCCGAATGACGCAACTCCTTTTCATCGTTACGATCGCGCTCCAGGCGTTTCATGGTTTCACTCAGACCACTAATGCGTTCGAGGTAATCTTTTATACGTTGGTCGTCCGAACTTTTATAGCGCGTGTTCTCATTGCGCAACAGTTTCAGCTCATTTTCGGAGGATTCTAATTTTTGCTTAAGCGCACTGAGTTCGTTGGAGAGTTCAAGTCCGCGTTTCAAAAAGTTCTCATTCTTGCTTTCGAGCGATACCTTGTCTTTCAGCAGTGAATCTTTTTCAGAACGCAAAAATTTCAGTTCTTCGAGCGATTCTTGAAAAGAGTTATTACGGCTTTTTTCAAGATCAAGCTCGTGTTTGAGTCTTGACATGCCTTCATATCCTGTAAGGATCCGCTGAAGATCAGCGCTGGCATCTACCAGGGTTGAACGAATACTGCCCCACTTAAATATCCTATCCCAAAAGGTTAACGTTTTTAGTTCGTTAACCAGCCTTTTGATGCTATCGAACCCAGTTTCCATGACTATAAAGGTAAAGTAAATACCAGCGTTTCCGTAACAAGAACGCATTGAATCCAGACAACCTGTGTCAGCAATTATTGAATTGCCTCTCAGGAGCCGATTCGGTACTTTTAGGGCACGATCCTAAACGTATGACAGATACCATTTTATCCAGCCAGGCAGCAATTGATCTCGAAGAGAAGTACGGAGCACATAATTATCATCCGTTACCGGTTGTATTGAACAAAGGTGAGGGTGTTTTCCTATGGGACATGGAAGGAAAACGTTATTACGATTTTCTGTCAGCTTATAGTGCGGTAAATCAGGGGCATTGTCACCCAAGGATTATTAATAAGCTTATAGAGCAGGCCAAAGAACTCACACTTACCTCCCGCGCATTTTATAATGACAAGCTCGGTGTAGCTGAAAAATATGTTTGCGAGTTGTTTGGTTATCAGAAAGCGCTGTTTATGAACAGCGGTGCGGAAGCAAATGAAACAGCGATTAAACTTGCGCGCAAGTGGGGGTACACTAAAAAGAACATTCCGGATAATGAAGCTGTGATTGTTGTTGCCAGCAAGAACTTTCATGGACGAACAACGACTATCATCTCCGCATCAACTGATCCATCGGCACGCAAAGGTTTTGGGCCATTTATGCCGGGTTTTGAAATCGTTGAATATGATAATATAGCTGCACTTGAAAACGCCTTGGCTAGTCCGAAGGTTTGTGGATTGTTGATTGAACCTATCCAGGGTGAGGCTGGCGTTTATGTTCCGAAAGAAGGATATTTAAAAACTGCTGAGAAATTATGCCGTCAACACAACGTGTTGTTGATGATGGATGAAATTCAAACCGGAATTGCCCGTACGGGAAAAATGCTCGCATCAGATCACGAAGATGTGCGCGCAGATATTTTAATTCTCGGTAAAGCTTTATCTGGTGGCGTATTGCCCATCTCTCTGGTACTGGCCGATGATGCAATTATGCTCGTGATTAAACCGGGTGAACACGGCTCAACGTTTGGTGGCAATCCATTGGCTGCTGCTGTTTGCATGGAAGCATTAAACGTTGTTAAAGATGAAAAGCTGGAACAAAATGCCGAGAAACTTGGCAATTTTTTTCGCGATCGCATGAAGGCCTTAATGAAAAAAACAAAATTGATCATGCTTGTTCGGGGCAAGGGATTGCTCAATGCAATTGTTATCAACGATACATCAGAAAGCGAAACTGCCTGGAACTTATGTGTTGAATTCGCTAAAAACGGTTTACTCGCTAAACCGACTCACGGAAATATTATTCGACTCGCACCGCCTCTTGTAATCACAGAGGAACAACTTCATGAATGCTGCGATATTATCGAGAAATGTGTTTTGAAATTTGATGTATGACGATTGAATATTATTCATTCCGCAACGCATCAATCGGATTGGCAACCGCAGCTTTCGCGACCTGGAAGATTACTGTGGTTAATGAAATCAGAAGAACGCAGATTGCGGTTAACACAAATAATCCCCATTCCAGATCGGCATGATACGCATAGCCTTCCAGGAATTTAGTCATTAAGTAATACGCTATCGGGCAACCGATAACAGCGGCTATCAGGCTCAGCTTTACAAAGTCAGTTGACATCATCGTTACAATTCCCGTTACGGATGCACCCATTGTTTTCCGAATGCTGATCTCCTTGCGTTTGCGTTCAGCTGTGTAGGCCGCCAAGCCCAAAAGGCCCAATCCGGAAATGATGATTGCCATTACCGTGAAGCTCAACGCCAGCGAAGAAGTAACGCGCTCATTATTATATAGCTTTTCAAAGTCATCATCCATAAACGTGTAGGCAATGGGATATTGAGGATTGTATTTCTTATAAATCTCTTCAAGCCTTTGAAGTACTTCTTGTGTATTCGCTCCATTATACTTGATGAACACCCTGCCCGTCCATTGTGGCCTGAACATAAATATGATGGGGTCAATCGCCTCGTGCATTGAACGGCTATGAAAATCATTGACAACACCAATTACTCTTCCTTTTGTGTTCCATTGAGAAATTTCTGCGCCTATCGGATCTTCTAATCCCATTGCTTCGGCTGCCCGTTTACTGATGACGTAGGTGTTTGTATCACTAAACTCTTTCTTAAATGATCTCCCTTCGATCACCTCCAGTCCCATAGTCTCGAGATAATCATAGTCTACGCAAACCGTACGAAAGAAAATTGTTTCATTCTCGGGTTTCCCCGCCCAGGTCACAGAAGAATTCTGATTGTTTACCTGCACAAGACTATTATCTGCTTTACTTACTGCCAGAATCTCCGGATGCTGAAGTAATTCATTTTTAAAAGCATCGTATTCGTTCCATAAATTTCCTCTCAACGTAAATGTTAAAACAGATTCTCGGTTGTATCCGATATCCTTATTGAAGATAAACTGGATTTGATTGTAAATAACCAATGATGAGGCTACTAATATTACCGTAAGTGTAAATTGAAAAATCACTAACGCTTTACGAAGTATTCCGCTTCCGCCTTGCGAAGAGGACGCATTTTTCAACGCCTGCGCTGGCTGATACGATGACAAGAAAAAAGCCGGATATGCTCCAGCAAGAATTCCGGTAACGATTACAATAAACAGTACGGAAATCCAAAAGGTTGAATCGGATAAACTAATTGCAATTTGTTTGGCTACCAGGATATTGAAAAATGGAAGCAGTAAGTAGGTAATGATTAACGCAAGTATCATGGAGAGCAGGCTGATCATCATCGACTCTCCCATAAACTGCAAAATCAGCGACTTGCGCTGTCCGCCAACCACTTTTCTTACGCCTACTTCTTTTGCACGATTCACTGCTCGCGCAGTAGCCATGTTCATAAAATTTATACAAGCGATCACCAGAATAAAGATGGCCACGATTGAAAATATGCGTACGTATTTAATTCTTCCCCCAACCGGCTTCCCATTCTCAAACGTTGAATTCAGATAATTATCCGTAAAGGGTTGCATGTAAAATCTTATTTCATTGGATGCATAGCCAGCTTTTGCCAAGGCTTCCATTCTTTCATTAATTTTATCATTCGCCTGTTGTGCTTGCGACACGTCAAAGAGTTTGATATAAGTAGGGTGATCGTAGTTTGACCAGTTAAATCCCTTACCTCTCTGTTTTTTATAAACCTCGTATGGAAGAATATAATCGAATTTAAAAGAAGACTCAGCACCAACATCTTCAAAAACAGCTGCGATGGTATAATCAGTCTCATTATTAACCTTTACCGTTTTTCCAACAGCATCTCCGTTGCCGAAAAGCTTTTGGGCGAGTTTACGCGAAATTGAAATAGAAGATATATTGGCTGTATCAGTATTAGGTTGTCCGTTAATAATGTTGAAACTAAAGAGTTCAAAAAATTCCGGATCCGCAAAGGACCCTGATTCTATAAAGCTTTTATCCTCGTATTGAAACAAATCTGTCCGATTGCTCATTACCCGCACCGCCAATTCTACCTCGGGATTTTTTTCTCGGATATCTTCTGCCAATAATCCGGGTGTATTTGTCCAGGTCATTACTTCACCATCCCCTACTTGAAGATTTGCAAGTATCTGAAAGATCTTCTCACTATCGTTATGAAACTTATCCTTACTGACTTCATCGTTAACCCACAAATAGATGAATAGGGCACACGTAAGGCCGGATGCGAGACCCAAAACATTAATAAAGGAATAAAGCTTTTGCCGGAGAAAACTTCGAATAGCGATGGTTAGTAAATTACGGAGCATGAACGCAAATTTTAATTAAACCTTCTTTTACAGAGCAGCTTATTTACTTGTAAAGAACGCAAAGGTTACTTCAAAAAAATCACCCAATCTTAGTTAGTATTCTCTCCGCGACTATTTCGGGCGTGATCCAATTCAGGCAGGCGAAATCGCCCCGAAGACATGTCTCTTTACCATAAACGGAACAAGGACGACAGGTTAATTCTTCGCGACTGATTTGCAGAATGCTGTCGCTGTCATTTCTTCCAAACGGAGCAAAGCCTACATCAGGATGCGTGCCACCCCAGATAGATAGAATCGGTGTATTGGATAATGCAGCCAGGTGCATGTTGGAAGAATCAACACAAACCATCAAATCAAGATGATGCATGAGTGTGAGCTCTTGCGGTAATTTCAATCTTCCGGCAACAATCACACATTGCTCCGGAAAAAGTGATTGAAGATCTTCGAAGTATTGGATTTCTTCATCGCCTCCGCCAAAGAGAAAAATTTTAACAGGCATCTTCTTCAAGATAGCGTCAATTACTTTCGGGTAATTAGCAACCGGCCAGATCTTGGACTTATGCATTGCGAACGGTGCGATACCGATCCACTTTTCATTTTTAACTAATCCCTTTTTTACAAACCAGGCTTCGATAAGTTTTTTTGAATCCTCGGTGGGTAATATATATGGAGGCTGAAGCAGCTTAAACTGAAACCCCGCTTCCTCAAATGCCCGATGATATCGCTCTACTGTATGCGGAAGCGGTTTGGTAATCTTGTTCTCTTTGCGCGTAAATGCTTTTTTCTCTTTTCTGCCTTTATCAAAGACGATTACACGTTTACCAAAAATTTTGAAAAGATTTCTTAAAATAATTGTGCGTATATGATCGTGAAGATCGATGACTACATCAAAATTCTTTTTCAGAATTAATGCCCGAAAAAGCTGTCGGATTCCGAAGAAGCCTTTGAACTTATGGTCAACATCGGCATCAAAAACAATAACACGTTCGATGCCTGCAAAAAAAGCCGAAAATTTTGGGCGTGTAACAACAGTAACTTCAACGTCTTTATGTTCTGCCACCAACGAGCGGATTACCGGCACCATCAAGGCCACATCACCCATTGCTGAAAATCGTAAGACAAGTACTTTCTTCATCTTCTATAAGCCCAAGCCTGCTGAAGGCTTTTGATACAGCATCGGGTTTAACGATGCATCGTTATACATTTTCATTTGCCGGTACACCTTCATCTTGCGGTCACCGGATTTAATATCTTCCATGAGTTGATCAAATGCCAATTGCATGTCAGTTCGTTGTTCGAGGAGTACAGTCAGTTTTGTTTGACATTTTGCAACGTGTTCTGCACTCGCATCCTTCCGTTCTGTTTGTTCTTTCATGTGATAGATTTTGAGTAGCAGAATGCTCATTCTATCCAATAACCAGGCCGGAGTTTCAGAATTTATTTTGGCCGATGACTTTGGAGTGATATTTTTAAACTGCTCCAAAAAATAATCATCCGTTTTCTCTACCATATCGGTGCGGTCCTGGTTTGATTTATCAATGCGTCTTTTTATTTGTAATGCTTCAACCGGGTTGATTTCCGGTAACCGGATAATATCTTCCAAATGCCACTGAACGGTATCAATCCAGTTTTTGGAATAGAGTAAATGTTCAAAGCTTGCAGCCGGATATGGATTTTTTACAGGCGTATCTACGTGATCATGCACGTGATAGTCATCAATACTTCGCTGAAAAGCCTCGTAACATTGATTGGCGTTGAGCATGCGCTTACATTTGAGGTGTAAGTTAAGTATTTTACCTGCATGTCATCACACCATATTATACGAGAGGATCAGGAACCGGCTTTAATAATTGATGACGCTTCGCTTGAGAATTACGAAAGCATTCAGCAACTGCTCGAATGGAGCCCGACTGTGATGGTGACTGAACGCGTCCTGGAACAAGTTTTATCGTGGGGAATTAAAATTGACATCGTAATTGCGTTAGAGTTACATGTGGAAGCATTAAAAATCTCTTTACAGGAACAGTTTCCAATAAAAATTATTTCCTGTATGTCAGAAGCAGAAGTCCTTGATACAGCGCTCTATTTTTTAGCAGCTTCCAAACAAAAAGCAGTGAATGTTATTTCTAATGCTGTACTTGAACCGTTCGAAAAATTCTCAACAATGGATGTAGCCGTAATCCAACAGGGAAAGCGCTGGGTTTTTATTCGCAATGGTCATTTTGAAAAATGGTTGCCGGCCAACACTAAAATTTCGCTTCATCCAAAAGGGGCCCATCCTCAACCCATCCATTCAAAAGAAGGCATGGTAACGGTGCATCGGGATCACAGTTTCTGGATCAGTGAGTAATTGACTTTTTACAAAATTCTTACACCAAGAAACATCAAGAAACGCTTAAGAAGAGCAATTAAAATTTCCAATCCAATAATCCAAAAAAAAGCGATCAACCAAATACTAGAAAGTTTTCCAATACTTATTGAGTAGTTGGTATTAATGAAATTACTATAGATGTAAAGAATAATTACGAATAAGGTAATGGTTATGTAATCATGAATTACACGGCCAATAAAATTATTTGATACCTTGTGTTTAATTCGATAAAAAATATGATTTAAGATCAACGGCAATATTATTAGGGCTTCGTGAATAAAGGGTAAAAACTCAATAGAAAAATTATCCCTGATCCGAATAGTATAAAGCATTAGCAAGGCTAACAAGAATGCTGTTACAACTTCTTGTAAACCAAAGGTCTTTATGAAAAGACGATGATTAAAAGATTCTGAATAATTATTTGGGTTAGAATTCATAAAGAAAAATAGAAATGATTTTTTAGTAATCAGGTTTTATCGCCACGACAATCCTGTCCTTACTTTGAATATCTTTAATAATTTCGATCATAGTAAAACCTTCCCACCTAAAGACAGCTGAAGTCTCTTTTCCATATCGTTCATTGATTTCGACTAAAATTTTTCCTCCTGGCATTAATGCCTCTTTTCCTTTTTTTGCAATGGCTTTATAAAAAGCTAACGAATCATCATCCGGCACAAATAAGGCCAGGTGCGGTTCATGATCAAGCACATTGCTATTCATAGTTTCTTTTTCTGAAGCACCAACGTAGGGCGGATTACTTACAATAATTTCTAAACCCTGAAGAGCGATTTCTTCCTTCAGAATATCAACCTGACGGAAATCTACAGTTGCCTCAAGTTTTTTAGCATTTGACGATGCGGTTTTTAAAGCTTTATCGCTTATGTCAAAAGCGATTACAGTTTTGTAAGGAAGCTCTCTGGCAAGCGTTACCGCAATGCAGCCGCTCCCCGTTCCGATGTCAAGTATTTTACCGGCCGTATTCGAAGCTCTCTTTAAAACTTCTTCTACTAATAATTCAGTTTCCGGGCGAGGAATAAGCACGGAAGAATTTATCTCGAATTCTCTTCCATAAAAATGAGCTTTACCTAAAATGTATTGAACAGGTTCATTTTTATTTACACGCAAAAGTATACTATCAAGCTTGGCAAGCTCATCACGTGTTAATGAAACAGCTTTTTGAGCAATAATATCAGCACGTGTAATATTTACAGTGCTTTCTAAAATCAGGTAAAGCATACTGTCTGTTTCAGATGCTTCCTGCGAAAGTGTAATCTGTTTTCGTAAATCCCTGAATAAGTCTTTGGAATTCATCATGCCCTGACAATCTTTGCAAGTATACCAATTGTAAACATGAACCCCCTACCCCCTGACGAGCTTTTTATGCAGCGTGCGCTTGATCTCGCACAGCTCAGCCGGGGATTGGTCAGTCCGAACCCGTTGGTAGGATGTGTTATTGTTCACAATAACGTTATCATTGGGGAAGGCAGGCATGAAAAATATGGAGAAGCCCATGCAGAAGTAAATGCAGTTGCTTCCGTGAAAGATCAAGCCCTTTTAAAAGAATCTACAATTTATATTAACCTCGAGCCGTGTTCACATTTTGGCAAAACTCCGCCCTGTGCGGATATGCTGGTAAAGCATCAGGTTAAAAAAGTAATTATTTCCAACATCGATCCAAATCCGTTAGTGAGCGGAAAGGGAATTCAAAAGCTAAAAGATGCGGGCATTGAAGTTAATATAGGTGTGTTGGAAGCAAACGGTCGCAAACTAAATAAACGCTTCTTCACGTTCATCGAAAAGAAACGGCCTTACATCATTTTAAAATGGGCAGAAACGGCAGATGGATTTATTGCGCGTGAAAATTTTGATTCAAAATGGATCAGCAACGAACACTCGCGGCAGCTTGTTCATAAGTGGCGAAGCGAAGAAGATGCAATTCTGGTCGGTACGGGAACTGCGCAACACGACAATCCTTCCCTTACTGTTAGGGATTGGACCGGCAGAAATCCAATCCGTATAGTAATTGATCGCAATAGTAGTTTACCGGGAACATTATCATTGTTTGACGGTCGGCAGAAAACAATTTGTTATACTACAACTAAAAATGAAACGCATAAAAATCTTGATTTCGTGAAGCTGAATGAAATCTCATTTCAGCGCGAATTGATAGATGATCTTCGCAAAAGAAATATTCAGTCGCTATTCATTGAAGGTGGAGCAACTACCCTTCAGCAATTCATTACTAGCGGCTTATGGGATGAGGCCCGGGTTTTTACATCCGACCAGGAATTTGGTTCAGGAATTCCTGCACCGCAATTCAACGGGAACTTAATATCCCGCGAATCCGTATTTAACGATACACTTACTATTCACACGAATAACAATTAAATCTTTCAACGTGGCCGAAGAACTCATTCTTTCAACCTCAACTGATAAGCAGGAACGTTACAGTGTTTTGCTTCCACAGATTGAATCGCTTATAGCCGGTGAGCCGGATGTTGTCGCGAATCTTGCAAATATTGCAGCAGCGCTAAAACAAGCTATGGGTTTTTTCTGGGTAGGATTTTATATCGTGAAGAACAATGAGCTTGTATTGGGACCATTTCAAGGACCAATTGCTTGTACCCGCATTGGTTTTGGAAAAGGAGTTTGTGGAGCTTCGTGGAAAGAAAAGAAAGTAATGCTCGTTCCGGACGTTGAGCAATTCCCCGGACATATAGCCTGTAGTTCAGCTTCAAAATCTGAAATTGTATTGCCGGCTTTTAAAAATGGCGAGGTTGCTTTGGTGCTGGATGTAGATAGCGACAAGCTGAATGACTTTGACGAAACGGACGAAATTGCCTTAAGTAAACTGATGCGTACCGTTGAACACTTTTTGTAATTTTTTAGCTTCCAAAAATTCTTAACTTGGTCAGTGTCAACCAACCGACCATGAAAACAACACTCTCAAGAAGGAACTGGTTTAAGTCGTCACTTGCTTTAGGCACAGGTCTGGCTTTTACACCTGCACTACTTGATAGCCTGATGGCTGCTCCGGTAAGTGAAGCAGAACGATTACATAACCTCTCTTCATTTGCTCCCAATCAACTTGTGCGATTAGGTTCAAACGAAAATCCATACGGACCATCTGCGAAAGCCCGCGAGGCCGTAAAAAATATACTCAATGAAGGCAACCGATATACACATTCCTCTGCCGCCCAACTCAAGGAAATATTAGCAAAGAAAGAAGGTGTAAGTCCGGATCATATTTTGATGGGCGCAGGTTCATCTGAAATACTTTGCCTTGCAGGACTGTCCGTTGGCCTGGAGGGCGGTTCGATTCTTTCTGCGTTTCCCGTGTTCAGGTTGTTGATGGATTATGCCGCAAAGTTCAACGCCCGTTGGGATACCGTCAACCTTGATGAATATCTTGTTCATAACCTTGAAGGTCTTGCTTCAGCCGTAAAGTCTGATACAAAACTTCTGTTCTTAGTTAACCCGAATAATCCAACGGGAACAGTTGTTGATAAGGCTAAATACAAAAGTTTCTGCGAAGAGATGTCGAAGAAAACTGTTGTCTTCTCCGATGAAGCTTACTTAGAGTTTCTGGAACCTTCTCAGCAGCAATCGATGAGTGAGCTTGTTAAGCAAGGCAACCAGAATGTTATTGTGTCGCGCACGTTCTCCAAAATTTATGGACTTGCAGGATTAAGAGTCGGATATGCTGTTGCGCATCCTGATCTGATTAAAAAAATGGGCGCCAAGCAACTTTGGGGTTCTTACAACCAGGCTGGTATCGCTGCTGCACAGGCAAGTTTAGGAGACGATGAATTTATGGCTTACACGCGCAAGAAAAATGCTGAAGCCCGTGAGCACCTTTTCAAATACCTCGATTCTAAAAAATGGCAATACGGAAAATCTCAGGCTAACGTAGTATTCTTTCCTGCACCAAAAGACGGAAAAACTATTCTGGATGAAACCAAAGCAAAAGGTTTTGAAATCCGGGTTTGGGATTACTTAGGAAAAGAATGGTGCCGGGTAAGCATTGGTACGCTTGACGAAATGAAAGCGTTCACCAAAATGTTTGATACGGTTGTTTCTTAAGCTGCTTTAGCAACCTGAAGTGTATTAACAACAGGTTTTTTGCCGAGTTCGCGTAGCAATCTTCCATGACCGATCAGGGCATCCAGAAATGTTTTTTCTGATTTATACGGAATACCAAACTCTTTTGCCGTTGACTCTACGATTGGAGCAATGTTGCGATAATGAACATGGCAAACATTGGGAAACAAGTGATGTTCCACTTGAAAGTTCAGACCGCCAACATACCATGAAAATATACGGCTCTTGTTCGCAAAGTTTGTGGTGGTGTGAAGCTGATGTATCGCCCAGTTATTTTCAAGATTTCCGTTTGTATCCGGTTCAAAATATTCTGTGCCTTCAATTACATGTGCAGGTTGAAAGATAATCGCCAGGATAAATCCTGCAACGTAATGCATTACACAGAAGCCAAGCAACACAGTCCAGAACGAAAGATCCAAAATCACCATAGGTAACGTAAAAATGTACGCCAGGTAAAGAATTTTCGTTACAACAAGGATAATGCTCTCCGTCATTACACTGGCGTTTTGCTTTTTGATCAACCCGTCTTTATGGTAGCTGATCATGCGGATAATGTCTTTAAACAAAACCCAAACCAAGGTCATTAATCCATACAGAAACCAGGCATAGAAATGTTGAAAGCGATGCATGCCTTTCCAATCGGAATGTGGTGACATTCTTAAAACGCCTCTTGGGCTGATATCCTCATCAGCATCGTAGACGTTTGTATAGGTATGGTGCAATACATTGTGCTGGATCTTCCAGTTAAAAGCATTACCGCCTACAATGTTTAATGAATATCCAATTAAATCGTTGACCCACGGTTTTTTAGAATATGCACCATGATTCGCATCGTGCATGATGGAAAGACCAATGCCGGCAACGCCTACTCCCATCAACACACACATGGCTAACATCGGCCAGGTTCCTGAGACAACTCCGGTAAGCATTAATACAAAAGGTGTAAAATACAGGGTGAACATAAAGATTGTCTTTATGATCATTTCTGCATTTGCATGCCGGTTTAACTCACGCGATTTGAAGTACTCATTTACCCGCTTGTTCAGCGTGATAAAAAAGTCCTGGCGATCTTTTGCAAACCGAAGCGATGTAGCTCTATTCATTCCTGATGTAAAATTTTACAAAAATACCTATACCTACGCTTTAAACGAGCGTTCGCAGGCATTTATTTGATAATGTGGGAATTAAGCCTTGAAATAAGGCCTATAAACTAACTAGCGAAGTTCAGCAATCACTGTTTTTCCGCCTTTTGTTACATCGTCAATTTTGGCAGTAACAACTGCATCTAACGGCAGGAAAATATCCACACGTGAACCAAATTTAATGAAGCCAAACTCCTGGCCTTGCTCCAACTTCTGACCTTGCTGAACATAGCATTTAATTCTTCGTGCAAGTGCGCCTGCTATTTGACGGAAAAGTATTTCCGTTCCATTGTTCATTTTAGCGACAACGGTGGTGCGTTCATTCTCCGTACTTGACTTCGGATGCCAGGCCACTAGGTATTTTCCTTCGTGATATTTATAATAACTGATCGAACCTTCCACCGGCATGCGGTTTACGTGAACGTTAAAAGGCGACATGAAAATAGAAATTTGCCTTCTTTTCCCTTTAAAGTATTCAGGTTCTTCTACTTCTTCAATCACAACAACTTTTCCATCAGCCGGAGCAATGATGTGTTTCGGATTTTTAACAACCGAAAAAATTGGATTACGGAAGAACTGTAAAATAATAAGATAAAAAATAGCGTATGCTCCAATGATAAGGTTACGCACCACATCGGACAAGTAATAATCACTCACCCAAACAATGCCGACAAAAACAATCAGCAAAATAAACAATAGGGTTCTTCCTTCTTTATGTATAGTCATGATGATAATTTCGAATTTAAGATTTCGGATTTACCGCTTCGAATCAATTCGAAATTTTAAATCCGGAATTACAAACATTAGTAGCCTCCACGGAACTTGTAAGTCTTCGCAACCTTGTCGATAGCAACCATGTAAGCAGCAATGCGAAGGGATACTTTATATTCCTGTGCTGTTTTATAAACATTATTCAGCGCATCTTTCATGATCCGGTCTGATCTGCGGTTTACGCGCTCAGCTTCCCACTTATAGCCTAATCGGTTTTGCACCCATTCAAAATAAGAAACGGTCACTCCGCCTGCATTGGCAAGGATATCCGGAACAACAATAATGCCTTTGCTATTTAATACACCATCAGCCTTTGATGATGTCGGGCCGTTCGCACCCTCAACAATTAACTTAGCTTTGATATTAGGAGCATTCGTTGCAGTTATTACATCCTCGGTAGCTGCAGGAACCAACACATCAACCGATAAGGTTAACAGTTCATCGCCTTTTATTTTTTCAGCACCACCAAATCCTTCAAGTGAACCTTTGTTTGTATCACGATACTTGATCGCTGCTTCAAAGTCAATTCCTTTCTCATTGAAATACGCGCCTGAGATATCACTCACAGCTTGTACAATCAAACCACGTTCCGATAATAATCTTGCTGCCCATGAACCAACATTGCCAAACCCTTGTACCGCACACGTTGCCTTGTATGGATTGATTTTCAATTTCTCCATCGCGGTAAGCGCTGACACCATTACTCCACGACCGGTAGCTTCTGTTCTTCCGAGTGATCCACCTAACACCAGCGGCTTACCCGTTACAACTGCATTTACAGTCATACCCTGAGTTTTGGAATATTCATCCATCAACCAGGCCATCTCGCGTGGACCTGTTCCCATATCGGGGGCTGGTATATCGCGGTCAGGACCGAAGACATCAATCAATGCACTTGTATATGCACGTGTAAGACGTTCAATTTCACCGGCTGACATCTCGCGCGGGTTACAGGTGATTCCACCTTTAGCACCACCGTATGGAATATCAACAACTGCACACTTCCAGGTCATCCAGGCCGCAAGCGCTTTTACTTCATCCAGGTTAACATGAGGATCGTAGCGAATCCCACCTTTAGAAGGCCCAAGAATTGTTGAATGAACAACACGGTAACCTGTAAATACTTTAATACTGCTGTCATCCATGGTTACGGGCAGTGATACAATCACTTGCTTCGCGGGGGATTTCAACACATTATAAACATCTTCTTCTAAGCCTAAGATTTGCGAAGCCTCGCGAAAGCGTGACATCATGGCTTCAAATGGATTTTCTTTATCTAAAAGCGGAGCCGGTTCTATATAACCCATACGAGATGAATAGTTTATGAGGTCCGGCTTTTAAATGCACCGGAAACGGTTGCAAAAATAAGCAAATCCCGACTATTTGGAAGAATCTTCTTTAAAGGGATTGAAACAGGATAAATTAAAAAAAGGCACCTTTTGAGTGCCTTTTTTATATTGGTAAATGACTTAAATGTTAAGGAACAAACAATTCTTGGAAAACGGTTACTCTTACTTCACCGGTGATGGTCATATCATCACCATTCGGGCCTGTTGTCTCCACTTCGAATTTTACCGTCAGCTTTCCATTATCCTCATTATATTCATACTGCGTGATATCATCTGTTGAAAAGCTAACTTCACGGCCGTATGAAAAATAGGTTTCATCGTCTGAAATAAACACCGTTGAAAATTCAATGGAGCCATTAAACGTAGGCTCATCATCTTCCGTGTTCGCGCTTAGTGACAGGAATGCATAATTATCTTCATTGGATTCAAAAGGGTTTAATAAACGTCCTACTTCAAAGGAGTGGTATGTATCACCATCTTCTGAAACCGTAGAGGAACCATCGGGTCCATTCGCTGGCAAAAATCTGAAGTTTACAGTTTCTGTAAAATCTTCACCATCCGGGCGCTCACCATCAAATTTCAATTTGATGTTTCCGTATTTCGCAGAATCATCAAGGCCGATTACTTTTTCATCATCATCACAGCTCGAAAAAGAGAATGCACTTAACGCAAGCATAAGGCCTGCAACTGATTTAGTTAATTTGTTCATTGGTTTTGTTTTAAATTTAAATTGGTTGTTAATCTCACTCACTAAAATCATGCGGGGTTTTAACTTTTAGGAATACGGAATACACGTAAGCAGTAACCGTAGTTGCACGGTCACAAATTCCATTTAACGAATAAAACAGTTGTTTACCATTCACGGTTACAATCTAACCGTGAGAACGAAATTCAGGTTATGGGGATTGCTCCTATGGTTGTTGAGTTATTTTCCCAACATAGCCTCCGCCCGGAGCGAGCGAGATTTTAAGCTTATCCTTTGGGGAAAGTTGAACTGTACTCAATTTGTAATCTGCAGGATAGCGATCCGCGTTCAATCCGTCAGCAACAAACCTCAGTGCATAGTTTTGATTTTTCAAAAACGATAAATCAACCTCCACTTCACGCGCTGTCCAGTCTGTCATAGCGGCAATGAACCAATCGTTATCTTTTCTCCGGGCTAATACAATATAATCGCCAAGTTTTGCATCCAGTATGACGGTTTCATCCCAGGTTGTTGGGAATGAACCCAGGAACTTTATAAAATCTTTTTCTTTTAACGCATCAGAAATATTTCCGCAGAATAATTGCAACGGACTTTCATAGACAATAAACATAGCCAATTGATGCGCACGCGTGCCTTGCGACATCACCAGATCACGCGATGATTTAAAACTGTCTTTATTGCCATGATTCAGCAGGCCGGGTTCGTAATCCATAACTCCTGAACTCATCCGGATAAACGGAATCAGCAAATCGTGTTCAGGATTTGCCTTATCGCTCCAGATATTATACTCGGTACCAATGACACCTTCGCGTGTTACTGCATTTGGCCAGGTTCGTTCAAAGCCTGCACTTTTATAGGCACCATGAAACATGGTCATCATTTTATAGCGGGCTGTTGCTTCGGCAACGCGTGAATAAAAATTAACCATCTTCTGATCATCACGATCCATAAAGTCGGTCATGACAACGGCAACGTTTAGTTTACTGAACATTTTCAAGGCATCCTCCAGCTGACGATCTAACGTCATCGCCAATGTCCACATCACAAGCTTTATGTTTTTAGATTTTGCGTAGGCAGCAATTTCTTCAAGATCCATACCGGGAGTGATCTTGAATAAATCATTCACGTCTGACCAACCCGCATCGAGCATTACATAATCGAAGCCCACCTCACTGGCAAAATCTATATAGTATTTATAAGATGATGTATTGTAGCCCGCTTTAAAATCGATGCTATGAAGGTTAATTCCATTAATCCATTCCTCGGTGCTGATGCCGGGCTTCACCCAACTCCAGTCTTTTTGAACCGGTGGCGAAGCAAGCCGATAAACCATGTCATTCATCAAAAGGTCTTTATCCTGTTGTGCGATACCAATCACACGCCAAGGAAATGTTCTTGTTCCTTTCGTCTTTGCGATATAGGGTTTTCTAGATTTAACAACCCATTGTTTGAACTCTCCACCCTGCACAACCTCACGCTCCGGGTAGGCTGCAAATTTTCCGACTATACCAATAGATTCAGTAGTACTCAAAAACATACCGGGATAGTCAATTAAATCAGATTCTGTAATGAATACCTTCTTTGTGCCCATGTTCAGGAGCACCGGGCTAAAGGCAAGAGAGTTCGATGGAAGTTCATTTAACTGCAGAAGTTTATAAGGTTCTTCAAAGCTTGTGTGATACCTGTCGCAATCACTTCGCTGTTGCACTTCAGGCCAATACATCATTCCGGATTCTTGAAACTCAAATCCTGCAACTTCATCCGAAACAATTATAGAATCCTTCCGCATGGTTTTGAAACGATAAGCAACCCCATCGTCATACACCCTGAACTGAAGTTCAAATTTGTTTTTGAATTCCAGCACAAGTTCATTGTAGTGGTCTGGAATAAATTTCCGTTTAAATGGAACCGGATTCTCAATTACCTGTTTCACGGTTCGCGTATAAGACTTTTTTAACACAGAAAACTCGCCTAAGATTTCATTTCCATTGAGCGTCATACTTAAAAAATTGGCCATGAGAGGCTGATTCTCCAAATAAATCATATACATGATGGGACTGCTATTCATCACTTCAAGCCTGATTTTTTCTGAAGGAGAATAAATGATGAAAGGTTTTTGTGCAAAAAGATTAAGGTTGCAGAAAACAAGGAACATGACAAGCTTATTCATGGCGTTCGATTTAAATTAAAGTTACAGAAATGAATCAGGCATAAAAAAACCCTGTCCTCACCGAACAGGGTTTTACTTTATAAGTCAGAATCTTATTAGAAGTTCTTTACCACCTCATTTGCGAACTCAGAGCACTTCAGCAACGTAGCGCCTTCCATCATTCTGTGGAAATCGTATGTTACGCGTTTTGAAGAGATTGCTCCGTTCAAACCTTTCACGATTAAATCAGCAGCTTCCTGCCAGCCCATGTATTCGAGCATCATTACGCCTGAAAGAATTACTGAGCCGGGGTTTACTTTATCCTGACCAGCATACTTCGGAGCCGTTCCGTGAGTTGCTTCAAAGATTGCAAAACCTGTTTTATAGTTGATGTTTCCGCCTGGTGCGATTCCAATACCACCTACGATCGCAGCAAGCGCATCCGACACATAATCACCATTCAGGTTTAGTGTTGCCACTACAGAATATTCATCCGGACGTAATAAGATCTGCTGCAGGAATGCATCCGCAATAGAATCTTTTACGATAATCTTATGACCGCCTTTGTTGATCTCCATCCATGGACCGCCATCGATCTCTACTGCACCGTATTCATTTTTAGCCAGCGCATAACCCCAATCACGGAATCCACCTTCGGTGAACTTCATGATATTTCCTTTATGAACAAGTGTTACGTTAGGCTTCTTCTGTGCAATTGCAAAGTCAAGCGCTGCACGCACCAAGCGTTCAGTTCCTTCTTTTGATACGGGTTTAATACCGATACCGGATGAATCCGGGAAACGGATTTTCTTATACTGCTTAGGAAATGTGTCTTTAATGAATTGCAGAATTTTTTTGTTGTCATCGCTGCCGAGCTCAAACTCGATACCGGCATAAATGTCTTCCGTATTTTCACGGAAGATGGTCATGTTGGTTTTTTGCGGTTCTTTAACCGGTGAAGGAACACCTTTAAACCATTGCACCGGACGAACGCAAGCATACAGATCTAGATCCTGACGTAGCGCAACGTTTAATGAGCGAATACCTCCACCAACCGGAGTTGTTAAGGGACCTTTAATACCAACCAGGTATTCCTTGAAAGCTGTGAGCGTTTCTTCAGGCATCCAGTTTCCGGTTTTGTTAAATGCTTTTTCACCGGCCAATACTTCTTTCCAGATAATTTTTTTCTTGCCGCCATAGGCTTTTTCAACAGCCTTGTCGAACACAAGTTTCGAAGCAGGCCAGATGTCTACGCCTGTGCCGTCACCTTCAATAAATGGAATAGTAGGATTATCGGGTACTGTAAGTTTACCGTTGCTGATGGTTATTTTCTGATCGCTCATAAAATGTTTTGTTTATCCTGATTTCAGGGACTCGAAATTATAAAATTAGCGGTAGAAATGAACACTTTTTGAAAGCCGGAACGTTATTTGATTACACAAAAGCTATGAAAATAACCTCTTTAATGCTGTTTCTGGCCTTTCTTCTCACCGCTGCCGGAGAAATAAGCCGCACTGAAAATGTTTGTTTATCCACAGAAGAAAAAAAGCTTTACGACCTGATGATGGCCTACCGGAAAACAAAAGATCTGGAATCCATTCCATTGTCGTCTAAGTTAACACAGGTGGCAAAAGCACATGCCAAAGACCTGGCTGAAAATCATGACCCTAATCAGGAACGATGTAATCTTCACAGCTGGTCGAAGAAAGGTAAGTGGACTTCATGCTGTTACACAGCCGATCACAAACAAGCAGCCTGTATGTGGAATAAGCCGCGTGAAATTGCCGGCTATGAAAGCAATGGTTATGAGATCTCGTATTTCTACAGCGCTGGCGCAGATGCTGAGAGTGGGTTAGATGGCTGGAAGAAAAGCACAGGCCATAATCAGATGATCATTAACGATGGTATCTGGAAAAAGATAAAATGGAATGCGATCGGGATTGGATTCTATAAAGAGTATGGAGTTGTTTGGTTTGGAGATAAGTTGGATGATACTGAATTAAAACTTTGTGATTAATACTTCTCCTCCTCGTTCGGGAAATCCTTTGCCTTCACATCACTCACGTAATGGCTTACAGCTTCCGTGATGCTTCCGTGCAAATCCGCATAGTGGCGTAAAAATCTTGGTTTGAAATCTTTGTTGATGCCGAGCATGTCCTGCATTACAAGAACTTGGCCATCGGTATCCGGGCCAGCACCAATTCCGATTGTAGGGATAAGTAATTCTTTTGATACTTTTTTAGCGAGGTCAGCCGGAATTTTTTCGAGCACAATACCGAAGCAGCCGCATTGTTGCAGAAGACGAGCATCTTCTACCAACTTATTCGCTTCTTCAACTTCTTTCGCACGAACGGTGTAGGTTCCGAATTTATAAATGGATTGTGGTGTTAATCCTAAATGCCCCATAACGGGTATACCTGCGCTTAATGTTCTGTCAACTGATTCTTTGATCTCACTTCCGCCTTCCATCTTCACCGCGTGTGCACCTGACTCTTTCATGATGCGAATCGCAGAACGCAATGCTTCACTTGAGTTTCCCTGGTATGTTCCAAACGGAAGATCAACAACAACCAACGCACGCTTCACTGCACGCACTACACCCGTTGCATGATAGATCATTTGATCCAGTGTAATCGGCAATGTGGTTGAATTTCCTGCCATTACGTTTGAAGCTGAATCGCCAACGAGGATTACATCAATTCCGGCATCGTCAATGATCCGCGCCATACTGTAATCATATGCCGTGAGCATGGCAATCTTTTCGCCCCGGTTCTTCATTTCCTGAAGCTGATGCGTAGTAATCTTTTTTTCGTTCTGGGAGCGGTGAACTGACATTCGATTTAAGATTTCGGATTTACGATTTTAGATTTACTTCAGGTAGACGGCAGTCTCTTTTCCAAGCAAAACAACAACATGATCTTTGATGGTGGTCGAAAGCTCGTACCCGGTGTATTGCGGATAGATTGGGAACAATGTGTGGCTTCGGTTGACTAAAACAGCAGTTTCAATTTTTTTTACTTCGGTATCGAGAAAAGGTTTTAAGCCATACGCCAATGTGCGGCCCGTATTCAATACATCGTCTACTACAATGATGCATTTTTTCTTTACCGTCTTCACATCACAATCCAACGTCACTTCGCCTTGTTGCGGTGCGAGTTTATCCAGCGTTACCTTAACAAGGTGTACTTCTAACTCTGCAACGGCTTCAACTTCTTTCGCTAATAGTTTAGCCAGTACATATCCTTGCCCGTCAATGCCCGCGATGACCAAACTCTTCTCTTTAAAATTATTTTCGTAGATCTCGAATGCCATCCTGCGAATCTTTTGTTTCACTTGCGCAGCATCGAGGATAAGGTTTTTATCAGCCACCATGACTATGCATTCGGAACCGGATATACTTTGCTGTCTTTAAACGTAGAGAGAATAACCATTGATTGCAGTCCGTCTACGACATCGATATTAGAAACTTTTTCAAGCATCAACTGCTGATAGGCAGCAATATCCGCGCAAACAATTCGTAAAATAAAATCACCGGCACCAGTAATGTGATGGCATTCTACAACTTCATCAATCTTTTGAATGGCACTTACAAATTTTTCAATGTTCTCTTTGTTATGCCCTTTCAATGAAGCCATCACAAACGTGCTAACGCCCAACCCCACCAAGCCTCCATCCACAACCGCATGATAACTTTTAATGATACCTGCTGCTTCGAGCTTGTTAACACGTTCCAAGGTTGGGGCCGGAGACAAGCCTATTTCTTTCGCCAATAAAGCGTTCGTGATGTTCGAGTTTTTCTGAAGAAGCTCCAGGATTTTCCGGTCTGTAGCGTCAAGCTTGATCGTTTTCATAGGGGGTGCGCTGGTTTACCAAATAATATTTGGTAAAAGTAGCTAAAAGGTTGGAGAAATTTTAAGACGATCGTCTTTATTCAGAAATCATCAACCGGTACGTTTTAACAGTATTTGAGTACCTGATTTTGAGGATGTAGAGTCCAGGCTGTTCTCCTGTGATATCGAGCATATACCGGTTAGTTCCGGCATTAGCCAATACATCAAACGTTCGGATCTCACGGCCCATTGCATCTACCAGTGTGATGATTGTTTTAGTTTCTTCAGTCGTTCTCCATTCAATCGCAAACATGCCAGTACTTGGATTGGGTGAAGGTGGATTTAACGCAGCAGGTTTGAATACTTCAATTAATTGATGTGTGGAATCTATGCAGCCATCCGCATCCGATGCAATAAGCTCTACTGTATACTCTCCTTCTTGTTGATAAATAAATGATGGAGAAGCAAGTGTGCTGACGGATGAAGGTGATTCATCAAACTTCCACCTAAATAACGTTGCGTTCAGTGAAGTGTTTTCAAACTCAACGTTAAGCGGAGCTTCACCCGTGTTCGGATTTGCTGTGAAAGCTGCTAAAGGACCCGGTGCAATTGTAACAGGTTTTGTTATGGGAAATGTACAACCTGATTCTGTAGTTACGGTAAGTGTAACGTTTACAATACCGGTTTCTAAAAATTTTATTGTAACAGGATTAGCGGAAGTCATTTCCAAACCTTGAAAATTCCAACTCAAACTCGTGATCGGGTCGGATGAGTCATCGGTTTGATCTGTAAACTCTGTTTGCTGGTTAACACAGCTTCGAAGAGTAGAAAAATCCACTGCTAGTTTAGGTGCAATGACAACTGTCTGTGTAGTTGATCCGATGCAATTATTAACAGCTGTTACCGAAAGCGTTACGTCATGGTCTCCGGGATTATTGAAAATATGCGTTGGATTTTCGATGAAATAAAAGCTTTGGTCAATCTGCCAGTTCCACGCCTGATTGGTCGAAGCCGCATCTGAAAATAGTATAGGGGAATCTTCGCATAAAGCTGAGTGCGTAAATGCGGCCGTTGGTGTCTGATGAATCGTTACACTTTTTTGAATCGTGGTGCTGCAAGAAAAGTTTGTACTTGCCATTAGTGATACCGTATAATCTGTAGCCGTAGCATATGTGTGCTGCGGATTTTTTTGTACCGATGTATTAGAAGGATTACCGGTATCGCCAAAATTCCAAAGCCATGTGCTGATGTTGCTATCGACTGGCGGTGGTGTGAGATCATTAAACTGTGTTGGCGTTCCGCTACAGGAAAAAGGCGGAGCCAATGCCGTAAAGTCTGCCAGCGGATTTGAAAAAATAGTTAAAGGTTTTGAAAGGAAATTATTACAGCCTGCAGTATTGGAAGCGGTAAGTGTAACTGTATAAGGATTTGGATCTGCATAAACATTTACCGGATTTATCAATGAGGAGGTTTGACCATCACCAAAACTCCAACTATAACCACTGATGGTTCCAGTTGACGTGTTGGTAAATGTAATATTCGTATCCTCGCAGCGGCCAGTAATTGTAAAATCAGGTTTTGGTCCTGCTACCAGTGTGCTAATGTTGACCGTTTTTTCCGATACACATCCAGGAATAGTTGCTGTCAATTTTACTTCCTGGCTAGCAGTTGACGTAAACGCGTAGGTAAGATCTTTACTGGAGGAAACCGGTGTGCTGCTCACGCTCCATTGCCATGTTGGCGTAATACTAACATCAGCTGTTGTGTTTGTAAAGAGAAAGTTTTGGTTTGTACACAACGGACTGGCAGAAGGAACAGTAAAATTTGCTTGTGGCTGATTATAAATAGTAATGCTTTTGTAAACTGAATTTTTGCACGCGTTCACAGCTGTTACCTTTAGTTCAACCGGATACATGCCCGCTAAAGCATATTGATGCGCTGGACTGCCAATGAAAGAAGTATTTCCATCACCAAATGACCAAGCATAGTTTGTAATCGGTTCAGCTACCTGTGGTGTGAACAAAACATCATGTGCTACACAAACTCCGGAAGAGGTAAAATTAACCGCAGGAGCATTTTTGTTTTCTACTACTAACGCAGAACTCACTTCACTTACTTCTGCACCGTTGCCAGCTGTTAATGAAATCTGATACGTACCAGGAGTTGTAAAGATTACTTCTGGTTCAGCACTTGTGGATGTAGCTGGTGTTGCTGGACTAACCGGATCAGGAAAATTTAATTTGAATACTGCGCCTGTTGCCCAGCTAACCGAATATAAAAACCATGAACTTCCCTGTTTTGGCAACATTAATTTTAAGGTATTGGAAACTACATTTCCAAAATTTCCCAGATTGACACTGGCTATAGGAGCCAAGGTTAAGTCACTTCCTAAATTTGTTCTTATAATACTTCCCTCAACAGTACACAAAAACATCATGTAGTTCCCATTATCGACTACCACATCAATGCCATAGGGTGTTAGTGATCCTAATGCTGAAACAGGCAAGACAGATTCGGTTGGTGTATTCAATGCATTACTTCCGAAAGCAAGTTTCACAACTTCCTTTACACCAAAGTAAGATGCACCGAAAGCATACCATTGATTCAAGCTTTTAACCAACTTAACATCGCCTAATACTAAACCGCCTGATCCCACGGTTGTAAATGTTCTATCGGAAACTGTTGGAATAGCAGTGATGGTATTTAATCGGGCTATTCCGATACCTGAAACTTTACTGTACGCAACATAAAAATTTCCGCCATCAGCTATCACATCAAGACCTCCATCACCCGATCCCGCTTCATTAATTACCACTTCTGTAGCCGGTGATGTGTTAGTGAGTGATGACCCAAAGTCAATCCGAACCAATAGTTTTTCTACTCCATATACAAATCCATACCACGCACCTTGATGGTAGATTAACTTTATATCCGCAGGCCTAACATTTGTCAATACTCCCGACAACACTGTTTGAGTAGGAATATTATTGAGGTTGTTTCCATAATTCAACCGGATGAGTGTGTTGTTATCCCGGCTTGCTACAAAGCCAAACCAGTTAACACCATCAAACACAACATCGATCCCCGTAGTAACATTACCCCCAACACTTCCTGTGTTTTGTGCGGTGGGTGTTAACAAGAGATCTCCCTGATTGAAATCCCAAAAATACTGGGAAGCATTCGTTGAATTGTTTATGGGCTTTAATGTTTGATTTAAACATGCAACAGGATCTACTGTAAAATCCGCGTTAACCTGCGCACAGATTTGTTGCACGAATAAAAACAATCCGATAAACCCAACAACAACCCTCATTGCTTATTCAATACTCCATTATATACATTCATCAGACGGTAAGCGGTATTCTCTAAACTAAATTTTTCTCGCACATCTATTTTCGCCTGCAGTGCAAGTCCATTTCGCTTAGCTTGATCGGTAGCCAAGCGTTTCATTGCTTCAGCCATCGCTGACACATCACGATTAGGAACAATAAGTCCCGTTTTTTCATGCTCAATAATTTCTGCAGGTCCGCCACAATCCGTAGCAATAAGTGGTCTTCCGAAAAACAACGCTTCCGCGCATGTAAGGGAAAATGACTCTGACTCAGAGAAATTAAGCACGATATCTGCCCGCTTATATTCCCTTTCCACTTCTTTGGTAAACCCCTCCCATTCTGCTTTATCAGAAAGATTAAGTTCACGCGCCCGCTGCTGCAATTCCCTTAGAAATTGCCTGTTCTTTTCCAATCCCATATCTCCGCCAACAAAGCGGATTCTCCATTCAGGAAGCTGATTGCTTATTGTCGATAAGGCTTCCAAGGCAAAATCCTGTCCCTTCCCTTTAATAAAATTCGAAAGGTAAAGAAACGTATGCTGCGAATTTTCGCGCACAACTTCATTGGGATAACGCTCTTCTGTCGGGAGCGTATCATAAATCAAGATGAGTTTTTCATGAGGCTTGACTTGATGAAGCACACTTTGAGAAACTACTAGTATTTTATCCGCATACCGAAGATGTAATCTCAACCAAAAATTAAAAAGCCAGGGTGGAAACCGATCCGGTAAAAATCTAATATGACATACATATGGAATTTTACAGCCCAATACACGCAGCGCTACAGGCAACAGATTATAGATGTCGTTGATATGCAGTATCGATACTTTTTCCTTTTTGATAATTCTTTTTAGCTGAATAGCATTCGAAAAAAGAAACGGGAGGTATGTAACGAGTCGGGTTATTTTCTTGTTGATTTCTTTCAGCGGAAGTTCGTAGATAACATTAAACCCCTGGCCTTCCACCCAAGAGCGACCTTTGGTGCCTTGTGGCAGAACGAATACAAAATCAAACACGTCTTTTAAGTCATAAGCCGCGCGTGTAATGGACTTTAATGCTCCCGTTACATCAACACTATTATCAACAACCAGTACGTTGGGCTTATGCATGTTTTACTACAGTATTAACAATTGCGTTTACTTGTTTCAATGCAGCCTGAAGCGAAAGCTCTTGCGCCCGTTGTTCTGCGCTCGATGCGTATTCAGCTAAAATCTTTTTATCGGAGATTAATTTACGCAATTCTTCAGCCCATATTTCTACCGAATGGTTATCAAGCAAAGGCATTAATATGCCGTAGCGTGCATATTCCGGTTGAGTTGTTTTTGGCAATACCTGTTCACCTGGTGCAAGGATTTCACGCGGACCGGTGTAACAATCGGTAGAGATCACCGGCAACGCGCTGGCAAGTGCTTCGCATAATGCCAGCGGAAAGCCTTCCCAGGCGGAAGGCATGATATAAAGCTTTGCGCGAATAAGAAAAGGAAAGGGATTTGATTGATATCCCAGAAAATAAATCTGTTTATGCTCATCCCAGGCATGATTGTGCCATACTGAATAATAATCAAGTTTGTATTGCTCACATTCCTGCAACAATTCGTTTCGCAAATCGCCATCACCCAACACAACCCATTTCAGGTTCAGGTTTTTTTTGCGACACGCTGCAGCCACCTGAAGTAAACCCGAAACATTTTTTTGAAGCGCTAATCGACAATGCGTGATTATCACAAAGTGATTATTACAAAGCGATTCATACTCCGGATTAGCTTCTTGCTTTTTTAAATCCTGTATGTGTGGCAAGTCTACACCATTATATATTGTCTGCAATTTGTTTTTCAATGCCGGATAGGATTTTTCTAATTCAGCCGCAATAGCTTTACTTACGGTTACTACACTATCCGCATGTTTATAGAGCCAGGGTATCAGCGCTGATTTTCGCACGTTACCAAGCCAGCCTCGGATTGCTTCGTCAAATTTTTTAGTGCCGTGTATCCACAGTATTTTTTTTTCACCAATGTTTGAAAGCACGTTCACATAATCCGCACCTTCCAGATGGCTGATTGACACGTTAACCTTTAACTGTTTTTTAAGTTTTCTCAGGCGGGAAATACGGGTTAAAAAGAATCTAATTTTTTCAATAGTATTTTTTCCTCCGGGTACTTCCAAACTATGGATAGTTAAAGGCCATTGCTCAGGTTGCATACCATCCCAGTTAAACACGCAACCGTGCACTGTATAGTGATGGCTTAAATATTCATACTGTTGCCGATATACATTCTGCGCACCACCCGGACTCAGGTTAGGGATAATCAATAAAATAACCGGTTGGCCTTTATGCATGTTAGAAAACTGCTTTACAATAGGCTTCTATCTCCTTCGGGTCGATATAGAAACCTCCAACAGCCGCTTGCTGGCCGTGTTGACCGCGAACCGCTGCGTACTCAAAGCCAAAAATACGCGCTAGCATAATGTAATGGAAGGGCAGGTATTCATTATAATGGAATAATTCAAGCACATGCAACTCGTGTTGCCGGTAAATAATATTGGTAATGCCCGCTCCATGAATTGCTACTACGTGCGATGCGCGGGCGAAAATCTCAGCCTGCTGTTGAAGCGACATGCCTGTTGTTTCAACTTTATGAAAGCCGTATGATTTCAATATGGAAAAGACTTCATCTTCATTCTCAATAAACCGAAGACTCGTACGGCTACGCGTAAGCATGATTCGTTGTGAGTCTGTAGGCAATGGTTTCAGAATAGCAGCAATCTCCTGAAGGTATTTTTTTGTATGCGTGTACGCCTTACAGAAAATAACATGGTTGGTTTCTATCCATTCATCTTGCTGCACATGCCAGTTCAGATCCTTTAACCACGACTTATTCTTAAGTGTTTGAAAATATTCTTTTTCCCATAAGCCTTTGCTTACAACAATTGTAACAGAGTCATCCAACAGGTTATGATCGCGCAGCAAAAACAACTTGGGCAATATGTCATTGTAAACATGAAAATAGTTCTCTTCGCCTGTATCCCGTAAGGACACAACTTTTGCTAAGATTATAGTTTTTGAAGTCGAAGCTTGTGTCAATGTTGGTTTACGTACGTACGGTGCACGGGCAAAGCCAAGCGAAAAATAAATCAACTTGTTTTTTCCAACAATTCCCCAGCCGCGCTGAGGATCGATGCGAACGGTTTTATCTTTAATCTCAACAATGTATTGATCCTGAGTCCAGGAAGGATCATTCCATCGTGCAAAGCCTTTCTGCACATTGGGCGTAAAAGCAGTTGTGTCAATGTTTAATTCGAGAAATGGGTTTTTGTTTTCGTGCAAAAGAATTTCATCCGGTGCAGGTACGTACTCCTTAAATAGTAGAGGATCGAGTACTTTTATCTTAAGAGTATTAATCCAAAATGCAGTTTTTCGCAGCCAGAGAATCGGAAATATTTTCTTCAACGTGGCTTTCATACTACACATTAAGCAAGCTGCGCACGATAAACTTGATGTGCTGTGAGGCGGAAGGATTAAAACCTTTTAACGGATTACGATTGCTGTACCACGCTTTAAGATTTTTTAAACCTAACTGTTTGTTCCAATACCGCAATTCAAAAGATCGTTTTGAAAGTTCGGCTTGCAATGCTTTCGGCTCAAAGGTTCTATGCTTATTATTTAACTGAATACACCGCCCAAGCCAATCAAGCCATGTATTCAATTCATGAAGGTCTTTTGCTTTATGCAGATTGGAGATGTTGTCATGGTATTGATAATCCTGTTCGGTCTGCTCTCCCCATTGGGCAGCAATAAAATTTTTGCGAATGATGAACGAATTTGTTTTTCGTTTCTGCTCAGCATCATTCTTCTCGGCTGGCTCGAAGGTGCGATAATCCAGCAATGCTTCTGACAGGTTAGCAAATTTTACCTTATCCACCAGGCGACACCACAATTCATATTCCTCACTGTATTGTCGTAAATCTTCACGGTAAAGATTTTCAGGATTATCGAATATACTTTTGCGCATTAAAACGCTGGGATGACCAAAACATACATTAAATAACAATTGCGCTTTACAAGCCTCATGTGTTTCCGGGAATTCATGCAAATAATTGCTGTAGCCAATACTCTTCATTGCTGTACCAACGATGGAAACATCAGCATGATGCTCTAAAAAATTAACCTGCTTTTGCAATCGGTGCGGATGAGCAACATCATCGGCATCCATGCGGGCGATGTATAAACCTTTTGCTTGTTGAATAGCTTTGTTTACCGAAGCAGCTAAACCAAGGTTGGTTTCATTATGAATGATGCGGATTCGGGGATCTGTAAAACCTTGAATTATTCTTACTGTACTATCGGTAGCAGCATCATTCACGATCAAAATTTCCTGATTTGTATAGGTTTGATCCAACATGCTTTGGATACACGCTGCCATGTAACGCTCTACGTTATAGGCTGGAATAATAACACTTACCAAAGCACTCATGCACGCTTTTGATTAGCAAAAATCAACTCCCGATCAAGCGTTACGTTAAAACCAAGATCACGCAGCCTAGAAGCTATCATCTGCTGTTTCTCAACATTATGCGTTTCCATGATGAGGTTTGCTACGGTACGCGACAGGGTTTCTAAAAAAGAAGCATTTTCAAATAGGATTTCTTCCGTTCCTTCAATATCAATTTTCAACAAATCTACATGATTAATAGTATGATCAGTTAAAAGCCGTTCAATAGTAAAACCAGGCACATCACCTTTCGGGTCGCTGTTTACACCATGTGCCCATTCCAATCCATCAGGGTGCGGATTCATTTTGAGTGACTCATTAGTTATCCACACGCCAGCCTGAAGTGTTTGCACATTGCTTAAGTGATTTTCTTTTACTTGCAATTCAAGCTGCCGATAGTTTTTTGTGTCAGGCTCTACACATACAATGTTCGCGTCAGGCCAACGTGATTTAGCTAACAGCATAAAAAACCCTGCGTTTGCACCCAGGTCTATTACAACAGGGTTAATTGGAAGCTGTAAAGAATTCAATACATTATACTCCTGTTTAAAAAAAATCTGAAGGTAAACCAACACATCACTGCTATTCGGTCGCATCATGGCTGTGTGTTTCAGAATAGGATTATACACTTTGTATAGATTGCCTTCCTCTTTAATAGTGATGCCCAGTGGAAGTACCAATCGTAAAAAATAAATCCAATTACTAGTTATTACTGTTGAACGTATGCCTGTTACGCGACTAGCATAGTACTTAATTACCCGTGACCACAAAAAAATTGGGATTTTAAACCACTTCATGCTTCTTCTCAACTATTTTTCTATGCAATTCCCGATATAGGGGCACGGCACGTTCTATTGAAAAGAAAGATAGTACAGTTTTGTTTAAATTTTCACTCAGCCGAACGCGCGCAGCATCATCTTCATAGGCGTTGACAATTAGTTCAACAGCATCGTTTACCGGATCTGTTTTGCGGACTACGTAGCCGTTCTCATTGTGTTTAACGTATTGATCAAAATCTCCTACGCCTTTACACACAATAACCGGAGTGCCTACAACAGCCGCTTCTTTTACGGTAGTACAGGATGCTTCTGTAATAGAGAAATGAACATAATACTGTGCCGCTGCCAAGTAGGTTAAGACATTGTTTGAAAATCCAACAAAGAAAATATTATCTGTTAAACCCAACTCACCCACTTGTTTTTTCAACGATGCTTCTTCCGGCCCGTTTCCCACAATGATCAATTTACAATCGATGCTTTTTTTTACTAGTCGGTCAATAAAATCAATGATAAGATTCATCCGCTTCAAACTTGTAAACCGACCTACCGTGCAAAATAACAGTGGCGTAGCGTATTGATCACGAATAGCGCTCACGGCTGCTGCCGAGGGAAGTTCATAGAGACTAAAATCATATGACAATGGTATTACGGTGATTTTCTCTGCGTCTATCTTTTCTTCCTCCACCATAAACTGTTTTACGTTCCGCGAAACCGCCACTACCGTTTTAGCTTTTGCATAAATATTCCGACTGATCCGTTGATTTTTTTCTGTCGTTTCGTAACGAAGCGCATCGGCATGATGGCGCGTTACAATTACTTTCGCACGTAAAAAAGGTTGCGCGTGCACAGCAATCAAACAACATGGATCGAGGTGGGCATGAATAACGGAGATACGATTCCGATAACAAAACCAGATTAATTTTATTACTTCAATAATCAGGTAAACAGGAAAAATACTTTCAACAGGTTCGCTGTAGTGTGTTTGAAATTTCTTAGACTCAAAAAAATCATGAAGCTGTGACCGTGCCGATTGTGTATAGAGAAAAATACGATGTCCATCCTGCGCAAAAGCAATTGCCTGACTTTCTATATCACGCGATCGCTTATTAGCAACAGTATAGAAAAGGATGTTCATGCAATTCTTGCGTAAAGTTTCTTTGCAAAATCAAGCGCCTCCTTAAAAGCAGGTTCGCGGGTAGCAAAAAGAAAGATCGCGTTTACAGATACAGCAGCACCTACCGATACAATCAACGACACTAAAACATGATCAAAAATATCTTTCAGCATAAAGCCAACAATTCCACAAAGCAAAAGTCCGGTGAACAAGCGAATGTGTGCGCCAAACCAGGCAGAAACAGAAAGGTTTGAAACCCGGGACAACATCCACAGTTTAGGAATAAACATCAGGCCAATGGAAATTACCTTTGCATACGCTACGCCTAAAATACCGTAGCTCACCCCAATCGCCACACCTGCAATTAAAATTATTTTTTCCACCACATTAATGCGTAATAATAAGTCGGTCCGTCCTTGCGAAGTCATCACACTATCGTTAAAACTATTGTAGGAACTTATGGCTGCGCCAATCGCTAAAATGGTTACGAAGTCTGTCATCCCAATCCACTCCGCTCCAAAAAGAAACAAGACAACTTTTTCAGCTAATACTGCCGTCAACACTAAGATAGGCATCACCACCAGCGTTAACATTTTAACAGCCCGGATATAGCTGCTAGAAAAAGCCGGCTTATCATCTTGCAACGCTGCAAAAACAGAAAAGAATGTCCGGTTGAAAATAATGCCCAATGAGTTTACTGGAAGCTGAACGAGCGCTGTAGCACGACCATAATATCCCAAATCTATCTTACCAAAATATTTACCTACCAGCATGATGTCCATGTTCAATGAGAAAAAATCCAGCAACTGACTGGGTAGAAAATTTCGGGTAAACTTATTAATCTTAGTGAGTGTCGACTTTGTAAAACTTAAATCAGGTCGCCATTTAGCATAGTAGTAATTTACCAATACGTACACTCCATGGTTTACAATACTTTGAAGCACTAGGCTCCATACTCCAAACCCAGCGTATGCTGCCATAATACCTGCCGCATAGGAGATGGTGACTGCCAACAATTGCGATATAACCAATTGCTTAAACTCCAATCGCTTACTTAAAAGTCCGAGCGGCACAGCGCTGCATCCGTATATTAAAAAAATTACGCTGAATACTTTAGTGATGTCAGCCAGTTCGGGTTGTGCGTAATACGCAGCAATCAGATCAGCGCAGAAAAAAAAGATAACGGCAATGAATATTCCGAGTAATACATTCAACCAAAAAATAGAAGAAAGGTCACGCTGGGTGAGCGATTGATTTTGAACAATAACGTGAGACAATCCAAAGCCAACGAACAAACTGGCAAGACTTGAAAAGACCGTAAGCATTCCAAACAAGCCAAACAATGATGGCCCCAGCATACGGCTCATCGCAATGGTGCCGCCAAGTGTTACCACATAAATAACAAGCTGCCCTGCAAGATTCCAGGTGAAACCGGAAACAGTTTTTTGCTTAAGTTTTTGAAGGTCTTCCAAATTAACGGCTTACGCCAATTCTTTTTTCTGCCAGTTCATGGGCATTTTTACAAACTCAAACTGATTTTGCTTTTTAGCCAATTTTTTTCTGCGCCAGTGTAATACTTGCTTAACGGGGAATATATTTTTCGCTTCGAGTTTTTTTATGATCCGATTAAAAAACCGATTCTGCTCGTAGCCAATATCGCTTTTAAAAAAGCCACTTTCAACAGGCACGGGTAATACACATCGCAAGCCACCAATAACGCCTTCGCGATGGTATACTGCCCAACTATCGGCCGGGCAACGCACAGGAAAAACAAAGTCGATTAATTTTTTAGCGCAAGCTAACGATATAATATACGCAGCTGTGGTTATCGGGCGCCAAATATCTACCGGATAACAAGCCGTTACACCATTACCTAACGGAACTTGTTCTTCTTTAATGAACTGAACAACTTCTTTACTCTGATAATATAATAGTATAGGTTCCTTACTACTCAGTGTTCCATCGATTAGCTTCTTTTCTATTTCATTTAAAAGGATCGGCACACGTACTGAAAGCTTTACATCATCTTCCATGATAAACGCATATGGAATATTTTCAGCTACCATCTTTTTATAGATGTAATAATGGCTGAGTGAGCAACCTATCATTCCGCGGGTAAACAGTTCAGGCCAGTCTTTTGCAATGTCCATGTTGCAGACTTCTTTCAACTGTTCTTCGGTGAATTTGCGGCCATCAACTGCAGGAAAAAACTCATGCGCGATATTTAGTCCTTCCAGTTGTTGCTGAACGAATTTTTTTCGGTCGGTCGATTGCTCTAGGTTGACAACAAACGTTCTCATACTAAATCAAGATTATATACGAGAAGGTTTTCACCAGATTGCTCCACACGATGGCGAATAGTTTTGATTGCATCAAAAAAAATCTTTTCGCAGCCCGGTCTTAAATTTTCATGCAGCTCAATTACCAATACACGCGTGCGTGTGAGCCAATATTCAAAAGGTGCCTGAAACAATTCTACTTCTGCGCCTTCAATGTCAATCTTTAACAGATCGATGATAGCAATGTTTTGTTCCTTCATGAACGAAGTCAGGTCGATACCTTGCACATTCGCATTTTTTTTACCGGCTTCCACTTGTATTCCCCAGGCATCAGCTCCGGCTGATTGAAGCGAGAGCATTTCTTTCTCGCGCCACAACGCAACCTGAAATGTTTTAACAATCGGAATATCTTTTACCTGATGTTGCAATGCTTTAAAATTATCGTGATCAGGCTCCATCGCATAAATCGCAGCCTGCGGAAACCGGTTATGAAAGTAAAGTGAAGCCAGTCCAATATTTGCGCCTGCATCAATAATTACCTTGGGCTTAATAGATAAAGTCATGTCATACTCTCCATTCATAATTACTTGTCTGAAAACAGAAAAGTCTGAAGTGCCCGGACGGAGACTCACTGTATGATTAAGCGGCTTGAATGAAAAAGTATAATATGTACCTGAGTTTTTTTTCAAACGCCTGTAATGCGCAACCACATTCATCGTTTCAAAAAAACCATTGCGAACCACTGACAACCATAAGCTTCTCAACAAATCGCGATACATAACGTTGGCTAAGCTAGTATTTTATTTACTCCATAAATATAGTTATCGCGAACGGCATCGCCTGTTTGCTGAAAGGATAGGGTAAAATGTTGATGCAGATAAGCTTTAACCTCATCGTGGGTTTTAAAAAATTCTGATTCACCGGCTGCATACCGGAAGTCGTGACAGGAAATGGCTATATGCTTGATCCTATTTACCGAACGATCCATTCCTTTAATAACAAATCGTTCAGCGCCTTCAATGTTCACCTTTAAAAGATCGATTGATTCAATTTTGTTCGATTCAATAAAATCGTCCAGGCTTTGCGCTGGTACTTCTATTTGATTTCCGTTTTGATTCATGGAAACAGAATTCTGCACACCGTATCCACCATCATCTTCAATAAAAATATGACCACTATGCTCCGTTATCGCAAGGTTATGCAAAGAAGCATTTTTGATTTGATTATGCTTACAATAATGTTCAAGGACCCGAAATGTATTTGGGTTTGCTTCAATGGCATAGATCTTTCCGGCAGAGCCTATCAAGTGAGATACCGGTAATACCTCTTCGCCAACACCTGCTCCAATATCAATTACGGTATCGCCTTTTCGGGGCTCATAAAAATGTCCCGAATAGCGTTTGAATACATCGTTGTAATATTGTCGGGAACTAAACCAGGCCGGGTCCTTCGTTAGAAAGAAAGAATTTGCAATTTTGTACTCCCACAAACCCAATGCGTGGTTGTACGCAACTGATTTGATTTTTTGCCCTTTGAGACGATATACAAGAAAAACAATTACTGCGCTTACCCACCGGAGACCTTTCCTGTTGCAGTATGTTGCTATTTTTGATACCATATAAACCCCGTAAAGAACGGATAATTATCAGATACCTTGAGTTCAACCGGAAAAAACATTTTATTCCTTTTGCCCTATCCGCTTCGCGAGTCGCCTTCTCAGCGTTTTCGGTTTGAACAATACTTAGGCGCATTGGCTGAGCGCGGTTATATCTATCACTTTCAAACTTTCCTTGACTCCAAAAACTGGCAATTATTTTTTAAGCCAGGCAATGTTTTTCAAAAGGCTTTTGCGCTTATTAAAGGATTTGCAAAACGGCTCATTCTGCTCTTTCATTTACCTGCCTACGATTGGATATTTATTCATCGCGAAGTAACACCGGTTGGGCCGCCTGTGTTTGAATGGATCATTGCAAAAATTTATCGCAAAAAAATTATTTATGATTTTGATGATGCCATCTGGCTGACCGATCGGAAAAACGAATCCATACTTTTAGAAATCATAAAGTGGCGAAGCAAAGTTGCATCCATTTGCAAATGGAGTTACCGGGTAAGTGCCGGAAACGAATACCTCTGCAGCTTTGCCTGGCAATTCAACAACCAGGTGGTATATAACCCAACTACCATTGATACAGATCAACTGCATAATCCAGCCAACTACACAGTTAAAAAAAATCCTGATAAAATCATTATTGGCTGGACAGGCTCGCACTCTACAGTGAAGTATTTAAAAGAAGTTGAACCTGTATTATCCGATCTCGAAAAAAAATATCCTCAACTTGAATTGCTGGTTATTGCCGACAAGCCTGCGACTCTATCATTAACCAATATCCGGTTTTTATCATGGTCATTTGAAACAGAAATTAAAGGCTTATTGGAAGCCGACATTGGCATCATGCCCCTTCCGAATGATGAGTGGGCTAAGGGAAAGTGTGGATTTAAAGCACTGCAATATATGGCGCTTGAGATCCCGGCTGTCATTTCACCGGTTGGTGTTAATGTCCAACTTGTAAGTCAGAGCGATACGGGATTTCTTTGTTCAACACCTTTCGAATGGACTGTTGCCTTGGAAAAATTAATTGCCGATAAGACTATAAGAAAGGAAATGGGAGAAAAAGGCCGGAAAAAAGTTGTTGAAGATTTTTCTGTTGATTCGAACAAGAATAATTTTCTGAATCTATTCAGCTGACAATTGTTCTCCTCGTAATTGCTTTGGCCGCTTATAAATAAGTATTAGCGCTAATGCATAAAATGGTAGCAAGGGTATCTTATACCGCGCAAGCGTACCAAAGTTAAAAGTTGAAACACCTACTGCAAATGCAAACGTGAGGCTGAACGTCATACAAAACAATATGTTCGGATCACTAAACGCTCCAAAAAAAGACCATCGCTTTTTAAACAGTATATAGATCGTAAAAATCATGAGCACAAGACTTTCAAGTGCTGAGAGCACCATCAGCGGGTTGCGAACTTCCCATATATAAGGCCTGAACAGGGAAACATTTATTGCGGCAGGCGCAAGTAATATCATTCCCGTAAACGAACCGTCCAGTTCACCTAACGAATAACCGCTACCTGCATTTTTGCCCGTATAGAATCCAATATCATACGCAGTAATTTGTGCTGTCTGTGCGAGTTTTTCTATTGAATACCTACTACTATCCTCTCCAGTTTTTAATACTGCATAGTATCCTGAAACTGCAATAAGTGCAACTAAGAACGGAACAAGCAAACTTCTCAATACAAGTGATTGTATTCTAAAAAATGCGCTGGCATAAATCCACAAAAGTGCTGCCGGGAAGAAGCAGAGCAAAACATAAATTTTAACTTTATACGTAACAAATACGCAAAGCATCATCAATAAAATTGTTATCAGCTTTACGTTTCGCTCAAGGAAAATTTCTTTTACACAATACGTCATTGCTCCTATACAGGCCAATACGATTGAGTCCTTCAGAACGCCCGAACCCCAGAAGATAACCGAGGGCATAAATAAAATAGCAATTGCAATCAACTTATGTAAGTGCGGGAAACTCGACACAAATGCTTTAAAAAAAAGCCACATGCCAATAAAACTCACCACTGCAAATAATACTGCTGTTGCCGAGTATGTAGAAAATGTAAGCAGGTCGAAAAATGCAGCAATTCGCACAATAAAATAGGAACTTGGATCACCATAAAACAGAATCCGTGATGAATATTCGAATGCCAGTAATGGATCCTCTCCCGAAGAAAATAATAACTTAAACCCATCGGATGGGCTTTCCATCATCACTTCCCAGATAACCCGGCTTCCAAGGGTGTGATAATTAAACGTATCGCCTCCGCCATAATAAAACTGGTAGAGTATGCCCAGCAACAGTGCCCCAAAAATCCGAACGGTTAACGCAGATAAAAAATATTTGCGTGTGACTTCATCGGTAACATACGGCCGGATAAAATAGGCGACTCCATACACCAACAAGATGATAAGCGGGGTAACGATAAAGTCATGCAGCTCCATCTAATCTCCCTTTTCGAGTTTCTTCAATCGTTTCTTGGCCGTTTTAAATGCCTCATCGCTTCTGCCCGACTTCTTCTTAACTTCTTTAAAATATTTCTTTGCTTCAGCTTTGTTGCCTTGTGCTTCGGCAATTTCACCCAGTGCGATTAACGAATATAATGCATACCCAGAATCGGATGCATCAATCTGATCAGCAAAGTTGATACACATCTTATAATATTTTTTTGCATCATCATAGCTCTTATGCGATTCATAAATTTGCCCGAGAAAAAAAGAAGCATACCGGCCACTCGTGGCCTCGTAGCCAAGCTTGGCGCTGTCGATACGCTCTAAAATATTTAAACAGATTGGCTCGGCAACCGAAAACCTTCCCATGGAATATAAAATGCGCGCGTAGTACCGGTGAAAGAACGGGTTATCCGGATAGGTTTCATGCAGATACCGACTGATATCAAACGCACGAGGCTGATCATTTTCATAACTATTCAAAATCCGCATGAGCCATACCATGGCTTCCGTTCGCGTATAGAATGCGTTGTATGAAACTTCTTTCAACTGTTTTAATCCGAGTGCCTTGTCCCCTTTCGGAAACATCCAAAGTATCATCTTTAAGGATGGATAATTCTCTGGAACCCATACAGAGAAATAATTAAACAACGCATCACCAAATAAGAGCTCGGGACTTAAATCCTGCTTGACTTTACTCTCCTCCAAGTAATCCAACGCATCTTTTCCGGCCGAAGCAGCTTTTGTCCAGCTTCTTCTTTCTTCATCAGAGTACAATCGTCCTTTAAAACCATAGGCAGCGGATAGGAAAAACGCAGCCTCTATTTTATATTCCGGGTAATTGTCATACAGATTTTCAGCAATCATGATGGTGCTGTCCATGTAGGCAAGAAATTGCTTATCGTGCGATGTATCTTTTGTATTGGGCATGATCTTCCACCACTCGATTAAGCCCATTAAAAAATAAGGCAGCGGATGCCAGCGGTATTGAGCGCGAAAAGAATGAAACCCTGCTTCTGCCTTGTCGAACTTAAAATTATAGAGGTCGTTTAGCGCTTGGGCACATTGCACCTGAACCGAAAGATCATTTAACAGAATAATAGTAGTATCCTTTTTTGGCTGTTTTTGTGCCTGAATAGGAGAAACCGCGACTAACTGGATGAAAATCACCAGTAAAAAATACCGTACCAATAATATCTTTGAGCCCTTAACCATACTACAGTACAACGCTGACCGCCTCCTTTTCTATGCAATCAAACAACGAAACTAAATCAATATTCGCTACAGACAAAAGGCTGTTATTCGTTTTGCTGTGTGTTATCACGCTTTTCCTTTTATACTTTAAAAAAACCTTCATTGAATACGAAACTGCTGCTTTTGAATTTTTACAGGATCGCCCCGAAGGCTTGGTTCTGCGAACGCTCACCATGCTTCAGTTTGTTTCGATCCCAATTGTTTACCTCTGGAAATTCTCCGTTATTTCTTTTGTTATCTGGATGGGATGTTTCTTATACGGTTACCGGGTAACATATGTTCAGTGCTGGGGTATCGTAATTGGCGCAGAGTTTATTTTCCTGATTCCGGAACTGCTCAAAATCATTTACTTTTTTGCGATTGAGACCGATCCCTCCTATTCGGATATCGGAGCGTTTTACCCGTTCTCGCTGATGCATTTTTTCGATTATTATTCTATCGAAAAGAAGTGGGCCTACCCGTTACGGGCACTCAATCTTTTTGAAATCATCTACTGGGTTGCATTAGTTTCCGGTGTTCACCATTATGCCCGCAAAGAGAAAAAAGTTGCGTGGTTTATTGTGGCCAGTTCCTACATTCTGCTCTTCTTTTTGTGGCTCTGGTTTTACGTAATCGTTTACAAATAGGCATTAGGTATTGAGGATTAGGCATTAGGCTTCCATTGCCAGATGCCTAATCCCTAATGCCTAATTTGTCTTAACAATTGGACTAATTTCCCTATTTTCGCCCCTCAAACTCGCAAAAAATACTTTTCATGAATTTTCAGAAGACGAATAATATAACCGGATGGATCATGTTTTTGATCGCGCTGGCGGTATACTGGCTTACCATGGAGGAAACCGGCAGCTATTGGGACTGCGGTGAGTTCATTGCGGTATCTTATAAGCTAGAAGTACCCCATCCTCCGGGCGCTCCGTTGTTTCTTCTGATCGGACGGTTATTTTCTTTCCTGTCGTTTGGTGATGTAACGATGGTGGCGTACTGGATCAACTTTACCAGTGTGCTTTCAAGTGCCTTTACGATACTATTCCTTTTCTGGTCTATCGTTTTGTTTGGCCGTAAGCTTCTGAATATTTCAAACACGGAAGAGCTCAATGCTAACACGTTATTATTGATGGGTGCCGGAGCAGTGGGCGCATTAGCCTATACATTCTCTGATTCATTCTGGTTCTCCGCTGTTGAAGCTGAAGTGTATGCGATGTCATCTTTCTTCACAGCATTTGTGGTTTGGGCTATGCTTAAGTGGGATGTAATCGAAGACGAATCAAAAGCTAACCGCTGGTTGATTCTTATCTTCTACATGATCGGACTTTCAATCGGTGTTCATTTGCTTAACCTGGTAACACTGCCTGCATTGGGATTGATCTTCTACTTTAAAAAATACAAGCCAACAACCTGGGGCATTGTTGCAACTTTATTGATTACCGGATTTTTGATCATATTCATTAACGATCTGATCATTCCAGGTTTGCCGAGCATTGCCGGAAACTTTGAATTGTTTTTTGTTAACTCAATCGGTCTCCCGTTTGGTTCTGGTGCAGCATTCTTTACGTTGCTGATTATCGGAGCCCTGGTGTTTGGAATTCGCTATACACAGAAGAAAGCAAAACCCATTCTTAATACATTGTTGCTTTCTTCTGCATTCATACTGATCGGATACGCATCGTATGCTATTATCGTTATCCGATCAAACTACGATACTCCAATTGATGAAAATGATCCTTCGGATGTAATGAGCTTTGTAAGCTATCTGAAACGTGAGCAGTACGGAAGCCGTCCATTGTTATATGGTCAATACTTTACTGCGCGCTTAACGGAAATTAATAAAGGAGCTGCTGAATACCGGAAAGGAAAAGACAAGTATGAAATCTCTGATTACAAAAGAGATCTTGTTTACGAACCAAATCAGCAAACCATTCTTCCGCGTATTTATAGTACCGATCCATCTCAGGTACGGCAATACCGACAAATTCTTGGCTTACGCGAAGGACAAAAGCCCACGTTCAGCGATAACATGCGATTTATGTTTACACATCAGATCGGTACCATGTACTTCCGGTATTTCCTCTGGAATTTTGCAGGCCGTGAAAGTGATGAACAAGGCGCAGGCTGGGTAGGCCCGGCACAATGGGGTGAAAAAATTCCAGACTCACTCGCCAACAAAGGCTATAACAATTTCTTCATGATTCCCTTCATCCTCGGATTGATTGGAATGTTCTATCAAACCGTAAACGATAGCAAGAACACTGCGGTTGTAGGATTATTATTTGTTCTCACCGGTGTTGCGCTTGTTGTATACCTGAACGGACCGGCAGCTGAACCGCGCGAACGTGATTATATCTACGCAGCATCGTATTACGCATACTGTTTCTGGATTGGGTTTGCTGTACTCGGGATCGGGAAATGGTTGATGAACTATAAGCTTAATGCCCGGATAGCTGCAATTGCCGCAATACTTATCGGCATGAGTGCTCCTATTATCATGGCCCAGCAAGGTTGGGATGATCATAATCGTGCTAACCGTTATTTCTCGGTCGATTCTGCCATTAACTATCTGGAGTCTTGTGCTCCAAATGCTATCCTGTTCACAGGTGGTGATAACGATACGTTCCCGTTATGGTATTCACAGGAGGTTGAAGGCGTTCGCACAGATATGCGCGTAATCGTATTGAGCTATTACAATACGGATTGGTACATCGAACAAAGCATGCGTCAGCATTACGAATCTAAACCTCTACCCTATACGCTTACGGAAGCTCAGTATATTCAGGGCGGCCCGAATGATTACCTTCCGTATGAGGACTTGAAAATTCCTGAAATGAATTTGAAGCAGTACATCGGACTCTTGGCACAAGACTATAAAGGCTTGAGACTCTATCCGGATGCAAACGTGATTCCTACTAAAAACATTATTCTGGATGTAGATGTTGACAACGTAAGAGCGTCCGGCATTGTACCTGCAGAAATGGATAGCTTGATCGTTCCGAAAATGTTACTGCGTTTAAAAGGCAACGCGTTGGAGAAAAAGGATCTCGCCTTATTGGATTTATTACTTACTAACAATTGGGAACGTCCGATTTATGTAAACTACACATCACTCGATCAATTCAATATAGATCTGCGTCCGTACGTAGTGATGGAAGGAAATACATTCCGCGTTCTTCCGGTTCTCAATCCTGAACCACGCAATCGTTTTGTAAACACAGAAGTTGCGTACAACAACATTATGAAGAAGTTCCAGTTCCGAGGTCTGCAAGATTCTACCATTTACTATTCAGAAGACTATCGCAATTTCGTATTGAACCATCGCGGAACAATCAATGAAGTTGTTGACGCGCTTTTAGCAAAAGGCGAAAAAGACAAAGGCCGTGAAGTGTTATTATATAGCCTTAAGCAAATGCCTAACTCCACCATTCCATATGACGTCAGCAATGCGCGTAATGTAGAAAGCTTGTTTGAAGTAGGTGAAAAGGAAAAGGCAATTGAAGTTGCAACCAAGCTTGGTAATCGAATGATTGACCTGGCCGAGTACAACATCAGCAAACGGAATTACGGAAATGATACGTACAACGCAATTATCGTATTAAGCGAACTGCAACGTGTGCTGTACAAGTATGGCGAACCCGAGCTGGCTAAGAAATACGAAGATGCATATGAGAAAAATGCAACTGTATTCCAATCTCCGGACGCAGGAGAATAATCAACAAAGACATTGAGTAAGATTAAAAGGCCGGTTATATCCGGCCTTTTTTATTTCTTGGTAACGACCAGCAAAAGATCGAGTGCGTTATCTGCATCGTCAGTCACAACGTAATCTTCATGTCGGATGCTTTTCACTAATGTATCATCACCCGTTTGAAGTGTGTTGCGATTTTTACGATTTAAAAATTCATAGGGAGCACGTAGCATCCAGGCCGGAAGGTTATACTGTAAATTGAAAACGTCCCACTTCATAATACGCTGAACAGACTTCTTATTCTGCTCATAATATTCCATCACTTTTTCGTTACCAGTAATACCTTTCATTTCGGCTGTTGAAAAAATTCCCGCTGCCAATGCTTTCAGTTCATGCGCCAGATATTCACGAATGTGCCATGGGTTTCTGGATAACGACATCTTACGGTTAGGCGTGGTGAATAAGGCGATTCCGCCTGGTTTCAATACTCTGTTAATCTCTTTCAAGTAGAGGAGATCATTTTTTATGTGTTCAATTACCTGGAAGCTTACTACACAGTCGTAGGAATTATCTTTTAGATCGCCCAGCGGAGGGATGTTCATGCTGATAAATTTTCCGGTTGGAAAACGTTCTCTTAAAACAACCAGCGCTTCCTCAATTTTATCAACTGCGGTAAAAGAATTCGCCTTCCGCATAAGCAATTCTACGCCACGTCCTTCTCCACAGCCAACCTCCAACACATCGCCACGAACATATTGATCTGCCACAACATAAGCCTTAAATAATCGTTGATGCAGAGGATTGTCAGACGGAATGTTCTCCGAAGTAATCTCGGTTGTGTATATCTTTGCCATACTGGCCTGCTGGATTGGCAGGATTTTAAACGTTTCGCAAAAATAGTCGAATGCTTCGGAATTATTCTGAAACGAAAATTATAATTTAAGGATTACCATGAATAAAAAACTTCTTTCAATAGTATTGCTGCTCGTCAGCGTTAGCCTTGAGGCCCAGGTTTTACGCGATACTAATTTCAAATACCTCTATAACCCGGACGAAGCTTTTACACTCACCTGGGATGTAGTGCGTGAGCAAGAGATATACACAGCATTTTACGATCTTAAAGTAAACGATACTTCGAGCAATCTAATGGATCTTAAAATTCAATGGGAAGTACGAAAATCGATAAGTGAAAAAACAGGACCTCCGGTCAATGGATCAACAACCGAACTAGTAAATAGTAAAGCGCGCAAAGCCGGACTTGTAAAATTTTCAGCAACTAATGATCAAACAATTTTGGTCGCAAAGGTTACCTATACTCAGGGAAAAAAAACTTTGGTTTATTTGTTTCAACAAAAATTACCCGCAACAGCTTCGTTTTTCGTTACCACCGGACAGGAGATTGTTACAAACTTATTTATAACCCGTGGTGAGGTTGTTACGTTTCATGGATTCAATACTGAAATTCCACTCCAGCTTTCTTACTATGAAGATGCGTTTCCGGCCGCAGCACCATCTTTCTCAACTGCACAAGCACGTGTATCAAAAACTATAAGGCCTGATTCTATATTTCACGTTGATCCAAAAACAGAAGTAAGTCTTACACAAAAAGGTTTATACCTCGCGCAACAAGATACTACATCTGCACTGGGTGTTACGTTTCGGGTGGAAGACGATTATCCCAAGCTCGGCAAACTGGAGAGCCTTGTCGGCCCTTTAGTGTACGTGTGTACAAAAGAAGAATATCAAAAGCTGAAGTTAGCCGGGAATGATAAGAAAAATTTTGACCAGGTAATTCTCGGACTTACCGGCAATACCGAGCGTGCAAGAATTTTCATGCGTAACTACTTCAAACGGGTTGAAGCAGCAAATCAATATTTTAGTTCGTATAAAGAAGGCTGGAAAACTGATCGGGGCATGGTGTACATTATCTATGGAATTCCAGATGAAGTTTATTTGTTTGATGACCGCGAAGTGTGGGAATACAAAAACGATGACATCCGCGAACGCTTTCAATTTGTAAAATCAGTCACGATTTTTGACCCGGAAAATTATGTATTGATCCGCGACAAAAGTTTCACCAACGATTGGTATAACATGATTGATCTCTGGAGGAAAGCCCGGTTCTAATAACAAATGCAAGCTGACGAATTAAGAATGCAGGAATCAATTCGTAAATCGTCATTCGTAAATCGTACTTTTGCCTCATGATCTCAAACTCAGACATGATTTACGGAACCCGGGCGGTGATCGAAGCCATCCGGGCTGGAAAGCAAATTGAAAAAATCCTGGTTCAAACCGGATTGAATAATGACCTGATCCGTGAGCTTACTGGTGTTGCCCGCGAGCATGATGTGCTGATAACCTACGTTCCGATAGAAAAGCTAAACCGGCTTACCACAAAAAATCACCAGGGTGTAGTGTGCATGCTTTCTGCCATTACCTATTCTGAAATTAATGACCTCGTTGATTTTGCCTACACACAGGGAACCGAACCTTTCTTCATTATTCTTGATCGCGTTACCGATGTACGCAATTTTGGAGCAATAGCCCGAACAGCCGAATGTGCTGGCGTAGGCGGAATAATTATTGGCGACAAAGGCAATGCACCTATCACCAGCGATGCCATGAAAACATCTGCCGGTGCATTGAATCATTTACCCGTTTGCCGTGAAAAGGACTTAAAGAAGACCATAAAATTTCTCCAAGAAAATGGCATTATGGTTGTTGCCTGTACTGAAAAAGCTGAGAAAAATATTTACGAGGTTGAATTCAATCAACCTGTTGCATTACTGATGGGCTCAGAAGAAGATGGCATCTCTGATGTATTGTTAGATCAAGCAGATGTGCTGGTAAAGATTCCTTTAAAAGGAAAGATTGAATCGTTGAATGTATCGGTAGCAGCAGGGGTAGCAGTCTACGAAGTTGTTCGGCAGAAAAATAAGTAGTTACAAAAACTCTCCTCCGCCCTGCGTAGCTTTCAGGTCATTCACAAACTTCCGGAACAGATCCTCGTTATCTTTTTCGCAAACGATAATCACGTTTCCGAACTCCGCTACTAAATAACCATTAAGTCCCTGCGTAACAATCAGCTTATGCGGAGAACTCGCACGAATGATGGAGTTACGGGTATCATACAACAACGTTTTGCCGCTAACGACATTGTTGTGTTCATCTTTGACCGAAAGGTCATGAATAGAACCCCATGAACCAAGATCACTCCAGGTAAAATTTCCGAGGCACACAAACACGTTGGTTGCCTTTTCCATAATGCCGTAGTCAATCGAAACACTTTTGCATTGTGCGTACGCTTTCTCAATAGCTTCTGTTTCGGCAGGAGTACCTAAAACAGGATTACATTCTTCGAACACTTCGGCCATTTCAACCAAATGCTCTTCGAGTGCTTTTATGATGGCTTGAACGCCCCAAATGAAAATGCCTGAGTTCCATACAAAGTCACCGCTTTCTAAAAACTTTTTAGCAAGCGTGAGTTCAGGTTTTTCTGTGAACGTCTTTACTTTCTTGGCAATTTTTTTATCGGGTATGAATTGAATATAACCATAACCCGTTTCAGCACGGGTTGGCGTAATCCCCAGTGTTAATAATTTGTCTTGCGTTTTAGCAATGTCTGTTGCCTTTAAAATGATCTCCTTAAATTCTTCTTCTTTTAAGATTAAGTGATCTGCGGGGCTGACAACAATTACAGCATCCTTGTTCTGTTTTTGAATGCGGTAGCTTGAATATGCAATGCAGGCTGCAGTGTTTTTGCGCATCGGTTCAGCAAGAACCTGAGCGGATTGTATCTCCGGCAGTTGTTCCTTTACGATGTGCGCATGCTCCTGATTGGTGATCACGTAGATATTCTCCGGGAGGCAGATGGATAAAAAACGCTCGTAGGTAGATTGTAACAGGGTCTTACCCGTGCCCAGAACATCCAGGAACTGTTTAGGCATGGAGTTACGGCTATACGGCCAAAACCTGACACCAACTCCGCCTGCCATGAGCACTACATACAGGTTCTTATTTTTCTCTACAGATGAATGCGACACTCGGACTGCAATTAAGCCTAAACAATACCCTCTTTCAGAAGGTCATGTAAATGTATAAAACCTTCGACTTTATTTCCGTCCATTACCACCAATTGTGTAATGCTTTTTTCCTGCATCGTTTGCAGGGCCTTTACAGCGAATTCATCCTTTGCAATGCCCTTTGGATTTTTTGTCATGATATCAGAAGCCTTTACCGTGCCGATGTTTACATCATTCTGCAGCATTCTTCTTAAATCTCCATCCGTAATAATCCCAAGCAGAATTTTATCGTCTTCGGCCACAGCCGTACAGCCTAATCGTTTAGACGATATTTCGAGTATAACATCTTTCAACAGAGCCGAAGGTTTAACAATCGGTAACTGATTGTTCACAAAAACATCCGACACTTTCAAATACAACTGTTTTCCAAGTGCACCCCCGGGATGATACTTGGCGAAATCTTCACTCGTAAAATTTCTAAGCTCCAGCAGACAAACAGCAAGTGCATCGCCCATCGCAAGGTGCGCAGTAGTACTTGTGGTGGGTGCAAGGTTATTCGGACAAGCTTCTTCACCGATTGTCGCATTCAGCACATAATCGGCTTGTTGCGCCAGGTATGAATTTACATTGCTTACCAGTGCAACAAGTTTCGATCCTCTCCGTTTCAGAAGAGGAACCAGTACTTTAACCTCAGGAGTGTTACCGCTTTTTGAGATACAGATGACAATGTCATCCTGCTGAATCATCCCCAAATCGCCATGAATCGCATCTGCTGCATGCATGAATAGTGATGGTGTTCCAGTAGAGTTAAGCGTGGCCACAATTTTATTTGCAATAATTGCGCTTTTGCCAATTCCTGTAATGACAACTCGGCCTTTTGCAGAATAAATTTCCTGCACGCACGATACAAAGCTATCATCGATGTACTCGGTTAATTTTTGAATTGCATCGGATTCATTTTTTAAGACGTCCTGCGCAATCTTTTTGATATTTTTTGTTATATTCAATGTTCCTAGAAAATTAGATTATTCTATATACAAAGATAAAGATTTGACACTTACTACTGTTAGGAAAGATTATGATGTTGGTTGAAGAGAAAGATGCGTTGAAATTAAAGCTGAAAGAAGTTTTTGGCTACAGCCAGTTTCGCGGAAACCAGGAAACGGTCATCCACAATGTGCTGGATCGCAAAAACACGTTTGTTATCATGCCCACTGGCGCGGGCAAATCTCTTTGCTATCAATTGCCAGCTTTAATGAATGATGGCCTCGCCATTGTTATCTCTCCACTGATCGCCTTAATGAAAAATCAGGTTGATCAGCTCAATGCATACGGTGTTAACGCCCGTTTTTTAAACTCCACACTTTCCAAAGGCGAGATCACACGATTGAAGAAAGATTGCATGAACAACATTGTAAAGTTGTTGTATGTAGCGCCTGAGTCGATGAACAAAGAAGAGAACATCGAGTTCTTAAAGAAAGTAAACGTATCGTTTGTTGCGATTGATGAAGCACACTGTATCTCTGAATGGGGTCATGACTTCCGTCCGGAATACAGAAGAATCAAATCAATCATTCAGCAGTTTGGAAATTTACCAATCGTAGCGCTTACCGCAACGGCAACTCCAAAAGTGCAGCTTGATATTCAGAAGAATTTACAAATGGAAGACGCTGACGTATTTTTGTCATCGTTCAACCGTAAAAATTTATACTACGAAGTCCGGCCTAAAAAAGAAACCAAGAAACAGCTGATTCATTTCATGCGTCAGCATAAAGGCAAATCGGGGATCATCTATTGCTTAAGTCGTAAGAAGGTTGAAGAGATCGCACAGCTTTTGGTTGTGAATGGTTTTAAAGCCGCTCCGTATCACGCAGGGTTAGAACCAGACATCCGCGAAAAGAATCAGGACGACTTCTTGAACGAAGAAACTGACATTATCGTAGCAACCATTGCGTTTGGAATGGGAATTGATAAACCAGATGTTCGGTTTGTAGTTCACTACGATGTTCCGAAATCTCTTGAAGGCTATTACCAGGAAACGGGTCGTTCAGGTCGTGACGGACAGGAAGGACATTGCTTAATGTTTTACAGTCACAATGATTTAAGTAAGCTCGAGAAATTCAATAAAGATAAATCTGTACAGGAACGTGAGAATGCGCGCATCCTTTTACAGGAAATGGAATTCTATGCCGAATCTCCGGTGTGTCGCAGAAAACAACTGCTACACTATTTCGGTGAAGAGTATAAAGAAGATAATTGCGGCATGTGCGATAACTGCGTTCATCCACGCGAGCGCTTTGACGGAATGGAGTTTGCCCTCATGGTGCTTCAGGCTGTTAAACAAACCAACGAACGTTTTGGATTAGGTCATTTGGTGCATGTACTGCGCGGTGTAGAAGATGAGTACGTAAAAAGTTATGGTCACTTTGATCTGCCGATTTACGGAAAAGGAAAGGCTGAAGATGCTGACTTTTGGAAATCGGTTATTCGTCAGACATTGATTTATCAGCTTCTTGAAAAAGATATAGAGAATATCGGTGTGCTTAAAATGTCAGTACGCGGTGAGGCCTTTTTGAAAAAACCGTTTACAGTTGAGATGGCACGCGATCACGACTTCACAACCATAGCCGGCAACGAAGAAGTGTCCAGCGAGCGCGCTCCGACAAACACGAAAGCCTACGATGAAAAGTTGTTTGAAATACTGAAGCAGATTTGTAAAAAAATGGCGAAGGAGAAAGATCTTCCTCCGTACGTAATTTTTCAGGAAACATCACTTCAGGAAATGGCCACTACATTCCCAACCACCAAAGAAGAGCTTGCTCAGGTGAATGGTGTGGGTATGGGCAAGGTTAATAAGTTCGGTAAGGAGTTTATTGACGTTATTCAGAAATACGTAGACGATAACGACATCGAAACAGCATCTGAAATTGTTGTTAAGACATCCGTTAATAAATCAAAGACCAAGATTCTGATTATTCAGCATATCGATAAGAAAATCGGACTGGAAGAAATTGCACAAACAGCAGGCATTACGTTTAACGAATTGTTGACAGAGATTGAAAACATCAGCTACTCCGGCACCAAACTTAACCTGACGTATTACCTGGACGATATTCTGGACAAGTCCAAGCAGGACGATATTCACGATTATTTTATGAATGCCGATACTGACAGCTTAGATACAGCACTAAATGATCAAAGCCTGGCTGATTATTCAGAAGAAGACATCCGTTTGATCCGGGTTCAGTTCATGAGCGAGCACGCACATTAATTAGTTTACAGTTTTTAAATCAGAAAGTCATCCTGAAACTTCGGATGACTTTTTTATTTAACCATAATCAGGATGTATCTTTGATGTCTTATGAATATCCTGATCATTGGAAATGGTGGCCGCGAACATGCTTTCGCGTGGAAGCTGAAACAGAGTAAGCAATGCGATAAATTATTCGTAACGCCCGGCAATGCCGGAACAGCAACCGTTGCTGAAAATGTTGCCATCGCGGTGGATGACTTTAAAGCCTTAGGAAATTTCTGCCTCAGTAACAAAATTGAGTTGATTGTGGTTGGTCCGGAAGTTCCGTTGGTAAAAGGTATCCGCGATTATTTTGAAAGTGACTCTGCTTTAAAAAATATTGCCATGGTGGGTCCCGGAAAAACCGGAGCTCAATTAGAAGGCAGCAAAGATTTCTCTAAGCAGTTTATGGTACGGAATAATGTTCCGACTGCAAAAGCAAAAACATTTTTTCCGGAAACGGTTAACGAATCGTTTAGCTATATCGATGCGAGCACTCCGCCAATCGTATTGAAAGCAGATGGACTGGCTGCCGGTAAAGGTGTAATCATCACCGAAGACAAGGAAGAAGCGAAAGCTGTCATTCAGGAAATGCTGGTGGATAAAAAATTCGGTGAAGCCAGTGCTAAAGTATTGATTGAAGAGTTTTTAGACGGCATCGAAGTTTCTGTTTTCGTGCTGACCGATGGAAAAGATTATGTGATTCTGCCCGAAGCAAAAGATTATAAACGCATTGGCGATAACGATACCGGTCCGAATACAGGCGGCATGGGAGCTGTGTCACCAGTTGTTTTTGCAGATAAAGTTTTCCTGAAAAAGGTTGAAGATCAGGTTATCAAGCCAACCATTGATGGCCTCAACAAAGAAGGCATTCCGTACAAAGGATTTATTTTCATTGGCTTGATGAGTGTGAAAGGTGAGCCTTATGTAATTGAGTATAACGCTCGCATGGGTGATCCGGAAACGCAAGCTGTATTGCCACGCATCAAAAGTGATTTGGTAACACTATTACTGGCAGCCGGAAAAGGTGAACTGAAAAACGTTTCGATTGAGACCGATCCTAATTACTCGGTAACACTCTCGTTGGTTTCAGGCGGATATCCGGGTGATTACACAAAAGGCAAAGCGATTACCGGTTTAGACAAGGTTTCAGAAGCGGTTGCTTTTCACGCTGGAACTAAAAACAGTCAAAATTCAATCGTCACGGATGGCGGCAGAGTGATCTCTATGATGGCCATGGGCCCTGATTTGACATCTGCGCGCGAAAAAGCTTACCGTGGTGCTTCCCTGCTTGCGTGGGAAGGACTATATTTAAGGAATGATATTGGGCTTGATTTACTGGCCCTCCAAAAAAAATGAAAACACACACATCCAATATAGTTTGCGCTTCAGCTCACCTTTCGTTCAGTAAAACATAAAGGAAATGGGTTGCTCGTGCGGAACATCAAAAGGCGGCAAAACTGCTGGCTGTAAAAATAATGGCGCCTGTGAGACAGGTGGCTGTAATAAAATGAACGTGTTCGACTGGTTGTCTAACATGGATATGCCCACAAACTCAGCGTTTGAAATTGTTGAAGTTCGGTTTAAGAACGGCCGAAAAGAATTTTTCCGGAACACCGAAAAATTTGATCTCACCACAGGCGATGCTATAGTGGTAGAGGTACCGAATGGTCATCACATCGGCCACGTGTCAATGCAAGGTGAGCTCGTTCGGTTGCAGATGCAAAAGAAAAAAGTCGCCAACGATAATGAGATCAAAAAGATCTATCGGTTAGCGCATCAAAAAGATCTTGAAAAGCTTGAAGAAGTAAAGAAGCGCGAGAATCCAACGTTATATAGAACACGTGAGATTCTTCGCGAGACCAGATTGGCCATGAAGCTGTCGGACATTGAATATCAAGCCGACAATACTAAAGCTACTTTCTTTTATTCAGCCGATGATCGCGTAGATTTTCGTGAACTTATAAAACGCCTTGCGACTGAATTCAGAATTCGGGTGGAGATGCGGCAGATCAGTCTGCGCCAGGAAGCCGGGAGACTTGGCGGTATTGGAGTATGCGGTCGTGAGCTTTGCTGCTCAACCTGGTTAACCGATTTTAAAAACGTTGCGACCAGCGCTGCACGCTATCAGAATTTATCACTGAATCCAAGTAAGCTCTCCGGACAATGCGGTCGATTGAAGTGCTGTCTGAACTACGAACTTGAAACATACATGGAAGCGTTGCAAGACATTCCTAAAATAGAAACTCCTTTGTTGACGGAGGCGGGTGAAGCCAAACTTCAAAAGACCGACATCTTCCGGAAGATCATGTGGTTCGGTTTCAATGAAGAGAACACGTGGTATCCATTGAATGTGGAGCGCGTTAATCAGATTCTTGAAATGAACCGTGCGGGTAAAAAGCCTGCCAATCTGCAAGATGATGTGATCGCTGCAAAAATTCCGCTTCAAAAGCTGAACAGCGATCTCGCGCAGATGGATGAGAAGTTCAGAGATAAATCCAAACCCAAGAAGAAGAAAAAGAAGAAAGGTCCGGGTGGCAATAAGCCGCAGGGTGATGGAACTCAAAACCCGAATCAGAATCCTGTTAAAAATCAGGGTGAAGGCCAAAATCCTAATCGTAATCAGCAAGGACAGAATCCCAACCGAAATCAACAGAACCCGAATCGGAATCAAAACAAAGAAGGTAATAACAATCCTAACCGGAATCAGAACAACCCTAATCGGAATCAAGGGAATAACAATCCCAACCGGAATCGGGGTAACAATCCAAATCGCAATCCGGGAAATAATCCAAATCGGAACCCAAATAAAGATCAAGACAAAAACGAGGGCCAAAATCCGGAGCCGCCAAGCACAGATTCATGAGAGTAATTTTATTTTTCCTATTGGCTTTATTGATCTTAAGCTGCGATAGCGATCGGCTCTATGAAAAAAACTTTGATTTTACAGATCGCGCTTGGCCGTCCAGTAATCAGCCTGCATTTGAATTTGTCGTAGATGATACCGCTCAGGCGTATAACGTGTATTGCAACATTCGTAATTCGGTAGAGTATCCATATTCAAGAGTCTTTATCAACTATTCGTTACAAGATTCTTTAGGAACATCTATTTCAAAGAATATGATCAGTGCTTTCTTATTTGAAGAGAAAACAGGAAAGCCATTAGGGAGCAGCGGTTTAGGTGATGTTTACGATCATCAGGTGCCCGTGCTTAAAAATTATCACTTCAAAAAATCGGGTAAGTATAATTTAAGGTTCGAGCAATTCATGCGCACGGATACACTCACCGGAATACTGGCAGTCGGGTTTCGCCTGGAAGCTACGACCGCTACCGAGTAAGAACGATATAATCGTTAATTATTGTCTGAAGAAACCGAACATCATCGGGAGTTGAATCCTTAATTTCCAAAATTGATTTTACACGGGCTGTTAATTGAATGACAGCATCTACGTGCGCATCGTTGTTATATTTTTTAAAGCGATCGATTGTGCTTTTGATCAAGATCACATCTTCTTCTGCTAATTGCTTCGCTTGCATATAAATGGGTTGATACGTTTCCCGGGACTGAATCTTTAAGATATCATTTAAGTAAAGATTCACCGTTGGTGTCAACTTAATCACGGCAGTGCTGGAAACAATGTCACCAATGCGTTGTGCTTTTGAAGATGAAGCGATCAGCATAGAAGCAATCGCACCCAGTGACAAGTAGATATCAATCATTCGGAAAACCCACCGACCTGCATAATCATAAAAATTTGCCTTTTCACCGGTTGTTTTAATAACCCGGATTCGCATAGCTTTCTTGCCCAGGCTTTGACCATTATTAAACACTTCAAACGCCAGTGAATAGAACAGGAAAATACAAATCAACACGATCGAGGCGAAGGTTTGCATGTACCCATAAAAAGAAAACACTGAAAAGAAAATCAGCGAGCAAATACTCGTGATAATGCTGATGGAAACAAGATCCAGCAAAAAGGCAATGATTCGGTCACGCAACGTTGCCAGCTCATATTCCAGCAGAACATTTTGTGTGGTTTTTATCTCTATGCCTTTCATTTTCTATCGTAAACCAATACTTTCACTTAGCTATGAAGGAAACGAATTTCGTTAAGCAAAATAAGGAAAAGTGGCTCCAATCCGAACAGTTTATTAAAGGGGACCAAAAAGATCCGGAAAAGCTTAGCACCCTTTTCGTACAAGTAGTTGACGACCTCTCCTATTCGCAAACCTATTACAAGCATCGTTCAGTTCGCGTTTACCTGAATACCATGGCGCGCGAATTTTTTTCAATCATCTATGACACTAAAAAAGAGAAACGAAATCGCTTTAAAGATTTCTGGCTGGATGAGCTTCCGCAGATTGTTATTTTCTGCAAACGGGAACTGATCATCTCACTCATTGTCTTTTTGCTTGCAGTTGGGATTGGTGTATTCTCCTCCATGAACGACAAAGATTTCACCGCTTCTATTTTAGGGGATGACTACGTTGCCATGACGCTTGATAATATCAAGAAGGGCGACCCGATGGGTGTATATAAAAACATGAACCAAGTCGAGATGTTTTTGCAAATAACCTTCAATAACCTGATGGTCGCCTTTAGAACGTATGTATTTGGGCTTTTTATGTCTTTAGGTACATTGTTCATTCTGCTCTATAATGGAATTATGGTGGGGAGCTTTCAGTACTTTTTTGCCCAACATAATTTATTGGCAACTTCTGCTATGACGATCTGGCTTCATGGTACACTTGAAATCTCTTCCATTGTTATCGCGGGTGGTGCAGGGTTAACCTTGGGCAGTGGATTGTTATTCCCCGGAACATACTCACGAATTCAGGCCTTTCAAATGTCAGCGATGCGTTCGCTTAAGCTGATGCTTGGCATTTCACCCATTATTATTACAGCCGGCATTATCGAAAGCTTTTTAACGCGGTACACTGAAGTGCCATCGATTGTCAAGATTTTTCTGATTGTTCTGTCTGCTGTTTTTATCATTGGGTATTTTATTTTTTATCCTTGGCGAAAATCTAAAACCGGTTTTGAAAGACCAATTCAGGAAGCAAAGCTTCAGCCCAATGTTTCATTGCCGATTAATTTCACTCGTATAAAAAATAGCGCGGAAATCCTGGGTGATACGTTTGGGTTCTACAAACGTAACCTCAACCTTATCATGCGGTGGATTTTCTTCCTTACGGTTGGCGCTTCGCTTATTTATTGTTTTACCTACAAGGAAGAACCACAACGCCTGCAGTTTGACATGTTTCAATATATGATGAGGGAAATGTTTTTTGCGATCAACCTGAATTCACCCATTAAGCTTGTAATCGGAGTGGTTTGCACAACCATTATCATCAATGTTGTGATGCTTGCATTATTACGGGAGAAGGGATTAACCTTGAACAATAACGTTCGGTTTACCGGATTCTCAAAATGCTTAATCATTGTAGGGGGAACATATTATTTGCTTTACCTCGCAGGTGCATGGGGCTATTGGATTTTCGCATTCATGTTTGGGATGGTTTTGTTCTTTGCCTTCGGTGCTTTAAAACGCGCACCGTTTGGCGAAATCTGGAATTTAATCACATCGGGTTTTGGACAGATCATGGGCCTGCAATTCATCCTGTTCTTTACCATTCTTGTTTTTCTGTTGTTACTTACTTCTCCGATTATTTATATCTATACTGAAATCATCACGCTAAGCTTTACACAAATGGATACTTGGGTTAATAAGCTCATGTTATTCCTGGAAGTATTTATTAAGCTATTTGCCTTTAACCTTCTATTGCCTGTTGTGGGGGTATGTATGAGCGTTCTGTATTATTCTTTGATTGAAGTAGTCACTGCCTCGCACCTCAAGGAGTCTATTGGAAAAATCAACCTTAGACACTTAAAAAAAGTTTAGTAAATGAAGGGGCTTCTTGCTATTATATTATTGCTCTTGACTACAACCCTAACCTTTAGCCAGGCGGAGGATAGTACGGTAGTATATGAAGAGTACGATACATCGATCACATACTACGATAGCACCTATACTTCGTATGATTCTGAAAATTCATCGTTCACCTACACTCAAAAGCCGAGTGAATTAACCACTACAAAAAAAGAGTCGAGCCGGAAATACACCGAGAAAAAATTCAGCAAAACTGAATGGAAGAGAATTGTTGGAGAAACCAATTACACCGAAGATCCAATTAAGGAAAAGGAAAAAAAAGATAAGGACAAGCCATACCGGGGATCTTCTATGGCCTGGAATCCGGTTATCCTTAAAATTATAGGCTACATACTAATTCTACTGTTGATTGGTGCGGTAATTTATTTTCTCCTCAAAAATGCCCTGCTGGATGGCTCCATAAAAAATTCAATACAGGGAGATTCATTGCTTTACGAGAATCAACACCTTGATGAAGTTTCGGAAAGTGATATTGAGCGATTATTACGCGAAGCTATCGCGCGGAACGATCTCAGAGCAGCTGTCCGGTTATACTACATCAAGCTTTTGAAGCACTTACATTCAACAGGATATATCATCTGGAAAAAGGATAAAACCAATCACGACTACGCAGCTGAGCTCTCGGCATTTTCGTTTACACGTGATTTCAGAAGACTGATGATTGCTTATGAAATAATCTGGTATGGAGAACGGACACCGTCTGCTGAAGAATTTAATACGCTGCAAGTAAATTTCAATGATCTTCAACGTCAGGCTACGCGAACCGCATGAAGAACAACAGGATCTTTACGATAATTTTCTTTAGCGTGTTGGGCGTAGTGCTGGTGCTATTTTTTTACCTGACGGCAGATACGCGTAAATACAATTGGCGTGAAACCTACGATCCGAAAAGCAACCAACCTTACGGAACACAGTTCATCCGCGAGATGCTAAAGTCGTACGCTTCTGATGGATTTGTCTATAACACCAAAAGACCAATCCACGAATTGCTCGATTCCGCTTCCAACAAAAAGAAATCAGCCTACGTGTTTATTGGTGATTCAATGTTTCTCGATTCGCTCGATGCGCAGGCCATGCAGAACTATCTTACCGCTGGAAATGATATATTTTTAATCACACCTTACTTACCACAACAGTTAATCCATACCTTTTACCAGTCCGGATGCTCACAAAATCTTTATGTAGAGTCGACCGATACAGCTACTATCAACTCAAATTTTTATCATCCGGAGTTTGCAAAATTAAAGCCTTATAAATTCACGTTTCGGATAAACGACAAGGATGCCAACTATTACTGGGAGCATATTGGCGCCACCGCTTTATGTGATTCTGTTGAATCAATCGTTCCCTTAGGATATTTTGAGCCTGACCTTGTTAACTTTTTCAAAACCCCATACGGAAAAGGTAATCTATTTATCCATACCAATCCGATCGTGTTTACGAATTACTTTATGGTTAAGGAAAAGAACACCGAATATGCTTCATCGGTTTTCTCGTATACAGATAGTAAAGTGATTTTATGGGATGAATATAGCAAAGTACCCTATTCTCAAAAAAGCCGGAACCCATACTACAATCCACTCTACTTCATCATGCAACAGCCGAGCTTGCAATATGCCTGGTGGGTTATGCTTGCATTGGCGTTGCTGTATGTTTTTTTTACCGCAAAAAGAAGACAGCGTTTTATACCGGTTCTGGAACCCAAGGCCAACACCTCACTCGCATTTCTCACGATGGTTTCCTCGTTGCATTATCATAATCAAAATCATGGCGACATAGCCCGAAAGAAGATGCGCCACTTTCTTCATTTAGTCCGAACTAAATATTCGTTATCTACCCACAAAATTGATTCGGAGTTTATTAAAAAGCTTTCAGCTAAGTCGCAGATAAGTGAGGGAGAGATTCAATTAATCTTTGATCAATACCAGATTATCGAAAAATTTAACAATATTGATTCTACCCGGCTAGCCGATCTATACAACGCTATTCAGAATTTTTACAACAAGGCAAAATAATTATGGAAGACGAAATCTTATCAACCAACAGTCCCATTCAGCACGAGCTTGACATTCTCAATGAGCATATCCGTAAAGTAAAAGCAGAAGTAGGCAAGCTTGTGGTAGGCCAGGAAAAAACCGTGGATTTAATACTCGCTGGTATTTTCATTGGTGGACATATTTTGCTTGAGGGCGTACCCGGTATTGCTAAAACACTTACCGCCAAACTGGTCGCCAAAACCTTATCGGTAGATTTCTCTCGGATTCAGTTTACACCTGACCTGATGCCGACAGACGTTGTGGGAACCTCAGTGTTTAATGTTAAGACTTCTGAATTCACTTTCAGCAGAGGACCGATATTTGGAAACGTTGTGCTGGTAGATGAGATCAATCGCGCTCCGGCCAAAACACAATCAGCTTTGTTTGAAGTAATGGAAGAAAGACAAATAACCGTTGATGGCACAACCTATCTTCTTGATTTTCCTTTTCTCATCATCGCAACACAAAATCCTATTGAACAAGAAGGAACCTATCGTTTACCGGAAGCTCAGCTTGATCGTTTTTTATTCAGGATTAAATTAAACTATCCAAACGTAGAGCAGGAAACAGAAATTCTGAGACGGTTTAAAGATGACTTCACGTTAAGATCAATAAGCTCAGTTGCTGCTGTATTGAATAAGCAAGAGATCAAACATTGCCAGGAGATCATTGAAAAAATCCACATCAAAGATGAAATTCTTTCTTACATCGCGCAGGTAGTTACCAGCACCCGTAATCATAGTGATTTATCATTAGGCGCATCACCGCGGGCATCACTTGCTATTATGCGGGCATCAAAAGCAATTGCAGCTATGAGTGGACGTGATTTCGTAACGCCTGAGGATGTTAAGTATGTAGCTGAACCGGTTTTAAACCACCGTATCATTCTTACGGCTGAACGTGAAATGGAAGGCGTGGAATCGGAAGAGATTATCAAAGAAATTACCGAACGAATTGAAATACCACGTTGAAATTCTCACTTAAAAGCTTATTTCTTAATACCCGGTTCTTCTATGCAGGAGGTGTAATCATTTTTCTGTTGATTGCATCCTATCCGTTTGGGATACTGTTGCCCTTTGCATTAGCCTCCATTATACTTTTTCTTCTTGTAGCGTTAGCAGATGTTTTTCTGCTTTATGGAAAAAGGGTTTCGCTCACAGCATCACGTACAACAGCAAAAGTGCTTTCCCTGGGAGATGAAAATCCAATTGAGATTTTATTACGAAACAATTCATCTGTTTTTCTACATGTTGCTCTGGTGGATGAACTGCCGGAACAATTCCAGGTGCGCGATTTTAAACGTGAGCTCAACCTTGCCGCGCGTCAATCCGATAAACATGTCTACCCGCTCAAGCCGTTAACACGAGGAGAATATTATTTCGGAGATCTTCACTGCTTTATTCACTCTACCCTGGGATTAGTAAAAAGAAGAATCACCTTTCCATTAAATGAAATGATACCCGTGTATCCTTCCATCATTCAAATGAAGCGGTTTGAGTTGAAGTCCTTTATTCGCACCTCTCAGGAATATGGTGTTAAGCGCATGCAGCGAATTGGGCACAGTTACGAATTTGAACACATCAAACAGTATGTTGGCGGAGATGATTACCGAAGCATAAACTGGAAAGCTACCGGCCGCAGAGCGCAGCTAATGGTTAATCAGTACGAGGATGAAAAATCTCAGCAAGTGTATTGTCTGTTAGACAAAAGCCGGGTGATGCATATGCCTTTTGAAGGATTGAGCCTACTCGATTATGCAGTCAATGCTTCTTTGGTGATTTCGAATATCGTTTTACAAAAACAAGATAAAGCTGGCCTTGTTACATTTTCAAACAGGATCGGTACCGCGCTGAAAGCTGAACGCAGCAAGCAGCAGCTCAAACATATTCTGGAGGCATTGTATAATGAAGAAGAGCAGCCTGCGGAGGCCAACTACGAGCTTATGTACACAGCTACGCGCAGGTTCATCAAAGGCCGTAGTCTCATTTTCCTATTCACGAATTTTGAAAGTGAGTATGCGTTACAGCGTGTGATCCCACAACTGCGGAAAATTAACCGACAACATTTGCTGGTGGTTGTATTTTTTGAGAACACCGAGATAACCAATTTCACCAAGCATGGTGCCTCCACACTGGAAGACGTGTACGCCCAGGTTACTGCTGAAGAATACGGTTACAATAAAATGCAGCTGGCTCAGCAGCTTAAGCAATTCGGGATCATGAGTATTCTCACGAAACCCGAAAATCTTACGGTGGCTACGATTAATAAGTACCTAGAGTTAAAATCCAGAGGATTGATTTAGTGTAATTATTTTTCGAAAACGAATGTATCGGCAATTTTATCGTGAAGGCCCTGCTTGCGATCATCCCAGCCTACCATCATGAAGCCTATTCCTAAAATAATTCCCGAAATAATTTTAGCTAAGTAACGACCCAACGCATTCGCAAATGAAATTCTGTTTCCGTGCTGGTCACCGACCCGAATGCTCACTGCCATTTTACCCAGCGTAGCCTGACGCTCTGAGCTTTCCATGAGCGTAAAATAGAGTACCCCGAGAACGATAGATGTTACGGTCAACAACATATCTGAGTTGTATACACTATACGAACCCAAGTATATAAACGAAATAATTACGTTCACAATCCAAAGCAATACCCCATCAATCAGGTAAGCAGCGACACGAATCCAAAAACCCGCATATGGAAAAACTTTATTTTCTTGTTGGGGACTATCTAAAATCTGATCCATACTAGCGATAAATCATTGAAAATTAATTCTTATAAAAAACAAAGGTACCGGCAATCTTATCGTGTAAACCTTGCTTACGATCATCCCAACCTACCATCATAAAACCGATATAGAGAATTATCTGCGAGAGCCATTTTGAAGCAGTCCGGCCTAACGCATTTGCAAATGAAATTTGATTTCCATTACTATCTCCAACTTTTATACCCACGGCCATTTTACCTAATGTTCCCTGGCGCGGTGAGCTTTCCATAAGTGCGAAGTACAATAAGTATCCAATGATAATTAAAGCATAAAATCCAATACCTCCTGCGATTGCAGTAGCCGGATCAATGTCTGAATCTGCAGCCGTGCTCAAAAAGGCTGCACCCAAAGCAAAAACGATAGTCCATATAGCGACTGATAAAACAATTCCGTCAATAAGATAAGCGGCAACCCGGATCCAAAAGCCTGCATATTCTTTTGGTCTGCTTTCCTGGTAGGTTTGAGTGTCTAGTATTTGGTCCATAGTATTAGGGTTTAAGGTTCTCTAAAATAAAAAAATAATCCGGCCTTTGGAGCCGGATTATCTAAAAATTTGATGAGTGTGTTACCTATTTATCCTTTTTAGTGAAATCAACCAGTACCGGGGTACCAATACACAGTGAAGAATACGTTCCGATTATTACACCGATCAACATAGCGAACGTAAATCCTTTGATTGTTTCTCCGCCAAATATGAACAGGATGATAATTACGAAAATCGTTGACATACCTGTAATCAATGTACGGCTCAACGTGTCGTTCAAGGCACGGTTCACTACCGATGGAGTATCTTCATCGCTTCTCTTATTGGCAAGGAACTCGCGTACCCGATCAAACACCACCACGCTATCGTTGATGGAGTATCCGATTACCGTCAGGATCGCAGCAATAAAGGCCTGATCAATTTCCAACGAGAACGGCATAATATTTTCAAGCAAGATAAAGATTGAAAGTACCATCAGTACTGTGTGTACAAGACTGATCATCGTACCCATTGCAAACTGCCATCTGCGGAACCGGATTAAAATGTACAAGAACATCAACACAACTGCAACCGTCAATGATTTAACCGCTGAAAGCTTAGTGTCATTTGCGATGGTAGGCCCAACCTTAATTGGACTCAGTACGGTTGATTTGTTGCCTTCAAATTTTCCAAGCCCGGCCTCAAGTTGTTGTTCAGCCTGTAACGTAGCATTTTCAGAATCATCTTCGATGAGGTAATCGGTTGTGATTTTATAGCGTTGACTAGAACCATACGTTTTAACTTCCGGTGATGAGCCGAATGTTCCGGCCAGGTTTGAGCGAATGGCTGCAGCTTCAACCGGCTTTTCAAATTCAACGATATAACTTCTTCCGCCTTTGAAATCAACACCATAGTTGAGTCCTTTCATAGCCAAGCCAATCATACCTGCAACAATTACCGTCAATGAAATAGCATAGTATATTTTACGGTTACCAATAAAGTTAACGCTGATAGACTTAAATAAATTTTTAGACCAGGCTTGTGAGAAGCTGATGGTTTTCTTTCTGCGGATCATGTTCTCAAATAACACCCGGGTAAAAAACACCGAAGTAAAGAATGAACACAGGATACCAATAACAAGCGTTACAGCAAATCCGTAAATCAATCCCGAACCAAAGATCAAAAGCACAGCGCCCTTAATAAGTGTAGTTACGTTTGAGTCAATAATAGCCGAGAATGCATTTTTGTATCCGGCCCGTACAGATGAAGTGAAATCTTTACCGGTAGCAAGGTCTTCCTTAACACGTTCGTTGATCAGCACGTTTGCATCCACAGCAATCGCCAGGGAAAGCAAGATACCCGCAATACCCGGAAGGGTAAGCGATGCATTCAAGGATGCCAATACACCTAACAGGAAAATCAAGTTAAGGATAACGGCCAAGTCAGCAACCCAACCTGCGCTGCTATACACTACAAACATGAAAATGATAATCACAATAAACCCAGCCACAATAGAAATCAATCCGTTTGAGATGGCCTCCTGACCAAGGGTAGATCCTACGGAAGTAAATTCAACAATGCGGGTAGGAGCAGGCAGTGAACCTGCCTTTAACACACTTGCTAAATCTTTTGCTTCTTCCGTTGTAAAGTTTCCGGCAATAACTGAGCTGCCATTCGGGATTTCTGTATTTACAGAGGGTGCAGAATACACTAAATTATCCATAACAATCGCAATGCGAGATCTCTTCTGAGCAGCATCACGTGTCCATTTTGCCCACTCCCGGGTTCCTTTTGCATTCATGCGCATGAATACTGCCGGACGAGTTTTTTCATCCAGATCGTTATTTGCGTTGATGATCACTTCTCCCGTTAAACGCGGAAGACCATTTCTTCCTATGTCGAGGAAATTCAGTTCAAGTGTTTCACCTGCCTTATATGGATCTTCGGCTTTGTTTGTCCAGTACACACCTACGTTGCGTGGAAGCAAACTCTTAATATCTGCTCGTCTGAAAATAGCATTGATCTCAGCTGTATCCGCTAAATCATAACGGAACGTACCGGCTGGTTTGCTTAAGGCAAACAATGGGGAGATATTCAGACTCTGGAGAGAGTCGAGTCCGGTTTTAGTAGTGTCGGTTGCATTATTAAGCTGCTTCTGAAGATCTGTTGCAGTTGTATCCGTTGGAGAAGAAAGCTGTTTAGCAAGATCATCCTTCTCTTCGGCAGTAGAAGAAGACGCTTTGGCTTTCTGTTCTTTAACAAGAACATTGTTGATAGCCATGAAGGATGAGTTGAGCGTATTAGGCTCTATAACATCCCAAAATTCCAGACGCGCTGCACCTTGTAATAGCTTACGAACGCGCTGCGGGTTCTCTGCTCCTGGAATTTCAACCTGAATTCTTTCGGTACCAATCAGGCGCTGAATGTTTGGCTGTGACGTACCGAACTGATCCAACCGATTGCTCAAAATCGTATACGAACGATCGATGGCTTGTTCAATTTCTTTGTTAACAACCGATACAACCTGGTCGTCTGTATCCTGCAAACTAATCCGATCGCGGGTTGACGCGTTCGCGAAGATCGAAGCAAATTTTCTTTCCGGGTAGTCTTGCTTGAAATTATCGAAGAAAAGATCTGCAAATGCTTTCTGACTTTTCTTGTGTTGAACGATTGTCTTTTTAAGAGTTTTTACAAAAGCTGAATCAGTTGAATTTCCGGCCAGTCCGCGGATAATATCAATCGGAGACACTTCAAGCGTTACGTGCATACCGCCTTGTAAGTCAAGACCAAGACTAATCTCGCTATTCTTAACTTCTTTGTAGGTGTATTCTTTCAAGCCAAGCATGTTGTATACAGGCTTGTTCCAGACTGAGTCCAGGTATTGTTGTTTCTTATTAAGGTCTACTTCACCTTTTGTTGTGGTTGCATATTCAACCGCATCCTTCTGTACACTGCGTGATATAAGCGTAAACGACAAGTAATAAAAACACAGTAATGAAATGATGACCGTTAGAATAACGACTAATCCTTTGTTTTGCATGATTAAAAATTTATTGAATAATTTTAAATAGAGAATTTGTCTTACGCTTTAATGTGTAAGACCTTGATAGGTGTAAAAAATCAGGGTGCGTTAGAAGCTATGATAAATCGGAACAGCGTGTGAAATAACCTGTTCGTAAGCGGTGGTGCTTCAATTATCGTTTGTTCCTTCTCGGGTTCAAGAAGTGTTTGCAACACAAAAGACAATCCATCACTTATTTGAATGTGAGAGACAGATGCAATAGTATTTGAAGGAATAGAGATGCAGGCCACATGGCCCGTTTCTTCACCGGTTTGTTTAGGTAATGATTCCTTTTCCTTGAGTTGCTGGGTTTCCGCCTTTTTTTGGCAGTATGTAGCTGCCTGGAAGTAAAAAAGTTGTGAAAATACAATCAAACACGCGATTGCAATTCCTGCAGCGAGCGTCAACGTATGGTATTTTCTGGCCTTTTTCATGGGGTTACAAAAGTATGCAAATACGCATGAAATGAAAGCCTGACCGGAAAAATTTAGCCGTTGATTCGGGCTTTAATAGCGAGAGTAAGGAAATCAAGAGCCCGGTTAAAATGGCTGTTGTTGGGAATTACAATATCAGCCTGATGCTTGAGTGGTTTAATGAGCATTTCATAAACAGGCATTACATGGTTTTCATACCGGTATAAAACATCTTCGAGGTCGTATCCACGCTCTTCATTATCGCGCTTGATTCTACGGCTTAGCTTAACATGATCTTTTGCTTCGATGAATATTTTTAAGTCAAGCTCGCGCTCGATATCCGGGAAATACTGAACAAACAATCCTTCCACAATAATTATCGGGGCAGGCCTAAACTCGAGAATTTTAGGAGTTACGTTGGGGTTATTAAAGGTGTACTCTTTCTTTTTAAGAAGTTCTCCTCTTTTTAAGGTTTGAATATCTAATTGGAATTGTTTGTGATCAATGGATTCCGGAAGATCGAAGTTTTTTATTCCGCGTTGGTCATGCTGCTGCATTTCGCGCGGATGATAATAATGATCTTGTGAAATGAGGCACAGCTCATTACTTGTAAACCGGCTTTCGAGATTCTTAAGAAAAAAAGTTTTCCCCGAACCGCTTCCCCCGGTAATGCCAATGGTAAAAGGCTTTGTCATGTGTATTTCTCCCGGAGAAAATTAACGAGTTTTTTAACAGCTAACGCCCGGTGACTGATTAAATTTTTTTCAGCTAGCTCCATCTCTGCAAAAGTTTTGTCATATCCGTCAGGCATAAACACTGAATCATAACCAAAACCCTTGGATCCTCTTGGCACCGGAACGATCATTCCGGTTATTATTCCTTCAAAGCTTTCTATTTCTCCATTATCTATCCACGCGATTACTGTTTTAAACCTTGCCTTCTTGTTTTTTTGTACTGTAAGGTTAGCGAGCAGAAGTTCAATATTATCATGATCACTTCGGTGTTCACCAGCATACCGGGCGGAGCGTACACCCGGTTCACCGTTTAATGATTCAACTTCAAGCCCGGTGTCATCGGCAAAGCATGAGACATTGTAGTTATCAAAAACATATTGCGCTTTTTGTAACGCGTTGCCTTCAATGGTAGGTTGCGTTTCCGGTAATTCCTCCGTGCACCCAATGTCCTTCAGGTTTTTAAGCAAAAAAAAGGACCCAAGAAGGGCCCTGATTTCTTCTGTTTTATAAATATTACTTGTTGCAAAGCAAAGTGATTTCATTCTTCAATTGGAATTACTTTCAATAGTTCCACTTCAAAAATAAGATTTGTATTTGCAGGGATGGTCGAGCTTGAATGAATTCCATACCCCAACGCGGAAGGGATATAGAATGTTGCTTTACCGCCTTCGCGCATGAGTTGTAATCCCAGGCCAAATCCATGAATATAATTAACAGGTCTGCTGCTAAAGACGATATTAGGCCCTTGCTGGAACCCTTCTGCAAAAACTGTCCCGTCTAACAACTTCCCGGTATACTTAATTTCGACTTGGTCGTACAAATCCGGCCGAACTCCGGTTCCTATTTTGGTAGGTATGTAACTTAATCCATTAGGATGTATCTCCACATCGGGTGCACTGCCAAGCTTATTAGCTATTGCAAGCTTATCGTTTGTAAGTCTTGGTTCCTGATCTTCAGTCTCTACTGACTTCAAATCCAAATCAAATACAAGAATAGCATTCGCGGGAATTGCAACCTGACCTTGATTATTACCGCTTGTTCCGTAAGCATAAACTGAAGGAATGTATACAGTTGCCTTCATGCCCTGGTACATCATTCCAAGTGCAGTTTTCCAGCCATTGATAACATCTTCACCGTTTGCATCCTGATCGGTAATTGTAAATGTGTAAGATGTGTTTGCATCAAATTGCTCACCTGTTGAAAAAAGCCTTCCAACGTAGCTTACTGAAATTCTGTTTTCCGCTGTAGGCGGAAGAGGAATAGGTTCTGTTCCGTCAATGTTAAGTGTAGGTCGTTCGGTAACAACCATTCGAATCCCGGAAGCGGCATCCTTCACTATAAAATCACCAAAGCCAGGAGGGTTCAGTGCCAGATATGTATCAATTTTAGCAATCTCTTCCTGAAATCTTTGATAGGGAGTTGTGTCATTTGTGTCCAAGCACGAGCCCAACATCAGGCACAACCCCACCAGCAAACTCGCACTGCTCAACAATTTACTTTTCATTTTTCTTATCTTTTAAATCCACTACTTCAAGTTCAAAAATAAGCGGTTCATTCTCCTTGATAATTTCGCTTTTTCGCTGCGGTCCATAAGCAAGGCCTGAGGGTATAAAGACTGTAGCCTTTGCGCCCTTATTCAAAACTTTTAACGCTTCATGCCACCCTTTTATTACCTGAGAGCGATCAATAGTAACTTCATAAGGCGCATATGGTGCATATTTTTCCCGTTCCGGGTTATAGAGTCCTTTTTCCATCGCTACTGCTTTATCGCTTGTATCGAAGTATTCTCCCGTAAGTGTATATCCGGTATAATTTACTTTCACAATCTGGCCCGACTTTCCATTATCACCTTTACCCGGTGTCGTAATAACATAGTACACGCCTGATTCTGTTTTTTGTGCTGTGATATTGTTTTTAGCTAAGTAAGATTCAATAGCGGTTGAATCCTTCGCTACCTGATCTCTCTGTTTTTTTAGATAGAACTCACGCTGATATACCTGGAAGGAATCCTTGGTCATTGTATTCTCAGCCTTAATTTGATATGTAAAGATTAGCGTTGAGTCAAATTGCGGAGGTATTGGTTGACGCGCTATGTCTTTGAAAAAATCTTTGATGGGAATCGTTACGGTTACGCTATCTCCGGGTGTCAATGCGCGTAACATTTGCGTTAACCCATCTTCGCGCTTCATTCCTGCTGTATCGGGCATAACGATGTAAGGAGCAAAATCAGACTCATACGTGCTCCGCCAAACAGAATCTTTAGAGTCTTTAAAAATAAAGTTGAATATTAATACGTCACCTACTTTTACGGGCACACCCGTACCCTCTTTTACTACTTTGTATTTGAGACCGCTCAGGGTTTCTCTTTCCGACTTATCGCAGGCTACACATAACACGAGCAATAACCCGATCAGCATTTTTGTAATTCTCATAATAGATGATTTATAAAATTTATTAATCTTGATTTAATTGATTTTTATACTCTGGTAATATTGATAAAAACTTTTGCAGCGTTTGCTCTAATGAAAGCGATGAGCTTCCACCAGATGCATTTCTATGTCCGCCTCCTTCAAAGTGTTTGCGAGCCATTTCATTCACAGAAAAATTACCCAGCGAGCGCAACGAAAGCTTAACGCTATCCTTACGTTCATGGATCATCACGGAAATCTTAATGCCTTTTATGGATAAGCCATAGTTTACAAATCCTTCCGTATCGCCTGTTTGTGAACCAAAGCGCTTAAGCTCTTCTGCGGAAAGCGTCATGTAAGCAGTTTTGTATTCTGGCAACACTTTTAGCTTTTCACTTAATACAAATCCCATCAACCGTAAACGCTCTACCGTATTCGTATCGTAAATAAGCTTTGAGATTTTTGTTGGATTAGCACCAAGTCTTACCAACTCCGATGCAACCTGAAATTCTTCATAACGGGTATTCGAATGACGGAAGCCTCCGGTATCGGTCATCAATCCTGCATACAGACAATCGGCAATGTTAGCATCGATAAGTGATTCATCGTCCAGCTCACAAATCAGATTATAAATTAATTCAGCCGTTGAGGCAGACTGAACATCCCACTTCACAAACTCTGCAAAATTCTCAGGCTCGAGGTGATGGTCTATCATTACCTTTTTCCCTGGAGCATTCCTTACTACTTCGGTTAGATCCTGTATCCTGTTAAGCGCTGAAAAATCCAGACAAAAAATAATCTCAGCTTTATTGATCTTTTCGTGGATTACCTTCTCATTTCCTTTTTCGAGCGCCAATACTTCGGTGTGACCGGGCATCCAATGCAAAAATTCAGGGTAATCGCTGGGTGTAATCACGGTTACATCGTGCCCTTTCTTTTTCAAATATCCGCCCAGGCCGAGGGAAGACCCCAGCGCATCGGCATCCGGCTTGTGATGGGTAACAATCACGACTTTGCGTGTTTGACCCATAAAGTCCTTAAATGGTTGGATATTTTGCATTTAGCGATTACGAGGGGGCAAAAATAATCAGGATTTTCAGGATTTCAGGATTATTGGATTGATTGCCAGATTTTTACCCGATTAATGCCGGGAAAAGCTATTTTTGCCCGCGAATTAGAAAAAAATCCTAAAGAAATGGCCGGAAACAGAACATTTACCATGATTAAGCCCGATGCAGTTGGCGCGGGAAATTCAGGTGCAATTATTAAGATGATTGAAGAAGCAGGTTTTCGCATCATCGCGATGAAAAAAACCCAGCTTACCAAAGAGCGCGCAGGACAGTTTTATGAAGTTCACAAGGCACGTCCTTTTTATAACGACCTCACTGCTTACATGTCAACCGGATTTATCATTCCGATGATCCTGGAGAAAGACAATGCAGTGGAAGATTTCCGCAAATTGATTGGTGCAACTGATCCTTCAAAAGCAGAAAAAGGAACTATCCGTAATTTATTTGCGAAGTCAATCGATGCAAATGCAATTCACGGTTCTGATAGCGATGAGAACGCAGGCATTGAGGGGAGCTTCTTCTTCTCGAAGTTTGAACAGTTTTAACTGCTGAATTGATTTAATAAAAAAACTCCCGGAGGATATCCGGGAGTTTTTTATTGCCTATTAAGGCAGACTATTACTTCCATAGATTATTTGGATACTCGCCTTTGTTCACCAGCTCTTTGATCTTGCCAGAGACTTCGTCTTTATCCTCTTTATAGGTAACCCCAAACCAAATATCACCTCCACCTAAAATTTTTACTTTGCCGAGATTTTGTTTGATCATTTCGTTACCGATGATCGGGATGAAAAATTCGGCTTTAGGTTCTTTGCCTTTTTCTTTCAGGAACTCAACAAAGAATTTTTCAATCAACGGGAAAATAGTTTCATGAAATCCCCAGAAGTTCATGGACGTTGGTGTTTGTGGATCCATCACCACATCACCGTCTTTTTCTTTTGCGATGATTTTGCCATTCTCTTTCACTATGGTTGTACGTTCAACAACTGATTTTAAATATCCATCTGCATCTTGTTCTCCACAACCGCGTGATACACTTCCGTTATCCGATAAAACATTCTTTAATGTATACCCTACCATGGCGTGAGCGCCTTTTGTATCGCCATTAAAAAAGTTTGCCACCGACTCAAAGGCCTTGCGACCGTAAAAATCATCCGCATTGATTACTGCAAAAGGTTCATGAATAACATCTTTAGCAACCAGCACAGCATGTGCCGTTCCCCAAGGTTTTGTGCGTTCCGGATTTTGATACTCTTTCGGCACCTTAGTATCCAATGCCTGGATTACAAACTCCACTTTAACTTTTCCTTCCAATCGTGGCAGGAACATCTCTTTTACTGTTTCCTTAATTTCTTCACGAACAATAAAAACAACCTTTGTAAAGCCTGCACGAATCGCATCGAAAAGAGAGTAATCCATAATCGTTTCACCGCTTGGGCCAAAGCCATCGATTTGTTTAATCCCGCCATAGCGGCTTCCCATTCCGGCTGCAAGCACGAGCAGCGTCAAGTCTTTTTTATTGCTCATAATTAATCTGTAAAACTGTTTCGCTAAGTTGCTACAAATATCGCGCTATGCAAAACACTTCCCGCCAGTACGTTCAGTCAGTTTCGATTATCGGTATTTTGTTTTTCATTTTCGGTTTCGTGACGTGGTTGAACGGTCCGCTCATCACGTTTGTAAAACTTGCCTTTGATCTGGACACCGATTCAAAAGCGTTTTGGGTAACAACTGCCTTCTACATGGCGTATTTTTTCCTCGCACTTCCGTCTTCCTGGATTCTGGAAAAAACCGGAATGAAAAAGGGAATGGCACTGGGCTTATTAGTCATGGCATTCGGAACTTTCATCTTCGGACATTTCGCTACCGAGCGCAATTACCTTGCTTCATTAATCGGATTATTTATCATCGGTTCGGGGCTGTCCTTATTACAAACTGCTTGTAATCCCTACATCAGTATCGTTGGGCCAATTGAAAGTGCCGCACAACGCATTAGTGTGATGGGCATCTGCAATAAAGTTGCCGGTATTCTTTCTCCTATTGTGCTGGGTGCATTTGTTTTGAAAGATGTAAGTTCTCTAGAAGAAAAAGTTAAAAATGCAACAGACCTCACTACACGGGAAGAAATCTTAACTCAATTTGCTTCCACTATTTATTGGCCATACATGATCATGGCGGTAATACTTGTGGTGTTAGCTTTCTGGATTACGAAATCTGCATTGCCGGAAATCAAAGCCTCGGAAGTAAATGCTGAATCGGCTGGAAGTGCTGCTAAAAACAAAACAAGTATTTTTCAGTTCACGTATTTATTGTTGGGTGCGTTCTGCATTTTTGTTTATGTGGGTGTTGAAGTAATGGCGGGCGATGCCATCGGTACGTATGGTAAAGGATTTGATATATCATCCGATCAAACAAAATATTTCACATCGTTTACATTGATTGCCATGCTGGTAGGTTATGTAATTGGATTGTTTGCTATTCCAAAATACATTTCGCAACAAGCAGCTTTAAAAATTTCTGCGATCCTTGGAATAGTTTTTACGGCCGCTGCTCTATTAACGAATGGCTATCTCTCTGTTGGATTTGTTGCCGCGTTAGGTTTAGCGAATGCGTTAATGTGGCCTGCCATTTGGCCTCTGGCTATCGAAGGGCTTGGAAAATTTACGGAGCGTGGATCTGCATTATTAATTATGGGCATTGCAGGCGGGGCTATTATTCCTAAAATCTTTGCCAGTCTAAAAGATCAGTACGATTTCCAGTGGACGTTTTTTTTGATCATGATCCCGTGTTATCTCTATATCCTCTATTTCGCACTCAAAGGACATAAGCTTGGCAAGGCTTGAGCTTAGAAAAAAATTTTAAAAAGTTTTCTAAACTCTTGTCCATGCAGCAATCCCTCACCCGTCATAGGGGAAATAATGTTTAACCAAACTTAAAAAATTATGGAAAAGTACATGTTCATTTTCATCGGGGGCGATGCCAGCCAGCTTTCACCCGAAAAACAGGAAGCACAAATGAATAAATGGTTTGCGTGGGTGCAAAAGTTACAAGAGCAAGGTCGTTATGATTCCGGAGAAGCATTGCTGCCAGGTGGGAAAACAATCCGTAGCGTGAAGAAAACTGTTACTGATGGCCCGTATGCGGAGAGTAAAGAAATTGTAGCAGGTTATTTTGTTGTGAAGGCAAAAGATCTGGCCGAAGCTACTGAGCTCGCGAAAGAATATCCTGATTTTGAATTGGGAGGGGTTATTGAAATTCGCGAAGTCGTGAAATTCGACAACATGTAGTATGAAGAAATTCATATTGGGAAGTATGCTGGTCATCTGCACAGCATACTCCTCTCCTGTTTCACAGGATGATAAAAACATAGTGCTTGCCAAAAAACTTTTTGAAGCATTCAACAAGTATGACTGGAAAACTATGGCGGCATTTTATTCAGACAATGCTTTGTTCCTTGATCCTTCTTTCGGAAAGGAATTTGTTTCGAAGAGCCGCGTGGAAACTATCGCAAAGTATGCTGAACTACAAAGCATGTTTCCTGACATTCAAGATTCAGTGGTAAATCTTTACCCGTCAGAAAAAACTATAGTCGTTGAATTCATTTCAACGGACACTACACCGGACGGAACAAAGTTCACGCTCCCGATTGTAAGCATATTAACAATTGAAAACGAGCAGATCGTAAAAGACGCTACCTACTACGATCTTTAAATTCCTATTTTTATGAATGTCCGAAGCAAATGTTAACCAGGTCGTCAGTCATCTTTTTCGTCACGAGGCGGGGAAGATGGCTGCCGTCCTGGCACGTATGGTTGGCCTCCAACATCTTGATATTGCCGAAGACATCGTTCAGGATACCTTACTGCAAGCACTAAATATCTGGAAAGTAAAAGGAATTCCTGAAAATCCCCCTGCATGGTTATATACCGTTGCCAAGCGAAAGGCCATCGATGTAATTCGGCAACGAACAAGTCACGCACACATTGAAAAAGATCTTGCGCAAGCTTTTAAATCGGAGTGGACACTTTCGCCTGCGATCAATCATTTATTTTTCGAACACGAGATTGAAGACAGCCAGTTGCGCATGATGTTTGCGTGTTGTCATCCTGCCATTCCATATGAATCACAAATCGCACTCATTCTAAAAACATTATGTGGATTAAGTATCTCTGAAATAGCACATAGTTTTTTAACAACAGATGAAACGATCACCAAGAGATTATATCGCGCAAGAGAAAAAATCCGGGAAGAAGGAATTGTGTTGGAAATTATTTCACCTAAAACACTTTCAGAACGACAAGACACAGTTTTACATACACTGTATTTATTATTTAGCGAAGGTTATAATTCAACGCATGCCGACAAGCTTATTCGTCATGACTTGTGTGAAGAAGCCATGCGGCTTTGCCTGCTATTAACGAAGAACAAGCTTACCAATTCATCCAATGTTAATGCTTTGCTGGCTTTAATGTGTTACCAAGCTTCGCGGGCCGATTCTCGATTGAATGATCTTGGTAATATTATCCTGTTGCAGCATCAGGATCGTTCATTGTGGATTCAAGCGCTTATTGAGAAAGGAAATCAGTTTCTGGATAAGGCAACGGCTAGTGAAGAATTGAGTGAATACCATCTTGAAGCAGCAATTGCCGCAACACATGCCCGCGCCCAATCATTTGAGTTAACCGATTGGACTAAAATTGTTATGCTGTATGATCTTCTTGGACAAATCAAAAATGATCCAATTGTTGAATTGAATAAAGCTATCGCGTTGGGATTTGCAAAAAGTCCTGACGAAGGTTTAGCATACTTAAAAACCATTCAGGGACTTGAATCAAATTCCATTTACGAAGCTGCATTGGGAGATTTTCAATTCAGGCTAGGCGACCTGAAGTCTGCCAAAGAGCACTATGAAAAAGCCATTACCTTAACTCAATCATCATCAGAAATTGATTTACTGAAAAGTAAAATTGATTCGTTAAGCACTAACTTTATTGCATGAAACATCTTCTCGTTTTACTGTTAATTGTGAGCGTAAGTTGTCGGGCACAATCTTCTTTTCAGATTGTTGCGTTAGGAGTTAAAGGCGGAACGGATGAAAGCAACCTTTCTGCGTATGCCCTAGCGGCAAGCGGAACAACCGACTATATATGCCTTGATGCAGGAACGTTACATGCAGGCATTCAAAAAGCGATTGATCAAAAAATCTGGGAAGGTGACGCAACCGCGTTTCTGCGAAAGAATATTAAGGGGTACCTTATTTCACATCCGCATTTTGATCATGTTGCCGGGTTGATCGTCAACTCGCCAGACGATTCCGCTAAATCAATTTATGGTATCGAAAGCTGTCTTACAGTTTTAAAAGAGAAGCATTTTAGCTGGAAAAGCTGGGCGAATTTTGCCAACGAAGGCGAAAAGCCAACACTCAATAAGTATACGTATCATACACTCATTCCCGAAAAAGAGCTTTCGCTAAACAATACTTCCCTGTTTGTCACTCCGTACTTATTAAGCCATGCTTCTCCGAATGAAAGCACTGCTTTCTTAATCAGGCAGAACAATGCTTACATTTTATACTTGGGTGATACAGGTGCAGATGCAATTGAAAAGTCAGACAAGCTTCAACAACTTTGGAAAGCCATCACTCCGCTTATTCGCGATAAAAAATTAAAAGGAATATTTATTGAAGTCTCATTCGCGAATGAACAAAAAGACAATTTATTGTTTGGTCACTTAACACCCCAGCTTTTAATGAGCGAATTGAATGTACTGAGTTCATTTTGCGGGAAAGAAGCATTGAAAAATTTTCCAATCATGATCACGCACATGAAGCCGTTAAATGATCGCGAGCAAATTATTCGAAAACAACTTGTTCAACTCAATTCATTAAACGTTAAGCTCTTTTTTCCGGAACAGGGAAAGCTTCTGGATTTTTAATCTAATTGCACTGTTTCGGGTAGTGCTTTGCGCGCATACCCAATTTCCCAAAAATATGGTTTCGGAAAATCCGGCAATGGCTCAACATCTTTCCCGGTATACCACAGTTGCATTTCGTTGTCGCGAATAAGCACAGATGGGAATGAAGTTGTGTTTGCATCCCACACCCCACTCTTTCCGCGTTTCAAAATAGGATTCTTAGCTGATTTCTCCCAATGAATTCCATCTTCCGAGAAAGCATAACCGGTTTGCTGAAAATAATTGTCACCCACATTCGCTCCACCATACCACATGTGATACGCGCCATTATATTTAATGACATGCGGATCCTGAACATACACTTCGTCCCATTCACCTGAAGTCGTAGTTAATACAGGATTGTTTTCATGTTTAGCCCAGGTTATTCCATCGGTTGAGGTTGCATAGCCGATGTTTACTTTTCCATCGGTTGATTGACTGTCAACATGACAATCATAAGCAGCATACCACATCTTATACACGTTCCCATCTTTTATAACGCTTGGCCCTTCCAGGAAACAATTGTCCCATTCTTCATCCACGCCAACAAGCAGAACAGCTTCACCGTGCTTTTGCCAATCAATTCCATCAGGCGAGTAAGCATACCCGATTTCATACCGATATTCATTAAAGGTTTGACCGGCATACCACATTTTATACCGTTGATTTGCAGGTGCCACCGCATCAATAATAACAGAAGCTGTTTCTACGCCAATGCTGTCCCAACTATCATGTGAAACATCGATCACGGGATTATTCAAATACTTTGTCCAGTGAATTCCATCGGTTGACGTTGCGTAGTTCAAGCGCGAGCGCAAGGTTTCATCGGGCAGTACTGCACCGCCACCCGTGTACCACATCTTATAAACACCGTCATCAAAAAGCACCCAACAATCGCTTACTGCATAAAAGTCATAGTTGAAGGGTTCACCTTTGGTAAGTACAGGATTAGTCTTATCCTTCTTCCATCCGTTTTGTGTTACTCGTTCGTCTGAACTACACGCTACCAGTAACAACAAACTCCAATACATAAACCTGGTCACTTTCATTTGATGTAAAGTCAGTTGTTTAAAATTATCTTAATAGCGTTGGATACTATTTTTTCGCGCTGCTCCCAGTTGCCCTGAACGGTTATATAATTTATTTCTCTCCGCTCCAATTCTTCTTTAAAGATACGATGCATGTTTTCCCGTGCATTCAATGAACCCTGATCACGCAGACCGTCACTCACCCAGTCCGTATCAATGTTAAACAAAAAATAAAGATCATACTGAACCATGCGTTCAAATTCATACAGAACGGGTGGCACTACCTTCAGATAATGACGTGAATAGATTTGAGTTGTAATTAGATCTGTATCACAAAATAAGAACTTGTTTGCTCTTTTTAGTTGTTGATATATCCGTGCAGTCTGCTCCCGGCCAATGGCTATTATATCTTCACGGTTAAAATCATTGGAGGTAATCATTTCCCGGGCAACTTCGGGTACAAAAACAGTTTGATATTGTTCGGCCATTTTTTTTGCCATGACTGATTTGCCCGTGCTCTCGGCCCCATAAAAACAAATCTTCTTAACAAAGAAAGGCTTTACAACATCCGGAATAAATTCCCAGTATTTTAAAGGCGACTTTCGGATAAGCGTAGCGGAGATCGGAATTTGCTTGCGCTCTTTGTCAAACAGAATGTGTTGAGTATTCAGGTTTTGTGCAAATGACTCTCCATATTCTTCTGAGCTAAATACAAAATCAAAAGAAGGATATACTTCACGAATCCTATCAGCCCATTGCTTTGTTCGTTCATTCAGTGGGAGCTGATCGTTATCAAAATCATCAGCTATCAGAACGGGTTTGATCGAGGGTTGCTTTTTATAAATCTCATTTAGCCAGTCTAATCTTACTTCAGCATCTATGAAATCTTCTTTTGCTTCACTGATTGAAACAATTAGCTCATCGCATTGGGTTGCCGCAAAATCAATAAGTGCCAGATGACCTTTATGAGGCGGAAGAAACTTACCGATGATTAATCCACGCGTCATGCTTGTAGATAGGATCTATATTCTTTTCGCCAATGGTAAAATCCAAAAGCAGCCAGAATCGTGAGCACAAAATACAACAGACTATAAAACCTAATGTCGCGAATAAAATAAAGTCCTGTAGCTATAATGTCTATCGCAATCCAGAGTATCCAGCATTCAATTTTCTTTTGGATCATGTAGTACGTGGCCACAATGCTCATAACGGTGATGAATGAATCCCAAAAAGGAGATGCACTCGGTTTTGTAAAGACCATCGGGAAAAAATCATGCAGTCGGCTGGCAAACAAACCAAAGACAATTGTTCCGGCAATTCCAATTCCCGTAATTAGAATCAATTGCTTGCGATTCATCCAGCTTACTTTCAATTCACTTTTTTTATCCTCCTCTCCTTTTCCAGGATTTAGCCAGCGCCACCAGCCAATTAGATTGGTAATGAAAAAGAACACCTGTAAGAACATATCCGGGTAAAGCTGGACCTGATAGAATAAGAAAAACGACAGGGTAACATTCACAATCCCCAATGGCCAACTCCACACATTTGCCCGAGCCGAAAGCCACACAGCAATAATGCCCGAAACGGTTCCAAAAAATTCGAGATAGCTTAGTTCATAACCCCAGATTGAAAAAAAAATACTTCTAATATCGAAGAGTGTCATGGATACAAGCGAAATTACACCCAATAGTACTATAATTTTAGAGAGAATAAATAATGCTTCAGCATATGAAAAGACCCGTCTTGATAATATTTCTAAGCCTCTTTTCATTTCTTGTGGTCGGGCAAAAGATCAAAGACTTAGGTGCCAACCCGGTTTGGCAAACGGGGAAAATTATACTTAAAGACAAAACCAAACTCGAAGGTTCTGTTTACTATAACACAGGTTTTGGAACAGTTCAATTCAAAAAAGCTCCGCAAGACGAGATTATATCTATACAAGAAAATCGAGTATTGGAGCTAACGTATTTCGATCCGGCATTAAATCGTTCAAGAAATTATGTCAGCCTGGTTTATCTGGATATGGAAACAGATCGGGAGCATGAACTTTTGTTCGAAATAATAAAGGATTTCGAAAAGTTCGCTGTCCTTTCAAGAATTTCAAAACCCCTATTACTCTTACCCTCCAACACGAATCCTGGTATACTTAATGAGGTCAATGATTTTGTAAAGGAGAAAACTCTTATTGAAGTAGAAGGAATTTTCTTCTTAGGGAATGATAACAAGCTTCAACCTTATTGTCTAATCAAAAGCACAGAAGTTGATGGCCTTATTCTTGATTACAGTCGCAGCAAGTCAAAAGTTATTAAATCAAAAATACTTGAAACATTAATGGCTGATCATTGGAAAGAACTTAAGGCCTACAGTAAAGAAGCAAAACTTGATCCATCAAAGAAAGCCGACTTAATTCGGATTCTTGATCATTATGAACAATTACTTGCTCAGCAATGAGCTCACGAGTTGCTTTTGGATTCAATTTCATTGCACCCTTTTATACTTTTCTTTCCAGACTTATTTTCGGTAAAAATCTTGATGCAGCACAACTCTTTTACCTTGATCAGATTAAGCCTGATGATCACATACTCATTTTAGGGGGTGGATCAGGAAGTCTTTTACAGAGCTTGCTTACACGAAATCCAAAACTTAGGATTGATTATATAGATATCTCGTCCAACATGCTGGAGCTAGCCAAACAAAAAGCTCAGCATACTTCAACTATAAATTTTATTCTGGGAACAGAACGCAACATTCCAAAATCAACCTACTCCGTAGTTATCACAAATTTTTACCTGGATATGTTTACAGATAATAGTCTCAACAGAATAATTAACACCATTAAAGTCTCATTAAGCAAAAATGCGACATGGTTAGCCGTTGATTTTGTAAGCGAGAAATGGTGGCAAAAAGTTTTACTCTGGATTATGTATCGGTTTTTTAAAATCGTAACCGGAATAGAAGCCCGTCAATTGCCAAATTGGACATCCAGCCTTTTAGATGAAGGGTTGGTCGAAATTTCCAATAAGAGATTTTTTAGAGGGTTTATAAAAGCAGCCCATCTTAAGTTGTCTGCTAAAGCTTAATGCAAATGTTCTTCTCTTCGGTAAAAAATTTGAGCGCTTCAAACCCACCCTCGCGCCCAACTCCACTTTGCTTCATGCCGCCAAAAGGTGTTCGCAAATCCCGGAACAGCCAGCAGTTCACCCAAATGATCCCGCTTTTAACACCAGCAGCAACACGATGCGCGCGTTTGAGATTTTCCGTCCAGATGGTAGCAGCAAGACCATACGTTGTACTGTTGGCGTATTCCAGCACTTCTTCTTCCGTATCAAATGGCATGATCGTAACTACCGGGCCAAAGATTTCTTCCTGATTCGTGCGGCACAAATGTTCAAGACCAGTGATGATGGTTGGTTCAATAAAATATCCGGTCGCGCATCTTCCGTCTGGCTCGATTCTATTCCCACCAAGAACAATCTTTCCGCCTTCTTTTTTTGCAAGCTCGATGTAGGATAAAATCTTTTGCATGTGTGCTTCTGATACGATAGCGCCTACTTTCGTTTTTTCCTCCAGTGGATCACCAATTGTTAATGCTTTGGCACGCGTTGTAAACTCAGCTAGAAATTTTTCGTATAACGGACGTTCTACAAAAATCCGCGAGCCGCACAGACAAATTTCTCCCTGGTTTGAAAACGAGGAATGAATAGTTGTGCTGAGAGCATTTTCAAAATCACAATCTGCAAAAATGATGTTAGGATTTTTTCCGCCTAGTTCGAGTGAAATTTTTTTGAACATCGGTGCGGCTGTGGCAGCAATTTTTTTTCCCGTTGCCGTGCCTCCGGTAAATGAGATGGCAGCAACTTCAGGATGTTCAATGATAGCCTGCCCTGCTTTTGGTCCAGTGCCGTGAATAATATTTAACACACCTTCGGGCAAACCTGCTTCAATGCAAAGTTTTGAAAACAGAAATGCAGTCATGGGTGTAATCTCCGAAGGCTTGGCAACAACGGTACAACCCGCGGCTAATGCCGGAGCAATTTTCCACGTAAATAAATACAGCGGAAGATTCCACGGTGAGATACAGGCCGCAACACCAATCGGGTGATATTGTGTATAGTTAATTGCTTCATGATCCGTAAAGTGTGCATCGGATGCGGTATGCAAAATTGCGGTAGCGTAAAATCTCAGGTTTGCCGATGCACGGGGAATGTCAACAACCTTTGCAAGCTTAACCGGCTTACCCTGATCAATGCTTTCAGCAAGCGCAAGCTTATCAAGATCACGATCAATCAGATCAGCAATTTTTATCAGGATGGTCGAACGTTCCTGAGCGGGTGTTGCTGACCATTTGGCAAATGCACGTCTCGCTGCTTCAATTGCATGGTTAACATCTTTATTTCCGGAATCAGGGATGAGACTATATACTCTTCCTTCGGCCGGATTAATGTTATCAAGGTACGTACCGCTGAAAGGCTCTGATAAAACTCCGTTTATATAGTTGAGAATTTTCTCCATGTTATAAGCTTCCGGTTCGGCCGCCATCTACCGGGATGTTTACTCCATTAATATATCCTGCAGCAGGTGACGCCAGAAAAGCAACCGCAGCTGCTACTTCATTTGCTTCGGCTATTCGTCCTGCCGGAATTTCTTTGATCATATCCAGCTTTGCTTCATCAAATGTTTTATCATTCTTCTGAGCATTGGTATTTATGATTGATTCAAGTCTGCCCGTCATCGTTGCGCCTGGTAAAACATTGTTCACTGTTATTCCAAAAGACGCAAGCTCGAGCGATAAAGTTTTCGACCAATTGGCAACAGCACCACGAATGGTGTTCGAAACACCCAATCCGCGAATCGGAATTTTAACGGAAGTAGATATGATGTTAATAATGCGCCCGAATTTTTCTTTCTTCATGGAAGGCACAACAGCCTGCACTAAAATCTGGTTGCAGAGTAAATGATTTGAAAATGCTTTCACAAAATCTTCCGGTTGTGCATCAATAGCTTGCCCGCCAGGAGGGCCGCCTGTATTGTTAATTAAAATATGGACTGCATTTTTAGAAACGAATTCGAAAATTTTTTGCTTCAATGTTTCCGGTGAGGAGAAATCCGCTACTATATAATTATGCTGACCCTTTGAACTCAACTCTTTCATAGCAGCTTTAAGCTTCTCTTCATCGCGCGCGATCAGCGTAACGCCTGCACCCAGCAATGCAAGCTCATTAGCCGATGCTTTACCGATACCTTGCGTGCTGCCGCAAACAATCGCTCTTTTCCCCGTTAAATCCAGATTCATAGTAAAGGTGTTGCTCCTGTAAAATTGTTATTAAATTAGCACAATCTGAGAGGTTGATCTAAAAAATTTACAACTATGGCCATTCGCAAACCCTTCAATCTGAAACAATGGATAAACGATAATCGTGATTTATTAAAACCTCCTGTTGGAAACAAAAACCTGTATGCGGATGCGGGAGATTATATCGTGATGATCGTTGCCGGGCCGAATGCCCGAAAGGATTATCATTTCAATCAAACCGAAGAATTATTCTATCAGCTTGAAGGCAGCATTAACGTACGCATTCAGGAGGATGGAAAGCCGGTAGACATGCAAGTGAATGAAGGTGACATGTTTCTATTGCCCGCCAACACGCCACATCGGCCGGAAAGACCCGCAAACACAATTGGGTTAGTAATCGAATGTAAACGTGAAGATCCTTCTTTTGAAGATCGCTTGATCTGGTATTGTGATAACTGTAACAACAAGCTGCACGAATATAAATTTCATCTCGAGAACATCGAGAAAGATTTCCTTCCGCGCTTTCGCGAATTTTATGGATCAAAAGAATTACGCACCTGCAAAAAATGCGGTACCGTAATGGAAGCTGATCCAAAATTTGTATAGCCATGAAAAAGCTTGAGCTGCAGCAACGATTGAAAGAAAGCCATGCAAGCTTTATTAAACAGCTTCAATCACTTTCCGATGCTGATTTTCTAAAATCAGTTAACGACAAGTGGACAGGTGGTCAACAACTCGAACACATCGTGATGGCAGTTTCACCGGTTAACAAAGCTTTTGCGCTTCCAGGGTTTATGCTGAAGATGTCATTCGGAAAATCAAACCGGCCTTTGCGAACGTACGATCAACTGGTAGAAAAATATCGTGGCAAGCTGGCGGCTGGCGGAATAGCTTCAAAACGCTTTACTCCGGAACCCGTAAGTCTCAATCAGCGCGAGACATTAATTCTAAAACTTCAGAAGCTTACCATCTCTTTAAACAGGCGCCTTAACGGATTCACAGAAAAACAGCTTGATCTGCTGATTCTTCCCCACCCATTATTAGGAAAGCTCACCCTGCGGGAAATGATTTATTTTACTGTCTACCATGCCGGCCATCACGAAAAGCAGATGACCGACAATCTTAAATAAAGAGATTGTTTAATATTGTGCATGCAATTCGAAAACACGCTCGCCTTTGCAAGAACCTTGGATAAAAAAGATCCGCTGAAGAAATTCAGACCGATGTTTAACATTCCAAAAGTGAATGGTAAAACGTCCATCTATTTTACCGGAAACTCACTCGGCCTTCAACCTAAGAACACCAAAAAATTTATTACTGAGGAGCTTGACGATTGGGCAACACTCGGAGTAGAAGGTCATATCCATTCACGCAGGCCCTGGCTCTATTATCATAAGTTTACCAAAAAAGGATTAGCCGTGCTTACAGGCGCAAAGTCATCCGAAGTGGTGGCGATGAATCAACTTACGGTAAACCTGCACCTGATGCTGGTGACATTTTATCGGCCAACAAAAACTCGTTTTAAAATTTTAACGGAGACCGGGCCGTTCTCATCCGATCAATACGCGTTTGATTCACAAGTAAAGCTTCATGGACTAAATCCTGAAGAAGCAATTATTGAGCTCAAGCCACGAACAGGAGAATATACCTTGCGCACGGAAGACATTCTCAGTGCGATTGAGCAAGTTAAAGATCAGCTTGCACTCGTTATTATAGGTGGAGTTCAATATTACACCGGTCAACTATTCGATATAAAAAAAATTACCGAAGCTGGCCATCGCGCGGGTGCAAATGTTGGATTTGATCTGGCACACGCGATTGGAAATGTTTCGCTTAATCTGCATAAAGATGATGTTGACTTTGCCGTTTGGTGCAGTTATAAATATTTGAATTCAGGGCCTGGCGCGGTTGCAGGAGCTTTCGTCCACGAGCGTCATGCAAACAATCCCGAGTTGTTACGCTTTGCAGGTTGGTGGGGGCATAATGAAAAAGAGCGCTTTCAAATGAAGAAAGGGTTTCAGCCTATGCCCGGTGTGAACGGCTGGCAGCTTTCAAACTTCCCGGTATTGCCTGGCGCTGCACTACTGGCGTCACTTGAAATTTTTCAGCAAGCCGGAATAAAAAATCTTACAAAGAAAAGCATTCAGCTTACGGGTTATCTGGAATACTTGTTGAAAGAAACAGATTCAACCGGAAACAAATTTGTTATCCTCACTCCTTCTGAAAAAGAAGCACGCGGCTGTCAGCTTTCTATTTACATGAAACAAAAGGGAAAGAAAGTTTTCAATGCGTTAACAAAAGCAGGCGTTATTGCCGACTGGCGCGAGCCTAATGTTATCCGAGTAGCACCGGTTCCGCTTTACAATACCTTCGAGGAAGTGTTTCGTTTTGTTGATATCTTCAAAAAAGCATTGGGATGAGCGAAAATACATCTATTGGAATTGTCGGAGCTGGGTTAGTTGGTTCGCTCTTAGCCATCTACCTGAAAAAACGCGGCTACGATGTTACCGTACTTGAACGCAGAGGCGACATGCGCAAAAAAGGCGCAGAAGCAGGGCGCTCCATTAATCTTGCATTAAGTAATCGTGGCATTCGCGCGTTAGAAGAAGTTGGGCTGGCAGATGAATTAAAAAGAGTCGCTATCCCGATGCACGGCCGCATGATGCACGACAGGCAGGGCAAGCTCAATTCATTCGCGTATGGAAAAGAAGGTCAGTTTATTAATTCCGTTTCGCGCAGCGGATTGAATGTGGTGCTGATGAATGAAGCCGAGAGACTTGGAGTTCACTTTCAATTCGATCAGAGAATAACAAAGGTTGATTTGGAGAAAACTACACTATCGGTCAATAGTCCACAGTCGACAGTCGACAGTCGACCTCTGGACTATTCTTTCGATTATATTATTGGAGCTGATGGTGCCTTCTCTGCTGTTCGAAGTTCATTTCAATTTACCGATCGATTTGATTATGAGCAGGATTATATTGATCACGGTTACAAAGAGCTTCACATTCCACCGGGTGTAGGTAATTCATTTCAATTAGAAAAAAATTACCTCCACATCTGGCCGCGCGAAAGCTTTATGATGATTGCGCTGCCAAATCCGGATGGCAGTTTTACATGCACGCTGTTCTTTCCATTTGAAGGCAATCCTTCGTTCAATTCGCTGAAAACAAAACAGGATGTTGAAAAGTTTTTTGAAGAAACCTTTCCGGATGCAAAGAAACTTATCCCGGATTTACTGCACGACTTTGAAGTAAATCCAACCTCATCGCTTGTTACCATTAAATGTTATCCGTGGGTTCGGAACAAAACATTACTGATTGGTGATGCTGCGCATGGCATCGTTCCTTTTTACGGACAAGGTATGAATGCGGGTTTTGAAGATTGCAGAATCCTGAACGATCTGTTAAATCAGCATCAGGATAAGTGGGATATGGTTCTTGCTGAGTTTCAAAAATTGCGTAAGCCGGATACCGATGCCATCGCTCAATTAGCCCTTGATAACTTTATCGAGATGCGCGATCTGGTAGCGGATGCTGAATTTCTTCTCCGGAAAAAAATTGAAGGTAAACTCTACGAGTTATTTCCGGCTCAATGGACTCCCCTTTATCCGATGGTAACGTTTATGGATTCAATGCGGTATTCAGATGCATTGCGTATCGGGCAAAAGCAAAAGCTGATTATGGATGAAGTGATGAAAACTCCTAACCTGGAGAATATCTGGCAGTCGCTCGATTTCAAAGCAATTGTGAATAGCTTATAAAGTTACCCTTACGCAGAAACTCAAAATTCAGCATCTTTCGTGCATTATTTCTACAAAACTGAAACATATCAATTACTTTCACGTTTGTAGAATATATTAATAAAATCTATGAAAGGATCATACCTCGGAGAACTGGAGGAGCTTGTTTTGCTGACGGTAGGCATTCTGTACCCTAAGGCATATGGCGTAGGCGTGATGGATGAAATTGAGAAACAGGCTAATCGCAGTCTCAACATCAGTGCAGTCCATGCTGTTCTTACACGTCTGGAAGAGAAGGGATTTCTCAAATCGAAAATGAGTGAGCCTACCGATGAACGTGGCGGGCGTAGAAAAAGAATTTTCTTATTAACCGCTGCAGGTAAACGTGCGCTGGAAGAAGCGAATGAAATGCGGACTCAACTTTTCAGTCAGATCCCAAGAATTGCGTTGCAGTTCAGGCTTACATAATAGTTTACACTAAATGAAACACACTCCGCCCAAATGGGCTGACCGGTTCCTGGCGTGGTATTGTCACACCGACTTGCTGGAAGAAATCCAGGGAGATGCGTATGAGTTGTATTATCGAACAGCAAAAGAAAGTAAACATAAAGCCGATCTCACTTTTATCTGGAATGTGCTTCGCTTCTTTCGCTGGAAAAATATTCGCAGAAGAAACCGAAAAAATTATTCCGATCAACAAATTTCCGCTGCCATGTTAAAAAACATTTTTATTGTCGCTTTTAGAAATTTCTTCCGTCAGCCGGGTCATTCAATCTTGAACGTTATCGGGTTATCGATTGGTTTTGCCTGTGCATTTTTTGTGATGGTGTGGGTGATGTATGAATTCTCCTTCGATAATTTTCATGCTGAGAAAGATCAGATTTTCAAAGTCGCAACACACATAGAAGCTGATGCCAACATCCAGTCGTACGATGTTGCTTCGGTAGCGATGGATGTTTCGTCTGTCCCTGAAGCGAAGGCGTTAGTTTCAGTCTCTACTGGAACACGCTGGCCTCACATTCTCTGTTTTCGGCCTGAACGCGAAGCCAAGGAATGTGTTTACCTGAACGGAGTTTATGCAACCGCAAATCTATTTTCAGAATTCAGTTTCGTTATTCTAAAGGGAGTTAAAAATCCAATTGATCAGCCCAACACGATTGCCATCTCTGAAAAAGCTGCCACACTTCTTTTTAATACACCTGATGTGATTGGAAAGATAATTAAAATTGATGATCAGTATGAAGTAATGGTCACTGCAGTTTTTAAAGATGTTCCTGTAAACTCATCGCTGCAATTTGATTTCGCTATGCCCTATTCTATTCTTAAAAAAGAATGGGGCAGCACTGACGAACAATTCGCGCAGCAATTTTTCAGCATCTACATTAAAACTAATCAGCCTGTTTCGGCAGAGTTTCTTTCTGAGAAATTAAATGACATTCGCGTTGTTACCGAAGAATACAAAAAGCAGAATGTACGATACCAGGCAATTCCGCTTGAAGATTGGAGATTACGAAGCAAGTTTGAAAATGGTCAACAAGCAGGAGGAAGAATTGAGTATGTGAGGCTGTTTATCATCATCGGCACACTGGTTGTGCTTATGGCCGTTATCAACTTCGTTAACATGACCACCGCCCGTGCCACAACTCGCGCAAAAGAAATTGGTATCCGAAAAGCTACGGGCGCATTCCGCTCCAGTATTATTTTTCAGTTCCTGGGGGAATCTTTTTTGATTGTATTAGTAGCATTTCTAATAGCAGGTGCAATAACGCAATTCACACTGCCGGTTTTTAATGATTTACTAGGAGAGCAAATTAATATTGATCTTTTCAACGGCTGGATGCCTGTTTATCTTTTTGGATTTCTGTTAACCGTAGCCTTGCTGGCCGGATTATATCCCGCCTTTGTAATGTCCTCTTTCAAAACCGTAAAAATTCTAAAAGGGCAGCTATCCGACAAGGTTTCAGGTTCACAGCGTATGCGCAAGTTTTTATTGGTTACTCAGCTCAGCATTTCCATCGGGATTATTATTTTCTGTGGCGTTTTGTATTTACAGTTAAACTATGTCACCCAGAAAAACCTCGGGTTTGATCGGGAAAATATGATCCGTGTTGAACCGACTTTTAAGTTACTAAAGAGCTATGAAGCGTTTAAAAATGAGTTGACAAAAAATTCATGCATTACACATGTTGCTGCCGCAAATGGGAATCCGCTAAACTCAGGCGGAAGCAATACGGGAGTAAGCTGGCCCGGCAAGCCTAAAGATTTTCGTATATCATTCAAAACGATTGGGTGTAGCTACGAACTTGCCGAAACATTCGGGTTAAAAATTATTGAAGGCCGGGATTTTAAACAGCAAGCTGAAGATACCCTTAATACGGAAGTGCTTGTAACAGAAGATGCTGTAAATACTATGGGATTAAAAGATCCTGTTGGGGAAGTCATAACTATTGCCAGCACGCCATGCGTAATTGTTGGAGTTGTTAACAATTTTCATACCTCATCGCTGCATGAAAATCGTTTACCCGTGATTCTTTACCGAACCGATTACTTACATACTTCGGCATTATATGTAAAATATCAGGCAGGCACCACCCAAAGATCATTGGGAACATTAAATAATGTTTATAAACAATTTGAACCTGATTTTACCCTGAAATATTGGTTTCAGGATGATACGTTTAATGAGCTTTACAAAACTGAAATAATTGCTTCGCGCCTTATTCTTGGCTTCACGGTAATTGCGTTAATCATTGCCGCCATTGGCATCATTGGATTATCTACCTATAATACTCTACGAAGAACAAAAGAGATTGGGGTGAGAAGAGTACTAGGCGCAACGCCTTTTCAGGTACTTACGTTGTTATTCAATGAGTTTTCTTTCGTCTTGATTGTTTCGATCTTTCTTGCTGGTCCACTTGCGTGGTATGCCGCAGATCAATGGCTTCAGGGTTTTGCCTATCGAACAAGTATACCCGGATGGATGTTTGTCACAACATTTGCCGGAGTTGGATTGCTAATCGCGCTGATTGTTGGAATACAGGGACTTAAAACAGTAGCTACAAATCCCACTGAGACGTTACGAAGCGAATAATCATAAAAATAATTTATAATAGAGATGCAAAATCCCGCCTACCGGCAGGCAAGTTTGCACCTCTACATCTCGATATGTACCTCGTATTCTTCAAATGTGTTGAGCACATTTTTAACATAATTCACCGGCTCTTCACACTTACAATACCCTACCTTAACAACAGGGTCACGGTAATACTTTGAATCTGATTTTTTTAACAGGAAGAATTCAACTTCACTCCACACCACCGTACTTTTACCATACTTCTTCGCCAGCTCACGTGCATCAATGATGTGTGATAGTCCGGCATTGTAGGATGCCAGCACAAACTTTAATCGCTCATCCGGATCAGTAATGTTTTTTGCCCAATACTTATCTAAATGACGAAGATAATTTACACCTGCTTTAATGCTTTGCCTCGGATCATCGGGATTTGTAGCACCAAAGCGTTTCGCAGTCTCCGGCATCAATTGCATAAGTCCACGTGCACCTGCCCACGATTCGTCATTTGAAATAAATTTTGATTCCTGGTAGATTACCGCAGCCAGCAATCTCCAGTCCCAACCGAGTTTTTCAGCGCCTTTTTTTATAAGCTCATCGTAACGCGATATTTTACTCCCACCAAGCGAAGAATAATCACTGTTAGCCCTCAGCAGTGAAGTTCGCGGACTTTTGAAATAGCGATTGTAGATCACCATGAAGGTTGGCTCCTTTTTAATTTTTTTCAACCATTGATCCATGACTTTCAATAACTCAGGCGAGTTTTTACGAACCGACCATGCAATTTGTTGGGGCGATGAAAGCCGCGTGTTTACATCCAGATTAGGATAATAGTTTGCGTTAACCATCGCAATGGGATGATCTGTAACGGTGTACTCAATGTTTCCAAGCGCAACTTGCTTAATGAGCGATTCGCTCTCTGCATTCGCGCTATCCTCTACAATCAAAACCTCACCGCCAATTTCCTGCGAGAGATTTTTCATCCGCTCAGCAAAGCTTGAGCTTTTCATAACGTGTACTTCCTTTCCCATTAATTCATGCGGATCACGAATTACAGTTTTATCAATTTCGGATTGCGAAAGAGTTCTCCAATCTTCTGGCTTGCGTTGCACCAATACCTGGTATGAATTAAACAGTGGTCGTGAAAAGCTAACATATTCCGATCGTTCGGTGGTTACCGTGAGCGGAAATGCAAGGATGTCACCTTCACCCATATTTAATTGATGAATACCATTTTCAACTCCAGAGATAACCTTTAATTTCAATTCGACTTTTAATTGCTTCGCGAACAATCGGAGTAACTCATACTCATAGCCCATCGGCCGGCCTTTATAAATGAAATAACTAAAGGAATTATTATCAACTAACGCGGTAATATAGCCTCGCTTTTTAATGGCATCCAGGTCAATCTCAACATCAGGCGCAAGCAGCGTTGTACTACCTGGTTGGCTACAGGATAATAAAAACAGCAAGAAAAGAAACAAATTCCTGGAAAGGCGGGGCATAGGTATAGTAAAATACGAAGATGAGCGGGATTTAAAAATCCTCAGTTACGTTTACGGCTATCACAAAGAGATTAAAAATTCGTAACTATTCTCTTATAGAAAATTAACACCTTTCTCAATGCGCATTTGAATTACAAAATGCTAATCCTCAAAAATTATAAGAAGCGCCTAACCGTTCATCACTCTCCATTTCCTGTTCCAAAGATTTTTTGCGTATTTCACCGCAAACCTATTTCCTCTATGAATCGCTTACTTTCAACACTAATTTTTTTGCTGGTGGCTGTTGCTGCCTTTGCACAAAACACTGATCTGCCCAACGATTTTCTGGGCAAAGGCTGGCACTTAGAGCGCAGACAAAAACTTCGTGAAAGCTTACCTGCGAATTCAGTCGCTGTATTCTTTGCCAACGCTGTGCGCAATCGCTCGAACGATGTGGACTATGCCTATCATCAAGACCCTAATTTTTTCTACCTCACCGGCTACCGCGAACCTGAAGCTGTGCTGTTTGTTTTTAAAGACAAGCAAACGGCTGCCAACGGAACGCAGTATGATGAAATCATTTTTGTTCAGGAACGTAATGCACTTCGTGAAATGTGGACCGGCCGCAGGCTTGGGGCAGAAGGAGCAAAAGCTCAGCTTGGTCTTGACCAGGCATTCAATGGCTCGGAGTTTAAAAAATACAACGTTGACTTTTCGAAGTTTGCAGAAATTCTTTTCTACGATTTCAAAAACGATGTGCGGGACAATGCACGAGATTCAGCCGACCTTTACAGTTTGATTGAAGAGTTTAAGATTAAAGTTAACTATCCAAAAAATGATGCTTCAGTTTTAAATGTTGCACCTGAACAACCAAAAAACAATCTGAATACACGTGGCCTCTACAAACTAATGGCCGACCTGCGCGGCATAAAGACAGCAGAAGAGCTCGTATTACTTCGCAAAGCCGTTAACATTTCCTGCGTTGGACAGGTTGAGGTAATGAAAGCCATTGAGCCCGGAATGAGTGAACGTGAAGTGCAAGGCATCCATGAATATGTATATAAAAAATACCAGGCCGAAGATATTGGATATCCCTCTATTGTAGGCGGTGGCCATAATGGTTGCATTCTGCATTACATTGATAACTATAAGCCATCGATTACAAACAAGGAATTAATCCTGATGGATCTTGGTGCTGAGTTTCACGGATACACGGCTGATATTACCCGCACCATTCCGGTAAACGGAAAGTTCTCACCCGAACAAAAGGCTATCTATGAACTTGTGTTAAAGGCGCAGGAAGCTTCCATGAAAGCTTGTAAGCCGGGTGTGGAGATGGGCTACATGACAACCGTTTCACGCGAAGTGATCAATAAAGGATTGGCCGACTTAGGTATTATCAAATCGGCCGATGAGCAACATATGTATTTTCCGCATGGCGTATCGCATCACATCGGACTTGATGTGCACGATGCTGGCGCAAGAACTTTCCAGGAAAATATGGCCTTCACAATTGAGCCCGGCATTTACATTCCGGATAACAGCAAGTGCGATAAAAAATGGTGGAGCATTGCCGTGCGTATTGAAGATGATTACCTCGTTACCAAAGATGGTTGTGAGTTACTATCAGGCTTTGCACCACGCACTGTGGCCGATATAGAAGCTATGATGAAACAGCCAAGTCCGTTGGATAAATTTAAGCTGCCTAATCTTGATGCTCCGAAGAAGTAATTAACAAATTCAATACTTAACAAAAAGGCTGTTCTGACAAGAGCAGCTTTTTTCATTCTTGTCAGTTACCCTCTGAACTCCGATGGAGTCTTGCCTGTGATTTTCTTAAAGGCAGTATTGAAAGAAGATTTGGAATTATAGCCCACCTGCTCAGCGATTTCTTCAATCTTAATGTTCGGTTGATCCGTTAACAATTGTTTTGAAGCTTCTACTCTGTACTCAGCCGTCATTTCAAAAAAACTTTTCCCCAGACCATCATTAATAATCTGTGAAACAATATGAACAGAGAGCTTTAACCTATCCGCTAATTGAGGCAACGAGAAATCACTTTGCAGAAAAGGCTTTTCTGTATTCATAAAAATCTTCAGTTTTTCCAATGCAGCTTTTTGTTGCTCTTCCGTTAGCGTTGAGCTCTTATACTTTTGCTGTTCGGTGAGATTGGCTTGTTTAAAAAATCCGGATTGACGGATCACGCGAAAGCTGGTTAGGTAAATAGGAATTGTTAAGTAGGCTGCAAACAGATGATCGCCTGTGTCGTTACGATTGAAAAGTTTAACAACAACAATCAATGCAAAAAAGGTTAACAGCTGAAACAATCCGGCACGCAACGTGCATAATGTTGGACTGATAGGTTTCCAGAAAGACTCTTTCTTAATCCGGAAGGCGCGAACTACTTCATACAGTCCGAGTAAGGCATAGAGTAATAAGCTAATTAATGTGGCTTCTGTGTGATTATCCGTAACCCAAAACCACCGCGTTTCGCCAAAGTTGTGCGGATGCGGAAAATCCGGATAATAGGAATGCATGTACGCGTGATACTTTACTTCATTGGAAGCTAACAGGAAGGGCAGTTGAAGAACCAGGTAGATAGGCGCAAACAAAAAATGCAGATAATATTTTTTTGAAATTTCTCCACGCGTGAGACTAACGATCATGAGATAAAAAGCCGGACCGATCAGAAATGAAAATGTTTCAGAAAAATCAACCAACAGCAACACTTGCGTGATGTAGCCCGTATAGTTAAGGAAGATCTCAAGTACACAAAAGGCAATCGAAATGAGCATGATGCCCTGAAAGAGATTAGCCTTTACAAACCGGTTTTCTTTCGACAGGAAAAAGAAAGCCAGAAAAAATGCCTGTACAATTCCTAAAAATATAAATAAAGCGAAAAGATCTACCCGATACGGCATTCCGAAAGTTAGAATAATTTAAAAACCTTCTCGAATTTCTTTGCACTACTTATCTTGCGCACCCAATCCACAATCATATGAAACTACCGCTCGCTATCATTCTTCTACTTGCTGTTGCCTGTATCGTTCACGCTCAGGACTTTGATCCTGCCCGCATTCAAAAGCACATCAAAACATTATCCGATGATAAGCTCGAAGGCAGGGGCACCGGAACAGAAGGTGAAAAGAAAGCCGCTGCGTACATCGAAGCAGAATTCAAAAAGCTTAAACTTCAGCCTAAAGGCGATAACAATGGATACTTACAGGCCTTTACATACAAGGGCGGTGCACACGGTGAAGGAACAGAAGGCGCAGCCAATAACATTGCTGCTTATCTGGATAATGCTGCAGCTACAACAATAATCATTGGCGCACATTACGATCACCTCGGATTAGGCGAACAAAGCGGTTCACTTGAAGCAAACTCAACAGGTAGCATTCACAATGGCGCAGACGATAACGCTTCCGGAGTTGCGGGTGTGATTGAATTGGCTACATACTTCAGCAAGAATAAGGTCAAAGAGAAAAGCAATTTCTTATTCCTGTGTTTTTCAGGAGAAGAGCTTGGATTGTTCGGATCAAAATATATTGCTGATCATTCACCGGTTGATCTTGCCACCGTGAACTACATGATCAATATGGACATGATTGGCCGCCTGGATCCGCAAACCAAAACAGTCCTTGTTCACGGAACAGGTACAAGCCCGGTTTGGGAAAATCTGGTTAAAGGATTTGAGAGCGACAACATAAAAATCAAAACTGATTCATCCGGAACTGGCCCTTCAGATCATACTTCGTTCTATTTAAAAAATCTTCCCGTGTTACATTTCTTCACGGGCTCGCACAGTGATTACCACAAGCCTTCGGATGATTGGGATAAAATCAATTACAAAGGTGAAGCTGAAGTGTTAAAGCTGATCGTAAAAATTATTGAAAGTCCGCAGACACAGGATAAGCTTGCGTTTTTAACGACCAAATCAAAACAACAAGGTACACGCTCTGCTTTTAAAGTTACGTTAGGTGTGATGCCAAGTTATTCATCCAGCGCAGTTGGTTTGCAAGTAGATGGTGTAACGGAAGGTAAACCGGCACAAAAAGCTGGTATTAAAGCGGGCGATATTATTACGCAACTTGGCGATTTCGAAATCAAAGACATCTATGGTTATATGGATGCGCTAGGCAAGTTTGAAAAAGGACAAACCGTTCAAGCAAAAGTAAAACGTGGAGAAGAAGTTTTGACGTTGCCGATCACGTTCTAATTTGGCAACCTTCAAACATGATTTAATCGTTACAGGAAAACATTGACCATCATGATCAGAATTATAAACATGATGGTAACAAAAAAGATATATCCCATTGACAGCACGGATTTGATAACAGTTTTTATCCAGCTCTGTTTATAGAGTAATCGCAGGGATGCAATCATGTAGATTACTGTGAACCCACTTAAGGCAAGTGGCCACCACGCTCGGACCGATGGGGAGATAAAAATTGCACACAGCAAAAGTATACTTGAAATAATATATGCAAACGACTGAAGGTGCAGTGTGTACACAAGGTGGTCAATATAAAATCTTTTTGACCGTCTGTACAGCAGCTTAAACCCAAGAGCGTAAACCGGCAACAGTAAAAAAGAAATATATTTCAGGTAAGCGGATATTTCGCTGAACGTTTTTTGCACTCCATTCATGACTTTCTTTGTTTTCCGATCCGTTTCCAACTTATCTTCTGTGGTGGCTGGAGCGGTTGAGTTACTCGTAACCACAACCTTTTCACTTAAAATTTGTTGTTCATATTTCTTATAGTATGCGTTAGCAATTATTACCATAACAATGGTAATGAAAAAGAAAAGGCGAAGCGGATGGATGAAATGCTGACGTCTGCCCATCCAATACTCCTGGGTAAGAAAGCCGGGTTTTGTAAACAAGGGGATAAAACTTCGGAAGAATTTAGAATCGAAGTGAAAAAAATCACCGATCACATGAAAAGCTAAGTGCAAGAAGTTTTCCTTTGTTTCAATATTCTCCTGCCCACAATTCGAGCAAAATTTTCCGGTTACTTCGGCTCCGCAATTCAAACATTTAGTATCCTCGCGGTATTTCTTATGACTCATGGATCAGGTTAAGGCTTATAAAAATACTGAATGATTTTGTATTCTTTATCTTTGGTTATGCGCTTATGCCTGATCTTGATGTTATTTCTTACTGCCAGCGAGATAAATGCTCAACGTCAGCTTAACATTTCGACTGTTGATATAGACCATTTCTGGGAAGCGTACGATAGCTTGGCTTCAACCCGCGATTCGATTGCTGTATTTCAAAGACTTTACATCGATCGGGCAACGTGGGGCTTAAAAGAATTTATTAAAGCCCGAAATTTTGAAGCAGGAGAATATGTTATTCTCATCCGCAACTTTCCCTTGTTTTGGAAATCCATTCGCCCCAACACCGAACGCATTGCAACAAGAAAAGCTGAAATCGAAACAGTCTTTCAAAAGTTCAACGAATTATATCCAGCATTTCAGTCACCTGACATATGCTTTGCGATTGGATGCTTACGAACAGGCGGCACTACGCGACCTGATTTGATCATGATCGGTTCAGAGATCGCAAGCGCTGATTCAACTACGAACACAAAAGAGTTCACTGGTTGGCTTTCGTATGTATTGTCAAGCTCAAGTGACATTACGGCCATGGTTGCGCATGAAGCCGTGCATACACAACAGAAGAACAATCGCGGATACGTAAAAGGATATCATGATCATCGGTTACTTACGCAAAGCATTCGTGAAGGCTGTGCAGATTTTATTGGCTCATTGCTGGCGAAAGCAATCTTTAACAAGGCGCAATATCAATACGGATTAGCCCATGAGCCCGAACTTTGGAAAGAATTTCAGCAGCACATGAACGAAGAAGATTTTTCACGTTGGTTATACAATGGCAATGTTTCGTTTGATCGACCAGCCGATTTGGGATATTTTATCGGTTACCGGATTTGTGAACGTTATTACAATCAGTCGAAGAACAAAGCAAAAGCAATTCGAGAATTGTTGAACATTAAGAACTATCCGAAATTTCTAAAGAAGAGTGGTTATGCTACTGATCCGAAGAATCAATAATATGCTGACTGATCACTTTATAGATTTCTGCTAACTCAGGGTTTTCCTTTAGGAACTCCATGTGGCGTTCCAGAATTTCAAAATCTCCTCTGGAAGCAGGGCCTGTTTGAGATTTTTCAGGGCCTATTTCTAAACTTTTATTTAACGTTTCAGCAATCAAGGGCTTAAGAACCTCAAAGTCTAAATCATTTTCCTTTGCCAGGTTCTTAGCGATCGTTAGCATGTGATTGGTAAAGTTCGAAGCAAAGACAGCTGCAATATGCAATGCCTTGCGTTCTTCAGAATTGATTCGTTTCACCTTACCGCTGATAGCCTTACCCATTTTTATCAGTGCCTTTTCGACTTCGGAACTTTCGCTTTCAATAAAAATGGGAACACTTTTAAAGTCAACCTTCTTCGCTTTCGTAAACGTTTGGAGTGGATAAAACACGCCCATGTTCTGGGAGCCAGAATCATCCAGCATACTCAACGGCTGACTTCCGGAAGTATGAACTACAATTGCATCATCTGGCAGCACTAGTTTTTGTGCTACTTCCTGGATCGCATCATCACTAACCGAGATGATAAAAATCTTTGATGTACTGGCTGAAAAATCCAGTGAGATATTAACGTGAGATTCATATAGTCGTCCAACTAGTGCAGCAGCATGTTTGGGATTGGGGCTGTAAACTTCTCGTACCGAATAGCCAACATTATCTAACGCAGGTGCAAGATGCCACGCTACATTACCCGAACCTACGAAGCTAACCTTCTGCATTTACGCTGTTACCTTGTAAAGTTCGGCAAGCTTGCTCACCACGAAATCAATTTCCTCAGGCTTGTTGTATTTGCTAAAGGAGAAACGGATAGCGCCTTTCTTTGAGCCAGGATATAAAGCCCCTAACACATGCGAGCCGGTTGATGCACCGCTAGAGCAGGCGCTTCCACCGGAGGCAGAGATGCCTTGAAGATCTAGGTTGAACAACAACATTTCGTTCTCTTCCGACTCAGGAAGACAGACATTCAATACAGTATACAAGCTCTTATCAAGATTAGCCGAATCGCCATGAAAGTCTACTCCAGGAATTTCCTGCTTAAGCTTTTCAATCATGCGGGCTTTAAGACTTACAATATACTTCTGATGCTCATCCATTTCACGATAGGCAATCTCTAACGCTTTCGCGAGACCAATGATGCCGTAAGTATTTTCTGTTCCACCGCGCATGTTGCGTTCCTGTGAGCCGCCATGAATGAATTGCCCAAGCTTGCGATCTTTACGGATGTACATAAAGCCTACACCTTTCGGGCCGTGAAATTTATGTGCCCCGGCTGTCATTCCGCACACATGCAGTTCCCGCATATCGTGACGATAGTGACCCATCGTTTGAACCGTGTCAGAATGAAAGAATGCGTTGTGCTGTTTCGCCAGCTCGCCAACTGCTTTTATGTTTAAAAGATTTCCAATCTCATTGTTGGCATGCATTAAAGAGATCAACGCATTCGGATATTGCTTTAACAGATTTTCAAGATCATTCAAATCAACATGACCTTTTGCATCCATTTTAACATAATGAAGCGTTACAGCTCCTTGCTTCGCCAGTGTTTCCAAGGTGTGCGTAACAGCATGGTGCTCAATCGGTGTTGATATCGCATGCTTAATGCCATAGGTTTTTATTCCGCTAACGATAAGCGTATTGTCTGCTTCTGTTCCGCCTGACGTAAAAATGATTTCACCCGGAGTACAGTGCAAAAGCTCAGCAATTTTCTTGCGTGATGATTCGATGGCAGCACGTACCTTTCTTCCATGTGAATGGATAGAAGATGGATTTCCAAAATCCTCCAACATGAAAGGCTTCATCGCTTCGAATACTTCCGGATCAAGCGGTGTGGTGGCGGCATTATCGAGGTAAACTTTCATAAACCTGTTACTTAATAATATTCTTAATATCGGCAATTATGCGCTGTGCTAGCGCATCAGCTTTCTTTTCATTTTGTGATTCTGCGTAGATACGAATAATCGGTTCTGTATTCGACTTGCGCAAATGAACCCATTCCTTTTCAGCTTCAAAATCAATCTTTACGCCATCGATCGTATTGATCTTCTCGTGCGCATATTTAGCCTTCACTTCCTCCAGCACTTTATCAACATTTATTTGCGGAGTTAGTTCAATCTTGTTCTTCGATATGAAATACGCAGGATAACTTTTACGTAGCTCGGAAGTCTTCTTTTTTGATTTAGCCAAGTGTGTCAAAAACAAAGCAATACCGATTAATGCATCCCGACCATAATGTAAATCAGGAACAATGATTCCACCATTACCCTCTCCGCCTATTATGGCATCCGTATCTTTCATGGCAGTCACCACATTTACTTCACCAACTGCTGCTGCCGTATATTTTCCTTTTGCTTTTTCGGTAACGTCACGCAACGCACGTGTTGATGAAAGATTAGATACTGTGTTGCCCCTCTTTCTGCTTAATACATAATCTGCAACAGCAACCAGCGTATATTCTTCGCCAAAAGGTTTACCATCTTCCTGGATGAGTGCCAGGCGATCAACATCCGGATCGACAACAATACCTACATGACACTTCTGACTTTTTACAACACCGCTGATCTTTTTTAAATGTTCTGGCAAAGGCTCAGGGTTGTGTGGAAATTTCCCGTTAGGCTCGCAATAGAGCTCAACTATTTTTTTAACTCCCAGCGCTTTCAACAATTGCGGAATTACAATTCCACCCGTTGAGTTAACTGCGTCTACCGCAATTTTAAAATTTGCTTTCTTTATCGCCTTTACATCTACAAACTTGTATTTAACGACAAGGTCAATGTGCTTTTTAATATAGGTGTCGTTACCTGAATACTTTCCCAGCTTTTCAACCGGCACAAAATCAAAAGCTTCCTGCTCTGCAATGCGCAAAACCTCCTCGCCTGCCCGGGCAGAAATAAATTCGCCTCGCTCATTCAGCAGCTTCAATGCATTCCATTGAGCTGGGTTATGGCTGGCCGTAAGAATGATGCCTCCCGAGGCTTTCTCCAATGTAACCGCGATTTCTACGGTTGGCGTGGTGGACAATCCTAAATCGATAACATCAATGCCCAAGCTTTGCAACGTTGAGCAAACCAGTGCGCTTACCATCTCACCCGACATCCGTGCATCGCGGCCAATAACAACCTTTGCTTTTGGGTGGCTTCGCTTTACTAATGTGCCATACGCGGCAGTAAATTTTACTACATCTACAGGCGTGAGGTTATCCCCTGGTTTTCCACCTATGGTACCCCGAATGCCCGAAATCGATTTAATTAACGTCACAAAGTCTTTGTTTACTAAAAAGTGACTGCAAAGATATAGAATGTTCGGGCGATGGTAAACAAAGAACTGCTTTTGTCTGAACGGTCGCGTACCTTCGTAAAACAACCACTGGATATGAAAAGACCATTCTCTCAACCCGATCCGAACCGTGCTGAAAAACTACAGGCCTTTGATCGATTGTTAACTGTTATGAATGAGCTTCGGGAAAACTGTCCGTGGGATAAAAAGCAAACCCTAGAAAGTCTCCGGCATCTTACCATTGAAGAAACGTATGAGCTTTCGGACGCAATCCTGGAAGGTGACCTGAAAGAAGTTAAAAAAGAGCTTGGCGATTTGATGCTGCACAATGTTTTTTATGCACGAATCGCTTCGGAGCAAAAAGCATTTGATATAGCCGATGTGCTAAATTCAATCTGCGATAAGCTTGTTGAACGTCATCCGCATATCTATAGCGATGTGATTGCTGAAGATGAGCAAACCGTTAAATCGAATTGGGAGAAAATAAAATTAAAGAGCGGTAATAAATCCGTGCTGGAAGGTGTGCCCAAAACATTACCTGCTTTGGTAAAGGCAATCCGTATTCAGGATAAGGCAAGAGGTGTTGGCTTTGACTGGGAGAAAAAAGAACAGGTTTGGGAAAAGGTTGAAGAGGAAATGCAGGAGTTTAAAAGCGAATTTAATGCTGCATCCAACGAAGCCATTAATAAAGAAAAAGCTATGGCTGAGTTTGGAGATCTTTTATTCTCGCTCGTGAACTATGCGCGATTTATTGACATTGATCCGGAAGAAGCATTGGAGCGAACGAATAAAAAATTCATCAAGCGATTTCAGTATCTTGAGATTGAGTCAGCCAAGGACGGAAAGAAAATGGGTGAAATGACGCTGGCGGAAATGGATGAATATTGGAATAAAGCAAAATCGTTATGAGTCAAACTTTAATTCTTCATTTATTTATCGGCAGTGTTTTGCTGGCCCTTGCCATGCTCATGAAATTCTGGCCGCCTAAAAAAATTAATAGCTTTTATGGCTATCGGACACCACGCTCCATGAAAAATCAAATGGCCTGGGATGAAGGCAACAGCTATTGCGCTGACTTGATGATCTGGGCAGGCATTTCAACAATCGTTGTTCAGTTTCTGTGCTACCTGTTTGTTAGAGGTGAAATTTCTATTCTTATTCCTGTAGGTTATTACCTGGTATTTGTACTTGCTTCAATTGTATTAACTGAAAGAAGATTAAAGACAAAAGGGTTTTAATTTATCCAGTTCAGGTTTAGCGCTCTATCCTAAACGTTAAGGGCAGCGACATCTTACTGGAAACGGGTATTCCATTCACCGTAGCAGCTTTCCACTGAGGCATACGTTCCAATAACCGAATAGCCTCTGCTTCAAAAGGTTTTCCTAAAGAATTTGGAAACTGAAAATTTTGTGGCTTCCCTTCTTTATTGATCGTAAAGATAACGGTGAGTACGCCCTCAATGGAATCCTTTAAAATAACCTGCGGGTAAATCAATTCTGCATTAAAATAATTATAGAGAGAATCATACCCGTTTACTGGCTCAGCCTTAGTATAAATTGATTCTGTTTTTTGAGGGAGACTATCGGGTTTATTTATTGCTTTCGGAACAACTTCTATATGCTTTTCTATGGGTGAAGTGACAGGTTGTCTTTGAATGTCTGGTTGATCAAAATCCTTTACAGGAGCTTTCAATTCTTTTAAAGTATCGACCAGTATTGTTAAAGCATTTTCATTGGCCAATGGAAGATTTTCAGCTTCTTGAAACAGATCAGTCAAAAAATATAAGCTTATGCTTGCAAGGATTACAAGTATCGGAAGGATGATTTTCCACCAGACAATTTTCTTTTGAGTTGACTTTATTAGCAGCGTATCAAAATCCTTGAAGCGATCTATTTCAGCATCGCTTATTTTCTCACGCCTATCCACTATCGTAATCTTCCGCTTCATTTTCCGGACGTTAAAAATTTTCTAAGCTTATCCAGTGTACGATACGTTTTTACCTTGGCATGTACCTCGGTTATGGAAAGGATTTCTCCAATTTCCTTAAAAGAAAGCTCTTCAAAAAAACGTAATTCAATCAAGTATAATTCTTGTTCCGATAACTTTTCCAGTGTGCTTTGAAGCTTGGGTAGTAAATGCTCAGTCGATCTTTCTTCGTTCAGTTCATCTTTCAATGATAGAAGTTTATCCTCATCAATTGCTACGAAACGTTCAGACTTACGCTTTCTGAAAAATCCGTTTATCTCATTGATAGTGATACGATACAGCCACGCTGAAAAAGGAAGGCCTCTTGACGTATATTTTTTAATATTAAGAAGACCCTTTAAAAAAATCTGGGAAGTAATGTCAGCTGATAATTGCTTATCGTTTAGGCGATGAAGTACAAATAGAAAAATTGTTTTATAATATTTCTCATACAGCGGCCGAAACTCAGCTGAATCAGCCTTAGCTTTTTCAACAAGAATGCTTTCCTGATCAATATCTGTTTGTCCTGAACTTATAACAGTATCTTTTTATAAAGATTAATAATGGCCTGTACTATCGTGTAAGATAAAAGATATCATAGTAAATCAGGTTTTCATCATCCGGTACCAGAACAATTCCCGTTACAGTCATGCTGTCTGTTTTTCTTTCCGAAATAACAAAATCCCAGATTCCGGCATCGTTTTTAAGCTTAAGCGTATCTCCGCTAACGGCTTCAAGCTTAAACTTGTCAAATGATTCAGGAACCGCAACATATGAGTTATAGATTACAGAATCTGCCTTAACTACAAAGGTTAGGTTTAAGGTTTCCGCGTCTTGAATGTTATTTGAACAGTCATTGTATTGACAACGTTGGTAGTTAGTCCGCACTATTTTCCAGGTTCCTGAAATTCCTTCAAAAAGAGTAGGCTGTTCATTGTCCTCTGAGCAGGATGCAATACTAATTACCAGCGATGCTGCAATTAAAATAAATAATCTTTTCATATAGTCTTGTTAAGGTGGTTCTAAAGCCTTAATGCGCGATATCTAAAAAGATACAACTCTGCATAAAGTTTTTTATAGGTCTCCTTCAATACCCTTCATGAGCGACTGATTGTTCATCAAACGTTAACAGAAATGCCTTAATAAAGAGGATTTTAATAACTTATCAACCCCTTTTATATGTGATGAATCCTTATTTTTAGGATTCGGAATTGCTTCTCTGATGGGAAAATATAAAAACCTTCTTTTTTACATTGCGATAATTGTAGGGTTTGGTGCGCTCATGTACTGGATTACACAAAAAGGCACTACGCTTGAGGTTGGGGAGTTTGCCCCACAAGTTCCGCAAGACGCGATAACTCCATACCAACAGTTTAAAGAACTCTTCAGCAAAAATCTTGTTCATCCGCTTTCGATCCTGATTCTTCAGATCATTTCTATCATTGTCGTCTCTCGAGTCTTCGGCTACATCTTTAACAAGATGGGTCAGCCAACGGTGATTGGTGAAATTGTTGCTGGTATTGTGCTTGGGCCATCGTTGATGGGATTATTCTTTCCCGAAGTCACTGAATTTCTGTTCGCCAAAGCTTCGCTTCCCAATCTGCAATTTCTAAGTCAGGTAGGATTGATTTTATTTATGTATGTGATTGGTATGGAGCTTGACTTAAAAGTTCTGCGCAACCAGGCACACGATGCAGTCGTGATCAGTCACGCGAGTATCATCATTCCATATTTTTTGGGGATGGGTCTCGCTTATTACATGTACCAGGAGTTTGCTCCGGCTAACATTTCATTTCTTTCATTCGCGCTGTTCATGGGTATTGCTATGAGTATTACGGCATTCCCAGTACTTGCACGGGTGATCCAGGAACGAGACCTCACAAAAACAAAACTTGGCATTATTGCCATCACGTGTGCTGCTGCGGATGATGTTACTGCCTGGTGTATTCTGGCTGCAGTAATTGCTATTGTTAAAGCTGGAACATTTGTAAGTGCGTTATTCACGATTGGTCTTGCCTTGTTGTATGTGCTTACCATGATCTTTGTTGTTCAACCGTTCCTAAAAAAAATAGGGAATATTTATTCAGATCGTGAAACGATTAGCAAACCCATTGTAGCACTTTCATTTTTAGTGTTGCTTGCTTCTGCATACATCGCAGAGATCATTGGCATTCATGCGTTGTTCGGGGCATTCTTGGCAGGTGTAATTATGCCGGCCAATATGAATTTCAGGCGCGTGCTCATGGGGAAAATAGAAGATGTAAGTCTTGTGCTTTTACTTCCCTTATTCTTTGTTTTCACTGGATTGCGAACTCAAATCGGCTTGCTCAATGAAACACATTTATGGGCCGTATGTGGAGTAATCGTACTGACTGCTGTTGCCGGAAAATTTGGCGGAAGCACATTAGCCGCCCGTTTCGTGGGTCAAAGCTGGAAGGATAGTCTATCCCTTGGTGCCTTAATGAATACGCGTGGTTTGATGGAGCTTATCGTATTGAACATTGGATACGACTTAGGAATTCTATCACCCGAAGTTTTTGCGATGATGGTGTTGATGGCACTGGTTACAACCTTCATGACAGGGCCGGCATTGGATGGAATTAATTATCTATTCCCCGATAAGGAAAGTACGACACCGACATCTAAAGCTTTATATAAAGTCTTAATTCTGTTCGGCCCCGCTACGAAAGGAAGAAAGCTTCTTCGTTTAGCAGATCAATTGACACACAAGGAAAGTGTAACAGCATCTATAACAACCATGCACTTAACACCAAGTGCGGATATTAATCCCAATGAAGCGGGTACCTATGAAGAAGAAAGCTTTAGACTTGTCAAGCAGGAAGCGGAGAATCTTAACATCAAAATCAAAACAATTTACCGCGCAACAAATGACATCAGCAAAGAGGTAACGCGTGAAGCAAAAAAAGGAAAGTACGATTTATTATTAGTAGGATCGTCCCGCTCTGTTTTCAGTGATGATGTAGTAGGTGGAAAGGTGAAAAACTTTTTGGAAGAAACGCGCGGGCATGTGGGCGTGTTGGTGGATAAAGATTTTGAAGTAGCCGATCGTATTCTTGTATACTTACACGATGCTGATGATCTGTTTTTGATTTCATTTGCTGAACGGTTTGTCAAAAACAACAATGCCCGGATAACATTTGTTGATGCCCGCCAACTGGTGAAAAAGGAAGTAAGCTTTACAAAAGCCTTTGAACGATTGAATTCAGAAAATCCAGCAACTGCTCATCTTCAGGAAGATCCAATTCTGCCTCCGGATATTATAGAAGGCTCGAATCTTGTCATCATCAGCTACAGTGCCTGGCAGGATTCTACGGATAGCAGCCAGCAGTGGCTTTCACAAACACCGTCTTTACTCATTCTGAAAGCGCCCAAATCCTGATTTGTTTGAATAATATTTCATCTGAAAGGATTGCTTACAAGCCGATTTAAGCAAGATGATTATCTTTGCGCCTTATGGCGAATTCGGAAGACAACCTTTTCAAGAATGTAATTGCCCACTCCAAAGAGTACGGGTTTATTTTCCCCAGCAGCGAGATTTATGACGGCCTAAGCGCAGTGTATGACTACGGTCAGAACGGTGCTGAGCTGAAGAATAATATTAAAGAGTACTGGTGGAAGTTCATGACCATGATGCACGACAACATTGTGGGGATCGATTCAGCTATTTTCATGCACCCCACCATCTGGAAAGCATCCGGCCACGTAGATGCTTTTAATGATCCAATGGTCGATAACAAAGATTCAAAAAAACGTTATCGGGCCGATGTGTTGGTAGAAGACGCTATCGCCAAGCTGGAAGACAAAATTGAAAAGGAAGTTGAAAAGGCCGCTAAGCGCTTTGAAAATTTCGATCGCGCAATGTTTATAACAACAAACACGCGTGTTGTTGAGTATCAGAAAAAAATTGCTGAAGCTAATACCCGCATGAAAGATGCGCTAGGTAGTGGCGACATGGCTGGCATGAAGCAGCTGATTTTAGATCTTGAAATTGCTGACCCTGTATCGGGAACAAAAAACTGGACGGATGTACGTCAGTTTAACCTGATGTTCTCAACTGAGATGGGTTCGGTTTCTGACGATACAAACAAAATCTACCTTCGTCCTGAAACTGCGCAAGGTATTTTTGTGAACTTTTTAAATGTTCAGAAGACTGGGCGGATGAAAATTCCTTTTGGGATCGCACAGATTGGTAAAGCTTTTAGAAATGAAATTGTAGCGCGTCAGTTCATTTTCCGTATGCGTGAATTTGAGCAGATGGAAATGCAATTCTTTGTAAAGCCAGGCGAAGAAATGAAGTGGTATGAATACTGGAAAGAAAAAAGATTAAGGTGGCACCAGGCGCTAGGATTGGGCAATGAAAATTATCGCTATCACGATCATTTAAATCTTGCCCATTACGCTAACGCAGCGTGTGATATTCAGTTCAATTTTCCTTTTGGTTTCAAAGAGCTGGAAGGAATACACTCGCGCACTGATTTTGATCTCAAGAGCCACGAGAAATTTTCGGGCAAAAAACTTCAATACTTTGATTCAGAAGACAATCAGAACTTCATTCCGTATGTAGTAGAAACTTCAGTTGGACTGGATCGCATGTTCTTATCCATATTGGCAACTTCTTACAAAGAAGAAAAACTTGAAGATGGCAGCGAACGTGTTGTATTGAAAATTCCTGCTCCCTTAGCACCGAATAAAGTGGCCATTCTTCCATTAATGAAAAAAGACGGTTTGCCTGAAAAGGCAATGGAGATTATGAACACTCTAAAATTCGATGTTCGGTGCTTCTATGAAGAAAAAGATGCAATCGGTAAACGTTACCGCAGGCAGGATGCAATCGGAACACCGTATTGCATTACCATTGATCATCAAACCTTGGAAGACAATACGGTTACGATCCGTGATCGCGATACAATGAAGCAAGAGCGTGTGAAGGTAAGTGAGTTGAGTGCTAAAATATCAGCGGCATGCTCAATCAACAACTTGCTTAAACAGCTTTAATGCATGGAGGGCAGCAGTCAGGTATATTACTATACGCTTGCTGCTCTTCTTATTGCTTGTTTCTTTACACTCCCCATAGTCCGTCAGCAGCGGTGGTATAAAAAACTGCTCTTCTATTATTTTCCGAAGTACTTAGTTCCATTAACACCCGGACTACAGCCGATCAACGTTTACTATAAAGCACTTACACCGGAAGAGCGTAAGCGGTTTGAATGGCGCGTGTATTATTTCATTACCTCCACCGATATTGAGTTTCGTCAATTTAAAGCCACGCAACTTATCAACTATAATGCTGCTCGGTATTTGATCGCATCCGTAGCCACGCAGATCTCAATTTTTCTTTCAGAAGATTGTTACGATGCATTCCATAAAGTCATAATCTACCCGGATAAATATTATTCACCAATAACAGGCCAGTACCACAAAGGCGAGACAAATCCAGGCGCAGGTTACATTATATTATCCTGGAACAGTCTTAACTCAGGCTTTGCTAACAATTCAGACGGGATTAATCTATTGATGCACGAACTGGCACACGCTCTTTGGCTTGAGGACAAATTATTCGACTACGAAATTTTCGATGCTGAAGCACTAAAGAACTACGAAAAGATAGCTGCAATTGAAATCAATAAAATGGCAATTAGTGAGCAACATTTTTTCAGACGGTACGCGATGACTAATAAGGAAGAGTTCTTTGCCGTTGCAGTTGAGAACTTTTTCGAACGCCCGGTTCAATTCAATACTGCGCTTCCTGATCTTTATGCTACATTCGTAAACCTGTTCAAACAAGACCCCATTAAATTATATGCATCCCGCACTCAATAAAAATTTTTTCTTTGTTAAAGAACACGTTAAAATTTTTAAAGCTGCGAACAGCTTTGACATTTTCGACCCGGAAACTAAAGAACAAATTTTGCAATGCTCGGAAGACAATCTTGGTTTCTTCACCAAGATGTTTCGCTTCACGGATTACAAGCGCATGACTGCGTTTGATTTACAGGTGAAAGATATGCAGGGTAATGTATTGCTTACCGTTAAGCGTGGGGTTTCTTTGTTTCTATCGACCGTTCAGGTATTGGATTCAAACGGAATACTGGTCGGTAAATTCAAGCAGAAATTTTTGAGCATTGGCGGAAAGTTTGAAGTGCTCGATGCAAGCGAGCGCTCACTATGCATGCTTCGCGGAAAATGGACGAGCTGGGAGTTTAAGTTTGTCTCCAATGACGGAAAGGAGTTTGCAGCAGTAACGAAACAATGGGGCGGTTTAGGCAAAGAATTATTCACCTCTGCTGACAATTACATATTAGAGATCAACTCGCAGGTCCCGACTAATCATCCGTTACGGATATTAATTCTTGCCGCAGTAATGTGCATCGATTTGGTGTTGAAGGAATAATTCTAATTTATAAATCGTCATGTTGAGCGAGAGCGAAACATCCCCGTATTGAGAATGGGGATTCTTCGCTTCGCTCAGAATGACGATAAGAAATAAATCCATGGTCTGTGTCCCCACAGATCACTATTTTTTTAACCCATACCAATTTCTTTATTTCGCGTTAATGAATTGGAAGAATCTCTTATCCTCGCAACGCAGCGGCCAAAAACAACAAGTCAAATCCGAGCCATCGCGCAGCGCATTTGAGCAAGATTATGATCGGATAATTTTCTCGCATCCCTTCCGAAAGCTGCAGGATAAAACACAAGTACATCCACTGCCGGAACATGATTTTGTTCACACCCGATTAACCCATAGCCTGGAAGTTTCGAGTGTTGGAAGATCGTTAGGAAAAAGAGTTGGCGAAATCATTTTACAACGTCATCCAGAATTAGCAAAAGATTTTTCATTATTCGACTTCGGTGCAATTGTCGCGGCCGCATCATTAACACACGATCTTGGCAACCCTCCTTTCGGACATGCGGGCGAAGAAGCAATTTCTGATTTCTTTATCCATCATTCTGCTGCTTCAGGGTTAAAATCAAAAGTCAATGAAGCGGAGTGGACAGATTTAACAAAGTTCGAAGGCAATGCGCAAGGCTTTCGCATCCTGAATAAAAATCAATACGGCCTAAAGCTTACGTTCGCAACACTGGGCGCGTTCACCAAATATCCCTGCCCCGGATTTTTTCCGCAACGCGATAAATCAAAACGTAGTCAGAAAAAATTTGGATTCTTTCAATCAGAAAAAGCAATCTTCAACGAAGTAGCGAAAGCACTTGAGTTACCAAAGAATGCTGAAGATGTCTATGAGAGACATCCATTAGCATATTTGGTAGAGGCAGCCGATGACATTTGTTATAGCATTATTGATCTTGAAGATGGCTGTAGTTTAGGCTTAATCAGTTATGAAGAAGCGAAAACACTTTTTGAAAATGTGATCACTAAAAATAAATCCAAGCTCGGCAAGCTTAATCAGCTTCACAGCAAGGCAGAGAAAATCGGCTTTATGCGCGCCTTGGCAATCGGTGATCTGATGGATGAATGCTCAACGCTATTTCTTGATAGCGAAAAAGAAATTCTGGAAGGAAAATTCAATCAGGCGCTTGCCGATGTATGTCCATCTAAAAAAGCATTGAAAGATATTATAAACATCTCTGTTGAAAAGATCTATCAGGCGCGTCAGGTTGTTGAAATTGAAGCGGCCGGTCATGAAGTTTTGCCCGGATTAATGGAAGAATTTTTAAAAGCCGGATTGCATACTATTGAGAATGGTCAATCCAAAAAATACTCCAACCTTTCCATGCTGTTTCCGGAAGAAATTCAATGGAGCCTGAAACAAAATCCGGATCATTATACGATGGCTCGAATCGTTACCGACTTTGTCTCAGGATTAACCGATCGTCACGCCATAAGCTTGTATAAAAAGATCAAAGGCTTCGCTGTTTAGATTACTGTCAATCTGAGCTTGTCGAAGGCAGGTTTCGACAAGCTCAACCTGACAGGGTGAAAACCCAAAAATTCTTAGCTTTGGTGCATGTGGAACAAGCTGTCCGAGGCTATTATTAAATACCGGCTGCCCTTTATTATCGTGATTGGTGTAATCACCGCATTCATGGGCTGGCAAGCCACCAAAATTGTAATGGCTTACGATTTTGCCCGCACCGTTCCGCCCGAAGATCCAGACTTAATTTACTTTAACTCATTTAAGCAAAAGTTTGGTGAGGATGGTAATATCATTGTTGTCGGGATGCAGGACAGTGCCGTTTATCAATTAAACAATTTCAATGCCTATCGCGAATTAAGCGCTGAGGTTAAAAAAATAAGCGGAGTAACGGAGGTGATTTCATTACCAACGTTGAAGATGATCGTAAAAGATACGGCCGCAAAGAACTTCAAGTTCGAAACCATCTTCCCTGAAAAAATTTCAACACAAAGAGAACTTGACAGCTTATTACAAAAAGCACTCGATCAAAAAATTTATTCCGGTCAGATCATCAACTCATCCAATGGAGCGATGATGATGCTGGTGGCGGTGAAAAAAGAAGTGATGAACAGCAAAGCGCGTGAAGCGATGACGGATTTGCTCGTGGCAACAGGTATGCGTTTTGAAGACAAGACTAACATTAAGCTTCGCTATGCTGGCTTGCCGTTCATGCGTACGGTAGTCGCAAACTCAGTGCGAAAAGAAATGAACATCTTCCTGATTGCTTCGGTTGTTATCACCGGGTTGATTATGTTTTTATTCTTCCGCTCCTTCCGTGCGGTTTTATTTTCCATGATTATCATTGGCGTTCTGGTTGTCTGGACGTTAGGAACGTTAGCGTTGTTCGGATACAAGATCACCTTGCTTACAGGATTAATACCACCCGTAATTGTTACAATTGGAATAACGAACGCGATTTACCTCCTCAATAAATACCATCTTGAATTTCAGAAAACCAAGAACAAGATTGAAGCTATTAATTCAGTAGTTAAGAAAATGGGATTGGCCATGTTCTTAACAAATCTTACGGTTGCAATTGGTTTCTTAACATTGCTCGCAACCGACATCACCATTCTTCGTGAGTTCGGCATTGTAGCGGGCATCAACATTATGGCATTGTTTTTTGTCTGCCTGGTGATGATCCCAAGTGTATTCTCATGGCTGCCGGTTCCCAATGAAAAACATTTACGGCACTTGAATTTGCCTATGATGCGCAAGTTCCTAGAACTGATTGATCTCTCTGTTCATCGTCACCGTTTAACTATTTATGCGGTTTCATTAGGCCTCACGATAATTTCTATTTATGGCATGATGCAGCTGAAAGCAGTAACGTTCATGGCCGATGATGTGCCGGCCGAAAGTCAGGTGAAAAAAGATTTGAAATTCTTTGAATCAAACTTTAGCGGAGTAATGCCGCTGGAGATTGTTGTTCAGTTTGTCACTAAAAAGAAACGTCCGGTGCTGGATGTTAAGAACCTGGGGCAAATTGAAGAGCTTGAAGCATTTCTTGACTCTATTCCACTAATGTCAAGACCAGTTTCGGTAGTAAGCTTTGTGAAAGGACTGAACCAGGCGTTTTATAATGGTAATCCCAAACAATACAAGCTGCCATCAAAAGCACAAGGTGCTTTCCTGATGGGCTATGTAAAAAACAGCTCGTTGTTCAGACAAAATACTGACTGGTCAAAAAATGATTCTATCACTTCCTTAAAACCGGATTCTGTTTCGCGCGAATCAACAAGAGGTGTTTTAAATTCCTTTGTTGATTCAACCTTCACAACCGTTCGGATCTCTACACAAATAGCCGACATCGGTTCATCCCGACTTGATTCATTGGTAAACGATGTGATCGAGCCAAGAATGAAACAAATTTTTGTCTCTAGCGGAAAAGATTCGGTTGTTACAAAGATTACAGGCTCAACTAAGATCTTTATCAAAGGGAATAAATTTCTGATCGCGAACCTTCAGGAAAGCTTGTTGCTCGCGTTTATCCTGATCACGTTATCAATGGCAATATTATTTGCGAATGTTCGAATGATCATCATTTCATTGATTCCAAATCTATTAGCATTGATGATCACGGCTGGATTGATGGGCTATTTCAACATCCCGTTGAAAGCCAGCACCGCATTGATCTTCTCCATCACCTTTGGAATTTCCGTTGATAACTCCATTCGTTTCTTAGCGAAGTACCGACAGGAAATTTTATCGAATAATTTTTTCATTCCGGTTGCGGTAAGTGAAAGTATCCTGGAAACTGGAAAGAGTATAATATATACTTCGGTCGTGCTGTTTGCAGGCTTCATCATCTTTGCCTTCTCCTCTTTTGGCGGAACAATTGCCTTGGGGTTATTAACCTCCACAACGCTAGTGATATCCATGTTCACCAATTTAATTTTATTGCCTGCGCTCATCATGACGTTCGACAAACCGAAACGCAAAAAAGGTGAACATTTGTTAATCGATGATTTTGACTCAAGCTTTTATGGCGAGCAGGAAGATGAGGAGATTGATCTGAGTAAGATTAAGATTCGCAGCAGGAATGCTTCGGAGGCGGAGTAATTTTAGGAATCAGGCATTAGGCAATAAGATTCCCTAATGCCTGATTCCCAATGCCTAAAATATCCTAAATTGCGCTCTATTTTTTTGAGCCGTGAGCAAGTACAAAGAGCACAAAGACGTCAATTTTGCTGCAATTGCAGAGGAAATCCTCCAATTCTGGAAGGACGAAATGATTTTTGAAAAATCGGTGGCCAACCGCGAAGGTGCCGAGACCTTTACCTTTTACGAAGGTCCGCCATCCGCCAACGGAACGCCCGGCATTCACCACGTGATGGCGCGTACCGTGAAAGACATTTTCTGTCGCTACAAAACTTTACAAGGCTTCCAGGTAAAACGCAAAGGCGGCTGGGATACGCATGGGCTGCCGGTAGAATTACAGGTAGAAAAACAGCTTGGCATCACCAAAGATGATATCGGTAAAAAGATTTCCATTGAAGAGTACAACAAGAAGTGCCGTGAAACGGTGATGATGTATAAAGATCAGTGGGATGATCTTACATTAAAAATGGGCTACTGGGTTGATCTTAACAATCCCTACATCACCTACGAAAAGGAATACATTGAATCGTTGTGGTGGATTTTAAAACAATTTTACGACAAGCAGCTCTTATATAAAGGCTATACCATTCAGCCCTATTCACCTGCAGCCGGAACTGGCTTAAGCTCACACGAGCTCAACTTACCGGGCTGCTACAAAGATGTTAAAGACACCTCGATTGTTGCGCAGTTTAAAGTTGTGCGCAATCATAAGTCTGAGTTTTTGTTTCACTCCAGAACGGTTGGCGATTTATACATTCTCGCCTGGACGACAACTCCATGGACGCTCCCTTCCAATACTGCGTTAGCCGTTGGTTCTAATATTGTGTATTCAAAGTTTGTTACAGTCAATCCGTACACGAAGAAACAACAAACTATTATCGTTGCGAAAGATCGTTCTGCCAGCATCTTTGAAGGAAGTGTTGCATCGATCATCAAAAACTTAGAGAAAGAAGGTCATGAAGTAAAAAGTCACGTGACTGATTTCAAAGGCTCACAGCTTGCAGGAGTTGAGTACGAGCAATTAATGCCTTATATCTTACCGTTAACCGATTCGAACAAAGCGTTTCACGTAGTTACCGGAGATTTTGTTACGACTGAAGACGGAACGGGTGTGGTGCACATCTCTCCAACGTTTGGTGCGGATGACTTCAGGGTCGCGAAGCAAAACGGCATTCCTGCCATGACGATCAAGGACGAAGGCGATAATGAAGTGCCCACGGTTGATCGCAAAGGAAAATTCATTTCACAAATCGGTGAGAAGCTTAAAGAAGGCGTTGCGAAATACAGCATCAAAACACACAAGCCGCTTGGTGCTGATGACTTCTATGTAAAGAATTATACGAATGAAGATGAAACCAATCCAGAGTACAAAAACACGGATGTAATCATCTCAATCATTTTAAAAGAAGAAAACAAAGCATTTAAAGTAGAGAAGTACGAGCACACGTATCCGCATTGCTGGAGAACGGATAAGCCGGTATTATACTATCCGCTTGACAGCTGGTTCATCAAAACTACCGCACTGAAAGGTAAGATGGTAGAGACTAATAAGACCATCAATTGGAAACCTGAATCAACCGGAACAGGGCGTTTTGGAAACTGGTTAGAGAATCTGGTTGACTGGAACTTATCTCGCTCACGTTATTGGGGAACACCGCTTCCGATCTGGAGAACGAAAGACGGAAAGGAAGAGATTTGTATCGGCTCAATTGTACAACTCGAACAAGAAGTTGAAAAAGCAAAGAAGGCCGGAATTCAAAATTCGAAATTCGACATTCGTAATTCCGAATTTGATCTTCACCGTCCTTATGTAGACGAAATTATTTTGGTAAGTCCGAAAGGCGAGCCGATGTATCGTGAACTTGACCTCATCGATGTTTGGTTTGATTCAGGCGCGATGCCGTATGCACAATGGCATTATCCGTTTGAGAATAAAGATACGTTTGAGAAAAGCTATCCGGCTGATTACATCGCAGAAGGTGTTGATCAGACGCGTGGCTGGTTCTTTACCCTGCATGCGATCGCTAACTTGTTGAGCGAAGCAAGTGAAGAAATTAAAGCCGTAAACAAAAAAGTAAATAATCCGGGCGTTGCATTCAAAACCGTTATCTCCAACGGACTTGTGCTGGATAAAAACGGCAACAAGATGAGCAAGAGCAAGGGTAACGTGGTGAACCCGTTTGAAAGTCTGGGTAAATACGGAGCCGATGTGGTGCGCTGGTACATGATCGAAAATGCGCCACCGTGGGATAACTTGAAGTTTGACTTTGATGGAATTGTTGAAACGCAACGTAAGTTTTTCGGAACGTTAATTAACACCTATTCATTCTTCGTTTTGTATGCGAACATTGACGGGTTTGAGAAAGATGAAATGAACAATGTCCCGTGGGATAAGCTTGCTCCGCTTGATAAATGGATCATCACGAAAGAGCAGTCACTCATTGAAGAAGTTACGGCTGCTTATAATGATTATGAGCCGACTAAAGCTGCACGTGCTATCCAGGAATTTGTAAACGATCACGTATCGAACTGGTACGTACGGTTGAATAGAAAACGATTCTGGCAACCAACTTCATCCGGAGCTACGGCTGGCAAGCCAGGAGAAATGTCGGTTGATAAGAAAGCTGCGTATGAAACGTTGTACGAGTGCTTGATGGTTACAGCTCAATTGATGTCGCCTATTGCACCGTTCTTCAGTGAATGGCTGTACAAAAATCTGACGGATAATATCCGCACAAAAGCGAAAAAGAACAATACGCCTTTGCAGTATGAATCAGTTCATCACACGTTATTGGTGAAAGCTGATCCTAAGCGAAAAGATACCGAGCTTGAAATCTCCATGGATTATGCGCAACGCATTTGTTCACTGGTGCACTCAATTCGTAAGAACAGCAAGATTAAAGTGCGGACTCCGCTTCAAAAAGTCTTATTACCTGTTTTGGATGAGAAATTTGCGAGTCGTGTAAAAAGCGTGGAGGACATCATCAAAGCTGAAGTAAACGTAAAAGAGATTCAGTACATCGATGATACATCAGATCTTTTAGTTAAAAAGGTAAAACCAAACTTAGCCAAGCTTGGCAAGCAATACGGTCCGAAGATGAAAGAAGTTTCAGCTGTGATCAGCGGGCTCGCGAAAGAAGACATTCAAACACTCGAAAAGAAAGGTGCGTTGAACAAAGGCGGATTTGATCTGATATTGGAAGATGTGTTGATTTCTTCAGAAGACATTCCGGGCTGGTCAGTCGCTAGCGAGGGCAATGTTACCGTTGCGCTTGACATCACCTTAACCGAAGCGTTGAAAAAAGAAGGCACAGCCCGTGATTTTGTCAACCGCATTCAAAATCTCCGTAAGGACATGGGTCTTGAAGTATTGGATAAAATCGTAATCGAAGTACAACAAAGCACACCGGAGACCGATAATGCCATCACCGAATTCGCTGACTATATCCGTACAGAAACGCAAGCCTTATCATTAGAGCTTAAACAAAATGTGAGCAATAGCGTTGAGGTAGAGATGGAAGATTTTAAGCTGAATGTAAAAGTTACTCGTCAATAGTCCACGGTCCATTGTCGACAGTTGACCGTGGACTTTACTACAACTCGATTTTAAATGAAAATTCTTAAATATTTCCTGATTGCCTTCGTAGTTATCCTGATCGATCAGGCATCAAAAATTCTAGTGTACAATAACATGTATCTCCACGAAGAGATTTATGTATTGGGTGATTGGTTCCGTATTCACTACCTATTAAATCCAGGAATGGCATTTGGTATCCGGTGGAATAATGAATTTGGAAAACTTGCGCTCACAATCTTTCGCATCGCGGCTATGTTTGGTATTGGCTATTACCTCTGGAAGATGGTAACACGCGGAGCACATAATGGATTTTTAATTTGCATGGGATTAGTGTTAGGCGGAGCAGTTGGTAACGTTATCGATAGTACATTTTACGGAGTGTTCTTAGACAACGCACCAGCCGATGCACCTACTGCCTGGTTTCACGGACAAGTAATCGACATGCTTTATTTCCCTATTGTTGACTTCGTGTGGCCTCAATGGGTTCCTTTTTTTGGTGGAGATTACTTCGAGTTCTTCAGTCCGGTGTTTAACATTGCTGACTCTTCTATTTTTATTGGTGTGGCAACTATTCTAATCATGCAGAAGCGGTTCTTCAAAGAGAAAGAGCAACCGGTTTCTCACACAGAAGAAATCCCGCTGCCTTCTCCAAGCGAAAGCAAGTCTGACGAGCAATCGGCTTGAGATTTCGTGCCGTTCACGTAAGAAAAGGCTTCCTAGCCCACTCTGTGGCATAGTCAAATTCATTTTTCTGAGTACATTTAGGGCTACTGAAGTTTTACCTAACCGTATAATTAATGAGTTTGTTTGTCAAGAAGCCTCTTGAGCAATTACTGGCAGCCAGTAATGAAAAGGGATTAAAGCGAACGCTGGGAGCCGGCAACCTGATCGCACTCGGAATCGGGGCTATCATCGGTGCGGGATTGTTCGTTCGCACTGCTGCTGCTGCCGGCCAGGCTGCAGGACCTGCCGTTACCATATCATTTATCATTGCAGCTGTTGGTTGCGCCTTTGCCGGACTTTGTTATGCAGAGTTCGCATCAATGATTCCCGTTGCAGGTAGCGCATACGCATATAGCTATGTAACCATGGGCGAGATCGTTGCCTGGATTATCGGTTGGGCATTGATCATGGAGTACGCATTAGGTGCTGCTACGGTAAGTATTGCGTGGAGTGAATATTTAAATCGGCTTCTGGGAGGGGAGATCCCCTATGAATGGTGTCACTCTCCGTTTGAAAAAATTACCGATGCAGCGGGGGTAGTTCACCAGGGAATAATCAACGCACCAGCACTTGTTATTTTATTGTTGCTCACCATGTTGCTCATCAAGGGCACACAAGAGTCTGCCATCGTAAACGCGGTCATCGTATTCATTAAAGTTGCTATCGTTTTGTTATTCATCTTTATCGGATGGCAATTCATTGATCCGGCTAATCACACACCGTATATGATTCCCGAAGGAGCTGCTCCTGTTGTTGATCAGGGTGGAAATATTATTCGTTCTTACACGGAATGGAATAAGCATGGTTGGGGTGGTGTCTTAGGTGGCGCTGCCATCGTATTCTTTGCCTTCATTGGATTTGATGCTGTCTCAACTGCTGCGCAGGAAGCTAAAAATCCAAAACGCGATATGCCGATTGGAATTTTAGGATCATTAGTCGTTTGTACTATCCTATATATATTATTTGGTCACGTACTAACCGGTGTCGCCCCTTGGCAAGACTTTGCCGATCCGCAAAAAGGCGGTGAAGCCTCGGTTGCGTATGCGATCAGTAATTATATGGCAGGATATGAATGGCTATCAACTGCGGTAACAATCGCAATTCTTGCCGGATTCTCTTCTGTAATTCTTGTGATGTTGATGGGCCAGAGCCGTGTGTTCTATACTATGAGCGGTGATGGACTTATTCCAAAAGTGTTTAGTGATCTTCATCCTCGTTTCCAAACACCTTATAAAGCAAATTGGATTTTGTTTGTATTCGTAGGTTTATTCGCAGCGTTTGTGCCCGGCCACGTGGCTGGAGATTTAACGAGCTTTGGAACCTTATTTGCCTTTGTATTAGTGAGTTTAGGTATCTGGATTCTTCGTATTAAATCACCGAACATCGAGCGTCCATTTAAATCTCCACTTTCTTCGCCCCTGTTTCCAATTGTACCAATTCTTGGCGCGGTCATTTGTACAGCAATGATTGTTGCACTTGATTCAGCAACGTTGAATGTTGCACTTGTGTGGATGGTCTTGGGGATTGTAGTGTATTTTAATTATAGTATTAAAACCAGTCGACTAAGAAAGTATTCCCTCATCTACCTCAGCGGAACTCAGCTTTTCTTTTTAACCACCATCGGGTTGATACTAGTTCTCGTTTCGATCTATTTGCAACATGCTATACTTCTCAACCTTGCTAATATCTTCGGGATATTAACAATAGGTATTTTTGTTGGTTGGATTTGGGATGTAGTCGATCGGTTAGGTGATAAAGACAAATCAAGTTCATTTAAATATGTATTGTATGTCTATGTACTGCTTCTCTGTACATCGCTGATCTTGGATTGGTTCTTTATAACTCCAGCAACTACATCAGGCATCCTTACGCTCAAACTAGCTGTTGATGCTGGATCTCTCCTAATTTTATTATACGCTATTTATAATGCATCAGCTTCTATCGTAGCGAAAGAAGAGTCCTTAAATATAAAGTCACCCGGAGTAGTAATGACTTACATTGCTATCCTCGTCTTCCCAATTGGTGTTTGGTCATTACAAACCCGTGTCAAAAAGCTTGTAGAGCCTGCTTAAGGATCATAAAAAAATCTAAAAAAGCTGCCTTAATTTCCAGGGCAGCTTTTTTCATGTTCGGACTATTGAATGCGTTTTGGTACTTTAGCCATCATGGTTTCAACCCTCCTTTCCCACGGCTGGAAAAAATTTACACGATCTTCAGCATTCTCAAAAGAAGCTGCAACATCTGTCTTCATGGGCATTATCGTTGTGATGATGGTCGGGTATTCACTCGCACTTGGCTTTGGGCTTAACTATATTATCACCGAAGGGCTGAATCAATCAGACAGCTTTACATTTCTTAACAAGTTGTTGCTTTATTATTTCGTAGTAGAGTTTGTAATGCGCTATATGATTCAGAGCGCTCCGGTGCTTGACATTCAGCCTTATCTGCATTTGCCCATCAAGCGTTCGCGCATCATGAATTTTCTGCTGGTTAAGTCACTGGCTCATGTATTGAATTTTTCGGTGTTACTGTTATTCGCACCATTTGCATTTATGGTTGTGGCTGGAAAATTCGGAACTGCCGGAGCCTGGAACTGGCTGCTTTTTATTTGGACGTTCAGTTTATGCCTTCACTACATCGTTATTCTGTTCAAGAAAAAACTTGATGATGGCTTTTGGAGCATTCTGATTTTTATTGTTTTATTCTCCAGTCTGGCGGCTGCTGATTATTATCAATGGTTCAGGCTCTCCGATGTTTCAGCGCTTATTTTTTCAGCTGCAGCAAGCCAGGTGCTGCTGTTACTTGTTATTGTTGGTATTCTAATCGCGCTATACGTAACAAACTTCAATTTTTTTCTGCAAGGTGTCTACCCGGAAGAAAATCAACTCAATAAAAATGTCTCGCGCAGTACACAAGACTTTTCTTTCCTTCAAAAAATTAGCGGTGGTCTTGGAAATTGGATAAACCTGGAACTTAAACTTATCCTGAGAAATAAACGCCCACGTAGTGTATCGTTTCTATCACTTATGTTTTTGTTCTACGGGCTATTCTTTTACACTCAGGATAAATACACTAGCGGGGGATCTGGTTTCCCTATATTCATTGCCATATTTGTTACTGGAGGTTTTATGATTAGTTACGGACAACTCCTGTATAGCTGGCAATCCGTTCACTTTGATTTCACCTTAACGCGTCCGGTTTCGCTTCGTCAGTATATCGAATCAAAATACTGGTTAATGGTTGTTACAACTACGTTCGCGTTTTTGTTAAGTATCCCTTATGCATATTTTGGTTGGCATCTTGTCTTCAACCATGCCATGGCTGCCTTGTTCAATATTGGTGTGAACAGCTACATCATTCTAAACCTTGCTTTGTGGGGACCAAAAAAGATTGATCTATCAAAAGGTGGCACCATGAATTATGAAGGAATCGGAGCTGCACAGTGGGTGATGAGCATTCCGTTGATTCTTAGTCCTTACATATTTTACTTACCGTTCAAAATTTTTGGCTACTCTGATTTAGGGTTGCTTGCCATTGGGATCGTGGGGCTTTGTGGAATTCTATTAAGACCTTATTTCTTAAACTTAACGAGCAAACGTCTTGAGCAGTTAAAATATTCTATGGCTGAAGGATTCAGAAAAGATTAATCACACTATGATTTCAATACAATCACTCAAAAAGAACTATAAAAACATTCCTGTACTGGATGTTACGGAACTATTCATTGGACAAAATGAAAGCTTCGGCCTGGTGGGCAATAACGGTGCCGGAAAGACAACGTTGTTCAGAACTATTCTCGACCTGATCAAACCTTCAGAAGGAAAAGTTGAGATCAACGGAAAGAATGTTCAGGGCAATGATGAATGGAAGTCGTATGTCGGTTCATTCCTGGATGAAGGATTTTTAATTCCCTACCTCACACCGAATGAATACTTTCAATTTGTAGGTAAACTGCACAACTATTCTGACGCTGATCTTAAAACGTTCTATGAAAAATTTGAAGAGCTTTTTCACGGAGAGGTAATCGGTAAGGATAAATACATTGGTGATCTCTCTAAAGGAAATCTTAAGAAAGTAGGCATCGCAGCCGCGTTCATTGGCAATCCGCAAATCATCATGCTGGATGAACCGTTTGAAAATCTCGATCCAACTTCACAAATCCGCCTAAAAAATCTGCTTCAACAAGAAAGAAAACAACGTAACATCACATACTTGATTTCAAGTCACGATCTGAATCATGTTACCGATATCTGCGAAAGGATTGTCATACTTGAAAAAGGTAAAGTACTCAAAGACCTGAAAGGCAGTCACAATTTGCTTGCTGAGCTTGAAGAGTATTTTAAAGCTTAGGAGATTTCATCTTATCAGCCGGCACTTCTTGGGATTATGTTGGATTGATATGAATTCCGTTTTCAATTCACCAAAGGTATTATGCTCATGTGGATAACCTGCTTTTCTATTGATGGGAAGTATCCGTTATCATTTTAAGTAATACATGTAGTCTGGAAACTGGGTTAAAAAAAGTAATTCGATTACTCCAAGCCTTTTGCTTTCATTTTATTAAACTCTCTGAACCTGCGGGTGAGCGCAATACCAAAACCTGTCATCAGCACGAGTGTACCGATCCACAACACGTTCACAAAAGGTTTCTCCAGTGCCTTAATCACAACCCAGTTTTTCTGGCGTGATTGAATGCCTAGTGTCAGCTCATCGGTTTCCGGATGAACATTTAGTAAGGAAATTTTTAATCCGACATCTCCGATTTCGTCAGCTAGAATGCCACCACGCGAATCTGTGCCCAGAATCAAAATGGGTTCGAATATATAATCCTGCCGTTCACCCTGAACTTTGATCGTAGCCTGGATAGCAATAAATGTTGTGTCAATTTTTTCTCCACCTATTTCAGTTAACCGAGTAAGCTTTTCAACCACTGCCACGTAATCGTTAAGAAAGAATTCTGTATTACGCTTTACTTTTGTTTCTGTACGCTCACTCCAGTCTTCCTTACCTTCATCCGTCATGGGAGCTGATACGTGTGTATACAAATCAAGTGTTGCAGCATGGCTGATGTCAGGTGAAGCAACAGTACCCATTTGCTCATTAACCTGTAAACGTGGCATTAAGGTAAACTTGTGTTTGCCGCCTTGACTAAACGCTATTTCGTAGTAGGTGTTCTCATTAAAGATCTCGAATACCTCACCTTTGCTAAAGAGTTTGTTGTCTTTGTAGATAATATCACGCTTAGCCGATACTTTTTGTTTGTCAGGTGTTGTCTCAATATCATTTTTATCAACATAGCCGGATTTGCGTCTTGGCTCTACCCGTTCACCGAGGTATTCAATGTCGTACCCGGCCATCGTGCGTGGTTCATTCACAAACAATAAAAGATTCTCGTTATTAAATTCTTCCGAAAGCTCTTTGGAGATCAGCATACCCGTGTTATTCAACGAAACGACTTTAGAGTAACCCGATGAAAACATAATGCCAATCAGCATTAATCCAATGCCAATGTGTGCTACAGCGCCACCCGAAAGCGATGGGCTCGAACGAAGAACAGAAAATAAAATCTTTGCATTAGAGAAGAGCGTGAACAAGCCAGCAAAGAGCAACAATGCATACCGGATGTTGTACGTTTTGGCTACGTTGATAATAATAACAGCAGCAAGTAAAGAAGCGATGAGCGGAACAAACAGGTCATTCAATAAAACCTTACGATCAATTTTCTTCCACCAGAAAAACTGGCCAATGCCCGATAACAACCCGACTGCAAATGCAAACCAAATCTGGAAATTGGAATAGTACGTTACCTGTTCAGCCGGAGGGGCAACGTTTGAACTGCCGCCAAACGCTTCGATTAATCGGTTCCATACTGGAATAGAAGTCGGCATCAGCACCTGAAACCCCATTAAACACAAAACCGTGGCTCCGATAAAAATCCAAAACTCGCGCGACCAAGTTGAAACTTCTTTTGCTGTTGTTGGAATTTCTTTCCAACGAAGCACAATGAAAACAATCGCGATCAGTAAAAAGAAGAAAAGATAAATCAGCAATTGACCCGATAACCCTAAATCGGTAAACGAATGCACCGAAGCATCGCCCAACACACCGCTTCGTGTTAAGAACGTTGAATACAGTATCAGAATGAAAACTGAGATCACCAGAATCATCGAAGCTTTTAATGCCGTTTCGCTGTTGCGATAGGTGATCATCGTATGAATCGAGGCAATTAGGATCAGCCACGGAACATAAACCGCGTTTTCAACCGGATCCCAGTTCCAATAGCCGCCAAAGTTCAATGTTTCGTACGCCCAGTAGCCGCCCATTAAAATCCCTAATCCTAAAATTGCACCTGCTACCAGCGACCAAGGCAAAGCCGGACGAATCCATTCGCTATATTTTTTAATCCAGAGCCCCGCAATGCAAAAAGAGAATGGAACCAATGTTAATGCAAATCCTAAAAACAACGTTGGCGGGTGAATTACCATCCAGTAGTTCTGCAACAACGGGTTTAAACCGCTTCCATCCTGTGGAATAAAATCAGGTTGAATTTTAAAAATTGGATCGGGTAATGCATCGCGCAATAAAATAAACGGTGAGCTGCCGATCTTGAAATCAATTACCGGAAGTACAACACCTAAAATCATCGAAGCTAAAAAAGCTTGCACAAGTGCAAACACAGTCATTACTGGTGCTTCCCAGAATTTATTAACAAAGATCAAAATGATGCCGATCACGGCATGCCAGAACATCCAAAGCAGAAAGCTTCCCTCCTGACCGTTCCAGAATGTTGAAATCAAATAATACGATGGCAGTTTTTTATCTGAATGTGAGTATGCGTAATGATATTCAAAGTAATGATTGGCGATGATGATGAACAGCGTAACGCAAATCCCGACTACCGAAACAGCATGTATGTAAAATCCAGTCCGACCGTTGATCAGCCATTGATTTTTAAGCGTAATGTCAGTTGATGTTGTTGCTTTAAAGTACGCGAATGCAGTAACAACTGCCGCAACAAAAGAAATGATAACAAATAGATGGCCTAGGTTGCCGATGAAGTAGTGCATTCAGAAATGTTAAATACCTGCGTTAAGCTTTTGTTCCTGGTATTTAGAAGGACATTTTAATAAAATCTTGTTCGCTTTAAATGTGTCGCCCGAATAACCTCCGATCACGACAACTTTTTCAGAACGCATAAAGTCCTGCGGCATTGGTTCATTGTACACCACAACCTGCTCTTTTTTATTATCGTCAATCATAATGAATGAAAATGAAACTTGGTCTGCGCCTGACATAATGCCAACGACATGACCTTGACTGTCTTTCTTCAACTCGCCTACAACGTGGATACTTTTTGAGTCACCTTCAGCAGCCATTTGCTGAGCCTGATCGAACGTTACGTACGTACTTGCATCTCCGGCCGTGCTCACAATAATGGCGATAGAAACCGCGATAACGATTATGATAAAAATGTGAGACTTTTTCATTCTTTCCTTGCCTGAAATGCAGGGCAAAAGTACGCCATAAACCCTGAATTAGCAGGGATTTAACAGGTTATTAACAGTAAGGATCAGGCTATTTTTTGTTGTCGAGCTTGTTTTCAAGCCTGGTGATCTTGCGGTCGAGCATGAACAGGTATGCAATCAGGCCTACAAGCACGATCAGGATGATTCCCACGATAACATAGATCTTGCCGTTTGATCGCATAACATCTGCCATTTCAGCATCCTGGGCATTAGCGCCAACGCTTAGAAGCATTACCAAAACGAGGTATATATATTTTTTCATAATCCGGATTCTAAAATTTTTTCATTAGTCTTTCTGTACCGAACACGCAGCGTTGCAATCCAAACCCCTACCAAAAACCAGGCAATTATTGCTGGGTAAAAAATCATACGCATTCTACTGTCAAGATCATAAGCATTGAAACCCGGATTGCCACCGTTACCGGGATGCATACTGCTGGATAACCTCGGAATGATGAACAACAACGGAATCATCGCAGCATACGCAAAAATGTTGTACACCGAACTTAAACGTGCGCGTTGCTCATGGTTTTCAAACGAACCGCGTAAAACGAAGTAAGCAAAGTATACTAGCAATGCGATTGCCGCGCCTGTTTGTTTAGGATCTCCATGCCAAAACGTTCCCCAGGCATAATGCGCCCATAACATTCCGGTAAGCATACCTAAAATTCCAAAAGCAGTTCCAACATTCGCATACTCAACTGATTTTGTATCATATTCATGCAGCGAGGTTCTTAAGTGTTTGACAGCATAATAAACAGAAAGCGTATACATCAGTACCATGCCAAACCACATGGGAACATGGAAATAAAGGGCGCGAATAGTTTCATTCAAAATGTTAAGCCGGGGAACTTCCATAAGCATACCACCCACATGCACATAAAGCAACAATGCTACTGCTGATATTTTCCACCAAAGTCCTGCAATTTTCAAATCAACGAATTTTCAAATTTTCAAATCAACTCCGCCAAATATACGGGAAGAGAATATACCCAAGCGCACCGGCAATACAATTTATTGCAACAAGGTTTAGTATCTCATCCAGACTAGCCGATCGGTCAATCCCGTCAACGGCATTTTTTGTAACGCGAATCGTCATTAATAAAATAGAGATCACTACCGGAAAGCTAAGAACAGCCATTAGCACATTGCTATTGTTCGCTTTTGAAGCGATTGCCGAGATGAAGCTTAACGAAGCCGAAAACCCAATAGAGCCTAATACTAAAGCGACAAAGAAAAGCAATTGATCTTGAACTGGGTTAAATATGAAAAGGGAAAACAACAAGTATCCACTAAACGAAATCAGCAAACAAAGACAGGTGTTATAAATAATCTTGGATACAAGTATCTGCTGCGGACTTGCTACTGTATAGTAGTAGATCATCACACCTTTGCGCTCGCCTATAAAGCTTTTCGCAACACTGTTCACTACCGAAAACAAAATCACCAGCCAGAACAAAGCTGACCAGGTGATGGCATTAATAGCATTTACTTGTAGATTAAACGTGAGGTAACAAATGAAGATCAGGCTAAACAAGTATAGCCCCAATCCGGCAATCACCGACTTACGTCTCAGCTCAAGTAAAAAATCCTTCCGCAGAAGTTCAAAAACGCCTTTCAAACCAGGTTTGCTATTTAATGCGTGAAATTATCTGTTAATCCTTCAATCCTCGAATCCTGATCAAATTTATTAGTTTTGCTGTCCTTTTTATCATTGACAGATGGCGGAAAAGCACTCTATTCTCGTTACCGGGGCTGCAGGTTTCATAGGATTTCACCTTTCGAAAAAACTTTGCAGCCTGGGCTATGCCGTTACCGGGATCGATAACCTGAACGACTACTATGAAGTAAGCCTGAAAGAATCGCGCCTTGCCATACTTAAACAAACTGCGGGATTCACCTTTCACAAGCTTGAGCTCACGGATAAAAAGGGTATTGATTCTCTATTCGAAAAAAATCAATTTAAGTACGTTGTTAATCTTGCCGCACAAGCAGGCGTTAGGTATTCACTTACCAATCCATACGCATACCTTGAAAGTAACTTGCATGGATTTCTGAATATCCTTGAAGCTTGTCGGTATAACAAAGTAGAGCATCTAGTCTATGCTTCATCAAGTTCGGTGTATGGAGCAAATAAAAATATGCCCTTCTCGGTGCATCATAATGTAGATCATCCGATCTCATTATACGCAGCTACCAAGAAATCAAATGAGTTAATGGCGCACACCTATTCTGCGCTTTACAACTTACCTACTACTGGCTTAAGATTCTTCACTGTTTACGGACCTTACGGTCGGCCGGATATGGCGCTTTTCATTTTCACGAAAGCAATTCTGGAGGGAAAGCCAATCGATGTTTATAATCACGGTAAAATGAAACGTGATTTTACATTCGTAGATGACATTGTTGAAGGTATTGTACGATTAATCCCAACTGTGCCAACACCCGATGCCACGTGGAGTGGTGTAACGCCTGATGCAGCTACCAGCTTTGCACCGTATCGATTATATAACATCGGAAACAATAGTCCGGTAGAATTGCTTCGCTTCATAGAAGTCATTGAAGAAAAGCTTGGCAAGAAAGCTGTTAAAAATTTATTGCCGATTCAGGAAGGCGATGTGCCTGAAACATTTGCCGATGTAGAAGCCTTAACACAAGCGGTTGGCTTTAAGCCTGATACTTCTATTGAAACCGGTATTGGAAAATTTATCGATTGGTATAAAGAATATTATAAGAAATAATATAATGGAAAAAGTAGGAATTATTGGGTTAGGATATGTTGGTCTTCCGTTAGCCGTTGAGTTTGGAAAAATGCTTGACGTTATCGGGTTCGATATCAATAAAGAACGCATTGAAGAATTGAAGAAAGGCTATGACCGGACTAAGGAGGTTGATGAAGCCGAGCTTAAATCTTCTAAAAAACTTACCTTCTCCTCTACGCTGGAAGATCTTAGAACAGCAAATTACTTTATTGTTACCGTACCAACTCCGGTTGATGAATATAAGAAACCTGACCTGACTCCATTACTCAGCGCAAGCAAGACGGTTGGCAGCGTTCTTAAAAAAGGAGATATCGTTATTTACGAATCAACGGTTTATCCGGGCTGCACCGAAGAAGATTGTGTTCCGGTCCTTGAAAAAACAAGTGGGCTAAAATTCAATGTTGATTTCTTTTGCGGCTACTCTCCGGAACGTATCAATCCGGGCGATAAGCTACATCGCGTAACAACGATTAAGAAAGTCACCAGCGGAAGCACCACTGAAATTGCCGATAAAGTTGACGCGCTCTACAGAAAAATTGTCACCGCAGGCACACACAAAGCCTCTTCTATTAAAGTAGCAGAAGCTGCAAAAGTTATCGAAAATGCCCAGCGCGATATCAATATCGCATTTGTGAATGAGCTCGCCCTGATCTTTGATCGTATGGGTATCGACACACACCAAGTATTAGAAGCTGCCAGTACAAAATGGAATTTTCTTCCTTTCAAGCCAGGCTTGGTGGGTGGTCATTGTATTGGCGTTGATCCGTACTACTTAACGCATAAAGCTGAAAGCGTTGGCTATCGTGCTGAAGTAATTATTGCCGGCAGACGGATCAATGACAACATGGGCGCGCACATTGCAAGCCGTGTTATCAAATTAATGGCGCAGCACGAACAGCCGGTTCATAAAGGAAATATTTTAATGCTAGGGATTACGTTCAAGGAAAACTGTCCGGATATCCGCAACAGCAAAGTAGTAGATGTTATAAAGGAGTTGCAGAGCTACGGTACGAATGTAGAAATTTACGATCCACAAGCCGATGCCAATGAAGTAAAACATGAATATGGATTAACACTCATTAAAAAGCTTGACAAAAAATACAACGCTATAGTTTTAGCAGTGAGTCATGATGAATTTAAGTCAATTGACTGGAGTAAGATCAGAGACACTAAAACTGTGGTGTACGATGTAAAAGGCCAACTCGATAAATCATTCGTTACCGCAAGATTATAATATGAAAAAAATTCTTGTTACAGGCGGAGCCGGATATATCGGAAGTCATACAGCAGTTGAACTAATTAATGCTGGCTACGAACCCGTAATCGTGGATAGTTTCATTTACAGCGATGGCGCACTCATTACCGGAATTGAAAAGATTACCGGCAAAAAAGTAAACTTTCATAAGGGCGATTGCCGCGATAGAAGTTTTCTGGTTAACATCTTTGAAACCCAAGGGCCGATTGATGGGGTTATCCACTTCGCAGCATTAAAATCTGTTGGTGAATCCGTTCAAAAGCCGCTGCTCTATCATCAAAATAATATTGAGTCAATGATCACCTTGCTCGATGTTATGAAACAGTTCGGTGTGAAGGATTTTATTTTTTCATCCTCGTGTACTGTTTACGGACAACCGGATCATATTCCGGTTGATGAAAATGCTCCGTTCAAACGCGCTGAATCTCCGTATGGAGCGACAAAACAAATCTGTGAAAGAATACTTGAAGATTCTTACGTTGACGGATTCAGGGTTATATCGCTACGGTACTTTAACCCGATCGGTGCGCATTCAACTTCCTGTATCGGTGAAGTGCCCATGGGAACACCCAATAATCTGATCCCGTATATTACGCAGACTGCTGCCGGTTGGCGTGACAAGCTTACCATTTTTGGAGGTGACTATGATACAAAGGATGGTACTTGTCTTCGGGATTATATACATGTTACCGATTTGGCACAAGCTCATTTACAAGCATTGAAATTTCTTGATTCGAAAAAAGAGGCAACACTTTGTGAGGCTTTCAATGTTGGTACAGGTGAAGGCGTTTCTGTTCTTGAGCTTGTTCAGGGTTTCATAAAGGCAACCGGTGTAAACGTTCCATACACAATTGGTCCCCGCAGGTCAGGCGATGTTGAAAAAGTCTATGCAGATTCTAAAAAAGCCAATTCAGTGCTGGGTTGGAATTCAAAGCTTTCGATCGAACAAGCTCTCGTAGACTCCTGGAACTGGCAGAAAAAACTCACGAAGTAATGTTAATTTGCACGATCATTCTCTTTGATCGTTATGTATGGAAAAAATCAAAATGGTTGATCTGCATACCCAGTATGCGCGCATCAAACCAGCGATAGACACGGCCATTCAAGCTGTGCTCGATTCAACCGCATTTATTCAAGGCCCTCAGGTTTCAACTTTTGCAAAAGAGCTTGCTGAATTTACCGGAGCCAAACACGTAATCACCTGCGCTAACGGAACCGATGCATTACAAATCGCCATGATGGCGCTTGATTGCAAACCAGGCGATGAAATTATTCTTCCCGTTCACACCTACGTAGCCACCGCAGAAGTAATTGCGTTACTCGGATTAAAACCTGTTTTCGTTGAAGTTGACTCTCAAAATTTCAACATTGATCCGAATTTGATTGCAGAGAAGATCACAAATAAAACAAAGGCTATCGTGCCCGTTCATCTTTACGGACAGTGTGCAAACATGGAAGCAATTTTAAAAATCGCCCATGATCATAGGCTTCATGTAATTGAAGATGCTGCTCAATCGTTAAGTGCTGAGTTCATTTTCTCAGATGGCTCCCGAAAGAAATCCGGAACAATGGGAACGATCGGAACAACATCATTCTTCCCATCAAAAAATTTAGGATGTTATGGCGATGGCGGAGCAATCTTCACCAGCGATTCATTGCTTGCTGAAAAAATAACGATGATAGCTAATCACGGTCAGAAAGTTAAATATCATCATGAGATCATTGGCGTGAACAGTAGGTTGGATACCTTACAGGCTGCGATCTTAAGTGTTAAGCTGCAATATTTAAATGAATACACCTCAAAACGAAATGAAGTTGCTGCGTACTATGATAAGAATCTGGCTGACATAAAGCAGTTGAAGCTTCCGTATCGCGCTTCGTATTCAACACATGCATTTCATCAATACACGATAAAGATTAATGATGTTGATCGTGATGAGTTTAAACTCTACCTCGATAAATGTGGAATCCCAAGCATGATCTATTATCCGGTTCCCTTGCATCTCCAAAAAGCATATAAGCAGCCGGGCATTGAGCGTGGCGCATTTCCAATCACTGAAAAACTTTCAAAAACTGTTCTTTCCTTGCCAATCCACACCGAAATGAAAGCAGAACAATTGGATTACATTTGTACGATTATCCGCAAGTATTTTTAGCCATGAGCGCAACATATACCGCACATCCTACAGCTGTTATTGACGAAGGCTGCGAAATTGGCGAAGGCACAAAGATCTGGCATTTCTCACACATCATGTCGAATTGCAAGATTGGCAAGAATTGCAACCTGGGTCAGAATGTTGTTGTGTCGCCTGAAGTTGTACTCGGTACAAATGTTAAGGTGCAGAATAATGTTTCTATCTACAGTGGCGTTACGTGTGAAGATGATGTGTTTCTCGGACCGTCCATGGTATTTACCAACGTGACCAATCCAAGAAGCGCTGTTAACAGGCGCGGACAATATGAGAAAACAATTGTGAAGAAAGGCGCATCGATTGGAGCAAACGCGACCGTTGTATGCGGTAACAATATCGGTAAATATGCATTCATTGGTGCAGGCGCAGTTGTTACGAAGGATATTCCGGATTATGCATTAGTTATCGGAAATCCAGCGCGTCAAACCGGTTGGATGAGCGAATACGGTCACAAGCTGAAGTTCGATAACGAGAGTATTGCTATCTGTGATGAGAGCAAAGAAAAATATAAATTGGAAAAAGGTATCGTTACCAAGATCTCCTGATGAAAAATTTTGCGCTCATAGGCGTTGCCGGATATATAGCCCCCAGGCATTTACAAGCCATTCGTGATACAAAGAACAATTTGGTTGCTGCGCTCGATAAATTTGATACGGTCGGCATTCTTGATTCCTATTTTCCATCAGCAGATTTTTTTACCGAGTTTGAACGCTTTGATCGCCACTTGGATAAACAACGCAGACAAGGAAATAAAATTGACTATGTAAGTATTTGCACACCAAACTATCTTCACGATTCACACATTCGTTTTGCGTTGCGCCATCAGGCCGATGCGATTTGTGAAAAGCCGCTCGTATTAAGTCCCTGGAATGTTGACGGACTTGAAGAAATAGAAAAAGAAACCGGAAAGAAAGTCAGTACCATTCTTCAATTGCGATTGCATCCCAACATCATAGCACTAAAAAAAGAAGTTGACGAAAGTCCGAAGAATAAAACTTTTGATGTAGACTTGACTTACATCACCTCTCGTGGTCATTGGTATCAAGCAAGCTGGAAAGGCGATAACAGTAAATCCGGTGGCGTAGCCACAAATATCGGAATTCACTTCTTTGATATGTTGGCTTGGGTATTCGGAGCGGTCAAGAAGAATACTGTTCATTTACTTACAACTGATTCAGCAGCCGGAATTTTGGAATTGGAAAAAGCCAATGTTCGCTGGTTCCTCAGCATCGACTACAATAACGTTCCCGATGCACTTAAAGTAACCGGGAAAAGAACGTACCGTTCATTAACGATGGAAGGAAAAGAGATTGAATTCAGTGATGGCTTTACTGATCTTCACACTAAAAGTTATCAGCAGATTTTAGAGGGTAAGGGTTTCGGACTTAAAGAAGCACGTCCTTCCATTCAACTGACTTATGATATCCGTAACCACACTCCTGCACCACTTCAAGGTGATTTTCACCCGATGCTTAAAAACAAAAAATAGTGATCCCGTTTGTTAATCTTCGGCTACAGTACGAATCGATCCAGCAGGAGATTGATCAGGCTGTAAAGGAAGTTTTTAACAACGCTCAATTCATTGGCGGAGAGCCCGTGAAAAAATTTGAGCATGAATTTTCAAATCTTTTCGGAGTTAAGCATTGCATCGGGACTGGCAACGGCACTGATTCATTATATCTCATTCTTAAAGCCCTTGGCATTGGACCAGGCGATGAAGTAATCACTCCAGCGTTCAGTTGTATTCCCTCTGCTGAGTGCATAACCCTAACCGGAGCAACTATTGTTTTTGCAGATGTTGATGATCGATACTATACGCTTGATCCAACAGACGTTGAACAAAAAATCACGTCCAAAACAAAAGTTGTATTTGCTGTTCATCTATACGGACAAGCCGCACCAGTTTCAAACCTTAAAGATCTTTGTGATAAGCATAAAATCTTTCTAGTTGAAGATTGTGCCCAGGCTCACCTAACCAAAGAGAATGAAAAACTGGCCGGAACAGTAGGCATAGCCTCAGCTTTTAGTTTCTACCCAACAAAAAACCTGGGAGCGTACGGTGATGCAGGGTGTGTTCTTACTTACGATGATAAACTTGCCGAAAAAGTTCGCAGGCTTGCCAATCATGGCGCTCTAAAAAAAGATGATCATGAATTGGAAGGTTCAAACAGCCGGTTAGATACCCTACAGGCAACTATCCTTTCGGTGAAGCTGAAATATCTTTCGCAGTGGAATTATCAACGGAATGAAATCGCAGAACAGTACCATTCGTTATTAAAGGATCAATCAAACATTACACTACCAGAAATACGAAGGGATTCTGTACACACATTCCATATTTATGCGATCCGAACGAACCAACGCGAGGCCCTGAAACAATACCTTGCGGAACACGGAATTGAAACACTCATTCATTATCCAAAAGGCCTTCCGTATACAGCTGCGTACAGCTATAAAAATCATTCGTTAAAGGATTTTCCAGTAACAGCTGCCTTACAAGGCCAAGTCCTTTCCATTCCCGTTTATCCGGGCCTTACCGACCATCAAGTAACCGTCATTACTGAAAATATAAACAACTATTTTTTACGGTAATCCACAGGGTTACAGTCATTTAATCTGTAGTTTTACAATGATTTTACAGTATGGCCATCCAGCTATCCGCTGCCGTTACGTCTTTCGTTATTAGCTTTTTGATCATCCCTGTGATCATTAAATATTCCCTTGAAAAAAACCTGGTGGATATACCGGGCCGAAGAAAAATCCATAAGAAAATCACTCCGTCCATGGGTGGCATTGCCATCTTTATTGGTTTTATGGTTTCAGCACTTATCTGGATGGAATTCTCGCATTGGAAAGAAATGAGATTTATCCTCATTGCTTTATTTATTGTATTCTTTATTGGCGTTCGGGACGATCTCGTTCCGCTTCGGCCTTTTATGAAGTTGTTAGGGCAGATCATGGCTGCAAGTGTATTGATTGCCTTATTTGATTTACGGTTAAAATCGTTTTATGGCTTAATGGGCATTTATGACATCCCGCTGTTAGTTAGTTATGCCATTACTCTTTTCACAATTATTGTAATCACAAATTCGTTCAACCTTATTGATGGGTTAGACGGATTGGCAGGCACTATTGCCGCGATCTCATTATTAGCCTTTGGGATCTCTTTTTATTTGGTAGGTGATATTGTTTTTGCAGTACTATGTTTTTCAATGGTTGGCGCTGTGATTGCATTCTTGTTTTTCAATTGGGATCCGTCAGAAATTTTCATGGGTGACACGGGCGCATTGGTTATCGGTATGATGCTGGCCATTTCAGCAATTCATTTTATTGATTTGCAATACAATCTCCCAGTTGAAAACCCTTACAAATTTAAGGCAGCAATTTCAGGGTCAGTCTGCTTTATTATGATTCCGTTAGCCGATACGTTACGCATTTTTATTCTTCGGATAATCCGAAAGCAATCTCCGTTTACGCCTGACAAAAGTCATATTCACCATAACATCATGCGACTTGGTTTTTCACATGGTCACTCTACTATGATCCTGGGGTTGGCGCAAGCTGCGTTTGTGATCATTGCAGTTACAGTCCGCCAGCTTAATGACAATTACGTTTTGCTTGGGATACTTGTACTTTGCACGATCATGAGTTTTGTGCTGGACAGGACCATACAGAACAAAGTTCCAAAGGAGAATATATAAATCGATACGGCTAAAATTGTATCTTTGAAATCGATTTTTTTACATGGAAGAACGAATTAAAAAATTACTGGAAGAAGTTCAGTCGTTCAACGCAAAAACTAAAGATGCGCTGGAGGCTTATCGACTAAAATATATCAGTCGCAAAGGCGCCATTACTGAACTTTTCGAAGAGCTTAAAAAAGTATCCGTTGAGGAAAAGAAACGTTTAGGCAAAGTTCTGAATGAGCTTAAACAATCAGCCGAGACTAAATTTTCTGCACTTCAGGAAGATCTCGAGAACAATACTTCGTCATCCACAGATATTGATTTAACATTACCTCCCGTTCCAAATAAAGTCGGAAATCTCCATCCATTAACATTAGTACGAAACAGAATTATTGAAATTTTCGAGCGTCTCGGATTTAATGTTGCTGATGGCCCTGAGATTGAAGATGATTGGCATAATTTCTCTGCGCTAAACTTCCCCGATAATCACCCGGCTCGTGAAATGCAGGATACTTTTTTTATAGAGAAGAATCCTGATCTGTTACTACGCACGCATACATCAAACGTACAGATTCGGTTGCTGGAAAAGCAAAAACCTCCGGTTAGAGCTATCATGCCTGGACGTGTTTACCGTAACGAAGCAATCTCTGCACGTGCGCATTGTTTCTTCCATCAGGTTGAAGGATTGTATGTAGATAAAAATGTTGGCTTCGCAGATTTAAAGCAAACACTTTACCACTTCGCGAAAGAGATGTATGGGAAAGATGTTAAGATCAGGTTCAGGCCGTCATTCTTTCCGTTCACCGAACCCAGTGCAGAAATTGATATTACCTGTCTGATCTGTAAAGGTAAAGGATGCAACGTATGTAAGTACAGTGGCTGGGTTGAAATTGCCGGTTCAGGAATGGTGCATCCCAATGTGCTTAAGAATTGCGGCATAGATCCGGAAGAATACACGGGCTTTGCGTTTGGTATGGGCATCGAACGTGTTACCATGTTAAAATATCAGGTTAACGATCTCCGTTTATATTCTGAGAACGATATTCGGTTCCTGAAACAATTCCAAACTGTTATTTAATGGATGCAGAAAACATTAAGACCGTAGGCATCGCAGGCGCTGGAACGATGGGCCAGGGAATTGCCCAGCTATGCGCCACTTCGGGTTTTAATGTTTTATTATACGATATAAATTCCGAACTCATTCTAAAAGGAATTTCTTCTCTTGAGAGTTCGTTACAAAAGTCTGTTGACAAGAATAAGCTTAGTTCTGAAGCCAAAGATCAAGCATTAGCGCGCATTAAAATGTGCGAAAGCATCAACGAGTTCAAGGCTGATCTTATTATTGAAGCTGCAGTTGAGAAGCTTGAGATAAAAAGAGAATTGTTCAAGGTCATCGAAAAGAATAATCCGGATTCAATTCTCACTACAAATACATCCTCCATTCCTGTAACGCAAATCGCTTCAGTAATTAAGAATCGTGGCCGCTTTGCTGGGTTGCATTTTTTTAACCCTGCTCCTGTGATGAAATTAGTTGAAGTAATACAGGGTGTTGATACTTCCTTCGAAACAATCGATTCCTTACGTGATTTTTCAAAAAAACTTGGGAAAACATCAGTAGTTGCAAAAGATTCGCCTGGCTTCATCGTTAATCGGGTAGCCCGTCATTATTATGTTGAGGCTTTAAAGATGTTGGAAGAGAAAAGCGCTGATGTTCAAACTATCGATAAGCTTTTGAAAATCTCCGGATTTAAAATGGGCTCTTTTGAATTAATCGACCTTATTGGAATGGATGTTAACTTTTCAGTAACCTCTTCGATGTTTAATGCCTTTCATCAGGAATCAAAATTTCGCCCCAGTAGGATTCAACAACAAAAAGTAGATGCCGGACACTTAGGTGTGAAGAGTGGAAAAGGATTTTACAACTACTGATTTGAAAAAAACATTAATACTTCTTTGGTTGGGATACCTGTTCTCCTGCAATTCTGATGATCGGGTAGACGATCTTATTCCCTTTGGAAAATTTCCTGACATAATAATCAACACAAGTCTTCCTGCCTACAGTCTGCTTCAAATCGATGGTGGTCATATCGTAATTCCAGATGGAACAATAGATGCTGGAATTCGCGGCATTATTGTCTACAGAGAAAATTCAACTACGTTTCGGGCTTTCGAACAAAACTGTTCTTTTCAACCTAACGATGCGTGTGCAAATGTTGAAGCATTTTCTATCTACATGCAAGACAGTTGCTGTGGATCTATTTTCAATTACGATGGTGATCCTACCGGAGGATTAGCCTGGAGACCACTTGGCCAGTATGAAGTTCGGGTTAATGGAAATACACTCACCATTACAGATAACGTAATAAACTACTAAGCTTTTCTTATTATTTCCTTCTATCAAAAGTAAGGACAATAAAAAAGCCTCATATTTCTATGAGGCTTTATAAAAAAATCAAGGCAACGACTTACTCTCCCGCATGTTATTGCAGTACCATCAGCGCAGGCGGGCTTAACTTCTCTGTTCGGAATGGGAAGAGGTGAACCCCACCGCTATAGTCACCTTAAAGCTTGCCTGAAGGATTATCCTCAGGGCTTAATGGTTACTTAGCTTGAGTCTGTGGTCTATCGACCGGGGACTGTGGACTAAATCAATATCGTTGACATGTTGTCTGGCAAAAGAATAGTGTAGAGCAAGCACATTGATAAGTAAGTTGATTTGATGGTTGATGTGATCTCGTATCGTTATCGTATTCTGAAGCGTTCGGGTTATTAGTACTGCTCAGCTTTGCCATTACTGACTTTACACCTGCAGCCTATCAACGTCATAATCTCTGACGTCCCTTAATGGAAATCTCATCTTGAGGTGGGTTTCGCGCTTAGATGCTTTCAGCGCTTATCCCGTCCCAACATAGCTACCCAGCGATGCAGCTGACGCCACAACTGGTACACCAGCGGTTAGTCCAACCCGGTCCTCTCGTACTAAGGTCAGATCCTCTCAAACTTCCTACGCCCACAACAGATAGGGACCGAACTGTCTCACGACGTTCTGAACCCAGCTCGCGTGCCACTTTAATGGGCGAACAGCCCAACCCTTGGGACCTTCTCCAGCCCCAGGATGTGACGAGCCGACATCGAGGTGCCAAACCTCCCCGTCGATGTGAGCTCTTGGGGGAGATCAGCCTGTTATCCCCAGCGTACCTTTTATCCTTTGAGCGATGGCCCTTCCATACAGAACCACCGGATCACTATATCCAACTTTCGTCCCTGCTCGACCCGTCGGTCTCACAGTCAAGCATGCTTATGCTATTGCACTCCACGTACGGTTACCAAGCGTACTGAGCATACCTTTGAAAGCCTCCGATACACTTTCGGAGGCGACCACCCCAGTCAAACTACCCACCACACACTGTCCCTTGTTAGAGGTTAGACATCAAGAAAATAAAGGGTGGTATTTCACCGTTGACTCCCCCGAACCTAGCGGCCCGGGATCAATGTCTCCCACCTATCCTACACATCAGTTCCCCAATGTCAATGTGAAGCTATAGTAAAGGTGCATGGGGTCTTTCCGTCCCGTTGCGGGTACACGGCATCTTCACCGTGACTACAATTTCACCGAGCTCATGGCTGAGACAGCGCCCAGATCGTTACACCATTCGTGCAGGTCGGAACTTACCCGACAAGGAATTTCGCTACCTTAGGACCGTTATAGTTACGGCCGCCGTTTACTGGGGCTTCAGTTCAACGCTTTGTCTTGCGACTAACGTCCCCCCTTAACCTTCCAGCACCGGGCAGGTGTCAGGCCATATACTTCATCTTTCGATTTCGCATAGCCATGTGTTTTTGTTAAACAGTCGCCTGGGCCATTTCTCTGCGACCCTCAATTGCTTGAGGGCACCCCTTTTCCCGAAGTTACAGGGTTAATTTGCCGAGTTCCTTAGCCATGATTCACTCGAGCACCTCAGGATTCTCTCCTTGACTACCTGTGTCGGTTTGCGGTACGGGTACCATAATGATTAACGCTAGAAGGTTTTCTTGGAAGTCTGCTTACGTTCTCTATCAATTCGGCCGAAGCCTCCTCGTACTATTGGGTTTCAGCAAGCTGTGCGGATTTGCCTACACTGCCTATACCTACGCCTTTCAACGCCCACGTTCGTCAGGGCGCGGAACTTTCACTCCTCCGTCACTTCTTCGCTCATTACGGTAGTACTGGAATATTAACCAGTTGTCCATCGACTACGCCTCTCGGCTTCGCCTTAGGTCCCGACTGACCCGCGGTTGATTAGCATTGCCGCGGAATCCTTAGTCTATCGGTGGGCGGGTTT
>OZ245738.1:2650000-3697500 GCA_965227265.1 Cyclobacteriaceae bacterium | reverse complement strand
TTTGACGTAGATGTGCCTATTCTCAATCCGGTATACGAACCAGGACCAGAGGAAACAGCAATTGCATTAAGCTGATTTACTTCAATCAACGACTCTTTTATAACCTCATCAATCAAAACAGCAAGTTTGCTGGCGTGTGAGTGTTCGATGTGAATTTCTTTTGAAGCAACTAGTTTACCCTGATCATGAATGGCAACGGAGCAAATCTTTACGGAAGTTTCAAGACTCAGGATCATGGGGTGAGGATTGCTTTATAGCGGCTATTGTCACCCAGAATCTTCATCGCTTCAGCAACTGTATTATCGCGTGATAATGAAAGTGTCGCTTCACCTTCCGCGAGTGCATAGTGAAAAGCAACCTGTTGTTCTAATACTTCACTTATTTCCTTTTTAAACCTGATCAAGTCAGTAGTCTTATTAGTCTCGATGCGTTTTTTCAGATCATTTAACTGACTTTCAATTTCAGGATAATAACGTTCTTCTTTTGCGGCTTTGATTAATTCATTGGTATTGGTTTCAAGATCACTTTTATAGGTGAATTTCTGAATCTTAAGCCAATCGGTAAACTTTGTATAATCAAGATCCGAAAGCTTGAAAGTCTTGAAATCCGGTTTGTTAGGATGCTCTCCGCAGTATTTCGAAGCAAAATCGAAAACAAGTCCACTTTGAATGAGGGCGGTTGTTACTGCACTCAAGTATTGATCTTCGGTGCTGATGTCGGGATCAATTCCATTGCCATCTAAAACTTTACGGCCACCTTTTGTTTTGAATTCAGTGCGCAATGAGTCCGCAAATTTGCTAACCGAGCCATCAGCATTGCGATGTGAATAATCCAACGCCTGAATGCATCTTCCGCTTGGGATATAATACTTTGCAACGGTAACTTTTAATTCAGACCCATACGACAATTGACGTGTTGTTTGCACCAATCCTTTTCCAAAGGTTTTGCGGCCAACCAAAACTGCACGATCATAATCCTGTAACGAGCCTGAAACAATTTCGGCAGCGGATGCGCTTATCTCACTCGTTAGTACTGCAAGCGGAATTTCAGTATCAATAGGATTATTAAGTGTTGAATATGTTTTGTTCCACTCTTTAACTTTCCCTTTTGTGGAGACGACTTCCAGGTTTCTGGGGATAAAAAGATTAACAATGTTGATTCCTTCGTGCATTAATCCACCCAGGTTATCGCGCAGATCAAGGATCAATTTTTTAGCACCGTGTGCTTTGAGCGATAGAACAGCCTCACTTACTTCTTTTGCTGCACCGGGTGTAAACTCATCGAGCTTGATGTAGCCAACATCAGAATTACCCACCATGCCGAAATAAGAGATATTGGTAATGGAAATTTTCTCACGTTTTATCTTAAAGTTAAGCTCACCCACACCAGCTCTTTTAACTTTTATCTCCACTTCAGTTTTAGCCTGACCTTTAAGATTAGTGGTAATCTCAACCGGAGGTTTACCAACCATACTTTTTCCATTAATCGCAACTATCTCATCCCCTACACGAATGCCCGCTTTATATGCCGGGAAATCTTTATACGGATGTGTAACTACAGTTTTATTATTAATAACATTGATTAACGCACCAATACCGGCATATTGACCGGTTGTTAAAACACGGAAGTTTTCAAGTTCTTCTTCCGGAATATAGGTTGTGTAGGGATCGAGTGACTCGAGCATATTGTCGATGCCATTGCGGATGAGCTTTTTAGGCTCAACATCATCTACGTAGTAGGCATTGACTTCTTTAAAAAGTGTGGCAAATATGTCGAGGCTTTTAGCGATTTCGAAGTAGCGTTCTGCTGGTTTTGTGAAGGCAAACGAAACCACAGCTGCAATAACGATCAATAAAATCCATCTACTTCTCTTCATGCGCTGTTAATCGTTTAAAAGATGCTATCATTTTGTCGCGGATCTGCTCAAATAACAAAATGTCCTTCGCTGTATAAATATACGCCATTTGCAATTTTGATGTTTCGGGCAATACGGCCTTGTTCAGTCTGTAGGCTTCGCGCATTCTGCGCTTGATCAGGTTCCTATCTACTGCTTTTTTAAAGTTTCTTTTAGAAACGGAAAAGAGAACCTGATTAATGTGCAGGTCGGCTGGCTTTTGGACAATTACCTTGAATGGGTACAAATAAAAAGAGGAACCCTTATCAAAGAGTTCCTGAATATCTTTCTTTTTATAAAGTCTTTCGGATTTAGGAAAGCTGAACGATCCCATGAGGTGAAATTTATCAGTTTCCTCCTGGGTTAGCTGCCCTGAAGGAGATTACTTCTTCTTAAACGTAGATTCGCTTGAAACAGTAAGCTTCTTGCGGCCCTTCTTTCTGCGCGCAGAAATCACTCTGCGGCCGTTGGCAGAAGCCATTCTTTCACGGAAACCGTGCTTATTCTTTCTTTTCTTTTTCGAAGGTTGAAATGTCCGTTTCATGCTGTTCTGTATTTACCCCTATCTTAAATAAGGGGTGCAAAAATGATCAGGATTTTTGAAAAATACAAGCCAGACCGAATTGATTTCGAGGATTTTACCTGCCTTTAGCTAATCAAATCTGCCAAAACCTTCTCTGCCTGCTGTTTTTCCATTCTTGGGCCGAACTGAGATACGATTCTGGAAGATGCCAGTGAAGCAAGCTTTCCAGCTTCCGCATAGCTATGACCATGTGTGATCCCATACATAAAGGCCCCGGCAAACATATCGCCTGCGCCATTGGTGTCGATCGCCTTTACTTTATAGGGTTCGATTTGGATGAACGTGTCGCCATCGTAAATCATCGCTCCGTTTGCGCCCAGTGTGATTGAGAATTTCTTTGCTATTTTTTTCAACGCCTCACGGGCCTCGTTAACAGAATTTGTTCCGGTATAGATCATTGCTTCCTCTTCATTACAGAACAGCATATCAACTCCGGTACCTACTATTTCCTGCATCTGAGTTGAGAAGTACTTCACCATGCTTGCATCTGAAAAGGTGAGCGCCACATGAACTCCGTTTTTCTCAGCAATCTTTTTAGCTTCTTTCATTGCCTCTAATCCTTTCGGACTTGCTACCAGATATCCTTCCAGGTAAACGTAGGTCGAATTCTTTATCGCATTTTCATCTAGCTGATCAGGTGAAAGAAATGAGCTGATCCCCAAGAATGTATTCATGGTTCGCTCAGCATCCGGACTTGTCATTACCAGACATTTTCCGGTAATTCCTTCTGGGCAATTTTCGTGTTTAAGATTCGTGTCAACGCCATTGCGTTTAAGGTCTTCCAAAAAGAATTTACCAAGCTCATCGTTGCTTACCAGACACGAGTAAAAACTTTTTCCACCAAACTGGTTTAATGCAACCACGGTATTTCCGGCTGAACCTCCGCCCGACATCCGGCTGCGTTTCATATCGATGGCCTTCATCAAATGGTGCTGACGTTTTTCATCCACCAATGTCATTACGCCTTTTTCTATTTCATTTTTTTGGAAGAAGTCGTTGTCAACTTCTGTGACAATATCTACAATGGCATTACCGATGCCGTATACGTTGTATTTGCTCATTTATTGAATTTTGCTTAAACCGTTATATTTGATAGACCAATACTTATGGGTGCGAAAATAAATGAAAATATCCGTAGTCATTCCGATTTATAATGAAAGTCTGATCATCGCTGAGCTGAACCGAAGATTGACTAAAACTTCGGAACTATTCAGCTCGCAATTTAACATTCAGCCGAAAGACATTGAGTTTGTGTTTGTAAACGATGGCTCTTCCGATGATTCGCTGGCACAGCTCATTATCCTGACAAGAACACATTCACAGTATAGAGTCATTAATTTTTCCCGGAATTTTGGTCATCAAAAGGCAGTAACGGCCGGACTCCAGCATGCTAAAGGTGAATTTGTTGTTTTGATCGATGCGGACTTACAAGATCCACCGGAGTTCATACTTGATCTCTACAAAAAGCAGCAAGAAGGTTATGACGTGGTGTATGCTGTGCGTAAGAAAAGAAAGGGTGAAGGGTTTATCAAGACATTAACCGCGAAGTTATTTTATCGGATACTTTATAAAGTAACAGATATTAACATTCCATTAGACACCGGTGATTTCAGAATCATGCGAAGAAATGTTGTTGATACGTTAAACAGCATGCCCGAAGCACATCGGTTTATTCGGGGAATGGTAAGCTGGATAGGCTTTAAGCAAGTTGGATTGGAGTATGAACGCCAGGAGCGTTTTGCTGGCCAAACAAAATATCCGTTTAAGAAAATGCTGCGCTTCGCATTTGATGCCATCACATCATTCTCAACCGTTCCCCTGAAGCTTATGATTTATGTTGGCTTTTTCGTGTCTTTTATTGGCCTGCTGGGTGTATTCTATATCTTATATATAAAGTTTTTTACAACCGATGCTGTAACCGGCTGGAGCAGTATCATGATTACAATCTTATTAATGGGCGGGATTCAATTGCTCACGCTCGGGATTATGGGTGAATACATCGGAAGGATTTCAGAAGAGAGTAAGCAACGTCCGCTTTACATTATTGAAAACATCTATGAAGCTAAAAAAGTAAGCTAATGGATTCCAATCTCACCGACAACTCAACAATGACTTTACCAGATTTACTTAAAAGTAAAATTAAGGTAGCTCCGCTTTTATTTTTTTTAAGTCTGCTTCAATTATTGCCCTTTTTTATGCTACAGGAAGACGTAGCAATTTCTAAAACGGATATGCTCGATTATTACATTCCGCAATATGAGCTTGTTGCTACAAAAGATTTTGCCTATGGCGCTTTTGATAAACCTGTCCCTCAAATAATAAATGGTTTAAACCGCGATCTTCTGGTCACCGATCTAAACCTGATTTATGTTTTATTCCTGTTGTTTGATCCGTTTTGGGCACATGTAATCAATTTACTACTTATTAAAGTGATTGCTTTTTGGGGAATGTATGTATTCCTGAAAAACAACTTCAGCAGCTTTACGTTAACACAAATTTCCATTGGATCATTTCTGTTTAGCTGCATTCCATTTTTTCCATTCTTTGGAATTGGGATTGCAGGACAACCTCTGTTATTGAACTCATTTATTAATTTTTATAAGAAGAAGTCAACCTACGTTGATATACTAGTGTTGATTGGTTTTGCTTTTTACTCTTCGCTGATTTTTACAAACATTTTTATTGTTGCCGGTGCGTTTATCGGCTGCGCGTTTTTAACACTGAGGGATAAAAAGATTCCTTACCGACTGGCTTTCGCAAGCCTTGCTTTATTTCTCCTAGCGCTGCTTGCAGAATACCGATTGGTACACGCTACAATTAATCAAACATTTGTACCGCATCGGGTAGAATTTAATATAGTCGCGCTAAGTAATTCGTCAGGAATCGGAGGGTTTTTCTCGGAAGCTTTTAAAATACTTTCGAAAGGCATTACCCATGTTCAGATAACGTATTTTGTATTTATCATATTTGTTGTAATTCTCTACTTTACTCTATCTCAAAAAAAATCGAAGAGCCTTGTACTGGCAATCATAACGCTTATCGTTTTGATTGGCTTACTGTTCGGGCTTACACATTCCAGTTTCTATAGTATAATCACAGATAAAATTTCGCCTTTAAAAGCTTTCCAGGTTGATCGGTTTTATACGCTTCTCCCGATTCTCTATTTTACGTTAGGGGTTATTTGTGTTAAAGGGATTTTAGAAACCGGAAATGGATTGCGGTTGAAGATTCTCAACTTCACCATTATCATTGCTTTGCTTGTTGTTTTCTTTGATAGTTTTTCAATACGGGCGATATTCCGTTCATCCAATCATGCTCCGCCAACGTATGCTCAGTTTTATGATGAGGATACGTTCAAAAAAATTGAAGAACGGATTGGGTTGCCCCTTTCAGATTATCGCATGGTTAGCGTTGGAATCGATCCCTCAGCACTTCAGCACAACGGGTTTTATACGTTAGATGCTTACTTAAATATTTATCCACTCGCGTACAAACATAAATTCAGGGAAGTTATTGCAGGTGAGCTAGCTAAATCGGAAGAGATCAGAACCTATTTTGACGAATGGGGTAATCGGTGTTACATATTCTCCAGTGAGATCGGGAAAAGTCTAAGTAAAAAATCCAGCACAACAGATAACACGATTGAATTAACTATTAATCCATCACCCTTAAAAGAACTTTGCTCTACGGATGTTTACCTGGTTTCAACAAAGGAAATTATAAACGCAAAAAAGATTGGTCTTGAACTCATAGAGGCATTCAAATCATCCAGCGACTTCAGGGATAATCTTATTTTATATAAGGTGCTTTAAGTAAGTACCCTTACGAAAGCTTATTCCATTGAAAAATGTCATCTTCCTGAATATCTACCAATGCAGTTTTGCCGATAACATCATTTATGAATTTAGGACTGATGCCATGCGCTGGTCTCTTCCACGTAAGATGTTCTTTCTTAATTTTTTCACCTTTAGCAATGTTGGATGCAGCCACCAAACTTCTCCGCGCGTTTTTAATTGCCGGTGCTTCTGACGGAAGGCTTTTAATTTCAAATTCACCTAACAATTCCACTACGCGATTCATATTCTTACGGAAGACTTTTAAATCTTCTTTATCCATCGCGTGATAATGGTCGTTGCCCGGAAGGGATTTATCGTGGCTAAAATGTTTTTCAAGAATTTCTGCACCTAGCAACGTTGCCACTTCCAGTGATTTCATATCCTTCGGCAAGGTATGATCTGAATATCCGATAATATGATCGGGGAAATGATATTTTAATCCTTTGATCATACCCAGGTTGGCATTTTCATCGGCTGTCGGATAGTTCAACACACAATGCAATAATGACAGTTGCACATCATAGGGCTTAATCCAGCTTACCGCTTCCTGTACTTCGTGCAGCTCGCTTGCGCCTGTAGAAAGAATAACCGGTTTTTTAAAAGCAGCCATGTATTCAATGAACGGTTTATTGGTAATATCGGATGAGGATATTTTAAATGCATCCATTAACGGATTCAGAAATGTTGCTGACTCAACATCGAACGGAGTGCTCATAAACTCGATGCCTGCACGGTCACATTCTTTTTTCAACTCTTCGAATTCTTTCTTCCAGAACTTATCGTACTTCTTAAACAATTCGTGCTGACTTGTTGTAGGTTCTTTAGAAAGATCCCAGTACGAAGGTGAATGTTTTGAAGCAATCGTATCGGCCTTGTAAGTTTGAAATTTGATAGCATCTGCACCGCCTTCCTGCGCTTCGGCAATAAGTCTTTTGGCAAGCTCCATGCTGCCTTCGTGATTCACACCTGCTTCGGCAATGATGTATGGCTGAATTATCTTACCTGGCGTAGAACGTTTTGCTGAGAAAAAATCCTTGATTTTCATTTTAGTTTTCGATCAAATCTTTAATCAATTTAATAACTCTTTCCCGACCCGTGCGAATGTTATGCTTTTTCATTTTCTTATTCATGTCCATTCGCTTAGACGAAGAATTGTATAGCTCTTTAAATGCCGTTAATATTTTGTCTTCAGAAACGTCTTTTCCTAACCCTAAATGAAGAAAGCCATTATTTTCAGATGCGAAAAAATGTGACATCTCTCTTTCATTTTGAGCCAGGATAATAGAAGGCGTGCCGATTAACGCCAGCTCATAGATTGTCCGACCGGCTGATGAAAATGCAATATCCGCTTCGTACATGAAATCCGAAATGCTTTGAACATTACGGTGAATCTCAAGACCTGAAAAAGGTTTAAGGCTATCAATATTTTTATAGCCCAGACCCAAGACAACCTTTATCTTAACATTCGCTTGTAAGCAAAATGCATGAATTGCCTGAAGTACTTTTAACGTTAAGTTGCACGGATCAACGCCTCCGAAAGAAAGCAATACCGAATTTACCAAGGTTTCAATTTCCTTCTCTTTGTGAAGCAGAAATTCTTCGCGTGCGCAAAAGTAATCCGGACCAAAATAATGGAGAGGACGTGCCTCTTTTTCCGGATAGATAGCATTGATTACAAGATCGGCATAGTGGGCGCCTTCTCCCAGGTCTTCAATGTTTGCTACCAGGATGTTATTTTCTTTTAATCGTTCAATAGATTCTCTAGAAGTATCTAATCTATCGTTGATAACCAGGAAAGGTTTGAGCTTGATAACGTCATCTTCCAATACATCCACTTGTTGCCTGTATACTTCAAAATTACTCTCTGCTATTTTTGAAAATGCTAATTCACTTTTTTTATCCACCAGGAAAATTACCCGGTGATTCAGAATTTGATTGGCAAGTGTAAGGCAATTATAAACATGACCAAGACCAATTTCCTGATTGCCGGAAACGTTGAAAAGAATAATTTTTCGATTCAGAAAGTATTCACATAAAGCCCAGTCTTCAAACGAATCAATGTCGATCGCTTCCTGTGTTGGAACAGCAAATAGGCTCACCTTCTTTCCGATTCGTGAAGTTGGTCCTACAACAGCTGCACGACTAATAAAAAATCCGCCCGTCTCTTTATATACCGGTGGCAGTTGTTGACGATTTACACGCGCTTTAAAATTTGGAAAGAAGCCCGATTCATTTTTGCCCCAGGTTAAGTGCGTATCGTTAACGGCTGATAATGTTGTTTCAATTTCCGGGGCATTGACCATCTGCTCAATAGCCGCATCAAGCGACTTCGCGGTAAGCAGCGGAGATGTTGGCTGAAGCGTAATTACAAAATCGTATTTCTTATTCTGTTCTTTCGTAATCGTTGAATACGCTTCATAGATAACAGGGTCCAGCGTAACCATATCACCGCCCAGATTTTTATCACGCATGTGAACTTTTGCCCCAAATTTTTCCGCGAAGTATGCTATTTCAGCATCATCGGTGCTAACATAAACATCGGGTTTGTAAGATGATTGCAATGCAAGGTTGATGGAATATGAAATCAACGGTATCCCATTCAATGGGCGCAGATTTTTTCGGGGTATCCCTTTCGAACCCCCTCTTGCCGGAATGATTACTAGAAAATTATATTGCATTAATTACTCTGTTCACATGAGACACATTTGGGTTCTCAAGATCATAGCCAGCCATTTCAATCTTCAAAGATAATAATCTCCCTTTCAAATTTCTGAGCCCGAGAAATCTCCTCCACTAACGCTCCAGGGGGTTAATCTTTTATACTGGTTTTACCTTTGTTGTCATAATTAAATACCTTTGAGCAAAAGTATACAGCGAACAAAAACTCAACCATGGCCGGCACCATTCAACTCACAGGAAAGTATGCCCGACTAGGTGAAAAGGCACTCCGCGATGTGGTTGAGATCCTTGAAGCTGAAAACATACCCTACGTGCTGGAAGGCGGAACATTGCTCGGTATTGTCCGTGAGAACCGGTTGCTTCCCTGGGATAACGATCTTGATCTAACGATAACCCGGCCGTACACAAACAAACTGCTTGGTGCCCGATGGAAATTTTGGTTAAAAGGCTATCGAACACGGGTACGGAAAATTAAAAATGATTCTGAACACTTTAAAAAAGGTGATGCCAGGATTTTAAAAATACAAACCACACGGTTTTTCTTTTTCAAAGATGTCAGCCTGATGGATATCTTTATAAAAGACCTTACAGGTGATCGATACTATTGGACTGTTTCGGAAAAGAATGTTTTAAAATCGGCACCGCGAAAATATTACGAGAAGTTTACAACTTTTAGTTTTAACGATAAGTTGTATAGCATACCAGCCGAATATGATGCTTATCTTCAATCGCGGTATGGAGACTGGAAGACACCCAAACAAACCTGGGATTTTACGAAAGACGATCTTAGCATAGAACAAAAATCAGCTCACTAAATCTAATTGCATGAAGGCCATTATTATTTCAGCCGGTAAAGGAGAACGCTTATATCCGTTAACCAAGAATACGCCCAAGAGCTTACTTGAGGTAGGCAATGGATTTACGCTGCTTGAAACACAACTTCATAGCTTGTCTGAAAATAATATTAAAGACATCGTCATCATTACAGGATTTAAAGCTGAACAGATTGAAGCGAAAGTTAAAGAGTATCAGAAAGATCTCAACATAACAACAGTGTTCAATCCATTTTTTGATATCTCAAACAATCTGTTATCAGTATGGATGGCGCGCTACCACATGAGCGGAGATTTCATAACTATTAACGGTGATGACATTTTTGCTCCCGAGGTGATCGCCAACTTATTGAAAAGCACACACGACATCACGATGGTGATCGATGAGAAAAAAGAATATGATGATGATGATATGAAAGTCATTCACAAAAACGGAGAAGTTCTGAGGGTGAGCAAAAAGATTGATGCCAAAGAAGCGAATGGCGAATCAATCGGGATCATTAAATATGCTAACAAAGGACCTAAAATTTTTGTTGACATGTTGGATCATATGGTACGTGATCTTCAGAACAGAAATTTATTCTACCTGCAAGCGGTCCAAAATATTATCGACAAAGGATTTAAAGTGCATTATTCTATGTGTAAGGAAAGTGATTGGGCCGAGCTTGACTTCCATCCTGACCTGAAGCTTATCCGAACCTATCTCAGCCGCAATAAAGTTCTCGATCAGCTTACCAAGCGAATCGAATAGCCAGTCTATAATTTCCAGTTTCCTTTTTCGAAACGTTCAGTCGAAGCAATTGACTCGATCTCTCTCCGGATTGCCAACAGGTCGCCTTCGTTAAGCGGCTCGTATCCATCATAAAAACCCGTGTTCATAAACGGGAAGGTGCACGATTCGCCATACTTCTGAATGGTGGCGCTTTTCGCGCGGCCGTACAGGTGCAAGTGAAAATGCGGCCCTTGCGGTAAAAAAACTGCCCAATTTCCGTTGTCCTGATAATTAATTCTTCCAATATCTATTCCTCGGGCATTCAAAGCCATTGCCATTGCTTCGCCAACGATCATCGTTAAGCGCATAAATTCAATGGCAAGTCGCGGAGACAGCTTTGTTCTATCGGCAACTCTTACGTTGGGGGTTATTGTTAAATGCCCTCCATCAAGCCTGGTTATTAACGGCTTATCAACTGCCTCTACGGTAAAGTCATCGGTTTTGTAAATCAATGCCATAGTAATGTTGTTAATTTTGTTTAAACCAGACTTATGAATCGGCCGCTTAGGATCAGCCAAATTTATTCTACTTTTATCATTATTCAATCGATGGCTACGGTATGAATCAGGTTTATGTTTGCGGTACGTATTTTCAGATTTACGTCAGCATCCTAAAAATTATTTATTCGACAGATAAGCATGCTAAAAAGCTTATTGTTATTAATGATCGGACGCCCGACATTGAAAAAATATTCAAGCCATTAAAAGACAGCGGCTACTTTGATTTTGTTCTCCCTGTGCCTTTTGTAAAAATTTCAAAGAAAATCAATACGAGCAAATTTCTTTCGCGGGTTATTAACCGGAACAAAAACGTGATGGAGTTTGTCGAATCAAATTCTGATATTCAGAAATACGATTCGTTCATAAAAAGTGCAGAAATAAATCTTTTCTCTGGCCTTGGGCTTTCTCCCGCTTATTTTATTCTCCGCTATAAGAATAATTTTATTCGGATGCTGGAAGATGGTGAAGGGAATTACATTTCACGTATCGGACATTTTCAGGCTTTCAAAAGAAAACATCTTTTAAATACTGTGATCGGAGAAGGGCTTGATAAAGAGATTCGTGAAATTGAAGTTCAGTTTCCTGAAAAGTTAAGTAAACGATTAGTAAAAAAAGGTAAGAAGCTTGAGCTCAAAAAGATGGAACAAGAACTCAGCGATGAGGATTTGGAAAAAATAGTCCGCATTTTTATGGGGAACGAGGAGATTTGTGTTGAGGGTAAGAAAAAAATCCTGCTCATCACGCAGCCGCTTTCGGAGGACGGTCATATGAGTGAAGTACAAAAAATAAAGCTCTACAATGATATTCTTAAGCCTTACGCCAGCGAGTATAGTGTGTTTGTAAAAGGTCATCCGCGCGAGCTCACCGATTATAACGGTAAACTGAACTATCCCTTTACCTCCATCCCGCAGGGTTTTCCATTGGAAATGTTTGACCTTTTAAAAGGAATTCACTTTGAAGCCGGGATAACGGTATCGTCAAGCTCATTGGCCAACATAAAATGTATCGATAAAAAAATCATGCTCGGCAGAATGTACTTCAAGCAACCACTTCCGGCTGATTGGCACACTACACTGACGCTTGAGAAGGCGGAGTAATCTACTAAGTTGCCTTAAAAAATATGGCTATCTTTACGCGCTGTTTACGTACCATTCATAAACAACCATGAAATTAGTTATACTCGCTGCAGGCATAGGCTCACGCCTGGGTAACCCGTTACCCAAACCGCTTACGTTATTGAAGAGCGGAAAAAGCATCATGCAACAGCAGATTGATAACCTCACCGATCACTTTGATGTTGACAACATCAATATTGTAGTGGGATTTAAGAAGGATTTGATCATGGAGAGCTTTCCGGATATAACCTATATCTACAACCAATTGTTCGATCAAACCAATACCTCAAAAAGCCTGCTTAAAGCACTCAAAAAAAATCACCGTGAGCCAGTTTTATGGCTTAATGGTGACGTTGTGTTTGATTCGGACATTATAAAAGAATTGATGCCGACCATCGTTGCCAATAAATCATTCGTGTGTGTTAACACGCAAAAAGTTGGTGATGAAGAAGTAAAATATACACTCGACAGTCAGGGTTATATTAACGAGCTTTCCAAAAAAGTCAAGAACGGCATTGGTGAAGCTGTTGGTATCAACTTCGTAAGTAGCAAGGATATTAATACACTCATCTCAAGATTGGAAGAATGTGCCGATAACGATTACTTCGAGCGCGGCATTGAAATGGCGATTGAGAAAGATGGTCTAAAAGTATCCGCCATAGATATTTCAAAATTCCGCTGCATGGAAATTGATTTCAAGGAAGATCTCGATAACGCCAACAAACTCTTTTAATTCTCTTGATGCGGGTTATTCTCTTTTGTGCTAACCCTTACGCTTTTGGTATTCTGAAGCCGTTACACGATGCGCTTGTGGTACAGCAGCATGAAGTGTTATGGTACATCCCTGAAAAAATTGCCTTGCAGTTTCCGTTTTCAGGAGATTTCGCCATCACGGGTTCAATGAAAGAAGTTTACGATTTTAAGAGCGATAGCATATTTGTTCCGGGTAATGAGTTACCGCATTATTTACGGGGAGTTAAAGTTCAGGTCTTTCATGGTCTTGCGGGTGAGAAGCAAGGTCATTTCAGAATTCGAAATTATTTTGATCTCTATCTTACGCAAGGGCCTTACTTCACAGAACGCTTTCAAAAGCTTGCACGTAAGCATCGCGATTTTCAGGTAACCGAAACCGGTTGGTGCAAGCTTGATCCGTTATACCAAAATCACGAAGTCTATCGTAAAGAACGTGACCAATTGCTCCAGAAAGCCGGCAAGAAAAAATTATTGCTCTATGCGCCAACGTTCTCGCCCTCGTTAACTTCAGCAACATCCGCATCAAAAGAAATTTTCAAGGTTGCGGAACAAGACGACATTTTCATCATGATCAAATTTCATGATCTGATGGATCCACAGGTTGTTGACGACTATAAAACTGCTGCAAAAAATGTAAGCAACGTTTTGATTGCTGAAGATCGAAACATTCTTAAATACCTGATCATGGCCGACATGATGATCAGTGATACGTCCTCGGTTGTGTATGAATTCATCTTGTTAAACAAACCCGTGATTACCATTCAAACAACGGCTGAAACGATTAACTGGCGTGATGTATCGTCATCTTCAGAACTTATTGAAGCTGTTAATCATGAGCTTTTAAAGGATGATTTTAAAGAAGCGCGTCTGAAGACGATTCAGCAATATCATCCGTATACCGATGGGCAATCTTCTGTCCGCATGATCGCTGCTGCGGAAGATTACATTAAGAATAATGGTGTACCTGAAAAACGGTGGATTAATCTTTACAGGAGATACAAGATCAATAAAATGTTTGGGCGAAAGCCGGATTGATTACAGTTTCGGTATCGCACCCGGAGGAAGCGGATTAGCTCGTTTGATACCCATCCCTAATTCAAGTGCACGATTCGGATAATCGGTGATGATGCCATCAACGCCCCAGGCCCTTAAGCGTTTCATATCTGCTGGTTCATTCACCGTCCAGGGAATTACACGGATCTTTTTTTTCTTAAGCTCAGTAACTGCAGCCTGCGATTTTAACAACATAAAGTCCGGACTATATACCGATGGATTGAATCCTAGCTCTTTAAGATTTGCTTCAACAGATTTTTGATTTTCAACCAGTGCGGCTAATCTCACGTGCGGATATTTTTTATGCCAATACTGCAACACTCTAAAATCAAACGACTGAATCACTACGCGCTCCAACGGCAGGTATTGATTAATAACCTCAAAAACTTTTTCTGAAAACTCCTGAACTGACGGTTGATATTTACCCTCTTCTTCTTTTACAGATTTGATTTCGATGTTATAATCAACTTCATAAAGCGTATAGCTTTTAATGTGATCTTCAGCTGCCGCAATTACTTCCTTCAATAAGGGCTTGGTTATTTTTACTTTTTTCTGTTCCGGAAATCGTGGATGTGCTTTCAACCCGCAATCGAATTGCTGGGTTTCGGCAACCGTCATTTTATAAATGTTGAGCTTTAAAGCCTCTTCCGGTGAAATAGTTGTGCCATCAGGTTTAAGACACATTTCGGATGACATATAGGGTTCGTGAGAAACAAGCACCTGACCATCCTTCGTGATCACTACATCCAGTTCAAGTGTTGTAACACCGTTGTTTAACGCTGTCAGAAAAGCGGGGATTGTATTTTCCGGCATTAGTCCGCGCGCACCGCGATGGCCTTGAAGGTCAAACTTTGGAATGTATTGCGCGGATGCCGAACCAGCCATAAGCAGAAAAAGAAAAAGTTTTATCCCCGACCTCATCGGGTCAAAGATAAAACTTTCATAAGCGTATCCGAAATTATCAGTTCGTGATGATCATGCGTTGGCCACCACCTGCTCCGCCCCTACGGCCGCCACCCATTGGATTGAGATGCCGATTGATGGCATACGTAAACGAGAGCATAAAGTAACGACCTAATGAATTCATGGTTTGACGCTCAAAATAAACCGTGTTTGCAGTTTGTGTTACACCAAGTCTTCTGTCAAGCACATTATTCACAGCAAGTTTGATCTCACCTGCATTAGCTTTTAAGATGTAGCGCGAAAGCGAAAGATTGGCCATCGGAATAGAAATCGTGCTGTTATCAGATTGATTCTGATACTGCATGTAATTTATATTGCCAGACAATCGGTAAACTTTCAGGAAATTAATGTTTGATTCAGCGGTGTATGTTTTGTTGAAATACTTCTGATCTTCTCGTCCGGTTTCATAATGCGTTGTTTGATGGCTAAGATTTGTAGAAAGACTAAGATCAAAAATTTCCTTAAACGTAAACGTGTACCGGAAATTCCCGCCCAAGGTTAATTGGTTCATATCAATGTACCGCTCTTCAGACACGCTTATGCTCTGCTGATCTCTCACGTTAACGCCAATATTAAAACGACTGAATAATTTGGAAGCCGGAATGCTTGCATTGAAATTTCCGGAAATGTTTGTGTTATTGTCAACATTCACCGGACTGGTTATCAGCTGTCTATCACTGTCTGTATACTGACTGTTCGTAATAGCATCCGTTGTATAGGTTGCGTTGAGGAAAGCAAAAAAACTGATAAAGCTTACAGGATCAAACTTTGAAAAATTCAAACGTAAGCTATGCTGATAGGAAGGTTTAAGGTTTGGATTACCCTTAAAGATATTGGGTGAGTTGCTATTATCAACCGTTGGCTGAAGTTGTTGAATTGTAGGTGCTTGCATAGATGTTTCATAGTCTGCCCGCAAGCGCATGTTATTATCAAAATCGTAGTTGTAATGCACAGACGGTAGAAAGTTTAGAAACGACCTGTCGATATTAGCTTGCTGTGTCTCAGGCTTCAGAATATCCCCGTCCAGTATAGTTTGTTGATAGCTTGCTCCGATCGTTACGCTTGAATTGTCGCGATTGATTTTAAGATTAAGACCAGCACGCTGATATAAATAATCGCTGTTGTACTTACTGCTCAGCGTATCGTTTTCAATCTCATCTCCTTCTACAATATCATACACTTCTCGATTAACATCGTTTCGCGTAAGTCGCACATTATAATTGGCTTCTAAATATTTACGACCTCCCAGCGGTTCGGTGTAGGAAAGTGCTGCACCATAGGTGAGGTTGTCAGTTGTTTGACTGTTTATTTGATTATAAATGGAATCATTTCCGGATTCGATATAATGACCAGTCAATGTTCCATCACGATCGCTGTCTGTTAAACCAAAAGTAAGCGTAGAAGAAAATGTTCTTCCTTTCTTGCCAAACCTATGCCGGTACAAAAGCTCACTGTTATAGTTCAGGGAAGTTCCTTCTGATTTTGAATGCGGGGTACTGGTAAGAAAGGGCACGCGTTCGGCATCCATGTAGTCTGTTCTGCTATCCTGAACTGATGTAGTCTTACTGAGTGTAATTCCGTTTGTCCATTTGATAGAATTTGATGAATCAATTTCATGATCCAGAATCAGGTTTAAGCGATGATTTAAGTTTGTGCTGTTCTGAATACTATTTTGAGTGTAAAATCGGGTTGGTGATAGTGTATCAAAATTCATTCGTTCCGTTTTCTGATTGATGCTATGGTCAAGGTAGTTCACAAAATAGTTAGCGCTCAATTTTGTCTTCTTGCTGAAATCTTTGTTATAATTTATACCTCCGCCATAGGTTTGCATGATCCCGTTCGTTTGTCCTCCACCGAGTTGCATTCCGCCCGTACTACTTCCGCCTCCACCACCGACTGGTCCTCCTATAGTTACTGTGCGTACACCACCACCTCCGGTTCCAAACGCACTCGCACCACCTGTAAAGGTCATGTAATCGTCAATTGAGAATCCTTGTTCATTAATGTTGTTTGCTGTCCCAACAACTGAAAATTGCTGGCCCTTTGAAAATCGGTTAAGACTAAACTTCCCAACAAAGCGATTATCGGGTGTTCCATAGCCAGCCGTTACATTGCCGAACATTCCATTTCGCTTCTCTTCCTTAAGCTCCAGGTTGATTGTCTTTTCGCGTTGACCATCATCAATTCCGGTAAAGGTTGCCTGATCAGATTTTTTATCGAATACTTGTACTTTATCAACTGCATCTGCCGGAAGATTTCGGGTCGCCAGTTTCGGGTCGCGACCGAAAAATTCTTTTCCATCTACCGTAACGCGTTGAACGGTTTCGCCCTGCGCGCGGATTGTGCCATCGTTATCTACTTCCATGCCCGGCATTTTTTTCAACAGATCTTCTACCACTGCATTCGGTTGTGTTTTGAACGAGCCGGCATTAAATTCAATGGTATCTTTTTTAAAGGTAACAGGAGCTCGCTCTCCATGAACTTCAACTTCACCCAGCACTGTGCTTGCCAGCTGCATTTTTTGAATGCCTAAATCAATAATAACTTCTTCTGGCTTAGGAGAAATCTTTACAAACAGTGGCGCTTGTGAGATGTACGTGACTTTAAATAAGTATTCAGCACGATTAAGATTTCTTACTTCAAACAAACCTTCTTTATTCGTTGAACCAAAATTCAGCAGGGTAGAATCTTTCGGATTAAGAAAGAGAATGGTTGCCATCGGCAGCGGAGCATCCGAAGAATCCACCAGCTTACCTTTTACAGTAATTTTTTGAGCGTAAAGCGCTTGTGCGCTAACCACGGCTGCCAACAATAGAAATAATCTCATAGTAAAGGGGTAGTGAAAAAATTAATGCCTCATAAAGGTTCTGCCATTCTCGCGCATCTTTTCCATTTGTTCATCCTGGATCTTACGGAATTCCTGTGACGTAACTTTTGTGCTTGCGTCAGGAATTTTTAGTTCATCCTTTTTAAGCGCACGCAACTCAACATTGCGCGCCACAATTACACGTTCCCCATTGTTGATATCAATGGCCAGCACCGTGCCTGGCAATGTGTTATATCGATCCGGGCCAAGTGAAGGTCGGATTTGATCGGTGTACCACGCTGTAATTTCCTGTGTAATTGTTCGCTTTTCAGGCGTGGTTGTTCCATTTTCTACACGCATGGTTGTGATTTCTTGCGTGTCAGTATAGTATGCCATGTGACAGGTATATCCCATGATCTCTTTTGTTTCAGTACCCAACTTCCAAGGTGCCATTTCTACGGTATCCACGATTACATATTTCTTGCCCATCAGTTCCTGTAAGGAAAAAGTCTGAGAAGTGGAATTGTTGGTATACGTTTCTGTCTTAGGCGTTCGGAATGTCATTCTCATTCCGCCTCCACTGGTTGAAAATTGCTCTTCTTCATCTTCAATAATTGGCTTGTAAAGCGATTCATCATTATTAAAGGAAAGCTGCATTTTTGTTATTCTGAATTCCGGCATCATAGCTTTCATTTCCTGGCGGTCAGCCGGGATATTGCGGTGCATATTAACCCGGCTCTCATACGTGATCACACCTTGTTGTTGCGCAAAAACGGTGCGGGCGGCCAATATGCAAACCAGCATACCCAGCATCAGTATTATTCTCTTCATGGTTTTGGATAGTTTCATTTAAATTACCTGAGCAAATCTATGGCCTGTGACGGCAGCATTGGGTTAATAGTTCTGAAAGGAATGTTAATTAAGGTTAAACGTATGATCTTAAGGTTGTTCTGAGCGTTACCTTTGTATCATGAATAAGTCCAGAAATCTCCTATCACTAACACTGATGATCAGCAGCCTTGCGCTATTGTTGGTGCTTCAGTTGTTCTGGCTTCAGAATTCGTACGAGCGGGCTTTTTTTGGATTGCGGAGAGATTCAAATTTTATCTTTCGTAACACGTTGTACGCGATGAGGGATTCCCTTTATCAGGAAAATATCAAAGTTGTTGGGTCAGAGATAGATACACTTCCTAAAATCTGGAACAATCAAATGCAAGCGATAAATATTATTAAAAGAAATCGGGATAGCGTTGTTGTATCCGGCAAGTCATCAACGGTACAGATTTTTGTTTCAGATAAAGGAGGTGATAAAGATTCCATCATTGATGCTATCCGACCTATGACCCGTCAATTACGACAACGCATTGAAGGTGGTCAAAAAGGTTTTATCATTAGCCTCGCGCCCGACACCGTGAACCTGGATACTTTAAAACTTTATTTTGATGCTGCCCTTCAAAAAGCGAACATTCAGTTGAAATTTCTTGCTGAACATCAGGTTACTCCACCTGAAAAATTTCATGCGTTCAGAAGCAGACCTGATAACAATGATGGGAACGAAAACCCACCTCACGTGTATGGAGATACTATTAGATTGGAAGGTTTGCGATTTACACCCATGAGTCGGTACACTGCCTCTATTTTTCCAATTCAAAGTTTTATTCTCCGGCAAATTGCCCCTCAGATTTTATTTTCATTCTTCCTTACGCTATTAACTACCATCGCCTTTGTTATCCTCTATCGAAATGTTCGTGCACAACAACGCCTGATGGAACTGAAGAATGATTTCATCAGCAACGTTACGCATGAACTAAAAACTCCGGTGGCTACCGTAAGCGTAGCGCTCGAAGCCTTGAAAAATTTCCATGCACTTAACGATCCCAAGCTTACTAACGAATACCTAGACATCGCGCGCAATGAATTGAATCGACTTACCCTGATGACTGATAAAATTCTCAAAGCGGCTGTATTTGAGAGCAAAGGAATAATCATTCAAAAAGAATCGGTCGATCTTAACAAAACCGTTGCACAGATTCTTGATTCTATGCGCCTGATTTTTGAGAAACGTCAGGCATCGGTTTCCTTTATTCCGGAAGGTGAAAGCTTTATGGTTGAAGGTGAAAATGCACACATTACCAACGTGATCTATAACCTGGTTGATAATGCATTGAAATACAGTCCGGGCAAACCGGTTATCACTATCGGACTAAAAGAATCTTCAGAGGAGATTATATTATTCATAAAAGACGAAGGACTTGGGATTCCAGGTGAATACAAAAAGAAAATCTTCGAGAAATTTTTTCGTGTTCCGACAGGGGATATTCATAATATTAAAGGATATGGACTAGGACTTAGCTACGTGGCTGGTGTTGTAAAGGCACACAAAGGAACTATTGAAGTACCGAGTGAATCCGCAAAAGGCAGTACCTTTCTTATCCACTGGCCGAAACACCAAGCATGAGCAAGATTAAGATTCTATACGTTGAGGATGAGCCCTTCCTTGGAAGAATTGTAAAAGAAAGCCTGGAGAGCCGAGACTTTGAAGTTATTATGGTAGCGGATGGCGATGAGGCAAAACGTACTTTTGAACGTGATAAGCCAGACATTTGCGTGCTCGATGTTATGCTCCCTTCAAAAGACGGATATGCAATTGCGAAAGAAATTCGTCACGTTAATCCGGATGTCCCGATCATTTTTGTAACGGCCAAAAATCAAACTGAAGATGTGTTGAAGGGATTTGAAGTTGGTGGCAATGATTATTTACGCAAACCTTTCAGTATGGAGGAGTTGATTGTGCGTATTACCAATCTTTTAAATCTCTCTCAAAAGACGGGGAAAGCTTTGCCGGAAAATGTTGTGCTGGGCAAATATGAATTTATCCCATTGCGGTATGAGCTAAAGCAAGGCGAATCTGTTAAGAAGCTTTCACATCGCGAAGCAAGCTTGCTCCAAATGCTTATTGAAAACCGGAATGCTACTGTGCAACGAAAAGATATTCTGTTGAAACTTTGGGGCGATGACTCATTTTTTAACTCACGCAACCTCGATGTTTATATCACCAAGCTCCGGGACTATCTAAAAGAAGATCCTAAAATTGAAATTATCACCATCAAAGGCATTGGATACCATTTTGTAACTGGTTAACGGTTTAGCAAAACAACACCAATCTGGAAATTAAACCCTGAAAGGTTTTTGGTCTCGAAGTAATCACTTCTATTGGTAGCATAATCAAAACCAATGGCAGCTTTTAATCCAAAGCTTGTATACTCTTTAACCTTAAAAAGTGTTCCGATCTCCGGCCGGATAACAAACCCCGTGTTATGGTCACTCTCCTGAAAAACATTATAGAAAATTTTATACTCGCTTAATGCTACGCCCATACCCAGCGATGTATAAGGAATAAACCGTTTACCGTGTGAAAAGTAGTACTGACCATTTACCATGGCTGTAAAATAGTAGAGGTAATTATAGATATCAGTAGTTACTGCTCCATTTTCGTTTTCGTAGGTTGTTAGTGGAACATAGTCATCCAGCGTAGAGTATCCGACCTCCAAACCAAATCCAAATTTTTCATTTACAAACTTGGTGTACCCCAGTCTAACTCCCGCTGTGCTTGTGCTTCCGGTAAAGTCTTTGTCTGAAAATGGAACAAGTGTATTCCAGCCTATATGAAAGGCATTATCGTATTCCTGGCCTTTCGCGGTACTTGCTATCGCTATTAAAAAAAATAATGAAATGATCTTCTTCATTAGTCCTTTGAGAAATAAGGTGATTGCTTAAATGCCTGGTTAACCGCGGCCAGAATTTTATTTTTACGGTCATCTGTTGTTAGAAGGTCCCCTATATAAGCCGACCATACAACGTCATACTTGCCTCCCGTAGCATTTTGGATGTCTACGACTTCAATCACCAGCGTAACAAAGTTTGAAGTATAGGTATTGACGACCGGACCATAATAACCTCCATAGTAACCATAGTAGCCCGAATAATATCCCGGGTAAGAAATATTTTGATAAAAGCTGAAGTTTTCAAGCACAACAATATTGATCGCAAAGTCGGGTTCCTCATCAGCCTCAACGCGCTCAAAATTGCGAGCGGTAGCATTTGAATCTACCTTTGCGATTACCGCTTTAGCAAAATCAACGCGAGTCTGAGGGTTGTCCAACAAAATAGTATCATTTGAATACGTTGAAACAAAACCCAATGTGTCTTTACGCAACACAAATTTGGAATAGTCGTTAAAAACATTCTTCTCCTCATTTATTTGCTCAGTATCATAATCCGTTTGAACAACCATATACTTAACAAGGTCAGCCACTTCAGGTTCAGTTGAACAGCTTGCAATGCCCAGAATGATTAAAATTCCCACTATTCTTTTCATGCTCTAAATTTTCAGGTTAGACACTATAACGACCAAATTGGTTTAAAGTCTGTTGCCGGACTCTAAATTAAAAAGTGGGCTCTCAAAAATTTATCCAAATCCCGCAGACAGCGTTACATTTCGATATTCATGCGAAAATTCAATGCCCCGGAAGGGCATTTTTTTACCTGATCCACAATCTTTTCGGTTGTTGAGTTTTCAGGAGTAATCCAAGGGCGCTTGCGCGGATCAAACACTTCACCAAGACCTTTAAAACATTTAGCAGAATGTGTGCAGAGTGTAGGCTGCCACACTATAGTCACTTCTCCGTTGGAGTATGTTTTAGTGATGTCTTTCACAAAAGAAAGTTAATTAATAGATCGATAACTTGGTTTCGATTTCAATCGGACTGCTTAGAATTTTGTTAACCGGACACATTTTAGCAATGTCTAAAAAACGTTTCTCCTGCTCTACTTCCATTTTGCCTTCGAACGAAACATCCACCGTAAACAGACTTTTGAATTCTTCTTTCGAATACGTTACCTGAACTTTAACCTTGCTAACATCAAGTTTCTTACGATCTGCATACATGCGGAGGGTGATGGCCGTACATGATGCAAGCGAGGTCATCAAATATTCCGGAGGCGAAGGCGCTGTATCTGCTCCGCCAAGCTCACCGGGCTCATCGGCAGCAAATGTTTTATTTTCGGTCGTTATCTCTGTGCGATACCGATCTGTGCCAATGATTGCTGTTACCATATTTTTAAAATGCTTGGTTATAAACAAATGTACCTTTCGTGTAGCGCTGACGGGGCGCTTCTTCACGAAGCTTTAAATTCTCTGGTAAGGTAGCAGCATCTCCCGTATAGCCAATCGCCAGGATAACGCTTGTTTCGTATTCGATCGGAACGTTTAAGTTTTCATGCGCTTTCTCCGGACTAAAACCGCCCATTTGATGAACATTAAGCCCCAGCTCAACTGCTTGTAAGGAAAGAAAAGCATTGGCTGCGCCTAAATCATACTTAGCAGAATTATTGACTAAACCGTTGCGCGTAAAAATTTTACGTGTTAAGCTCATCACCAGCAAGTACGCATCTTTCGCCCACACCTGATTGTTTAGATTCAGTGCATCAAAAATTTTATTCCAAAGCTCCGGCTGATCTTTCGTTGCATAGATATAAACCCACGGCTGTTCATTAACACTCGAAGGCGCCCAGCGTGCCGCTTCAAACAACGATTGAATTTTTTCGGCTTCAACCGGCTTGTTTGAATAAGAACGCCTGCTTCTTCTGTTCTCAATAACTTTTAATACCGGTGCTTCCAGTTCCGATGATATTTGTGAGTTCATACTTTACGCTTCAATCAACATACCCATTTTTCCCATTTGATAATCCCGCATTGCTTCCATGATCTCGGTTTGAGAATTCATCACAAAAGGACCGTAAGAAACGACTTTCTCTTCCAGCGGTTTGCCAGTCATAAATAAGATGCATGTATTTTCAGTTGCCTCAAAGGCAATTTCGGCACCATCATTTTTAAAGACAACCGCATTCTTGCCATCAACCAGGCCATAGCCTTCTAATTTAATAGCTCCATCCAACAAATAGATAAAGGCATTGTGATCTATAGGGATTGGAACAGAAATTTTTCCGCCATTCTTCAATTCAAACGTTGCTGCATTGATTGAGCTTAACGGTTTAACTTTTCCTTTCGCTCCCAAAAGCTCTCCTGCGAATATGCTTGCGGTCACTAACCCGTCTTCGCTCTTAAAAAATCCTGCTTCTTCTGCTTTAACCGGAATGTAAACTGGTTGATCCATCTTATGCGCGGCCGGAGTGTTAATCCAAAGCTGAATTAATTCAAGATCGGCTTGTGTATCAACCGGACGTTCGCTATGAATAATTCCCATCCCAGCATTCATCCACTGAATACCTCCGGCAGAAATTACACTGTCGTTACCGCGACTGTCCTGATGCCGAAGTGAGCCTTCAAAAATAAATGACACAGGTGAAAACCCGCGGTGCGGATGTGCGCCTACGCCTTCAAACGGTTCACCTGCAGTTGTCTTATGGTGATGCAGCAATAAAAACGGATCGATCCGCTCTACATTCTGTGTTGGAAAAGGTTGCCGAATAGGCATGCCACCCATACTAACAACTTCTCCATATAATACATGTGATACTGTTCTTGTTTTCATAAATCGGTCTACAGTTTAACGTTCCACGGTCGACTATTAAACTGTAGACCGTGGACAATTTTTTTTAATTCATCGGTACTTCCATCAATAAAACTTCTGCTTCGCTGTCGGCAACAATCGAAAGCTTGTCCGTATCCCAAACACCAAGTCCATCGCGTTTGTTCAATTTTTGGCCGTTGATGGTTACATCGCCTTCGATTACAAAAGCATAGACACCATTGCTGTTTTTGTTCAGCGTATACTCAGTTGAAAATCCGGAATGTAATTTTCCAAGCGAGAACCAGGCATCCTGGTTGATCCAAAGTCCGGTGCTATCTTTTTCAGGAGAAACAACAGTTTGAAATTTGTTGATGCGCTCATCAGCCGGAAAAAATTTTTGATCGTAGCGCGGTTGAATGTTTCTTACTTTCGGGAAAACCCAGATCTGCAAAAAGTTTACCGCATCTGTTGCTGAAGCATTCTTTTCACTATGTGCAATGCCCGAGCCTGCGCTCATGATCTGCACTTCGCCTGATTTAATTATGCCATGACCTCCGGTATTGTCGCCATGCTCTAGCTCGCCTTTCAATGGAATGGAAATGATCTCCATGTTATCGTGTGGATGTTGACCAAAGCCTCTTCCACCAGCTACGATATCATCATTAAGTACACGAAGTGCCCCGAAGTTTACGCGTGAAGGATCGTTATAGCCTGCAAAGCTGAAGGTATGATGTGAGTTAAGCCAACCGTGATTTGCATGACCACGGGTTTCGGCTTTATGGATTACAGTTTTCATAATATGAGTGATTAAGTGCTTTATACCTTTAAACGTTAACTATCAAATCAAAGTTACAACAATTATTGTATATACAATAGTTAGGTCGAAATCTCAATTTTTAGTGATTTTAGGGCATTTTATTTTCTGAGTTTATCCAGAATTCGATTGAGCTCCTGGGCTTCCTGGCGGGTGACGACTTTTAGATTTTTAAGCCATTCTTCGGAAGTCTTGTCGACCTTTAATAGAAGCGCAAGACCTTTATCGGTGATAATAATATCAACTTGCCTGCGGTTTGTTTCGCAGATCTCACGTTTTACAAGTCCTTTTTGCCGGAGCTTTTCAACAAGACGTGTTGCGTTACTGCTTTTATCAATCATGCGCGAGGTAATCTCTGCCAACATCAATTGTTTAGGGTGGCTTCCGCGAAGGATACGCAGTACGTTATACTGCTCAGGCGTAATATCAAAAGGTTTAAAGCGAAGTGCATTGAGGTTATGCAGCCAGCTTCCCGTAAACAGAATATTCACTGCCATCTTGTGATGTTCGCCTTCAAATTTTTCCTGTTGGATATCATCTTCGAGGGACATACTAGAGATTCGTTATGCTTACGTAACGCAAAAGTAGCAACAATAGTTGTCTATACAATTTTCTGTAGGTAAAAATGGAATGAGGATTGGAAGATGGAGGAAGGAGGAGATGATTAACTCACAGAATAAAGCGTTTACTTCAGCTTGACCTGAAGTTTTTTAGGAAGCCTGATCTTTATCAAGGCATATGACTGCTGAATAAAATGACTTAGTTCCTTTTTGGATATTTTAGCTGTCGAATCAATCAATACCCATTTATTGCGTGCCATATACGGTGCAGGCGAAAACCCTGTCCGCTCAAGGAGCTCATCAAACTCTTCATCGGTAACTTTTAAGGAAACAGTCGAGCCGCTATCCAATCCGGTAACACAAAACATTTTTTCTGCTATACAAAAGCAAAGGTCATTGCCCCACTTAATATCTTCTTTAGCATGTGGCAGCGCTGATGCGATCTCACGAATGATATCGAGTGTCACACCTAATTGGGTTTTGGTTTTTCAATACAGCCGTTATAAAATACGGATACCTTTTGTATGTCGGCCTCGAACAATTTATTTACAACTGCCGGATCATTCAGGATAAAATCACGGGCAACCGCCATAGAGGTGGCTTTTATAAAAATTATTCCCTTATCGGCATACCGTGCACCGGCTGTGATTACACCTTCTTTTCTAAGCTTGCTAAGGTTTGCGGAATGATCCTTGAAGTACGATTGTTCATACGCCTGTTTGGATTTATCCCACAACGAGCCGGTAGTGTAGGTTACGATGTATAAACTATCAGCCGGTTTTGTTTCCTGGGCAGAAGCAAGATTAGCCATACACACGACAACTACGAGAAAGAGTAGATTTTTCATTTCTGGAAAGGTTATTCGGTAAGATAAGAAAGCTTCAAATGAAAAAAGTCACCCTGGTTGGTGGCTTTTAATGTGCAAACTAAGGGTTCGAACTCCCGGTTCATGAGCCTCTGAGATTTTTGTGGGAGCTGAGGGGTTCGAACCCCCGACCCTCCCGGCTCATGAGCCGGGATGCTCTGAACCAGCTATCAATTTTTCTATTCCCTTACGGCTTTTCCATCCCTTAACTTCTCTTTCTTGTTGATAAAGCTGCTTTGAGGCAAAATGTTGTGTGTAGGCAATCGCCCAATCTTGAAACTTACCTGTGAATCCTGAGTGATTCGAATTGTGCTTTCGTAAACGCTCTTCAATTGGTTCGGATGTATGCCCGATGTAATACTTATTAGCGGTGTGTGAATAAATTATATAGAACGTAGCCACCCTCTAAAATAAAAAAACCTCAGATAATCTGAGGTTTTTGTGGGAGCTGAGGGGTTCGAACCCCCGACCCTCTGCTTGTAAGGCAGATGCTCTGAACCAGCTGAGCTAAGCTCCCAGGAGTATTTCCTGTGTTTTGGGAGTGCAAATGTAATAGAGATTTCTTTTTGTACAAAAATCTTTCGAAAAATGCCCAAAAGACCAGGCACCGGTACTTACGTGTAATCCGTTACGTTATTGGTTCAGATTTTGTCACGTATCTTTGGCAAGCCATTTTTTAAACTTGAGGATCCTTAAAAAAATACTTCTTTATACCGGGCTGGGATTGCTGGTGATCGTTGTTTCACTGGCACTTTCCGTCTTTTTATTCAAGGATAAGATTATCCGTAACTTCATTGAAGCCGCCAATAAGAACCTAAACACCCCGGTGAAAATCGGGAAAATTGATGTGTCGGTGTTTCAAAAATTCCCGCAGCTTTCTATCGTGCTTTCTGACGTGGAAGTGGAAGATAGTCATCCCGGCAATTACCCGCTGCTTACAGCCGACAAGATTGCCTTCCAGCTTAATGTGATCGAAGTCTATCGCGGCAATTATAACATTAAAGGCCTGGAGATTGAGAACAGCGAAACCAACTTAAAGATTAATAAAGACGGTGTTAACAATTACACCATCTTAAAAGAAAATAAAAGCGCTGAGTCATCTGGTGAAGCGGTTGGCTTTGAATTAAAAAATGTGCTGCTAAAGAATGCGCTGGTTCGGTATGTCGATCAGCAATATGATGAAGACCTGATCTTCAGCAGTGAAAAGCTTTCGGCTTCTATTCAATCCTCGGGCGATGTGTACAGCATTAAAGCAACGGGAGAATTGACAACAAAAAAGATCAGGGTCGAAAAAAATTCTTTATTCGAAGGAAAATCATTCAACATTCAAGCTGATTTGATTTATGATGATGGAAAAAAGTTATTAACAATTGAGCCTTCTATTCTCGATCTAAAGGGATCCGAGTTTACAGTAAAAGGAACTTACAATTGGGCGAAGACTCCATTAATCGATCTCACAGTCGAGGGCAAAGACACGAACATCCAAACTATTCTTTCCCTCATGCCTGAAACTGCTTCGCAGCAATTCACGCAATACCAAAGCAAAGGTGAAACCTATTTTTCGGCAGCGTTAAAAGGTCCAATTACGTCCACAAAAAATCCCGGGCTTACGGTTCAATTCGGTTTAAAAGAAGCAACCATTTTTCATCCGGATACAAAGGCACAGATCAACAATGCCAACCTGGAAGGTTCGTTCGCCAGCAGCAATCTTGCGGATTTGCATAAAGCTTCACTGGTTTTAAAAAACATTAACGGTACGCTTAACGGAGAAGCATTCGAAGCAAATCTTGTAATTCAAGATTTTATTGATTCGGATGTCATTCTAAAATTCAAAGGCAAAGTTGATGCAGCTTCAGTGGTCGGATTTTATCCAGTTGAAAATATTAAAGAACTGAGCGGTTCATTACTAACGGATTTTTCATTCGAAGGAAAATTATCGTGGCTTAAGAATAGAAGCACTGCGCAAAAAGCAACCACCAACGGAACAATTGAAATGCAAAATCTCAATTTCCTGTATGGCGAAAGTAAGCTTCCGGTTAAAGATCTTTCGGGCTCGTTACAGTTCACCAACAATGATCTGGCCATGAGCAATGTTTCACTGAAAGCCGGTAACAGCGATTTTGTCTTTAACGGATTTTTTAAAAACATCATTACGTTTCTTTTATTTGAAAATCAGCCCATAGGCATTGAAGCTGACATGAAATCAAACTTCATAGATGTCGATCAGCTTTTTCAGGTTGGGTTCACTTCTAAGAAGAGCAAGAACGATGATTACCAATTCAGCATCTCCCCCAATCTCAACTTTAATTTCAATTGCGATGTGCAGGCCCTACGCTACCAGTGTTTTGCAGCACATAAATTAAAAGGCGACTTGCTGGTGAAAGATGAAGTGGCCGTTTCCCGGAACACCAAACTTAAAACCATGGGTGGAGAGTTAAGCTTCTCTGCCATCGTAGATGCCAAGAACCACAAAGCAATTGATGTTTTAACCTCCGCTAAGCTGAATGGCATTTACCTCGACAGCGTGTTCTACGTGTTCAAAAACTTTGATCAGGATTTCATTGAAGACAAGCATTTAAAAGGCCAAGCTACGGCTGACGTGAGTGTTGAATTGGCACTGAATGAAAAATTGAAACTGTTCCAGGAAACGTTGATTGCCGACATCAGCATGACTATTAAAAACGGTGAGCTCAATAACTTTGAGCCGATGAAAAGTTTGAATAAATATTTGGATGACGAAGGTCTCAATCATTTACGGTTTGCAGACTTGAAAAATGACATCCACATCGAAAAGAAAACAATTTACATTCCGCAGATGCAGGTTCGCAGCAACGTTACGGCTATTCAGATCAGCGGAACGCACACGTTCGACCAGCATATTGACTACCGGTTAATTACTCCGTTACGCAACAAGAAAAAGATTGACGTAACCGAAGCCGCCAATGCATTGGAAGAAAATAATGGTCAATTAAAATTGTTTCTCAAGATCACCGGCACAACTGACAACTACAAAGTTCAATACGATACTGAAGCCTTCCGGAAAAAGCTTGCCAGCGAAATGAAGAAAGAAGTGCAGGAATTAAAAGATGCCTTCAAAACCAAAGGCAAGCAAAAGCAAAAAGAGCTTGAGTTGGAAAAAGACGATTACTTTGAAGATTGGTAGAAACTAAATCAGACTACCGATTTCCGCTCCACGAACGATTTGCCCGGCTTCTCTTGTTTCTGTAACAGATCAGCCACTTTCATTCTTCCTTCCTCATGATTTTTAATGATGTATTCCAGCTCAGAGAGAGTTAGCAACTTTACGTTTACTAATCTGATACTTTCCAGACTCAATTGCAGCTTCGAAGGCACGATGTGTGAAGGCAATCCAAGCAAGGCTCCAGCTCTTTTATCCTTGTTTACAAATTCATTCGGAACATTCGTATCGTATAGTTCGGTGGACAGGTATGTATACTCTTCAATAATGCTGGCAATGTTTGGATTACCTGCCGCCTGTTGCGCTGCCTGATATAACGTATGGAATTGCCATGAAGTAGTTAACGCATTGAAATCTATCGTTTCATCGCATTCTAGATAGAACTCACACCCCACACCATTGTAGGTTTGGTTGCCTTCGTTAGTATCAAAGTCGCTATACGGATCACTCAAACCATCACTGGCGATGATCGTTCCTTGCGGTGTATCAATTTTAATGAATGCCTGACGCACAGATGGCCACATTGGTCCGCCCATAAAAGCTGGGTTGATTGCATGTGCGATCACATCGGGATGTACGGTGCCAATCTTACTCCAGAACTCATTTCTCAATTCAACCGTTCGATCAAAATGTTCTTCGTAGTTCACGTAGTATAATTTAATTTTGGGAAATACTTATCTCTATTTGCCTTTTCCGGCATCCCCTGATAGAGCAGTCTATAAAGTGGATTCGTCACAAGGGGAATAATTAAGCAATGGCCTCTTTCAAAAAATCATTCAAAGGCTTTGCTGTTTTATATGTATCAATCACGGTCTTCAAAAACTTTTTATCTTTCACCTCTTCATCTGTAAAGGAATGTGCCACTACAAAACTTTTTAACTTCAACCACTCTGCCATCGGATGATCTTTTTCATATCCTTTCGGGATATTCTTTAACGCATACTCTTTTTCAAATTCACCGTACATCTTTTTGAATTTTTTGTCGGTCATGATTTTGGTAAGTGATGAGCCATTATAATCAATCTCCTGCCGGATCTTACCTAACGGTTCAGGTTCAGGCATCCAAAGACCTGCCGCTACAAAGCTTTTATTGTTAGGCTGAATGTGTAAATAAACTCCAGGCTCATCCACCATCTTACCGCGCGGAGAAATACCTGCGCTCATATTGCTTTTATACGGCAACTTGTTCTTACTGAAACGCACATCGCGATAAATCCTGAATGTAATTTTCTTTGGATCAAGTGCTGACAGCGATTGATCAAAGTCTGTAAGGTCGTGTAACAGCTTTGCTATAAACTGATCGAAGTGATCTTTCGCCTGAAGGTATTTAGGCTTATTTTTTTCGAACCATGCACGGTCGTTGTTTTTGGCCAATTCTTTTAAAAACTTAAATATGATGTTGAAATCCATAGATTTTATTGTGCTTAAAAATAAGCAACAAAACCGGATACTATAAAATTTCATTTATCGCATTTGACCATTACGACTTTGACTCCATCCTTATTAATTTACACCGGTGTTTGAACCCAAATCCGATCCGGGAAGAATCTTAACCGAAAAATTCCAATGAAAATTTATCAACATCTTGCAGTGCCAATACTCGCTACGATTATTCTCGCTTCCTGCGATCACAGTGTTTCAATGGAAACAACAGTTCACGAAGATGGCTCACTGGAAAAGGTTGTTGTTTATGAAAACAAAGATTCTTCCAATAGTATTATTAAAAAACCATCAAAAGACGTTTTAGGAATAGAGGTAAAACCAGATTGGCAGCAAAGTGTAAAAGTCAAAGATGGAGAAGCGGATTCAATCAAGAATAAAACATATCTCATAACGTACAGAAAGATCTTTGCTTCGTCAAAGGAAGCCAATATGGAACTAGCGGTTCCAAACGATTCATTATTCCAGATCAACAGTAAGTTCGAGAAGAAGTTTCGCTGGTTTTATACATATATCTATTATTCTGAAACTTTTCATTCACTCAATCGAATGGAATTGAAACCAGATGACTACCTCACTCCGGAAGACTATGCTTTTATTGATCGTCTGCCAGCAGAGAACAAGAAAATTTCAAAAGCTGATAATTTTTATCTCAGTGAATTAAACAAGCGAATCTTTGATGTTTATGGAACACGGGCTTTTTATGAAGAGTATTTTGCTTCAGCGTCTCACCTCATTAAAGAAAATAAGCTCGAAGACCGATGGCTGGATACGCTGAACGTTCACAAAGAGGATATTTTTGAAGTGCTCGAAAATAAGAAAGACGTACCGGAAGATTTTCTTCTACGGGTTATGGACAGCCTTCATGTTCCGCTTGATTATAAAATTGCTAAAGCACAGTATGACGCACTGTTCAAAAAGCTGAGTGCAAAAACTAATTTCATAACAACGGCAAACGATGGCAAGTATGTTAATCGCATCAACATGCCTTGGTCGGTTGTTACCACCAATGCAGATTCAACGGCAGACAACACATTAGTTTGGGCTCCACGAAGCATCAAGTTTTTACTGAAAGATTATACCATGTATGGCGAATCCCGAAAGCTTAATTGGTGGGCGGTGATTGTGTCGGTTTTGATTGTTGGGGTTACCGGATATTTATTTGTTCGGAAACGAAATTGATTTTTGTGTTGTATTACGTGGACTTGTTCCGCGATCTCCTTGTTTACACATCTAAACGGGCATTCCGGCACAAGGCCGGAATGAGTTTCTATAAAAAATCAACAATCGTTTCTAAGCCAATTCCACGCGAAGCTTTTACCAGAATGGTTGAGTCGGTAATGGGATTTTTTTTAAGCTCGCTGATCAAATCATCTTTTTTCTCAAACAGTAACGCAGTTGGAAATTCCTTCTTGGCACTAATCATCAGCTTGCCACAGAGATAAACTTTATCAAATCTTTTTTGCGCTAACGACTTGCCAATAGCTTTATGTTCTGTTTCTGCTTCATGCTCCAGTTCAAACATATCACCCAAGATCGCGACTTTCTTTCCCTCTTTCATGGCTGCGAGATTTTCTATGGCGGCAGTCATCGAACTCGGGTTAGCATTGTAAGCATCCAGAATTATAGTATTGGAATTTTTCTTCACGATCTGTGATCGCATATTTCCCGGTGCATATTCCGCAACAGCTTGGTTCGCCAACGCTGAATCAACACCAAAAAATTTACCAACACATAAGGCAGCTGCAGCATTCTCAAAATTGTATCCGCCCACAAGCTGCGTGGTTATCTCTTCACCTGATTCAGCTTTGACTCTTAAGAATGGATCGGATGCCAACAACTCGCAATGATAATAATCTCCTTTCGCGGGATAGAATAATGGCTTGGCAAAACGTTTCGCCATGTTGTTCAGAATTTCATTTTGTGAATTAATGAAGACCTGTCCGTTAGACGTTATCAAGTGTTGATATAATTCGGATTTGGCACGAACGATATTATCAAAGCCGCCAAACGTACCAATGTGCGCCTTACCAATATTTGTGATAAATCCATGCGTTGGATTAGCAATCGAACATAACAAAGCAATCTCACCTACGTGGTTTGCGCCCATCTCTACAATCGCCAATTCAACGGAGCTATCAATTGCCAGAATGGTTAAGGGAACTCCTATGTGATTATTAAGATTACCTTTCGTTGCGTACGTTTTATATTTCTTATTAAGAACTGCGTTCAGCAACTCTTTGCTGGTTGTCTTCCCATTCGATCCGGTTAAGCCTAATACCGGGATCTTCAGTTGATCACGGTGATGCCGGGCTAGCTTTTGTAAAGCCTCTAGCGAATCATTCACCAAAAAGAACCGATCATCAACTGCATATTTTGCTTCATCCACAACGGCCAAGCCTGCTCCTTTCGATAGTGCTTCCGCAGCAAACTCATTTGCATTAAACTTGTCTCCTTTCAATGCAAAGAATATAGAGCTGGGGGCTATTTGACGCGTATCGGTCGATACCTTCCCCGACTCACGGTATTTCTGATATAATTTGTGAATATCCATCATTAACTTGCCCGCCAAGATAACAGCTAGGCTTCGGGCAGCGTTATCTCTTTATAAAATAATTTAATGCGCGTACTGGCTTTTCTTCTGTTCTTTTCCCCCGGCTTTGCCAGCGCCCAGTTTTTATACGAACTGGATTACTCCATTCCGGTTGTCACGGAAGGAAACATTACACTCAAATATCCGTGGAGTGGCGGATTGAACACCGTTCAAATTAATACGCTCGATATTAACCATGACAATAAAGAAGACCTCGTAATCTTCGATCGCATGGGCAACCTGGTAATTACGTTTCTTCAGGAAGACGATCAATATGTTTATGCCCCTGAATATCAGGTTTTTTTTCCAACCGGTATTAATAACTGGCTTTTATTGCGCGACTTTAATGGCGATGGCCGCAAGGATATTTTTACAGGCGATACATTTGGGATGAAAGTCTATGTTAACAAAACACAGACTGGTGAGGCTTTAACGTGGGAACCATTTTTGTTTTTCAACGGCACAGAAAAAGAACCCTGGGTTCTCACCAAAAAAACAACACTTGTTCCATTACAAATGAGCTATGACGACTTGCCTTCCGTAGCCGATGCCGATGGTGATGGTGATCTTGATATTTTCGCCATGGACTTTCCAGGTAAGTCGAAAATTGAATTCCATAAAAATCTAAGTATAGAAAATTATGGCACACTCGACTCACTGCAATTTGAACGTGCTAATAATCCTACAAATGGAACTGCTTGGGCTGGAGTTCGCGAATGCAGCTGTGGTGAATTCGCTTTCAATAATTCCGATTGCGATACAGGTGGCCGGGAAAAACATGCAGGCGGAAAAAGCCTCTTCGCTTTTGATGCCGATAACGATGGAGATCTCGATATGCTTTTCTCGGAAGCTGAATGTGATCAACTATTTCTTTTTGAGAATGAAAGTGGAAGTACAAATCCAAATGATGTTATTATTAATTCAGCAACCCCATACCCAGGAACGTTTAGCCTGGTGAATTATCCATCACCTTATCGGGAAGATCTCGACTTTGATGGCGTTAAGGATTTGATCATCTCACCAAATCTTTTTGCACGTGAGTTTCCTGAAACAGATTTTAAAGAATCGGTTTGGTTCTATAAAAACACCGGAACCAATCAGGTGCCTTCTTATGCAGCAGTGAACAAGCATTTTTTACAAGGCGACATGCTCGATGTTGGCGATAACGCTGTGCCCGCTTTTTTTGATGTGGATAACGATGGCGATCAAGATATGTTTATTGGATGTTTCATTAATCCAACTTACGAAGCCGCTTCACTTTATTTTTTCGAAAACACCGGAACAGCGATTGAGCCGCAGTTTGAATTTGTAACGGATAATTATCTTGAGTTAAGCGACATGAACTTCCGAAGCCTTAAGCCCCGGTTTTTTGATATGAATAAGGATGGAAAAATTGATCTTGTATTCACAGCTCAATTAGTTTCAACCGAGCTTTATTATATTCTCAACACGGGAACTTCAACTGCTGATTTCTCCGGAAGTATAAAAGCAACCGGGTTTACCGTTACTTGGCGTGAAGAGAACATTACTCCTGTAGATGTTAACCTGGATGGTTTGCCCGACTTGATCGTGGGAAGATTAAATGGAGCGCTGGATTATTTTAAGAATATCGGAACAGCTTCGGCTCCTGTTTTTGAAATCGAGCAAGCAAACTATTTAAGCTTAAGCTCAACCGTGTTACGTCAAACGCCTGCGATAGCAATCGGTGATCTTAATCACGATTCGAAAGAGGATCTCATCTTTGGTGATCAAACAGGCAGGTTAACCCTCATCAGTAACTTCCGCAACGCTGCGGATGCTTCCGGCAGTTTAACTGAAATCGTTTATAACAGCACATTGGATGATTACACTGCACAAAATCTGGGCGGAAGAATCTGGCCAACAATTGCCAGTCTCTATGGATTTCCACAACCTGAAATCATTACTGGAAATATTCTGGGTGGACTTCATATTCTAAAAAACAGATTTCATACCGACCCTCCGGAAGAAACAGACAAACCGATTATTAAAGTTTATCCAAACCCTGCCCCAAGTAGCGAGATGCTTTTTATAGAGGTCGATACTCCCGCTGATTTACAGTTTTTCACAATTTTAGGTCAGGCCGTAAACCAGCCCGTTTCCATACAAGCTTCTCAGCCTGTTAGCATGGCTATAGCACATTTAAAGGGGGTTTATCTGCTTCGGTTCCGCATTCACGGAAAAACCTATAGTCGAAAAATCGTAATTCGCTGACCAGAAAGGGGATTTGTACCTAAGTCTCTACGGTTATTTTAAGTTTGCGTTTGGATAATTGGGGTCGTTTTCCCGATATTTGCAGTCCCTTTTTAAGGGGTAAACAGCATTGAGTATGGCACGAGTTTGTGAAATCACAGGAAAAAGACCGCAGGTGGGGAATAACGTTTCTCACGCGAACAATAAGACTAAGCGCAGATTCCTCCCGAATTTGCAGAAAAAGCGATTTTTCATTCCTGAAGAAGATCGTTGGATAACCTTGAAAGTGTCTACCAAGGCAATCAAGACTATCAACAAGCACGGCATCTCAGCTGTATTGAAAGAAGCTAAAGCAAAAGGATTTTTTGCTTAATCGATAAACAGAAGGCATCATGGCAAGAAGTAAAAACAGAATCCAGGTGATTTTAGAGTGCACAGAGCACAAGGCTACCGGCTTACCGGGCATGAGCCGTTACATCACCAAGAAAAATCGTAAGAACACAACTGAGCGTTTAGAGCTTAAGAAGTTCAATCCGGTATTGAAGAAAATGACTGTTCACAAAGAAATTAAATAATCATGGCAAAGAAAGTAGTTGCATCCTTAAAGAAGACTGACGGAAAAAGCTATGCGAAAGTGATCCGTGCAGTGAAGTCTGAAAAAACAGGCGCGTACACATTCCGTGAAGAGATCGTAGCGGCTGACCTTGTAAAAGAGGTTTTGGCTAAGAAATAACCTGACCAATCAGGTTTTAGTAATAAAAGTCCCCGCGCGGGACTTTTTTGTTTTAGTACATTGCCGGGCATGTCCAGGCAACCCCTTTTAGATGTTATAAAACGGGGATCGCGGCATGAGGCCGCGAAAAAATAACTAAGTTGTACCATGGCATTTTTAGGCGGATTATTCTCCAAAGAAAAAAAGGAATCACTCGATAAAGGGTTACAAAAAACCAATGAAAGCTTTTTAGGTAAGCTGGGCAAAGCGCTCGTTGGTAAATCAACCGTTGATGATGAAGTGCTCGATAACCTCGAAGAGATTCTCGTGTCTTCTGATGTAGGTGTAGGAACTACCTTAAAAATTATCGAACGCATTCAGGCACGCGTTGCCCGCGATAAATATTTAGGCGCTACTGAATTGGATAAAATTCTCAAAGAAGAAATTGCATCCCTCCTTTCTGAAAATCATTCCGAGGATCTTAAAGATTTTTCACTTGGCGATACAAAAAAGCCTTACGTGATTATGGTGGTTGGTGTAAACGGTGTGGGCAAGACCACAACCATTGGAAAGCTTTCGGCACAGTTTAAGAATGCCGGCAATAAAGTCATGCTGGGTGCAGCGGATACGTTCCGCGCAGCAGCGGTTGATCAATTAAAACTTTGGGGCGAACGCGTGGGTGTTCCTGTTATCAATAGAGGAATGAACACCGATCCATCAGCCGTTGCGTTCGATACTGTAAAAGCAGGCCTCGAAGAAAATGCAGACGTAATTATCATTGACACGGCAGGCAGACTTCACACAAAAGTGAACCTGATGGAAGAGCTTTCGAAGATCAAGCGCGTAATGCAAAAAGTTATTCCCGATGCACCGCATGAAGTTCTGTTGGTACTGGATGGAAGCACCGGTCAGAATGCCGTTATACAAGCACGTGAATTTACCAAAGCAACCGATGTTACCGCATTGGCTATCACTAAACTTGATGGGACTGCTAAAGGCGGAGTGGTGATCGGAATTTCAGATGAGTTTAAAATCCCAGTAAAATATATTGGTGTAGGCGAAAAGGTTAATGATTTACAAGTATTCAACAAGAGTGAGTTTGTTGATTCGTTGTTTAAGAAAATCTAACCTGAACAGGTGCAAGCTGGTTGATAAACTTGTTACCCATTTTTGCTTTCATGAACTCGCTAAACTTTTGTCTGCTTTCAGGGGTTAATCTTTTAAGGTGAAAACACTTTTTCTTCTCCCGATTATATTTCAACTCCAAAATCAATCCGTATTGAAGTGATTCATAAACAAAATAACCTCCTACAATTGGGATAAACAACAAATAGACGATACGCAATGAACGTAGATTATGTCCTGGATTCTGTAAAGCGTTAAAGATTCCGAGACCCAAATAAATTCCTGTACTGAGTAATGCAACACCTACAAAAAATATCACATACCAGTTGTTGAGCTGCATCCCTTTTTTTAATTCAACTTTTTCAATTTGAGAGAAGGGGATTTTTTTGTACTCAAACCGATTCCGCAGAAAATGAATTCCTTCATCCGAAATACCCAATTGGTTTGTAGTGTAGTGATATTCCATCAGGTGGTCGCCATTACCCGCTTACCTTTTTTTAAGCAGCTTTGTGATCATTTTTTCTTGCCGAACGGGGATTTTGAACATGATATAATAATCAAAGCCCCAAGTATTTTCTTTATAGGTTTTCCCATACCCCGGTACATCGTGCGGAATAAACCCACGCGATTCATTCGTGTTTAACCAAAATTTATAGCGTGCTGTATAGCCCATCCAGAAAATGCCAAACATGCGAACTTTCAATCCGGTTGTTAACTCTGTCCAGTTGGCTTTAATGTTTTCGTTCGCATACGAATCGGTGCTGGTTCCCCAAACTTCATCTTCGGAGGTTATGGTTAGATATTCAGAAAATTTTCCATGGCCGTAACGCGCGCCAATAAAAAACATATTTTTTTCAGGATCTTTTTTCAAAAAATTTACGTCCACGCCTACCCGAAAATAATTGCCTCCATTGATATACTCTTCCTGATCGGTCTGCAGATCACGTTCCCAACGGCCAGCTTCAACGGTCAAATAGTAACGATAGAAATCAATGTCTGCATTTAATGCATAGCCCGAAAACTTGTCATCGGTAAAAGATCGAATGGGTGAAATGAGGTCCGCGCCAATACGAACTGCTGTGGGGATATAACGCAGTTTTTTATCGATTAGCGAATCAAGCTTTTCTATATCCTTCTTATCCTGCGCAATTGCCAGGGCAGGAATCAGTACCAGCAATATGTTAATTATATATTTCAATGTTGGTCGATCTTCCTTTGTCTAAGTTGTTGCGCACTACGCGTACAGAATCAAATGATGTTTCAAGAATTTTCAGCGCATACTGCAGTCGTTCACTGCCGCATTCTTCCGACACAAAGCGTACTTCTGTTTTATACCCTACCTTTAGAGTCTGGGTTTCCCCTCTCCAATCATTGAAGGTAAAAAGTGTCTCGCTTGTATACGGGTTTATAGTCATTGCAACCTTTTGGAGTGTATCCAATAGATCAACTGGAGTATCGAGGTAAAAAACGGCATTAGTTCCTTCGGCTTCAATATTCCTAAAGTTTACCGTATCCGGTACCGCCTCCCCTTCCGAGAATTTTTTGAACTCGATAACAAGTGCATTGTCAGCTCCGCGAAGGCAGATATCATTATCCAGACACGATCCCAACAGGATGAAGATCAGCAGTACCCAACACCATTTATACATCGGCCGTAAAGATAGGTTTTGCCGATCAACGCAAAATCTGTACCCCGTTTATTTTTAGTAAATTTGCAGTCCGAAGCAGGGATTTGACGTGAAAACAAAGGGAAATAGCAAAACGAAGGTCAATATTGTAACATTAGGTTGCTCTAAAAACCTGGTGGACTCAGAAGTGCTGCTTACGCAGTTGCGCGGCAATGGCATTGATGCCGTTCATGAATCAGACAAGGACGATGCAAGTGTAGTCGTAATCAATACCTGCGGGTTTATCGATAACGCCAAGCAGGAATCAATCGATACAATTTTACGTTATGTCGATGCTAAAGAAGAAGGCATCGTTGATAAGGTTTATGTTACCGGCTGTCTTTCTGAGCGCTATAAAGATGATCTAGAAAAAGAAATTCCGGATGTGGATGCCTGGTTTGGAACACGTGACTTATCACGAATTCTAAAAACGTTCAGGGCTGATTATAAACACGAGCTTGTAGGGGAGAGAATTCTTACAAACCCAAGTCATTACGCGTATCTCAAAATTTCTGAAGGTTGTGATCGTCCGTGTTCGTTCTGTGCGATTCCATTAATGCGTGGCAAACATATTTCCAGACCAATTGAAGAATTGGTTAAGGAAGCTAAACATCTTGCAAAAGGCGGAACAAAGGAATTATTGATGATTGCTCAGGACTCAACGTATTATGGTCTTGATCTCTATAAGAAAAGAAACCTGGCCGAGCTGATGAAAAATCTTTCGGATGTTGAAGGAATTGAGTGGATCAGGTTGCATTATGCTTTTCCGGCAGGCTTTCCGATGGATGTTTTGGATGTTATGGCTGAACGACCAAACATCTGCAAATATTTAGACATCCCATTGCAGCACGGATCAACCAATATGCTGAAGCTTATGCGCAGAGGAATTACGCGTGAAAAAACAGAAGAGCTTATGCATACACTTCGTGAAAAAGTACCTGGCATTGCTATCCGCACAACGATGATCGTTGGCCATCCTGGAGAAACTGAAAAAGAATTTCAGGAGATGATGACATTTATTGAAAATTCACGCTTTGAACGTTTAGGCGTATTTGGATATTCGCACGAAGAAAATACACACGCACATTCCATGACAGATAATGTTCCGGCTGAAGTAAAGCAAGAACGCATAGATGCTGTGATGGAATTGCAGCAAGGAATTTCGCTTGAGCTTAACCAGGCCAAGGTTGGCAGCATTCAAAAAGTTATCATTGACCGCAAAGAAGGTGGTGAGTTTTTAGGTCGTACGCAGTTCGATTCACCGGAAGTTGATAATGAGGTGATCCTCGATGGCAAGAAAAACTACCTTAGAATAGGTGATTTTGTAAATGTGAAGATCACGCACGCAACCGAGTTTGACCTCTCCGGTGAGCTTGTGTAATTTGAGGAACTTTATCGCGTAATTGCCGTTATGCGGTATAGCAACGCAAAACCACACCCGGCTGATATGCAGGTTCAGAAGATTGCCTTCCCTGAAACAAATTCCTTTACATCCTTCTTTCTGGATTATATTGGAAAGCATGAACAGCTTAAAAAATTTTATGGGCATTTTCCGGATGTCAGCAATTTCAAGGAACAAATTCAAGAAAAGTCCGCATCGTTCTCAAAACAAAACCGTCAGGTTTTAGTTGACACACTTCAGGATCAATACAAAAACTACACAGTAAGCGATTCGGTAAAAAATAATCTTGAACTCTTACGTTCAGATAAAACGTTTACAGTAACTACCGGGCATCAATTAAACATTTTCACAGGTCCGCTTTACTTCATTTATAAGATTGTCACAGTTATTAATTCATGTAAAGAGTTAAAGAAAGCTTATCCGGAGTACAATTTTATTCCAGTGTATTGGATGGCAAGTGAAGACCACGACTTTGATGAGATCAAATACTTTAAGCTGAACGGAAAAAAATATACCTGGGAAAGCAAACAGACCGGTGCGGTTGGCCGATTCAATCCGAAAGAGTTAGAATCTATCTTAAAAGAATTACCTGAAGGACTTGCCATTTTTCAAAAAGCATACTTAAAACATAAAACACTAAGTGATGCTGTTCGATATTATGTGAATGAGCTGTTTGGTGCTGAGGGAATTGTTGTAGTCGATGCTGACTCAAAAGCACTTAAGTCAATTTTTAAAGAAGTGATTCGGGATGATATCTTTAATCATACACCACAAAAGCTGGTAGATACAACCAATGTCGAATTAGAAAAGATTGGATATGACCCACAAGTTCACTGTCGGGAGATTAATTTCTTTTACCTCGATAACAATTTCCGGGCAAGAATTGAAGAAGAGAATGGCAAATATAAAGTTGTTGATTCTGATCTTTCATTTTCCAAAAAACAAGTTGAGGAATTGATTGAAAGCTCGCCCGATAAATTCAGTCCCAATGTAATTCTTCGGCCGCTTTACCAGGAAGTAATTCTTCCTAACCTCGCCTATGTGGGTGGGCCTTCAGAAATTGTGTACTGGCTTCAGTTGAAAGAAGTTTTTAAGCAGTATAAAACACCTTTCCCGATTTTGATGCCACGCAATTTTGCGATGGTGTTAGATGCGCCAACCGTTCGCAAGTTTGAAAAAACTGGCCTTGAGCTGAATGAGCTCTTCTTTGAAAAGAATTTCCTGTTCAATCATTTTGCGGTAAAATTTTCACGCAACAAGATTAAGTTGAACGGAGAAAAGGAAGCCATTCAAAATTACTTTCAAATCATTCGCGAACAAGCAGAAGCGTTTGATAGAACACTCGGGCCCATGGTAGGCGCGGAAACACAACGTGCCATTAAAAGTCTAGAAAAAATTGAACAAAAGATGCTTCGTTCAGAAAAACGACTCCAATCAGATAAGCTAAAACAGGTTGAGGCAATAAAAGATGCACTGTTCCCCAATGGAAGCTTGCAGGAGCGCACGGATAGTTTCCTGAATTTCTATTTACAAGATCCCGCGTTTATTCAAAAGCTGATTGCTCATTTCAATCCATTTGATTTTAGTTTTACAGTACTTTTGTACAATGACTAAAAAAGAGCTCCGCAAAATTTATCTCCAAAAACGCCAGCAACTTTCCGAAGCAGAATTTGGTCAGCTAACCTTTCAGGTTTATCAGAATTTTTTCAGCAACATTGATCTGTCATTCATTAAGATTCTGCACACATTTCTTCCCATCACAGAAAAAAAAGAAGTTGATACGTGGCTGATTATTGATCGCATCAAACGTGAGTTCCCGCACGTTCGAATTTCGATTCCAAAAGTAAATAGTGAAACCGGAGTATTTGATAGTTTTTATTTTGAAGGCCTCCATCAGTTGGCTACCAATGAATGGGGAATACCGGAACCGAAACAAGGCATTCCTATTGAGTCTGAAAAAATTGATTTGATTTTGATTCCATTATTGGCTTACGATAAAAAAGGTCATCGTGTGGGATATGGAAAAGGTTTCTATGATAAGTTCCTCGCAAGTTGCAGACCAGATTGTAAAAAAATAGGATTGTCACTTTTTGAAGCTGAGGAAACAATCTCTGATGTCAATCAGACTGATATTAAGATTGAAAGTTGCATAACTCCTTTCGGAGTAGTTAACTTTAATTGATTTCCACCCAATAGTCTTATTCTTAAAGTCCATCACATGAGAATAGTTTGTGTTTTGTTGATATTTCTATTTTGCGCTGGGTCGTTACAAAGTCAGGATTCCAAAATCATTGAAATAAAAACAGACCAAAACGGAAACCTTGACTTCAACTCTATTGAGCAGTTTAAAGACGAACTCAAACAAGCCGATATCATTCTTTTGGGAGAACCAATTCATACGCCTTTATACTACCCGATTAAGATTCAATTCGTTAAATACTTATTTGAAAATCTAGGGTTTGACGTGCTGGCGTTTGAGTCGGGATTATTTGAGATGGAACGCGTTAATCGCGACATTTCAGAAGGACAGGATATTTCCAGCGCCTTTGACAGAGGATTGTTTGCGCTTTGGACGAACAGTTTTGAATTTGAAGAGCTATACATATACCTGGATTCTGTGCGGCAATCCGGTAAACGGTTTGATATCACAGGGTTTGATTGCCAGGTCAGTTCTTCCAATGCTGCAGATTATTTTGTGCCGGAACTCGAAAATAGTTTGCAGAAGAATAAAATCAAGTATGATACCAATGATTTAATCATACTTCAGGAGCAAATAAGTGAAATCTCAAATGGCCGTTATCCCAATGCCAACTGTACTGAGACTTTTCTAAAAAATCTAAAGAAGCTGACAGAGGAGATGCAACAACCCGAAGGCCTGTCGTTGCTTCATCAATCCTTCATTGGAATTCTGGGACAGTTAAACGACTTGTATTTCAACAAAGTTGAACAGAAATTCAAAACAGGTCAATTCCGGATTACCGACAACAACATGCGCGATAGTTTAATGGCTATGCAAATGATGTACTTACATGAACATCGGTATGCCGGCAGAAAAATTATTGGTTGGGGGGCTAACATGCATTTCGGTAATCACCTCGATAGTCTTAAAACAAAGCAATCTACTTCCGGGTATAAGCCTATGGGCTATCACCTGAAAAACAGGCTGGGAGAAAAAGTTTATATTTTATTTGTCAGCACCAATCTTAATATTCCCGGAACAATTGAGTGGGAACTAGCAAACAAAAAAATTGAAAACGCATTTCTGCCAAACAAATTTTTGGAGCAAGCCCGGATTACAAGTGCTGGGGTGCATGAGCACTTACTTGACATGAAGATGGCGAATATGTCAAATCTGACGGATGGAATATTAGTGACCAGCATCAACGCCCTTTCGGATGAAAGACCAATGGGCGCAATTCAAGGTACAATTCTGGATGCACTAACGAAAAAACCAATAGAGCTCGCGAGTATCGCGTTGACCAACTCAACAGAAGGAACAGTTACGGATGAAAATGGAAAATTTGCATTAGATGCACTAAAAATTTCACCTCAGGCTTCGATATTGGTTTCCTGTATTGGCTATAAAACCAAAAGAATCTCTGTTGGCACAATCCTTAATTCGAAAGGAGATTTTAACGTTTCACTAACACCTGAGCTGGAACTTCTTCAGGAAGTTGTTATTCGCGACCAAGCGCCACAGGCAAAGGAGATTTTTGAAGAAATGTTGCGCAGAGTACCTGAAAATTATCTGCAAAGTCCTTTTAACATGGAGTATTACTCGAACATCTCTGTTATCGATACAATCGGTAATAATCAATACCAACTTGAGAGTGTTATTCGAACGTATCACGATGGTTATAAAAAAGGTTCACTAAAAGCTCAACAGATAATTCAAAAACGTGAAAGAGGTAGCGTGTTTTGGCAGGGCAAGAAATCCCTGTTGAAACTTTGGCCTGCTGTTGAGCTAGCATTTTACGAATTGTACAGTCAGGAAATCAATGAAGATTTATATGACGAAAAGTTCAGGGATAAGATCAATCTGAAATTACTGGGTACAAAGCTCCTGAATAACGACACCGTATTTGTTCTAAGCTACGAGTATGGTGTTCGCGGAGAATTTTACATCACTGCCAACAACTATGCATTGGTGCGACACGTAACCGCTTTCACCAGCCGTACAGCCAGAAATCGTGCTGAGGTAAATTATGAAAAGCGAAATGGATACTATTTCCCCGTTTCAGCTCAGGGAAAGTATTTACATGTATACAAGGTTGATCGAAAGAAGAGGTCTGTAACAATTCAAAATCAGACAATTCTGAAACACTTAAACCTGTCGGCTCCGGAACGCTTCGATCAGAATTATGATTTCTGGAAAACGGAGCAGGTGCCTTACAATAAGGAATTCTGGACGCGCAGAGATTCGACTTCAACTAAAAACTGAAGGTTCATCTTTACGGATTTAATCTTCTTCCGAACCGCTAACAGCTTTCAACGATCAGTTTTTCTCCTCAGCAACGTAAGCAGCTTCATGCTATTAACGTTGTGAAATCTAATAGATTTGGACGTTTTAGAATAATTCAATAATCCATATCTTTACTTCAACTCTACCCCTCAAAAAATGTCAACATTACGATCATGTGCTTTCCTGTTTTTGATTGTATTCACATTCGCGTGTGAAACCGAACAGGAGCTTAAAAAAGGTAAGCTTGAATTTGCCATTGATTTATCGTCCTCAAACGCAAGAACTAAAGACGAAGACGAATCATTACGCTTTATTGTAATAACCGTTGAAGATAATTCGGGCAACAAAGTGTATGACCGTAAAAAAATCGAACTGTTTAAGTTTGGCGGAAGCTACTTGAGTGAGCCCGTTGAATTTTTATCGGGACAATATTCGTTAACAGAATTTTTTGTGCTGAATGATGATGGAGTTGAATATGCCACACCTCTTGAAGGCTCAACACTGGGTCATTTAGTTAATGATCCATTGCCAATTCATTTCAACATTACCGAAGATCAGACAACAAAGATTATCCCTCAAGTTATTTCGATCGATGAATTTAGTGCTGAAGATTTTGGCTATACAACATTTTCGTTTGACATCATTGAAACTGTTAGCTTTCAGCTTGCTGTTTTTATTTACGATGAATCAACTGAGAATTTTGAGCTAACGACCAGCAATGTTTCAGTTACAGCCGGTAGCAGCCAGTTGTTTGATCAGTCATTACCTGATTCAACCAGCAGGGTTGTAGTGCACGATGGCTATGAATATTATAACGTTCAGGTCTCAAAAGCAGGTTATCATTCTTACGAACGTACTTTTGCGAAAGATTCGCTTTTACAGTACCGTTCGGGAGCTGTTCTTAAAGTTATCCTCACGAAGGGAGACAGCACCAGCATCTGGGACGGTCTGGTGGGTTACTATCCCTTTAACGGAAATGCACGTGATGAAAGTCCGGCATACGATAATCATGGTGTAGTGAATGGTCCCGCATTAACCACCGATAGAAAAGGCAATGAAAATTCAGCTTACTCATTCAATGGCACTAATGACCACATTTCAATCGCTGATAATAATGCGACAGATTTTGAAGCTGATCAGGATTTTACAATTTCGGTTTGGGTATCAGTAAAAAATCCGCAAGCTGATCCCTCTGCAACAATTTTTGATATTATCCGCAAGTGGGATGGATATAACTCCAACGGGTATCCTTACTCTATCTCCTATGTGAATGAAAATGCTTCTCAGCCTAATCGGTTTCTGATTGTGCGCTATGATGGAGAGCTGTGCCAGAATATTCCTACGATGTATTCAACTCCTGTCACGGATTACGAAGGATGGCATCACCTTGTAATGATCAAGGAAGGTTCACGGATGAAATTCTATCTGAACAATGAACTCGTTGCGGACATTGAAGACACATCTTCCTGTAATACTTCCAATAACATTCACATAACCATTGGAAGCAGAGGTCAATTGGTGAGATTCTTTACCGGTAAAATAGATGACATCAGGTTTTACAACCGTGCCGTTTCACCCTCTGAAGTTGATGTCTTATATCACGAATAGAAATTTTATCCAAAACAAAAAGGGGACGAACGAGTCCCCTTTTTTATGCACCGGATTTTAGATCAGTTAAGCTTGATGCTTATCAATCCATTGAGAAATGTAATCGGTTACACGTTTAAAGTTTGGTAAACCTACTACAAAGTGATTGTGATCGAACTCTACAAAATCGGTAACTGATTTTGTGTTTTTACTGTATGCTTTAAAGTTTCTCTTATTTAAGTGCGCTGGGATAATGGTGTCGGTTGTTCCGGCTATCATTAATAAGGGTGCGCGTTCTCTATTGAAGTCAACCCGTGCTGCAGAAGTTAATCCACCTCGCGCAACACGTTTTGATTCAGGAATAGTGTTTTCTTCATAAGCTTTTTTCTGATCCTCCAGACTCATACCGTTTACGAATGCATATTGCCAATCTTTAAATGACATGAGATATGTTTTTTTCATGGATGTAAACAAGCCAAGTGATTTCCAGCCAGCCTTCAGAAATGAAAATTCGTACGGTATTATCCCCTGAGGCGGAACAGAGTCTACTACGATGGCAGCAGCCGCTAATCCACGATTCAATAAAACTTGGGTCATCAATCCACCCAATGAGTGGCCGATAATAATTGGTTTTTCAGGCAAGCCTTTGATGATGTTTGCATAGTGATCAATCAATTCGCCTAAGGTTAAATCAGCCAATACTTTGTTGTTTGAATGAAGTGCCCGAAGCTCTTGTGGAGTTCCTTCTTTGCCGATCCAGGCAGGAGCTAATGTTTTATAGCCCTTTGCTTCGAAATATTTTTGCCATTCGGCCCAGCCGTGGTGTGAAACAAAAGCTCCGGTTACAAATACGATGGTTTTTGAGTTGATGGTGTTTAGCGATTTCATATCAGTTGTGTTTTGGTTTGTTCGATTTACTGATACAAATAACGGCTAGTAATAGGCCCAAGACTTTAACCCAAGTTAAAATCGATCTACCGGGATAATCTTTTTCGAATCCGGCTCAACGATGGCCCCTGGATGCCTAAATACGAGGAAATATGGTATAGTGGAATATTGTTAAAGATGTCAGGATGTTGCTGAATGAGGTCGAGGTAGCGTTCTTCGGGCGACTTAAAGAGAAAGCTTTCCGTGCGACCCATCGAAACAGAGAATGCAAGTTCGGCCAATACCCTGCCTAACCGTTCCCACGCATGTGATTTTTTGTAAAGTTCCTGCAGATGATCGTAACTGATGTAGCAAATCTCAGAATCTGTCATCGATTGCGTAAAGTAATTGCAAGGTGCCTGTTGAATAAAGCTTTGAAAAGAAACTACCACCTGATTTTTAGAGAAAAAGAATACGTTCTTTTCCTGATTTTTTTCATCAACATAATATGCACGAAACACACCGCTAAAAATAAATCCCAACTGCTTACAGACGTGCCGGTATTGATTATAGTAATCACCTTTCGAAAAAGTTTTAGGCCGCCAGTAATCGCGGGAAAGATTAAATTCTTCCTCTGTCATTCCAGTTAAAGATTGAAGCGCATATTGTAAATGATCAGTGGGGGTCATGTTACTAAGGTAAAGCTTCCCGTGTTCTCGCCCAAGTAACTATCCAGCAACCTTGGCTTTCAGTTTTTTGAGATTCGGATAGTTGAACAACACCAGCGCAATCAGAATAATGCAATAGCCAATTACCTGAAGCGTTGTAATCGTCTCATGAAAAATAAGAAAGGCAATGGCGAAGTTCATCATGGGATTGATATACAATAAAATTCCTACGGTAGCTGAATTAATACGATTAAGTGCATACAGGTTAAGGAATAATGGTAGTACTGTAAATATGCCTGCTACTAATACAATCAGTCCATAAAATTCAAGGGTTGTCGGCACAGAATCAACTAACAGTGGATACGTTATGCTGAGGATCAGCAAGGCAAATATCATTTGAACTGCAAGAATGTTAAGTCTGTTAAATCCATTATTCTTTCGTTGCGAGATCAGGTACAACGCATAGGATATCGCCACAGCAAAGCTGTACCCTAACTCAAGCACAGAGTTAAGTCCAAGTAAAACACAGCTTACTACACATAGCATAACGGCTGTCCATTGCAATGAGGTAAGTCTTTCCTTTAAGATAAAATTTCCCAACACTGCGGTAAGTACAGGACAAATAAAATAAGAGAATGAAGCTGTTTTAATGTTGATCGCGTTGATCACATAAATGAAAATCAGCCAGTTGACAATAAGTAATGCAGCTCCACCCAATGTCAACGCAATAATTTGATTTCGTTCCCCAGGAGGAAATGTCTTCAACCGCGCTATATCCTGCCTTAGTTCCGCTTTACGAAAACCCAGTATAATCACTAAAAGAATAATCACTGAGCAGGCAATTCTGAAATATAGAATCTCTCCTGCCGTGAACTCGTTAAGTGCCCGAAGTGGCAGCGAAAAAAATCCCCAGATAAAAAAGGCTGAAATGGCAGCTGCGTAATGCTTATGGTTATTCAATTTGAATTGAGCTTAAGCGGAATATTAATTTTGATTGTCTCCCAACTGATGGATAGAATAGCTTCCGTTTCAGAAAGTTCAGTGATAGTATAATTTAATCGTTCCTGAATGGAGGATAATGTGCGCGGAGTTACCTCAATCCGTACTATATCTTCTGTTGAACTATACTCATCGGCTAAATGCTGATCCCATTTTTGATTCAGGATAAAAATCCATTTATCCTTAGCCGGAATAGTGAAGATTGCATATTTACCAGCCGGAACTTTTTTTCCGTCAATGCTAAACTCACGATCAATTTCAAATGAAGTTGCACGGTGTGCACCAGTTACCCAAACCTGATCGTAGGCAACCAAGCCACCCCAAATAATTCTTCCACGAACAGCGGGTGCTGAATACAGAACAGTAATATGTGTAGCTCCTATTTGTGCATGCTCTTCTTGAGCAATGCTTTTTTGATTGGCTGTGTTAACCCGGGCTGTTGTATCATGTGCATGCTGCGCATATGCTAAGCCTGCCACTAAGTTGAACGTCAGTATTATTATTAATCGTTTAGCCAACTCGTTAAAATTTTTGTTTGAAGTTCTGTGGGTGCTGCCACTGGTTGAAGTACAAATTGCCGTTCCGTTTTACGAACAGGAAGGAGCATAAGATCTTTTTGTTGATTATCTTTTAAGATAGATACTTTAATCGGTATCATAGTCTCCAGTGCTTTTAATAAACCTTCACGCGTAGCTTTACTTCCATTAATAGAAATTATTTTATCATTGGTTCTGATCCCGGCCTCCCAGGCAGGTGATTGCCAATCAATGCGTGAAGCATAAAGTGTGTCGTTTTTAGTGGTGTACGAAAGGCCCAGATAAGGAGCAGGAAGAACAATCGATTTTTCAATAAACTGCAAGCCTGCGTAGGAGAAATATTTCTTATAATCAATTTCCTTCGTGGTATTGACGTATTCAAAAAATTCAGTCAGTTGAGAACCGGCAATCTTTTCAGCAGCAGCTTGAAATTCTGCTTCGGTAAATCCGCGTTTTTGCTTCTGATAGTACTCCTGGTAGAGATATCGCATTACGTGATCCAGTGATTGATTATTCTGGGTTTGATGGCGGATGGTTAGATCAAGGATAAGACCTAAAATGCTTCCCTTATCATAAACGGAAATAGTTTTATAAGCGTCATCACCGGTTCGTCCAAAAGGTCCATCACTCCAGGTTTGATAACTCGCATCAGAAGCGGTTTGGAATAGGCGACCTGGTTTGTTTTCATACGTTTGGATGCGAGAGCGAATACTGTTTAAATACTCCTCTCTCGACATCAATAGGGCACGCTTTACAATTAACTCATCGTAATAATTGGTAAATCCTTCCGCTATCCAAAGCATGGTAGTTTTACTTCCTTTATCATAATCAAAAGGGCCAAGTTCAATCGGACGAATTCGTTTGGCATTATAATGATGAAAATACTCATGGGATAAAAACGTATACATTCGAAGCAATCGCTCGCGCTTATTCAGGTCATTCCCAGAAAATCCAAAACCTGTTGAATTAAGATGTTCAATTCCTCCGGGAACCGGTCCTATTGCCAGAAATGTATAATGCGCGTATGGAATGTCACCAATGATTCCGGAAGCAGTTTCAACAATCTTTTGCATTCCATTCATAAATGCATCCTTGTCAAACTCACCAAGTTTATAGCCAATAAACCGATGAGGAATATTCTTTACCGTAAAGCTTTTCAGTTCTTCCAAATTGCCAAGCAAAATCGGAGAATCATAAAACGTGTCAAAATCAAGAGCTGTAAAGACGCTCTTTTTATTAAGCACCGGCTCCAAACCAGTTGCTATGGTTGACCATTTCGAATAATTATTTATGGTAAGTGTAACCGGATCATTCAAGTGATCTTTTACATGCATAAAAACTCCTGCAGGCATAACGTAACCGTGTTCGCCATCAAGCAAGCTGTTGGCTACAAACGGAATGGTTGCCTGAGAAGTATAGGTGATGATAACCGATTTACTTTTTCCCTTATTTACAGCCCAGGCATTGTGAGATGATTTGCTCCATTTGAGTTCTTTTCCATTCTCATCTTTTGCCTTAAACGCTGAAACATACTGAGCATAGTCCAGAATCTGGTAATAGCCCGGAGTCCAGGTTGGTAATTTCAACTCCAGCACATCCTGGTTGAATCCTAAACAAATCATTTCAATATGAAATAGCTGCGATGCAGGATCCGTAATGCTAAGTGTAAAGGACTGGCTTGTTTGTCCAAAACAGGATGCAGAAATAAACAACAATCCTATTAACAGTTTTTTCATGGTGTAAGATGTAACTGTTTAGATGATTTTATACCAGAAAACTTAAACTTCAGGCTCCTGCTGACTTAAGCAATGAAATGACCCAAGTCCCCAGATAATATCGGTCGAATCGATTCCAATCACTTTACGATCATTAAAGCATTTCTGTAACGTGTCGATTGCCCGATCGTCATTCTTATCACGGAATGTTGGAACTACAACATATTTATTAGCAATGTAAAAATTAGCATACGATGCCGGAAGACGCTGATCTTCGTACACGATGGGCGCAGGCATTGGCAATTCAACAATGTTCATTTGCTTGCCATTCTCCAACCGAAGGGTTTTAAGCTCCTTCAGATTGTCTTGCAGAATTTCATAATTCTCATCGCCTTTGTTTTCTTCCACGATGGTTACAACAGTATCTTCATTTACAAAACGCGTGAGGTCATCAATGTGGCCATCCGTATCGTCACCAATAATACCATCACCTAACCAAAGTATATGATCAACACCATAATAGTCAATCAGGTACTTTTCTATCTGCTCTTGATTAAGGTGAGGATTTCTATTCTTGTTCAATAAACAAGCACGTGTTGTTAGTAATGTTCCTTTGCCATTAAACTCAACAGAGCCACCTTCCATTACAATTCCAGGTTCTACAACCGGAAGCTTATAATGCTTTCCGATCAGCGTAGGAATCACATCATCCAGATCAAACGGAGGATATTTTCCACCCCAGGCGTTGTAGCCCCAGTCGACAATCATTTTCTTTTTCTCTTTCGGATTGACCAGGAATGCCGGACCATGATCGCGGCACCACGCATCGTTAGTAGGATGAATAAAGAATTGAATGTTGGTAAGATCCGCTCCGGCTTCATTAAGGTGCCGGGTTGCTTTATGCATCATCGCATCATCGACAACGTTGATGTTTATCCGTTCACCTTCTGCAACACGTTTAATAAATTCCGCATAGCGCGGATAAATTGTTTCTATTTTACCTGGCCAGGAAGCTTCTTTATGCGGCCAGCTTAGCCAAGTTGCGGTGTGTTTCGCGAATTCTGCGGGGAAATGAAATCCGAGTTCCTTTGGTGTCTTCATTCTTTAGTCAATAGTCTAATGGTCGATAGTCCATAGTCAGCTATCGACCATGGACCATTGACTACTCCTCATCGATAAATCTCTTGGTAATTGGCTGATACGAATCAATTCTTCTATCGCGGAGGAATGGCCAATGCGTTCTATACTTATCAGTTAAGGCTAAATCAATTTCCTGCACGTGTACTTCTTCTGTTTCGTGTGAAGCTTTATAGATAATGCTGCCGAACGGATTCGAAATAAATGAGCCGCCCCAGAATTTCATCGCACCATTTTGCTCAAAGCCAACGCGATTTACACTTACCACATGTACACCGTTGGCTACTGAATGGCTGCGTTGAATGGTTTGCCACGCGTTGTATTGTTCGGTGTTTGTAGTTTCGTCCTGTGATGTTGCCCAGCCGATAGCAGTTGGGTAGAACATGATCTCTGCTCCCATCAATGCCGTGATGCGCGAAGCTTCCGGATACCACTGATCCCAGCAAATCAAAATCCCGATCGTAGCAAACTTGGTTTTGAAAACTTTGTAGCCCAAGTCACCCGGAGTAAAATAAAATTTCTCATAATAAGCCGGATCATCGGGAATGTGCATCTTGCGATACTTACCCAAATATTTTCCATCTGCATCAATAACAGCGGTTGTGTTATGATAAAGTCCTTCGGTGCGTTTTTCGAAGAGAGAAGCGATGATTACCACACCCAATTCCTTAGCAACAGCCGATAACGATTCTGTTGAGGGTCCTGGAATAGCTTCTGCCAGCTTAAAGTTTTCGTAGTCTTCTACATCGCAGAAATACAGTGAAGTAAAAAGCTCTTGCAAGCAAACAACCTGCGCGCCTTTTGCAGCAGCTTCGCGAATTCCCTTAATAGCTTTCGCTAGGTTTTCTTTAGGCAATGGTGTGCAGCTCATTTGCACCGTACCAATCTTAACTTTCTTGCTCAATGTTCTTTGTTTTGAAGTTGCAAAGGTAAAAACTTTGAAGGGATCAGAAAGGTTCAAAAAAGCAAAAGACCTTCCTGAACACAGAAAGGTCTTTGAATGGTTTTTACTGGCATTAATTACGCTTCGCGTTCGAGGTGAACAAAAGATTCGTCTTTTGCCTCCAGCGTTGAGCTGCCCATAAGCCAGATATCTAACGCCCGTGCAGCCTCCCGCCCTTCTGAAATTGCCCAAACTACCAGCGACTGGCCTCTGCGCATATCCCCTGCGGCAAACACACCCTCTTGAGAAGTCATGTAATTTTCTGTTCTAAGATTGCCACGTTCGTCTAGTTCAAGCTTGAGCTCCTGAACAAGACCCGTTTTTTCAGCTCCGACAAATCCAATCGCTAGTAAGGCAAGTTCACAGGGAAGTACTCGTTCAGTTCCCTGAATTTCTTCAAAGCCCATTTTACCCTGATCGTTTACACCCCATTTGATTTCTACGATTTTCAGTCCAGTAAGATTTCCGTTTCCATCATCCTGAAACTCTTTCGTTAGAATTGACCATTGGCGTTCGCAACCTTCATCATGCGAAGAAGAAGTCATCAACACCATCGGCCATAACGGCCACGGATTATTGGCATGACGGGAAAGTGGCGGCTTAACTAGCAATTCAATTTGTGTTATAGATTCTGCGCCTTGACGATTTGATGTACCTACACAATCTGATCCTGTATCACCTCCCCCAATCACAAGCACATTTTTTCCAGTCGCAAGAATATTTTCGGTGAGCGTATCGCCTGCAACTCGCTTATTCTGTTGTGGTAAAAACTCCATTGCAAAATGAACGCCTTTAAAATTTCTTCCGGGAATTGGCAAATCACGCGGAGCAGATGCTCCGCCACTTACGAGCACCGCATCAAAATCATTCGTAAGATCTTTTGCGCTTACGTTCACACCCACATGTGCATTGGTTTTAAATACAATGCCTTCTTTTTCCATGAGCGAAACTCTGCGCTCAATTACATGCTTTTCCAATTTGAAATCAGGAATACCATAACGCAGTAATCCTCCTACTCTATCATTTCTTTCAAACACCGTAACGAGATGACCAGCTTTGTTTAGTTGCGCAGCAGCAGCAAGTCCTGCGGGACCAGAGCCAATTACAGCAACTTTTTTTCCGGTGCGAACTTTAGGTGGATTTGGTTTCAGATAGCCTTTCTCAAAAGCAACCTCTGCAATCGTCTTCTCGATGTACTCAATTGCAACTGGTTTGTTGTTGATACTCAGAACACAGCTAGCTTCGCATGGTGCCGGACAAATTCTTCCGGTGAATTCAGGAAAATTATTTGTGCTGCTCAGTATTTTAATTGCTTCTTCCCACTTGCCTTGATAAACAGCATCATTAAAATCTGGAATATTATTGCCAAGCGGACAACCATTATGACAAAACGGAACGCCACAATCCATGCAGCGTGCACTTTGCTCATGCACTTTCTCTTTTGAAAGCGGAGTATACACTTCGTTATAATCTTTCAGACGTTCCTTTTTATCGCGTGATGTTGGCATCTCGCGGTTGAACTTCATAAAACCATCTACTTGTCCCATTTCAAATTATTTAAGAACAGCTTGTTTTTCTTTTACTGCTTTCTGCTTTACGAGAACGGCTTTGTAATCTTTCGGCATAACTTTTATAAATAGCTGAAGTGCCATATCCCAGTTTTCCAAAATCCATTCAGCGGGATCACTTCCGGTATAATCATAATGCTGTTTGATCATGCCTTTCAGTTCAGCTTCATCCGTGCTGTCAACAGATTCAAGCTCAACCATATCTTTGTTCATGAGTCGTTCAAGATTACGTTGGGGATCGTACACATATGCAATACCTCCACTCATACCCGCTGCAAAATTTCTTCCAGTCTTGCCCAGAATAACAACGCGACCACCAGTCATATACTCACAGGCATGGTCACCGACACCTTCCACAACGGCTTTCACACCCGAGTTCCGAACACAGAAACGTTCCCCCGCCTGTCCGCGAATAAACGCTTCACCCGAAGTAGCTCCATAAAACGCAACGTTACCGATGATGATATTATCCTCTGCCATAAACGATGCTTCGGTATCCGGAGAAACGATAAGCTTTCCACCCGAAAGACCTTTGCCGAAATAATCGTTTGCTTCACCTTCAAGTTTGAACGTAACGCCCGGTGCTACAAAAGCACCAAAGCTTTGGCCGGCTGAACCTTTAAAAGAAAACTGAATTGTGTCTTCGGGTAATCCTTTCCCTTTGTATTTTTTGGAGATTTCATTGGAAAGCAATGCACCTGTTGTACGATCCGTATTACAGATGTTGAACTTTTCCTGAACTGGCTCCTGATCATCCAATGCAGTTCGCGCGGCTTCGACCAATTTCCAATCGAGAACTTTCTCAAGTTCAAAGTCCTGCTCGATCTGTTTATGCAGTCCAACATTATCACGCGCTGATTCGCGATGAAGAATGGGTGACAGGTCAAGTTTGTTAATTTTCCAGTGATCAATATCCTGACGAACACGCAACACATCGGAACGGCCCACCATTTCATTTACTGTTCGGAATCCGAGACTTGCCATAACTTCGCGAAGATCATTCGCGAGGAACGTGAAGAAGTTTACAACATCATCCGGATTGCCGGTAAATAATTTTCTTAGTTCAGAATCCTGCGTAGCAATTCCCACCGGGCAAGTATTCAAATGACACTTGCGCATCATGATACAGCCTTCCACTACTAACGCTGCAGTTGCAACACCCCATTCTTCTGCACCAAGCAATGTTGCCATGGCGATATCGCGACCGGTACGAATTTGTCCGTCTGTTTGAAGTGTGATTCTATTTCTGAGATTATTCTTTACTAATGTTTGATGAGCTTCCGCAAGTCCAAGCTCCCACGGCAAACCAGCATGACGAACTGAACTTAGTGGTGATGCGCCTGTTCCGCCATCTCCACCAGAAATTAAAATTGCATCAGCTTTAGCTTTGGCAACTCCGGCAGCAACCGTTCCAACACCTGCTTGGGATACGAGTTTCACATTAATCCGCGCTTGACGATTTGCATTTTTTAAATCGTATATTAATTGAGCAAGATCTTCAATGGAATAAATATCGTGGTGTGGAGGTGGAGAGATCAAACCAACGCCTGGTGTCGAATGCCGAACACGGCCAATCCATTCATCAACCTTATCGCCAGGCAACTGTCCGCCTTCACCCGGTTTAGCACCTTGCGCCATTTTTATTTGCAACTCTTCAGCATTGGTCAAGTAATGACTTGTTACTCCGAATCGACCGGAAGCAACTTGTTTGATAGCTGAACGCTCCCAGTCACCATTCTCCTTCCTTTCATAGCGCATCTCATCTTCACCACCTTCACCACTATTGCTTTTTCCCCCCAAACGATTCATAGCAATTGCCAACGTTGAATGTGCTTCATGCGAAATGGAACCAAACGACATGGCGCCTGTCGCAAACCGTTTAAAGATTTCTTCAATGGGTTCAACTTCGTTGAGCGGAACCGCGTTGCGCTTCTTAAATTCAAATAACCCACGGAACGTAATAGTATCTTCTGCGAGGTTATTGATCTTATCCGCGTATTTTCTATAGAGTTCGTAGTTGTTCGATTTGGTGGAATACTGTAGCAAGTGAATAATCTCCGGACTGAACAAATGCTTCTCGCCTCTTCGTTTCCATTGATAGATTCCGCCAACCTGTAAATCGTTATGCTGGTTTTCAAACGCCAAATCATGACGAATCAATACTTCTTTCGCGAGGTCATCGAATGACATTCCTTCAATGCGACTAATCGTTCCTCGGAAACATTTTTCAATCACATCGCTTCCAATACCAAGTGCTTCAAAAATTTGTGATGATTGATACGACTGTAGCGTACTGATGCCCATCTTCGACATCACTTTTAGCAACCCATTACCAATCGCTTTTTGATAATTAGCAAAAGCCTGATCGTCAGAAATGGTTTTATTAAATGCGTTTTTGCTGTTAAGTGAATGAATGGTTTCAAACGCCATGTAGGGATTCACCGCACTTGCTCCATAGCCAATAATGGTTGCGAAGTGATGAACTTCCCAAACATCTCCGGCTTCTACTAGCAATCCGGTGAGCGCGCGTAATCTTTTTTCAACAAGCGAATGATGTACTGCACCAATAGCCAACATGGATGGAATTGGCGCATACTCTGTATTGATGTTTCTATCGGAGATAACAATGATCTTCTTGCCTTCCTTAACTGCTTTTTCAGCTTCTGCACAAATCTTTTTAATGGCTTCTTCTAATCGACCGGGTTTCCCATCCGCTTTAAATACTGAGTTGAGCACTGCGTAATCAAAACCGTGAGCCGGGAGATGCTTTAGTTTTTCAAGATCAGAATTTAATAAAACCGGTTGTCCAATATGAATTTGGTTTGTATGCTTTGGAGTTTCTTCAAGCACATTCAAGCTCACACCAATGCGGGTAAATAAGGACATTACCAATCTTTCACGAATCGGATCAATAGGTGGATTACTTACTTGTGCAAAATGTTGTCGGAAATAATTTGAAATGTGACGACTCTCTTTTGAAAGCACTGCGTGCGGTGTATCATCACCCATCGAGCCAATGGCTTCGTAGCCCGTAGCCGCCATGGGTGTGAGAATTGTTTTCAAGTCTTCCGCTGTAAAGCCGTATGCATTTTGTCTTTGTAATAAAGTCTTCTCGTCAAAAACATTCTTAAACGATTTCTGTTCAGGCTCAAGACGAAGCTTTAAACGATTTTCTTTAATCCATTCATAGTAAGGCTTGCCTTCGTATACAGTTCTCTTAACAACATCATCTCCCAGCACTTTTCCTTTCTCGAGATCAACAACCAGCATCTTACCCGGAGTAATCCGGCCTTTCTCTAAAATCTCTTTTGGATCAACCGGCAACGCTCCTGCTTCTGAGGCTGCGATTACTTTACCGGTACGCGTAATGCAATAGCGTAAAGGTCTGAGTCCGTTACGATCAAGTGTTGCGCCAATTCTGCAACCATCGGTGAAGACCAATGCGGCCGGGCCATCCCACGGCTCCATCATCGAAGCATGGTATTTATAAAATGCCTTCCGGTGCTTATCCATCAATTTATTATCCTGCCATGCCTCCGGTACGAGCATCATAAGCACATGTGGAATCGGTCTGCCGGATAGCACGAGCATCTCAACCAATGCATCGAGGTTAGCAGAGTCCGATCCTTCCGGATTAGTGATCGGCAAAAGCATTTTCAATTCCTCATCGGTGAACAAGGTTGATTTGAATAATGCTTCTTTCGATTTCATTTTGTTCACGTTACCACGAATGGTGTTGATTTCACCATTGTGCGCGATGTAACGGAATGGTTGGGCAAGCTTCCAATTCGGAAATGTATTCGTAGAGAACCGGGAGTGAACAAGTGCAAGCGCGGTTTTTAATCGTTGATCTTGTAAGTCATAGAAGTAAGCTCTGAGTTGCTCGGTACGAAGCTGGCCCTTATAAATAATTGTCCTAGAAGAAAGGCTTGGAATATAAAACTCTTTGTTACTTCCTTTTACATCACGCGTTACCGAATGCGTGGTAAAGTTTCGCAATACAAAAAGTTTGCGTTCAAAAGCATCGGCATCAATGCTCTCATCTTTTGGTTTTACAAATACTTGCTCGATAACGGGCTCAACCTCTGCAGCGCCCGGACCCGGAATACTATGGTCAACCGGAACAGAACGCCAGCCTAACAACTCAAGTCCTAACTGCTGAATGTTTTTGCGCAGCAATTCGCGACAGGCATTCATTACTTTTTTGTTGCGCGGAAAAAATACCATACCGGCTCCGTACTTTCCAAGAGGAGGAAGCGCAAAGCCGAGGCGATTTGACTCTTCCACAAAAAAGTCGTGTGGGATTTGCAACAATACACCGGCACCATCTCCGGTTTTCGGACTGGCTCCTTTACCCCCGCGATGCTCCATGTTCTCGAGCATAGTAAGGGCATCCGAAAGGGTTTGATTTGTTTTCCGGCCATTAATGTTGGCAATAAAACCAATGCCACAGGCATCATGCTCAAGCTCGGGTGTGTACAGACCTTTACCTGAATTCTTTAAGTGGTTGTTCATCATTCCTTGAAAAGGGAAACAAAATTTAATACTGGGGTAATAAAATTAACGATTCAAAATTCTGTGCAATGCGTTTTCTGACAAAATATTAATCTGTACTATGTTATTTAGACAGAATTTACTTCCGAAAACGATTGCATTCGTTAAAGCATTGCTAAAGGCTAAAATATCGTCAGACATTTAAGCCTGAATCTACGTTAAGCGATGTTCCCTGACGGGTATAAATACCTAAGTAAGACTATCTAGGATTACGGTTAGATTGATAGCCGATATGATTCGTGTTGAAAAAGGTAACGTATAGCTGGCAATTCAATGCTTCGCAGGCAGCATTACAGTATTTTAAATTTAGAATTTGACAGTAAAATCCTTTTCTATACTAAAAGGTTCTCCAGTACTGTTGAATCCTTGTGCACGAACTCTGAAATTTCCGGTATTGTCTGGAGTATAAAATGATATCGTTGCCTTCCCATTCTTATCCGTAATGATCTGCGGATTAAAATAAAGCGTTGTATTGAATTTGGGAACTCTCAAATTACTGCTCTCGTTAACTGTTTGATTAAAAGCCTTTGCTTTGGTAAGTCCATTTACCCTGAACACGGTCTCACTCCTAGGCACATTTTTATGGTTATTGTTAATTTTTGTTTCAACTATTACAATTCCGTTTTCGCCAAATTCAACCCGGGCAAGTTTAGCTTCATTAAAAATCACCTGAATGTTGGCAACTTCACTCGGTGAAAGGTTTATGAAGTAATTTGTATTGTCCGTTACTACTCCATCAATAATATAAATGGGATCTTCACTTCCTGCTCTAACCATAGGTGGATTTACAGAATCGTCTTTAAGCTGAACCCTCACAATGTCCCGGCCGTTTTTTAATCCATAACTTAGGTAGGGAACAATTTCACGAATTGTTTCCGGCATACTTGGGAATAATATGTAATCTTTCAACTGAATAGTTATATCCGGAGTCAACTCCCATTTTTCAATTGACTGATTACGATTTTCAGCTTTTGAAAAACTCACAGTTTTAAGCATGGTGTTAAAAGAACTGTCGAGCGTATTTTTCCTTTTTGAAAAAACAGTAAGACTGTCTGGCTGAGATGATGGATGAAATCCACTGTGATAAAATTTTACCATTGAATCATTTGAAATTTCAATCGCCACATCGCGTATTGACCCATTCCGATCTTTCACTATATAATAAACCTCTTCTTCATCATAAAAATCAAAAATGAGGGGAAAATCAAATTCACCTTTACTATTCAACTCAACCGTATAGGTTTCTTTACTTTTTTGTAAAAAAAAGCTAACACGGGTTGTGTCCTGAAAAGGGGTTCCGTCTCTCCGTATAACCTTGCCTTTAAACACAAGGTATTTTTCGAGTGGATAGTTATTTCTCGTTTTATCATTTAAAACATCCGGCCATGAAAAGCCAAGCCACTTTTGCGTGATCAGAAAATCATTCCATTGTTCAGAGCCTATATTTTCCTTCAATTTTTGAGGTATTGCTAGCCCATTAAACGGTAAATCCAAAAACGTTTCAACTGAATTCTTAAAGTCATAATCCATTTCTTCAGGCATGAAAAAATCAGTATTGAATACAGTCATCGAAATAATTGATTTGCCCGGAGGAACATCCAGGTCTATTACAACCTTTTCGCGCGGATGATACGTTTGATTAATCCCAGTCAATAGAATTTTAGATTCAGTTTTTGGGAAAGAAATCTGAACCATTCGTTGAGCAAGAACTGATTCATCACTACCAAAAATTGTAATCATTGACAATGATTCATCAATATCCTTACGAGGGATTTTGATGTTAACATCTGATTTAGTCTTAAAATTTATAGTTGCTCCAAAATACAACTGACTGTGCGATGAGAGTACCAGTCTTAAGGTTTGGTTTCTTAACACAGACGTTGCAGGTATTTGCAGTTTGCACTGGAGAGAAGCATCTTCGGAAGCTGTTACCAACAATCCGACACCATCCTTCTCCGAAACGATATCCTTTCTGGATGCTCCTGAAGTCACGTAATAAGATGTATTTTGTCTTGGAGTAAGAAAAAAAACTCCCATACCGACTTCGTTCAATTTTAGGGTTTCTGAAAATTGTTTGTCCGTGCTTCTTATTTCTACTGTGGATGAGGGAGAGCCTGTGAATATTATCTTGTTGCTGATTTCTTCTATTATATGTCCGCCCTCAGGAAAGAAATCAAAATCATAGCGCTGTTCCTTCGTGATTTTTTTATCGCCTGCAATCCGTATGCGGCTGTGTGCAAACAATGATTCATCTCCATTTCTCATCCATTCATTGTATGCAACAAGTGTATAGAGTCCAGGTTTTACGCTATTTGAAACAACCACCTGGTTAAACCCCCTTCCATCAAAAATTCTTATCTTTTGATTACTTATTATTTTACCCAGCGAGTCAACAAGGCTTATATTAATTGTTGAGGTGCCCGCTACTGGTCTTAAATTATCAGCAACCAACAAGCTGACGTTAAAATAAAGTGTATCACCCGGGACATAAGCAGGTTGATTTAAAAATAACGACAATTTTAAAGGAGCTCTGTTTTCATAGTATGCCGATAACTTCTTTTGGATCCTTACAAAAAAATCATCTTGCTGCAAAGCTGTAAGACATAGTATGATGCCTACCAGTGCTATGAATCCAAAAAATTTATACGTTCTACCAAAAACTAGGCTTCTCATAGGTGCTTTTTTAAAAAAATTATACACAACGAACAGGTGTTACTGGAGACCCAAGATTTATTCAGCACTGATAACATTTCCCCATTGGATTAAATGCGGTCTACCAAAACCCAGGCTTCTCATAGGTAGCGTTTTTAAAATAACCTACACAAGGAGATGTTACCACCGAAGGGAACGGAGGAATATCCGGCAAATCGTATCGATCAATATAAATACCTTCTTTAACAATGGCTGAAACGGAAAAAACTCCGTAAACTTTTTCTTTTGGATTATCAATACACGTAATGTTTCCTTTTACAGAAGCAGTATTAGGTTGAAAAATATTAGTACCACCTTGTTGCTGGACAGCGACCAACTTCCAGAAGTCATGAACATCCTTCTGAATACTAAGTTGCTGGGCTTCTAAATAATAGCGCTCACTAAATGTCCAGGAATCTACCGGGATTTTAATAAGCAAGACCTTATTAAAGTTAACTTCATTCGAGATATGATTATTAGAAACATTAATGGAGCTGCCCTTTTGACGCACCCAACAATGGCAACAAGTGCAAATTGGTACACTACATGGCGGAGGTGCGGGGGTCTCAACACCATCTATCCATTCTGTTCGAAGTTGAGGAGAAGTGGTGGCTTCGAATATACTTGACCACCGCCATCTCATATAATTAGGTGACCCGCTTTCTCCTTTTCCATCCATGTATATCGCCACAACATGTTGAGGAAGAAAAGGATCATGACCATTAATTTCATTGTATTTAAACTCGAAATAAAGATTGTCAATCGTTCCTGCCGGTTCCATTTTAGCCGGTGGGGATTCATAACGTAAGCCATCCTGCGTGGTAAATTTTAATTGATATGTTCTGCCCACGATCCCTTGAATACCACCTGCCATAGTTTTATAAACACCAGCCGACTCCTCTGTTAAAATCTCAGTATTTCCTGCATCGTCTGATATTGACACCACTGCATCTTCAATACGTTTTGCTTCATTGGGATTTTCATTTATTCCGGATGACATGTATACTTCAACGGTGTATGGTCCAGGTTCATTGGTGATCATTCCATCGACAACAATACGGGGCACATTATGGATTGATGGAATGTCAAATCGTTCCACACATGCTGTTAAAAGAAACAGCATAATCAACCAATGCTTTGTCAGCTTTATACTCATATGGTAAACCTGTAAGTAACAGAAGGTATAATCGCTCCAATAACAGATAATTTATACGGCCGCAAATTTCCATTTTCATCGCTTGCAAAAAAGACGGTATAAACATTCTTTCTTGCGTAAACATTGTAAAATGAAACGACCCAGTTGCCATCATAGACACGCTTTCTTTTTTTGTGACTCGCCTCTATAATGAAGGCAATATCCATTCGATGATAGTCCGGTATTCTGTATTTATTTCTCTCCGAAAAATCAGCGATGGGAGTGCCATCAACTGAGTATGAACTAACCGGAAAGGAGATAGGCCTGCCTGTATGATACGTGAAGTTGCCGGAGAAAAAAACTCTTTTTGTTATCCCATACCGCCAATTAACATTAACGATATGCGGTTGATCAAAATTGGAGGGATAAATTTTTCCATCATTGATTTTTTCAGAGTCAAATTTGCCATTTACCTGGCGCAGGGAGCGAGAGTATGTATAATTACCGGAAGCAATTAATTTTCCTTGTACTTTACTAACTGAAAATTCAATTCCGTAGTTGGTTGATTTCCCCTTTAATAAAGCAGTTTCCAGGTATTTGTTGAGAACCAATTCAGCTCCATCTTTAAAATCAAGTACGTTCTTTATTTCTTTATAGAAAACTTCAGCCGATACCTCATACGTTTCTTTTTTTGTGCTCTTGTAGTAGCCCAGTGAAATCTGATCTGCTATTTGCGGCCTGAAGTGTGGATCGGAAGGATGCCAGATATCAATCGGTGTAATGGCAGCGGTATTCGTAATCATATGTAGGTATTGGTTCATTCTATTGTACCCCATTTTTAATGAGCTGTTTTCCGTAAGCTCATACCGTGCTGAAAATCGAGGTTCAATTCCCATGTATGTCTTCACAATTTCATTCTTGCCATATTTTGTTGAATCAATAATGTTCTCTTGCTCGCGGGGACGTCCCGAAGCATATTCATAAACTGTTGCTGCGCCCATTCTGTTAAACAATGAGTAACGCAAGCCGGCTTCTATAAACAATTTATCGCTTACTTGAAATGCATCGCTAAAATATATGCCTGACTCCAATGCTCGGGCCTCGGGCATATGAATGGCGTTTGAATTTGACTCACCTGAGGTTGGTCCAAGAATACCTGGATTGAATGTGTAAAACGTATTGTGTATTCCAAATGCCAGCTTGTGCTTCCCGTCATAATTAAAATCAATTTTCAGGGATGGATAGGTAATGCTATAATCCAGTTCAAATCCGGTAAACCTATCTTCTTTTCCAATTGTGTAAGCATACTTCCCAAAATCCAGCGCGATAGATCCAGATAATCTTTCATCAAATGTTTTATCAAGCTTTAGAGAAGCCGCAAAATTCCGGGTGTGATAGGATGTATCATTAATAAGTGTAAATCTGTCGGAGCTTGTATAGCCGGAAAAAGTAATTTTTGTTTTGCTGTTGAACTTATGCGAAACTTTTATTGATGCATCGTAAAATGACAATGAGCTTTTTTGAAGATCGTATTTTGATTTAACCGTATTCAATATCCAATCGGAGTATGACGTACGAACAGAGGCAGTAATTAATGTAGTGTCTTGTTTGATTGGTCCGCCTACATTGATGTCAGTTGATATAAATCCTATGCCTCCCGATAATTTCCATTTATTGGGATTACCCTCAGCTGAAGTAACATCCATAACGGAAGATGCCCTTCCTCCATATTGCACCGGAATACCTCCCCGGTAGAAAGAGACATTTCTTATAGCATTGCTGTTAAAGGCACTAAAAAATCCTAGTGCGTGCGAGGTGTTGAAAATTGCTACTCCATCGTATAAGACTAAATTTTGGTCAGCACTTCCTCCACGAACATTAAAGCCTGTAGCTAATTCACTAACAGTAGTGGTTCCGGGCTGGCTTTGAATGGACTTAACCAAATCAACCTCACCTAGAAAAGTCGGAGCTCTCTTTATATCCGATATCCTAATGGTACTTTGACCTACTTTAACATCCTTTAGCCTTTGATCGGTTATCACAACCTCGTCAAGGAATACAGGATTATCCCCTAATGAAATATTTAATGTGCCATTTTGATAGATCTTTAAAATAATCAGCTTTTCATTGTACTCTGACATTTTATAAGTCACAACATGCTCACCTTGGGTTATTAATAGCTCATATTGACCATTGACATCGGTAACCGTTTGAATTCCATTTTCCAGTTCAATAATAACTCCCGCAAGTGCCCGGTTATCCGCCTCACTCTTAACGACTCCTCGAATGGTGACACTTTTTGATAACGATCTTTTTTCTTTATCACCAATTACTATCTCTTCCAGATCCCATTTCTGAGCAATGGCATTTTGAATTAATTCCTGGCTATGGATGAATATTTTAGGATCAACAGAAAAAACAACTGCGTAATCAAACATTAACGTAAAACGAACTTCCTGACCCAGGATGTCCGTTAGTGCTTCCTTAAGAATTTTACCATTATCGGTTGGAGTAATTATGTAAGGACTAAGCCAGTCTTCCAGAAAAAAGAATTTAACTGGATTATTTTTCTCAAAATCAACGAGAAAATTTTTTAGCGGAATATTTTGAGATACTCCATCAATCTTCGTGTCAAGGACAGTTTGCGAGATAGCTATCCCTGAAATGCAGATAAATAAAGTAGTTAATAAAGCTCTGCTCACATTAACAGAATTAAGGATTATAATATTAGCGATTTTTCGATGTGCTTCAGCTCCTCTTTGATTAAAAAAAATTTAATCACCCATTTTGGATTATACGTAATGCTTGCACTTTATATCGTTATGCAATTTTCATAACACGAATCATTTCGCGTTTGCCGGGAGGGCCTTGCAAGGCCTCAACTGTTGTTCCTAATGAAGTTAAGTCACGTTTAAGTTGTCCTTTTGCACAGTAGGTAACAAGTACACCGTTGCTTACTAAAGACTCAATCGTTTTTTGAAGCATAGGCACTGTCCACATTTCGGGTTGTTTATTGGGTGCAAAAGCATCGAAATAAATCAAATCAAAATAATTATGATCGAGTGAGACAAGCTGGAGCGTTGTGTTCAGTTTTTTCAGCACAAAGTCTGGTGAGATTTCAGTCCATTGATCCCAAGGTTCATGATGAAGCTTATAAAAAATATTGCGCTCGATTTCTGACTGTGCGTAGTTAAGCTGTTGCCAGATACTTTCGTTTACTGGAAATGCTTCAAGGGTTGTATACTCAATTTCAACTTTGTTTTCTTTTGCATATTGGGTAGTGAGCAAAGCATTAAGTCCGGTGCCAAATCCAATCTCTAAAATTTTGACAGAGCGTTTTGCAAAATGGCTTACTGTGAAGTCAAGGCCATTTTTAATAAATACGTGCAATGATTCCTGCCTCGCCCCATGTATGGAGTGATAGGTTTCATTCAACTCAGGATTGAGCAGCGATTGTGATCCGTCCTTTGTTGTAATGATCTGAAGCATTAACGCTGGTCTTTAAATTTCAACTCAACCGGGGGAGCCAGTTTTATAAATCAAGGCAACCGCATACGCACAAACACCTTCCTCCCGGCCTACGTAGCCAAGCTTCTCATTCGTTGTCGCTTTTATGGATATACAATCTGCTTCAACTTGTAGAAGTGGAGCAAGAACAGTTTGCATTTTTGGAATATGCGGATTGACCTTAGGGGCTTCCAAACAAATTGTGCAATCAACGTTACCAATCAACCATCCTTTAGTTGAAAGCATGTTAACAACTTCTTTTAAAAAGATCTTGCTATCCGCACCGCGCCATTTTTGATCTGTGTTTGAAAAATGAAATCCGATATCACGCATGTTTGCAGCGCCTAACAACGCGTCACAAATAGCATGAATGAGTACGTCTGCATCCGAATGCCCGACTGCACCATGCGGTGCATCTTTTAACTCAATTCCGCCCAGGTAAAATGCTTTTCCTTTTTCAAGTTCATGCACGTCAAATCCCATTCCAATGCGTAAGTTCATTTTCTAAACAATTAGCAGTCAAATATACTTAAGTAAGCGTTATGGTGCCGTTTTGAAATAAATATCAGGGCGATGCATTCTACGGCTTCTATTGTTGTTATTTTGTAATCCATGGCTGGGAAGAGGTCTATATTTCGCGATTTGCTGGTTGGTAAGGGTTTCATTCCTTCCCGTATCGAATTCAAATATGCCTTGCTGCGCGGACAGTTTGCGGTCATCATTTTTTGCATTGGATTATTTTATACACTGCTCGATCCGATTAACAACGTTTACGCTTTTATTCCAGGTTATGTACTGATGATGGTCATTGCGATCGTCATTATCATGCTTAACCGCAGAAAGTTTTATAATAGCTCCAGCATTCTTCTGCTTACGTTTGTTAACGTAGTTGTATTCTTCTTTTGCACAGTCGATCATCCGCATGGAGGAGTTTACTTTTTTTTCATGACGTGTTCGGTAGCGGGATTAATTCTTGCCGGTTATTATAACCGGTATGCAGGCTTGTTCTTTGCTGTTTTGCCTATTGTACTAGGATACATTGCATACACCAGTGATTTGAATCTCATGCCATTGCCTTCTTACGAGCCTGGTGTAGTTCAACTCAATTTTGTAGTAAATTATATTATCGGTATTCTCTCTAATATTTTTATTGTCTCGTTCCTGATCAACCGTAATCAAGAATCTGAAACTTCACTTCGTGAAAGTGAAAAAAACCTGATGCAGATAGCAGCCGATTTAGAAATAAGCCGCGAGCGCTTTGCGTTGGCTGTAAAAGGCACCAATGCCGGAATATATGAATGGGACATCCGCCAAAGTACAACCTATGTAAGCACGACCTGGAAACATTTGCTCGGGTATGGGGATGATGAACTTCATATTGTGCCTACAGCAAAGTTTATGGAGATTGTTCATCCGGAGGATTTAAAGAAAATGAGCGGACTGGTTGAAATCCATATGAAAAATCTTCTGCCGTATCAGAACGAGCTGCGTATGAAAACAAAGCAGGGAACCTATCGTTGGTTCCTCGACAGTGGCAGCTTCAAAGCAGACGATAAAGGTGTTATCACCAAGCTGGTTGGCTCCATCATTGATATTGAGGACCGGAAAAAAGCTGAAGAAGAAATCCTGTTAAAGAACATTCAGCTTGCTAAAACAAATGAAGAACTTGACCGGTTTGTATACAGTGCCTCGCACGACATGCGCGCGCCTCTAAGCTCGCTTATGGGCTTAATCAACATCTCAGAAAAAACGAATAATCTTGAAGAACTGCATGCGTATTTACTGATGATGAAAGGCCGGATCAAAACAATGGAAGGTTTCATCAGAGAAGTAACCGATTATTCTCGTAACACGCGACTTGATCTTGTGCTTGAAAAGATAGATCTCGAAGAATTGATTCGTGAAGTGGCCAATAATCTTTCGGATATGACCGGTAGAGTCCGGATTGAATTTGATCTCCCGGAAAAAATTATTCTGCTTACGGATCCAGCCCGTCTTAAAGTTATTCTGAATAACCTGATCTCTAATGCCTATAAATATCACCGGTTCGATCAGGCTGATCCATATATTTCATTCAATGCCAAGAGAAATCAAAACCGGGTAGTTATTAAAATAGCCGATAACGGTTCAGGCATCGAACCTGATTATCACCATAAAATATTTGATATGTTCTTTCGGGCCTCCGTAAAATCAGAAGGTTCGGGGCTCGGTCTTTATATTGTAAAGGAAACGCTCCAAAAATTGGGCGGTACGATTTGGGTAGAGTCCACACCAGGCGCAGGTTCTACCTTTACGTTTGCAATTCCTGCTTAGCGCTCTTATAATAGAGTATGTTTGAATTCTCCTCACGCAGAATTTTTTTAGCAGCCTTGTGAATATCTCTCAGTGTTAGGCCTTCTATCTTTTCCTTTTCTGTGTTAACAAGATCTGTTTCACCGGAAAGCGCAGCAAACGCCAGGGCCATTGCCCGATTGATAACTTCAATTTCTCCAAACTCTATTGTCGATACAGCTTGAATCTTAACTTTTTCAAGCTCAGCTTCTGTTACGCCCCGTTCAACTACTTCCTCTAAAATTTTGGTAACGGCTCGTTCAGCATCTTCCAGGGTAATTCCGTCTTTCACTCTTCCGCTGATTACAAGCAATCCTGGATCAATTGTTCCCAACACAAATGAAGAAATGGATGTGAAGATTTCATTCTCTTTCACCAGCTGATGATACAATCTGCTCGAATGCCCACGACTTAAAATATCACTAAGTACATCTGCTGCATAATATTCCTCGTCAAAACGACCGCCCATATGATAGGCCTTATACAGTGCATTAGCAGGAACATTTTCTTTTGTCTCCTGTATACGTTTTGATTTTTGAGTCGGTTCGCGTTCAAGATTACGAACTGGTTTACTTCCTGCCAGGATAGGCTCAAACCATTTCTCCGAAAGTTGTTTCACCTGATCAACAGTAACATTTCCCGCCACCACAAGAATTGCGTTGCTCGGAACATAATGTTTGAAAAAGAATTCTTTAACATCCGCATCGGTAGCGTTTTCGATATGACTAATCTCTTTGCCAATCGTTGCCCATTTATACGGATGTTTTTCATAGGCCAATGGCCGAAGCTTCAGCCAAACATCACCGTACGGCTGATTATAGTAGCGTTGTTTGAATTCTTCCACAACAACTTTACGTTGCACTTCTAACACATTGGGATCAAACGACAAGCTTAACATGCGATCACTTTCCAGCCAAAAAGCAGTTTCAATATTCGCGGCAGGAACAGTGAGGTAGTAGTTCGTTATATCTGTATTCGTGAACGCATTATTTTCCCCACCCACCATTTGCAATGGCTCATCGTAGTTGGGAATGTTTATTGAACCTCCAAACATCAAATGTTCAAACAAATGTGCGAAGCCGGTCTTTTCTTCACGTTCATCGCGCGAACCCACATCGTAAAGAATATTCATTACCGCTATCTGTACCGTGGGGTCTTCATGCACGATAACATGCAGGCCATTTTTGAGCTTGAATTCAGAGAAAGAGATCATTCGCGTAAAAATATAACCTTTCGCCAAATTCCCTTCGAATCGATGATAAGTAGTAAACAAGTGATACTTTTGAGGCATGAATTTCGACCGTCAATCCTACTCCGATAAAGTCTTAAAACAACTCTTCGAGGCCATTCTCAAACCCCGCATGATCGAGGAGAAAATGCTCATTCTGCTGCGCCAAAACAAGATCAGCAAGTGGTTTAGCGGTATAGGCCAGGAAGCGATTGCGGTAGGAATTACTGAAGCGTTGCAAGAGGATGAATACATTCTTCCGATGCATCGCAACCTCGGTGTTTTCACTTCCCGCAATATGCCTTTCGACCGATTGTTTGCGCAGTGGCAAGGAACAATGATGGGCTACACAAAAGGCCGTGATCGTTCTTTTCACTTCGGCACAAATGAGCATCACATTGTTGGAATGATCTCGCATCTCGGTCCGCAAAACGGTGTAGCCGATGGAATCGCCCTCGCATCAAAACTTAGAAATGAAAAGAAAGTTACGGTAGTTTTTAATGGTGATGGCGGAACAAGCGAAGGTGACTTCCATGAAGCGATTAACGTTGCTGCCGTTTGGGACTTGCCTGTAATTTTTGTTGTAGAGAATAACGGTTATGGTTTATCAACACCAAGCCAGGAACAATTTCGCTGCAAAGCTTTTATTGATAAAGCAATCGGATACGGCATTGAAGGTGTTCAGGTAGATGGCAATAACATTCTCGAAGTGTACCATACGGTTAACGGTCTTGCGGAATCATTACGAAAAAATCCAAGGCCAATTCTGCTGGAGTGCATAACCTTCCGCATGCGCGGACACGAAGAAGCCTCCGGAACTAAGTACGTTCCAAAGGAGCTTATGGAGACTTGGGCGAAAAAAGATCCGGTCGAAAACTATGAGCAGTACTTATTGAAAGAAAATTTAATCGACTCAAAGTATATCGAATCACTTCGCAAGAAAATAAAGAAAGAAATTGAAACCGGACTTGCGACCGCTTTTGATGAAACACATCCCGAAGCAAATACAGAGATAGAATTCGCAGACATGCACGCACCGTTTGTGCAGGAAGTTATTTGTCCATCAAAAAGCAAAACAACAGAGAAACGTTTTATCGATGCAATCAGTGATGGCTTAAGGCAAAGCATGGAGCGTTATGATAATCTCGTGCTGATGGGTCAGGATATTGCCGAATATGGCGGAGTGTTTAAAATCACCGATGGCTTCGTTGAAAAATTTGGCAAGCCCCGCGTTCGAAACACACCCATTTGCGAATCAGCGATTGTTGGTGCCGGACTTGGTCTTTCTATTAAAGGAATGAAAGCCATGGTTGAAATGCAGTTTGCGGATTTCGTTACAGAAGGGTTCAATCAAATCGTAAACAATCTCGCGAAAGCACATTGGCGTTGGGGACAAAAGGCTGATGTTGTTGTTCGAATGCCAACCGGTGCAGGTACAGCAGCCGGACCATTCCACTCACAAAGCAATGAAGCCTGGTTCTTTCACACACCCGGATTAAAAATTGTTTACCCATCCAATCCATATGATGCAAAGGGTTTGCTCTGTGCCGCTATTGAAGATCCGAATCCGTACTTATACTTTGAACACAAGGTTTTATACCGTTCGATAAAAGATAACATTCCGGATGAGTACTATACTGTTGAAATCGGGAAAGCAAACCTGGTAAGTGAAGGCAATGATCTTTCAATCATAACGTATGGAATGGGAGTTCACTGGGCAAAAGAAATTCTTGAATCAATGCCTGAAGTAAAAGCAGATGTACTTGACTTAAGAACATTACTTCCGTGGGATAAAGATGCCGTTGAACAAACTGTTAAGAAAACAAACCGTGTACTCATTCTGCATGAAGATACATTAACCGGTGGTATCGGTGGAGAAATTGCAGCTTGGATAAGTGAGCATTGCTTCGCTGATTTAGATGCCCCGGTAATGCGGGTAGCGAGTCTGGATACTGCTATTCCTTTTGCACCAACATTGGAGCATAATTTTCTGCCGAAAGGCCGTTTGAAAAGCAAGATTCAAGAGTTGTTGGCGTTTTAACCCGAAGGTGCTAAGGCATTGTCGGTCAGGAATTAATGCTTCATGCTCAATGACCGAAAATTGCTATCTTGGCCTGTTTTCACAACTATTTTTTGACGCCCGCAAGTCCATACCCCCGTTTAGTCATGAAAGCCTTACTCTGCATAGGCTTTGTTGTTATTTTATTGGGCTTTAATGCATACGAAGCGAGCGCACAAAACACGAAAGGCGATCGTCCGCAAACAAGGTCCGGTGGCAATCGTGAAAACCGCTTCAAATTTTCCCGTAAAAAATCCAATTCGAAACCTTCTTATAATAAAGTAAGACCAAGACGTTTTTCTCCGGCAAGCAGTGCAAGGCTAGCCCGTCCAACCAAGTCTAACAAAAACGTTTACACCAAACGAAGCTTTGTTAACAACCGGTCAACGAGCGCAAAAGTTTCCAGGCAGAGCACACGTTCAGGTGGCCGCATTGCTTCTTCACGTTCTACTTCGGGCAGAGCAAATTTTTATCCGCAACGAAAGTATGGCCGAATATTTTCTTCACGGTCTTCTTCTGCAGCACGCGCAAATTTTTATCCGCAACGCGGACGGTATGTTAATAACCGATCAACAGCAAAAACAAGATTCGGAAAGAGTAACATTGTTTCAAACCGTAGCCAGGTAGCGCGTGCAAAACGTTTTGGTACGAAACAAAATCCGCCAAGCGCACGGGGTGCAGTTTCTCCACGAACAGCTTCGCGTCCGTTCATCTCACGAAAAAGCACAACACCTTTTGTCGGATTCTGGAGCAGGAAAGCAAAAGGAGAAAGACCTTATACTCAAGGTGACTTAGCAGGAAGACCACTACGCACAAAAAATTTCGAATCACGAAAACCTGTACTGAGTAACCCAACTGCAAATCCATATCGTGTAAGACACGCAAAAGGTGATCGTCCTTACCGAGGACCGATTCGTGGCGGTTATGTTTCAGGATCATCGTCCGGTAAGCCTTGGCGGGGAGATATTGCCGGAAGAAAAATAAAAGGAAGAAACTATTCGAGTAAGCGACCAGGCATAGGCGGAAAAAGAATCTTGCCACCGCCTCGTTCAATCAGCGGACGCGCAGGTTCAAACAGAAGTTTCTCTGGCGGAGGTGGTTTTCGTTCAATCTCCGGAAGAATGCAACGCGGAGGCGGATCAGGTAATGTTCGGTCTTTAGGAAAAGGAAGCTGGAATAATAAAGGCCGCGCGATTGCCGGAAGAAATGCCGGTGCAAATGGAAATCTTGGAAACTTCTCCGGGAACATGAAACCGCGCAAAGGTTATTCGGTGCAAGGTGAAACCTATACCGGAAATACAAAATCAAGAAGACCTTTACGGGGCGGTGGAAGCATCAGTGGTGGCTGGAATAATAAAGGTCGTGCCATTGCTGGTAGAAATGCTGGTGCAAATGGAAATCTTGGAAACTTCTCTGGTAACATGAAACCACGCAGAGGTTATTCGGTGCAAGGTGAAACATATACAGGAAGTATAAAAGCAACAAAACCTACGAAAGGCGGTGGAAGCATTAGTGGTAGAGCATGGAATAATAATGGCAGAGCAATTGCCGGAAGAAATGCGGGTGCGAACGGAAATCTTGGAAACTTCTCCGGGAACATGAAGCCACAAAGAGGTTATTCTCCTCAAGGCGAAACATACACTGGAAATATAAAATCAAGAAGACCGGATAAAGGTGGTGGAAGCATTACCGGAAGCTGGAATAATAAAGGTCAGGCGATTGCCGGGCGATACCCGGGCGGTGAACCTTCAGTTTCACGCTATCAGGGCAATGTAAAATTTCAACGCAAGGCAAAAGGTGGTGGAAGCATCACGGGAAGCTGGAATAATAAAGGTCAAGCAATTGCAGGACGTTATCCGGGTGGTGATCCTTCCGTATCACGATATCAGGGAAATGTAAAATTCCAACGAAAAGAAAAAGGCGGTGGCAGTATCAGCGGAAGCTGGAACAATAAAGGTCAAGCTATTGCCGGACGTTATCCGGGCGGTGATCCATCTGTATCAAAATATTCCGGAATGATGAAAGCAAAACCTAAGCCTAAAGGTGGTGGAAGCGTGAGTGGAAAATTCTGGAACAACAATGAACAATCTACTACGGTACGTAATCCTAATAGCACCAAGCTCGCAACCTTTCAGGGAAACATGAAAGGGAAAAGGGATGAGAAGAAAGACGTGGATTATTTCCCGGGCAAGTACAAGCAATTTGACTTACGCCCATCCATGCGCAATCAAGGTGAAGAGTATACCGGTAACATCAAATTATCACGCTTCAAAAGAAATTACTTAAAGAATCCGAACCAGGCTGATGAAGCCCTGAAAAAAGATCGTCCGGATAAAACAACCTATCTGGTTAACGGGTTGCAGATAAAAGTAAAGGAGAAGGATTACAAGAAAAGACCGAATGCTGCCGAAGGTGCAATGCTTGGAATCGGGCCGGGGAGAAATTCAATCCGGGCAAACGAATTTGCGCGTGGAGCACGTCAATATAATTATAGACGCAATCCAAGCAGTTCGGAGAGTGCGTTAAAAGTCCGCGAGCCCGGAAAAGCTTTTGTAAGTGCAACGAGCTACCAGGGAAACATTAAAATGAAGCGGTTCGACTTCTTCCGGAAGAAAGACCTTTATCCTGATTCTAGGTTCATTAAAACGAATAAAAACAATACTGACGAAGAAAGAAGCGTGCTCACGAACTTTAAGCTATGGTGGGCACGTTTATTCAAGAAAAACGAAAATCAACCCGATCACCTGAAAGATAAAGGGAAGAAGCCGCGCTACGATAAGGGCGAGAAGGGCTTGTGGTATGATTAAGACTTTGTATGAACTGGAATTATCTTGAACATCCTGAACAGTTGAATCAGATCATTGACGAATCGGCTGATAAAAATATCCTCATCTTCAAACACAGTACTCGTTGTAACATTAGTCGGGCAGCATTAGATCGTTTAGAGCGTAACTGGAAGGAAGCTGAAGTGCCGAATGTCAAGACTTACTTTCTGGATTTGATTACTTACCGCAACATATCAAACGCCATCGCTGATCAATTCCAGGTTGAACATCAGTCGCCACAGATTCTTATTATACGCAAAGGAAAATCTGTCTATGACAACTCGCATTACGGAATCGATTTTAACGAAATCCGAGAAAAAGTTAAAAGTTAAACGCTACCGTTTGCTTCACCGATTCGTGGAGGCTTAATGCAACCGGGCATGTATGTGCTGCGTGTTTAAGCTTATCCAGCTGTTCAGGCGTAGCTTTTAATCCGGGATGAGAAATAACAATTTGAATCTCAGCAATCTTTCTGGGGTTGGCGCCCATAATTTTAATGACTTCCGTTTTCATGCCGGTGAGATCAATATTTTCACGATCCGCGAGAATAGCCATCGTGGTTAGCATGCACCCGCTCAGCGCTGTGCAAACCAAATCGGTAGGACTGAAAGCCTCTCCTTTACCCTTATTATCCACCGGAGCATCGGTAATAACCACCTGGCCTGACCGGGTATGGGTGTTTTCGGTGCGCAAAGCGCCTTTATAAATGGAAGTAAGTGTAGTCATATACCGTAAGTCATTTTTTTACGTTACCTTAAAAGCCTCTAAATTTAGAGGAAAGTTACCGGAAGGATCATGCGGTTGAATAAATTTTTAGCGGTTTCCATTTTTCTATTAGTCCCTTGCGTGGCAACATTTGCTCAGGTGCAGGACGGGTATGAATATGAAACTGAATTTACCTGGGGTATCAATAAAAATACTTCCGGAGGTTTAATCGGTGGATTTGTGTTTAAGAAATCGTTTAAGATGACCGATCGGATGTTACAAACCTTTGGGCTTGAGATCATGAATGTGCGGCATCCGCAGGAAGTTCGTTATACTTCTCAGTACGGCAACTTTTTCACCTTCGGGAAAAAAAACTATCTCTACACCTTCAGACTTCAATATGGACGTGATCTAATCTTATTCAAAAAAGCTCCGCAGCAAGGTGTTGAAATAAAAGCGGTGTTTGCAGCCGGTCCGAGTATTGGTATTGAGGCTCCTTATTATGTCGAATACCAGCAGGACGCTCTCATTGTGAGAAAACAATATAATGAAGATATGACAAAAGGCCAGATAAATGGACCGGGTCGTTTATTCCAGGGGTTAGGCGAATCAAAAATTGTTCCCGGCCTGAATATAAAGGCAGCGCTTAATTTTGAGCTAGGAATTTTTAAAAGCCAGGTAACCGGTTTCGAAGCCGGTGTCTTACTTGATCTATATACCCGAAAAATTGATATGATGGCAAAGGCAGAAAATTATTCAGCCTATCCTACTCTTTTCATAGCGGTCTTCTTCGGAAATCGCAAATAGATTATAAGATCAATCCGAGTGCAAGACCCCCTAGAATTATAAATGGAGAAGGTATTCGGGTAAAAGCCAGCAGGCAGAACGTTCCGATTGTAAAAGCAAAATTCATAAACGTATTATCAAGTGGCTGAAACAGGATAATAGCAGAAGCTGCAATTAATCCGGCACTTGCGGCAGTAATCCCTTCCAGAGAAGCACGTATAGCTCGATACTTTTTAAGGCTATCCCAAAATCGAATCACAAAGAATATCAAGAACGTACCCGGCAGAAAAATTCCAAGTGCCGACATGAACGCACCCATAATTTCACCAAAGGTTCCATACTCACGCATAGACAGTGAACCAATGAAAGCACTGAAGGCAAATACCGGTCCGGGCAACGTTTGTACAATAGCATAGCCCGTCAGGAACTCATCATGATTGAGGTAAGCTTTCTTGGTAAACTCAACCGGTCTTACATGTTCTTCTGTAGAATCTTTTTTTACAAACTCTGTATACAACATGGGCGCAAGCACCTGCCCTCCACCGAACACAAGACTTCCGTTACGATAAAAGTTTTCAAACAACCGTATTGGTCGGGTAACCTGCGGAATGCTTTTTGTTGCCCAGCCTAACAATGCAGCGAAAACCAATACGCCCAGCCAAAGTATTAGGTTAGACCATAAAATGTTAATCTTCTTTTTTTCCTCTTTAGGTTGAGCTTTGAATTTTAACGCGCTAATCAAACCCGCAACAAAGAGAATGGCGGGGAAAATAAATGGAGTCTGAATGAAATAAGAAGTAACAGCTGCCATGATCATCAAGCTGAGACCGGTTTTTGTATTCACCGTTTTTACACTGATCGAATATGCAGCATAACTCACAAACCCTACTGCCATCGGCTGGATGAAGCGCGTAAACTCTAGTGACCAATTCTTTTGCTCAATATCGAAAAGTGAAATCGCCATGATCGTCATGAAGATAACAGAAGGCAACGTCCAGATAAGAAGTGTTAAGTAGGCAAGATTTGTGCCTCCTATCTTATATCCTACTGCAACCAATGTTTGTGTTGAACTCGGGCCCGGTAGAATCTGGCAAAGCGAATTAAGCTCCATCAAATCTGCTTCCGAGAGATAATTTCTTTTTGTAACAAGAATTTTTTGAAAGTGCGCAAGGTGTGCTTGCGGGCCGCCAAATGTTGTAACCGCAAGCATGAGAACATCTCGCAGGAAAACACCATATCGGACTTGCTGATACAAGTTCGCTTACTTTTTCTTCAGTCCGATCTCGGCCAAACGCTGATCGAGGAATGCACCAGCGGTAATATCTTCAAACAATTTTGGATGTTCTGAATCTATGCAGCTTGGCAAACAGGTAAGATCCATTTCAGACCGCGGATGCATAAAGAATGGGATTGAATATCGCGGAGTGTTCATCTTTTCGCGTGGCGGATTTACTACACGATGGATTGTTGATTTTAATTTTTTGTTGGTGTGGCGCTCCAGCATGTCTCCAACATTAACCACCAATTGATCCGGCAACGCAGTAATCGGAATCCATTTTCCATCTCTGCGAAGCACTTGTAAACCATCGGCACTTGCACCCATCAATAACGTGATCAGGTTGATGTCACCGTGTTCGGCTGCACGAACAGCATCGGCTGGCACAGAATCCGGATCTTCAATCGGATAATAATGGATGGGACGAAGAATGCTATTGCCGTGCTTAACACGTGAATCAAAATATGTTTCCGGAAGATTAAGGTACAATGCTATCGCGCGCAGCATGTGCGTGCCTGTTTTCTCAAGCCTGCGGTAAACTTCCAACGCTATTTCTTTAAGCTCAGGCACTTCCTTCGGCCAAACGTTGTCGGGGTATTCTTTTTTGATTGGATCGCCATCGGTCACCTCCTGGCCAACGTGATAAAATTCTTTTAAGTCGCCTGTGTTTCGACCCTTTGCGTGTTCTTTCCCTTTACCGATATATCCGCGCTGTCCGGCAAGACCGGGTATTTCATACTTCTTCTTAACATCTTCCGGTAACGCGTAGAATTTTTTTACCGCGGTATAGAGCTTATCCGAAAGATCGTCTGTGAGATAGTGATTGCGAATCGCAACAAAGCCGATGCTATTGTAGGCTGCACCTAAATCGGCTACGAATTTTGTTTTCTTAGCGGGATCTCCGTCATAGAAATCTGCCAGGTCAAGCGAGGGGATTGAGTGATATAAGGTTTCGCTCATAACGTCAGTCGATTGGTTGCTGCAAGCTAAATATTTTTTGGTTAACTTTACTAACCTCGCCTATGGAAGCCCTGCTCTGAAAGTAGTAGTTCGGGTACATTACAAAAAAGTTACAACCATGAAAACATCACGCAGAAAATTCATGAGCGATTCGCTCAAAGCAACGATTGCAACAACCGTTGGTTCAACATTAATTTTTGAAACCGCGTTAGCCCATACACATCCTCACGGTGAATTTAATCCGGCAACAGCTTTTGAGTTCAAACAAATTCCATTGCCGTATGAAAAGAGTGCACTTGAGCCCAGCATTGATGCGATGACCATGGACATCCATTACACGAAGCACCATGCGACTTATATTAAAAATGTTAACGAGGCCATCGTTGCTGAGAAGATTACATATCAATCCGAAAAGGAATTTTTTGACAATGCTTCTAAGCTTTCCGCGAAAGTGCGCAACAACGCAGGCGGTGCGTGGAATCATAATTTCTTCTGGCAGGTAATGAAGCCAGGCGCAAGCGGAACGCCTTACGGTAAAGTTGTTGCGGCTATTGATGGGTCGTTTGGCTCCGTACCAAAATTCATTGAACAATTTAATGCTGCAGCATTAGCAAGATTTGGTTCGGGTTGGGTTTGGTTAGTGAAAGATTCTTCCGGTAAGTTACAGGTAACGTCAACTCCTAACCAGGATAATCCATTAATGGATACCGCTGAAGTTAGGGGAACACCGCTATTGGGGTTGGATGTTTGGGAACATGCCTATTATTTAAAGTATCAGAACAAGCGGAACGAATACGTTACCAACTGGTGGAATGTGGTGAATTGGGATGAGGTAGCGAAGAGGTTAGCGTAGTACATAATAAGAAAATTAGGATATATCATGGCTTATAACTAGACGTTGTAGGCAACCGCGCTTGACAGAAGACAATGGACAGAATAGTTAAACGACTGAGTTCTTATTTTAAACAAGACTGGGATATTGAAGACTATCCAATAAAGATTTACACTATCGACAATGAAGGCGAAAGTAAAATAAGATTTGGAGCATTAGTCAAGGAATGGGCTGGAATGGTAGGACATGGTGAGACAAAGGAAAAGGCATTTGAAGACCTAAAAGAAAATTTTAAACTATTTAAAGACAATAATGAATTACCAAGACCAGGTACAAAGGTTCCATTAAGGTTTGCTTTGACGAGTGAGATTGAACCCTACGAAGACATTGCAGTTGAATTCTTTGAAAAAATTTTGAGATTGAACTATTATGACTGTTTTGTTTCAGACGAGAGCAGTTTGGCCAACTTCGAATCATTAGAAGGGGACGAAAATCCAAGCGACTTTAAAGACAAAATATTAAAGAGGGTTTTGGATAATTACAACGTTGACATCACGAACACATACGACAAATATCTGACAGTCGTTTTTGAGAAAATAAAAAAAGCAGTGTAAGCGCGGCAGCCCACAACAAAGTGTTTATGCCATTGTGTTATCGGTCTGACGTTTATTATTTTTAGCAACACAACGTCATAAACACAAACGTTGGTCGACAACGTCTGAAGCTTATAATAATTTCGTTAGTCCATTTATTTTGGTTCCTTCTTCACAAAAATGAAGTCGCCACCACCATCACCTGCTCCCTGAATTACACCATATACGGGACTGGTCGAGGCATTATTAATAATCGGTTCGTAAATGCGCGCGAAAAGCTGTTGTGCGGGTAAAAACTCTTCTTCATTATCACCAAGCTTTTGTAATAGTTGTTGTATAAAAATGCTTTTATCCGGAACTGCGCTGAGGTTTCCGCTAGTCATAGCTTTTCTGCTGGGTTCACGGTAGAGTTCAAATATCCGCATGGCTGACTGTGCTGTTACGCTGCGGCTTTTAAAAATGCTTCCCCCAAAACATGCATCCGTTATAAGTAGTGTATGCTTCGAGCGGATCACGTTACTGCTGAGGTAATCCTTTATCTGGCTGTTGGCAATCCACGCGCTCTTGCTGTTGATGTCTGCATCGGAAGGCAGCCAATAGCCCAATTCCTTTTGTTTATCCCAGACCCCATGTCCTGCATAAAACACGAGTACGTTATCATTCTCAGTAGTTTCATCTGCCAGTTTATCGAGTGCATCAATAATGGATTGCCGTGTAGGGTCTTTTAATAACACCACGTTTTCTGGTTCGAAAGCATAGTTTAGCGTCAGCATATCGTACAGCATCTGTGCATCTTTCACCGGATTATCAAGCGATTGAAGGCCCGGGCCTTCGTACCGATAATTGGAAACTCCCATAATCAAGGCCTTGTTCTTTCGCTTGTTTTTCGGAATTCCATCGGATGCAATCAAGGAAGCATCGTTATAGTCCACAGAAATAGTATTTGACTTTCCTTTTATGGTTTGTGAAAAACTCACAAGCGACAGGAGAAGAAGCGGTAACAAAATTATCCTTTTCATTTCTTGTATTTTAATATGCGTTAGTGCTTTACAATTTTCTTCACTAACACCTGACTGCCGACTTTCAGTTTTACAAAGTAGGTTCCGGATTGTTGCGGTTCATTCTCCCAATGCCATACAGAATATCCCGGACTGGAAGAAAGTGTTGCCGTAACGATTCGTTGTCCGATTGAATTAAAAATTTCCAGTGATGGCGTTGATCCGTTTACTCCTTCGGGGACAGCATATTCGATTGATACGCGTTGATTTTGTGACGGATTGGGGTATGGGTCAAACAAAACGGTTTGTGCAGGGTTTGAATTTTCTTTGACAAACTGATCCTCTCCAAAGATTACTTTAAAATTTTTAGATAATGATTTATCAAATGCATACGTGCTGACTAAATTCATGTTAATCAAGCGCAAGGTTGCCAAATCCTGAAGGTAAATTGTCTTGGTATTTCCGAAGTGCGTATTATCCCAACTCATGGTTATCTCATTCGCTTGAGTGTTTGACTCCACCTCAAATTGCCAGATGTAATTCTCTTGCGTACTCACAATATCTTTTGTGTAGGTCATACCGGCATATTTTTTTGGAAACGTTATCTCCAGGTATTCCATGAACCTGGGATTGGTAAAATCATCCTGGTAATCTAATGCGTCACTTGCTTCAGGATGCATGCCGAGGCCGCCAAATTTATTTTCTGCATTCCCGCTTTTTAGATTCAATGCTATTTCCCATGCTGGCTGCTCTAGCGAGTTTTGAGTTACATGATTTCTGGATACTCTGCCACTTTGAATGCTTTCGTTCTTTTTTACCGGAATAATAATATTGGTATTCGTAGTTCCTGTGAACCGTACAAAGCCGCCTTCGAAAGGTTCTAATGTCTCCACATTCTCAAGTGTTCCTTTGAACACTCTGAATTGGCTATTGTTTCCTCCTAAAAAAGTTGCGTTAGTTGGGTTTGCAGCAATTACGTCTGCCCATGCGATGGAGAAGTTATAGGGATTTCCAATTTGGTTCCAACCTGGCTTCAACGTAAGGATGAATTCATCCTCGGAACTCACATCAACGCTGGTACCCTTGCCGGTATTAAGTGTAACTGCATTTTTTGAAATGAGCCAATATCCTTCACCAGGTCTGATTTGTGAGGTTCCTAAGAGCTCATCAAAAGAGCTGCCATTATAATTAAACAGCCGCCACAAGGATGGATCCTTAGCTCCTAACTCTTCAAACACTTCCTGAACTTTGCTTTTTTCAAGCACGAGTGGAATAGCGATGATGCGATAACTACTTTGTGTAGTGCCTGCTGCAAAAGCCGGATACGAAGTGATCGGTAAACCATCCGGGTAATTGATTCGAACTGTTTTCAGTGACTGATCTGCGGCTGTATTGGATATCCCCAAACCATCCTTTATCACAAATTTATACTCTATACCTAACTCTTCTACACCATTTGCTGGAACAGTAAATTCATAAGTATCAGGCCCCCCCAACAGCATATCTGCAATGATGAACTCTCCATCTGATGTTCCTGTAATCGGGCGATAGTAAATCTTTGTGCTTGAGAAGCCGGAACCCGTATTGCTTGTGAATTGAGCTTTCACAATAGCATCCGTATTTGGAGTTATTGTTAATGGCGTCAAGTTCGCTTCAACTTTTGGAGGCGTGGTTCCTGAAGCTCCGATAAAAAATTGAGTTGTGGTGTTCGTCCCAAGTCCGGCAATCTTTATACTTATCTTATCTGTTACAGCACCTGCTGGAACTGACGTAATAATCTGGTTGGCATTAGAAAAAGTCACCGTTGCAAGTACTGGACCAAACCTAACTTCATTTTCAGATGAAATGCTCGAAAAATTGGCTCCGTTGATTGTTACTTGTGTGCCTACATTACCCGTAACCGGATCAAAATTGGTGATGACAGGCGGAAGATAAAATATCGGGCCCGGACCTGAATCCATCCCATTCACGACAACGATTACCGGACCGGTAACTGCGTCTGACGGAACTGTAGTGGTTATACTGGTTTCAGTGCTTACTGTAACGACAGCGTCTACACTGGATCCTTGAAAATGTACTTTATTTTCTGTCTCTGTGAGACTAAATCCTGTACCCGTAATCACTACCTCCGCACCCTTGGGTGCTCCGGGTGGATTAATATTCGTAATGGTTACTTGCGACCAGGCTGAAAAGGTTGTTACAGCACAACCAATAAACAGGATAAGTTTTTTCATGGCTATTAATTCAATCCCAAGTCGGGTGGTGAAGGAAGTTTAGAAGCTCCGGATGGATTCCCTGATTCTCCTCCACCTCCGGCAACTACCCCAACAACAACACCTGCTGCTACAAGTGGAAGAATTTTTACGAGGAGTGGAATTTTTGGTTTGATCGAAAAAGTTTCAGATTTGACTTCATCTTTTCCATTTACCAATCGGAGCTGGTAGTCTTTTCCCGACTTCTGTTTTTTTGGAATATCCCATACATATACCCCAGTATTGCTAACAGACGCCAACGTGTTTTGAACAACACCAGCTTTCAATAATTCTATTTTTACATCTCTGTTTTTTGCCCCTCCCTTCCAGTCTACTAGCAATGTTTTACCCTTCTTTCCATCCTTCACAGTATTTTTAAAGGCAAACGTTGAGACAACATCCACCCAAATTTCAAACGTCAATTCGCCTTTAAAATTCTTTAATTCGGTCTTCGCATCCCATTCAATTTGTTTCGTTGTACCAGGCAATATTTTATTGCCTACATCACCGTTAACACGAAGCAGTGGAGCTGAAAAATTATTGTGCGAAGCATAGAGATGTACTTCATATTGTTCTCCTGCCGTTGTACTCGTAATGTCATACGAGACAATAATCTTATCTCCTGCAATAGCAGCTTTAATGTTCTCTAATTTTTGTGCTGATGATAGGACAGGAATGCTTAGCAGCAGCAAGGCCAGGTATCTCATAGGGTTGTAAAAGGTATAAGATACTCCTTTTTATTAGTTAACCAAGGTCAATTTATTAACCTGAATTAACTTTTGAAATTCAGCAACTCAAGGTTGATTAATCTGCAGCTGATGCCGTCAAACAATTGGAGAATAGGGATGGTTTGAATAGTCCTTCTCAAAAAAGCCTGATAATTATATCAGTTTGCCAATCAAATCATCTACACTCATACCTTCCGCTTCCGCTTTGAAGTTGCGCACAATGCGATGCCTTAACACAGGTTTGGCAATGACCTGAACATCTTCAATGTCGGGTGAATATTTTCCGTTGAGCAAGGCATTGCACTTGGCGCCTAATACTAAAAATTGTGAAGCGCGCGGGCCTGCGCCCCATTCTAGGTAATCGTTGGCAACTTGTGCTGCTCCGGCAGTTTGCGGGCGGGTTTTGCCGACAAGCTTCACCGCATATTCAATTACGTTATCTGGAACCGGAACTTTGCGAACCAATTGTTGGTAAGCAAGGATGTCATCGGCTGTTAATATTGTGTTGAGTTTTCTTACTTCGTCCGTTGTTGTATTCTTTACAACGCTTACTTCCTCCGCGAAAGAAGGATAGTTTAGGAAAATATTAAACATAAACCGGTCGAGCTGCGCTTCCGGTAACGGGTAGGTTCCCTCCTGCTCAATAGGGTTTTGCGTTGCCAGTACAAAAAATGGTTTTGGTAATTCGTATCGCTGGCCGGCAATGGTTACAGCATATTCCTGCATGGATTCAAGCAACGCAGCTTGTGTTTTCGGAGGCGTACGGTTTATCTCATCGGCCAGCACAATGTTGGCAAACACCGGACCTTTGATGAACTTGAAGTTGCGTTCCTTATCCATTGTTTCGGCACCAATGATATCGGAAGGCATCAAGTCCGGTGTGAACTGGATTCGTTTAAACTGAAGATCCAGCGCGCGTGAAATAGTTTGCACGAGCAACGTCTTGGCAAGACCCGGTACACCAATGAGCAAGGAATGTCCTTGACAGAAAATTGCGGTAAGCACAAGCTTGACTACTTCATCCTGCCCAACAATAACTTTCGAAATCTCTTTAGCCAGATTTTTATATGTGCCTGCCAGTGCATCGGCCGCCTCTACATCAGACGAATATTTACTCATTGCCATAAAATGTTTGTACGAAAATAATGCGTCCGCGGTTCCAGCAAGAAGCTTTTACACCTGCGGTACAACAAGGCTAATTTAAAATGCCGCAAAAGTCATATGAGGGATCGATGCTAATGAAAACATCCTGCCTAACCTTATTAAACCAGCGATTCAAGATTCCGTTTTTCTTTTCATTTAAGGTTGCCGTTTGCAGTTTGTTCCAGTCATCTTTTACGGATAACTCGTGGGGCGCTGTTTTAGATTTATAAAACAAAATCCGCACTGCCTCTTTCTGATCTTCGGTGCGGTATACCAATGGCTTTGAAACGTTGCCGATCTTCATCGAGTCGATTGCAAAATAAACTACCGGATCAAGATCCTTGTAGGGAACTTTTGAACCACCCATCTCATCGGTAAAAAATCCACCATTACCTTTCGTAGCCATGTCATCGGAATATTCTTTCGCTGCATTCTGGAATGTTAGCTTCCCGCTTTGAATCACTGTGCGAAGACTATCTAAATATCGTTCAGCAACTTTTAAATCGTCAGCCGAAGGCGAAGGCGACATGAGGATGTGACGGGCATGGTATTCATTACCCCTGCGTTCCAGCAATTGAATAATGTGAATACCAAAATCTGTTTCCACTGGCATTGAAATTTCGTTTGGCTTAAGCTTGAAGCTCATCGCTTCAAATTCAGGTACCATCATACCACGGCCAGCCCAGCCCATATCGCCACCATTCGTGGCAACAGAAGGATCAGCAGAATATTTTCTTGCGAGTGTTGCAAAGTCCGCTCCCCTTAACAATTGATCGCGGATATCAAGTAGCTGCTTCTTAGTTTCCTCCTTTTGTGTTTGACTGATTTTAGCAACTTTTACAATTTGAGCCACTTCGGCTTCGGCATCCAGAAAGGGTAAGCTGTCTTTTGGAATTTTGTTGAAGAATCTTTTAATCTCTGCAGGTGTAACACTAAGGTCTTTCGTGATGGTTCGCTCCATTTCACCTACTACCATCTGTTCACGAATCATATCGCGCACTTCAAGCTTGATTTGATCCATTGTTTTTCCGAAAGCTTTCTCAAGTTCTTCAACAGAACCTCCGTATTGTGAGGTGATGATGCTTATCCTGCGGCTTGTGTTTGCATCTACTTCTTCATCCGCAACAACAACCGAGTCAATCTCGGCTTTGGCAAGCATCAGCTTATTACGAATAAGAATTGCGAGATACTGGCATTTAACTTCTTCTCCGCCACGACCGCCCTGGTTCGATACATAATCCAGAAAAGCTTTATCAACTTCTGACTTTAACACGATGTAGTTGTCGACTTTGGCAACAATCTTATCTACCACGTAACCTTCTTCTTCACCTTGCGCGAACGCTGTAACGCTCAACAGTATAAATACCATCAACAGGTTCACCTTTGTGGAGAACGCGTTACTTAAAAATCTCAAACTCTTTTTCACTAACAGCTTTATTATAAACTTCATCTTCCAGCTTTTTAGCAAGCTCAACCTTGCGTTTATTCAAAATAATATTACGGATATCGTCTCTTACGAATTCAAGAGGCGAAATATTGTCCGAAATGCGGTATTTAGCCACCTTTAAAAAGTAAAGATAACCATCATCTGATGTTTCATAATACCGGTTCGCCTTTAAAAACTGAATTTTATTTGGGATTTCGGCCAATGGAGAGTTTTTGACCAGTTCGTCAAATACAATCCAGGCTGAATCGCTTAAATGATAGGCGGTGGAGAAACTCAGGCAATAGGATTTTAGCTCGTTTTGATCCTTCTCCTTTTGTGAAAGAATCAGGTCTCGTACGCGGTTTGTGCGAGGCGCTGTTTTGGGAACCTTTACAAACACAGCCTGAATAATATTTTGCTTGAGCACAAAATTATCAATGTTGCTGGTGTAGTACTTTTCAATATCCGCGGAAGAAATTGCTGTATCGAGATGTTGCTTGATGTAATACGATTGATATTCGTACGCGATCAGGCTGAAGCGATAGTCCAGAATTCTTCGTTCAACCTCCGCTTCATTGATGTTGATTTTTTTTCCGGCTTCCTGGATGAGCAATTGTTTACGAACCCAGCTGTTGATGTATGTTTCAGCGCGTTCGATGCTGTCTTGCTTTGTTGTTGAGGGTGTGAGAATGTCGGCAAGCTCGTCTTTGTACAGATAGGTATTGTTTACCCGTGCTACCGCTAAACGATCTCCCGCTTCTGATGAGCCATCTTTTTTCATCCGAATGAATTCACATCCGGACAAGAGAAGAAAAGCAGCCAGGCTAAGACTTAAGTTTTTCAACGACATACTTTTTTGCTTTGTCATTTACTTTAACGGGATATTTTTTTCGAAGCGCTGCAAGCCAGTTCTTTTCGAGTTCGTTTTGATACTCAGAAATTACGGAAGCGCGGGCATCATCAAATGATAAAGGCCCTGCAGGTACCATTTCACTTACAACAATTAAATGAAATGTATTTTCATGCTGAGCCATATAACGTCCCGGTTTCCACGCAATGTCTCGCAATGCAATGCGATCTTCACGTTGAAAATTACCCGCTTCTGAATAGATGTTCTTTGCTTTCACCAACTCGCGAACTCCGATGGAATCCTTGGCTAAAAGACTTTTATCTAACAAAGACACGTTATCTTTTGAATCGAGATAATAGATAGTTGCTTTTACACGCTCTCCTGCTTTGTATGCTTCAGTATGCGTTTCAAAAAATTTATGTTGCCCAGTTGAATCTTCACTCGCTTTCTTCCAGACTTCTTTTTCCATAATATCAAAAAGGAGAATGCCTTCGTAATATTCCTGTAAAAGCATTTCGAACTCAGGGTTTAAAGCAATCAATTTATTTTCAAATGCTTCATTGATACGCAATTCTGTGTATTGGGTGTAGAGAAGCTCCATATATTTATCAGGCTGCATCGAATTCATTCGCTGATTTTGTTGGACATAGCTTAGGAAATCGAGCGCTGTAATCTTTTTCTTCTGGAGTGTAAACAATACGTTTTTACCAGAAGAAAAGGATCCCGGAATTTTCCATTTACCTTTTACAAGTGTTGTATCGGCCAGTGCAATAACTTTAGTTTTTGTTGCTGCGTTCTCTGTGAATGCTAATTCTCTTTTCAGCTTAGCGATCAGTGCGGTTTTTGAGATCTTTACACGCTCATCTCGTGCCAATCTGGTTTTTAAGCTGCCCGCTGATTCATCAAACGAAGGCATTGGGATCTTTCTTTCAAGGCGAACAATGTGCCAGCCAAAAGCTGTTTGAACGGGATCAGAAATTTCACCCGGAGTTTTAAGTGCAAATGCAACTGAATCAAACTCAGGAATCCTAGCCAGTACCCCTACTCCAAATGGCCGAAGTTTCCCACCAATATCTTTTGAGCCTGGGTCTTCTGAGTATTGCTTTACAAGTTCTTCCCATGCTGTTCCCTTCTTCAGCTTCTCACGTATTTCAGAAATCAAACTTTTAGCTTTTGCTTCATCCCGAGCACCTGCGCGCAGCATGATATGAGAAACCTCAACTTCACCACGGGCTGATCTGCTGTCACCAATTTTAATAATATGATAACCAAAACTTGTTCTTAGCGGGCCAACAATATCGCCTGGCTTACCGGCATACACGGCATCTTCAAAAGGAGTAACCATTTGTAATGATGTGAAGTAGCCGAGGTTTCCGCCACTGGCTTTTGCATTTGGTTCATCTGAATAGAGTGCGGCTTTATTAGCAAAATCTTCACCCGATAATACCTGGCTTTTTATGGACAACGCTGTATTGTATGCTTGCAATGTATCCGCTGGCGTTGCATCGGGTTTAACTTCTATGAGGATATGCGCAGCGCTTACTTCTTTTTTAAGGCGATCGTAGGTAAGCTTAACAAGGCTGTCTACAATTTTGCTTTCAGGTAAGTACGGCTTTCGCAACTCATCCTTGTAGCTATTGTATTCTTTTGTGAACTCTGGCGTTTTATCTGCTCCGCGTGACCGGGCTTCTGCTACTTTCAGTTTAAAGTTGATAAACAGGTCTAAGTATTCTCCAATCTTTTGATCGGTGAAGTCTTCTTTAGCAGGATGATTTTTTTTATAGAGATAAATAAATTCATCGGCTGTTGTTTTTGCACTGCCCACTGTAAATAATACCTGTGGTTTAGAAGCTTTCTGTTGAGCATATCCTGCAGCCGACATCATAACCAATGCTGCAGCAATAATAAATCTTGTCATTCGAAATGGATTAATTGGCTTGAACTCTTTTAACGAGCCGGCAGATGTTTTTATTTCCCGACTTGTTATATTCTACTGAGTCCATAATTGATTTTACTAGGCGGATGCCCAAACCGCCCTTACGTTTTTCATGAATGAGATTATCCATGCTGGGCTCACTGAATTGATTAATATCAAACACACTGCCGTCATCAATGATCTCAAATACAACAGGCTTGTTCTTATCAATTGAAATTTCGAGTTCAAATAACTCTTCCGGATTACAATCGTGCGCGTGGATCATGAGGTTTGAACACATCTCATCCAATGCCAAAACCATCTCACTGATTTCGAGCTCAGATATGCCATGATTCTTCAACGAGGTTCGGATAAAATCCCGAATCCCTTGAAGATTCTCCAGGCTGCATCCAACTTTATATTTATACCTCATTCACTTTCTTCTTTGCTTCTGCCTTATCCGGTGCTATGGTGAGCAGGTCATAAAGTCCAAGTATTTCAAAGGTGTTGGCGACTTTTTCGTTCATAGCAAATAGCACCATTTTCAGGTTCTTGTCTTTGAACTCATCGATATACGACATAAACACACCTAGGCCTGCTGAAGAGATATATTCCAGCCCACCGCAATCCACCAGAATTTTAGTAAAACCTTCTCCAACGCTTTTCGCAATTGTTAAGTCCAGTTCTATGGAAGAGCTCGCATCAATTTCCCCAATGGGCGTAATTATGTCGATTCCGTCTTCCTGCAGTCGTTTTATGTGGACCATGTATTATAAACGGTTTAAATTGGTTTATGTTCGGTTGTTAAACTTGACGATCATAGTCGTGTAATCGTCATTAATATTGTCAGTTCCGGAAAACTCATACAGCTTCTTAATCAAATGATCCTGCATTTCTTTTGGCCCCAGCGTTTTTACTTCCAGCACAACTTGCATGAGCCTGTCGTACCCGAATTCCTCACCTTTTTTGCTTTTTGCTTCCGTAATTCCATCGGTGTATAACACCATAACATCCCCGGGTTGGTAGCTAAACTCTTTTGCTTCAATAAAGTTCCGGTAGCTTTTGTTCCGCACCATACCTAGCGCCACTCCCTTATCTTTGAAGTATTCAGCTTTGTCTTGCGCTGCTGAATAATACAATACGGGACAATGACCTGCCCGTGAGTATCGCACCGTTTTGTTTTGCGTATTGATCATGAAGAAAATGGCTGATATGAATGAGCCTCTTTCCAAACAATAAACCAACGCTTTGTTTGCACGTGCCATAAATTCATCCGGCTCGATACAATCTTGTGCAAGACTGTGAAAAATTCCTTTCATCTGCGACATGTGAAAAGCCGCAGTTGTTCCTTTTCCGGAAACGTCAGCAATGATTAGCGAGATTTCAAATTCGTTAATTCTTAAGGTATCGTAGTAATCACCTCCAACTTCATCGGCTGATTCAGAGAAAGCAGCAATTTCAAATTGCTCATCCTGTTCAAGCACTTGCGGGAGCAAACTCTTCTGAACCGTTTTGGCAATTTTTAATTCTTCTTTATACCGTTCGCCCTGGATTGCTTCTTCCAATAACCGGAAGTTCTCGATAGAAATTCCTGCCTGATTGGCAAAGGTTGAGACGATCTTGGTCATCTCTTTATTGAATCCATCCGGAAGTTCTTTCAATAACGCGAGCGTCCCGATGTTTTCTCCTTTTACAAAAATCGGGAAGGCAAGAATAGACCGGAAGCGTGATCCTTTTAATGTAGAAAGTGGCTTGGAAAGATTTTTAGTTTTATCCTGGCCCTGATCTAGAATACCCGTAACATTTTGATTTTTCAGGTGGGCGATAATATCGTAAGCTTCTTTCTCGGTAATTCGATAGGTGAAAACCCGGTGCGTAGCAACATCTTTTGTTTCCAACCAACCCGCATCGGCAAACACGCTGCTTACAGATGTTTCCAGCAAAATATTATAAACACTTTCTTCGCTTTGTTCGGTTTGAATTGATTGACTTATACGTTGAAAGTTCACCACCTCCTCAAGCTTCTGCTCAAACACAGAAGTCGTTGGCAGGTTGAACAGGATAACGAGAAATGAAAAAATGCTATAGATCATCACAAAAACCATGAGCGTTTGGATGAATAAATGTTCACGATGATCCGTGAAATACATTTTCACAGTTTCAGCTAATGTGCTGGTTGTGTACGCAAGGTAGCCGAGATAAAAAATTGTAAGCAGTAATAACAATATGCTGGTCCACTTCTGACGAAAGTTCAGGAAAGCAACCCATTTCATGTTTGCGGAAAGAATCAGTCCCAGCAAAATGAAGAAGCTCAACAAAACGAGGTAGACAGTTTCATTTGGCTTGTGGTCAAAACATGTGTAGAGCAATGCAATCAACATTGCATATTCGAAGAAGGACCAGCCGCGCAATAACCATTTTGATTTTTGATACAGAATCAATCGCTTCCAGGATGCAAAGGATGCCAACAGGAAGCTGCACATTAACCCAAGGTTGATCAGATAGATTACCTCAATGTATACAACGTTATTGGTTAAGCTGGTTGACTTCAACAGTACCCCTTCAACCAAACGCAACAACAAGGAAAGCACAGTTGCAATAAGACCGGTTGCAAATACACGCCACAATAAGTCAACAAAGTTTAGTTGCTCATCGCGGTCGATTTTGAACTTGTAGTAATAATAAAGCGTGATCAGATAAAGGTTAAGAATAATGCCTGGCAACCAGGTTGGGATTTCCTGAGGCAAGCCATTCTTGGCACTGAACACAACTGACAGGTCAGTAAATAGCAAGGCTACCCAGGTGATCACTCCGATCACAAATAATAGTCTGGAAAGAGCCTTTGCGCGCATAGTTTCGTAAGACCAACCCGACCCGGCATGAAAAAAGCCAACCGGGTGCGATTGGCTTGCAAGTATATGAAATTACGCTGATTTATGGGCTTAAAACCCTGATTAAAGCGTATTTACTTCCGGCTGTAATTCGGAGCTTCGCGCGTAATGGCCACATCGTGGGGATGGCTTTCCGTTACCCCGGCTGACGTGATTTTCACAAACCTGCCCTTCTTTAATGCTTCAATGTTCTTGGCTCCACAGTAACCCATGCCGGCTCGAAGTCCACCTACCATTTGGTAAAGCACTTCTGATACAAGACCCTTAAAAGGAACTCTTCCTGAAATGCCTTCTGGTACAAGTTTCTTAATGTCGTCTTCAACGTCCTGGAAGTAACGGTCTTTCGAACCAACTTCCATCGCTTCGAGCGAACCCATACCACGATAGGATTTGAATTTTCTTCCTTCGTAGATGATCATCTCGCCTGGAGCTTCATCGGTTCCGGCTAATAATGATCCAACCATTACGCTATCCGCGCCTGCGGCTAATGCTTTAACAATGTCACCGGAGAAACGAATTCCGCCATCGGCAATTACCGGAACGCCTGAACCTTTCAATGCTTTCGATGCTTCGTATACGGCAGAGAGTTGGGGCAATCCAACACCGGCAACTACACGTGTAGTACAAATTGATCCCGGACCAACACCAACCTTAACAGCATCTGCTCCGACTTTTGCCAATGCTTTTGCAGCTTCGCCCGTTGCAATATTTCCGACAATGATTTCAAGTGATGGATATTTCTTCTTAACCTTTTTCGCTGCATCCATCACGCCTTTTGAATGGCCGTGCGCAGTATCAATGCTGATCACATCTACACCGGCATTTTTTAACGCTTCAATCCGATCAAGAATATCGGGTGTTACGCCAACTGCAGCGCCAACTCTCAGCCTTCCAAATGAATCGTTACACGCATTTGGTTTATTTTTCTTTTTCTGAATGTCTTTAAACGTAACAAGACCAGTAAGCTTTCCTTTTTTGTTAACGATTGGAAGCTTCTCAATTTTATATTGCTGAAGGATAGTTTCCGCCTTATCTAACGTAATATTTTCAGGTGCTGTGATCAGGTTGTCTTTGGTCATGATCGATTCAACCGCCAGGCTCATGTTCTTTTGAAAGCGCAGATCACGGTTTGTAATGATGCCTAACAGTTTTCCGTTTCCATCAACAATTGGAATCCCGCCAATTCGAAACTCACGCATGATGTTTTCAGCTTCCTGAACCGTTGAGTTTACAGAAAGTGTGATTGGATCGAGGATCAATCCGCTTTGCGAACGCTTCACCTTTCTAACTTGCTCTGCCTGTTGGGCAATAGTCATGTTTTTGTGGATGAACCCGATGCCGCCTTCGAGTGCCATGGCAATTGCTAAATCAGCTTCCGTAACGGTATCCATCGCTGCGGACACAATCGGGATATTCAGCGTGATGTTGGAGGTTAACTGGCTTGCAGTGTTGGTTTCGCGGGGAAGAACTTCAGAATACGCGGGTACGAGGAGGACATCATCGTAGGTTAGCGCTTCAAATAGGAATTTTGATGAATCTAAGGCCATGGCAAATAAACGATCTGTTATTTGCAGGGCAAAGATATGTGCTGACTGGCGAATTCGCTAATTATAAATTCAGCAAGACCTTTTAAATTTGACTCATAATTTGAACCTATGAAATCACTTATTTTTTCAACTGCTTTCTTTCTTTTAGCCACTTTTTGTTTCGCGCAAACGCAAACCGGCAAGGCTTCCTTTTATGCCGATAAATTTGAAGGCCGTCCTACCGCCAGTGGTGAAAAATACAAGCATAGTAAGCTTACCGCTGCACATAAATCTTTGCCGTTCGGGACGTTAATTCGTGTTACCAATACCAAGAATAACCTTTCGGTCGAAGTAACGGTGAATGACCGCGGTCCTTATGTGGAAGGACGTGTTGTAGATCTTTCAAAATCTGCTGCTGAAAAGCTGGAGTTTGTTAATATCGGCTTGGCGGATGTTAAGGTTGAAGTCATAGATGCCGGAACAGGCAAAGTAAGTGATCCTGCGCGGGCAATCGATCACATCGTAGTAGATGAAAAAGAATTTTATGAATTCAAGATTGATCGGCAAAATCCAAAGGGTTATGGTTTACAAATCGGAACCTATCAGGAGTTGGTTAACCTGATGCGTCTTGCCGAAAACTTGAAAAGCTCGTATCAGAAAAAAGTAATCGTACAGGTTAAAATCTTAAACGGTGTTAAATACTATAGTTTGATTCTCGGGCAATTCTCAAATCGTGAAAAAGCAGAAACCTTCCGCGAAGAAATCCGGATAAAGTTTCCGGACACTTTTATTGTAGAGTACGAAAAGCTTTAAGCCTGTAGTTTAATTACAATGGAATTTATTGGTTATGCTGCCTGCATCCTGATCGGAGTTATCCTCGGAATACTCGGTGGTGGCGGTTCTATTCTTTCCATCCCAATCTTAGTTTATTTGCTGCACGTTGATGTGGTGATGGCATCCGCCTATTCTTTATTTATAGTCGGGACAACATCGTTAGTTGGTGCGATCCCTAAGTACAAGAAGCATCTTGTCAATCTTCGTACGGGATTTTTTTTCGGATTACCTTCCATCGTTACAATCTTTATTACCCGCAGATGGATTGTTCCTGCCATTCCGGAAGTTGTTTATCAGACAGAATCATTCACCCTCTCTAAAAGAGTCTTAATTCTTGGTGTGTTTGCGGTATTGATGATTCTGGCTTCTATTTCCATGATTCGCGGAAGAAAAGAAATTACCAATGACAATCACCGGTTCAGAGTTGTACTGGTAATCATTGAAGGAATTATTATTGGGTTCTTAACCGGATTAGTTGGGGCCGGTGGCGGCTTCCTGATAATCCCAGCGCTTGTTCTGTTAACCAAACTTCCCTTTAAAACCGCAGTGGGAACTTCGCTGTTTATTATTGCTATCAATTCCCTCGTTGGATTTTTAGGAGATGTGCTTAACTATTCAATGGATTGGAAATTTTTGTTATCCATCACCGCACTTTCCGTGATCGGGATTTTGATTGGCGATCGCATATCCAAAAAAATACCAGCCGCAACGTTACGTAAAAGCTTTGGCTGGTTTGTATTCGTAATGGGGTGCTGGATTTTGTACCGAGAGCTATGATGCTTCGTTCTCAGCAAGTATTACCTCTACTAATTCTTTAGCTGCTCGTTCACCCGATTTCAAGGCTCCGCTTACCGTACCAAACTCTCCCGTAAAATCTGTTGCTTCTCCCGCAAAGAAAATTTTATCATCAACCGGTGCAGCTAATTGAACCCGATCATCGTTCGTTCCATTTATCATGGGATAAGATTGCCCACCTAAAATATAGGGTTCAGCTGTCCAGTCTTTTATTGCTGCGATAATAGTTCCGCCATCCTCCGGAAATCTCTTCCGAACATTGAGGGAGGGCTTACCTTCAAACGCCAAATCCATTTCTTCAAGCACCTGTTTTGCCACAAGCTCAACATTAGCCGGAGCGTATGGTAACGCACCAAGTAAGGTGGTAAACTCCTGAGCTTTAGCGCCCGTAACAGTAACGCTTACTGTTCGGTTTAAATTACTATGCCCAACGCCTTGAAAGAAATAAGAAGGGATTTCCGGGTCACCAAAAATAAAAGCTGGTGCCGGACCGCCATCTACGGGTTTGCGGAAAAAATCATTGCGTGTAAATTCAAGCACGATACGCATAGATGCATCCATACCAATTCTGCTTAAGGCAGCTGTCTTGCCCGATGGCAATGCAGGTGTGAACGTCATCTTAGACGGATTCTTCAAAACAGTTACCGGAGATGTGACAATGAGTTTGGTAACAGTTTCTGATGTTTCGCTATTATCACTGGTATTTAGGATGGTTAAATTAATGGTGTCTCCTGAATAATCAACAGCTTTAACCGCGCGGTTAAGGCTAACCCGACTAAGGGCTGAGTTATACCGGGATGTAATAACATCGCTAATAGGGTTTGACGTAAGCATGAGCTCTTTTTTATCATGCTCGATAAGCGCAAGTGCTTCACCCAACGCATTCGCTCCTACTTGATCGGCCGAAGAACCATAGTCATTAACAATCCACGAGTTTAAAATCCCTTGCAAGTCGGCACTAGTTGCGGCCGCTGTTTGAACTGATCCTCCACCCGTGTATGAAGCGAGTCCAAATTCTCTAAACATTCTTAGCTCTAAAAAATCTCCTCTCATTTCTGCCTCTGCCAGAGAAACATATTCATTATCGATAATGTAGTAATCTTTAGCATTTGTAGGCGCTTCTCGGAATTGAGTTGTTGGAACTTTTTCAAGCCTAATAATTTTCCCTAGTTCAGAATCGGTTCCGAAAATGCGCGATGCCCCAAGCTCAACGTGAAAGTCAGAAGCATTTAGATCTTCGAAAATAGGATCAGATTGTTTAACGGATAAAATTCTTCCGCCTACTCTTCCTGATGCTTCGAAGATTTTCACCCTAATACCTTTTGAGATTAGGTAATTGGCAACAGCAAGACCGGCTGCACCCGCACCTACTATCCCTACAACACCATCATATTTAATCTCAGGGCCTTCTTCGTCTTTCGAGCATGAGCTCAACCAGGTAGGCAATACAAGGCCTGCGCTTACGCCAATGCCAAGGTTTTTTAGTGCTTGTCTTCTTTTCACTTAGGGTGTGTTTTTAACAACATTTCAGAAAGATAAAGATCGTTAGAATTTTAAGAAAATATGCCTCATTTTCGGCCTATGGATACCGGAAACAGCCCGAAGGTAAGAAGGGTCGCCATTGTTGGCCCCGAATGTACGGGTAAAACTGACCTCGCGCGTTTCCTGGCAAGTCATTACCAAACACAGTGGGTCCCTGAATTTGCTCGAGCCTATCTTGAAAAGCTTGATAGGCCGTATATAAAGGAAGACCTGACAACCATCGCAGAAGCACAAATAGAATCTGAGAATACAATTGCTAGACAAGCAAGCCGGTTTCTTTTTTGTGATACAAATCTTGTTGTCATAAAAATCTGGAGTGAGTTTAAGTATGGTTCGTGTGACCCTGAAATTTTAACCTTGATGCAGCAGCAAAAGTATGAGCTTCACTTGTTAACGGATGTTGACCTTCCGTGGGAAGATGACCCGCTGCGTGAGCATCCGCATAAGCGGCAAGAGTTATTCGATTTGTATAAAAGTGAATTAGAAAACACGCAAACAAAATTCACCATCATTCGTGGTGACTACGCTTCGCGAAGAAGTGCGGCAGTAAAAGCAATAGAACAAATTGGTTAAGATTCAGGACTAAATATTATCTTACTTACCTAACCCTCTTACGTATAACTTCCCGCAGATCATTCTTCCAGAAAACGATTGGTGCAGCCGGTGCCTTACAACGAAAGATATTGATCGGTTCGTAGAAGCAGTTATGAAAATCGCTGCTCTTAGATATCAGGTTAGTTAAGGTTTTGCAATCGCCTTAATGATTTACTCACCCAAGCCGTAACGGCCACTACACCGATGGTCATGCAGCCGCCAAAGATTACAGATGGCACAACACCCATTAACCGGGCAACAACTCCTGATTCAAACATGCCTATTTCATTCGATGAGCCAATAAAAATATAATTCACAGCTGATACTCTTCCCTTCATGTTTTCAGGCGTTAATGTTTGCATCAGTGTGCTTCGAATAATCACACTAATACAATCAAACATCCCGCTGATGACAAGCAGGCTTAGCGATAACCAGAAGTTATTAGAGATCGCAAAGCAAATCATACAAGCACCAAATCCTGCAACAGCCCAAAGTAATTTCCGGCCAATATTTCTTTTAATAGGATTGTGCGTGATATAAAAAGCCATCGCAACTGCTCCGATAGAAGGCGCACATCGCAAAAATCCGAGGCCTGTAGCGCCAACATGTAAAATCTTATCCGCAAATATGGGTAACAGCGCTACCGCTCCGCCAAAAAGAACAGCAAAAAGATCAAGTGTAATGGTGCTTAGAATAAGTTTGTTACTGAAGACAAACTTCAACCCCGCTTGTATTTTTTCACTTACACCTTGTTCTTCCGTAACAGGCGGAAGGGGTTTTTTTTCTATGTAAAAGATCAATACTAATCCAATCAGGACAAGCGATACGTCTAGCGTATAGGCTGCTGTTATTCCAAAGAAGCCATAAATTAATCCACCCACTGCCGGACCGGTTATCGAAGCAGCTTCCCATAAGGTGCTGTTCCAGGTTATCGCATTTTGATAAAGCTCACGCGGAACAAGCTGAGGCATAAAGGAAAAAACAGCAGGTGATAAAAATCCGCGTGCAATTCCACTGATAAAGATCACTGCATAAATAGGAACAACTCCCCACCGAAAAACAAACGCGCCCGGATCTGTTGTGAACAAAAGCAATGCAGCCGAACAGACTAACAATGCGCTAACGGTAATCACAATAATTTTCTTTCGCTGAACGATGTCAGCAATATGACCGGCATAGAGTGATACACCAATAGATGGTAAAGCCTCTGCCAATCCAATCAAGCCCAATGAAAGCGGGTCTTTCGTTAGTTCATATACCTGCCAGCCCACAACAACCGCTTGAATTTGTATAGCAATAGTGATGCATACCCGTGCGCTAATGAACCTGCGGTACTCTGCTATTCGTAAGGCTGCGTATGGATCCGGTACAGACATTTCTTACGGTCAATTAATAACTGACCAATATTGAATAACGTATCTACCCAATAATGGGCATGCGTTTAAACGGCTTGCTTTCATCAAAAAGCTTGCGATAGGTTGCGTGCTTCTTAACAATTCGGGTTTGCACTTGTTCAGAGACCCGCATCATTTTCGGATTAAAATCCCCGATCCAGCCGAACTCATAATCCTCATAACGCAAATACTCTTCCTGAACCAATTTTCTAAATCCAAGAATCATTCCTCCATCTACACCTTTGCCATGATGCTCCGGGGCTATCCCGAATAAAATCCCGAAAGCTTTTTTACTTGTCTTACGCCACTGGTGCCAGAGGAATTTAAGCTTACCCCAAAAGTTAAGCTTACCATCCAGATGCTTGAATATCTGGTTGAGCTCCGGTATTGATATAAAAAACGAAATGGGTTCTCCTTTATAATAGCCAAACCAAACCAAGTGCTTATCCATTACTGGCTTCATTTGCTTAATCATGTTTCGTGCCTGCGCTTGTGAAAGTTCTGGCGTCTCACCGCGCTTTGCCCAGGCTTTATTGTACACGAGCCGAATGTCATCGGCAAGCTTATCGAGGTTATTACTTCTATAATAGTCGAACGTATAATTTGGATCTTCTGCAACAACTTCAAACTTATGCCAGAGTTTGTCCGACAAGGGCTCCATCATTTTTCTACCGTAGGTAAGCTGGTAGAAGTATACCTGGAAGCCATACGCCTCGAAGAAATCTTTATAATATTGAAAATTATAGTTGCACTGATAATTAGGCTCGAGGTTATAGCCTTCTATCAAAAGTCCCCACCAACGATCGCGGGGGCCGAAATTAATCGGGCCGTCCATTGCTTCAACACCTCTGGCTTGCAGCCACTCTTTGCATGTATCGAAAAGCAAAAAGGCAGCCTTTTGATTATGAATGCATTCGAAAAAGCCCATCCCTCCGGTTGGTTGATCGTTGCCTTTGTTCAGAAGCTTGTTGTCAATGAATGCTGCTACGCGGCCAATGGTTACTCCATGATCATTTACAAGAATCCATCGGATGCATTCACCATGCGAAAAGAATTTATTCTTCTTCGGATCAAATACCCATTCAATGTCCTTATTAAGCGGCTGTATCCAGTGCGGTTGATTCTTATAAAGCCTTACGGGAAGCATTAAAAATTCACGAATCTCCCGGGATGTTTTTACCTCGATGACTTTCATAATTTTACATCGCGTACTGAACGGTGCTGACCGATGGATTTTCTTCAGTACGATTCGGCAATTTAATAGTAAAAGTGGTACCAAACCCAACTTTACTGCTTACGGAAATGCGCCCCCCTAGCTTTTCAACCGCATTTTTAACAATATAAAGGCCGATGCCTGATCCATCGGATTGGACGGTAGCGCGGTAGAACATTTCAAAGATTTTAGCAAGATCATTCTTCTCGATTCCGATTCCGTTATCTGAAAAGATAATAGTTGTTTCCTCGGGTATGGTAACGATTTCGATTTTAATTTCAGGCTTAGTGCCTCCGATCTGTCTATACTTAATAGCATTTGAAACCAGGTTCCGGAAAATCTCCGATATTCTCCAGCGATCTCCGTAAAAATCTTTTCCTTCAACTCTCCGATAAACCAGAACATCCGAAGCGCCTTCCAGGTAATTCAGATCCATGAAGGTTTTCGAAATAATTCCGTTGAAGTCAACTTTCGTGATGCTTACATCAAGCTTCAGGTTTTTGGAATGACTTAATACATCGCTGATAAAATGATCAAGGTCTTCTACTTTTTTCCCGATGATGTTAATGTAATCCATTGGATTATCATCATTGCCAGGAAGCTTAGCAAGATTCACCAATCCAAGAATAGAAGAAAGTGGTGCTCGCAAATCGTGTGAAACTTTATAGACAAAATTATCGAGCTCGGTATTTCTGACTTTTAATTCTTCTTCAACTTTTCTGCGCTCGGTTATATCAACATAAACACCATAGATACTAATGGTGCGATTGTCCAATAGTACGGGTACTCCGTAAATCAATACATCTACTAAATGACCATCACGGTGCTGGCGTTTGGTAACTACACTTACAATTTCGTTTGCTGCAATGATGTTGTTCAGATCGATTCCTTCATTGGTCAAAGTTTCCGGAACGATAAAATCATTTAGATTTTTACCCTTCAATTCCTGCGGCCGGTAGCCAAACATTTGCTGAAACCCATTATTTACTTGTTCGACCTTACCTTGTTCGTCCAGCATAACAAGACCCATGGGTGTACTATTGAACAGTTGAGTAAAGAGTGTTTCGTTCTTTTTGCTGTTGGCTTCAGTTTTTTTACGATCCGTAATATCCCGAACAATAATCTGGTTAGCAGGTTCTCCTTTATAAATGAAGGGAATGCCAACGGTCTCTACATCAATGGGTGTTCCATCCAGGCGAACATATTTTTCCTCCAGCATAGGAAGCGATTCACCCTTAGCAATACGATACATCCGTTCCAAAACAATCGGTCTGAAATCCGGGTGGACCAACTCAATTACACTTTTACCAATAAGCTCGTTAGGCTTTGCAGCCATAATCTTATGCGCATACTGATTGGCAAACACAAGCTTACCGTTAATGTGAACTCCCACTCCAAGCGGAAGGTGTTCAACTAAAAGCTGGTAACGAATTTCACTTTCCTGTTCGCGGTGCTTTCGGTCGGTAATGTCCAGGATGATTCCTCTGCGAATTGTACTGCCTTCACTTTTCTCAAAGTTTGATCGCGCTTCAATCCAACGAATTTCATCTCTTATCTGTACACGACCTTCCCAGCTCCACAGCTCAGCCCGGTTCCGGTTTCCACGGGTTGATTCATTAAATCCGTCACGGTCTTCCTCAATGATAATGTTATCAAGTACAGCCGGATCGCTCATAACATCTTCAGCTTTCAATCCTAAGATCTCCTGGCTATTGGCACTGATAAACGTAAAGCTTCGGGAACCATCAGCTTTGATGGTTATTTCATAGATCACTCCCGGCAATTGTTGAATAAAGTCGTACATCAAGATGGCCTATTCGGTGGAGTAGACTATGGGTTTTATTAAAGTTTCTAAAGATAATTTAGAATGGCTATTCTCCATAACGCAAATATGTTTTTATGCGTTTTTGTCGGATTAGCCTCCCTTTTTACCTCTAAAGCATCAGAAAAAGGGTTGGAATCAGGAAAACAGCATCTCCCAGCAGTCTATAATGTTCAGACCTGCTAAACCTGGCCGATCTTACAAACAGCATTACTAAAAGACTGTTCATTATTGTGAAAAGAATTAATGGGGAAAAGCTCTCAGCCTGCAGTAGCAGAATCAGACAGATCCCCTGCGCTATAAACAACCCGGTCAATAGCTTTTTTGTAAAATCGCTACCTAGCTTTATTGAAAATGAGTTATAGTCATCATGCTTGTCTGAATCATGATCAAACCAGGAGAACATAATTACATTGATCAACGCGGTAAGAAAAAAACAAAGCATCACGAACACATCTGTTCTAGTGATCATGTTAAGGTGTAGCGAAAGTGCAGGAAGCAAAACTCCGCCACAATACAACACAGCCACAGCAATTTCTTTAAGAAAATTAAGCCAGTGACTTACTAACAGATAAATCAACACAACAGAAATCAGGAAAATTCCTGCATGCAAAACCTGAGCCCGGATAAAAAACAATAATGAAAAACTTATGATGCAAGCTATAAGCATGAGCGCAAATAAAATTTTAAAATACTGCTGATGGAATCTGTGTCTAAGCGTTGACGCCTCACCTTTAACTTTCCTTGCATCCAGGAGATGATCAGCGGTGTAGATAATCCAAACTGTTAATCCCAAACAGATCAAAGCATAGATTCTCAATCGAACGTCAAAATAGTTTGCGAACCAGGCGGCACAGCAAACCGCCCCCAGCGCAACATCAATGCTGAGGATATTTAACAATCTGTAGAAACGACTCAAAGCATTCATAAACAAAAAAGTCCCGACTGGTTCAGGACTTTAAAGTTATGATTTATATCAGACTTGCTTATGCAGATTTCAATGCTTCGGCACCTCCAACAATCTCGAGGATTTCTTTCGTAATAGCAGCCTGACGTGAACGGTTGTACGTAAGCTTCAATTCTTTGAGAAGCTCACCGGCATTTTCAGTCGCTTTATCCATTGCCGTCATACGCGCGCCATTTTCAGATGCATTTGAATCAAGTACCGCTTTGAATAATTGAATCTTCAATGATTTCGGAATCAATCCGTCAACAATCTCTAATTGACTTGGCTCATAGAGGTAATCAACTTCAACTTTAGCAGTCGATGTTTTTGCTGGTGGAAGAACTGGCAGAAATTGCTCTGTGCGCAAGATTTGCGTAGCAACGTTTTTAAATTCGTTGTACACAATTTCAATTTTATCGTACGTTCCTTTTTGAAAAGCTTCCATTAAAAACTCAGCTGCCGCAGAAACATTTCCAAAGGTGATGTTGGCAATCGTGCCAACGTAGTTATCAACAATGCTTACTTTTCTTTTTGCAAAGAAGTCAAGCGCTTTCTTTCCTAATGGAAGAACAGTTACGTCACCTTTGCGGAATTGTTGCTCGTATTTATCTGTAATAAGCTTATTAACTCCTTTAAACACTGTGCTGTTAAACGATCCACACAATCCACGATCAGAGCTTACTGCAACAATCAGAATCTTTTTCTCTTCACGCGTTTTCGCGTACCAGTTGTCATCGTTATTTCCTTCCTGAGCCGAAGAAAGATTTTGCAAAATAGCTGCAAGCTTCTGCGCAAACGGGCGCATTTGCGTAATCCTGTCCTGTGATTTACGCAGCTTCGCTGCCGCCACCATTTTCATGGCTTTGGTAATCTGCTGTGTTGAAATCACAGAGCCTATCCTGTTCTTTACTTCTTTTAAATTCGGCATAAAGTCAATTAATCAATTTGAAGATTTGACAATTTGAAAATTAAGACCATCTCATTTTCAAATTTTCAAATCCATTCATTTTCAAATTAGTAACGGGCTGCTAAATCAGTTGCTACTTTCTTAATCGTTGCAACGTCAGCATCTTCAAACTTACCGGCACGGAGGTTATCCAATACTGGACGGTGAGCGCTGTGCATTAACGCAGCGAAATCTTTTTCAAACTCGCGTACTTTATTTACTGGCACTTTATCCATGAAACCACGGGTTGAAGCAGTGATGATCGCAACTTGCTGCTCAACCGATACCGGAGCAAACTGATCCTGTTTCAAAATTTCCTGATTTCTTCTTCCACGCTCAATGGTAAGTTTTGTTGCAGCATCAAGGTCAGATCCGAATTTCGCAAACGCTTCAAGCTCGCGGAACTGAGCCTGGTCAAGCTTTAATGTACCGGCAACTTTCTTCATCGATTTGATCTGTGCAGAACCTCCCACACGCGATACCGAAATACCAACGTTAATCGCAGGACGGATACCGGAGTTGAACAAGTTTGTTTCAAGGAAGATCTGTCCGTCCGTGATCGAGATCACGTTTGTAGGAATGTATGCCGAAACGTCACCCGCTTGTGTTTCAATAATTGGAAGCGCTGTTAATGAGCCTCCGCCTTTCACCAAATGCTTGATTGAAGGAGGAAGGTCGTTCATGTTCTTCGCGATGCCATCATTGTTGATAATCTTCGCAGCTCTTTCAAGCAAACGAGAGTGAAGATAAAATACATCTCCCGGATATGCTTCGCGACCCGGGGGTCTTCTCAATAACAACGACACTTCACGGTAAGCAACTGCTTGCTTAGACAAGTCATCATAAATAACCAATGCAGGACGACCAGTATCCCGGAAGAACTCGCCAATCGCTGCACCTGTAAACGGAGCAAAGAATTGAAGCGGAGCCGGATCAGCAGCTGATGCCATTACCACTACTGTATATGCAAGCGCACCGGCTTTTTCGAGCTCTGCTGTTACCAAAGCAACAGTAGACGCTTTCTGACCAACGGCAACATAAATACAGAATACAGGCTCGCCTTTATCGTAAAATTCTTTTTGGTTGATAATCGTATCAATCGCCACAGCAGATTTACCTGTCTGACGATCTCCGATGATCAACTCACGCTGACCACGACCCACCGGGATCATCGAGTCAATAGCTTTAATACCAGTCTGTAAAGGCTCGTTCACCGGCTGACGGAAGATTACCCCTGGAGCCTTACGCTCTAATGGCATTTCATACAAGTCACCTTTGATTGGTCCTTTGCCGTCAACAGGTTCGCCAAGTGTGTCTACAACACGGCCAAGCATTCCGTCTCCAACTTTAATGGAACCGATCTGGCCAGTACGTTTTACTGTATCGCCTTCGCGGATACCTTTAGAGTCACCCAACAATACGGCACCTACGTTATCCTCTTCGAGGTTAAGAACCAATGCTCTTAATCCGTTTTCGAAAACTAAAAGTTCACCGGCTTGTGCTTGTGTAAGTCCGTAGATACGTGCCACACCGTCACCGATGGTTAACACAGTTCCTACTTCTTCAAGCTGAGCGCTGGTACGGCTTTGCGAAAGTTGTTCGCGCAATATTGCTGATACTTCTTCTGGTTTAATTTCTGCCATAACGTATGTATTGTAGTCTTAAAATTCTTTTATGTATGGGTTTTCGCTGAACTTCACTTTCAGCGCTTTCAGTTTATTCTTGATGGATGCATCAATCTGGCGGTCGCCAACATTCAGCACAAAGCCACCGATCATATCCGCATCAACTTTTTCTTTAATCTCAACGTCCTTCTTATCGCTGAGCTTCTTCACGATCTTTTCAATTTCCGCACGCAATGCTGCATCTAAGGGAACGGCTGTTATAACAGACGCTTCGCCTACATTCTTATAAACGTTGTAAGCATGATGGAACTCCTCTGCAATCGCAGGCAACAATGGCTCGCGGTTTTTGCTGGTGATGATGTCGAAGATCGCCATCGTGAGCTTATTCACTTTCCCCGCAAAAATTTTCTCCAGGATTTCACGCTTCTTATCGTGACGAATGATTGGATTGCGGAGCATCAATGCAAACTCACGGTTTTCTTTCACAACTTTTGAAAAGCTGAGCATGTCATTATGAACTGCATCAAGTGCATTCTGCTCTACTGCTAATCCTAGCAATGATTTAACGTACCGTGATGCTACCCGTGCGTTGGCCATTACTTAGTTCAGTTTTAAGTCTTTGATGTATCCTTCTACAAGGGTCTTCTGTTCTTTGTCGGAAGCAAGATTTTTCTTCATCAGCTTCTCAGCAACCTCAAGTGAGAACAACGCAACCTGCGCTCTAACATCCCGCATCGCAGCTTCCTTCTCTACATTGATCGCAGCACGCGCTTCTGCAAGAATCTTATCCGCTGATTTTTTAGCATCCGCAGCAGCTTCATCTCGCATGCGGTTAGCAACGTCACGCGCTTCTTTCAACATCTTGTCGCGCTCTTCACGCGCTTCTTTTAAAAGCTTTTCATTGTCGGACTTCAATTGCGCCATCTCGGCACGAGCACGTTCTGCTGTGTCAAGTGCATTTTGAATTGAGCCCTCACGTTCTTTTAATGAATTGATGATTGGCTTCCAGGCGAGCTTGCTCAACAGGAAAACGAGCGCTACGAAAACGATCAGTTGCCAAATGATAAGTCCGGTGCCAGGCGTTAGAAGTTCCATAATATTTTAATGTCGTGTATTGATGTTTAATTAAAAGAAACCCGTACAGCCTAATGCCGCACAGGTTTCTCAAGACTGTTTAGCTCTTGAAAGAGATCAACAGACAAATTACAAGCGCGAAGAGAGCAGCCACCTCAATAAGAGCGGCAATGATCAACATCGCACCCTGGATTTTGCCTGAAGCTTCCGGCTGACGAGCCATACCTTCCATAGCGGAACCACCGATTTTACCGATACCGATACCTGCGCCAATTGCAGCAAGACCTGCACCGATACCAGCTCCCATGATTGCATAGCTGATGTCCAATAAAAGTGCTAATGACATAATTAAAATAGTTAAGTGTTAAACAAACCAAACCGGCTAACCCGGAGTGGATATCTTTAGTTGATTAATGATGTTCGTGATCTGCGATAGCCATGCCGATGTACAACGATGTAAACAACGTAAATACATAAGCCTGAATACCCGCAACGAGCAGCTCAATCAAACTGATAAACAATACAATGATGGATGAGCCTACGCCAACCCAAATGCTTCCGAAAATAAACGTAAGGCAAATCAACGCAAGCAATACAATGTGCCCGGCCGTAATCGCCACGAACAAACGAACGGTTAATGATAATGGCTTCGTGAAGATACCTATCACTTCAACCAGCATGATAATAGGACGCAACGGCAGCGGAACACCCGGAGTCCAAAGGATGTGGCCCCAATAGCCCTTGTTCCCATTAACATTCGTGATGATGAATGTAAGAAACGCAAGCACCATGGTCACTGCAATATTCCCGGTAAGGTTACCCGCTCCTGGTAAAAGGCCTAATAAGTTTCCGAAAAGAATAAAGAAGAACAGTGTTAATAAGTACGGAAAGAATTTTTCATAGTTATGGCCAATGTTCGGCTTCACAACTTCATCGCGCACGAAAATGATAACGGGTTCAAAAAATGATTGAATCCCTTTTGGCGCCTTGCCTGAATTTCTTTTATAGCCCCGTGCTACAGCTGTGAACACTAGGATAAGAATTACCGCGTTGATCAACAGCATCGCCACGTTCTTAGTAATGGAAAGATCAAGCACTGAGTTTCCGTTCAGGTAGATATGGTTATGCTCAAGTGTGTAGCCATTGTATGCTACCACATTATGATGTTCATCGTAAAAATTACGGGAAGAGAAAGCTTCCAATCCACGCTCAGATGAATGCACAATCACCGGAAGGAACAGCGTGCCATGGTGGCCGTCAAAAAAGTGCCAAACGTGATCGTCCATTACGTGATGTAAAATCACTGCGCTGGCGTCAAATTTTTCAACTGCTTTTTCCTCGTGATTTGGCTCAACATGTTCCTGAGCGAAAGAAGTAGTTCCAACAAAAAACAGCACGATTAAAAGAGAGAGAATTCTGCTGATTTTGCTTGAGAAAAGGCTCATTTTAGACGATTTAACAGGGTGGAAAAATCCGACCGCAAAGGTATTGATTTGCTAATCACAATGAAATTTTTTCCTGCTTTTTTCCCCTTTTCTGAGCGGTTCTTCAGCGACTTACGAAGCGATACAAAAAGGTTGTTTCCAGAGCCGTAAAAATGACGTAAACGATCAGGAAAAATGCCACATTTTCCATCATCATTTCTGGCTGCTGCTTTATCATTAGGAATATGTACCCGCCAAAGGCAATAAGCTTGATCGCAAATGTAGCGAGGTAGATGGGAACGAATAAGTCGGAGTTCTTGCGCTTGATATTCAACAGAAAGCGATACAATCCCACTGTGGTGATAAAAAGCAAAATAAGGGTTTGATAGAAAAATCCGGGAAGTAAGTCAAAGGCAAAATATCCTACTACAATAATGACAGCTGTGACCAAAATTGTGGTGATCAAAAACCGAATCACGAACTATAAATTTTTAACGGACTTATAAACCTGGTACATGATCGCTCCAAAGGCCAGGAAGCCGAACGTGAGCATAAATGCGGGGAACTTTAATTCAAGATACTGATCAAGCTTATATCCAAGCCATCCAAAAACGCCAATTCCTCCTAATAGCTGAAACGCAAGCCCGCTCCACTTTAAATAGACGTTTGTCCCTTTCTTGATTTTATCCTCTTCGCCTTCCGTCATGGATCAATTAACTCTTACCAACTGGTTTATAATTCTTAGGATCAATGCTGGCAGGAGACCAACTCTCTAAGAATTCAAGAACTTTTATTGGATCGTGGCCTTTACCTTTTTCAAGATAACCACTGTTTTGTGTGTGCAGTCGCTGGCCTTTTGAATCAAGAACCACAAACACAGGGAATCCAAAACGCTGCGGATAACCAAGTGCTGCAAAAACCTCTTCGTTTACATTCTCTTTGCTGTAATTAACATGAACCGTTACATAGTTTTTTTCTATGTAAGTCTTTAGTGTATCGTTTGTGGTTACGAGGTTATTAAATAAAATACACCAACCGCACCAATTACCACCCAATTGTAAAAGAACATGTTTGCTTTCAGCACTTGCCTTCTTTACTGCAGCTGCGATATCAGCTTTAGCATCTGCTGAAGGGTTATAGAGTGTTGGTTTGGCTTTCTCCTGTGCACTGCTTGTGATGATCAAGCCAAGCACAAAAATCAAATTCAGGCAAAGCTTTTTCATAACCGTGGAATTAGTTATTAGCTTCTTGTGCAGTGTTGAATGAACGGGAAGGCAAACTCGCATCACCTGTTTTAATGTCTTTCACGGCAGCACCCATCTTACAGCTTCCGTTAAAAACTGCACCGGGCTCTACAACAAGCTTGCCGGTAACAATATCTCCATTAATGATCGCGGTAGCTTTCAATACAAGCAATTCTGAAATTTCAATCTTACCCTTTACTTCGCCTTCAATGTCTGCGTTTTGTGCAGCGATGTTACCTTGAATGTTAGATGAATTGCCAAGTGCAACTTTTGATTTTGACTTCACATTACCAATGATCTTGCCTTCAATGCGAATATTACCGTAGGTCTCGATGTTTCCTTCGAGCACAGTTCCTTTGCCGATGTTGTTGCTGGAATTACTGATTTCTTCAGCCACTCGTTTTTGTTCTTTTGAAGTAAGCATGTTTTAACTTTTTAAAAGGTTACAAATTCCTCCGGATTAAGCGGATTACCATTGTACCACAGTTCGAAGTGCAGGTGTGGTCCGTCAGTCATTTCACCGCTATTGCCAACAATAGAAATGATCTCTCCTGCATTAACAAAAGTACCAACTTTTTTCAAGAGTTCCGCATTGTGCTTGTATACCGAGATCAGGTTGCCCCGATGCTGAATCATAATAACATAGCCGGCATCTTGTGTCCATGATGCAAAGATGATGGAGCCATCTGCAACATTCTTAACGGCTTCATTTGTTTTCGCTACAACATCAACTCCGTAATGTCCGCGCTTCATATCGTAGTGATCAGAGATAAATCCGGTAATCGGTGAAAAGAAAAATGTCTCCTGAAGCTCACGATACTTTACACTTGTTAACGAGACGAGTGATAAATCTGATTTTTCAAATTCTTTTCGGAACGTTGAATCCTTTGCTTTAGAGTCTTCATCATCCGACTTGGGAGATTGCCGGGTTTCAACATTCATAATTTCAGCAGGATCTTTAAAGTCGCTGGTATCACCACTCAATACTCGTTGAAAATTTAAAATGAATTGATCCTTACGTTCAACTTCTACGGATAATGAATCAAACTGATCTTTTAATTGAACCAATTGTTTGTTCATTTCGATCTGTGCATGGCGCGGATCGAACCATTTTGCAAGCAAGGTTTTAGAGAGAAAAAGACTGATGATAAAAATCACCGAAAACAGGATAACCGAAAAAAGAATTACCTTCGAATAGGTGAATCCCACGCTTGTTTTCTCAGCAAAGTTCTCCTCATTCCGGATCACAAGCTGGTACCGGCTGGTGAGCCAGTTCGATATGGTTTTTTTAGGCTTCAAATCCCGTTATTTTGGGGGCAAAATTAGATATTCCAGCCGATTAAAATATTGAATATATGATTTTTACGTTTAGTCTTCGTTAATCCGGTTTAATTGAAAAAAGGCCTCTTTTATATTGTCATTGCTGCCTTCGCGTTAGCCGGCTGTTCGTCTCAATCCAATACGGCCACCAGCAAAGCTTTCCATAATACTACTGCGCATTTCAACGGGTATTGGTACTCGAAAGAAGAGATTACAAAAATTGAAAAAGATAACCTCAAAGCACACGTTGACGATTACAACGAAATTCTTCTTTTATATCCGCCCATTGACTCAACACGTGCGAAAGGATACGATAAAGAAATTCAGGAGGCGATTAAGATGGCTTCACTCGCCATTCAACGTCATCCCAACAGTAAGTGGGTGGATGATTCATACATCATGGTAGGAAAAGCCCGGCTTTTAAGTTTAGACTGGGGCAATGCTATTCAAACATTCAAGTTTATAAATACAAAAAGTAAAAACCTTGATGCCCGCCACGAAGCAATCATTCAACTTGCGCGAACTTTTACAGAGCATGAAGAGAATAACAATGCTGTAGCTGCATTTGATTTTCTGGAAAAAGAATTGCCCATTATGAGTAAGGTCAATCAAAAAAACTTTTACCTCCAGCGCGCTAACTATTTTCAGAAAAGAAAAAATTACGATTATATGGTGCGTAACCTCACCAAAGCAATTCCTTTACTAAAGAAGAGTGATCGCAGAGGCAGGGTTTACTTTATTATCGGACAAGTCTATCAGGAACTTGGATTGGAAGCGGAGGCCTTCAACTTTTATAAAAAAACAATTTCAACTAATCCTGATTATGAAATTGATTTTTATGCACGCTTGTACATGGCACAAGTTGCTGAAATTTCACGAAGCCGGGACTTGGCAAGTGCGCGAAAATCTTTTCGCAAACTTTTAAAAGATTCTAAGAACAGAGACTTCCGCGATAAGATTTATTATGAAATGGGTGTGTTTGAGTTTAAGCAGCACAACCTGAAGGAAGCAATCGAGAATTATAATCTTGCTGTCAGACAAGGTTCAAACAAACAGATCGATGGTGAGGCCTATCTTAGACTTGGAGAAATCTACTACGACACGTTGAAAAATTTCCAGTTATCTCAAGCTTACTATGACAGTGCTGTTTCTGCTCTCCCACCTACCTATGAAAATTATAAAGCCATTCAGGCACGTCAAAAAGTTTTAAACGAATTTGTAAAAAATCTAAACACCATTACCTGGCAGGACAGTTTACTCCTGATGGCAAAAATGGACACGGCTTCACTACGAAAGCACATTGCCTCTGTTCTTGAGAGCCAGAAGAAACCAGAGGTCAAGACAAAAAGAAAGAAAAACAATCGTGTGAATATTAATGATGTCAGCTCTTCAGTAAACACAGAAGCTTCATTTGAGCTCTCGGATTGGTATTTTGGCAATCCAACAGCCATGGCTGTCGGGCAAACCGAATTTGCCCGCATTTGGGGTTCTTTCCCACTCGAAGATAACTGGCGGAGATCCACACGGGCTTCAACGGGTGTATTAAGAGCGCAGGTCGATCAAACATCTAACGGACAAACCGTTCAGCCAACTGCCGATGAAAATATTGCTGTAAAAGATCCTGTAAAGGTTGAGTACGATAAAATTTCAAAAGAATTACCCTTAACAACAGAAGCAATAGCTGCCTCCAATCAAAAAATAGAAACTGCTTACTTTAACCTGGGCGACATCTACTATTTCGATCTTAAAGAAACAGATAATGCTGTAACGTTTTACGAAAAGCTGTTAAGCCGATATCCGGACACAGAGTACCGGCCGGAAGTACTCTATAAGCTTTACCTGATTTTTAAAGATTCAAATCCAGCAAAGGCCAACCAGTTTGCGGATGAACTGAAGAAAAAATATCCTGATTCTTCTTACGCGAAAATCCTGGTCAACCCGAATTACCTCAAAGAATCCGGACTTGTGGTTGAGCAACAAAAATTGATCTATAAAAAAGCATACGAACATTTTGATGCAGGCGATTACGGAAATGCCGCTATCCTTATTGAACAGGCAAGTGCGTTAGGCAAAACCGAGTTTATTCCAAACCTCAAACTTCTTTCTGTTCTTATTATTGGCAAAACTGAAAACATCAACAAATACCAGTTAGGACTTGAAGATTTTATAAAAGAAAACGCTGGAACAGACCTTGCAAAATATGCGCAACGTCTTTTAGAATCTTCCCGATCATACACCTTGCAGCGGGAAAAGGAAAAAGGCATTCAATACATTGCCTCCTTTGAGGAGCCTCATTTCTTCGTCTTGATCTCTGAAAAGAAAGATGGTATGGAGGGCGCTGCCGCCAAGACGCTTGAGCTCTTTAACTCAACTAACTTTAAAGACAGTAAGCTTAAGGTTAGTAATCTCATTTTAACAGATGCGTACACTCTCACCCTTGTGTCTGATCTAGCCGGACTTTCAACCGCAAAAGATTATTACAAATCATTCAGCGAAAAGCGGGATGGGCTTAGCGGATTAAAGAACTATAAATTCAGTTACTTTGTAATTACTAAGGACAATTTCGATATATTTTACCGTACAAAAGGAATTGATGAGTACTCGCGCTTCTTCGAAAAAAACTATACCTCACAGAATCCGTGAGTTTGCCGCTGTCGAACGGCCTTGGTTTAGAAAAATCTTCAAAACCATCTGGATTCTCTTTTTCTGTTTCCTGATCGGCTTCCCACTATATATCTATACGGTTAGTATTGATCTTTTTGGCCTATATGGAGCGATGCCCAGCCTCAGATCTATTGAAAATCCTGAAAACGACCTTTCTTCAGAATTGATTTCGGGGGATGGAGTGATTCTCGGAAGGTATGCCCGCTTTAACAGAAGCCAGGTAAGCTATCAGGATCTTTCTCCTCAACTCGTTAATACATTGCTTATCTCCGAAGACCATCGGTATTACCAGCATTCAGGTATGGATTTCTGGGCGTTTATTCGTGTTGCGAAAGGATTACTCACTCTTCACCCTGAAGGGGGCGGAAGTACAATAACTCAACAACTGGCCAAAAATCTGTACACACAAAATGCTGACATGGGTCTCGATGGGTCTATCGTTAAAAATGTTTTTACAGGCCGCTATCCTAAACGAATTTTTGATAAGACGAAAGAATGGATCATTTCTGTTCAGCTCGAGAAAAACTTTACCAAAGAAGAGATCATTGCTATGTATCTCAACACAGCAACCTTTGGAAGCAATGCCTATGGAATTAAAGTTGCTTCTGAAACTTTCTTTAATAAAAGTCCTGACAGCCTAAACATTCAGGAATCTAGTGTTTTGGTGGGTATGCTCCAGGCCATTACCCGGTTTAACCCCGTATCAAATCCGGAAAACTCTTTATCCAAGAGAAATGAAGTTATGGGTAAACTTTTCACACATGGATATATAAAAACTCGTGAAGAGTTGGATTCCCTTCGTGCGTTACCTATTGTCCTTCAATACAAAGTTCAGAATCAAAATGAAGGATTAGCCACTTATTTCAGAAGAGTAATTGAAGCGGAGTTAATCGCCTGGTCACGCGAACAGGGAATTGATCTCTATGAATCCGGTTTAAAAATCTATACAACGATTGATACCCGGATGCAGAAGTACGCGGAAGAAGCCGTTACCGAACATATGGCCAGGCTTCAGAAACATTTTTCCGAACATTGGAAAGGAAGGAATCCATGGCTTGACGACAATTGGAAAGAGATCAAAGGCTATCTGAATTCCCGGATCAAACAGACTGATGCTTATAAAAGTCTTGTCGCCCGATATGGAAAAGATTCCGACTCTGTAAATATCATGTTGAACCTGAAAAAGCCAATGCGGGTCTTCACCTGGAACGGTGATCGGGATACACTTTTAAGCTCAATCGATTCACTTAATTATTATAAGCGATTCTTGAACACCGGCTTCATGTCAATGGACGCTCACACAGGAGAAATCAAGGCTTGGGTCGGAGGTATTAATCATAAGTATTTTAAATATGATCACGTTCGTCAAGGTAAACGTCAACCTGGCTCAACATTTAAGGCATTTGTTTACGGATATGCAATGGAAAGCGGATGGGTACCGTGTCATAAACTGCCTGATGTTTCGCCAAGTTTTGATTTAATCGGAGGTGGAACCTGGATGCCTAAAAACTCTGATGGTTCATACGGTCATGGAGAAATGATGACCTTGCGTGAAGCCATGGCACTCTCGGTAAACTCCATTACAGCACAAGTGATGAAGGCTGTTGATCCAGCCAACGTTGTAAGGTTTGCCAAAAATGTTGGAATAAACAGTCCGCTTGAAGCCGTGCCTGCACTTTGCCTTGGCGTAAACGATGTTTCCTTATATGAACTGGTAGGTGCGTACAGCACATTTGTTAATGAAGGTATTTACACCGAGCCCTATTATATCACACGCATTGAAGATAAGAATGGAAATGTTCTTGAAAGCCGAGTTCCTAAAACGCGTCAGGCTATGAAAGAACAAGACGCTTTTAAAATGATCTACATGCTGATGGGTGGTGTTGAAATATTAGGTGGAACATCATCTGGCCTACCGCATGATTTAAAAGTCGACAATGAAATCGGTGGTAAAACCGGAACTACTAATAACGCTTCGGATGGTTGGTACATGGGTGTTACAAAAGATTTAGTATCAGGCGCGTGGGTGGGCGGTGATGAAAAGAGTATTCACTACCGCAGTTGGGACATGGGTCAGGGTTCACGTACAGCCAGGCCGATTTGGGCAGCCTATATGCGAAAAGTATACGCAGATCCTACCATTCCTTATAAAAAAGGCACATTCAAGCGCCCTATGTCCATTGATTTTAGAATGGATTGCAACGAGTACTATACCGATCCTACCGACACCACGTCTGTACCTCAACCCGTTCAACAAGAGTGGAATGTTGAGCACTAATCCTTTCGTATGAAGGATGAGCTGAAACTATATATTCAACGTCTTCCTGATTCTCCTGGAGTTTATCGATTCTATAACAATGAAGATATTCTCATCTATGTTGGAAAAGCAAAAAGCGTTAAAAAAAGAGTTAGCAGTTACTTCAATAAAATTGAAGGTGTAAACCGAAAAACACTTCGGTTGGTCTCAGAGATTAATAAGATTGAATACACCGTATCCGGAACTGAGTTTGATGCACTCCTGCTGGAGAACAATCTAATCAAGCAGAATCAGCCCAAGTACAACATCCTATTAAAGGATGACAAAACGTTTCCTTACATCTGCATTCTATATGAGCCCTTTCCGCGTGTTATTTACACCCGTAAGTATCTACCAGAACAAGGTGAATATTTTGGCCCTTACTCAAGCGTGGTGGCCATGAAAAATATTCTTGAGTTGGCCCGCAAACTTTATACAATTCGTACGTGCCATTTATTGCTTTCGCAAAATAACATCGCGCAAAAGAAGTTTAAAGTCTGCCTTGAATATCACATCGGAAATTGCAAAGGTCCATGTGAAGGTCTTCAGCCCGAAGTTGATTATCTGAAAGACATCGATCAAATCCGGTCCATTCTAAAAGGTCAAGTAAGTATCGTTGAAAAACATTTCACTGAGCAAATGTCTGTGGCTGCATCTTCTATGCAGTTTGAAAAAGCACAGTTCTATAAAGAAAAGCTTGATTACCTCGAACGCTTCCAGACAAAATCATTAGTGGTTAACCGAGACATTACCGATGTCGATGTAATAACACTCATTAGCAGCGAAGAATACAGCTACGCTAATTACATGGTGATTAAAGAAGGCGCTATCATTTATTCAAAATCCATTGAGCTTAAAAAGAAGCTGGAAGAAACAGATGAAGAGTTAATTAGTTTTTCTTTATTGGAAATGCAGGAGCAATCCAGAAGTGATAGTAAAGTGGTATTCAGTAATATTCCGGTTACACTAGTTTCAGAAGAGACAGAGAACATCATTCCTAAAATAGGTGACAAACGTAAACTTGTTTTGCTTTCACAAAAAAATGCGATGGAGCTTCAACGTGAACGAGAACTCTTGCGTGCTGAAAAGAAATCAAAAAAGAACGAAGTCCTAACTATCCTTCAGAAAGACATGCATCTGCCTACTTTGCCGGATGTAATTGAATGCTTTGATAACTCAAATTTTCAGGGCACAACACCCGTAGCATCGATGGTACGTTTTGTGAACGGTAAACCTGATAAAAAAGGTTATCGCCATTTTAACATTAAAACTGTCGAGGGCTCAAACGATTTCGCTTCGATGAAGGAGATTGTTTATCGAAGGTATTTCAGGTTAGTTCATGAAGATCTTCCCATGCCTGATCTTATTGTGGTGGATGGCGGAAAAGGTCAACTCTCAAGTGCGTGTGAAGCGCTAAAAGAATTAAACCTCTATGGCAAGATTCCCATTGCAGGTATCGCCAAGAAGCTTGAAGAAATATATTATCCGGAAGACTCGCTGCCGTTAATGATTAACAAGCGGTCACCCGGATTAAAGCTGTTACAGTTTATCCGCGATGAAGCGCACCGTTTTGCAATTACCTTTCACAGGCAAAAAAGAAGCAAGACTTTCCTGACAACAGAAATGGAAGAGTTGAAGGGTATTGGAAAATCAACAGTTGAAAAATTGCTTCAGCGCTTCAAATCTCTTAAGAAAATAAAAGAAGCTTCGTTTGAAGAACTTGAACAAGTGGTCGGAAAAAGTAAAGCGAAACTCATCAAAGGAGAAATAAAAAACCCCGCTGCTTAGGCGGGGTTTTTTGTATTTGCTCTTCTCTCTTAAAATTCCCAGAGGTTGTGTTCTTTCTCCATGAGCTTCATTTCTTCCCACTCACGTGCCCAAACACCTTCGTAGTAAGGTCTGCCGTTTGCACGGTAAACATCATCCAGCGTAAAGTCATCCGGGTTTTCAATTTTGTAAACTACCCCTTTAAAGAATCTTAGCAGGAATGCGTCTGCATAGTTCTTATTCTGAGCAGTGTTCTGACGGTTAAACCATACTGCTTTCTCAGGATTGTTACGGAACACTTTTTCAAGGTCCTTATATTTAAACCATCCTAACGATTTGAACGTACCGGTATTTTGATCAAATGCCTGAAGTTCGAGCGCCTGGATATCATAATACAATCTTGATCTTCTCTTATCAAAAATAATATCTTCGGCTAAGTTCATGCGATACACATCAGCAGGAAGATAGTCAAGTGATTTTCCCTGATTCGATACAGTCCATTCACCATTTGGTGCGGTGGTCGGATTAACTCCAGTGTTGTTATCAATCTGGCTTTCGTAGTTATTCCCGTTAAAGGAGATAACGTCATTTAAATAATATGCTGTAGCGGGATCCCAGGCAGGAAAAGTTTGTCCTTGCGTAGCCGTTAAGCCTTTTACAAAGTTTTCCCTTGTCAGTTTTCCTCTTAGCGAATCTGATGCAAAAACTTCCGCAATCTCACCGGATCTTGCAGCGTCCATGATGAGTTTGGTGATCTCACCGTTGCGGGCAAAAAATCCTTTGTTCTGCTTTTCTCTCAAGTCGATCGTACGCCATACGCGCAGCTTGTAGTGCTGCTCATACCGCGCGATCGGGTCAAGTGAATTTGGATTGTATTGTATCTCATCCGGTTGTGCAAGCACCGCCAGCGGAGATCCAATTAAAGCACACAGAACAACTCTCTTCAGCATTCTCATATTCTCAATTATTGAATTGGTATTGAAACAAGGTCATTGCCTGATACGGTTACTGTTTCAGGGGTTCCTTCAAACGTCATTCGCACAACATTTTTAGGTTCAATCATGATACGGTCACCTGGTCTCATTTGTGATCTCCAGGCAGTTAAGTCAATTGATTCTGTTGTAAGTGTCATGGTTGCAACACGCTGCGTTCCTCTTGCCAGGATCACTTCCATATTGCGAATACGGAAGTTGGCATCCTTTGGAACTTCAGCTTTAAAGTTTGCATCAGCTTCGGCAATTGCTCTCAAGCCTGCTACCGAACCTGCTTTGATACCATTCTTCAAATCAATATCACGACCGTTGTTGTCCTTTGCCAAAATGCGTGGACGTGGAACGTTTTTCACATCAAAGTCTTCAGATCCAAGCGCTGCTCCGGAATTGCTTACAGAAACTTTAACCTTCCGCTGATTAGGAACAATAATTACGTTTCCGGTTTTAGATCCTTTCGTAACCTTTGCACCTGTCGCAGAGAAGGAAGGATTATAGTTTGATCCTAAAGCAGGTACTTCAAAGTTAACACTGTTACCACAACCCATGTATAAGGTAGGCGCAGTTCCTGTTGTTACTCGAATAACTGGTTTCGCAACAAAATATTCTATTTCTCCAGGGATAGTTAAATCGCCCATTTTTGCTTCTGCTTTGAAAGACTTCTTAGCGTTGCCGTCTTTATCATAAGCACCACCAGAAGCCGTAAATTCAATTTTACCCATCTTAATACCCTCTTTTTCCACAACAGAAATAGGGGAACCATCTTTCGTAAAAGTAGGCTGCATTGCAGAAGAAGAACCTGTAATGAACAGGTCAGCTTCATACTTTGAACCTGCCGCTACAACTGAAGATTTAGGGCGAGCCATCAAAATAAACTTATCGAGTTTGATGTTTTGTGCATCTGCTACTGCGGCAAGCTTTGCTAACGCATCTTTTTCATAATCAAGAATTTGTGACTGACTCTCCGTTACCGATGCTAAACCAGCAATAACCGGAGTGTTCTCAAATGTAAATTCTATGAAATCCTTATTTGCGTGATCTTCATTATCCTTAAACAACTCAATGTCTTTCGGAGCTTTTGCGATGTCTTCGTACTTAGCGTCTTTAACACCCGCTGCTGCAAGAAGAGCATTAAGCTCATTAACATAGTCTTTCAACCACTTTTCGTATGCCGGACCTTGTGGCTTGTTGATCATTAATGACGCTGCTGCCGAACCATGGTTCTGGATCAATTTTTCATCAATTTTTGAACCGCCCGATGCAACAATCAATTCTTGTTTTAGAGACTCAATGTTCTTATACGTTTTGTCTGTTAATGCGCGTACTTTTTCAGCTGCCTCTTTAGCACCCTTAATCTTTGGGTTTTCTGAAGAACCTGCTGCTTTTTTTATGCTTTCCAGTGTTTCATTATTCTTTATAATGTTCTCACCGTTTACTCCTTCCAATGTCGCGTTGATGATGGCGAATTTATCCAGTACCGCGCTTCCCACCTGAAGGGCGAGAAGTGCTGTTAGCACCAGGTACATCATACCAATCATCTTCTGCCTTGGGGTTTCCGATCCGCCTGCCATGTTTGTGTTGGTTTATAGTTATGTTATAAACTAAATTTCTTACTCAAATTATTTTGCTGATCCGCTACCTTTCATCGCTGTGAGCATGTTTCCATACACATTGTTCAGCTGCGTCAGGTTGTCAGAAAGCTTACCAAGTTCGCTTGTGAACTTAGCAGTGTTGTCGCCTACTTTAGACAGACCTTGCATAGCACCGGTCAGGCTTTCGTAAAACTTGTTCATGTTTTTCACATGAGAATCTGCATCCTTCAATTCCATTTCATAAACTGAATTCAAGGCAGCAAGATTCTTCGTTACTTTCTGAACTTGTGAGTGGTACTCACCAGCATCTTTTGATGCATTCGCCATTGAACCAACGGCATCAATTGCTGTTTTGTAAGACACATTCATGTCAGACAACGCTTTAGAAGCTGTCTTCACGTTGTTCGCATATTCGTTCGTTGCAACTGCAGCGTTTGAAAGATTGTTCATCTGTGAAGCTGATGTAGCAAGATTGTTCAAGCCTTTGCCAAGGTTGTCGAGCAAGTTCTGATCAACTTTAGCATTCTTCAGCATTTCATCAACTTTCAACAATGGAGAATCAGTAGTGGCACCGATTTTTCTCACGGTTGGAGCATTTACTGGACCTTCGAAATCTTCAGCAAGCTCAGGATATACTTTTGACCAATCCGTTTCTGGATGTGGTGGTTCGAACGCACTCAAAAAGAAGATAGCGGCTTCTGTAAGGAGACCTATCATCAACATTTCATCAGCACCAGGAAGGTGAAGAATTTTAAATAAGGCTCCGACAATTACAACTGCTGCTCCTATACCATATACCTTCGGCATGATGGTTTTAAATAAGAGTTCAACAAATCCGCCTTTTTTCTTGCTCATTGTAGTATTGGTTTAAGTTTTCGGTTCAGTTAAGTTATTTTAAAGATAAACAGGGTTTCTTAATTATTAAAATTCACGTCCGGATGAGCGGCCAAGGTGCGTCATCGCACAACGGAAGCCTATGTAAGCGCGGGTTGAATCTTTGAATTCGTATGTTCTTGTACCCGTTTCCAGGTAGTAAGCAACATCTTTCCATGAGCCTCCACGAATCACTTTCTTAGGAGCAATACGTTCATTGTATTTAGGGCTTTCAGGATTTGTTCTTGGATCGATGTACTGTGGGTTCAAATCCCAAACGGTTGGAACAGACGCTACGTTAAAGTCATCCAGGCACCATTCCGAAACGTTACCTGACATGTCGAACAATCCCCAGTCGTTCGGGAAGTATTCAGATACCGGAGCGGTGTAGCTATAACCATCGTCATAGAAGTTACCACGGCCTGGTTTAAAGTTTGCGAGCATACAGCCTTTCGCGTTACGGATGTACGGGTTACCCCAAGGATACTTAGCGAGGTCACGACCACCGCGGGCTGCATATTCCCACTCAGCTTCTGAAGGCAGGCGGAAGTTTGGCATTGGGAAATCACCTACGCTTTTTCTGTAATCGTTTAAGAAAGCTGTTCTCCAGCTTGAGAAGTATGTAGCAGCATCCCAGTTCACACCTACAACCGGATAGTCATCGTAGCCTGGATGCCAGTAGTAGTAATCCTGAATAGGATCGCCCATGTGATGGGCGAAATCTTTTACCCATGAAGTTGTATCAGGATAGTATTTCTGACGGAATGTTTCAGCATCAATCGTTTCGAACCCTTCAATGTTTCCAGCTTCAATCAGGTAGAAGTTGGTGAACTGACGATACTCGTTGTTAGTGATTTCAGTGTCGTCCATGAAGAATGAACCAATCGTTACCTGCTTGTTGTAGTTGATTTGCGTTGAGGCAGGATCCTCATCGGCCTGACCCATGTGAAACGTTCCTGCAGGAATTGGAACCATACCATACGGCACAGTAAGCACCCAACCCTCACGGCCCGGTACACCAACCAACTCTCCTTGCGAATCGTTTTTATTGCCACCGAGGCCTAATAAACCACACGCGCTTGCAGCAACTCCGGCAAGGATGAGAAGACATTTTGAAGCAACCGATCTGTTCATATTCTATAGTTCAATTTCCAGTATGTATAGTCACTAATTGGGGGAAGATAGGGGTCGCCTAAACTTCAAATCATTAAAAATCGCCTACCAAATTCTACAAAATCTTAAAAATACCCAAATTATTTATCGCTTAATGCCTGTAACGGGGGGTTCGGACGATCTTTTTACCGCTACCCGGGCTTATAGGCAAGTCGTAAGTTAACATCAATTCGTGGGAGCTGCCACTCTTTGCTTGCTTATCAACTAAAACAATATCTATTGAATACCCTAATTTCAATGATTTATCCTTTAAAAGGGCATATCCGAGAATCACGTTCAATGCTTCTGATTGTCTGAACGACAAGCCGCCCCACATCGTATTACGATAAGTTGCTACTGCACCGAGATCGAAGGAATATTCGTTAAAATCAGTTTTTACAAGGACAGTTGGCATTATTTGAAGGTCGAAATTCACATCGTAGTAATAGCCAGCAGTAAAGTTCATATGTCTTTCAAGCGCATTACGGGAACCGTTTTTTCCGAAGTCAAAGGTTGCATTGGTCAAATGGTTCACGCCAAGTCCGGCATAAAATTTTTCGTTGCGATACATAAGGCCCAAGCCAACATCCGGGCGGACCTGGGTTTCTTTTCCTTCAATGACAAGATCATCGGGTTCCTGAATGAGGCGATATTCACCACCGTCAACAGTTTGTGCTACGGCACCCGCTTTTATTGCGAAGCTTAGTTTGCTTTCACCGATACCTAGGTGGTAAGCATACATAGCCTGGATTTCAATGTTGTTCAGATTACCGATCTGATCGTGTAGAACGTAGGATCCGAAACCGCTATGAATTTTATGGATTGGGGTAGTAAAAGAAAGTAATTGTGATGTTGGGGCACCTCTTTCACCAGCACTTGATTGATAGCCTATCCATTGGCTTCGGTGCAAGGCTGAAAACCGGGTTACTCCGTCTCCTCCGGCTGCTGCAGGCGTAATATAAATGCTGTTAAACATGTATTGCGAGAACTGCGCGTCCTGCTGGGCAAAGAGCTTACCAGCACTCGTCAGCAACAAAAGGCAAAAAATGATATAAAAACCTTGTCTCGACATTAAAAACACCAAAAGGAGGATTTAAAGTAAGTTCTTTTTTGCGACACTTTCAACGGCCGTGTAATTAAAGTGTAATAAAATATGACACTTTGTAAAATCCAATGGATGAAGGAGTTATTTAATACCGTTAGCCTTCTTGATGTAGAGCTCTAACGCTCCCGTCATTGACGGGGCATTGGGTAAAGGAGCTTCTATATCCAGCAGCAGTCCGGCATCTCGTACAGCTTTGGCCGTTGTAGGACCGAACGCTGCAATGCGCGTGTTATTCTGCTTAAAATCAGGAAAATTTACCTGGAGTGAATTAATGCCTGAGGGACTGAAGAACGCAAGCACATCATAAAACACATTCTCGAGGTCAGACAGGTTGCTGGCTACTGTGTGATACATAATGGCTTCCGAAAAATCGAACCCATTCTCTCTTAAAAAATCAGGGATATCATTCTTGCGGATATCCGAGCACGGGAAAAGATACTTCTCGTTTTTATGTTTTTTCAGAATCTCTACTAAATCCTGAGTCGATTTCATCCCAGTAAAGATTTTACGTTTCCGGATGACAATGTATTTCTGAAGATAGTTAGAAGTCTGTTCGGAGATGCAGAAATATTTCATGTCTGCAGGCATTTCAATTTTTAATTCACGACCAATGTGAAAAAAATGATCTACTGCATGACGGCTGGTGAAGATGACAGCTGTATAATTCAGAATTTCGATTTTTTGTTTTCTGAATTCTTTGAGTGGTACAGGCTGAACTTCTATAAACGGACGAAAATCAATCTTGAGATTAAATTTTTCAGCCAGTTTTAAATATGGAGAGTTTTGATCGGTGGGAGGCTCTTGCGTAACCAGAATGCTTTTCACTTTCCGCATCCTGTCATTCACTTTTTCACTCATATCAACGCGTAACAAATTCACCTACTTATTCAGGACCTCAATAATTAAAAAGAAGGGTATTAATTCGGTGGCACAAATGTACGAAAATAAATGAAACGGGGAGTGACTTACCCGTGAGGCAAGCTTGAAAAAGCCGAGTACGATCCATACTCCTAAGATCCACGGGATAGTGGCAAATAGAAAATTATAGAACGACTGACCTTGCCCGTGCAAAATAAAATAAAACAATAACACCAACGTAAAGAGCCCGATGGATACGAGTAAAATGCGAACAAAATTGAAAAAATGATATCCGGCTATCTCCTGAATTCCGAACAAGAGGCTTACCACATAGATGATAGTTATCTTGATAAACAAAAACATTAAAACATAGGCGCTTACTTTCAGCCAGGTAAAAATCAATGTCCAATAAGAGGATGTAGTCAACTCGTCTAGTCCAAGTTTTACATCTGTGAAGCGAGAAACAATCACTAGGTAAAGACCTAAAAGCATACTTGTGAAAACATAAAACAATATGGTAGCACTGGTAACTCGATAATAATAATGATCATCTTCACTTTCACGTCTAGAAAATATTTTGCGAATTGAAAAGTAATCGGATGAAAGGCCGGGGTTAAGACGAATGATACTGACGAGAAAAATAATCAGGGTCAGCACGGCTGTAATAGCATAATCTCTGAAAATGGTTTTTGTTTTCAGGTATAACTCATCCGCAGCGCGAGTTTGATATAAAACGGGTGAGACTATCTGCGTAGTCAGATTTTCAGTTGTGATGATATGTTCACTGTGTATGGCTATAAAAAGCTCTGTAGTTTGATATTGCTTCGATAAGCTATCGACAGAAAGTTTAACATCGTTAACCCGATCGGTTATTAACATGTCGTTTAATAAAATCGAAACCGGATGTGAAGCGCGTAGTGAAAAATAGTCGGTGCTGTATTGCTTGACAGGCAATTTTATATAAGTTGTTTTTACGGATTGTTCACTGTTAAATTTTCGATAGCCCGAACTGTCGCTGATCAGCCACTCCGCCTGTAGATCCTTTTTGATAACAACTTGTGCGTTTACAGCTTGGGTAAAAATCAAAAAGGTGAAAAGCAGAACAATCCTCATATTCCAGCAAAATTATCAGGATCGGCTAACAAAACCGTATTTTTGAAACACTTTTAATGGCCGGCATCTACATCCATATTCCATTTTGCAGACAAGCTTGTCACTACTGTGACTTCCATTTTTCGGTTAATCAGCATACTAAGGGTGAAATGCTAGCTGCGATTTCGAAAGAATTAATTCTGCAAAAAGATTATTTACAACAAGAGATAATTGAAACGATATACTTTGGTGGTGGAACACCTTCGCTCCTTACCGGGGATGAGATTAATTCAATCCTGAACACTATTCGATCAATTCACAACATCTCTTCTACTGCAGAGATAACGCTCGAAGCAAATCCGGATGATCTTTCAACATTGAAATTAAAGGATCTTAAGGAAGCAGGCATTAATCGCTTAAGCATTGGCATACAAACTTTTAATACAGCGCGTTTAAAATTTCTGAATCGAATTCATGATGAAGAATTTGCTGTTAAAAGTTTTTATGATGCGCGCGTGGCCGGCTTCAATAATATCAGCATTGATTTGATGTATGCGCTTCCGAGTGAAACCGATGATGACTGGAAGCGTGACATTGATCAAGCGATCAAATTAAATCCCGAACATCTATCATGCTACTCACTTACTATCGAAGAGAAAACTGCTTTTGGTAAATGGGCCATCACCGGAAAATTAAAACCTGAACCGGATGAAGTATCGGCCCGTCACTTGGAAATCCTAATGGACAAACTTACCCAAGTAGGTTATGAGCATTACGAAATCTCCAACTTTGCAAAGCCGGGTTTATATTCGAATCATAATAGTAATTACTGGCGCGGTGTGAAATATTTAGGTGTTGGGCCAAGTGCACATTCCTTTAATGGAGAAAGCAGGCAGTATAGTATTTCTAATAATCAAGCATACCTAAAAGGTCTTCAAGCCGGGATCATACCGTTTGAAAAAGAAATTCTTTCGCGTGAAAACAAAATCAACGAATATATTCTTACTTCACTGCGTACTTCATGGGGAACAGATCTTGACGCTTTAAAACGCCTGCATGAATATGATCTGATTTCCGAAAATCAAAACTATATTTCACAACTATTCAGCAAACAGCTTATTACACTTGAAAATAATATTCTCAAGCTTACGAATACAGGCAAATTATTGGCCGATAAAATTTCCTCGGATCTTTTTATAGCATGATCATACAGTTATCTTTCAATAACCGGAACTATCAAGCTGATCTTGAAAAGCCGCTTGATATTTCGTTGCCACTAAAAGATGGAAATGAAAATCCTAATTGTTATTGGGCTGAGCCTGTTACAATGGAAACAATTCGCTCGGGTGACTTTGTTGGGAGTGTAAAAGAAGGCGGTAGTGTTAATTACCAAAAGCTTACGATAACACCTCATGGTAATGGAACGCATACGGAATGCTACGGGCATATTTCAGCAGACAATGTAACACTGAATAAGTGTCTTACTGAATTCCACTTCATGGCAGAAGTGATTACTGTAACGCCTGAACAAACTTCTTCCGGAGATTTCGTTGTTAAACGGATTGCGTTGGTTGAAAAAATCAGGAATAAATCCGTTGAGGCCATTATCATCCGAACGCTTCCAAATTCTGAATCAAAGAAGACTGCGCAATACTCTGGTACAAATCCCCCCTATATTGATCATGAAGCCATAACCTATCTGGTTGAACTTGGTGTTAAGCATTTACTGATTGATTTGCCCAGCGTAGATCGCGAATCGGATGGCGGTAAGCTGTTAGCACATAAAGCGTTCTGGCAATTCCCAGAACGCATCCGGAAAAACTGCACGATTACCGAACTGGTTTATGTGAATGATCAGATTGCTGACGGGCTCTACTTGCTGAATTTACAGATTACCAGCCTGGAGATGGATGCCAGTCCGAGTAAACCTGTTCTATACAACCTCACGGAAGTTTCGTAATTTTCATGCCCGGAACCCATGAGATCACCAGAAGAAAAGAAAGTTTACATGTTGCTCAAGTCAGTGATTTTCTATTATCACGGACTGGATGAAGCGGAGCGGATTGATCTCGAAAAAACTGCAGATACGTTAGACGCTCACACAGAATACAAATGGGCATTAAAATTTATTGAAGAAGATTACATTACTTCTTTTGAGCGCGCGCGTGAATATCTCAATGATATTATTGCTGATTATCCTAAAGACAAGCGTACTGAATTAATCAACATGGTTTGGCAAGCCAACAACCTGAAGGGTTATGTTACCGAGATGGAAGCTACCGCGATGCTGAAACTTGCTAAAGACTGGAACGTACAGAAAGAGTTGATTGAACTCGTAATGAAGTAATCACTTCAGGTAAAAAATTCCTTTTAACCTCGCTTCCTCCCACGGACGTTGTTTGCCGTCTGAAAGTTGTTCAACGTTGTTGCGTGTGTGCATGAAGATGTCTTCAATGCGTTGAGAAACTTTTAATTGCTTAATTAGTTCACCGGTATAAAGGCCATTTGTTCCGTCACCATCTGAAGCGACTGAGCCCGGATCGGTTGCATATGCGATCAATGTACCGCTTGGTGCATTAATTCGTGCCAAGCCAGTGCCTCCCCGCTTGCCTGCAGGAAAAGGATTATTCCGGCATGCATCGAGAATAATCATATTCAAACCTTCATCGTTGGCAAACTCCATCGTGTTTGAAACTCCGGATAACGGAATACATTTCTGTTTAACATCCAGGTGTGATTGAATGTCTGCATCAACCGGTACGAGATAGTTTGTTCCATCGACTTCCATTCCATGGCCTGCATAGAAGAAAAGTGATACATCTACATCCTGAATTCGATCACCGAACGCGTAGATCGCGTTTTTAATTGTTTCATACGTACCGTTTTCTATTGTAGTAACTTCAAAGCCAAGATTCTTCAATGTATTGCTCATCGCTTTAGCATCATTAAGGGTGTTCTTTAGCTTACTTGTTGCTTTGTAGTCTGCGTTGCCAATAATTAATGCTATTCGCTTCGTATAAAGTTTGGATGGATCAATCGTTGAATTTTTTTGCTGAAGCGGTTCGCTATTGAAATAAATATCCTTACTGATAACTTGCGATTGAGTGTTTTGTGCAGCGATACGTACCCTGTTCTTACCCGGAACCAGATTAATTGTGGCTTTGAAACTTCCATCGGAATTTAACTGTGCTTTTTCATCGTTGATCAGAACCTGGCTCATACGATCTGATCCTTCAATCTTGCCTTCAACTGCAACAGTTGAACCTTTTACTATCTGCTCTCCATAATTTCTGTTGATGGGCGGATTGATCACTTTAATTTCTGCCGGATTATTTCTTACAACTTCATACAGATAGATCATGCCGGATACAGTACCTACGGCAAGCATGCTTCCATCATCCGACAAAGATATTGAGCTTGGCCGTTCATCTACTGCAACACTTTCGTTTACTTCTCCCTTATCAAGGTTTACGATAAAGATATTCCTGGTATCGCTGCTATAATAGAATAGTATGGAAGGAGTTGGCCCCATTGCAACACCATCGGGGCGATACCTGACCGGCACACGTTTTTTCTCCTGACCGGTTGACCAATCGTATGTGATGAGCATATTTCTTCGCTCTGGCTGACGACCTTGTTGCAATCCGCCTTTTGGAATAAAAACTTCTTGTAAACCAATCACAAAATTATCAGATCCTTTACTGGCTGATGCTGAATGAACAACGGAACGTGAACCTGAATATTCACCGCTTTGCAATTTGAGTTCGCGTAAAAATTTCTGGTTGATAAACTCCCAGCTATAACTTTCACCGACATTATTTATTGCAGCAAGCTGTTGTCCGAAGCGATCAAAGCCCAGAAACAGTGTGTTTTTCAAATCCCCCACTACCTGAATGCGGGATTGAGTCATTCCTGCCTTAAGATCAAAAATTTCGATCTGATTGCTCTTTTCAAGAACCGTAAGATAGCTTTGGTTGGGATCGAGCGTTACGTAAAGTGGTGAAGGAAAAGTTTGCGCACCTTTAGATTCTTCAAAGGATGTTAATGGATAGGTTGAAAACTGTCCATTTGATTTTACAACAATGAACTTTTTGTCTTTATCCAGGAATTCCTGAAAGATGACTTTTCCGGAAGCAGGAATCTTTTTAAGAATATTAGAAGTTTCCGTTTCGAGTAAAGCCACATTGCCTTTACCATCACTAGTCCCTATTATTTTAGAATCTTCTGAAAAAGAGATTCGCTCAACTTCATTTGTTGAGCCGGAAGGAATTTTTTTGTAGGCAGATAAATAAATATCCTGTCCGACAACAGTGTTAATACTTAAAACCGCAACCAGACAGGATATACCGAATTTCATATGCCTATTTTAATTTTCCGAGAAGGAAACCAATACCGATACGCATTGTAAAAAGTGATCCATCTAAATCGCCAAAAGCCTGCTGTAATGAAATGCCGGCATCAACGTTTATTGTTTCAGTCAAAAAGTACTTTGCCCCTCCGTTCACACCTATAGAAGTAATGCTTGTACCATCGATTGCAAAAAGCAGGAAGTTTGCACCTACATAGGGAAGAAGCTTTGCATCTTCTGTTAAAAAGTTATACGATGCATAGGGCCCAAGGCCGAAGCCGGTATTTCCATCTGAGAAAAGAAGCATGATGTTAGCACCGCCTTCCAGGTGTTGTGAAAAGAAGTAGCCGCCTTTAGCTTCAAAGATTCCCGTACCGTCAACATCTGAAAACTTCTGATACGAAAGAGATCCGGAGATGTTAACATCTCCTTTCTCAACTTGTGCGAATGCTGTTGTGCCTGCACATAAGGCTACAAAAGCGATTAGTATTAATTTTTTCATATGGGTTTGGTTGTTTAGCGCAAAAGAATAAAAGTTTGATAAAATTATCAACACGTGTCAGCCGGTATTTTGACTCTATAACGACATCATATCTTTAAACTTAGCGGCCTGCCTGCGGCTAACTTCAACCTTGTCACCACCTTTAAGCTTTACCATAAGACCGCCATTAAACCATTGCTCAATACTTTCTACCCAACTTAGATTTATAATGTGCTTACGACTTGCTCTAAAGAAAGCACGCTCATCAAGCTTTTCATCCAATGCATTCAATGACTTATGAATCATCGGCCGGTTGTTATCGAAGTATACTTTAATGTAATTTCCGTCTGACTCGAACATGCGTACGTTATTCAGGCTTACAAACCAGCAGCGGTCACCGTCCTTAACAAATACCTGATCGTTTAAGCCAAGTTTTTTATCTGCGCTGCGTGCGGCAGTTGATTTACTTTTTTCTTTATCCAGAATTTTACTCACCGTTTCCGAAAGGCGATCAGCTTGAATAGGTTTAAGTAAATAGTCTAGCGCATTTACTTCGAAAGCTTTGAGTGCAAACTCATCGTACGCTGTGGTGAATACAACAAATGGAACTGCATCTAATTCCTCCAGCAATTGAAACCCGGTTTTACCTGGCATTTGAATATCCAGGAAAAGCAGATCAGGATTTAGCTCATTCACCATTTGCATTGCCTCTTCAGCATTCATGGCTTCTCCGACAATTTCAATGGAAGGATGATCTTCCAAAAGTTTCATCAACTCTTTGCGGGCTAACCGCTCGTCATCAACAATTAGTGCTCTCATTTTTACCGCTGTTATAGTGACTGGGGAATTATAATTTCTGTTAAAACAAAGTTATTATTCTCATTGAGGATTCTGAACGATGCTTCATCTCCATATAAAAGCTTAAGACGTTGCATTGTATTCTTAATTCCTGTTCCGCTCATTTTTCCCTTCCGGGTACCATTGAGCAGGTGGCCGCTGTTGCGGATTTGTATCTTCAAACGGTTTTTCTCGACCAGGGTTTTTAGGTGAATTGTTCCACCTTGTGTAAGCTTTGAAATACCGTGTTTGATACCGTTTTCCACCAACGTTTGAATCATAAATGGAGGAACGAGAAATTTGGAAGAATCCGGGTGAACGTCAATTTCTGTTTTTAAACGTTCTTCGAATCGAATGCTTTCCAGGCTGAGATAATCTTTTACAATCTTCAATTCGTCTTCAAATTTTGTAAGGCCTTTCTTTTCGAAGGTTAACGAATTACGCAGGATGTTCGACAAATGATTGATCGCCTGTTTTGATTTATTAGGATTCTCATCTACCAATGCGCGGATACTGTTGAGCGCATTAAAAATAAAATGCGGGTTAAGCTGGTTCTTCAAATTGTTCAGTTCGATCTCAATCATCGAAGCTTCATACTGTAATGATTTATTATATCGCGCAATGTAATGATAGGTGAAGTAAAACAACGACCACACAAACAAAAGAAAGAAGAAGAATGATTCGCCTAAAAGAATGTACAGGGGATCAAATGCGCGACTTTGAACATTTACAACATTGAACAGTACACCAATCGGAACTCGTAAAAAATAAATCACAAACCCTAAAACAAAAATAGCAGGCAACACTCTGATCATCATCTTTGGAACACTCAGGTTGAGCCATTTCCATTGATTAACATAGTATCGAAAAGTATGGGTGACACCCAAACAGATGAGTCCTTCAAAAAAGAAAAAGAGAATTCTTCGTACCGGAATCCCATTTTCATTGCTGAAACTGTACCAAACAATTTGCAGCAACACATAGGCAACCCAGCCGGTGATTTGCAAGGTCCAGTATAATCGCTTTTTATTAACCATGATGCGACTGTAAAATTACAGAATTGGCATCAACCGACTAAAGGTGTTATATGAATGGGTTAAAACCACCTGAACTGCACCATGTAGAGCAACAAAAGGCCAGTACCAATGATGAGTATCCACGAGATTACCGTTAATGGTTTCTTATACTTAATCAGCTTGGGCTCAATTGTAAGTGCGTTAAAAGCAAATGCCAGACCAGCTACTAGGTAAAGAGAAGATTCAAACCACGAACCGTTCGAGATGTAATAAATACCAACGCCAAAAAAGATCAATCCAAAAAGATATTGCCGCTGGTTTGCGTTCATATTAATTCAATTCCGCTTTTAAGAATTTACCCGTAAAGCTGCCCGGATTTTTTGAAACTTCTTCCGGTGTTCCTTTCGCAATAATTTTCCCGCCTTTCGCTCCGCCTTCCGGGCCAAGGTCAACAATGTAATCGGCTGATTTGATTACATCAAGGTTATGTTCGATTACAAGGACCGTATTTCCTTTATTGACAAGTTTTTGAAGAACATCCAGCAAGTGTGCAATGTCCTGGAAATGTAAACCGGTGGTTGGCTCATCTAATATATAGAGTGTTTTACCCGTATCGCGTTTTGAAAGCTCAGTCGCCAGCTTTACGCGTTGCGCTTCACCGCCTGAAAGTGTTGTCGCATGCTGACCAAGTGAAATGTATCCCAGTCCAACTTCGCTGAGTGTTTGAATTTTTCTTAAAATCTTGGGTTGATTTTCAAAAAACGTAACGGCTTCTTCAACCGTCATGTCCAACACATCCGAAATTGATTTTCCCTTAAAGCGAACTTCAAGTGTTTCACGATTGTAGCGTTTGCCTTTACAGGTTTCGCAAGGGACATAAACATCTGGAAGGAACTCCATTTCAATTAAACGCAAACCAGCACCTTCGCACGTTTCACATCTTCCACCTTTAACGTTAAATGAGAAGCGACCGGTTTTATAGCCACGGATTTTTGCTTCAGGCATCTGCGCAAACAGATCGCGAATGTCAGTAAACACCCCGGTGTACGTTGCCGGGTTTGATCTTGGTGTTCTACCTATCGGTGATTGATCTACTTCTATTACTTTATCGATGTGCTCAAGACCTTCTATTTTTTTATGCTCAAGCGGTTCAGTTCTTGAGTTGAAGAAGTATCTATTAAGAATTGGGAAAAGTGTTTCATGAATCAACGTTGATTTACCGCTTCCCGAAACTCCGGTAATGCACATGAATGTTCCTAACGGAATTGTTAGATCAACATTTTTCAGGTTGTTACCGGTAGCCCCTGTCAATGATATTTTTTCTCCAGTTCCTTTTCGTCTTTCCTTTAAATATTGAATACCAAGTTTCCCGCTTAAGTATTTAGATGTCGCACTATTGCCCTTCAAAAAAGTTTTAGGATCGCCTTGTGCAACAATATGGCCACCGTGTCTTCCAGCTCCCGGTCCAACATCAATGACATAATCGGCTTCGAGCATCATGTCTTTATCGTGCTCCACAACAATTACCGAGTTGCCGAGATCGCGAAGATCTTTAAGCGCTTTGATAAGCTTAACGTTATCGCGCGCATGTAAACCGATGCTTGGTTCATCTAAAATATAAAGTACACCAACTAATTGCGTTCCAATTTGTGTTGCTAAACGAATGCGTTGCGCCTCACCTCCACTCAAGGTTCTTAATGGTCTATTCAGATTTAAATAATCCAACCCAACATCCAATAAAAATCCAATCCGCTTTCGGATTTCTTTTAATACTTCCGTTGCAATGATTCGTTGCTTCTCGTTGATCTTGCTTTCAAGTCCGGTGAACCAGGTGCTTAATTGCTGAATGTCCATTAAGGCCAGTTCGGCAATATTCTTATCGTGGATTTTAAAGTGAAGTGATTCTTTCTTTAATCGAGCACCGTTACATTCCGGACAGATTTTCACCGCCATAAAATCCTCTATCCATCGTTTGATAGCTTCGGAACCTTCATCGCGTTGCTTCTCTAAAAAATTTACGATGCCTTCAAACTTTGTATTCCAATCCGTACCCGGATATTTTACAGAAGCAACAGCCACCGGAACATCATCGCCATACAATAATATCTTGATAACTTCTTTTGGAACATCTTTAAGCGGTGTGCTGAGCGTAAGCTTATACCGTTTTAAGATCGCTTCAACTTTTTTGAAGATCCAGATATCGCGGTATTCACCTAACGGCAAAATACCTCCGCGGCTAATGCTTAAGCTTTTATCGGGTATTACAGACTCTTCTGTGATCTCTTCAATCTGACCGAGTCCATTACAGGTTGGGCACGCACCGTACGGTGAGTTGAATGAAAATAAGTTTGGCGCAGGTTCATCGTATGATAATCCTGTTTTAGGATCCATCAGATACTTAGAGAAGTGATGAGCCTTTCCGTTCTCTTCCAGCAATATAACAACACCTTTACCTTCTTTCAGTCCTTTATTAATAGACTGCCCAATGCGGACACGATCTTTTTTATCGGCTACTATGCGATCAATTACAATCTCAATGTCGTGGATCTTATAACGATCAACTTGCATTTTGGCGGTGATGTCCAGCACTTCTTCATCAACACGGACTTTGGTGTAGCCTTGCTTTCTAATCTGTTGAAACAATTCGCGGTAATGACCTTTACGGCCACGCACAATTGGCGCAAGCAAGACCAGTTTCTTTCCATTAAAATTATTGAAAACTGCATCCAGGATTTGATCTTCCGATTGGCGGATCATCTTCTCACCACTTAAATAAGAGTATGCTTCACCCGCGCGTGCATAAAGCAAGCGCATGAAGTCGTATATCTCTGTTACAGTTCCAACCGTTGAGCGTGGATTGCGGGAAGTTGTTTTTTGTTCAATGGAAATTACCGGGCTTAAGCCGTTGATCTTGTCAACATCCGGCCGTTCGAGGTTTCCGATAAAGCTTCGGGCGTAAGCTGAAAAGCTTTCCATATACCGCCTCTGCCCTTCTGCATAAATGGTATCAAACGCCAATGAAGACTTTCCGCTTCCGCTGATGCCAGTGAGCACTACAAGCTTATTGCGCGGAAATGAAACGCTTACATTTTTAAGATTATGCTCGCGCGCGCCAATGATTTCGATGTAGTCGTGACCCGTCCCGTCTGTTACCTTTTTCTCTGCTGAACCCTTCGCCATGAAATCTTTAGAATGAATACAAAATTGGAAGAAGGAATGTTACCACTTAACAGGAAATAATCCAAAAAGTTTTTACTCCTGGTAGATTGCAATCGGGAAATCGTTACCAAACGAGTAAGCCGAAGGAAACTGTGCCGTACCTTTATACTTTTCAGACAATTCTGGAACCTTATTTTCGATAAAGGTGCTCAATTCACGCACGGTAAGCTTCTTATCGCCATTGGCATCGCCCGCCCCAGCTATTCCTTCTAATAGTGCATAGGTAAAAATTCCGTGACCCAATTTTTCAAACTCCGTAGCAAACTGGTTAGAGCCCGTTGCTGTGATCCAGAACGTTCCAGTGCTTCGCGCGAGTTGGGCAATTGCTTTTTCTTCGGCTGCGCCCCGGGCAGCTATTGTTTCAAGTGCTCCGGCCGACTGACAGGCATCCAGAATAAACACCTGTTTTTGTGCATTAATCTTTTCAGCATAATCTTTTAGTTGAGTGGCTGAAATGGCTTTTTCTTTCAGCAAATCTTCTCTTCCGTAAAGCTGGATAACATCGTGTGGTACGATATAAAATTCACCCGAGGTTCCGGTTTTGTCCGTCATCACACCATGGCCGGCATAATACACGATCAACACATCTTGTTGCAACGCCTTCTTCTTTACATCTTCCAATGCAGCAATAATATTGGTTTTAACAGCCCTATCATTCCGAATGGTATACGGGATAACTTGTTTAAAAAGTGTTCCTGATTTTTCGCGAATTGCTTTTTCAACTCCATTCGCATCGGCTTCAGCATAGTTCAGGTTGTACTTTGGGTTTTTGTACTTATTAATTCCTACCGTCACCAAGTATAAGCTTGGTTTATCTTCGGTTGCCCCTTTATAGATAACGGTAAACTTTACTTTTTCCGATTCAATGCCCGACTTGCTGCTGGCCGATACATAGAAGAAATTATCCTCACCAAAAGAAGTATTCAATGTTGCTTCAAATGAATATTTATTTGCACCCGTTCCCGTCACTGTATTTACCAACTTGGAATTCTGGTAAAGCTTAATATCCGTGACTTCCTGTGGATTCTCTTTCACCGTAACATCAATCTTAACAAGCTTTTGAAAAGATTGCACAGACATAGATGCGCCCGCAGCTTTTCCATTCAGTGTAGCCAATGCGATCACCGGAACTTTAACTGTAAGCTCTTCTGCTTTAAACTCCTGTTGGGCAACAGCCGTTTCAGTTATGACTGAAAATAAAAGCTTGGGTGTATATCCTTTCTCAAACGTACTTTCCAATGAGGTGCGTTGTGTGGAGATCCGAGATGTCCAGTAAACTTTGGCTAAGGCTTCAGGTGTTCCGTCCACGCGGCCATCACGCGACACTACTGCAAAGTCATCGTTACTATCTGAAAAAATATATCCAACAATGGAATTTGTTTTAATGTCATAAATCTGATTGATGTTATTCTTGGAGGCATTGATCATCACTTTGTCTTTTGACAATCTGTAAACTCCCGGAGAACCTACCGCAAAATTCGGATACGCTGGAAATTTTATCCGATCAGATTTTGTTGTAAACACTTGTGTTCCGGTCTGATATTGATTTACAATGAATGCATTGGATGCTGTTATGGCTAACAGCTTATCACCGGAAAGAATACCCCCATACGGAATCAAGGAGTTAGCAATTGTGATGTCCATTCCGGTTTGTTTTTTCAGCGAAAGGTTTGCCGGGTCAAAAACCATCAGCCTGGTTTTCATCCCAACCGGATTCATTCCCGAGGCAACGAGCTCTGTTCCCGTTTCATTGTAGGCAACCATGCTATAAATGCCTTCTGGTGATGACGCGAGTTCTTTTCCGGTGGCAATCTCAAATTGCTTTAATGGATTTGCTCCTTTAAAGAAAGTCATTACACCGACAACAACACTCTTACCGTTGGGATGGATCGTTAACGCGGATACGTGATGCATCTTGTAACTAATATCCGTAACCTTTTGCGCTTTCTCTATATTAAAAATCGTTACCATGCCATCGCGTTGGCCAATGGCTAATAAATTATGCTTCGCAGAGAAAGCCGTTTTACTTGCTTCGAATGGCAGTTTAGTAACGGCAACTGCTGTTTCTTTTTTCCAATCCCAGATTTGAACTTCAAAGAGACTTACGAAAGCAATCTTCCCGGTTGATGTCAATTGAACATCAAACATTTCAGTATACGGTCCGGTAAATTTTTTTATAAACCGGTTAGACTTGATGTCAAAGATCTTTACTGTTTTATCTTCATAGGTGAACGCGACAAAATTACCATCCCCTGAAACGCTCATGTATGTTTGTTTGGATTTGATGCCTGAATAGCCCAAGCGCACCAGATCAACTTCCTGCGCATTTACAGTGCTTACTAAAGTCAAAATAACTATCAACACAACCAGTACTCTCATATCATTTCGGAATTATATGCAATATAAAAACATCAGGCTACATCTTTGCCGGTAACGGCCTTCAGGAGTTCAAACCAGTGTTGCCTTTCCAGATCGATGTTTATAGCCCCCGCGCCCTCAACAATTCGTTCTGTTTTAGTAGTTCCTAAAATTGGATGAACTCCGGACGGATGTCGTAATAACCATGCCAACAAAATCTGCATAGCCGTTGCCTTGTATTCGCCTGATAATCGTTCGAGCAAACCTTTTATTCTTTCGTCTTCAAAAAATTTGCCGCCACCTAAGGGCGACCAAGCCAAAGGTTTGATCTTATGCTTCATCATAACATCTGTATCGCCATTGAAGAAAGGATCATACCTGAAAAGGGATAACTCAATTTGATTCGTTATTAATGGAAAGGGTAAGTATGATTGAAGCATTTCAAATTGCGATGGTGTAAAGTTCGAAACACCAAAATTCAAAACTTTGCCTTGCTGCTTAAGCTTTGAAAACGTCTCCGCAACTTCCGTTGGATTCAATAATGGATCTGGCCGATGAATAAGAAGCAAATCGATTCGATCCGTGTTTAATGTTTTTAACGAATTTTCGACAGACCGTGTAATATGTTCAGTAGAGGTATCATAATGTTTAATCTTATGCGTTGGTCTTTTATCCGACAAAAGCTTGATCCCGAATTTCGTGATCAACTGAATCTTATCACGAAGCGATGAATTTACGCGTAGTGCGTTTCCGAAACTTTCTTCGCAGCTGTAGTTGCCATAGATATCGGCATGATCAAACGTGGTAATGCCTTTTTCGAGCGCGGTATTAATAAGCTTTTCAATTTGAGCTGTTGACTCGTTTGTCCAGCGCCAGGCGCCAACAATAATTCGTGATAATTCGGGGCCTTGCGAATGGAGCTTTATTTTCTGCATCACCAAAAATACGAATGCCGCCCTTGAACACAAGACGCCAAAAAGCCTTCCGAAAACGTTTGCAATAACTCTTCTTCTATTAACTTGGAGTAAAATTTTAAGCGTATGGCCAATTCAGAAATTCTCGACCTTGTCAAACAACGCAATCCTAATCAGCCCGAGTTCCTTCAGGCAGCCGAAGAAGTTATCGATTCTGTTTTACCGGTGATTAATAAGAATTCAGAATATAAAAGACTAAAGCTGCTGGAGCGCATGCTTGAACCTGAAAGGCTTATTTCTTTTCGGGTTACTTGGGTAGATGACAAAGGTGAGATACATGTAAACAGAGGTTACCGTGTACAAATGAATAGCGCAATCGGACCTTACAAAGGCGGGCTACGATTTCATCCTTCGGTGAATGTTAGTGTATTAAAATTTTTGGCGTTTGAACAAATTTTTAAGAATGCATTAACTGGAATACCGATGGGTGGTGGAAAGGGCGGATCTGATTTTGATCCGAAAGGAAAATCTGAAAACGAAATCATGGCTTTTTGCCAGGCATTTATGGGTGAGCTTGCGCGACATATTGGTCACCGGCTTGATGTGCCTGCGGGTGATATTGGAGTTGGTGGTCGTGAGATCGGATACTTGTTTGGCGCGTATAAAAAAATGAGGAATGAATTTACCGGAGTGCTTACCGGCAAAGGTATTGGCTGGGGCGGAAGCTTAATTCGTCCGGAAGCAACTGGTTATGGCTTGATTTACTTCGCAGAGAACATGTTGCAAAACAAAGGTGACAGTCTGAAAGGAAAAACCTGTTTAGTATCAGGTTCGGGAAATGTTTCGCAGTATGCAATTGAGAAAATAATTGAAATGGGTGGTAAGGTTATTACTGCATCTGATTCAAATGGATACATTCATGATGAAGCCGGATTTACTTCAGAGAAGCTTGCGTTTTTAATGGACCTGAAAAATAATCGAAGAGGCAGGATCAAAGAATACGCTGATAAGTATAAATGCATTTATAAAGATGTTGATCCGAAAGCAGATCATAATCCTTTATGGAATATTAAAGCAGACTGTGCTTTCCCATGTGCAACGCAAAATGAAGTTAATGGTAAGGATGCATCTAGTCTTGTTAAAAACGGAGTGAAAGTATTGGGCGAAGGCGCTAACATGCCCACAACGATTGAAGGCATTAACATTCTGATTGATAATGGAGTGATGTATTCACCGGGTAAAGCTTCTAATGCGGGTGGAGTTGCAACTTCGGGGTTGGAGATGACACAAAACTTTATGGGCACTAATTGGACAAGCGAAGAAGTTGATGGAAAGCTGCGAGGTATAATGAAAAACATTCACGACTCAGCATTAGCTGCCGCAAAAGAATACGGTAAGCCCGGAAATTATATGGTGGGTGCAAATATTGCAGGCTTCGTAAAAGTCGCCAATGCCATGAAGGCGCAGGGAGTTATTTGATCAATTTCGTTTGTAAAAGTAAAGATGCTGTTCAGTCTTTTTCTTCCGCTCACTGATTGTATAGTATCCTGTTCCGTTCAAATCAAATGCAATGGATTCGCCTTGTGGTTCTTGTGCATACGGTAAAGTTTCCGGAGCTCGTTTAATGGCATCTTCTACTGATTCTCCCGACAAACGCTTCCAATAAAAAACACTGGCATAGTTCTTAGCCAAAATCTCGCTTCCATCTTCTGAAATATTTGCAGCAACAATAAATGAGAACGGCAGTTTTTCGGCAACACGCTCAGCAATCATAACTTCCGTTGTTGATAGTGAGCCTGAAAGCGTATAAAGATTAACCCGGCTTTCGCGTTTCGAAAAAACGTAGAAGTTTTTAGAAACGGGATCCATCATTAATGCCTCTGCATCACGCGCTCCATCAGAAAACTTGAATTCTATTTTATCTACGTTGTTGAGTGTTGTGTCTGTTACTCCATCTCCAATCTTTGGCTCCTCTACTCGATAGATGAATTTACTTTCATGCACCGCTCCATTATCTCCTATATCTCCAACATAGATATACGATCTACCATCTGCCCCAAGACCAATCGTAATGTCTTCCCAGTCGCGATTTTTAGTGCCCGATAAATGAACCGTACATTTTATCTCTCCTCTTTCATCAATTAAAAAAATATCCGGATCATTCCCGCTGTCATTGTGTGTCCATAACATCCCGGGGTTGATACGACTGGCTACTAATCCGGATGCTTCGCGAATTTTAGTATCCTTCACCACCCCAACGCTTATGCCCGCTTCAAAAACTTCAGCATTCACAACAGAGGCTTTATCAGTCTGCTGGCAACTCAACAAAAAAATGCATATGATAAACTGCATGGATTTCATAGCTATAAAGATAGAGCGTCCTTATTCGCCTGTAAAATCAGTAATATTGTGGGGAATTAAAAACACATGAACCAGATACCGGACGAAGAAGAAGATGAATTGTTGTTTGAGCATCACCGGATTGTGGCTGATCCCGGTCAAGGCCTTGTTCGGATTGATAAATTCCTGAATGCCCGGTTAGCAAATGCTTCCCGCTCCAAAATCCAGCAAGGCATTGAAGGCGGCTTTGTGAAAGTGAATGAAGAGGTTGTTAAATCAAACTACAAGGTCCGGCCGGGCGATGTGATTGTGATTTCCATGCCCGAGCCTCCACGCGATACAGATGTTAAGCCGGAGAACATTCCATTAAACATTATTTATGAAGATGATCATTTGCTCATCATCAATAAAGAGGCAGGTATGGTGGTGCATCCTGCTTACAACAATTGGAGTGGAACGCTTGTAAATGCATTAACCTATCATTTTCAACAATTGCCACACATGCCCGGCAATGATGGAAGACCGGGACTTGTTCACCGGATTGATAAAGATACTTCAGGGCTTTTAGTGATCGCTAAAACAGAACCGGTGATGACTGCGTTGGCCAAACAATTTTTTGATCATACGATTGAAAGAACTTATTGGGCTTTGGCCTGGGGTGAAATGGAACCTCCACAAGGGACTATAAACATAAACGTTGGCCGAAGTTTAAAAGACAGACGAATTACCGTTGCTTTCCCGGATGGCGATATGGGCCGTACGGCAATCACACATTATAAAATGCTTCAGGGCTATCGGTATGTTTCTCTTGTTGAGTGTAAACTTGAAACCGGACGTACACACCAGATCCGTGCGCACATGAAATATCTTGGACATCCATTGTTTAACGATGCGATGTATGGCGGAGATCAATATGTAAAAGGAACAATATTCACGAAGTACAAACAGTTTATTGAAAATTGTTTCAAGATCATTCCACGTCAGGCTTTGCATGCAAAAACATTAGGCTTTATGCACCCTGTTAAAAAGGAATGGATGCAATTTGAATCAGAACTACCGGAAGACTTTAAGGCAGTGTTAGAAAAATGGGAAAATTACGTGAAGTATGTTTGAGAAAAGAGGGTAAGAGTTCCCTTCAAGCATTTTGAGTGCCTGTCTTGTTTAAAGAAATCAGCGCAGCTTACAAAGACAATTTCAATCGTCTTGAGCCATTCAACGCCTGCCGGATCTCCTTCATGGCCTCACGCTTCGTACGCTTGTACTCTTGCTCTTCCTTATTCGGTGCCATCATAGCCTTGATGTAGGCGAGCACTTTTTCAGTTTGAGTTTTGTCAAGCGCGTTCAGCGATTCCAAAATTTGAAGCTTTTCGGTAACTGAATTCATAACAATTAGTGGTTGTTATACTCTACAAATTAAACGTTAATTCCGCAGAAAAGTTCTGTGTAACCGACTGATAACCAAAACAAAACAATACCATAATGCGTTTTTTGGTGATTTAAGTTGCAGGATTCGTTTGCAGCCTGAAAAGTGGGTTTTTGAGTGGCTAATTAAATGTGTTCATTAACTCCTATGGGAAACAATTCTTCACCATTAGCCTTGAGTTTTCTCGAAAATCAAAGATTCAGCTAGTGATGTCACTGTCTGTTTTACTATCCTGGCAGGAGTCTCTTACGGAAAGAAAAGAACACAACGAATGCCAGGAGTCCTTCCAGGAATACAGTACCTAACTGAACCGTTATATTCATCTTTAAAAAAGCGAGTATAAAAATCGTGATGAGCATTAAGGATCCCAAGGCTGTCCAAAATGGATGATCTGCAATGGTTAGCCTAGGAAATTCTCTTATGCTTTCTTTTGCAGGAGCTCTTAGGATAAATTGTAATGAATTGAAATCCCATAAAAGCAAAAACATTGTGGCCAGTAGCATTAAAGCTGTAATGATTGGTGTGCCCACAAAATGATAAGAGACTGTAATGACAAAAATATTCAAGATAAGTGCGAAAAAAATTACAGCTCCCAACTTTGCATAGCGTTGCGTTATGAGTAGGCCTCCGCCAATCACTTGAGTGAGTCCGATAAATTGCCAATACAAACCTGACGTTGCCATAACTCTGAAAAACTGCTGAAGCGGTTCAAGCGTTTCGATTGAAGCACCCGGGTTACTGATCAACAGTTGTTGCCCAGAAAACTTTCCCATTCCGAAAGCGGCAATGACAAATCCTCCGCCAATTAAATACCGGAGATAAATCGTAAAAATCTGTAAGAAAGAAAGCTGCTTACACTTTTCTATAAAGCCAATAACCCTGTCCATCACGTTTGTTTCCGTGAAGACGTTAAGTTTTTTGAAATGTTACGAGCAAGAAATATTATTCTACTTCTACAATCATTTCCACCTCAACCATCATATTAAGCGGCAATGAAATAACACCAACGGCTGAACGGGCATGAAGCCCTTTTGCTCCAAACACGCTTCCGATCAAATCGGAAAATCCATTTATAACTTTGGGTTGATCGGGTAAATGTTTCCGTACAGTTAACCATTCCCAGAACTTTAACAATGCGTTTTACTTTATTCAAATCTCCAAGTTCAGCTTTTAACGTTGAGATGGCTGAGATTGCTGTCTGGCGTGCAGCCGCGTAGCCTTGCTCCAATGTAGCATCTTTGCCAACCTTACCCGTCATAAATGCGCCATCAGTTTTTACCGGGCCATGACCGGAAAGAAAAATTAAATTACCGGTTCGTACTGCTTTGACATAGTTGCCAATGGGAGGCGCAGTTTTCAGTAGTTCTATGTTAAGTTCTTTCAGTCTCTTTTCAGCATCCTGCGCAATACAAACTGAAGTAATTAATAATAAACTGATTAACAGAATTGTTCTCATGGCAATGGTTTATCTAAATAGTTCTTCCAGATTTGTAATGCTTTACGTTCATTTCCATCTTCATCATACAATCCAGAATCTCTCCAGGCGATGGCGACATCAGTAGGTGAACCAATGGCTTCCCAAAGGTCATCGTAATCACGAAGTACGAAATTGATTACAAACCTTGCTTTGCGTTTTGTACAAGCTTTCAACAAGTCTTTAATATATTGTTCTTGCTTATCCTGATCAGAAACTATTGTTAACGGGCCAAATTCTGTATCAATGGAGAAAGTCTGAGCTGCATAGCCTGTTTCAGCAATGGCAAGCGGTAGATCACTGATCGAGAATAATTCTTCAAATACATTCTCCGGATACGGATTGCCTAGATAAGCAGACAGGTACGGATAAAAAGATATTGCATATACGTCTGAGTGTTCAAGTAATTGTAATGTTGCGGTTCGTAACGCAAGGTGATCATTATCTGAAAATGTATCCGGCAACATATGTGCGCCAACCACTGAACAAAAAACCGGTAGATCTGGATACTCTAATTTCAACTCTGTGTAAATAAATTCATGAAGTTCTAAATAATCTTCCCACAACGGTGAGTCGTTAAAGTAAAGGAGGTTAGCCTCAATGGCCATATTGAAAAAATCTGGCTCGAAAAAATCCATAATGCGTTTGCAGTAATTCAGGTAGGCTTTTTTAACAGGCTCGTCATTGAATGAATAACTATCCCAAGGTTCAGGCAACTCCATATCTTCTTCGGCTGCACGATACTTGGCAAGGCCTGTTCTCAGGAAATTAATCGGTGTAACGGAAACATATACTTTATGGCCGGCAGGTGTCGAGCTTTTCCTGTGTTGCCAATCGTTAGTGACATTTATATGAAATGGATCATCGTTCTCTGCTTCCACCCACGGCACGCCATTATCGAAATGATGATTAACTATATCTGCATCGGATGCGATTTTTTCATACGTAAACTCAACTGCTTGCTGTGAAATGGCATATGGAAAAGGTGTAAAGCCTAGGTAGAACGTTCTGGTTTCAGCCGGTTCATCCAAGTCGCAGGCCGACAACATGAGCGCGATCGCTAAAAACAAAAACTTCTTCATACTTTTAAATCTACTGACATACTGATGTCATCCCTGGTTTGTTGATTGCACAAAGTAACTTGTTAAAAATGAAAGAAAAAGTCCGTTGCAGCTGGTGCCTGAAAACCGAAAATTACATGGAATATCATGATAACGAGTGGGGCAAGCCTGTGCATGATGATCAGAAACACTTTGAATTTTTGATACTCGAAGGTGCGCAAGCAGGTTTAAGTTGGCTTACTATTCTCAATAAACGTGAGGGCTATCGTAAAGCTTTTGCAGATTTTGATCCGGTTAAGGTTGCAAAGTTTACGGAAGCAAAATGTGAAAAGATGCTGCTTGACCCGAGCATTGTGCGGAATCGGTTAAAAGTTTACGGTGCCGTAAATAATGCTAAACGATTCCTGGAAGTACAAAAAGAATTCGGAAGCTTTAATAAATATATCTGGAGTTTCGTTGGCGGAAAACCAATAATTAATAAATGGAATTCACTCGGACAGATTGCTCCCACCACGAAAGAATCAGATGCGTTAAGTAAAGATTTGATTAAACGCGGTTTTAAGTTTGTAGGCAGTACGGTTATGTATTCGCACATGCAGGCCTGTGGACTTGTTAATGATCACATCGCAAGTTGCTTTCGGTATAAAGAAGTTAACAGGAAATAGCCATAGACTATTGAAAGATTAGATGTCCAAAAAAAATCCCGCAGGTGGATTTTTACGTTTAAGGCTTCTTCTTTTTCTTCTTAAGCAAATCTTGAATTTTATTCACAGCCTCTTCCTTGACCTTATCGTTTGTGGTTTTTGGCTTGGCCTTCGTTGTATCAGATTTTACTTTGGCTGTATCCGATTTTGAAGTCTTCTTAGGGTCTTTCTTTTTCAAAAGGTCATTCACTAGATCTTCAGCTTTCTTGGTTGCTTCCTGTTTCACCGCTTCCTTAACAGCATCTTGTGCCTGTGTTTTTTGTTCACTCATTAAAAGCTTCGGAGTTGGTTTAGTAACCGTTCCGCCTAAGCCAATCGTTACTGGAATGGGTGCATTCGGATCTGTTTTTGTGCCACTATATTTGCTTAAGAAGCTATTGAACTGCGATCCAAGTTTACCTGCCGGTACATCCATTTTCAAATTATAATCAATTGATCCATCAATGCCTGTGCTTCCGGCTACAGTTGTTTTATAGCTGCCGAATTTAACATCAAATGGCTTTACCGAAAGTCTGCCGTCTTTAATAGAAGTTGACATCAATACGTCTTTGAGTGTTACTTCATCGGTATTATCAAGTTTTGTTAAGGATGTAATCCCAGAAAGTAACTTAGAATCTTTCAAGGAAGCTTGTGCAATTTTAACCAAACCATCGCCATTTACGGTGCTTAGATTAGGTGAGAAGTTTTGAAGTAATTCTCCACCCAGCTTAAAGTCTGTTGAGAATTTTCCATTCACCAAGCCAGCAACCGGAGCAAATGTTTTCACGATAGAAAAAGAAGTTGCTGCCTGCGCGATCGATAGATCCTGGATCTTCAACTTAAGATCATACTTCGGATGTTTAATGTCCTTCGTATTATAAGAACCGTCTACCACAAATGTTCCGCCCAGCATACCAAAGGATAATCCGCTCAAGTTGGCTATACCATCTTTCACAACAATGTCGCCTTTCGCATTCGTCATGGTGTAATCCATCATTTTAACTGTTTTGATATTGGATGTCAAAACAAAGTCAACGTTTTCCGGAACTGGGATAACACTATAGCCGGTCGTATCCTGAACAGTTGGTGTCTCACTTTCGGTCATAAATTCATTTAGATCGAGCAATGTAGAGTTGAACGTTACATTTCCCTTCAGCAATTCATTCTTGCCAAACACATAACCAATGTAGTTGCTTACTGAGCCTTTCACATCGAAATCGCTTTTACCGATTGTTCCTGTCAATTGTTTGAGGTTAACATTTTTAGGATCGAAAGACATTTCTGCTTTGCTCAACGCCACAGCCGGAAGATCTTTGGTGATGTATTTGAAGTTTGTAAGAGTCGCTGTTCCACTTGTCGGTAGTTTATCATAGCGCTTGGCTTCGAGGTCTGACATCTTACCTTTTGTTTGGAGGTCAGCTTTAACTTGCCCCGCCAGTGTCATGCCTTCAAGCGGGAAAACTTTCGTAATCTTTTCCAGGTCAATCCCACCTTTTGCTTTTACATCCCAGGTATAATCATCCAGGTTTTGAATGAACATATCGGCTGTGAATTTTTCGCCATCCATATTCATAGAGAAATCTCTCACGGCAATAAATGTTTCCGCCATCTTACCTGAAGTGTTCTTGATTGTCGAATTGAATTTCAAATCCTGTAATGGAAGCGGGAATTCAGCAGATTTGATATAACCGTTCGCCAGCGACATGGAAGCGTCAATGGCCGGAATGGTTTTCTTTAGGCTATCGTAAACGCCTTTGGCTGTGAGGTCAAGTGCATAATTTCCGCGCATGTCAAGTCCTTGTACCGGGAACATTTTGCTCAACTCCGCAAGATTCAGTTTAGCTTTAATATTCGCATCAACCGTTGTCGGATAAATTCTGCTGATCAATGCCCGGGCATCTACAGGGTTTGACCCAAAATCCATGTGGAACTTCTTGATATCAATAACCGTGTTGTCGATAATTCCGTCTTTATTATCCACCAGCATGTCTAGATTGATGTTGTTGATTGGCGTTGGCAGATCAGGATACTTAAACATGGCGTTGATAACTTTCAGATCAACGTTAAAGGCGGGAAGCTGTGTATCGCTGTACGTTCCCTTTACAAAGCCGTTGAACATTAGATCGCCACTTGTCTCAATGTTCTTAAAGCTTTCGGAATACATTCCTGGAACAAGCGAAAGCAAGCTTTTAAATGTGTTCTCAGGACTTTTGAAAGAAATGTCCATGCCGTAATCTTTCTCATTCATTTTAAACCAGCCATCAAAACTCATCGCAAAGTCGTTCAGCTTGGCGCTGTTTTCTTTGAATGTATACTTCGTATAGTTTTCACTGATCGTGATGGTCATATCAATGTCAGCTTGTTTTTTGCTCAGGTATTCATTGCCATCGTAAGCGACATTAAGTGTATCGGTAGTTGTTTTTGTTTTGAGGTCGAATTCGCTTTCTGTAAAATCCCCGCTACCGGTATGATTAACTCCTTTAAGCTCCAGCAACATGGGGATTGACTTGTCATCATATTTAATATCACCTTCCACAATTTCCCAATGATCAATTCCAAACGAAAAATCACTTGGCTCTTCGGTTGTGGTTACCGTATCTGTAGATGGGATGGCGATATCATAGTTTGCGCGGCCATCGGCCAGCACGCTTACGTTGATGATTGGCCTTACCAATGTTATCCCCTTCAATCTTAATTGATCTCCGAACAACACATCTTTTAAATTAACTTCTACCTGAACATTTTCAGCAGCGAAAAGAATATCACCCGCAAAAGGTTCGCGGTTAATCACACCAAGGTCTTTAACCTCGGCTGTGATGTTGGGGAAATTCTTGAAGAGCGTAAGCGAGAAGTTATCAGCTTCATACAGCACATCCGCATTAATGGATTTTGCCAATTCTTTGTCGATTGCCGCTTTGATATCATCTTTAAAAACAATCGGCAAAATGAAAGCTGCTGCCAGCAAAACGACAAAGATGATTCCGATAATGATTAATGCTTTTTTCATGTAGCTGGTGTATTTACCTATAACTCAAATTGGATGTCAAAATTACTAAACCTTAGAGTTAATTGGAGTTAAGTTTTAGCGAAAGTAGTGCCAGACTAACGGTATGGAAGCCTTCCGGACGGATTTGTTCTAAAAAAGCTTAAGTACCCAATCAATCATGCGTTGAACTCCGCTTGTATAGGGAGGATAGAAGAGTTTAAAGGCTGTGAACCCACTACGCTGCCGGAGTACTGGTTTTTCATTGGAGAAGGCTAGGAAGCCATAATACCCGTGGGATTTCCCAATGCCACTCGTGTTCACTCCGCCAAAGGGCAGGTTCGGGTGAAGAAACTGAATCGCACAATCGTTAATACATACAGAGCCAGACGATGTTTCTTTTTTTATTCTGCTGATCTCCGAACGATTTGATCCAAAGATGTATAAGGCAAGAGGTTTGGGTTTACTATTTACATAGTCAATTGCTTCATCGAGCAAGTTGTACGTGATGATCGGAAGTATCGGGCCAAAAATTTCTTCCTCCATAATGCGCGATTGACGCGAAACATTACTCAACACAACCGGATCAATAAACCGTTGAGAAAAATCCATCGCTCCACCCGTTTCAACTTTCGCGCCTTTGCTTTCTGCTTCACGTAACAGATCAGACAATCTTGCGAAGTGTTTTTCATTTACAATGCGGGCATAGTCAGCAGAGTCAGCGATATTTTTATTGAGCCCTCCGAAGAGTGCTGGTATCTGCACTTTAAGCTCTTTTATTAAATCAGCTGCGATGCTTGTGTGTGCAAGAATATAATCCGGAGCAATACATGTTTGCCCGTTGTTAATAAACTTGGTGACTGCAATTCGCTGTGCTGCTTCTTTTGCATTCGCAGATTCTGTAACAAGCGTTGGTGATTTGCCCCCAAGCTCAAGTGTAACCGAAGTAAGATTTTCAGCAGCTGCTTTCATCACAACTTTGCCGATAGAAGGACTTCCGGTAAAAAATATATGATCGAATGGAAGTTTTAATAATTCTTGTGATGCTTGAGTTCCTCCTTCGATTACGGTCACTTCATTATGTGTAAAAACTTCTTTGCTCATTCTTGTGATAAGCGCAGAAGTATGCGGAGTCATTTCAGAAGGTTTTATGATTACTGAATTTCCTGCAGCCAAAGCAGAAACGAGTGGCCCTGCTGAAAGGTTAAACGGATAATTCCAGGGAGAAATAATCAGACAAACTCCTTTCGGTTCATACATTATTATAGAACGCGTACCCAACATCGTAATCGGAGCGTCTACTTTTTTGGGAGCTGTCCACCGATCCAGATTCTCCAGTGCTTGCTTGAGTTCATCTAGAACGGGAAGGATTTCGGTTGTATCAACTTCAGCTGCTGGTTTACGAAAATCAGACTTCATGGCTTCGCGAATTGCCTCCCGATTTGCCTTAACCCAGTTCCGGAGCTTGATCAGCACAGCTTTTCTCTCCTTAATCGACTGAAGTCGCAGTTTCTTAAAAGCTACCTTCTTAGCCTGAAAAATCTTCAAAATATCTTCGGAAACCGCATTTTTGGAAAGTAGCGTCATGACGATTGTAAGGTAACAAAATACCGCCAACCAGCCCCAATGTTAAGTTTTAGGCCTCCCTATTGATTCGTGTTACCAGAGTGTTAAATTTGTTAACACAGAGTTAACATTGGGGTAACATTGAAAAGAGGCGTTTTTATCGGGTTAATTTTCTTACTGCCGGCCCTGGCATTTGCCAATCATCCCGGCAAAGAATTCTCTATTGAGTCTAACCTGAAGGCCTTTCTTTCTACTGATCGATACAAAGCCGAATCGATAAAGTCATTCGAATCGTTTTTACACAAGCTGTCTAAAAAACATTCTTTCGCTAAAAGCGAGCAGAGTTTTGTCCGTCATATTTTCGCAAAGGCACATCAACGTTACTTAAAGAACTATACCGCTTACGCTTCGTTGGAGGAAACTTTTGATAACGGTTCTTACAATTGCCTGACAGGAACAATTTTATTATCGCTCATTTTACATCATTATGATATCGATCATCAGGTAATCGAAACAAACTATCATATTTTCATCCTGGCTGAAACAACAGAAGGGCAAGTTTTACTGGAAGCAACTGATCCGTTAAACGGATTCGTAAATTCGAGAACAGATGTTGAAGCACGGATTGCACGCTATAAGCAAAATCAAATTCAACCTGAGCAACGTGATAAATCATATTATAAATTCAACTTTGAATTATATAATACGGTTTCCATCGATGAGCTTAGGGGGTTAACGTATTATAATAAAGCTGTTAATTTTTTTAATCAGAAAAATCTTAACGCTGCTGTTCAGAACCTGGTAAAAGCTAATGAGCTTTATTCTTCCTATCGTATTGAAGAGTTTTCACAAATACTGTTGCTATCCTTACAGCAAAGTGACCTTGATCTAAAAACAAAAGAGAATTGTATGAATACAATTCTCTCGTTGCGGCAAAAATCGTTGCCCTTTATTATCGCTTCTAATTAATTTTCAAGAATCCGCAGTTCAACCCTCCGGTTCATACGGTGTGCTTCCGGTGTATTGTCTTTCGACAAAGGAACCGTGCCTCCAAAAGCTTTCGTTTTGATCCTGCTCTTATTTACTCTTTTTGAGGTGAGGTAACCTTTTACTGCATCAACACGCTCTTGCGAAAGTTTCATGAGTTTGTCAGGATTCCCGATAAAGTCCGTATGACCCTCCAACTGAATGACCATGTTCGGATTTTCTTTCATCATGTTCACCACGATATCCAATTCGGGATACGATTCAGCATCGATCTTGTTCTTGTTTACCTCGAAGATCAAATTATTGAGGAGCATAACATGCCCAACCTCATGCTTCTTCTTGGCATGTGAATCTCCGTGCGTAAGCTCAATATCCTTCACAAGGCTTAGATTACTCGCTTCAGCAGGATCAAGCATAAATTTAGCTGGTACATAGCCCGGTGCATCAACCGAGATTGAGTAACGTTCACGGTCAAACATGGGGAACGAATAGGTGCTATTATTGATAACGCCCATTTTACTTCCATACGGAAGACTTTGGTACGTAATCCTTGCCGTTATCGGCTCTTTCGTTTCAGCGTTTACAATCTTGCCCTGCGCAACGATTGTACTGTCCGCCTGCGCGAATGCATTCCATGAACTTCCAACTGCGACAAAGAGAACAATAATCCTTTTCAGCATGCTGCTTTAGGTTATGGTGTTACAATTCTGAACTCTACCCTTCTATTCTTCCGTCTGCCTTCTTTCGTTGCATTAGATTCCACCGGTTTGCTTTCTCCGAAGAATGCAATGCCCACTCTGGATTGATCAACGCCTTTTCCGGTAATATATTTTTGTACTGCGGCTGCTCTTCGCTTAGATAGGTCAAGATTATACTGTTCTGTGCCTGTAGCATCGGCATGGCCTTCAATTGTTATGGTTAAGGTTCCGCGTTCTCCCAGCACTTTAACAAGTCTGTCTAATTCCGGGAAAGATTCTGGTTTCAACGTTACCTGATCGAAATCAAAGAAAATATTGTTCAAGGTTATGGCAACACCTGTTTCAATAGGTTTCACTTCAATCGGGTTGAGTGTGAAGTTATAGTTGATAACGGTATCCTGTGCTACATTTCTTAAGTCAATGTTTTGGCTTTCAGAGATGTAATCTTTCGCTTCCGCACGGATTCCATACAAATGGCCGATCGGCAATTTGATTTCGTATTCACCCTTCGTTGGATCAGATTGGCTAATACCAACATCCGTTCCATCAGGCAGGCGTTCGTAGATAATCTTTGCACCCAGCGGCTTTCCGGTTTTTGCATCAATAAGATTTCCTTTGATCGTAGCAAAACGATCAGGGTTTCTGAGGATCGGTAATTTGATCCTGAAGATATCGGTGTTATTCGGTGATGTTTCGCGTGAGTAATATGCGAATTCACTATCCGATGGAATGTTGAAGAAGTATTCGTTCAATGTTGAGTTAATATCCGGACCTAGATTTTCAGGCTCAGACCAGTTTGTCCACGTATCATCAAGACGTTTACTTACATAAACGTCTGTCCCGCCATAACCGCTGAAGCCGTTAGAAGCGAAGTATAAAGTTTTATCATCAAGAGCGAGGAAAGGTGAAGACTCTTCACCAGCTGTATTTAAAACTGCTCCTAGGCTTAGCGGCTCGGTCCATACGCTATCATCCTGCATGAAGGAAACATAAAGATCACGATCTCCTTTTGAGTCTTCACGTTGCACAGACATCAGCAATGTCTTGCGATTATTCGCGAGAAAGTAATTTGCTTTCTCGTGGAAGTTATAATCGTTCTTAATGTTTAATGCTACAGGCTTTGTCCAGCCTCCTCCTACGTTAGAGCTGATCGAAACACCAGCTTGCATTTTCTTTCCATCATCCAGATACTTGTTACCCAAAATCATGATAACAGATTTACCATCAGGCGTAACGGCACTTACAGTATTGATAAAGTTTGGATAGTCATTATTAAACTGTTTCATGTTTTTAGCCAATTGCCATTTACCATCGGCTCCTAGTTCAGAGTACCAGATGTCTTCTTTGTCTTTTGAACCACCTTTGTTATCCGGGTGATTGCTGCGGCTGAAATAAAGTGTTTTTCCGTCTGGTGAAAGAATCGGATTTAATTCGTTTACATCGCTGTTTACATTTTTATCAAGAACTTCTGTAACAATTCCCGAAGCAAGAAGTTCTGGTGTCGGTATAAACGCGACAATTGGATAGTTAGAATCAGAAATCGCGACTGCATCAATTGCGAAATAATCTGGAAGTGCAGCTCCATCAAATTCTAATTTTACTGCAGCGACTTTATAAGATGTTGGTTCCAGGAAGAAGTTCATCATCCGGCCTTTCATTGGGATGGCCATTGGATTGAATGTGCTTAATTCATATTCTTTACCAGATTCATCATATACCAAAATTTTATACAACCCGCTTGGGTTAAACGATTCAGCGATGGCAATCTGTTTAATGCTCATTGGCTTATCAAAGCCAAGTTTCAGGAATTCTTTTCGGTTTGGTTTGTCAGGCATCCACGCGTTGGGATTATCGCCTCCGGCCGGCATTACGTTAGGCTTGCCAAGCGCCTGTTGGGCAGAATATTGAGCGTGCGTAAGCTCAGTTGAAAAATCCAATACTTTGGAAGCCCATTGCACCACCTGTGCAGAAGCGCCATAAGACATTGCGAATAGGATGATAATTACGGGTAATAGTCTCTTCATGAGTCTCCTGACAGTTAAATTCCAACAATAAACTTAGGCAAAAATTTAAATTTGAGCGAAAATAATACATTGCCGGCTCAAAAATAAGCATTCAAAACCGGGGTTCGTGTAGCGAAAATTCCTCGTTACTCTAAGATATGGTTTTTAAAGAGTAAAAAACCTACATGGAGAATAACCCCAAATCTGTTCTCTGGGTCGTCATAATAATTAACGCTTAGTGCAACTGGCCCAACCGGAGAGTGAAAGACTGCGCTTCCGGTTGCTGCGAAGAAAACCTGCGTAAGCTCTGTTTGTTCAATTGCCTCCTGATTGCTGCTTTCAGCTATGTACTCCAATGGTTTAAAGGCATAGCCTTCCAGACGAAAATCAAGTTTGTTCTTGATCGTAAAAATGTTCCGAACACCAAATGCTACATAGTTAAAAGCTCTGAAATTTTCCAGTACAAGTGTGCGGCTATCTTGCAAGGGGAAAAAAGCAGGCGCGTTTATAATGGTTCCGAAATAATTGCTGAAGAATGTTTGATTGGAAAGAACAGCCTCAGCATAAATTCCCGGGCGATACCATCCTCTTGCAAAATACTGCTCTCCTGTTGCCTTTATTCTAAACCATTTGTGAGAGTTTCTGCTTTCAAGTTGGCTATCATCCGCGGTGTTACCCGGAGCATAGTTCTCATGAACATTAAAAAAATGACCACTTATTGAATAAGCTTTGCCGAAAGAAGCATATTGTCTTCTATTCAGATCATTCATGGAAAAAGTTATTCCGGTTTTAAAACCTTCCAGCTTAAGCTGATCGAGCGTATCGGAACTGATAAAAACTTTTCTATTCCCGTAGTAATCATCGTTATTAAATCCTTCAATACTCATATCAACCTTAAATTGATTACCAACGGATTTACCTACATGAACGCCAAGTCTTCGATCAAATCTCTTAAGTACCGTAGGTGTGTTTTTCTCTTTTAAAATGTCTATCCCTTCGGTGTAATCCCAACCGTTGAACATCGCTTCGGGCTGAACATAAAATCTATCCAGAAAGGGAAGATCAAAACGTGTACGAACAATAACCGATTTATAAAAGCTTCCGGTTTGAAATCCGGCATAGGCATGCGTCAATAGATTATTAAAATAATAATAATTGAGACCTAACGCAATGTTACTGATGTCGCGGGTTGCAATTACGCCTCCGAAGTCAACCTGAAAGTTTTTTTGCGCTCGACTCGTGAGCTGTAACACAAATTTATTGGACTGCTGATTAAAGAGCATGGAAGGATATACATTCGAAAAATAAGGTTCAGCTGCCAGCTTATAGTATCCTTCACGAATGTTCCGATAGTATAACGTGCGTGGCTTCTTTGAGTTTACTTTAAATATTCTCCGGATGTATTTTCGCTGATGCGAATTGAATGATTTGAATGTTAGCTTTTCAAAAATCCAGGGTTTGTTCTGGTCATTGAATGAATTTCTTTTTGCAACAACTTCTTCACATACTTTCCGGGCAGCGATCTTTTGTTTCAGCTCCGGCATTTGCCGCATGGTTTGTGCGTACCCGCTATCGATAAGCGCCCGTGCATGTTTAAATTCAAGTGAGCTATAACCATCCAGGTTTGGTTGAATGTAGATTCCACTTTCAGGAATTGCAGAAGGATCGGATTTATCGAGCAACATGTAGAGTAACGAGCTTGCAATAAGCTTGTCGTCTTTATCGTATGGATACTCGTTGAAAATTTTTGACGAAACGTTTGAGCCAACAATAACATCAGGTTTAAACTCGCGCTGGATTACATCGACCGGAAAATTATTGTAAACACCACCGTCAAATAAATACCGACCATCTACACGGATTGGATTATAAAAAAACGGAACCGTTTGTGTTGCGCGTAAGGCATCACTTAAAGAACCTTTCGACAAGATTACTTCTGATTGTGTAAAGACATCCGCGGCAACAACGCGAAAGGGTATAAATAAACTATCAAAATTATTGTTTGAAATTGCCCCCGCCTGAGCCATTTTATCGGCTAACGCAAAATTTAATGAAACATCATTCGCCAGACTGGGATTAAATTGAAATGAGAAGGTTGAATCAAGAGACAGGTTAAGCTTAAGAAAATAGGGGCCTTCTTCCGTGCGGGCATAATGATAATTAACCTTGCTTTCCGGATAACCGTTTACCCAGCGCAGAAAATCTTCCGATAAGATCATTTGCTCAATCGCATCGGGACTCATGCCCGCTGCATAGCAGCCACCAATAATTCCCCCCATCGATGTTCCTACAATATAGTCTACCGGGATCTCATTTTCCTCAAGCGCTTTTAATACACCGATGTGCGCAATTCCTTTGGCTCCTCCGCCACTCAGCACCAACCCAACTTTTTGAGCGAAAGTTTGGGTGATGCTGCACGTCATCACGATGAGTAAAAGTTTCTTAAGCACGGTATTAATACGTCACTGCCTGATTAAAGGTAATCCCTCAGTATAAAATAAGTAATGAATCGTTAAAAATAACGAATTGAATGAGCGTAAAAGTTTCTAGGCGTTATAAAACTTTTGCAAAGGATTGCTGCGCAGGAGAGGCAATTCCGTCAAGCTTCATCATTACCGCTGCTTTAGCTGCTTCGTAAGCATCCTTATACTCAGCTTTAACAGGTTCTGATGCGGGAAGATCAACACGCAAGGCATCAACTTGAACGCCATTCTTCCAGAAACGATAACAAAGGTGCGGGCCAGTTGCAAGGCCTGTGCTGCCTACGTATCCAATAACCTGACCTTGACGAACGCGGGTCCCGGCTCTGACCGAAGCATCGATGCGTGACATGTGCAGGTATTGCGTTGTGTACGTTCCGTTATGACGGACCTTCACATAATTACCGTTGTTGGATTTGTATTGTGCTTCTTCAACAAGTCCATCCCCCACTGAACGGATCGGAGTTCCTTGTGGTGCGGCAAAATCGGTACCGAGATGTGCTTTAAAAATCTTTTGAACCGGGTGAAATCTTCTGCCGGTATAGCGTGAGCTAATGCGTGTAAATTCAATCGGATATTTTAATAATGCTTTTCGCAGGCTCTTTCCTTCCTGATCGAAGTAATCAAGACCATTGCCCTGATCGAATGGTACTGCATAGTATCCGCTTCCAAAATGTTCGAAATAAATTCCATTGATGTTACGTACACCGATCGAGCGGCCTTCCACCTGAACCTCTTCATACACGAGTTTGAAAACATCTCCTTTTTGGAGGCGTGCAAAATCTACTTGCCACGCAAAAATATCTACGAACTTATTCGTCAATTCATGGGAGATTCCCATTTCGTTGATGGTTTGCGATAAGGATGATTGAATGGTGCCTGAAATGCTTTTTTCTTCAACGGTCACTTCACGCTGGCAAACATCAACCTTCAACGATTCATCGAACGTAAAAACAACGTAGTCAATGGGGTTAGGTTCGTAAACGAAAGCTTTCGCTGTCTTAAGAGAATCAAGTGAGCAGAAAAAAGTATACTTTTTATTGGGAGCAATTTTTCTTACATCGAATACATTGCGCGGAATAGATGCTAATTGATTTATCAGTTTAATCGGAACCTTGTATGCTGTGAGGATATCCGCGAGGAATTCATTTTTCTTAACCTTCTCTTCAATTACAACGTGGCTATTCACATTGAGGCCATATAAAAAAACTGGTTGGTTCAAACCGAAGTTAATATCACTCAACGAATAACTTGCGCTGATCTTCTGTGTTTCCGCGTAAGGATTAAATGTGTTAACTGCTGCTGCACTTAACAAAATCAGTAAAACAGAAAAAAGCTTACTTAAATGTCTCTTCATCGCCTCAATATTACTTCTGCCCAAAAAATGAAGGGCAAATATACCAGTTTAAAAAATTCTGAGCGGTAAAAAACGCTGTGTTTTCACTAAAAATATGACATTACGGAGTATTATCCAAAACAGGACTATCTGTACTCTTGTTAACCCTTCGACTACGCTCAGGGTCAACTTCGGCTCCGCTCAGGGTTAACTTATCTGTAAAGCTCTTGGTACTTTTTCTTTCCGCGTTCTAAGAAATCAACAAAGCTTTGTACATCGCGGTTATAGGCATATGGCCAGGCTAATACTTTCTCATCCGGACCAATCAACACGTAGAAAGGCTGAGCATTGTTATTCAGGTTTGCAATCTGGATGTCTGCATTTTTCTTGCCGATCGTTTTTTTGATTTTGCCATCATACTTCGATGTAATCCATTCCGTTTCCGGAAGCTCTGTTTTATCATCAACGTACAATGCTACAATGATGAAATCATCTTTTAATCGTTGCAACACAGCAGGATCACTCCATACTACTGCTTCCATCTCACGGCAATTTGTACATCCGTGACCGGTGAAATCAATAAAGATTGGTTTATTCTGTTGACGTGCACAGGCCAGTGCTTGTTCATACTCAAAATATCCGGTTAAGCCGTGTGGCAGATGCAGGAAGTCAGCATACTTTGGCTCTTCACAGATTTGATTGTTTTGTTTTCCGCGTAACATGGCTGCAAGATCAAAGTCGTGCGTATGTTGAGGTGGAAGATAACCGGCTAATGCTTTTAACGGAGCACCCCATAAGCCCGGAACCAAGTATACTATAAACGTGAAAACACCGATGGCTAATAATAGTCTGGGTACAGAAACTTTTTCAATCGGACTATCGTGCGGAAGACGAAGTTTGCCTAACAAGTACAATCCGAGTAAACCAAAGATTACGATCCATAAAGCGATGTTTATATCACGATCCAGTAATCCCCAATGATACGCCTGATCGGCAATGCTGAAGAATTTAAGTGCAAGTGCGAGCTCAAGAAACCCTAACGTTACTTTAACCGCATTAAGCCAGCCACCCGATTTTGGTAGTCCCTTGATTACTTCTGGGAAAAACGCAAAGAATGCAAAAGGCAACGCGAACGCTAATGAATATGAGAACATCATCAGGATTGGCTTGAGAATTTGTCCGCCCGCTGAAAGAGCAAGTACGCTTCCAACAATCGGTACGGTACAACTAAAGGAAATCAACACAAGTGTAAAGGCCATGAAGAACACACCGGTCAGTCCGCCTTTTTCAGCTTGCTGATCAATTTTGTTTACGAGCTTGTATGGGGCATTGATTTCAAACAAGCCAAAGAAGGAAAGAGCAAAAATGATAAACACCAGAAAGATGAATAGGTTTAAAGCCCAATTGGTTGCCAGGGCATTTAATCCTTCCGGTCCAAGTAACACCGCGAATAACGTTCCGGCAGATGAGTACAGAACAATGATTGATAACCCGAAGATGATTGCTTTTTTTATGCCTTCGCGTTTGGTTTGTGTATCCTTTAGAAAGAATGTTACCGTCATTGGTATCATCGGGAACACGCATGGAGTAATTAAAGATGTTAGACCGGCTATAAAAGCAAGTACTAATAATGTCCAGAAAGAATCGTTGCCGTATGTTGGTTCACCTTCCAGGATTTTTTCATCTAATACAGGCCCTTTGGCTCCGGTCAGAACCTTAGCTGGGTTTTGTCCGAGCTCTGGCTTTGCTTGTCCTGTATCTTTCGTAACGACAGGTTCCGTTACTACAGGAGTTTGTTTTACCGGTTCAGGGTTTTTTTTTACGTCTGCATCTGAGACGGCAACATCTGTAACGTTAAATTCCCCATCAAACGGAACGCACTTCCCTGCATCCGTACAAGATTGACCATTGTAATCCCCGGATAGTTTAAGATTCTTCGAAAGAACTTTTATCTTCTGCCGAAATTCACCCCGCACCTCAAAAACTTTGGTATCGCAACCAAAAACATCTTCATGATGTACTTTAGCATTAACTGCTTTGAGCGGACCGACCAGTTTAAAACTTGCGTCTGATTTAAAATCTATTTTCGTCAGAAGCGGGCCACACTCCGGGTCAAAATCATTTGCATACGTATGCCAGTTATCTTCGATCTCAATTTTAAAGATGAGCTCGATCTCATCACCAACCTTTACTGATTTTTTTGATGCTTCCCACGACCATCGAGCCGGTTCCAGTATTTGCGCAAACGATGTTACTGTTAGCGCTAAAAATATAACAAGAACTGAGGCTTTCTTAAAATCCATGGTCATCGAAGGTGTTATCAATCTAGGGTTTTGAAAAATGTTTGTAGAACGAAGTAATGGTTTCAATGCCGAGCATGAAGTTCTTAATTCCATAGTGCTCATTAGGAGAATGAATTGCATCCGAATCCAAGCCAAAGCCCATGAGCACAGTATCTAAACCAAGTTCTTTCTTAAAAAGTGCAACAATGGGAATACTTCCTCCATCGCGGGTAGGTATCGGGCGTTTGCCCCAGACTTCTTCAAATGCTGCGCTTGCTGCTTTAAAGGCTTTAGAATCTGTTTGAGTAACAGCTGCCTGACCGCCATGCAATGCGGTAACTTTTACTTTAACTGATTTTGGGGCAATAGATTTAAAGTGTTTTGTAAAGAGTTCGGTGATCTCGCCATTATCCTGGTTAGGAACTAATCGCATGGAAATCTTTGCAGATGCTTTTGATGGTAATACTGTTTTAGCTCCTTCGCCTGTATAGCCGCCCCATATTCCGTTCACATCCAAGGTTGGACGGATACCGGTACGTTCAACGGTTGTATATCCTTCTTCTCCTTTTATATCGTCTATGTCTAAATCCTTCTTGTAGTTATCAAGTGAGAATGGCGCTTTGTTTATGGCTTCGCGATCTGAGGAACTTAGTTGTGCAACTTTTTCATAAAAACCCGGAATGGTTACTCTTCCTTTATCATCGTGTAAAGAAGCAATCATTTTACTGAGGATGTTGATTGGGTTTGCTACGGCTCCACCGTACACTCCCGAATGTAAATCCCGATTAGGACCAGTGACTTCAACTTCCATGTAACTCAATCCGCGCAAACCAACGGTTATGGAAGGATGATCTAGTGAAATGATGGATGTATCCGAAATGAGAATAACATCCGCTTTCAGTTTGGCTTTATTTTGCTGCACGAAAGTGTCAAGGTGTTCCGAGCCAACTTCTTCTTCGCCTTCAATCATAAACTTGATGTTGCAGCAAAGCAGGTTAAGCTTGGTCATGGTTTCAAAAGCTTTCACATGCATGTAAACCTGACCTTTATCATCACACGAACCGCGTGCGTAAATTTTATCATCTTTTACAACTGGTTCAAAAGGAGGCGATGTCCATAACTCCAGCGGATCGGGAGGCTGAACATCATAATGACCATAGACCAGAACGGTTGGAAGTGAGGGGTTAATAATTTTTTCGCCATACACGATTGGATGACCGGCTGTTTCACACAGCTCAACTTTATCAACACCAGCAGCTTTTAATTTTTCAAGCAAATATTCAGCGGCCTTGCGAACATCACCTGCATGCTTGCTATTAGCACTTACAGATGGGATCCTGAGCAGATCAAACAATTCAGCGAGAAACCGCTCCTTATTCTTACCAATATATTCTTTTACCATAGGGTTATCTTAATCAAGTGCAAAGTACAGGGGAATTTGTTGCGTTAAAAACTTATTATAACTCCGTTTCTACCGAAAAAATAAAAATTATCACGTTGGGTTGTTGAGATGCACGTTAGCGCAACGGTTTACACTGCTTAAAATCCATCGTTATCTTCTTTCTTCTTTGGATCTGCCTTTTTCGTACCGGAAGGTCCTTCACTTAAACTATACGGAACTTCAATTCCATAGTACTCAATCCGAAAACGGTTAATGAAAGCTTTGGTTTCTTCTTCACTGCCTGGAACAAACACGACATCACCAAGCTTGGCTTTTCCTGAATTTGTTTTTTTCGCCACAAGCGTGTTAAATGCTTCGTTGGATGAATACATCAACAGTCGGTTATCTTCAAATCCGAAATAGTACCACGACTCAGGAGAAGCCTTGAAGAACACATTAAATACAGGCGCACCATCTTCGGTTTTCTTAACTTCCATAAAGCCTTCGAACGCTCCGTTTATATCATTCCTGAAACTGTTTGATACACCCAACGGGCCTTCGCTATAAAATGCTTTGTTCGATACGGACCACCTTAAGTTGACGTTCGCAAACGTAAGTGCCTTTGCGGTTTCGGCCATCGTGCCTAACGATACATATCCCTGCGCGCTTTTCGTTTCAAAATCTTTTGCGCTTCGTTCCCCTACGATATCTGCAATTTTGTATAAGAGCTCTGTCTGATCACCTCTGCCTTCTTCAGCGCCTTCTTTTTCAATTACGGCTGCAAGATCAAGCGCCATAAGATCAAAAGCTGGAGAAATGACGGTCGTGTTCATCATTACCAAAGCGTTCATTCGAATTTCATTTGTTTCGACATTACCGCTGCCTAATGCAGAAGCTGTCAATCCAAAATCTTTGGTTCCTTTAAAAAGATTGACCGGACCTTCAAAGCGAACTTGTGTTGTTTGGTCGTTGTATGCGAAAACTTTACCAGACAACTTATTACCGGCCGATTTTTCTCGATCTTCTATTTTATATTCCCGTGAAGCAGTGTCGTAATATAATGTTCCGCTCGGCACAAAGAAGTCATCATCTCCTTCTCCCTTATCATTCAGGAAGGTTATGTAGAGATCATTTTCAAGTGCAGAAAAATGAAGGCCTGCATCTACTTTTTTGCCATCTTCTGTTAAGGCATTGTCGAAGTTGATTAATACTTCAGGTTCATCCCCACTTTGTGAATAGCGAATCCAGGCATTGTAGTTTTTAATTTTTTTCAAGTTGAGCTTAACATACCCGGTAAGTTGCAATGCTGGTTTAGTAGCGAACATGGTTAGGTCACCCTTATAAAACATACCCGCACCCAATACAAGTTTTTCTTCTTCTGCTACGTGACCCACACCAACCGTTTGCATCGAGGCAACTGTTTTTCTTCGCTGAAACCTCTTTGTGTGTTCAGTTTCCACAACGGGCTCCAAATGAAAATCCGTCATCTTAATCGCAAATGTATCTTTCAAAAAGTTTACATACTGATACGTAGCATATCCTGAAAATTGCTTTCGGGAGATAACATCCACAACACCTTCGGTTAACCGGTGATAACCGTTAAGCGTATCCAGAATGATTGTTGTATTTTTTAATGTACCAATCTTTGCATTCTCAAGAATCAATACTTCTCCGTTTTCAGGTGTGATTCGCGCATCTGCCACTGTGATATATGGAATACCGCTTACCAACATCTCCTGTTTCTTCAAATCATAAACAGCTTTATCTGCATTAAAGCTTAGTGAATCGAGGTCTTTTCGTGTTGTGTAGAAATAAGAGTTCTCAATCGGAACGTCCGGATTTTTAGTCATGGTAATTTTCTGCGTTGTAAAATCCCATCGCGCGTTGGGAATAGAAGTTTTGAATTGCGCGAAGGGAAAATCAATCGCGGCAACACCTTCTATTTCCGGACTGATGTCTGCATAGTTCTGTGCTAGGTTAAACTTCACACGAACATCTGTACCGTCAATGAGTGCTTTAGACGGATCAGCTGAATTTGCTTTAAAGCGTGCATGACGTGCGCCTAAATCTTTCGCTGAAAAAGTCATTTCTCTTGATCTCAATTCTGAGCCTCGGGTTTCAAGTTTACCAATGCCCGTTACTCCATTTTTTGAAACTGTAATCGTTCCGGTTAGTTGAGCGGTACTATCATAGAAACTAAATGGTACATCCGTATTCCGAAGTTTCATCTGATCCTGCTTCGGGAACCATTTCATTTGATAATTGCGCAGTGAGGCTTGCGGAAAAACAACTGATCCAAATTGTTTTTCAGAGATGGTTGCTCTTGACCCTTTTGCAGAAACTGAATCCGGATAGAAAACAAAGTCATTCGAATACACCGTTGCGGCTAAATATTCGATGCGTCCAGGTGATCGTAGTCCTTTCTTATCAAGTGTGATATCTCCAAATAATTTTCCATCTCCTTTATATAGTTGATATCCGCTGGATGGAACAGCATGTTCAAAGCCCAACGACTTATCCGGCATAGAGTGCAGCTTTTCTTTAAAGCTTGGGAACATGCCACTGGATACAAATGAGCCGTCAAAATTTAAGGAGGCCGGATCGGCATCATTCAAACTGTCAAGCTTAAAAGGTGGGACTACAAAAAATACCGATCGATCATACACGCCATTCAAAACTTCTGGTCGATCAAAATAAATTACACCACCAGCAGCTGCATCCAGTCGTGGATAATTCGGAATTTTTTCTTTGCCCGATTTATTGTTGGGTCTGTTTATATAGAGTGTTCCGGATGATTTTGCTGCTGTGCTCATTCCTCCGGCTGCCGCGGCTGTTGAATCAGCGCCCACCATCGAGTTATTTATTTTCTTGCGCACCATTTGCCCACGCGCATTTTTTTCCATGGAATAAAAATTGATCGAATCAATTTTATCCAGGCTGATGAAGAAGCTGTCGTACTTTAATGTGAATTGCTTACCCGTGATTTCAAAGTTTCCGGCTGTTATAGTTCCATCAAACTTAATGTCCCGGTTTTGTAAAATGGTAATAATACTGCTGTCGGGCTTGATGTACACGTTCAATGAGTCGCTCACATTAAAACCTTCCACTCCGCGCACAACCATGTTCCGGTTTTTAAAACTAAGGGAAGCGTTCGGATATACCGGAGCTTTTAAATCGGTTTGAACATACGATCCTGACAGCGATTGAATTTTTAGATTATCATAGTCAATCTCACCTTTAAAAGCCAGGTATTGTGTAACTGCTTTTTCTTTTACAAATATTAAATCGTTTTGAGGCCAGTACTCAACCAACCCTTTTTGTGAAAGAAACTCAATGGCCTTCTGTACTTCGATAATATCATACCCACCTTGCAATGCAAGATCTCCTGTATGAAGCTCGCGTGTATTGTTCCGGATACAATAATTAGCGACTAAGGCAAGAGGATGAAACCTGAATCCAATACCTTCCAATACTTTAAAATCGTCTGGCTCATAATAATCAACTGATTCAAGAATCATGGGAACGGTTGCCCGAGCACCGCGCGTGGAAATATCAAGACTATCTGCTTTTAAATCCCAACGAATTGAGTGTGCGGCAAAATCCATATTAAAAAATGAAGATGAGTAAGGTGCGTTCCGCATCAAACCCTTTTCACTCAGCAATAAAAGTTTATCCTTGTTATAATCATACTTCATCTGCACCGAGCGATGCGTAATAGAATCATTTTGATGATAAATTGTAAACGCTGCCTGTTCTGCCGTTACGGTTGAATCCTTGAAATCAAATTCTCGCGAGCGGGCTTTGAATTTTTTCTCCGCTTCAGTAGAAACGATAATGGTTGCCAGGTCATTTGTAACCGAATTACTTTTTATTCTATTCCCCCACAGCGAAAATCCTCCGATATACTTCATGCGCTCATTTCCCAAGCCCTGAATCTCAAGATTACCTTGATACGATGTAAATCGCGGATAGTTGGAAGCAACAGAATCCTTACGAGCTTGTGATTTGAATTCAAACTTACCGGCAATAAAGCCTGGAGTTTTGCCCGCATAATTAAGGTTAACAAGATCAGCCCTAAGCTCAGCCTTCTTCGTATTAAAATTATAGAGGGTTAAGTTGCACGTAACTTCTTCGGGTTTCAGGTTGGCCGATGACCAATCAAACTTTCCTTCTTCCCCAACAAAAATGTTATCCGTTAACGAGAATATACCTTTTGTGTTACTGAGGAATACTGAATCATAAGAAGTAACAAAATTCAGGTTTGTTCCGGTGAACCGAATGATGGCTCCTTCTACATTCGGTTGTGGTGCAGGTGTTAGCCAATACGGTGGTGGCTCATGATAAACAGTATCAACGGGTTCATCAACCCAGGTGTCGTTGTTATACTGATCGTTATTTACAGATGCTACCGTATCGGGTGGGGGTGGAATAAACTCAAGGTATTCAAAAGTATAACTTCCTTCGCGTGCATAAAGTCGATAAGATTTATCGGCATACAAGGTATGCTTTTCATAAAACTCACGCGAGCTGTTAAAAAAAGTCAGTGCACGGGTGGCCTTATAATTTTCAATAACCTTCCCGGCCACTTTTAAATAATTTCCGAGTTGAGTTACATCAACACCTTCAATATTAACAGCCGCTACAATTGCTCCGAAATATGGCACCAAATAAGGACGAAGCTTATAGCCCTTCTTACGCATGATCGCGGTCTGCCTCTTTATAAGTTGTTGCTGATCGAGGCTGATGTTGCCCCAGGCTGTAGTAAGTCCAGCGCCTACCGCAGTGGCATCAATGCTGCGCGTATTCTCCATCACAATCCGCAGACTGTCGGCAAAGCTCATGCTTACCGGGGCATCGTTTTGTCCAAAACAAACCGAAGCCGGTACTAGTAATGCCCAAAGAATATTGAAAAATGCTTTTTTCACGCAGTCAAAAACCCCTGAAATTCGCAAATAATGGCGAAATAAGCTAAAACGCCTCGTGGGGATGAATTATTAATGAGTATAACGCAAAATGCACTGTTATGTGTTATCCAGCTGTAATAATTCTATGGTATTAACGCGGGTAATGCTTATTCTTATAGAGTAGTAATCGGTTTCGCTGATGGCTGTAAAATCTGTTCAGGTTAATTCAACGGGAAAGGAAAAAAACACCTACGATGCCATCGTTATCGGTTCTGGTATTTCCGGTGGCTGGGCTGCGAAAGAGCTTTGTGAACACGGACTGAAAACACTCGTACTGGAACGCGGTCGGGATGTTCAACATTTAAAAGATTATCCTACCATGATGAAAAAGCCGTGGGAGCTTGAACATCGTGGCAGAATGTCGAATCAATTCTTAAAAGAAAATCCGCTCATCAGTAAAGCTGCCGGATTCGGAGAAGACACCGCACACTTTTTTATAAAAGATAAAGATCATCCTTACGTTCAGGAAAAACCATTTGATTGGATCCGTGGCTATCAGGTTGGCGGTAAGTCTTTAATTTGGGGAAGAGCCTGCCAGCGCTGGAGCAAACATGAGTTTGAAGCACCTGCTAAATTTGGATATGGCATTGATTGGCCAATCCGATATCAGGATGTTGCGCCCTGGTATTCACACACGGAAAAATTTATTGGTGTCTGTGGAAACAATGATGGAGTTGAGTCTATGCCCGATGGTGAGTTCTTGCCGCCTTTTGATTTCAATTGTGTAGAAACGCATGTTCAGAAAACTTTATTGAAAGAGTATAAGAACAGGTTTCTTGTTCAGGGACGTTGGGCACATTTATCACAGCCAAATGAAATTCATTTAAAGCAAGGGCGTGGACAATGTCAGGCAAGAAATCTTTGCATGCGCGGTTGTCCGTATGGATCATATTTTAGTTCAAACTCAAGTACACTTCCTTGGGCTGCCAAGACTGGCAACTTAACCATGCGGCCATTTTCAGTTGTTCATTCCATTATCTATGATGAACAAAAAGGTAAAGCAACAGGCGTTCGCATCATTGACACCAATACCAAAGAAGTTACTGAGTACTTTGCAAGGATTATCTTTTTGAATGCATCCGCATTAAACAGCAATCTTGTTCTGTTGAATTCAACGAGCAATCGTTTCCCAAAAGGTTTAGGTAACGATCATGATGTGTTAGGAAAATATGTTGGGTTTCATCTTTACCGTGGTTTTGTAAATGCATCGTTCGAAGGGTTTACCGATAAATACTATTTTGTAAGAAATCCTACAGAAGGAATTCTTGCCAACTATCGCAATGTTGGTAAACAGGAAATGGATTACGTTGGGGGATTCACAACTTTTTCAGCTGCATACAGAACGCGGGCTAAACAACCTGAAGATAAGCCTCAATTGGGTGCTGAGTTTAAAGATGCGATCAGTAAACCAGGACCTTGGGAAATGTATATGTACATGCAGGGAGAAACTGTTCCTAAGAAAATTAACCACGTACGATTAAGCGACACAGAAAAAGATCAATGGGGCATTCCGTTATTAGTTACATCCGTGGGTTATGATGATAATGATGAAAAAATGGTAAAGGATTTTCTGGAGCAAAGTCAGCAGATGCTTGAAAAGGCAGGCGGAAAAATCCTGAACGTAATTGATAACAAACAACCACCTGGTTTGGATATTCATGAAATGGGCGGAGTACGCATGGGCCGGGATTCAAAAACTTCTATGCTGAACGAATGGAATCAATTGCATCATTGCAAAAATGTTTTCGTTACCGATGGCGCTTGTATGACCAGTACCGGTAATCAAAGTCCGTCAATTTTATACATGGCGTTAACGGCCAGGGCAGCAAACCATGCAATAGCTGAAATGAAAAAAGGTAATTTATGAACCGGAGAGAAGCACTTACCGCAACAGCAACCTTACTGGGTGTTACCATTACCGGTGCAAACATATTTCTAAGCGGATGTTCGCCCGCTGAGAAAAAGATTGACTCATTAAATGATATCGATATAAGTTTGCTGGATGAAATCGGTGAAACTATTCTTCCCACATCAACTTCTTCACCAGGCGCAAAGGCTGCACGCATTGGTGAGTTTATGAAAACCATTGTGGCCGATTGTTATTCTGAAGAAGAGCAAAAGACTTTTGTAGATGGTATTCAAAAGCTTACTCATTTAAGCCAAGAAAAATATAACGACTCTTTTATCAAGCTTGAAACTTCAAAAAAACTTGAATTGTTAACTAAGTTAGACACAGAAGCTTCCGCTTTCGACAAATCAAAGAAAGACGAAGATCCTGATCACTATTTTTCCATGCTTAAGCAACTTACACTTTGGGGTTATTTCACATCAGAGCCTGGGGCAACAAAAGCGTTGCGGTTTGTTCCTATTCCTGGTCGGTATGATGGCTGTGTTGATTACACCGGAGAGCCTGCGTGGCTTTATTAACTCTTTTTCAGCAACAGTGAAACCCAATTCTCACGTTCGTGAGATGTGACTTGTTGTAGTTTATACTGAGTCGCTTCTTTTAAAAGATCAGGAATATCTTTTTGATAAAATCCGCTGAGCAACAATAATCCACCTGGTTTCAGGTAGGCGGCATACTGATGCATTTCCTGAAGCAGGATATTTTTATTGATGTTAGCCAGAATAATATCAAAGTCATCTTCAAATGTAAGATCGCTGATCTTGCCTTGGCGGATGTTAATGTTATTGCAATGATTGATCTCCGCATTCTCCTGACCGTTGATCACGCTCCATTCGTCAATATCAAACGCTTCAACTTTTTTCGCACCTAATTTAGCAGCCATGATCGCAAGTACAGCCGTACCACAACCTGCATCCATCACAATTTTGTTTTTGTGATCCATTTCAAGCTGGGTATTCACCATCAAATGCGTGGTCTGATGATGGCCCGTACCGAACGACATTTTTGGAGTTATAATAATATCGTACGGATAATTTTTAGCAGGCTGATGAAAAGAAGCTCGAATGATTATCTGATCGTCAACGATAACGGGCTCATAGTTTTTCTCCCATTCTTCATTCCAGTTCCGCTTTTCAATTTTATCCTGGTAGAATGTTAATGCGGTAAACTGGCTATACTTCTGTAGAATTTCATGAAGTACTTCTTTATTAAAATTTTCCTGTTCTGCGTACGCTTCAAAGCCCTTGTCGATCTCCATAAACGTATCAAAACCGGCTTCAGCAATTTCTGCCTGAAGAATTTCTGAATACTCAGAGTCGCATAAGACTTGTAAACGCGTATGGAACATGGCAATTAGCTAATTCGCTTATTTCTTTGATTAGCTAATTGCTTTAATGATTTCTGTGAACTCACGCGATTTTAGAGAAGCTCCACCTACCAAGCCGCCATCCACATCTGCGTTAGCAAAAAGTTCTTTTGCGTTTGCTGCATTAACACTGCCTCCATATAATATAGAGATGTTATCAGCAACAGATTGACCATACTTTGCGGCAATGTGTTTGCGGATAACTGCGTGCATGTCTTGCGCTTGTTGCGCGGTTGCTGTTTTGCCCGTACCGATTGCCCAAACGGGTTCGTAGGCTATCACTACTTTTTGTAAACTCTCGGCATCCAAATGAAACAGGCTTTCTTCAACTTGTTGTTTCACTAATTGTTCGTGGGTTCCTTTTTCACGGATCTCCAACACTTCACCGCAACAAAAAATTGGTGCGAGACCATTCTTCAACGCAATATCAACTTTCTTCGCAAGCAGCTTTCCATCCTCTCCAAAATATTGTCTGCGTTCACTGTGACCGAGAACTACATACGGAATATCCATCGACTTGAGCATACCTGCCGATGTTTCACCGGTGTAAGCGCCTGATTCATGTTCACTGCAATTCTGCGCAGCAACAGAGATAGTATTACTTTTTCCAATAATAGTTTTAACAGATTGCAAATATGGAAACGGAGTACAGAAAACTACTTTTACATCACCCTTCACCTCGTCATTTACCATTCCGAGTATCTCTGAAGCAAGTGTATTTGCTTCCTGCAGGGTCTTGTTCATTTTCCAGTTACCGGCTACAATCTTCTTACGCATATTTTTAAGTTTTAAAGGAGGTCAAAGATACATGGCTACGACAAAAAATCACTTTCGCTCCGGCTTGTATTTAGATTGTTCAAAAATCTTATCCGGGCTGCCGTTTTTCATAAGATCCTGAAGCGTTTTATCAGAATGTTCTTTCATATAGCTTTTCACAATCTGCCAGCCAACCCATTGCGCGATCCGACCCGGACAATCAGCGCCAACCTCCGCAGTTTTTGGACGATCGCCCAAATAGCGTTGCTTTAACATATGACTGGTTGAATAGAGCAGCTTATCTTCTATTAACCTTGCCCAGATGAGATCCTGATTTTGCCAGGCTCCTTTAATTTCTTTAGAAGAGTACCAGATAAAAACACTATCCGGTGTGCAGGGTGACATTTGTTTGGCAAAGTAAAACGACTTGCCGTAGGCAATCATGTCGGCTAATGCAGTTTTGTTTGATTCGTCTATCGTATTGATTCTTGGATCAATACCCAGGATCAGCATAGTGGATGGAATAATGTTCTCAGGATTATATTGACGAAGCATGTAGTCGTACATATTCGGGCGAAACTTTGCTCCTTTTCCCAAATAATAATCAAGCCCGACTATAATTAACGAATCACTTACGTACATGTCGGTTTCAAAGCCGCTGATAACCGTTTCAATTTTGGGTATCTGAAAAGCGGGGTAATAGTATTGAACATTTTTAAATGCTTGTTCAAATTCATCTTTAAGCTTCTGCTCATTACCGAAAACGCGTTTCACTTCCATTGCTAATGTATCGAGATGAATGTTTGTGAAACGTCTATATAATTCATTAATAAACACCGAATCGCTCGGGTATTGTGCGCGCTTGAAGAAAACCTCACGTAACACTTTATGGCCATCTAGGATAGTAACAAGTTCTTTTTTTGATTTTACGTTTGCTAATGAGTCTGATAGTGAGCTCAAGTTAATTTCAATCTCTATTCCGGAAGTATCCGGGATAAACGCGCAACCATCCTCCTCTTCTTTGGGCCCGCAGGATGAGAGCAAAAACAAACCAACAATTAAAAAGAGAACAAAATATTTCATGAGGGATTACTATTTCAGATCAAACGAAGTTGCAATGCAGTCTTGTATCAACGCATAAAATTAGTTAATAAAACCCGTATACTTGTATCTTGCCTTATGTCGATTTAATTCTATGAGCCAATTCGAACTCTACTTTCAGCTAGGGAAAGAGCATATCCTTGATTACAAAAATGACTACTATCATATCTTTTTTCTGATAGCGCTTTTGTCAGTTTATCTCATGCGCGATTGGAAAAAGATTTTAATTCTATTAACAGCATTTACCACTGGGCACGCAATCTCGCTTGCTTTATCTTCCCTATCCATTGACCAACCGATACTTGAGTTTTTAATACCGCTTATTATTTTCATAACGGCCATTTCTAATATTTTCAGGGGCACGGATCTCTCAGACCGGACAACCTATGTGAACTATGGCTATGCGTTATTATTTGGAGTCGTCCATGGGCTTTGGTTTTCAAATTATCTGAAGAGTATTTTAGGAAAAGAAAAAGGTATTGTAACACCTTTATTTGCCATGAACCTTGGATTAGAATTGGGACAACTGATCATCATTACAATCTTCTTAATTGTGTCATTCATTTTAGTTGATCTGTTCACAGTAGATCGAAGAGATTGGAGGATTGTCCTTTCATCGGCAATTGCGGGGATGGCGTTGCTATTAATTAAAGACAAAATCTTCTGGTAATTTAAGCCGGCTACAGCAATTGGTTTTTGATTTCTGAAAGTAGACCTTTAGCTACCTAAACCTGCTTTATGACCACCTGCAAGAACTGCGAAAACACGTTTGAAGGAAAGTATTGCCCCAACTGTTCACAGAAAGCTGATACGCACAGGTTTACCCTGAAACATTTTACGCACGAGCTCTTTCATGCATTTACGCATGCAGACAAGGGGATTTTCTTTTTAATGAAAGAATTGTTTATCCAGCCCGGCAATGTTGCACGCGAGTTTAATTCCGGTAAGCGAAAAAAATATTTTAACCCGATTACCTACTTACTGCTTATTATGGCTTTGCAGATTTTTTTATCTGAGAAGACTCATATCATGGATTTCTCCATGGAACAGATTCAAAGCACTCAAACAGATGTTAGTAGTCAAGCTGAGCTAAAAAAAATAACTGAAGTCGTACAAACGGCTCAACGGTTGATTCAGGAGCACAGTAAATTATTTAATCTCTTGTTTCTGCCAATTCTTGCACTTCTGATCTGGGTGTTTTTCAAACGTTCAGGAAACAATTACGCTGAAGTTCTGGTGTTGACTGTGCTGTATCTGGCACAGGTGCTGCTTTTCTTTATTATACTTTGCATTATTCCTTTTTTAATTTATCCGCAAAGTGTACTCATCACGATTAATCTGTATGGTATTTTGACTTACGTGTATATGATTATTGCTATTAAGCAATTCTTTCAACAACGTTGGTTGCCAACAATAGTTAAAGGATTAATTGTTCAACTACTTTACTATATAGCAATGTTTGCTATTATTTTGGCTATTGCCTTAACCTTTTGGTTTTAAGCTTAATCTTCATCTACATGAAGCTTGTGCAAAAGCCGATGAACAATCGGTGAAAGAAATACAGCTACAGTGCTTAGGAAAACAACTCCACTGAAAATTGAATAGAAGGATGCAAACCATTTTGCTCCGTTATTTTTCATCGGATCGATTGGTCCCATTCCCGTAAGAATCATTGAAGCATTAAGCAGCGAGTCAAGCCAAGGCAGCTCATTAAAATAATGATACCCTACCACACCAATCCCCAACGAAAAGCCTAGTAATAGGAAAGCGAAAAATGTATATCGGACAATCCGTTTGATGAACCTATCAAAAGGCAACACCGGCTCCGACTTATGCTCAAATTCCATATTAATTACTGAAAAGCTTTAACGCTTTTTCAAGATCAACATTTCCGCCTGATAAAATTATCCCAACTCTTTTTCCTTTAAATGATGTCTTGTCCTTCAACACTGCAGCAAATGTTACAGCAGCAGATGGTTCAATGATGAGTTTCATTCGTTCCCAAACCAACCGCATCGCGGAAACAATCTCGGCATCGCTTACAGTAATCACACGCTCAACATTGTCTTTAATAATTGGAAAAGTCTTATCACCTAACGTTGTAAGAAGTCCATCGGCAATGGTGTTGGATTGTGAGGGTTCAATCTTCCCGGTTTGCATGGAACGGTAAGCATCATCTGCACCCTCCGGTTCACCGGCAATAACTTTTGTTTTTGGAGAAAAATATTTTGCGGCCATGAGTGTTCCGCTTAAAAGTCCGCCTCCACCTACCGGTGCAAGCAAATAGTCCAAATCATTTACCTCTTCGAATAATTCCTTTGCTGCTGTTGCCTGCCCGGTCATAACATGATAGTTATTGAATGGATGAATTTCAGTTGCCCCGGTTTTTGAGATTACATCCGCCAACGTTGTCTCACGTGACTTCAGATTCGGCTCGCATTCAAAAATTTGTCCACCATAACCTTTAACACCTTCTTTTTTTATATGAGGAGCATTGTTCGGCATCACGATGTAAGCCGGAATGTTTAAAATTTTACCTGCGCGTGCGATTGCTTGCGCATGATTACCGGATGAGTGCGTAGCAATACCTTTTGATCGTTGCTCTGGAATTTGCAACGCTGCATTCATCGCGCCACGAGCTTTAAAAGCACCAACCTTTTGAAGGTTTTCACATTTAAAGAAAATGCTGCAACCGGCAATCGCATTAATGCTCTCAGAAGTTAATACTGGAGTACGATGAACGTAAGGTCTGATTCGTTCGTGAGCAAGTTCAATATCCTGTTTGGTGATCATGCGGATTCGAAGTTTTAAATTAAAAATTCGAAATTCTTAATGCGCATCCAGCCAGTTATCCGCCACTCCGACCTCAACCTCCATTGGCACCTCCAGCAGCACAGCATGCTCCATGAGCTTGCGAACATTCTCTTTCACTTTATCAACTTCATCTTTATGTACATCGAATACTAATTCATCATGAACCTGCATAATCATTTTTGTTTTCAGGTTCTCTTTGATGAGCCAGCGCTGGATGTTAATCATGGCAATTTTAATGATATCTGCTGCGCTTCCCTGGATCGGGGCGTTGATGGCGTTTCGTTCTGCAAATCCGCGAGTGGTTACGTTGCGTGAATTGATATCACGCAAGTATCGTCTTCTACCTAAAATCGTTTCGACAAATTCTGTATCGCGTGCCTGAATGATGGAGTTATCCATATAGCGTTTGATCGCATGAAATTCCTGGAAGTATGAGTTAATAATTTCAGTCGCTTCGCCTCGCGAAATACCAAGGTTTTGTGATAAACCAAAGGCCGTGCTACCGTACAATATTCCAAAGTTTACTTCCTTAGCTTTCCGTCTCATGTCAGGTGTAACCTTATTAATCTCAACTTTAAAAACTTTAGCAGCTGTGGTTGTGTGGATGTCGCGCTTGTTTTTAAATGCATCGATCATGATCTCATCATTCGCAAAGGAAGCTGCAATGCGCAACTCAATTTGAGAATAATCAGCTGACATGAATAAGTAATCTTTATCACGCGCTACAAATGCCTTTCTTATTTGCCGACCTTTCTCCGTACGGATTGGAATGTTTTGAAGATTGGGATTGTTCGAACTTAATCTTCCGGTAGCAGCAACAGCTTGTCTGTAATCTGTATGAACTCTTCCATCACGTTTGCTGATCAATCGCGGTAACGCATCAACATACGTGGATCTCAACTTTTCATATTCGCGATAATCGAGAATCTTTTTCGCGATGGGATGATCAGCTGCAAGCTTCTGAAGCACTTCTTCACCGGTTGCGTACTGACCCGTTTTAGTCTTTTTGGTTTTGCCGGCCTGCCCGTCTGCAGAATCGGCAAGCTTAAGCTTATCAAATAATATTTCGCCCAATTGTTTTGGTGACCCGATATTAAACTCTGCTCCTGCTATTTTATAAATCTCTTTCTGAACTTTCTCACTTTCCTTTTTCAGGTCTTCCGACATTTTCGCCAGCGCTTTTTCATCGATGCGAACACCTTCGTATTCCATGGTAGACAGCACTTTCATCAACGGCATTTCAACATCCTGCATGAGCTTTACGTGTTTACGCTTCTCAAGTTCTTTCGCAAGCTTAGCGCGCAACTGTAAAACCAGGTCAGCACGTTCACACGATAGATAGAGTTGGCTTTGTTGACCATCCTGTAAAAGATCATAACCAACAAGCTGTAGGCATAAGTTACGTAAGTCGTGCGATGCTTCCGGTTCGATTAAGTAGTGTGCAACGGTTGTGTCGAAAAATGTTCCGCATAAGTCAATTGAAAACTCCTTCAGAATTAATAATATACCTTTTAGATTATGGCCAACCTTGGCAATTTTTTCATCGGATAGAACTCCGGCAAATTCATTGATAATTTTTTGCGTATCCTCTTTATCAAAGGAAAGTAATGTAGCTTCTGTGGGTGCCCAGGCAAAAGCAAAACCAGTCAGCTTGGTGTTATCATAAACAGCATCAATTGAAAATTCCTTTTGTGCTTTTAGCTTTTGCAATAATTCTTTTCGCAAAGGAGCTGTGTCGGCAAGCGTGTAAGTAACGCCAGCAGTCGAAAAAGTTTTAGCATCCGCGGAAAGCGTTTCTGTTTCGACCGGTTCCGGCACACTTCCAAACATGGAAAGCTGTGAAGCTTTTGGTGACACAATTGCAGCTGCGGCTTGTTGGGCTGCAGTTCCGCCACCAAAAATGCGCGGCATCATCGTTTTGAATTCCAGCTCCTCGATGATTGGTTTTAGCTTAGCCTCATCCGGCCCTTTATATAAGAGTGCTTCTTCATCAAAATGCACCGGAACATCCAGGGAAATCGTGGCAAGCGTTTTAGAAAGAATAGCCTGATCGCCAAATTCTTCCACGCGCTCTTTTTGCTTGCCTTTCAATTCGTGCGAATGCTTGATAATGTTTTCTACCGATCCGTATTTTTTTATCAGTTCAGCCGCAGTCTTCGGTCCGAAACCAGGAATACCTGGAATGTTATCGGACGAATCACCTTGCAAGCCGAGAATATCAATTACTTGTGATACATTTTCAATATCCCACTTTTCGCAAACTTCTTTTGGCCCCATAACATCAACCGCGTTGCCCATGTAAGCCGGCTTATATAAATGAATGTGCTCGGTTACAAGCTGGCCGAAATCCTTATCAGGTGTCATCATGAAAACTTCGAACCCCAGCTTTTCAGCTTTTTTTGCAAGTGTTCCTATGATATCATCTGCTTCAAAGCCATCAAACTCAATTACCGGAATATTAAATCCGCGGATTATCTCTTTTACTTTGGGCACTCCATAGCGGATATCTTCCGGAGTTTCCTGACGGTTGGCTTTATACTCTTTAAAGATCTGATCCCGGAAAGTTTTTGCGGAAGTATCAAACGCTACACCAATGTGTGTGGGCTTTTGCTTGGTGAGAACCTCGAGCAATGTATTGGTAAATCCGAAGGGAACAGAAGTATTGATTCCTTTTGAGTTAATGCGGGGTGTTTTAGTGAATGCGAAGTGTGCGCGGTAAACAAGCGCGTAAGCATCGAGAAGAAAAAGTTTTTTTGTGTCGGCCATGGGGCTAAGGTAGAAAAGAAGACCTTTTGTTTTCACTCTTTTCTGAGTAAATCGTAATACCCTAAAGACAATCGTATGCCTTCAAGCCCATTAGCCCAGTTTTTAAAATGGGAAAAAGAAATTCCAGAAAGTCTCTTTCTGCGCCAACCGGTTTCCAGTGAATGGAAAACGTGGACCTATCGGCAAGCAGGTGATGAAATCCGAAGAATTGCAACCGGCATTACAGCAACCGGCCTTCCGGAAAAAAGCAATGTTGCGCTCCTTTCAAAAAACTGTGCGCATTGGGTAATGGCCGATCTGGCGATCATGATGTGCGGCCATGTTTCAGTTCCGCTTTATGCAACACTTTCTGCTCCGGCTATCCGGCAAATTCTTGAACATAGTGAAAGCAAGCTGGTAATTATTGGAAAGCTCGATGATTATGCTGCGCAGAAAAGCGCTATTCCAGAAGGAGTTATCAAACTCGGTATTTCGTTATACGATATTGAAGAAGAGAACACTTGGGAAAAGTGGATCAACAAGTATGATCCGCTTCAACAAGCTTTTTCATGGAAGTCAAGTGATTTATTAACCATCATTTATACTTCAGGCACAACCGGTAAGCCAAAAGGTGTAATGCATACAGTTGAAGCATTTGATGCAACCGTAACACAGGCAACAACGGAATTGAATTTGATGAAGCATCCAAGATTATTTTCATACTTGCCGATGTCGCACATAGCTGAACGTATGGGCATTGAGATGATCGCCATTTATGATGGCGGAAGTCTTTCCTTTGCGGAGTCGCTTGAGCTCTTTCCAAAAAATCTTGCCGATACACAACCCACAACATTCTTTGCGGTACCACGCATCTGGGGAAAATTTAAAGAGAAGATTCTGGAGAAGATGCCGCAGAAAAAGCTCAATACACTATTGTCAATCCCCATTATCAGCTCCATTGTTAAGAAAAGCATTCAAAAGAAACTTGGTGTTTCCAAAACAGAAATTATTGTAAGCGGAGCCGCACCCATCTCTCCCGATCTTGTAAAATGGTTCGAGAAGCTTGACATAAAAATTATGCAGGCCTATGGTATGACGGAAGATTGTGTTTATGCACACTTCAATCGGCATGATGCGAACCGGCATGGAACGGTGGGCAAACCCTTACAGGGATTGAAAGTTAAGATCGCTGAAGACGGAGAGATTCGTTTAAAAAGCAAAGGCAATACAATCGGATATTATAAAGAGCCAGAGATGAGCAAACAGCTCTTCGATGAAGAAGGGTATTTACGAACAGGTGATCAAGGTGAAATTTCAAGTGATGGATTTTTAACCATTACCGGAAGAACAAAAGACCAGTTCAAAACGGATAAAGGAAAATACATTTCTCCTGCACCTATTGAAATGAAGCTGACGCTCAATACAGATATTGAACAGGTTTGTGTGGTCGGTATGGGCGTTCCCCAGCCGATGGCGCTTATTGTTTTATCTGCATCGGGAAAGAGTAAATCAAAGGAAGAATTAACGGACAGCATCAGTAAGTCCATTTCAGAGCTTAATTCTACGCTCGAATCTTATGAAGCCATTGAAAAAGCAGTGGTTATGAAATCCGATTGGACAATTGAAAACGGATTAATGACCCCTTCGATGAAAATCAAACGCAACGAGGTTGAAAAAATTCACCTGCCGAAATATCCTGGCTGGTATGAATTGAAAGGTAAAGTTGTGTGGGAATAATTAAATCAAGGGTTCATTACACTGTCCTTGCAGGATATTGACTCACGAATCTTAAACAAGTCATCCCGCAGTGTTGAGTAATACATTTTGTTAACCGAGCAATAACAGCTGTCTCGCCCAAGACCCAGCACAATAATTCTTATTCCATGAGGCGGAAAATTGCCACGGCTCCAATCAAGCACTTTAAACCCTTTCCGCTTAAGCTCTTCTGCAAGGATAAGTTTCTCAGTACTGTCTGCAGGTAGCATTGTTGCAAGCGAATCATACAAGGTCGAAAGCTCTAGGGGTTGATCATTCTTAAGCTTTACTGCCAAGTCAACTACTTGCTCAACGAACTCCCCGCGTATGGGAGATGATTTTTCATAACAACACATCAAATATCCTGCGATCAAAATAATACATCCCAAGCTAAGTAACCTTTTCATTGCCTATTCTTTCCACTGGCCGGTAATTACCCTGTCATATGTGATAAAGTCAGTATTGATTGGCTCAAACCCCTTTTGGCGCAAAAGCATCGCAACTTGTGCCCGATGATACGATGAGTGATTCACCAAATGGATCATAATGTTTTCTACATTGTTCGTGTACGGATCATTGGTGTAATTCTTATAGGTTAGCTCACGATCAAAATTATCCGTGCTCTCGACAAATTCAATCCATTGCTTGCCAACATCTTCGGCCATTGCTAACAAACGCTCCAGCGTATAATCCCCCCACAGCTTTACATCCGGTGCAGGCAAACCTTTAATGCGGTGAAGCCATAAATATTGCGCAGCCAGCACATGACCCATCAATTGCAAAATTTTTGAATCGGTTACGTTTTGTTTTTGAATCGCACCCAGCACCCGCTTGTTCGACCAATAATTGTAGTTGTAGAGCTTTAAAAAATACTTCTTCACAATGCGTTGCTTAAATGTGTTTCAAATCTGCTAACCGGTCGAGTATCCAGCCGGTGATGCTTAATCGTTCACGTGTTGCCGGCAATACTTCATGCTCGATCTCATCGCTTCTGAAAATTACCAATCTCCCGGCTATTGGTAAAAAATCTTTTGCCCCATCAGACAAATGCATGCGCAATTGGCCGCCATGTTTTTCTTTCCAATCGGCATTGAGGTAAAGAATGACGGAAAGTTTTCGGTGATCGTCTTTTTTAAATTGATCGAGGTGGCGTTTATAAAATGAGCCTTCTGGGTAAACCGTCATGTGTACTTCAAAATCCTTCAGGCTTAAAAACAATGCCTGGTTGAGATACTGAACTAATTCTTGTAAGCGTTTTAAATATGCTTGAATAGCTTCGGGTGAGTCGGTTTTATCAAGCCATTTGATATAGTCTCCCCGAATAGCTTCCTGTATTTGTAATGATTGCTTATTCCCTATTCCCGCTTTTTTAAAATCAGAAGAAGTTTGAAAATCTCCGTCTTTAAGGATTGCATCAATCTCAGCTTGGCTCAAAAATTGATCTTCTACGGCATATCCGTGTTCGGCAAGACCATCGGCAATCGCTTCAAATGCGGGATTCATGTAACAAATGTATAGGTAGAGACGCAAGATTTTGCGTCTCTACGAATGTTTATATTGCATATCGATTAACAAAATGAAAAGAATCACCCTCATAATTATTACCTGCCTTGCTGGTTTGCTTCTTTTACAAAGCTGCGGACCGAAACAAGATATTGAATTCAAATACGTGAAAGACGTTATTGTGGATGCTAATACAGAGCCGTTGCTTAAAGGCAATGCCGTATTGTACAATCCCAACAAGCAACGCATGAAGCTTCGTAAGATCAACGTGGATGTTTACGTGAACGATAAGAAGACGGCCCGGATCGATCAGGAGCCATCGTTACTGATTCCTTCAGAATCAGAATTTACTGTGCCCCTAGAGGTAAAATTAAACATGAAGGAGGTGGGTTTTGTAGATACGCTTTTTGGCATGCTTGGCGGTAAAAAAATGAAAATCCGGTATAAGGGCACCATTAGCGTAACCTATAAAGGAATTCCGGTTCGGGTGCCGGTGGATTATGAAAGCACGGTTAATTTCAGATTTTGATTAATTTAAATCTGAATTAATCTAACCGCATGAGCGATACACCCCACACATCCTCAGATGTTGATTCACTGATCAAGCAGATCGAGGCGCTGAATCGCGAAAAGCAACAGCTCATCAGTCTGGTATCACATGATCTTCGCTCTCCGCTGAATCGTGCATTCGCATTATCGGAATTGTTATTGATGGATCAGGAAAGTCTAACTGATTTTCAAAAAGACTATCTCGAGAAAATGCGGCTTGTGATCGCAGATGGTTTGGCTATGATGCGTAACCTGGTGGATTACCGGAACCTGGAATTCAGAAGCATCGACATCATGCCTGAGACTATTAATGTAAGAGAGTTTTTAGACAGGCAGATCAGAGACGTTCAATCTATTGCCAACAAAAAGGAAATTACTATTCAAACAACACATTCTGATCAGGATATCTTAATAACATCCGATAAGCAATGTCTTGATCGTGTTTTGAGCAACCTTATATCAAATGCACTTAAATTCTCAAAACCGCATCAAAAGATTTTGATTCGAACTGCTAAGAAATCTGATCAACTCGTACAGGTAGAAATAGAAGATGAGATTGGTGGATTTTCAACTGAGGATAAAGCAACGCTCTTTACTAAATTCAAAAGGTACAAAGCTCAGCCTACGGGTAATGAGAGTTCAACCGGGCTGGGATTATTTATCGCTAAAGCAATGACAGAACGAATTGGCGGAACCCTTATCTGCAACACACGTGAAGGGAAAGGAAGTACATTCACCGTAACGTTGCCGGTGAAAACAGTTAATCAAATAGATAGTATTCATCTTCCTTGCCTTCCAGGATGGCGGTAAGGGAGTCAATTATAGTGTTGTCTTTGATTACGTAATCACGAACACCACGCTTAATAAAGCTCAGTACCATGTTGCCATCATCAATGGCGCTCATCATGATCAGCTTGTTATTCTCTTTAAGTTTGTTTTTGATTACTTCGTAGAACTCGATGCCTGACTTACCCGGCAAGTTGTAGTCTACAATATAGGCATCCGCTACCCCGTTGCTATTATCCAGGCAATCTTCGGCCGACTTAAAAGTCTTAACCTTATATTTTGGGTTCTTGCTCAGGGAACGCAAAATAAACTCAGCATAAATTTCATCGTCCTCGATGAGGTAAACGTTCATGGCAGCACAATTAACCGATACGCAATATAAAAATATTAGCCTTAACCGGGTGATTTGCGTCAAGTTTTTGCTGTTTAATGCCCAAATTGTATTGCCGTCTTGCACTGAATGGCAAGAATCTATGAGGCATTCTAAAAAATCCTATACCCAATCACAAGAATGCTCTTTGTTTGCTTCGCAGTCCAAGAGCTGTAGTTTTTAAGCATTTCATGATTGAAGTAATATCGAAATTCTGCACTTAACCGCTTATAACCGTATCCTGCGCCAATTGCTGCACCATAATTAGCGCTAATCTCCAGATTTTGATATTCTATTGTTTCCTCAAGCGGCATGTATCCAATGAACATGGCATTTAAAAATATTTTTGAATGCTGTTTGATGAAAAAATAATGCCGAGCGCCTAATCCTATTTCAAGTGTATTATTTTTTGCTTCAAGGCCGGTTTCATCATTTTTTCCGCTGAATGTGTTAAAGGAAGGCTCAACTACTAACGCCCATTTATTCTTATTAAAAGGCAGGATAAACTCAAGTTCAGCACCCAAGTGATACGTTAAATCACCCTCAAACTTTCTCTTAAACCCCACAAAAGGATCTAGATACTCTGCCGTAAGGGAAGAAACTCCTCCACCTGGTGACAGCTTTGCTGAAAAGCTTTTCCTTTTGGATTTTTTTTCTGAAATCGGCTTGTCTCCTGAACATAGATTAAAGTCTTGAAAGTAATTTATCAATATGTCTTTATCATACCGAAGTTTTTTTACACTGGCTTGTGTTACATCTCCGCACCGTACGTTAAGCCAAAGTTGTTGCTTAAACAATTCATTTTTGCCGATACGCTGCAACTCAACCATGTACTCTTTATACACAAGCTGTTCAACAACTCCATCACCAACCCGGAAGAAAAATCGAAATATATCTCTATCCTCATAATAGTATAAGGTTGCAGTTCCTGTCACCAAAACCTTTAACGCAAGCGTTTCTTTTCTCAACTCAGGATTTTTGTCATACGTATCTCCCATTTTAAAAAGAGAACGATCAATATTTACAGTAAAAATTTTATAGGTTGATTGATCATATATGCCAAATTCAGTTACATCGATTACCGGCATAACTTCTGACGCTGAGCTTTCAGTCTTGTACAAAAACTCCGATGGGTTATTCTTCCAATCGATATTTTTAATCAGGCATTCGGTTCGGGTGCCATCGTTGCGAACAAAATATCCTTTTTCAAAAGTTATCTGAGCAAAAGCTGAATGACCTAACAGGCCAATCAAAATTAAGAATGTAAAAATTTTCATGGATAGGGGTTAATCATTCAACGCAGCTATGCTTGCTTATGCCCTTTCATTCCATAGTAAACGATGTATAGATAGCATATTACAGGAATAAAAAATGCCTTTTGAATACCGATGCTGTCAGCCAAAAATCCCTGGAGTAATGGAATCAACGCCCCGCCTACAATTGCCATACACAGAATACCCGAACCCTGACCGGTATGTTTACCCAAGCCAGCAACACCTAACGAGAAAATACTCGGGAACATGATCGAATTAAATAATCCAACAGAGAGGATCAGCCACATAGCGATCGAACCTGATGACAACATGGTAATGACAACCAATAGTGCAGCTATCAGTGCGGCAACTCCCAGCACTTTGCCCGGATTGAGCTTTTGCATAATGACAGCCCCAACAAACCTGCCAATCATAGCGCCACCCCAATAGAACGATACATATTTCCCTGCATCAGCCTCTATTAAGCCGGCAATATTTTTTTCACCAAGAAAGTTAACGAGGAAGCTTCCGATAGAAACTTCAGCGCCTACATAAACAAAAATTCCAATTGCTCCCAACACAAGATGCGGATACTGCCACGCAGATGTACGATTATCAACTGTTGCAGACGTTGTCTCCTGAGGTGTCGCGGCTTCAATAACCGGTAACTTGATTACTGCAAAAACTCCTGCGATAACAAAGAGAACTAAGGCTAAAATCACGTAAGGGTTTTGAACCGCAGCAGCTTCTGTAAGCTGGTAGGCTGCGAGATCTTCGGCTGACATACCGCTTAATGTTTCTACGGACTGTACAGCAACCGATAAAATTAACATCGATCCAAAAATCGGAGCTATGGTTGTACCCAGTGAATTAAATGCTTGCGTCAAATTCAACCGGCTTGAAGCAGTTTGGGGTTTCCCTAAGATCGTTACATATGGATTAGCCGCCACCTGAAGCAATGTTATCCCTGATGCAAGTACAAAAAATGCTGTAAGAAAAAGGCCGTATGACCGTGTGCCCGCAGCCGGATAAAACATAAGACATCCAATACCGGCAATGATCAACCCAAGCACAATACCTTTTTTGTAGCCGATCTTCTCTACGATGTACCCACTGGGTAACGACATAACAAAGTATGCAGCAAAGAAACAAAACTGAATCAGCATCGCTTGTGTATAGTTCAGCGTGAAAACAGCCTTGAGGTGAGGGATTAATATGTCATTTAAACAGGTAATAAATCCCCACATGAAGAACAGCGAGGTGAGCACTGACAGCGCAAATGCATAGTTTTTATTTTCACCGCTTGAGTTAAGCGGTGCGTTTGTTGAGACGAATCCTCCGGCCATAGTGCAATCGTTTTAGGTTGCTTAAAACTGTGAAATTTAATTTGCTTCAGCAAGTGCCCCTAAACGCAGTGCTTACAACTTCTTCTGATAAAAAATGTCGCAGGCAAAATGTCCGGTACTTCCGCATGGACCTTTGATTCTTTCGAAGTCGTTCTTTTCATACAACTTCATCGCCAGATGCATGGTGTTGAATGTTTCAAGATAGCATGTTGTGTACCCTAGGTTCTTTGCAGCGTGAAGACAAGCCGTAAGAATTTGTTGTCCCATCCCTTTGCCTCTGCCCTCCGAAAGAAAATACATCTTCTTCAACTCACATGTATCAGTCGATCCACCCTTCAGCGGACCAACTCCTCCGCCTCCAAGGATCTTCCCGTCCTCCTCATAAACAAAATAGGCATATCCTTCTTGTGAGTATGAATTGTGCATATCATCCACTTCGGCATCATGAATAGCAAAGCCTTTACCACTCGCGCCAAACTCGGGCATAACCGTTCGTATGATGTTACGAATTGCGGAATTGTCTTTTGTTTCAAGTACTCTTACCATGCTGCTAATTCGTGTAAAAGTTAACAGACCCGGCACAATTCTTCATTATCTTGAATAAAAATTTTATCTCCATGCGCGCTGTCTTTCTTACTATTTCATTTATTCTAATCTTTGGAAGTGTTCAAGCCCAATCATTAGGTGAGTTAACGGTTGAAAAAATCATGCGCGATCCGAAATGGATTGGCACCGCACCTGATAATCTCACTTGGTCAGCAGACAGTAAAACTTTATACTTTACCTGGAATCCTGATCGCGCAGCGGCTGATTCATTATATAAGATCACACTTGAAAACCGCACTCCGCAAAAAGTATCAAAAAGAGAAAGACTTTCAACTCCTTCAACTTTCGGCACGTACAATAAATCTTTTACAAAGATGCTGTATGAAAAGAATGGAGATCTTTTCATACTCGACATACCTTCCGGAAAAATTACGCAATTCACGAACACAGTCGGTCGCGAAACCGGGGCAGTGTTTTCAGGTGATGAGAAAAAAATAACCTATTCATTAGATCAAAATCTTTATGCCTGGGAGATAGCGAGCGGAAACGTTACTCAACTCACGGATTTTCGCAGAGGAAAGAAAACTGTTTCCACTTCTTTAACTGATCAGGAAAAATGGCTTCGACAAGATCAGCTTGCCTATATGCAGGTTGTTAAAGAGCGCAACGACAAGCAAAACACAACACGCAAAAATCAGAAACTAGATCAGCCTAAACGTCCTAAAGAATTTTACCTGGATGATAGATCAGTTGATCAGTCGCGGCTTACACCAGATGGTAACTTTATTGTATTCCGACTCTCTAAAAGCGCGGGTGCTAAAAACACGATTGTTCCAAACTATGTTAGCATATCTGGTTTTACAGAAGACATTTCTGCACGCCCCAAGGTTGGCTCTCCCATCGGAACTTCTGAGCTCTTTGTATACGATATCAAACGTGACACAATTCTGGAAGTAAAAATCGATAGCATTCCGGGAATAGCCGATGACCCCGCCTTTACAAAAAATTATCCCAAAAAGGATAAGAAAGAAAGCAAGGAAAAAAAGCCTCAGCTTCGTTCTGTTTCATTTTCAAATCCTGTATGGTCTGATGATGGTAAGTACGCAGTGCTGCAGCTTCGTGCAACAGATAACAAAGACCGCTGGATTGCTTTGCTGGATGTTACTACACAAAAATTAACAGTGATTGATCGCCAGCACGATGATGCTTGGGTAGGCGGACCCGGAAGTTTTAGCCTTGGCTGGATTTCTAATACTAAGCTCTGGTTTATATCCGAAGAAACTGGTTATGCACATCTTTATTTGTATGATGTTGCAAGCAACACTAAAAAAGCACTGACTTCCGGGAAATACGAAGTACAAAAAGCTGAGTTAAGCCGCAGCAAAAAACATTTCTATATCATTACCAATGAAGTTCATCCCGGTGAAAAACATTTTTATAAGCTCGCTGTAGAAGGCGGGAAAGCTGAACGCATAACTACGATGATGGGGGCACATGAAGTTGAAGTTTCTCCCGATGAAAAAATGATCGCATTTCGCTATTCCTATACGAACAAGCCATGGGAGTTATTTTTAATGGAGAACAAAGCCGGAGCAAAGCCTCAACAGATCACAAATTCACTAACACCGGAATTCAAATCTCATAATTGGATTGATCCGATACTTACAACCTTTAAAGCGCGTGATGGCTCAGACGTTTATACTCGTGTTTATAAACCAGCCAATCCTAACGGAGCTGCAGTTGTCTTTGTGCATGGTGCAGGTTATCTCCAGAATGCACATAAATGGTGGAGCAGTTATTTCCGTGAGTACATGTTCAATAATCTGTTAGCTGAAAAAGGTTATACTGTTCTGGATATGGACTTTCGTGCAAGCGCAGGTTACGGGCGCGATTGGAGAACGGGCATGTATCAATTTATGGGAGGCAAAGATTTGACAGATAATTTAGATGGCGCAGCCTGGCTTGTAAAAGAATATAACATTGATCCAAAGCGCATAGGTGTGTATGGCGGATCGTACGGTGGCTTCATAACATTGATGGCATTATTCACAACACCGGATGTGTTCGCGGCAGGCGCTGCCCTTCGGCCGGTTACTGATTGGGCCCATTATAATCACCCTTATACGTCTGCTATTTTAAATACTCCGGTTGGAGACAGCCTTGCGTACGCAAAAAGCTCACCGATTTATTATGCTGAAGGCTTGAAAGGAGCATTGTTGATTTGTCATGGCATGGTTGATGTCAATGTTCAGTTTCAAGATGCCGTACGTTTGTCACAACGGTTAATTGAATTAGGAAAGGATAATTGGGAGCTTGCTGTTTATCCAATGGAAGATCATGCTTTTGTTGAGCCCAGTAGTTGGACAGATGAGTATAAGCGAATCTTAAAATTGTTTGAAGAGAATCTGGTTAAGAAAGAATAATCTCAATTTGCTCTTTGATCATCTATTCTTCAATTCTTTCATTGCTTTCGAGAATGCAGTTTTAATCGAATGGCCATTAACGTGATGTTGATTTTTTACAATCCATTTTCCGTTAACGATGGTTCCGAGATTTCGGCTTGAATCGGAAGTGTAAAGTATTGAAGCCAATCTGTTTTTTTCTGAAGTATCGGCCAGCAAATGTGTGCCGGCATTAATCACTAATGCATCGAAAGGTTGATCAATTTCAAACAGTTCAGTTGTTTTTCTTCCCATTGCAGCTCTCCCTTGCAAAACTGATTCAGTAATCAAATAGCGCGCAGCGTCTCCTTCAAATGTATTTCTCAAATTCGTAACAAGTCGCTGCCGGTAATCGATCATTCGAAATTCCTCAAACGGATTTAATCCAATATGACTGTCCGTACCGATTGTCCAATGCCCGCCAAGCTTAACATATTCTTTCATTCTGAAGATGCCATCGCCCAGGTTACCTTCTGTGGAGGGGCATAAAACAACGTTAGCTTTCGAGGCCGCAAGCTTTTTTACTTCTTCATCATTAAGGTGAGTGGAGTGAACTAAATGAAATCGCTCGTTCAACGGAAGGTTTTCCAGCATCCATTGCATCGGTCTTTTACCGCTGTGGGCCAGGCAATCTTCTACTTCCTTCTTCTGTTCCGATACGTGAATATGAAAGGGAATATCTTTTGGGCCGTTAGTATAGGTTGTAATAATATCAGCCAGTTCAACTGCACGAAGTGAATGTACACTGAACCCTAATGAAGCATGTTGTTGATCAATAATTGCATGCGCTGAATCATCCAGCAAATGGAAATACTCATCAACTGTTTTTGAAATAAATCTTCGTTGCCTCGGTTGAGGGTCTTGGCTAAAGCCACCCTTTTGATAGAATACTGGTACGAGGGTAATTTTTATTCCGGCAACTTTAGCAGCTTCAACCATCCGCAAGCCCATCTCCGCAAGATTAGCATAGGGCTTTCCATTTTTATCATGATGCAGGTAATGAAACTCGGCAACGTGTGTATAGCCATGTCTTGCCATTTCCGCATATAGCATGGCCGTAATAGCTTGTGCCTGATCAGGGCCAACACTCAATGCGCACTTATACATTTCTTCACGCCATGTCCAGAAGTCATCATCCATTCCGGAAGTATGAGTTTCTGCAAGTCCGGCCATTGCATATTGAAACGCGTGCGAATGCGCATTTTGAAATCCTGGTAACGCAAAGCCGTTGATAACTTCAATGGCAGTAGATTCTGGCGGAGCCTGATCGGATAAATAGTTGATTATCCCATGTTCATCTACACCAACATAAGCGGGAGTAATCCACGTGGTGCGTTGTAAAAGTGATTGAAATTGAAAGTATTTTAGAGTTGGCATTACGTTATTTCAGCATAAGCTCCGCTAAATTACTCAATGTTTTTTGCAACAATATTCGCATTTCTCCGGCTCTTGCTTCATCGTACTTCGTTTCCGTATCGTCCATGTAATTGACTTTACTCATTTCGAGTTGCAGGGCGTGCTCACGATTCTTTGGATTGCAGAACTGGCGAGTAATGTAGCCGCCTTTAAACGGATGATTATGACTTACCTGGTAGCGAGCACTTTTAAGTGCGGCCAACGCAGTATCAATTATAGTTGCTGAGGCAGAAGTTCCATCGGCATCACCTAAAATCAAGTCAGGGAACTTATCTTTATTAATGGTCGGTACAAATTGTCGAATCGAGTGGCATTCCCACAACAGAACTTTACCAAATTCATTTTTTACATCAGCGAGCACTTCTTTAAGCTTTGCATGATAGGGTTGATAATATTTATCTGTTCTCCTTTTAACTTCTTCGGCATTAACTTCCCTTCTTTCATCGTAATAAAAAGGCTTACCAAAGAAATCTGTAGTCGGACAAAGCGGAGTTATAATCCGGCCATCGGTATACAGGGGTTTGCTTTGCGGATCACGGTTTAAATCAATCACCCAGCGGCTGTATACCGAATGGATAATGGTTATCCCCATTGCAGGCGCGAAATCATATAAATGTTGAACGAACCAGTCCGTATCATCCGGTGCTTTACTTAACTCGCTTTTGTATTCACTTTTAAGTTCCTCCGGAAAATCCGTACCGCAATGCGGAATGCTCAATACGATTGGAACTCGTTTGGAGGAGGCTTCAATAATTTTATACGGTAACACTATTTTTTACTTTTACATTCTTCAAGGGCCTGAGTTGCAGCCTCCGATTCATTTCTTGCTTTTGACAAAAGCATGTCAAGGCGAGCAGATTCTTGCTTTGCTACTTCAGCACTTTTTTCAAGTTCATAAGACAATTCGCGCTGTCTGTCTGCATCAAGCTTTTGAATGTAGGCAAAAACTAAAAACATTACGCAGAATACCAGAAGTACAAAAGATAGAATACGTGTTCGTGTTAACTGCTTCTTTAATTTTACCGCTTCTTCCATAAATTCTATTTATCCTTTTTACGTTTCTTTTTCTTGTCTTTCTTTTCTGATGCCTGTTCAGTTTTTTTAGACTCCTCTAGAGCAATTTCATATAGTTCCTGTATGCGCTTTGACGCTGCATCTACCTGTCCATATAGATTATTTAGCGCTTGTTGATTCTCCGCTAAAGCCTGGCGGTAATATTCTTCTCTCCCGCCATTCAGTTGACTCTTCAGTTTCATGATCCTGATATAGGACTGATCAATTCGTTCCTTACTGATGGTTCCATTTGTCACGAATTTTTTAATGATCTCATGAACTTTGTCTACGGTTCGTTCTTGGCTTCCCGAAATATTGTTAGAGAACGTAAGGATATCAACTCCCGCATTAATCGAAAGCCTAATCGCCTCTTCAAGGCCATAATGTTTTGTTATTGCGTGCATCTGCATGTCGTCCGAAAATACAACACCATTATAATGAAAATGATTACGGAGCAAGCTGTCAATTATTTTTTTGGATAACGTCCCGGGATTACCAGCCGGGTCTAATTTTTTATTGACAATGTGAGCCGTCATAATCGCGTCCACTTCTCCCGCATCAATTAATGCTTTGTACGGATCAAGCTCATGTTGGTTCCAGGTGTTGGTAACATCGGCAATGCCTAAATGCGTATCGTCTTTTGAGCTGCCGTGGCCGGGAAAATGTTTGAGCACGGAAACAATTCCAAGTTTTCGATGCTGGCGAATTACTTCTTTTGCAAACAACGTAACAGAATCAGCCTGCGCAGAAAATGCACGCTCCGGTTTTGCAATAATCGGGTTAGTTGGATTGCTTAACAAATCAACAACCGGAGCAAAGTTTACATTAATCCCTAAGCCAGCTAATGTTGCAGCTGTTGTTTCGGCATAGAACTGAACCGAATCTAAAGTAAACTTCCCAAGCTTTGCTGCTGATACCGATCTCGGGAAACCGTATTTTTCTTTAAGTCGATTTACCTTTCCACCTTCCTGGTCAATAGCGATAAACAATGGAATCGATGCCGCATGCTGATAGGTCCAGGTTATCTTTTTTAATTCGGCATACGAATTTTTTGCGGGAATATTTTTCTCAAAAATAATAACAGAGCCTACTTTACCCTGACGGATTTCTTCCAATACCTTATCGTCAACCTTTGCCTGCGGAAATCCAATCAATATCATTTGCCCGATCTTGATATCAAGACTATCACGGGTTTGTGCGTTTGTGCTTATAAATCCTAAAAGGAAAAATAAAACCGCGAGGTTGGTTAATGACTTGAATCGAAGCATCAATAATGAAGGTAAAGCTGTTTTAAAATTGTTTCCATTTCCTGGCGCACAACACTTGTTTGTGCCGGATGGTTATTGTTCATAAAGCTAAAGATAAGGGTTCTACCCTTTCGGGTAACGAGGTGCCCGCTCAGGCTATGATTGTTCGTAAGTGTGCCTGTTTTTCCGTATAAATAGGGAGGCTCATTTTTATAATATTTTTTCACGGTGCCCGTTTTCCCTCCAATAGCAAGCAACGGAAACAGTCGCGCGCGCGGAACACGTTCAGAAATTTTTTCCCAGAGCTTAACAATGCTTCGTGGTGTAAACAGGTTATAACGTGAAAGTCCGGAGCCATCAACCCAAATTGGTTCATCGGGTAAGTCCAAGAGATAATTTTTCTTCATGTAGTTGATCGCAATCTCGGGCTTAAGTGAATCGCTTAAAACGCCCGCACAAATAAGCAGTAACTGTTCGGCAATAAAATTGTCGCTCTCCTGCATCAACTCCTTATAAAGTGTATCAGCCGGAATACTATAAAGTGTTTTTGCTGCAGTTGAAAGTTTACGGTTGATAACGGTGACATCCTTCAGTAACGTATCGGATAGCAATTTTGCTGTTACCTCAGCACTGGTTTTAAATGGTTTTTTCCATTTATTCTTAGGCGAAAGCTTTGCCGGGTACAGGTTTATCTTATTTGAATCTATCTCCCGTTCAAGAACAGGTTTATCCAAACTATCTTTCATGGTAATGTTAAAAGAGAACCAGGCTGGAGTCGTTTTTACAGATGATCCAGTTTGTTGAAGGGTAAAATAGTTTCCATAAACCGGTAAGGCGGAGCGTTCTGAAGAATATGTAAACGACAGGTCATCCCACGCCCAGCCAACGCCTAATGCATCGGTGTAAAAGTTATTCTCTGTCAGAAAAAGCTTCTTAGAACTAGTCGAAAGAAATTTAAATGCTTTACCAGGATCATAAATGTTCTCATAGAGCAAAGATGGATCGCCCGTTCCTGAAAAAATAAGCGAGTCACCACTTTCTATATATCGAAAGGCCGGGATAGAATCTCCAAGTATTACAAGCGATGCATAAAACGTAAAGATCTTTGTATTAGATGCAGGTGTAAAATACTTGTCAGACTGAAAGGAGAACAATTCTTTTTTTTGTTCTGGATCGTACAGCATAAATCCCGTGTGATCGTGAAGCTTTTTTTCAAGTTCAACAAATCGCTTTGTAAGTGCATGCTTCGATACAGGTGAACAACTTACTGCCAGGATTCCGATCAGTAATAAAATATAGAGCCTCATGGTTTGAGGTAGCGTTCGTGCAAAATATGCCGGTGATGTGTTTCATGTCCCGCAATGATATATCCGAGGTTGATAACTGAAACCACATTTTTATTTGCTGAGCCGCTTCGCTGAAGCATCTCGGGAGTAAAGCTTGCAAACAAATTAAGAGTTGTTTTACGAAGCATTTCTACTTCACTGATGAGGTGCTTCAATGTTCGGGAGTGCGCATTAGCTTGTGGTGCATAATCGTTTTCTTCAAACCCTGCTAATTCGGTCGAATCGTTCCGCGCAAAGCGCAATGCCCGGTATGCAAAAATCCGTTCAGCATCCATCATGTGACAGATTAACTCTTTGATACTCCATTTTCCTTTTTCGTACCGGTATTCACCCATGTCTTCCGGTACAGCGCTTAGCATAGTCACCAATTGCTTGTTGGACTGCTCCAGCGCATCCAGCAGGTTTTGCTCGTGAACGAGCATTACATAACAATTGTAGAATTGGGGAAGTGTGGCAAAATCAGGAGCCGTTTTCATTATGCCAAAGTACAGAAGAAAACGGGCGGAGTAAAGTACTAATTGTTTGGAACCACAATTTTTATAATTGTTCGCTTACCAAAGGTACTCTTAACCTTGATACTGCCCTTAAGCTTATCAATAGCTTGCTTAACGATATACATGCCCAAGCCTGAGCCTTGCGATTTCTCAGTGGCACGGTAAAACATATCGAAAATCTTCTTGAGGTGTTCCTGCTTGATACCGATACCATTATCGCTGATTACAATCTCTGCAAACATGGGGTTAATGCTTGCCTCAATTTTCAATTTACTTTTTACGCCTGGATTGTAATATTTATAGGCATTGGAAATAATATTCCCAACAATGATTTTGATCCGCAACGGATCGCTTTTAAAAGTACTGTTTTGACTGCTTACCTGTACGTCTGTTTTTACAAAGCCGAAGTTCTCAAGATGATCGAGTTCGCGAATACAATCCTGGATAAGCTCTTTTAGGTTAATCTGTTCAAATTGAATTTCACCCCGGTTAACCCGCGCATAATTAAGCATGGACTTAATAAATTCATCCAGCTTTTTAATACGCCCTTCAATTTTATTCAGATAGAGCAGGTGATTACCGGGGTCGAGATTCGCCAGGTTAACCAATCCTAAAATTGAGCTTAGCGGTGAACGCAAATCATGTGAAGTTTTATACATGAGCTGATCCAGTTCAAAATTTCGTTCCGATAATTCTTCCAGTGTATACTTGAGATCATCTTCCTGCGATGCCAGCTTCCAGTTTTGTGAAGCCAAATCATCGTTTAGTATCTTTAATTTCTCTTCTGATTTTTTACGTTGTGTTATATCCCGCACGAAAACGGCTACACCCGTAACTACTTCTTTACTATTGAAGATTGGGTTATAGGTTGTTTCAATAAATTTATCCTTATATCGCGGTTGGTTAATTCTTTGCTCCGAAACAAAATTCTCACCTTTAAATGCACGTTTCAATTCGGCCACAACCCATTTTTTATCTTGGGTATTCCTTAAGTATTCTACAGAGCTGCTTCCGGTTTGAATGGCCGCACCATAAATTAATTTCGCCATTCGCGCATGATTTTTATTAAACGCGATGTACCGAAACTTGGTATCAATAGCATAAATGGATTCCTGAGTGCTTTCCATTACACCCATCAGGTTGGCATTAAGCGTGTTTATCTCCTCTTCATGCTTTCTGATCTCGGTTATATCGGTGATGAATGCAATCACAAACTTTTCACCTTCGTCATTAATGTAGCGCGACTTAACGGTAAGCATATGTTTCGTCTTGCCGTCTTTCAGCGTTATCTTCTCATGATTTAAAATAACTTTCCCGGTACGAAGCACATGACTGTCAATTTTCCAGTACACATCACAATCCTCTTTAGAGAAAAAATCATAATCGGTTTTACCTAACAGTTCTCTGCGTGATAAATCTGTGAACCAACAAAACGCATCGTTAAACATAACATGCCGGTGCTTGCTATCTTTTACAAAAATTGGCGCAGCCACAGTCCGCATAACATTATCTAAAAAGTTACGCGACTCATGCAATTGTTTTTCAGCTTCCTTCTGCCGTGTTATGTCTTGAACAGAGCCTACAAAATATTCCTGATCATGATCTTGAAAAACTGTAAGCGAAATTGTGCCCCAAAAATCTTTGCCTCCTTTCCGGTTGAAAAGCGCCTGCTCATTACGGATACTTTTACTTTTCTTAAGTTGATTTTTAATTTCGCTCCAACGCTTTGTCTGAACGAAGAGATGATAGGGTTTAATGTTTTTTAATTGTTCAAGTGTTTTATATCCACTGAGTTGAAGGAACGCCCGGTTAACATACTGAAAGCCTCCACCCATCACACCCAAAAAAATTCCGTCTGCTATGTTATCGCTTATCGTGCTTAGTATTTGCCTGCTCTTGGCTGCTTCTTCGTTTGCAATTTTCTTTTCGTGGATAACTCGGAAGTTAGATATAACTCCCCTTATATCCGGATTATTGATTTGATTCGTCAGCGTATACTCCGACCAAATCACCCTCCCGTTCTTATGAATAAATCGTTGGGTGTACGTTGCCTGCTTCCCGGGTTTAAGCAATAATGCATAGAACGTATTCCGTACATTTTCTACATCATCTTCAAAAACAAAATCTGTTCCCTTACGGCCGATCAAATCTTTGAGTGTGTACCCCAGAATAGTTTTTACAGAAGGACTAACATATGAAATGAGTCCTTTTGCATCATAAATTACAATTCCATCAAAAGCGTTTTGGATTAGCGCATTAAACCTTCCAGTTGTGAGTTGAGGAGACTCTTTTAAGCGAGCTGTTTTGATTGGCTTCTTCCCCATCGCGCTTTTTGCTAACGATAGGAAATTTAAGAAAATACTTCAGAAAGCCTTGAGCATCAGGCCTTATTTCTTGTCGCTTTGTTCTTTTCGATAGACTTAAGCATAAACGTTCTTAAAAAGCCTTCAACCGGAAGCACAAGAAACGCAACAAAAACCTGAATGATGAAGTCTACTACCGGCCCGCTGTTAAAGGAAATCGTTGATCCGGCAAGGGTTTGGATAAACTCGATCAAAATAATGATCGATAAAAGCGATAACAACCGGCTCACCAAATTATACCGATGGCTTAACCGGAAAGATAAAAGCACCAGCGAAGCAAAAACCGCAAACTCAAGTGCGTAGAACCAAACTCGTTTCCAGTAAGGCGGCAGCACTTCAACTTTGACAGGTTCCATCTCACTTTCCTTTCCAAAAATATCTTTCGATTGAACCTTTAATGTATACTCACCTGGAGGTAAGTACGGGAAAACAAATTCATAGTCTTTGTTTGACCAGGCCGACCATTCTGTATGTAGTCCTTCCAGAAAGTATCGGTACTCTACTGCATTAGCTCCAATGTAATCTGGTTTAACAACGCTTACTTTAAGTGAGCTGTTCTCCTGCTCAACTTCAATGCTGCTTCTGCGCAGGCTAACAGCATCGTTTTGAGAAATAGCTTTCAGGAATAAGGGATAAACTGTTTCAATAGGTTTCGTTTTTTCACTACTGAATCGAAGTAATTCATTGCTTCCCGTAATGATCCACACGTTACCGGATTTTGCATCCGAAGAGATGTACCGAATGTCGTTGAAAAGATTTAAAAGTTGAAGATCGGTTTTGTTACCACTATTACCAGAGATGTACCACTGATGCTCATCCCGAAACCAAAGGTTTGAGTTAGTAGCAAAAAACGATTTTGGCTTGGCCAGTGTATCTGATTTAATTAAATCCTTTTTGCCCTTATCATAAAAATAGAATCCACCGGATGTTGCAATGATCACCTGGCCGTTTAAGCTTACACCTACTGTTTTCTCAAAGCTTGGATTCACAACGTCCATGCTTTGTGCTGCGTGTGTTAATCCATCACTATACTCTAACCGATAAATTTTATCGTAGCTGCAAAACCAAATCGCGTTAACGCCTTCTTCAAAAATATAATTAATTGGATCGTCAATGTTTTGAATCAGGTTTTCATCATTCCAAACATTTTTACTTACGCTGAGTTGATGAAGTTTGTCGTCATACGTAGAGACAAACAATGTTTTATTTCTCTCTGAAGCCAGCAGGAACCGAACAGGATCTTCCAATACAGAAGTTGATGCAAGTTCTTTGATTTCAAATGCTCCTTCCAGTCCGGCAGCAATTAGTTTATTCTGCCATTGAACAAGCTGGGTAATCTTTGCATTGATGCCGCTTACTTTCTTATAGCTATAATAGCGCGACCGGAGAATTTTCTTTGTGCGCTTTTCTTTTTTGTACCGAACCTTTTTTTGCGTGCTCGGCTGGCTGGTGTTGGACTTGGCAGTCGGCTCTGGCTTCTTTTTCTTTAAAAAAGAGAAGAAGCCTTTTTTCTCAGGTTCTTCTTTTTGATTTTTGGTTGGTGCGGTCTTTTCCTTTCTTGACTTTACCGGAACCTGTGCATAATACGTTATCTCATCGTATGATTCTTCTTTAACAAGTTTGTACAATCCTAGCGATGTACCTACATATACATTCCCTTGATATGTTGTTGCGCACAGCAAATTTCCCTGCAATCCTTCGTAATGTTTAAACGATCGGAATGGCAGATAAGGCGCGATCCGTGTGTAACCGTACGTGTGAGCGGCCCACACATTTCTATCCATGTCGCAGTAGATGGCGTAAATTTCATTGTCAGGTAGTCCCGTGCCGTAATTAATAATCTCCGTGGTTGTGCCCGTAGCCGGATTTATAAAGATCACACCTCCACGGAGCGTACCCAATGCTATCAGGTCTTTCGATATCCAGGTTGCATTAATGATCACGCCTGCATTCGCATAGGTTGGGTCTTTTAAGATAAGTTCTTTCAACCTCATTTTATCGTTGTACAAAAACAAACGACTATCGGACGTTCCTAATAAATACGTGTTTTCAAATTTTGATGAAAAGATGAGTTGTGTGCTGTCGGGTAACGCCAGCTTTGATTTGACAAGCTGATTTTTTGTTTCACGGAAAAGGCCTTGGTCTTCCGTGCTGATATAAACCGATCCGAAAATTTCTGTTAAACCGGTAAACGCGCCAGTCACGGTGCTGGAAGAAAATGTTGTTGTACTATCCGTAGCAGTTGAATACACAAAAAGATTTTTCTCATTCAGAAAAAAGATTTTATCCTTTACTGTAGCAATTTGAAATATGTACTCTGCTCCGGGCTTGTCGTATAATAATTGAAAGCTTTCAAGGCCATTTTTATCCGGGGCAATTTTACCGAAGCCTTTTGGGCCAGCAACGTAAAGCTCTCCGTTTTCAGCCAGCTCAACTGCATAGGCCGCTCCGTTGGTTGGAATAACATCCCAGCTACGGCCATCATATTGAAGAATACCGGCTTGCGTAGCGAAATAAAAAACTCCGCGATTGTCCTGCGCTATATCAAAGCAAACATTCTCCGCTAAATCTGTATTGGGTGAAAAGTTTGAAAGAAAGTAATTACCGAGCTGTGCAAAAGCAGCGGTTGAAAAGAACAGTGCAAAGAGAAAAATACTGAGCTTCTTCATAGAGGGAGAGTAAATTTAATAAATCCCCTCGGATCAACTGATTTTACTCCAATTGACAGCCGACTTTTTCGTCCGCTCAACTTGTGTTCTGATCACGTTGTTTTCTTTTTTCTGCAGTTCGGGGTCATTCTCTAATACACGAATAGCGGTTTCACGTGCTGCTTGAAGAATTTTACCGTCTCTTCCCAAATCAGCAATTAAAAGATCGAGCGCGCCACTTTGTTGTGTGCCCATTAAATCTCCTGGTCCGCGCAATTGTAAATCCGTTTCTGAAATTTCGAATCCATTATTGGTTCGCACCATAGTATTAATCCTGACTTTAGAATCAGCGGAAAGCTTAAAGCTCGTCATTAAAACACAATACGATTGTTCTGCACCTCTACCCACACGTCCGCGCAATTGATGCAGTTGTGATAACCCGAAGCGTTCAGCATTTTCAATTACCATTACCGAAGCATTCGGCACATCAACACCAACTTCAATAACGGTGGTGGCCACCATAATACTTGTCTCGCCTTTAAGGAAACGCTTCATTTCAAAATCCTTAGCATCGGATTTCATTTTTCCATGCACAATGCTAATGGCTTCATTCGGAAATGCGCGGCTTATGCTTTCATAGCCATCCATCAAATGTTTAAGATCAAGCTTCTCCGATTCTTCAATTAATGGATAAACAATGTAAACTTGTCTGCCAACAGCAATCTGTTCTTTTAAAAATTGATTTACCTGTAAGCGATGTGAATCAAACTTGTGAATTGTTTTAATTGGTTTTCTTCCGGCCGGTAATTCATCAATAACAGAAATATCTAAATCCCCGTATAACGTCATAGCCAGTGTTCGTGGAATAGGGGTTGCTGTCATCACCAACACGTGCGGATATAACCCAGTGTTTTTACTCCAGAGCTTAGAGCGCTGCGCAACGCCAAAGCGATGTTGTTCATCAATGATTGCCAGCCCAAGATTTTTAAACTTCACTTCTTCTTCCAGCAGTGCATGCGTTCCGATCAGGATTTTTAACTCACCGCTTTGCAAGGCTTCATGAATTTCTTTTCGCGCACTTTTTTTGGTTGACCCGGTAAGCAATGCAATCGGAATCTGCATTAACGCTGCGTACTTGCTCAGGTTATTAAAATGTTGTTGAGCAAGAATTTCCGTTGGGGCCATCAAAGCGCATTGAGTTCCTGCGCCAATTGAAATTAATGCACACACAAAAGCAACAATGGTTTTGCCACTGCCAACATCACCTTGCAATAAGCGATTCATTTGCTTGCCTGATTTCAGATCGGCATAGATTTCTTTAATTACTCGCTTCTGTGCATCCGTTAATGGGAAAGGAAGGAACTCTTTATAAAATCTAGTAAGTAATGTTGCATCATTAAAAATCTGACCTTTAAAGGAATCCTGCCGGATCAATTTCATTTTCAACAACCGGAGCTGAATATAAAACAGCTCTTCAAACTTCAACCTGTTTTGTGAAGCCGTCATCAATTCATGACTTTGTGGAAAATGTATGTTGACTAAAGCTTGTTGCTTATCGATCAACTTAAACTGCTTAATGATTTCAACTGTTAACGTCTCCCGGATTTTATCCTTCGCCAGCACGAGCAATTCACGTTGCAGTTTTGAGACTGCTTTGCTATCGATGTAACGGGCTTTTAATTTTTCCGTAAGCGGATATACCGGTTGAAGATATCCCCCTTTGATATTTGCCTCTGTACTAGGCTCGATTTCAGGATGCGCCAAGTTGTACTTCTTGCCAAACAGGTTCGGCTTTCCGAAAACAACATACTCAATGCCCGGTTTCAGTTTGTCTTGCACCCATTTTATTCCCTGGAACCAGACCAGTTCTATTTCTCCAGTATTGTCTTTGAATGTTGCGACCAGTCTTCGCTTTGTCCCGATGCCAATAAATTCCTTTTTAGTTATTGCGCCTTTTATCTGCACATACGGCATCTCATCGCTGATCTCGCGTATGCTGTAAAATTTGGTTCGATCCTCGTAGCGGAATGGATAGTATTGAATGAGGTCTCCGAACGTAAATATTTTTAGTTCTTTATTAAGCAGTGTTGACCGTTGAGGCCCAACGCCCTTTAAAAATTCAACAGGAGTATCAAAAAATCCGGACATCAGATCAAAAAACTCAGACCGTTTTAAAAAAACTTACATTTTTAACAATCAATTAATAAACCCTTCGTAAACTTGCAGGTCTAAACGGGCACCAAAGGTTACTATTTTTTCCTTTAGACCATTAATACTAATGAAAGTTCAAGCTACCATTTATAAAGGAATTGAATTTGTCAGTTTTCACGAACTGCCGACAGATCAGCAAATGTTGCTTCAGAACAACACCAAGCTTGAGCGTATCAAAATCCTGGTTAACGGAAAAATAATAAGCAATTGCATTCAGTACATGGATTATGCCGCTTGGTATAATTCAGTTTTCACTAAACCTGTTCCTGTTAAAAAACAGATCAATAATTCGGTTATTCTGTCTGAGGTCTCGGTTGTTAAGGCTTAGTTCCTAATTCTCCGACTGAGCGATTTTATACTTTACAAAGTTTTGTTTTTGCCTTCAAATAATCTTCCCAAAGATTGTTCAGAATTTCAGCAGCAGGCTTAATGTTTTTGATGGAAGCGGAGACTTGTCCGATCTCCAATTCTCCTTCATCTAAGTCACCCTCAAACATTCCACGTTTTGCGCGTGCACGTCCCAAGAGCATCAACATCTCTTCATTGCTTACGCCACGTTGTTCGGCAGCGATTACTTCATGGAAAAATTTGTTCTTAATCAATCTCACAGGAGTAAGCTGCTTCATCGTTAGCTGCGTATCTCCTTCCGAAGAATTAATTATTCGTTGTTTGAAGTTTTCGTGCGCGGAAGATTCAACGCTCGCTGCAAAAGCGCTACCAATCTGAACTCCTTCTGCACCCAGGGCTTCTGCTGCTAATATCGCCTGGCCACTCGCAATTCCACCTGCAGCAATCAACGGAATTGAAATTGCATCCCGAACCATGGGAATTAAAACAAGCGTTGTGGTTTCTTCACGACCATTGTGGCCACCTGCTTCGAATCCTTCGGCAACTACAGCATTAACACCTGCCTGCTCTGATTTTTTGGCAAACTTTACGCTCGACACAACATGAACTACTGTTACTCCCTTGTCTTTCAATTTGCCTGTCCATAAGGAAGGATTTCCGGCAGAGGTAAAAACTATTTTAACACCCTCCTCTAATATGATGTCCATGATTACGCTCATCTCCGGGTAGAGCAATGGTACATTGACACCAAAGGGTTTTTCAGTTGCCCTCTTACACTTTTTAATATGATCACGAAAAGTTTCCGGGTACATCGATCCGGCACCGATTAATCCCAATCCTCCGGCATTGCTCACAGCCGAAGCCAGTCGCCAACCACTGCACCAAACCATACCAGCCTGAATTACAGGCACATCGATGTGGAAGAGATTTTTTATCCTGTTTACTGCATCATTCATGGGCAAAAAATAGAAAAAGGCAATCAGATAATACGCTATGAATCTGAATATCTGCCAATTGTAAAATGACCCCTTCTTTAGCTCGATATTTTACGTCTGATAAGTTGTCCACAAAGAAACGATTGATTTTATGAGGTCTATTTATCTGATTTACAGATTGTTAAGCCTAAATATTCTGGTAATGTGGATAAGTGGTTAATTTTGTGGGATTCTTTTTCGACTGTTTTTTGGCGATTTGTAAGTGCCTGAATTTTAGCCCTTTTCGCTACATACTCCTTAAACCTTACAATCCGTTCATAGAAATTTCGGAACTACATTTGCTATCATCTGTTTACTTAGAATATGAAAAATCTCTTAACTGTCATTTTTCTTGCAAGTGTTCTGACTGCTACTGCGCAGGAGCAGCCTAAAATGGTAAAATTGCCTGAGTTGCAGGAACTCATTACTTCAAAAGGCGATAACATTAAGGTGATTAATTTCTGGGCTACCTGGTGCGCACCTTGCGTTAAAGAGATGCCGTTCTTTGAAAAACTAGGTCAGGAGCGCACGGATGTAAAAGTTACGCTGGTGAGTATGGATCTTGATTTGGACCCGGACCCGGCCAAAGTTCATAAGTTCGTTACCCGGAAAAAGCTTCAATCTCAGGTGCTCATTCTGGATGAGAAAAATCCTAATTCCTATATAGAGCTGATCGATAAGTCATGGTCGGGAGCATTACCCGCTACCATAATCGTAAACAGTAAGACCGGTCAAAGAAAATTTGTTGAACGGGAGCTTCACGAAGGTGAACTTGAAAAACTAATAGCAGAGGTACAATAATTCCAGGTTCAAGGTTCTTTGTTCAACGTTAACTCGAACCTGAAACTTTGAACTTTAAAACTTTGAACTTTAAACTAAATAATATGATCCGATCAATCTTATTCATTGCAGTCTGTATGTTCATGCTGGTTGCCGCAAGCCCTGTACGCCTGGGTTATGAAGTAGGCGATGCCGTTGCCGATTTCAAGTTGAAGAATACAAATGGAAAAATGGTAGCGTTGAGTGACTACAAAGATGTGAAAGGTGTTATTGTCATTTTTGATTGCAATACCTGTCCATATTCTAAAGCGTATAACGATCGCATTCTTGCGTTGAATAAAAAGTACGCTTCAAAAGGATTTCCCGTAGTGCTTGTTCAGTCAAATGATCCGCAGGTTTCTCCCGGAGATTCGTACGATGAAATGGTAAAGCATGCTGCCAGCCACGGATATGATTTCCCTTATTTATTTGATGAAACACAAGCCGTTGCTAAAAACTTTGGCGCAACGAATACACCCCATGCTTTTGTGTTAAAGAAAGAGGGCGCTGCTTTTAAAGTTTCTTATATCGGAGCAATTGATGACAATGCCCGAGATGCTAGCGCAGTAACAAAACGTTATGTTGAAGATGCTGCAGAAGCCATTCTTGGTAATAAAGCCGTTGCTACAACCAAGACTAAAGCAATTGGCTGTACAATTAAGTGGGCAGAATAATCAACTAATTTAATCTCATACAAAAATCCCGATGACCTCGGGATTTTTTATTTAGTAACTGATCTTGGGGGAAATTATTTAGACGCAATTAAATGTGTCATTCCAAAGATGACTTCCTTTTTAAGAAGGTATAGACCGTTTTTTTCAAACAATGAAATAATGCGCGATACCGCGATCCGTAGCTTTGGATACCAGCTTACAGTCTGCTTCCACTTATCGCCTTCACGCTCAAGCAATATATCAAACACTTTTACATATCCAGGAAGATACTCCAGGTAACACGTATGAATTCTGTTCTCATCACTGTTCACCGGAATAAACCGTTTCTCATTTGTTAACTCATCCGTCAACTCACGGTAGGAAATTATAAGCTTACCTCCGCGCTCAAGTTTCTGAGCACTCAGTGCAATTAGTTCTTCCACCTGATCGGGACCGGAAAGATGTGTTAATGTATCGCCCATGCAAACGATCAGTTCTGGCTTTAAGCGAACTGCATATAAATATTCCAGAAGATGCGCATCCACAGCTTCAATCTTACGATGTTCAATTCGTTGTATTAACTCTTCTAAAAGCTGATGATTGAAATCAATAGCTCGAACAGAGAATCCAAGATTCGCTAACGCAATAGAATTAATTCCATGGCCGCAACCCAGATCAAACGAAACACCAGATTGTTGAGGTGCAATTCCGTTTTCCAAGAAGAATTTTTCTTGCAAAAGTTGCTTTTCGGTGAAGTCCCCAACCGTCCAAGAATAGAAATTGCCTAAATACCGGTCGTAATGGTCTTTTACCGTCATCTCAAATATGGAAACAAATTTGTTTACGTTATTAGAGCAAACATGGTTATTAAATCCCTCACCATAACATCAAAAAATATGAAAAAGGCACTCGTATTCAGCTTACTTTTTTTGAGCTCTGCATTCGTTGTAACTGCGCAGGTTGTTGGAAAGATATTCCCGAATATGACTGCCGAAACGGTTGACGATAAAAAAGTTGAATTACCGCAAAGCGTAGTAGGTAAATATACTTTACTTGGGTTAGCCTATTCGAAAAAGTCTGAGGATGAGCTTAACACGTGGTTCCAGCCCATCTTTGAAAAATTTGTGCAGAAACAAAAAGGGGGACTGTTTGAAGGATTCGCCTATGATGTAAATGTCTATTTCGTGCCGATGTTTACCGGCATCAATGCCGCTGCTACCGGGACTGCCAAGAAAAAAGCGATCAAAAATGTTGATCCGAACCTGTTGCCTTACATCCTCTTTTACAAAGGCGAGCTGAAAACATATAAAGAAGCGCTCGATTTCGAGAAAAAAGATATCCCCTATTTCTTCGTGCTGGATAAAGATGGCAAGATCGTTTATGCAACTTCTGGCAAGTACACAAAAGCTAAAATGGACGAGATCGAAGAAGTTATTGAATAATATTATCTTGCTGCCTCAGAATAAATTCAATGCTTTTACTTGCTTTAGCATTAGCGCCCGGGGCAGCCATTGCACTTTATATCTATTTAAAAGATAAGCACGAACGCGAGCCGCTTGGCTTGTTGCTCATGAGCTTTTTTTACGGTGTACTTAGTGTATTCGTAACCTTTCTGATCAGCTGGCCGCTGGAAATGATTGTGCTTAACAATCAGGATGCAGCTGAGTTGTTTGCCGATGCTTTCTTCAAGGTTGCATTAGTAGAAGAGTTCAGCAAGTTTATTTTCATCCGTTTCATTTTATTCCGGAATAAAAATTTCAACGAACCGTTTGATGGTATTGTGTATGCAGCTATGGTAGGAATGGGCTTCGCTACGCTGGAAAACATTTTATATGTATATCAATACGGAATGGCCACCGGTATTATGCGGATGTTCACCGCTGTCCCGGCTCACGCTTGCTTTGCCATTATCATGGGATACTATTTAGGTCGGGCGAAATTCTCGAAAGAGAAGAACCTATACTTCACGCTTCTAGCATTAATTTCAGCAACGGTGTTTCATGGGTTGTATGATTACTTCTTGTTCATCACGTTTGTTCCAGGAATTTGGGTTGGTGCTGCGATTTCATTGATCGTTGCAATTATTCTTTCGCGCAAAGCGATCAAGATTCATCAAGCAGCTTCACCGTTTATTGTTCCTCCACCTGACCGGCCGGATTTAACGAAGCAATAATCTTTATTAAACAAACGTCCTACTGAGCGTGAGCGAAGTATCCCCTTATGCGTGCACTAAATCAGGGGATACTTCGGCTCTGCCTCAGCATGACGGCAATAAAAAAAGTCCTGCTCATCACAGGACTTTTTTGTTATCAAATCAATTTCTTCTACGCAGTCAATTGAATTTCTTCACCTTCTTTGTTCAGAAATTTAAATTCGGTTACACCTAACGATGTATCGGTTTCCATATTCACCCAGCGCTTATATTTCATAAACCATTTCACACGGGTTGAAATAAAGCCTTTCGTAAAGAATGCCTGTAGATAAGGATGTAAGGCTAGCACCAAATCTTTTTCATTTTGTTTCACTAACAAATGATCAAGAGTTTTTTCGATCAGATCAGAAACAAGAATGGATGCAGTGATCTTACCTGTACCGTTACATGTTGGACAAGTTTCTTTGGTAATGATGTTTACCTGAGGGCGAACACGCTCGCGGGTAATTTGCATCAACCCAAACTTGGAAAGCGGAAGGACAGTTGACTTTGCCTTGTCGCTATCCATCTCCTCGCGCACGATCTTATAGATCAGCTTTTTATTGTCCTGACTTCTCATGTCGATGAAGTCAACAACAATAATACCGCCCATATCACGTAAACGTAATTGACGCGCAATTTCTTTCGCAGCTTCAATGTTTACGGAGAGCGCAGTTGTTTCCTGGTTCTCTTCGCGGTTTGATTTGTTTCCGCTGTTTACGTCTACTACGTGAAGTGCTTCCGTGTGCTCGATAATTAAATACCCGCCACCTTTTAAGCTTACGGTTTGTCCGAACGCAGCTTTGATTTGTTTCTCAACACCATAGTGTTCAAAAATCTTGGCGCGACCAGAATAAAACTTAACGATCTTTTCCTGTTCAGGAGAAATGTTTCGGATGTAGGCACGTGCTTCATCATACATTTTCTTGTCATCTACGTGAATGTTATCAAATGATTCATTCAATAGATCACGAAGCAATGACGATGTCTTGTTCAGCTCACCGATGAGCTTGTCATTCGGTGTTGCATCGGGAAGCGCGGCAATACCATCTTCAAATGTTTGAACCAGGTTTCTTAAATCACGGTCAAGGTCGGCCACTTCGGCTCCTTCAGCAACCGTGCGTACAATCACCCCGAAGTTTTCGGGTTTGATAGATTGGATCAGGCGCAGCAGGCGTTTACGCTCTTCGTTGCTGGTAATTTTTTTCGAAACGTTAACGGCTTTCGAAAATGGTACCAACACCAGGTAACGCCCGGCTAATGATAACTCGCAGGATAATCGCGGCCCTTTTGTGGAGATGGGTTCTTTTACAATTTGTACCGGAAGCACTTGGCCTTTGGCAAGCTGTTGGCCAATTTTGCCATGCTTGTCAATATCCGGTTCAAGGGTAAATTTTTCCAGCTTGCCGAAAATCTTTTTACCACGTGTCAGCTTCGTGAATTTGCTCAACGAGCTGAACTGTGGTCCTAAGTCGAGGTAATGCAAAAATGCATCTTTGTCGTAGCCTACATCAATAAATGCGGCATTGAGACCCGGCACTACTTTTTTAACAGTGCCTAAATAAATGTCTCCGACCTGGAATTTGCTTCCTTCCTCTTCCTGGTGAAATTCTACAAGGTGTTTATCTCGAAGCAGGGCTATACGACATCCGTCTTGAGTGCTACTAATTATTAGTTCGTTGCTCAAAACGATAAATGTTTATGTAAAAAATGTGTGTATAGCTGACGTCAATGAAAAGCGCAACCGATTAGCCGCGCTATTGACGTTTGATTACTTCTTCTTATGTCTGTTCTTTCTCAAACGCTTCTTGCGCTTGTGAGTGGCCATTTTGCTTTTCTTTCTTTTTTTTCCGCTTGGCATAAAAATTTGTTTTGTCGCTTCGGCAGTTCAGGCACTGCCGGGCTGTGTTATTAATTATTTTAAATCCTTCAGATAAGAATCGACAGTTGCCTGTACTGCCGGATCCTTGTCCATATCTTTTACTTTTTCAAATTGCTCTTTCGCCTTCTTCTTCTGGTCAGTGTTCATGTAAGCGATCCCCAACAACAATGTTCCCTGCGTATGCTTAGGATTAACTTCAACCAGTTGACCAAGCCAGTTAATTGCTTTTTCATCCTGCCCCGACTGGATTGACAGCATGCCCATATTGAACAGCGCCAATTCATTTTTCGGATCAGCTTCGAGAACCTCTTTCAGTATCCCTACACCTTGCATGGGAGCACTTGAAAGGTAGGTCATACCCATTTTAGTCTTCGCTTCCAGGTTTTTCGGATTCATCTCCAAAACCTTCTGAAACTGTTCCCGCGCTTTTTCGCCCAAATTGCCTTGTTTATTGGCATTTAGCGCGAATGTATACGCCTGGTAGTAGCTGTCACCAGCTCTAAACCAGCTTTCCTCAGTATTAAAGAACGATGCGGCCTCTTCGGCAAAAACCCCGGCACTGTCAAACCGGCCTGCTTTTGCATATAAAGTGGCCAAAGAATCCGCAAAGATAGCCTTTTTTTGCTTTTCGGAGGATGCTTTGTACTCACCGCGCATGTGAGCAATGTGCTTCACTAACCCTTCCGGAGCGGAGGCATGCGGGTCTGCAGTCTGTTGGGTAGTGTCAGAAGATGTTGAGGCGAGCTGATCGTCATTGTTGACCACCACTTTCGGCAAGAGAAACAATGCAACGATCACCACTGCACTAACTACGACAAGAATGATACGATTTTTAAGCATGTGTTCGGTTTAGAAACCGGAGTCTATGCTTTTTCAGCAACCTCTTTTACTTTATCGCTGTTCTTGATCTTGTTAACAAAAATCTTGGCAGGCTTAAAGCTTGGTACGAAGTGTTCGTCAATTACGAGGGCTGTATTACGAGAAATATTGCGGGCAATTTTCTTCTTTCTTTTCTTATTGATGAAGCTTCCGAATCCGCGAATGTAGATGTTTTCTCCGGCCGCCATGTTCTGCTTGATCACACTGAAGAAAGCCTCCACTGAAGCGGTCACATCTGCTTTGTCTACTCCTGTCTTTTCAGAAATTTCGTTGATTACGTCTGCTTTGGTCACGATGTATATTTTTAGGTGTTCGTTTTTTAAGGGAGGGCAAATTTAATTTGTGAGGCGAATATTAAAAATGAATATTGAAAAAATCTGATACTCAGGGGGATGGATAGTCGATATTTCTCAAAAAAGGTCATTCGGTGGTACGAAAAAAACAAGCGCGACCTCCCCTGGCGCGAGACAAAAGACCCATATCGCATCTGGCTCTCCGAAATTATCCTTCAGCAAACCCGTGTAAATCAGGGCTTACCGTACTATTTAAAGTTTGTTGAAAGCTTCCCTACAGTCTTCGATCTCGCTGCTGCTCTGGAGCAAAAAGTGTTGCGCTTATGGCAAGGTTTAGGCTACTATACGCGAGCACGTAATCTGCATAAGTGTGCGAAGGAAGTTGTAGCACGTTACAATGGAAAATTTCCAAAAACTTTTGATGAGCTGAAGACTTTGCCCGGCATTGGTGACTATACCGCTGCGGCCATTGCATCTATATCATTCAAACAGTCCGTTGCTGTTGTTGATGGAAATGTTTTTCGGGTGCTTGCACGGATTTTTGGAATTGATACTCCAATAAATACTCCCGAAGGCAAACGAATTTTCACGAAGCTGGCGAATGAATTAGTCTCAAAAGAAAATCCGGACATTCACAACCAGGCGATGATGGAGTTTGGTGCAAGATTTTGCACGCCCAGAAATCCTTCTTGTGAGATCTGCACGTTTCAAGCGGATTGTTTTGCGTTTAAAAATTCATTGCAGCATGTTTTGCCGGTAAAGCTTCAAATGAAAAAAGCCCGGAAGCGCTATTTCTATTACTTCGCCCTTCAAAAAGGAAAATCATTTCTCATGAAAAAGCGTGAAGAGAAAGATATCTGGCATGGGTTGTATGATTTTTTACTGGTGGAAACGAAACGTCCGGTTGATCCTGAAAAACTGTTCTTGGAAAATGATTTGTTAAAGAAATTCAGAAAAGGAAAGTTGTCAGAGATAAGCGCGATGTACAAACACATTTTAAGTCATCAGCTGATTAACTCAAGATTTATACGGGTGAACCTTCCTGATAATTTTGAGCTGAACAGCAGCGGCCTGAAATTTTATTCACTCAAGAAGGTTGCCGAGCTTCCCAAGCCAGTTTTGATCAGCAAATTCCTGTCGGATTACGAGCTTTTATAGAGTATTTTTGATTGATAAATATGTCACAAGATGACATTAGTTTGAAATACCTTTGACGTTGATAAATAACAAATAATTATGGCTGGAGTAAATAAAGTAATCCTGGTAGGCCGTTTAGGCAAAGACCCGGAAGTAAGAAATTTAGAAAACGGTGCATCGGTTGCCAACTTTACAATGGCAACTTCTGAAACATACAAAGACAGAGTCACGGGCGAGAAAAAAGAAATCACAGATTGGCATAACATCGTGCTCTGGCGTGGACTCGCTGAGATCTCACAAAAATATCTTCACAAAGGTGACATGGTATACATCGAAGGTAAGATGAGAACGCGGTCATGGGAGAAAGAAGGTGTTACACGTTACACCACCGAAGTGATTGCGGATAACATGACGATGCTTTCAACACAACGCAGTGGCGGAAGTGGATCAGCATCCTCTTCTGAAGGCGGATATTCTGGAACAGCAAAAGGTCAGGAAAGTTATTCAGCCGATTCATCTGGCACGGATGATCTTCCGTTCTAAGTAAGATGAAAATTATCAAAAGCTTTGGAGTGATCGTTCTTTTCGCAGCTGCATTGTTCAGCTGCGAACGCGAATACCTTCCAAAACCGTTAGGCTACAATAAGCTTGTTCTTCCTGAACCGGTTTATCATGCTTTACCCGATACATTGCCTTATACGTTTGAATACTCCAAACACGCAAAGCTTCTCGCAGACACTTCCTGGATTCATGAAAAATTCTGGATTGAAATTTATTATCCTCAGTTAAAGGCAAACATTCATGTTACCTATAAACGGATCATGAACAATGATGAATTGCTGAAAGAATTTTTAAATGATGCGTATGTGCTCACGGCCAAGCATCAGATCAAAGCTTATGCAATTGATGAGATACTGACGAAAAATCCGCAAGGCCACACAGCTGTTGTAGTCGAACTGCAAGGCGAGGTCCCCAGCCAGATGCAGTTTACAATTACTGATTCAACCAAAAACTTTCTGCGCGGAGCTTTGTATTTCAACACCAAAGTTCAAAACGATTCGCTTCAGCCTGCAATTGAATACATGAAGAAGGATATCTTGCATTTGATCAATACATTCGATTGGAAAAATAAATAAGGCAAATGGCGACAGTACATGGCTAATCAGGGCAAGTACTTTTTTACTACTCAAACATTAAAGTTTTGCATTGCAGGGATTTTTATTCCTGGGTTTACGGCTTTTGCCCTTTTTGGCTTGCAAATGTTGTTTACTTCTTTAGGGTTGGAATGTTCGGCTTCCTGGGAGTTTATCTGGAGTCTTACTTTTGTTTCCGCTCTGCTTACACCTTGCCTGTTTTATATTTCTTTCAAACGAATAATTCAGTCGGGTCAAGAGGTTAAACAAAAACAGGTAATCATTTTCAATTTGATCACCTACAGCTCGCTTCAATGTTCGCTTGCAAGTTTTTTTACGGATGGATACACACTCTGTAATGTAACGGACGGGCAAAATGGATTAGAGTTTGTATTCACGGGTTGGCTGGCACTACCGATCATGATTATTATAAGTTTGATATTTGACGTACTACGTGAAAGCTTTTAATCTATGTTAACTTCTAAACGATCTCAATTTACGCTTCCTCCACAAGTCACGTACCTCAATTGTGCGTACATGTCGCCTTTAATGAAAGATGTCGAGAAAGCAGGCATACAAGCACTGCGCAGAAAGCGCAACCCGGTTGACATTGCTCCGATCGATTTCTTCAATGAATCAGAAATTTTGCGGGAAGAATATTCGAAGCTCATCAACGCAAAAGAACCACAACGCATTGCTATTATTCCTTCGGTCTCCTACGGAATGGCCAACGTTGCACGCAATCTGAATCTTAAAAAGGATCAGCACATTGTTGTTACCGCTGAACAATTCCCCAGCAATTACTATTCGTGGAAAAGTGTTGCTGATGAAGCCGGTGCATCCTTAAAAAGCATTCTCCCCCCGGATGAATTTATTGATCGTGGGAAAAAATGGAACGAACGCATTCTCGATGCGATTGATAAGAACACAAAACTCGTTGCCGTTCCGAATGTGCATTGGATAGATGGAACATTGTTTGATTTAGAAGCCATACGCAAGCGAACAAAAGATGTTGGTGCGCTTTTAATAATTGACGGAACACAATCCATCGGTGCATTGCCATTTGACCTAGAAAAAATTAATCCTGATGCAGTAATCTGTGCTGCTTACAAATGGTTGCTGGGTCCGTATTCTATAGGACTTGGCTATTACGGAGAATATTTTGATACAGGAAAAGCCATTGAAGAAAGTTGGATGAACCGGCTGGGCAGTGAGAACTTTTCGGACGTGAGCTATAAGCCGAAGTACAAATCAGCAGCGTTGCGATATGAAGTAGGTGAGCATAGTAATTTTACTCACGTGGCTATGCTGATCAAATCCCTCAAACAGCTTAACAAGTGGAGGCCGGAACGAATCCAAGAATATTGTGCAGCAATTACCGCAAGCTGTGTGATAAAACTTAAGGAAAAAGGTTTTATCATTGAAGATGAAGCCTGGCGGGGCGCACATATGTTTGGAGTTCGGCTACCAAAAGGTTCTGATCTGGAAAAAGTTAAAGCCGCTTTGCTGAAACATAAAATTTATGTTTCCGTTCGCGGTCAGGTAATCCGGATTTCATCGAATGTTTATAACCGCGAAGAAGATCTGAACAAGCTGACTAAAGTTTTAATAAAGTCGTTATGAAACATATTCTAAGCTTAACTCTTATAGTAATCTGTGTCAATGCTTTTGCACAGAATAAATCATTCAGTTTTGTTTTCTTAAACAACAAACCGGATAAAGAAGTGTTGTCGAAAGAAAAATCCGACAGCATTATGCAAGGTCATATGAACAACATTGGCCGATTAGCTAAAGAAGGTAAGCTTCTCGCTGCGGGGCCTTTCGAAGGTGGAGGCGGAATATTTGTTTTGAACACAACTAAAATTGATGAAGCAAGCCAATGGCTTTCTACCGATCCGGGTGTTCAAGCGAAACGCTGGAACCTGGAAGTACTACCCTATACGATACACAATGGTTCAGTATGTGCTGTAGGCGAAAAATATGAAATGGTCTTTTATCAATTTGTTCGGTTTACCCCAGAGTCTAACGTGAATCCTGATATTCTCAAGTCGCATAACGAGTTTCTTCAAAAGCTTTCAAAGGATGGGATTGTAATTTCGGAAGGAACGTTTGATAATGCGGGAAGTGGAATTCTTGTTCTGAAAGCTGATGTTACAAAAGAGATTATAGAAGCTGATCCGGCTATTAAATCAGGATCTTTAAAATTTGAAATGAAAAAGCTTTACATCGCGAAGGGATCGTTCTGCGAGAACTAATTTTTAGTTTTTCAGCGCAAGCTGTTTAAAAACTTGCCATTCATTTCCATCATGCTTTAGTAAAGTGATTACCTCCACGGAAAAACTTGCCTCAAAAAAACTTGCCTCAAATTTTTTCTGTTTAAATTCTTCCCAGGCTTTATAAAACTCTGGTTTCTTCAGGTCGCGAAATGCAAGTGTAATATGTGGATGATAGGCCAAGTCTTTATAGTCGGCATTAAATATATTCAATGCTGTTTTACAGAAACGCTTGAGTTGTTTCTGTAACGCTTCTAATTTGTCATCCTTAATTACATCTATAAAGATCACACGAGGTTCAAAGGCTGCAAAGTTGTTAAGCTGTATCTTAAATGCACTTTGTTGGGCGGCAAATGTTTCAAGACTGTTAATTAAATCAACCTCTTTACTTTCTTTCCATGCAAAGGGCATGTGGAGTGTAATATGAGGCGGAGAATTAAGCGCAGCTTTACTGTTATACTGATCTTTAAAATGATGCTTAAGCGCTAAAGCTTCTCCATAAATCGGTTCGGGTGGAATGATCGCAATGAAATAAAGGGTTTCAGAATTTTTTCCGGTCATGTAAATCCTAAAGTATGATTCGGTTCGTTGATATTGTGCGGCAAGGAAGAACGGGATTATTTTTGCATCTTGCGCGCGAAATCGAACAAAAAACCAGATTTTCTGGTTATCACTGTAAAAAAAGCATCATGGGAAGACCACCAACCTTACCGTTAAAGAAAAAAGACGGCTGGTATCTTGAAGTACGCAATAAAGGCGCAAAAACAGGTACAGTTTTAATTCGCGATACGGAAGAAGCAATGCAGCTCGCAGGACGTCTCTATCAAAATACAAAAGACGTTATTTTCCTGGGCGAACACCGCAACGGGAAAAAAGTAGAACTAGAAAAGAAGAAAAAGAAGGCTTAAGGCTTTCCGAACGCTTCCATCAGGCTTTCTACCGGTTTTGCACCTTCGTAAAAACCAAGAATTTTAAGCATCACTCTATCCACCAGCGTATCGGGGCATGATGCCCCGCTGGTCAGGATAATCTTCACCGGATTTTTTTCCGGTAAATAATCCAGCGTAACACGCTTTTCTTTTTTAGGATAATCAAAGTGATGGATCTCTTGATTTGATTTGACCTCAGTATCAGAATTAATAAAGTATGTCGGGAATTTGCGCTCACACAATTCAACAATGTGGGATGTGTTTGAGCTGTTATATCCTCCTACTACAATCGCCAAATCTGCATCAGTTTCTAACAGCTGATACGTTGCATCCTGGTTGTCATTAGTCGCGTAGCATAAAGTGTCGCGCGTATCTGCAAAGTGTTGTTTCAGATTTTCAACTCCGTACTTGGTAAGCATCGTTTGTTTAAAGTAATCTGCTATCGCCTGAGTTTCCGTTGCCAGCATTGTGGTTTGATTAACCACGCCCACGCGTTGCAAATCTTTTTCAGGATCTAACCCTTCCGAAAATCTTCCGACAAACTCTGTATAAAATTCTTCTTTTGATTTATTTCCTGAAATGTAAAGTGCAAGGCGTTGCGCTTCTTCCATGTCGCGCACAATCACAGATGCTCCATTGATTGCACTATGCGAAAATGTTGCGCGCGTTTCTTCATGCTTTGGTTTGCCATGAATGATGATCGTGTAATCTTCCTTGCCTAATTTCTCAGAACGATTCCAGACTTTCTCAACAAACGGACAGGTTGTATTGTACTTATGAACTTCTACGCCTTTATCTAGCATTAGATTTTCAATTTCCAGTGTGGTCCCAAAGGCTGGAATAATCACAACATCTTCCGAATGAATTTCATCCCACGGAATTAATTGTGTTCCGTCTGTATCCATAATGAATTTTATTCCACGGCCCTGAAGATCATTGTTCACTTCCTGGTTGTGGATCATCTGACTCAGCAGATAAACTTTCTTATCCGGATTTTCTTCGATTGCTTTATAGCTGATCTCAATGGCGTTCTCAACACCATAACAAAAACCAAAGTGTCGTGCTAAATAAAATTGAACGGGACCGAAGTCAAGATGCGTTGGGGAAAAATCCTGCTTGCGTAAGTCTTTAACTCTTCGCGATTCTTTAATCTTGCCGGTAATCGATGACCGGTAATACGCAGGGATCTCGAACTTTTTGATAACAAAATACTTTAACTCACTAACTGCAAAGTTAGCAGATTTGTTCGGGAAGGTTAACCGTCATGTTGAGCGAAAGCGAAACATCCCCTTATTCAGTACTACTAATTGGGGATCCTTCGCTCACGCTCAGGATGACGTGTCAATTACGCTGCTTTCGACAGCTTATCTTCTTTTACGGTGTTTGTCCGGACTTCTTTTGATTCAAGATCAAACAGCTTCACTTCTACAATGTTGTTCTTCAAGTACCGCAACACTTCCATTACTTTTCCATCGATCTTGTTGCGTACCCGCTCACCTTTTCTAAAGAGTCTTCTCATACTACTTTTAAAACGTTTACATTCTGAACGCATAGTTGAACTCCCGGGGGAGGTCAGCATATGTGCCTGTTAATATAACTAAATCTCCGGCTTTTTTAGCCTTCATGATCTCGTTGAACTCTTTAACGGATTTCACGGGCTTATCGTTGATTTTGGTAACAATAAATCCTTCCCGAACATCGGTATACCGAGAGAGTTTACCGTTATTCAGACCCGTAATTTTAACGCCATTTGTAAGGTCAAGGGTTTTCAATTCTTTGGCATCCACATCCTGAAGCTCTGCTCCAAGTGAAGCATAGCCGGATTTATCTTCGGCCTTAACAGCATCTTCATTTCCTTCGCGATTTTTTAACACAACCGGATAGGTAATTTCCTTTCCGGCCCGGTTAACTGTGATGTTAAGCTTATCTCCCGGGCGATGGCTGCCTACAGTTTCAATCAATGCGGAGCTTGAACGAATTGGAGTTTCGTTAATTTTTACAACCACATCGCCTTCTTTTATACCGGCATCTTTCGCTGCACTTTTTCCTGCAAAGCCCGACACATAAGCGCCTTCATTTACTTCGAGTGAGAATTTTTTTACAAGCTCGCTGTTTACGCTCCCAATAGAAACGCCTAGCCAGCCGCGCTGCACAGTGCCAAACTTGATCAGGTCTTCAACAACTTTGCTTACAATGTTTGCCGGAACTGCAAATCCATATCCATTATAAGAACCCGTGTTGCTTGCAATGGCTGTATTGATGCCGAGTAATCCTCCGCTCATATCAACCAATGCGCCTCCGCTATTACCAGGGTTGATTGCAGCATCAGTTTGAATGAATGATTCAATTGCTACGTTACCTTCTTCTGTGCTCCTATTAATAATGTTAATGTTTCGGCTCTTCGCGCTAATGATACCTGCCGTTACAGTCGAAGTTAAGTTGAACGGATTACCTACGGCAACAACCCACTCGCCAACACGGGAATGATCTGAGTTAACGAATGACATATATTTTAATCCGGTCGTGTTGATCTTAATCAGTGCAAGATCAGTGTCCGGATCCGTACCGATAACTTCTGCCTGAAAAGTACGGTTGTCATTTAATGTTACTTCAACCGCGTCAGCATCTGCCACCACGTGATTGTTGGTCACAATGTATCCGCCTTCGCTGATGATCACACCCGAGCCTGAGCTAACGCTCGGACCCGATGGACCACGCTGACCAAAAAACTGGCGCAGCTCTTCCGGGATCTGTTGGTCCTGTGAGCTTCTTCTATTCTGTTGTGTGTTTTTAATAAACACCACAGCCGGAGTTGCCTTCTCGGCAATTGCTGTAAAATCGAGTGGAACTTCGCGCCCGGTTTCATCGTGCGTGTAAGACACTTGCTGAACAGGTGCGCTTGTCATGTACGACAAGGCTACCTCATCCTTTTTAAAATATTCAACTGCACCGATTGTGCAAAGGCTGCCCAGGATGGCGGCCATAAAAAACGTTGCAAATCTTTTCATAATTTTATTCTCAGTTTTAAAATGGTAATGCGTATGCAAAAAACGGGCAGAAGTACCCGAAATGAAATTTTGTCAGTTTTAACGCGCTGATCATGACTTTCTTATTCTCCAAGCCTGCGTTTTTTAACGGTATAATTAATACGAATTGTCAGGGTGTTTGGTTCAATAGTCAAAGGCGCGTTTAGCCGGTCAAATAGTTTGAAAACCGCTCTTGTTTTTTCGTACTTCGCGGCATGATAAAAGGCCGGGTTATTCTCAAAAAAGGCAAGGATTTCTCAATCCAGCGGTTCCATCCGTGGATTTTTTCAGGCGCCATTGCGAAACTTGAAGGCACAGTGCTAGATGGTGATTGGGTAACGGTAGTCAGTGCCACTGGAAAAGTGCTCGGGCATGGACATTATCAAAACGGGTCAATTTCAGTTCGCGTTTTGAGCTTCCTGGAAACTGTTCCTACGACTGAGCTTTACGCTGAAAAATTTTCAGCTGCTTATACCTTACGGGAAAAAGCTGGGATCATTTCAAAGTACACCACAGCTTTCCGATTAATTCATGGTGAAGGCGATGGGTTGCCCGGATTGATCATCGATTACTATGAAGGCGTTGCTGTTGTTCAGGCGCATTCATTCGGAATGCATAATGATCGAAACATCATTTCGGAGGCTCTTCAAAAAGTATTTGAACAAAATCTGACTGCTGTTTATTATAAGAGCAAAGCCACACTACCGGGAAAAGTTAAAGAAGCTCAGCAAGATGGATATCTATTCGGCATGACTGGAGTGCCACATGTTGTACTGGAACATGGAAACAAATTTCTTGTTGATTGGGAGGAAGGTCAGAAGACTGGTTTCTTTTTAGATCAGCGCGAAAACAGAAAGTTATTAGGTGAGTTTGCGTCAGGCAAAAAAGTATTGAACACATTTTGTTACAGTGGAGGTTTCTCGGTTTACGCATTAAAAGGTGGTGCCGAGCTTGTGCATTCCGTTGATGCTTCCGAAAGGGCAATTGATCTTACCCGAAAGAACATTGAGCTAAACGGATACAATTCCGAAACGCATGCAAGCTATGCTGTCGATACGTTCGAATTCTTAAAAGATAAAAATGATGTGTACGATCTTATCATTCTTGATCCGCCTGCTTTCGCGAAACATCGTGATGCGCGGCATCAGGCAATGAAAGGTTATCAACGATTAAATACAGAGGCAATAAAGGCTATCAAGAATGGCGGAATACTTTTTACCTTCTCCTGTTCCCAGGTTGTAGATCGTCAGCTTTTTTATGATACCGTTGTTTCCGCAGCCATTCAGGCCGGAAGAGATGTTAAAGTTCTTTACCAGTTAACACAATCACCTGATCATCCTGTTTCGATGTTTCATCCGGAAGGTGAATATTTGAAAGGTCTGGTGCTTTACGTAGCATAATTGTGTTTTAAGTCACACGCAATATCTTTGCGGTTCAATTCATAGCATGAAGATTCTTGTTACCGGTGCAGATGGACTTTTAGGGAGTAATCTCGTTCGTGAGCTCATATCGCGCGGACATGAGATCAGGGCTTTTGTTCAGCCCGGAAGACAACAGATAACACTCGAAGGCTTAACGATCGAAAAGTTTGCGGGCAATCTTTTGAATGTTGATGAGGTTATTAAATCAGCTCAAGGCTGTGATGCCATTATTCATTGTGCAGCAAGCACCGCGGTTTGGCCGATCCGATCGGAGATCATCAATAAAGTAAACATTGACGGTACAAAGAATATTATTCAGGCAGTTTATAAGAACAAGATTCAACGTTTGATCTATGTAGGCACGGCCAACTCATTTGGTTTTGGATCTAAAGAACAACCAGGTGTTGAAGGAAATCCCTATAAATCTGCGACCTACGGTTTGGATTACATGGACTCGAAGTACAAAGCCATGCAAGTTGTGTTGGAAGAGGTTAAAAAAAATGGCCTACCTGCTGTTGTTGTGAATCCAACGTTTATGTTTGGTCCATATGACTCCACGCCAAGTTCAGGCGCGATGATCGTTGCATTGTATAAAGGCAAAGTTCCAGGCTATACAAACGGTGGAAGAAATTATCTCTGCGCAAAAGATGCTGCGATTGCGATGGCCAATGCATTAACACAAGGAAGAGTTGGTGAGTGCTACATTTTAGGCAATGAAAATCTTTCTTATAAAGAGATTTTCTCAAAGATTTCTTCAACGATTGGCGTGAAGTCACCTACACTTGCAATTCCATCAGGCTTTGCAAAACTTTACGGGCACATTGGTTCGCTCATGGGAAAAATTACGGGTAAAGCACCTGCTGTAAGTTATCCGCTTTCACGGATTGCAAGTGATGAACATTATTATAGTCCGGCTAAAGCCAGAAAAGAATTGGGTCTTCCGCAAACTCCGGTTGAAATTGGAATTAAACAATCGTTTGACTGGTTGAAGGCTAATGATTATTTGAATAAATAGTACGTCATTCTGAGCGTCAGCGAAGAATCCCCATATTCGTGCACTGAATCGGGGATGGTTCACTTCGTTCAGCATGACGGTTTGAATAAAATAGATTTACGTGTCATACTTTAAAGATAAGGTTGCAATTGTTACGGGCTCCGGAATGGGCATTGGAAAAGCTACCGCGTTGGAACTTTGTGCGCAGGGTGCAAAAGTTGTATTGAATGGGAGAAATTCTGAACGCCTTGAAAAAGCATATGCTGAATTTAAGTCCAAAGGATATGATGTGATTGCCGTTTCGTGCGATATCACAAAAATTTCAGATTGTGATAACCTCATCAACAAAACGATTGAGGCTTATGGGAAGCTTGATATTCTTATCACCAACGCCAGTGTGAGCATGCGTGAACGCTTTGATCGCTTACAACCCGAAGTTTTTGCAGATATTATTCACAGCAACATTAATGGATCAGCCTTCCCCGCCTGGAAAGCTCTACCTTATATTAAAGAATCCAAAGGAAGCATCACGTTCATTTCCAGCGCAGCCGGACTTCACGGTATGCCTACCGGCTCAGCCTATAGTGCCGGAAAGATGGCACTTACTGCGCTCGCGCAATCCATGCGGATTGAATTGGATGGAACGGGAGTGCATGTTGGTGTTGTCCATGTTGGCTTTACACAAAATGAAGACGATAAGCGGGTATTGAATGCAAAGGGTGAGCTCGTTCCCGTTGCTAAGCGACCTGCATACCTACAACAAACCCGTGAGGAGGTTGCAAAAGCTATTCTGAAAGCAATCCGGAAACGCAATTTCAGAACCATTCTTACGGTAATGGGTAAGCTCAATGCTTTCCTGATTCGTTTCTTTCCCGGCCTTGTGTCACGCATCGTTATCTATTCGCAAAAGCGGATGAAGGATATGTACGAATAGTATTCCAACGTATTTCTCAGGAATTGTGTCTAATCACTAAAGACATACCATGAAAAGGATACTTCTGCTTCTATTTATTGTTTTTACAATCAGTCAATGTAACGATGATGATACGAACACTTGCTCAACCTATGCTACGATTAAAGATCTTACAGGATTAGATGGTTGTGGATATGTTTTTGAGCTTGAAGATGGATCACGCCTGGAACCCGTGCGCCAACTTTTATTTTGCGGAACCCCGCCTCTTCCTAAAGAAATCACGGAGGACCCGCTTTATGGCTTTGAGTTCGTCAATGGCAAACGGGTAAGAATTTCTTATGAAGAAACAGGAAGTGCGAGCATTTGTATGGCTGGGCCAGTTGTGAAAATTACCTGTATTCAGGAGGTTGTAGCCCCAACAGAAGATTAACTATTTCTTGGGAGCATTCATGTAATCAAGTGTAATCTGAAGCATGGCTTTCAATCCAACTAACATGCTACGTTCGTCCATTATGAAATCAGGTGTGTGATGTGATGACGCTTTTGCAGGATCAACATCGGGCGGACATGCTCCGACAAAGAAAAACATCCCCGGCACTTTTTCTAAGTAATACGCAAAATCTTCTGAGCCTGTATCGGGAGTGATCTCCACAACATTGCTTTCTCCTGCGGCACGTTGCAAACTACTTATCAGTTGGCGCGTTAACTTTTCGTCATTATACGTCACCGGCATTTTTTTATCAATCTTTACTTCTGCGCGTGCACCGGAGCTTTCTGCAATATTTATCGCGGTTAATTTTATTTTCTCGTGAATAAGCTTTTGCATTTCGGGGTCAAACGTTCTGATCGTCCCCGACATTTCGAGTGTTTCCGGGATAATGTTCTCGCGAATACCTGAATTAATCCGGCCAATACTGATCACAGCAGCTGCCAGTGTAATATCCGTCTGGCGACTTACAATAGTTTGAAGTCCGGCAATGATCTGTGATGACACAACAATCGGATCAACACCTAGCCAAGGCCGTGAACCGTGAGCTTGCCTCCCAATAACTTTAATGGTAAACCAATCAGATGCTGCCATAAATCCTTTCGGGCGATATTCAATCACGCCAAGTTTAGTAATCGAGCGAACATGTAATCCAAAAATCACATCCACTTTTGGATTTTCAAGTACGCCTTGTTCAACCATGTAGCCCGCTCCGCCCTTCTCACCTGCCGGAGCGCCTTCTTCAGCCGGTTGAAAAATGAATTTGACTGTTCCTTTCAACTCATTTTTATTCTTTGAAAGAATTTCTGCAACACCCATGAGTATAGCAACATGCGCATCATGTCCGCAGGCATGCATTACTCCTGTCTCCTGTCCATTAAATGTTGCCCTCTCTTTTGATGCAAAAGGCAAATCGTTTCGTTCGGTTACGGGCAATGCATCCATATCAGCTCGGAGCGCGATAACAGGTCCTGGCTTACCGCCTTTTAAAATTCCAACAATTCCCGTATGCGCAACTCCTGTTTGCACTTCAATGCCTAACGCTTTAAGATGCTCTGCAATTTTTGCGGCTGTTTTAATTTCACGATTTGAGAGTTCCGGATTTTGATGAAAGTTTCTACGCCACTCGATCATGCGCGGTTCAATATCCTTTGCCTGCTTATCTATTTTAGTTTGCAGCGAAGAACTCACTTGTGCAAATGAAATGCTTACTATTAGAAAATAAACTGTGAATAAAGAAAATCTCAGCATATCAAAATGTTTGCAATCAAGTTGAGAAAAAAGATGATCTTCGCCAAAGTATGGAATGGCTGAAAATATTTTCAGGAGAAGAGGAAGCATTACAGCGTTTGCTGAATAACAAACCGCAACTGGTTATCGCGAATGGTCAACGTATTTGTTTGGTGAATGCGAATAAGCGCTTCTTCGCAGTTCAGGATTCGTGTACGCACAGTGGTGCTTCGCTAAGTCTGGGTACTATTAATTATCTCGGAGAAATTATTTGTCCGCTGCACAGTTATTGCTTCAGTTTGCAAACGGGCCAGGAGCTGTCTTCCCGTTCCCGGGATTTGAAAACGTATCCTATTAAAATTGACGATTCAGGTTTTTTTATAGGCATTTAATACCTTGCTTAAAATACCAGGCCACTGCTTGCATTTAGTCATGATGAGACTCGTTTTACTTGTTTTTTGTTTGCTGCCTTGTTTTGTAAAGGGACAGTTTCTTTCGGAGGAAGTACTAATCTCTCGTTTGAAAAGCGGTGCTTTTCCGGAAGAAGTGATGAGCAGGCGTTCTATCGTTTTTTATAGTCCCAACATTACTCCAGCAGAAATCACAACCATTCACGAGGGACTTATCCGGGCGGGCATTGATGCATTAGGTTATTTTGAAACCGATCGCGTACTGGCGGGAGGCGATGCTGAGAAGGCTTACAATAAATACCTGACCAAACGCGAGATTACAGGTTTGATTTTCATTCAAAAGAAATTTACTGGAGTATCCTGTTACATCACATTGTATAATGGTAAAGCTGACTTTGTAAATCCAGGTCAACCTGGATGGAATGTGAATTCATCATCATTATCGCAGCTGATGAATGATATCTATCGCACCGCACTTTCTGGTTATCAAAAGAAGAATTTACTCATCAACGAGGCAGCAGAAACCGAGTTGCCGATAAAAATTATTGAAGGAACACGCAGCGAAACGTATACTTACGATCTTAAGGTTGACAACCTGGCGGTTCCAAAATTTATCGATAGTGTTTCGACAAAGCAGCTTACGGAAATCTTTAAAGCTTATCCGCTTCGCTATCAAATTACGGATAACACCGTTGCTGATAAGGATCTGCGCAATAAAGGTTTTTTGTATGTGCTTTGCGTTGTGCACGCGCCAAGCGGAGTAGCCAAAGATATTTTAGGGTATCCGGTTACCCAATCTGAAAGCGCTTTTGTCTCCGTAACGTATCCGGCTGATGAAATGCAGTTAAAAAATATTCCTGCAGATACAGAAGTTTACAAATTTTACGTTCGGCATATTGATTCCGGAAATGTTTTTCTAAGCACCAAGTGGGACGCTGATACTACGTGGCAACAAGCGCTTAACAACTTCATAAAAGGCATGAAGGCCGAAATGAAGCTCAATTAGGCATTTACAACATTACGCTTAACAATTTCGTTTTATTACCATCAGCTAATTGCCGCATTGTGGCATGAAGGTTGTATTTATTATGAAAACGAAGTTGTATGAAGCGGTGGATCGTAATGCTTATTTTAGTTGCCTCTGTGCATTCTGCTTTTGCCTATATATCAGGCATCTCCATTCAAACGGATAAAAACTCTGCTCTACAAGTTTACATCAACGGAAAGCTTCGCACCACGCAGCCAAAATCTTTTGTTCGAATAAAAAGCAATCCCGGATTATATCATGTAATGGTCAAGGTTCTTAATCCGCATGATAAAGAGTGGTACATCTTGCGTAAAGATGTTCGCGTTACGAAAGGGTATGAGTTTTATTATAAAGTAGATTTTTCAAAAGGAAAACGCCCGGTGCTTCTTCTCATAAGACGCTATCCTGTATACAGTCAATATTTTTTAAATTCAGGGTTGTATAACAAGCATCCGGTAAGCTAACCTATCGTTTACGTTCGCGCGAGCGTGTAAGCATTACGATCGCAAACACAAGTGCGATTGCGATAAACACATTGCATCCGAATGCTCCATGCCAACCTCCGAAGATACCTCCGACTAGTCCGCCAAATCCACCAATTACGGCTCCGAACACACCAGCGACAATTCCAATCGCAGCACCCATCAATCCTATTACCAATCCGAATAATCCGCCCGCAATTCCGATCCAGATTGGAAACGTAAAAAGTATCAGCAAGACGATGAGGACAGTGTTTGTTCCCGACTTTGTAGTAGATCGTGTCATGGCATAAAGTTTTATGCTTCATCGAAGACAAAAATCATTCAGAATTGTACAAACGCTTTAATTAATTCAGAATAGCAGATTGGCCTGTTCGGATTTTCAAAAAGTGTTGAAAAATGAACAGCAGTTTTTACAAAAGTGTACAGTTCAAAAAAATCTCAAAAATTTCTTCTGAAAAACAGAAACAAATAAACAAACCCTCCGTTACTTGGCATATGAATTACTTTCTATGAAAACTTACCTCGGAGAATTTGAAGAGCTTGTTCTGCTTACTGTCGCCTCGTTAGGCGAAGAAGCTTACGGAGTTTCTATTCAACAAGACATTGAATTAAGATGTAATCGCAGCATTAGTATTGGAGCACTCCATTCAACCATTACAAGACTTGAAGAAAAAGGGTTTTTAAAATCCTGGCTGGGTGGTGCAACACAGGAACGCGGTGGCCGAAGTAAACGCTATTATGAAATAACACAAGCAGGTAAAAAAGCAGTTGCTGAAAGCAAGAGCCTGCGCGATGAATTGTGGAGTCTTTCCAAAGTTAAACTGTCTGTTAAATGAAGCAGCTTCAACCTCCAAAGCTTGCCCGCAAACTGTTTGAGTGGTATTGCGGTCAGGCAAAAGTGAATGACTTGTTAGGTGATCTTGACGAATTGTTTTACCTGAATCTGAAAGACAAATCAGTATTTGCTACAAAATGGTTGTACTGGAAACAGGTTCTCTCCCTTATGTTTTCGTATGCGGTCAGGCGCAGAAAGCAGCAGGTTAACATTAGCGACCTTTCATCGTCCTCTTTTTCAATGGCTATTCTAAACAATTACTTTAAAATAGCTGCGCGTAATCTCTACAAGCATAAATATTTTTCCATTGTTAACGCTGTTGGGTTGGCCATTGGTATGTCTGTTAGCCTGCTGCTGATTACACTCTATTTCTATGTGAGCACGTTTGATAACTTTCATTCTCGTAAAGAGAATATTTATCGGGTTATTACTACGCATCGAACTGCTGATCGCGAATTTGAATTGGCCTTGGCTCCATTTTCTGTCGCTGACAAGTTGAGCTCAGATTTTGTTGGGGTTGAGAAGTCGGTTCGAATTAATTCATCCTTTTCCACTGAGGTTGTTTCTGGTAATTTTAACATTCCACTCCAGGGCTATTATACCGAGCCTTCGTTTCTACAAGTATTTAATTATCCATTAATAAGCGGCAATCCGTTAACTGCGCTACAAAAACCGAATAGCATTCTGCTTACGGAAAGTGCTGCCCGAAAAGTTTTTAATACTGCTGATGTTCTGGGAAGAACTTTTGAAGCAAAAGGTCAGGGGAACTTTGAGGTTGCTGGGGTATTGGCAGATCCACCCAAAAACGGCCACATGGTATTTGAAGCCCTGGTGTCTCATAGTACGCTGCCTGCAGCAGAACAGACATATTCAGGAGACTTCAAAGACTGGAAAGAATATGGCCGTCAATACGTTTATATCCGTGTAAAGGATGAGTCTGTTACTCCGAATCTCGAAAAATATCTTGCGAAACTTTCTGCTGATGCCAGCAAGCGGGCTGAAGCGAAGATTAATTTTCACTTGCAGGCGTTAGGTGACATCAATCCGGGTAGAGATTTATGGGTCGGGTTGGGACAACAATGGGACATGACGGGTTTAATCGTTTTTGGTGTGATTTGTCTCTTGATCTTACTGCCTGCATGCTTTAACTATGCTAACATTTCCATCGCCCGCGCTCTGAAACGCTCGAAAGAAATTGGGCTGCGTAAAACAATGGGTGGTTTGAAGAATCAGATTTTCTTCCAGTTCATAACCGAAACAGTAGTTATCACTTTCATCGCATTATTGGGAGCATTCGTCATCTTCTATTTCATTCGCGCTGAGTTTCAAAGCATGATGGTAAGCGGTTCGATGCTCGACCTAAGCCTGACTTGGCAAGTAAGCCTGGCATTCCTCTTATTTGGTCTTCTTACGGGATTGCTAGCAGGATTTTTTCCTGCTATGCATTTTGCGGGACTTAATCCTATTCAGGCGCTGAAAAATCAGGGTGGAAAACACTCATCTAAAAATCGTATCCGAAAAGGTTTAACAATTTTTCAGTTTTCACTTTCATTATGCTTCATCATTACCTTGATCTTGTTTAGCCGACAGTATCATTATTCAGTAAATTTTGATTTCGGATTTCAGCGTGAAGGAATTGTTGATGTTACGTTACAGGATGTAAAACCCGAACGTTTTAGAAACGAGTTTTCAAAGCTCGCATCGGTTAAAGAGATGTCAATGGCGTCACACATCCTGGGGGTATCGGTAGCTTCAGGTCAGGTAATATCGATTGACAAGAATGATTCGATGAGTGTAGCTCACCTTTTTATAGATCAGCACTACCTCGACATTTTTAATCTAACGCTATTAGCAGGGAAAAATTTCCCGAACGAAAACTGGCAACGTGAGAAATATATTATTGTAAATGAAGAGTTTGTGAAAGACTTCAATTTGGGAACGCCAAATGAAGCTATCGGTAAGCTATTTCAACTCGAAGGAAATGATGTTGAAATTATCGGAGTGATCCAGAATTTCAATTATATACGCATTAGTCAAAAAATTGGGCGCTTTCTTTTCCGCATGAATCCGGAGCGATTCACTGTAGCGAATCTTAATGTAACATTCACAGATACGTATGGGTCTCTTGAGCAAATGGAGTCAAGCTGGAAAACGCTTGAGCCTGAAAGGAAATTTGAAGCGCGTTTCTTTGATGATGAGATTCGTGAGTCATACGATTTTTACGAAAATCTTCTTAAGCTGGTTGGATTCCTGGGATTACTTGCACTGTCCATCTCATTGTTAGGCTTATTAGGGATGGTTGTCTATACCTCCGAAACTAAAACAAAGGAAGTTGGCATACGAAAGGTAATGGGGGCAAGCACCCCAAGCATTGTTTTGCTGCTGTCTAAAGAATATCTGATATTAATGTTGTGGGCCACACTCTTTGCTATTCCTGTAACATTGTTGGTATCAGATAAACTCTTAGCAGCTATGCAGCATTATCATGTTACATTAAGTTTTTGGGATATCTTATTAAGCCTGGCGATTCTTATGGGATTGGGACTCGCCACAATTGCCTCCCAAACTTTTAAGACCGCTTCGACAAACCCTGCTGAAACATTACGAGCAGAATAAATAAAAAAGGCCGATTAAATTTATCGACCTTTTTCTATAACAATAGCGGTAAAATTAAAAAGGATATTTCCCTTTCTCAATCACATAGTCTGCAACTTTTCTGCGGGCATTTTTTAAGTTGTACGGATCGATCTTTGTAAAGCGTTTCAATCCTAACAACATCAATCGTAATTCATCTCCTTCCGCAAAGGCATAGACTGCTTGTTTACCGGCAGACGCAGCTTTTTCAATTGCATCGTGCAGATAAATGATCGCCATTTCTTTTTCAATCTCGCAGGCCTTCTCACCACGTTGTCCGATTAGCTTTTCAACTCTCAAGATCACGGATTCAGCAACATAACCTTCAATCAGCATGTCCGCTAGGTTCATTAAAACTTCCTGTTCGTCAGAAAGCTTCATCATAAACTTTTGTACGGCTGCTCCAGCTGCCATCAACCCAGCCTTCTTAAGATTGGCTAGTGCCTTCTTTTCTTTTACGAACAATCCTTCTTCATCGCTTGCGCCAAAATCAGGAATGCCCATTAATTCTTTTTGAACAGCCATGGCAGGACCCATCACATCGAGGGTTCCTTTCATGGCACGTTTCAAAATCATATCAACAGTCAAGAGACGATTGATTTCGTTCGTTCCTTCAAAAATTCTGTTGATACGTGCATCGCGGTATGCGCGATCCATTGGGCCTTCCGCTGAGAATCCCATTCCACCATAGATCTGAACACCTTCATCGGTTACATAATCCAATACTTCCGATCCGTGTACTTTTAAAATCGCACATTCAATTGCGAATTCTTCAAGTGCTTTCAATCTTGATTTCGCAGAATCAAGTCCGCTGGCAAGAAATGCATTGTAAGCATCATCAATATTTTGACTTGCGCGATAGTGCGCGGATTCAGAAGCATAAATTTTTACTGCGCTTTCAGCAATCTTATGTTTGATCGCTCCGAAGTTTGAAATTGAAGTACCAAACTGCTTGCGTTCTTTCGAATAATTAACGGCTTTGCTCAAAGTGGCTTTCGATCCGCCAACGGCAGCAACTCCAAGCTTGATGCGGCCAATGTTCAGAATGTTCACTGCGATTTTGAAACCGTTCTCGCGTTCGCTGAGCATATTCTCAACCGGAACTTTACAGTCGTTGAAGAAAATCTGGCGGGTAGAAGATCCCTTGATACCCATCTTCTTCTCTTCTTCATTCATGGTGATTCCGCCAAACCCTTTCTCAACAATAAATCCGGTTAGGTTTTTATCGTTATCGATTTTAGCGAACACTACATAAATATCAGCAAAGCCACCGTTCGTGATCCACATTTTCTGACCTGTAATCAGGTAATTTTTTCCATCTGAGCTAAGAAAAGCTTTCGTTTTTCCTGAGTTAGCATCAGACCCTGAATCTGGTTCCGTTAAACAATACGCTGCTTTCCATTCACCCGAAGCCAGCTTTGGAATATACTTTTGTTTCTGCGCTTCGTTACCGTAATACAAAATCGGTAGCGTACCAATACCTGTATGCGCTGATACAGCTACTGCCACAGAATGGCCAGCACCCAAAACTTCAGCAACCAACATTGATGTATTGAAGTCCATTCCGAATCCGCCAAGTTCTTGCGGAACCGAAGTTCCCAATAAACCAAGTTCACCAGCCTTATCCAGAATATGGGGCATAAGCTTAGGATCTTTCATGGAATCAATTTCATCGAGCTTCGGCCAAACTTCTTTTGCAAGAAAATCTTCGCACTGCTGACGAATCATTTTTTGCTCTTCGCTAAAATCTTCCGGAGTGAAAATTTCACTTGCCAGTGTTTCTCGAATCAGGAACTCTCCGCCTTTTATTGCTTTCTTTTCTGCTATTGTGCTCATTTCTTAAGTCTTTAGTATTAAGTCTTTAGTCCTTAGTATTTGTCGCTGTCGCTGAAGTCTAAGGACTAAAGACTCAGGACTATTTACTTTCTAATTCAACATTTCATAAATCCCTGCAACACCCTGGCCTCCGCCAACGCATGCTGTAACCATACCGTATTTTTTCTTTTGTCTCGTAAGTTCATTGAACAATTGAACCGATAATCTGGCACCAGAAGATCCCAGTGGATGGCCTACCGCGATCGCTCCGCCATTTACATTCAACTTTGATTTATCAATACCAAGTTCTTTTACCACAGCTAATGCTTGTGCAGCAAAAGCTTCATTCAATTCGATCAAATCAATATCCTGCAGCTTCAGCCCGGCAATCTTTAATGCTTTTGGAATTGCCGCTACCGGGCCAATACCCATAATACGCGGATCAACGCCTGCTGCTGCATAGCTAACCATGCGTGCGATGGGTTTCAGGTTTAATTGTTTTACAATCTTTTCTGAAACGACTAACGCAAATGCAGCGCCATCAGAAGTTTGTGATGAATTTCCTGCTGTTACCGTTCCGCCTGCAGCAAACACAGGTTTAAGCTTTGACAATCCTTCAACCGTTGTGTCTGCACGAATACCTTCGTCTTTCTCCACCACAAACTCGCGGGTTTTCTTTTTCATGTTCTCATCCACGTAAACTTCCTTCACCGTGATGGGAACAATCTCGCCTTTAAATTTTTCAGCTTTCCAGGCGGCCGCAGCTTTCATGTGTGATTCGTATGAAAACTGATCCTGTTCTTCGCGTGAGATCTTATACTGTTTCGAAATTTCTTCGGCCGTTAAGCCCATGCTTGTATAATAAGTCGGGTGATTTTTCGCGATCTCATAATTCAACGCGGTACGAAATCCCATTACGGGTACTAGCGACATCGATTCTGTTCCGCCAGCAATAATCACATCAGCCTGACCTGCGTGAATTCGTGCCGATGCAATCGCAATTGCTTCCACACCTGATCCGCAATAACGATTGATTATTATGCCCGGAGCATCAAGCCCAAGTGCAAGCAACGAGATCATTCTTCCCATCTGCATGCCTTGCTCTGCTTCGGGCACTGCGTTGCCTACAATCAAGTCATCGACCATACTGTTTTCAATTCCCGGAACTGATTTCACCAAATGCTTAATAACATCTGATGCTAAATCATCTGGTCTTGTGAAACGAAAGCCGCCTTTTTTTGCTTTACCTACTGCTGTTCTGTATCCCGCTACGATGTATGCATTCATAAGTCTTTAGTATTTAGTAAATAGTTAACTAAGGGACTTCTGTAAAGCCCGATTCATTTTTTGTATTTCAGTAATATCCTTTTGAAATGACTCAAGAGTTGATTCGCTTAATAAATCCACTTTGCTTGCTATAATCAGTTGCGTTTCAAGCTCACTCATTGATCCATTTGAAATCCCTAAGAAATTATTAAAGTCTTTCTTAGTATTTCTACCCGCGCCTTCAGCAATATTAGAAGCAACAGATACAGCACATCTTCTGATTTGAGAAGTTAGCCCATAAACTTCTTCGCGAGGAAATGCTTTTGTCGATTCATATACTTTGACAGCCAGATCGACTGCTTTTTGCCAAACCTTTAATTCTTTGTAATTATTCATTTATCTAACTACTTAAGACTAACGACTAAATACTAGTTTCTCAATGGTTTTCCGCCTGTTAGTATTGCTTGAATTCTTTCCAATGTTTTGCGTTCACCTGTTAACGACAAGAATGCTTCTCTTTCAAGATCAAGAAGATATTGCTCTGTTACTTCTTGCGGAGAAGTTAAATCTCCACCACACATAACATTCGCAATCCACTTAGCAACTTTGGCATCATGTTCAGAAATGAATTTCCCCATCTGCATGCCTTGTAATCCGGCAAGGAATAATGCTTGTCCTGTGCGGCCTTGCACTTTAATATTTTTTGCTTGTTGTGGCATCGTGTAGCCTGCCTCCGCTAAATCAAGCACAGCTTGTTTAGCGTCTGCGATCTGGCGATCCCTATTCATCGAAACCCGATCAACGGTTTTTAAAATGCCGAGTTCACGAGCTTCTTCGGCTGACGTTGCAACTTTTGCTGTCGCGATAGTCATAAAAGCATTTTGAAGTGCGTTCAGCTCAACATCGCCTTCTTGCAATGAATCGCTTACGCGCTTGGTGAACTCTTTTGTCCCTCCGCCTCCAGGGATGAGGCCTACGCCTACTTCTACTAATCCGATGTAGGTCTCCGCAGCGGCTTGCGCAATGTCAGCATGCATAGTCATTTCGCATCCACCACCCAGTGTTCTTCCTTGTGGAGCAACAACGACCGGAATGGTCGAGTACCGCAACCGCATTACTGAATTCTGGAATGCTTTGATCATGAAATCGATCTCATCATAATCCTGTTCGATCGCATACATGAATACAAGCCCAAGGTTTGCACCGAGTGAAAAGTCTGGACCTTGATGACCAACAACTAGTCCTCGGAAATCTTTTTCCGCAAGTTCAATGGATTTATTTAATCCTTCAATTACGCTGCTTCCCAGAGTATAACTTTTTGAGCTCCACGAGAAATTAAGAACGCCATCACCCAGGTCAATAACTTTTGAATCTGCATTTTTCCAAACAATGCTGTCTTTCTTATTTTCAAGAATGATAAATTCTTCTTTACCCGGAATTGCTTTGTACGATTTGCTTGGGATGTCATAATACTTCTTAACACCGCCATCAACTTTGTAAAACGATTTGTTGCCGCCATCAAGCATTTCATAGACCCAGTCGTTCGGTTTATACCCGGCTGCTTCCATTAACGGAACACTTTTCTCAACACCAACTGCATCCCAGGTTTCAAACGGGCCAATATCCCAACCGAAACCTCCGCTCACTGCGTCATCGATTCTGAAAAGCTCATCGCTGATTTCGGGAATGCGAAAGCTCACGTACTTGAACAAGTCGTAGAACATATCGCGATAAAATTCTCCCGCTTTATCCTGACCTGCGAGCAATACTTTAAAACGATCTTTTAGGTTGTCGATCGTCTTGGTTGTTTCAAGCGTTGCAAATTTTGCTTTTTGCTTTTCTTTATAATCAAGCGTTTTAAGATCAAGTGTTAAGATTTCCGTCTGACCCTTTGCGTTTTTTGTTTTCTTGTAGAAACCCTGGCCGGTTTTATCACCGAGCCATTTGTTTTGCTCAAGCTTCGCGACAACTTCCGGCAGCTTAAACATTTCGCGGCCTTCATCGTTTGGTAAGCCCGCATATAAGTTGTTCGCAACTTTTACCAATGTATCCAATCCAACAACATCTGATGTTCTGAATGTTGCTGACTTTGGTCTTCCAATCACCGGTCCGGTAAGCTTATCAACTTCATCCACATTCAACTCGAACTTGCGCATAGAGTCGATCACTTTCAACAAACCATAAACACCAACCCTGTTTCCAATAAAGGCAGGAGTGTCTTTACACAATACGGTTGTCTTTCCTAAGAACAGATCTCCATAGTGTAGTAAAAACTTTGTGACTTCCGGATCAGTCTTGGCTGTAGGAATAATTTCCAGTAACTTTAAATAGCGCGGAGGATTGAAGAAGTGGGTTCCGGCAAAATGCTTTTGAAAATCTTCACCCCTACCTTCGGCCATTAGGTGAATCGGAATACCGGAAGTGTTAGAGGTAATTAATGTTCCGGCTGTTCTGTGCTTTTCAACTTCTTCGTAAACTTTTTTCTTGATGTCAAGATTTTCGACTACCACTTCAATGATCCAATCGAAGTTTTTAATTTTGGGCATGTCATCGGTAAAGTTTCCCAGCTTTACACGCGATGCAAATTTTTTGCTGAAGAGCGATGCGGGATTTGCTTTAAGTGTTGCATCAAAGGCCGAATTAACGATCCTGTTTTTTACTGCAGGATGATCGAGCATTAAGCCTTTTTTCTTTTCGTCTTCTGTTAATTCTTTCGGAGCAATGTCAAGCAACAATACATCCACGCCAATGTTGGCGAAGTGCGAGGCAATGCGCGAGCCCATGATACCTGAACCAAGGACGGCTACTTTGCGAATTGATCTTTTCATTTGTAGGTATTAGGTGACAATGATTTACTGGTTCTAATAAATAGTATTCTTTTCGATGATCTGGTTGATGTTCTGAACTACTTCAAAGAAAACATTCAGCTTATCTTCCGGCAACTGTTTACGCACAGCTTCATTAAATCGTAACACAGTGTTCTTAGAATGTTCGCGTTGTTTCTTCCCCTCTTCCGTAAGCTTTATTCTAACTGATCGTTTGTCAACTTTATCGTTTTCACGGCATATCAATCCTTTTTCTTCCATCGACTTCAGCAGTCGTGTTAAGCTTCTTGCTTCAAGTCCCATCAGCGGAGCAATCTTTGTAGCCGGGGTTCCTTCTTCGGCATCAATGTTCAACAGTGCAAACCCGATTGACATCGTACCGCCATGTTTCAACGCCTGATGATTGTACATCCGCGCTATAGCATGCCAGGCCGTTTTAATGTGATAATCTATGGTTTCTTCTTTTCTCATCCCATGCAATCGATGTCGAAGGTATAAAATATTTGGTATGCATGCAGAGCATATTAAATTATTTCTTTCATCAGGCGCAACTTCGTGTAAGAATTAGCGTCTTATGCATAAGAGAATTAGGTATTATGCATTCGACAGAACTTTTAAAAGGTACACTCCAGACAATTATCCTGAAAATCCTGGCCGATCATGGCAAAATGTACGGCTATGAAATCACGCAACGGGTAAAAGAATTGTCAGCGGGAACAATTTTGCTTACAGAAGGAGCTCTCTATCCTACACTTCATAAGATGGAAGCTGAGGGTTTTCTCAAAACCGAAACTGAAGCAATCGGCAAGCGTGTGCGCAAATATTATTCGCTAACAGCTGTAGGTAAAAATGTAGTCGATAATAAGGTGGGTGAATTTATTTCCTTCATTAAAACAATGAGTGCTGTGCTAAACGTTTCCGTTTCCTGATGGAGCTGACAGCTGAACATATTAATTACATTATTAAAGATGTTGAGTATCGAGGCATTGTTGTCGATGGATTGAGAGATGAATTGATTGATCACATCTGCAGTTCCGTTGAAACCGAAATGCAATCCGGCAAACGCTTTTTAGATGCCTATCATACCGTGTTAAAATCGTTCGGCCACACCGGTGGCTTACGCGAAATACAAAAGCAAACGTTGAAGTTAGAAAATCTAAACACCAAGGTCATGTTAAAGAATTATCTTCTTATTGCGATCCGTTCATTAACGAAGAATAAGTTTTATTCTCTCATTAACGTTGCGGGATTAGCGACTGGCATTGCTGCGTGCCTGGTGATTATTCTTTTTATTCAAAATGAGTTAAGCTATGATCGTCATCATGAAAAGGCGGATCGCATTTACCGGGTGAATAGTGAAATTAAATTTGGAGGCAACCACTACCGTCTTGCAGTAGCATCAGCTCCATTAGGTGATGCTATTGTGCATGATTATCCGGAAGTTGAAGCGTCCGTTCGTTTTCGATCAAGAGGATCGTACCTCGTTAAGCGTGCAGAGGGTACCGATAATATCAAAGAAAATGATGTGGTTTGGACTGACAGTACTTTTTTCAACGTATTCTCTGTTCCGGTTATTTCCGGAGATGCTTCCACAGCATTGACAGAGCCCAATTCAGTTGCCATCAGTAAAAAGATTGCAGATAAACATTTTCCGGATGGAAATGTGCTGGGTCAATCTTTGATCCTGGATAATAATTTGAATGTAAAAGTTACCGCGGTGTTTGAAGACATGCCAACAGCTGCCCATTTTCACTTCGATATTCTTATTGCCATGGCCGGATTGGATGAAGCACAGCATGCAAATTTTTTAAGCAATAACTTTCACACGTACCTTTTATTAAAAACCCCAGCTGATGCAAAATCGCTAGAGCAAAAACTTCCGGCAGTTATAGAAAAATACATAGGCCCGCAGGCTGCCGCTGTGCTTGGTGGAGAATTTACGATGGAAAAATTTAAATCGGCTGGTAATATTTGGGAGTACACGCTCATGCCGTTAACCGACATTCACTTGCATTCTGATCTACTTGCGGAAGGGCTCGGGTCTAACGGTGACATTACATATGTTTATTTGTTTGCTGCTGTCGCCTTATTCATTCTTAGCATCGCCTGTATCAACTTCATGAATCTTTCAACTGCACGTTCGGCCAATCGTGCGAAAGAAGTTGGTGTACGGAAAGTAATGGGTTCACTACGTTCGCATCTTATTCGCCAATTTTTACTGGAATCAATTTTACTAAGTCTCGGATCATTCTTAGTCGCTATCGCGCTCGCATGGACATTCCTGCCTGTGTTCAATTCCCTTTCACAGAAAAATCTTTCCCTGCCCTTAACTGAACCAATGTTTTATGCGTTGTTAGCCGTGGCTTCTATTTTCATTGGAATCCTCGCGGGAGTATATCCTTCTTTTTTCCTTTCAGCATTCCAGCCGGTTAATGTTTTAAAAGGAAATGTTTCGCTGGGTATGCGAAGTGGCTGGATCAGAAGTTCGTTGGTGGTATTCCAGTTCGTGATCTCAATTTTCCTGGTAATTGCTACAATCACCGTGAACCGCCAATTGAATTACATCCAGAACAAAAAAATCGGTTTCGAAAAAGACCAAGTCTTAATTGTCAACGATGCATATGCGTTGGGCAAGAGCATCCAATCATTCAAAAACGAAGTTCTGCAGAATAACTTTATAAAAAGTGGCAGCATTTCTGGATATATTCCTGTGTCGGGCGGATGGCGAAGCGATAATACCTATTGGCCTGAAGGAAGTCAGCCAACTCAGGAAAACATGGTGGGTATGCAAACCTGGGATATTGATCATGATTATGTGAAAACCATGGGGATGAAGATCGTTAACGGCCGGGATTTTTCTGCTGACTTTCTCTCGGACTCATCCGGCATAATTATGAATCAATCAGCCTTGAAGTTTTTTCACTATGAAAAGGACCCAATCGGTAGAAGGGTCAGCACGTTCAATGGAAACAATCCCGATGGATCGCCTGACAAGAATTCATTAAAGACATGGACCATCATTGGTGTTGTTGAAGATTTTCACTTTGAATCATTAAAACAGAACATCGGCCCCCTTGCCCTTTTTCTTCAAAAGAATAATGGAACAGTAATCTTCCGATTCGAAGCTGCGAATTCTGAGAATGTAATCTCATCGATAGAAAAAACATGGAAAAAACTGGCGCCTGGTCAACCGTTCCAATACTCTTTCCTGGATGAAGATTTTGGCCGAATGTATTCTGCAGAGCAACGGCTGGGAAATACATTTGCCGGTTTTGCTAGCCTTGCGATTATCATCGCGTGTCTTGGATTATTTGCACTAACTTCCTTCACTGCAGAACAGCGAACCAAAGAAATTGGTATTCGTAAAGTATTGGGGGCTTCGGTCAGCAGCATTGTCGTTTTACTCTCAAAAGAATTCGGCAGGCTCATTCTGATTGCTTTTGTTTTAGCTGCTCCAATCGCGTGGTATGCAATTAATTGGTGGCTCAAAAGCTATACCTATAAAGTTGAGATCGGAATACCAGTTTACATTGTTGCCGGCTTATTCGCCTTTGGAATTGCCTGGCTTACGATGAGCTATCAATCAATCCGCGCAGCCCGGAATAATCCAGTAACCTCTCTTAGAAGTGAATAATTTCTATTCCTTTTGTTTGTGAGTGAAATACGGTTTCTTCAATGCGGGGTTCTTCGCTAACGCTTATCATGACGGGCAACTTATTCAGCTTTGCGGAACGGGTGTTTCTTTAAAATCACCGCGTAGTGCTCTGTATCGTTTCCGTGCTTCAGCCGCAAACACAGAACCCGGATATTTATCCAAAAACGTTCGGTAGATCTCCATGGCTTTATCTTTATCCTTTACGTGACGTTCATAAATTTCTCCTTGTAAGAAATATGCGTCATCAACTAAGATATCATCCGGATAATCATTCAGTATTCGCTGCAGTAATTGTATCGATTCCAGAAACTGTCCTTGTTCCATCCGGATGTTCGCCTCAAGCCAATACACATCATCCAGGATTGCCTGGTTTGAAAAATTTTTGCGTACAATCTTTCCTGTGTTGGATGAGTCCGAAACAATGTCAGATCCCTCAGTCAACAGTTGCAGTGCTTTTAATGCTTCGTCTTTTTTATTTTGATATAACAACAATTCAACCTTTGCATATGCCTTCAGTGCTTCGCCAACAGAATCAAAAGCAATGTTTTCTTTTATGCGCATGCTGAGCTCCATTGCATCATTGGCAATTTCGCGTGTGGTCGCTTCCTTTAAAATATCAAGATGTTCCTGAGCCAATCTAAAATCACCTTTGTAATATGAGAGCTTTGCATTTTTAAGTTTGGCTTCATATCCGACCGGATTTTCCTGCAAAAGTTTTTCAACCTGCGAATATAACAACGTGGATTCCCAGGGCTCACCTTTTAGTAAATAGATATCGCCTAGGTCAAGTTTAACTTTTGATTTTAATGGCAGTGTTATTCTTGGATTCTTGATCAGATCATCCAGAAGCGTTATTGCTTTATCTTTCTCATCCAGGTATGTGGCATATAAAATAGCTTCGTTACGTTGAGCTTCCAATGCGTTCGCATTTTCCGGATACTTTAAAATGAATTGTCTGTAATCAGCAACCAGGTGTTTTACAGAATCTGCATTTACCGGAAACGAATTCTTGATCCGCGCTTCACGAGTTCGCATCAACCCAAGTTGAGCTTGTAAATAGTACGGTCCGCCTGGATATTCTTTTATCACATAAGAATAAGCTTTAACCGCGGTTTCAAAGTCTTCATTGTCAAGTGCAACCTTTGCAATCTCAATACTTTTTTCTCCAAATTTTTTATACCTCCGGTCGTATGCGCGCGACTGAGTGAAGGAAGCACTAAAATTCTTTTGCTGCATCGTTACCCAAATCAACAAGTCCGAGTAAACATCAGCATCCGGAAATTTCTGAATACGGCTATATAAAATTTTCTCCAGTGTTTCCAATTCTTCCGGTTTCGTCAGCAAGATTTGCATCATATTCTTGGCATTCTGAATGTTACCGGCATTTTGATTCGCATAGTTCAGATATTCTTCAATCATTTTTTCCCGCTGTCCTTGTATCCGGTAAAGCATTGCTAACTCAAAACTGAATAGAATAGGGTTCTCAAGAGATTTTCGACTCTCACTTAAAGCGATAACGGAATATTCACTAAGTGCTCTGCTGGACATATAATCCGCCAGCATTTTAATCATTGTTACGTTATCCTTGTATTGGTTGATAAGATCTTTAAAATGTTTATCTCCCTTTGTTACATCTCCCGTGCGCACGTAAATTATTCCAACATCCAGGTTGTAAAGAAGATTTTCCGGATCCTTTTTTAAAATTTTTTTCAAATATGCCTGTGCTTCATTTGCTTCATTAAGATCAAGTAGTGTATTCAGGTAATTGTTGTGGATAAAAGGAACATTCGTCTCGCTTTTAGCCAGGTCACGAAAAACTTCAAGAGCCTTACGTTTATCACCTTTTAAAAGGTATTCATTAGCCAATTGTATGTCCGCTTGATTTTGAGAAAAGACAGGAGTACAAGCAAAAATCAAAAGCATCCACATGTGTGTAGCTCTTATTATTAATGTATTTATATGTATTTTATTACTGTTATTAGTCATGTTGGATTGTGGATAACTCCTGTGCATTCTCCTTTGTTCATAACATGTTAAGTAGCTGTCTACTCTAACGTTCAATTGATCAGTTAGTTAGTCGAATATCAACAATTTTTGGCTGTGTTGATGAATTCATTGTTGATAGAAAGCAATGTTTTAATGTGTGGTTAACTCATGTTTTGCCAACATTTTAAACAGATCATTTATTAAACCGGCAGTTTTCACCAGAAATGTTGATTCCTTAGGGAGTTGTCCACACTGGATTAATAAGTTATCAACAGCGGCCCGAGCGTCCAATTGGCCTTCAACGATATTTCTTTGATGCCTTTAGGGTTTCGATAATACACTATTGGTTCCGGTTCTGTTTTTGTTGAAAAGTTTCCGGGATCCCATTTTCCATTTTTATTCAGATCGATAATTACTCTAAGGAGATAGGTTTCTGGTGTAAGATTTTCGAACACTGCATTCTTTTCGTTAATGCGTTGCTGAACAATTTTTTCTGATTTGTTTACAAGTTGTAGGATGAAATCTTCTTTTGTCTGAACCGTAGTTTCGATAATGGCAGTTGATTCGAGTTTTATAAGGTTTAATGGCGCTGAGATAAATTGAGCCGTGTCATTTTCAATTGATATAAACGTTCCTTTTCTGATAATTAGAACTGGATTTTGTTTGGGTTTTGAGATGGACTTTATTTTTGGATCACCTGCCTTTGGATCTAGCATGGAACTTGTATCAACCGGAAAGAGTGTTGCTAAATCAAATTTCTTTTCTAGAATAAACTTTGTTTGTTTGTTCTCCCACGTATAATCTTCTTTTGTAAAGGGCAAATGAGTTAATGAATCAATTTCAATGAACATGCTATCAGGATTAAACCCGATAATAGGTTTGGTGAAATTAATCTTGGTGGACAGAATGCCATTGCTTTCGGCAATAGTGGTATTCTCAATCTTTGAGCTAAGCTTGTCGCGCGTTGCTTCTTTCTTAGGGAATTTCATATATAGTAACGTGTCAACCTTTAGGTTTAAACTATCAGTTGCCTGAACCCGAATCTGTAAACTGTCGAGGTTGGGTATTGTATTATAAAGCTTAACGGTGGTGAGATCAGGTTCTAACGAAGCGTAGACTTGGATTGTACTATCGGTCGAAGTGATTGTATAATCTATAAGACTCTTGGAGAAACGTAGGTTATAGTAAGCGAATGTTGTTCGGGCAGTAATGAGTTTCAGCTTGTTAATGTCAAGCTTAAAGGTTCGGATTTTTAACGAATCAATGTTTGCTGTTAGATTAATTTGTTGCGAGAGAAAACCATATTTTTCAGACTTACTATCAACAATAAGATTTTTGCTTTTGTCATCGAAAGCATAGAGAACATATGTGCCGGCTTTTAGATTTTCGAGCGAAAAGAATCCCTTTTTATCGGTAAGAGTTATCCATGAAGCGGGATGTTTGAAAATGTTAAATGTATCAGATGCTTCTGCGAGCGCTACCGTATAGTTAAGAAGTTTTTTTTCAGTGAGCGCATCAAGGACTGTTCCATTAATGCTAAGCGAGTCTATATACGAACCTGTGCTAAACGCGATTTTTACGACAGCCGGATTTTTTTCGTTAAGATCCTGAATGGCCTCTCTGAAATTGATGCTGTACGTTGTATTTTCCTGAAGATCTGATTTAAGATCAAGAAACACTTTATTTTTATTAAACGTAGTTTCAAACTTTTTTCCTACAGTAGGCGTGATGATTATTTGTTCACGGGGGTTATTAAGCTGAATTGCCTCATCAAACTGAAGTTCTATTTTGGAGCTCTTTACATTGGTTTGCTCATGTTTAGGTATTGAACCCAATAGTTTGGGCGGAGTTTTGTCGATAGGTCCACCGGTAGGCGCAGTTTGCTTAGCACATTGTTGCAGTAGCAGAAGAAGCAAAACAAAATATATCCAACGAATTGTCATGCTAGCTTGGCGATGTAAATCAGGCTTGAATAATTAGTTGATCCTGCGGCCAGGTTTGATTTAAAACCAGCAAAGAACCCTGTCATTAGATTTACTAAAGATCGTTTATTGTCTTTACGATAATTTTCACTGAGCATGCTCACGTAATACGCATCGAGTTTCATCGGGATGATTTTAGTTACATTCATTCCTTGTGACTCTAAAAGTTGTAGCATACTCTTACGTGAAAAATGCCATAGATGACGTGGCACATCATAACCGGCCCAATACTCTTTGTAATTGCGTGCATCCGTAGATTCATAGTTCGGAACAGCAATAAATATAGTGCCATCTTTTTTAAGCATGCTCTTCAATTGGCCGATCACAGTAGACAATTCCGGAACATGTTCGATAACGTGCCAAGCAGTTATCGCATCAAATTGTTTTGTTGAGATTTCGGTTAATGAACAATGTAATTTTTGATTATTAATGGACTCTGCTTTTGCACGGGCCAGATCAGACGGCTCAACTCCCTCCACATTCCAGCCACCCATTTTCAAGGTTTGAAGAAACTCGCCAGTTCCACAACCGAAATCTAAGGCGTTTCCTTTTTTAGCGTGATCCGATAAAATTTTTCCTTTCCAGTTGAGCGCAAATTTTCGAGCAGTTGTATAGAGTGGTCCCATCAACCCGGATGATTTGCCGGAATGAGAAATGTATTCTTCAGATTGATAGTATCGGCCTAAATCTTCTGTAGCGGGACGGGGTGTTGTTATGCCCAACGTGCAAACCTCACATTGATTGACATTGAACGTTTCATGTGAAACGGTAAAGTCTTTACAAGTTCTGAAAGGTTTAATTGCCCGACTTTTACAAACCGGGCATTCTATAACTTCTACCATTACTTGCCAAGATAGATAGTTAGGATGGAAATATCCGCAGGTGAAACTCCGCTGATGCGCGATGCCTGGCCGATGGTTTCTGGCTTTATTTTTTTAAGCTTTTCGCGCCCTTCGGATGATAAAGCTTTAACCCTGTCGTAATCAAAATCTGAAAGAATTTTATAGTTATCCAAGTTGCCGATTTTCTCGGCTAGTTTCTGCTCGCGATCAATGTAGCTTTCGTATTTCACCAGGATTTCAACTTGCTCCTGAACTTCCTGAGAATATTTATTAAAGAGTGTGGCCAACTCAGAATTGATTTGCTTAAATTCAACCACGCCAACTTGTGGTCTTCTTAAGAGGTTGACAGCATTTACCTTTTCATGGATGGTAGAAGTGTTCAGATTTTCCAGGCCGGAATTAACTGTTTCAGGTTCTACTTTTACTTTTTGCAATTCCTCCGTAAGGCTTCTGATATCATTTTTCTTGTCGATTAATTTTTCTAATCGCGTATCATCTGCCAAACCGAGTTTATGCCCAAGTTCCGTTAATCTTAAATCTGCATTATCCTGACGGAGCAAAATTCTGTACTCAGCTCTTGAAGTAAACATTCTATATGGCTCTTGTGTGCCTTTATTCACCAGATCATCAATCAATACTCCGATATATGCCTCTGATCTTTTTAGAATAAAAGGATCTTTTTCATGCACTTTATTGTGTGCATTTATTCCGGCCATTAAGCCCTGACAAGCTGCTTCTTCGTAACCTGTTGTTCCGTTGATTTGACCTGCAAAGTACAGATTATCAATTAGTTGCGTCTCTAAACTCATTTTCAATTGAGTCGGAGGAAAGAAGTCATATTCAATAGCATATCCTGGCCTGAACATTTTGGCATTTTCAAATCCGGGAATTTTACGCATCGCCAGAAGTTGAATGTCTTCAGGTAGTGAAGTTGAAAAACCATTGACATAAATTTCAACAGTGTTCCATCCTTCAGGCTCTACAAATATTTGATGACGATCGCGTTCAGCAAAGCGATTGATCTTGTCTTCAATTGATGGACAGTATCTTGGGCCAAGCCCTTTTATTCTTCCGCTGAACATGGGAGACTTTTCAAAGCCTTCTCGTAATTCTGCGTGAACGTCTTCATTTGTATAGGTAATCCAGCAACTTATTTGTTTTGCGAGCGGCTTTGTATCGCTGTATGAAAACTTGCCCGGAATTTCATCACCTGGTTGTTCTTCCATCTTGGAATAATCCAGTGAACGTCCGTCAACCCTTGGAGGTGTTCCTGTTTTCATTCTTCCGGATTCAAAACCCAATGAAACCAGCTGTTCGGTTAATCCAGTTGCTGATTTTTCTCCTGTTCTTCCTCCACCAAAATTCTTTTCTCCGATATGAATTTTTCCATTCAGAAATGTTCCGTTGGTGAGAACGACTGATTTTCCTTTTATCTCTAAACCGAGTGCGGTTTTAATTCCCACGGCCCTTCCATCCTTTACGAGAATCTCTTTAGCCATCTCTTGCCAAAAATCAACATTTTTAATTCCCTCGAGTGCGAGCCTCCACTCTTCTGCAAAGCGCATCCGGTCATTTTGGGTTCTAGGACTCCACATAGCAGGTCCTTTAGACAGATTCAGCATTCTAAACTGAATCATGGATTTATCAGAGATAATCCCTGACTGACCTCCCAAAGCATCTATTTCCCTAACAATTTGGCCTTTGGCAACACCACCCATGGCGGGATTACAAGACATTTGAGCTATAGTGCCCATATTCATGGTGACCAAAAGCACTTTTGAACCCATATTCGCAGCAGCAGCAGCAGCTTCACATCCGGCATGACCGGCACCAACAACAATTACATCGTACTCTGGTAGCATAATTTTAAGTTCCACGTGGAACTGTTTCGGATTTACCCACATTTCCACAAGGCTTATCCACAAGTTTCACGTGGAACAGCTCTTACGTCAGCAAAGATAGGTAAGAGTCCTCTTTTTCACGCATGGTTTGCTTTTCAGACTTTGTCTTGTCGTTATAGCCAAGCAGGTGTAAAACCCCGTGGATCATCACACGGTTCAATTCGGTTGGAAAATCTGTTTTGTAGGTTTCGGCATTCTCACGGACGCGATCAACACTAATGTAGATTTCACCTTCAATCTGGGTTTCTGAAGGATTATAATTGAAAGTGATAATATCAGTAAACGTCTTGTGCTTTAAGAATTGAACATTGATTTCACGCAGATATTCATCAGTACAGAAGATATAATTGAGTGAAATCAGGGAGGCATCCTCCTTTTTAATTGTTTTCTTAATCCAGGAAGTAGATTTTTTAGGATTTTGTAGTTTAAAGCGAGGCTTTTGAGAGAAATAGTTTATTCCGGCCATTAAGAATTCATGTAGAAGCTCAACTCTACAGTTTTTCCGTTTTCACGGAATTCAACCTCATCAGATAGATGTTTCATTAAAAATATCCCCCGACCACCTGGCTTTTCGAGATTTTCAGGTGAAGTTGGATCTGGAAGCTCATCTTGATTAAAGCCCGAACCCTCATCTTTTACTACAAATTTCAACAGGTTTTCATCAAGCGTAAGACTGAGAATCACATTTTTCGATGAATTTCCACCATTTCCATGCTTGATGGCATTGTTTACCGCTTCGGTAACGGCAATCATAATATTTCCATATAAATCCTCATCCAGGTGAAAACGCTCTTTCGCGTTATCAATAAAGCTCTCAATCATCCGAATGTTTTCTATTATTGAGGGGATTTGGATACTAATGGTGTTCATCTTTCTATTTATTACTTCCGATTCGCTTAAAATATTCGTTGACTTCCTTCTTATAATACGGATACAGCTTGGGCGGAACGGTTTTCAACAATTCTACTTCTTTTTCTTTTAAACGTAAATATTCTTCAACCGCAGGAGGAATTTCTTTTTCATAATCCTTCGCGGTCTCTCCTTTTCGTTCTTCATCAAGATCTTGCTCACGCATTGACTTCTCTGATTCAAGCAACCGGGTTAAGATATCTTTTTGGCGTTCAATTAATTTATCCGTCAACTGCTTATTCACTAATTCGGTTTCAGTTTCTTCCATCTTTTGAGATAAATCTCCGCCTGGAAGCTTTCCACCATTCTCATTTTTCATTTTTTCCTGCATTTCTTGTAAGGCTCTTCGGATGCGCTCTTGTTCAGCAGCCATTTCAGCAAGCTCTTCTGATAATTCACGACCCTGTTTTCCGCTCCCTTTAAGTTCTTCAATGCGCCTATTCAGTTGTTCCTGCATTTGACCCAGGCCTTCCTTTCCCTTTTTAGGTTTTCCTTTTCCAGGCTTAGCATTTTTCATCATCTCCATCATCTGATCGAAATGACTATCGAGCATTAATGCGAGATTATTAATGGCTGTCATGCTGAATTGCATTTCAGTTGATGCCTGTTGACGTCTTCGTTCTTTATTCGCTTCAATAACTTTATCAACGCGTGTGTTTAGCTCAGTAACTTCGCGCGTAACAAATGAACTCATCATTGCATCCTTTTTGCTAAGCTCTAACAAGCTGTCTTCCAGAACTTTAACATCATCTTTTAATTTTAATTGCTGTTGCGCAAGCACATTAAACCGGGGATCATTTTGTTCAAGCTCACGGAATTTTTTAATCAGATTTTCCTGATCAAATGAAATTTTAATTAGCCCATGAATAATCTGACGCAGCGATTCAAGATTTTGCATTTCTGATTCCATAGACATGGAATTTTGCGTGTCTTCCATTTGCTGCTGCATTTGCTGCATTTGCTGTGCTGCTTTTTTCTGCGACTCTTTTGCCTTCGAAGGATTACCTTCTTTTAAATCCTGTTCACTTTCCTGTTGGGATTTCTGTACTTGATCCGATTTTTCCTTGTCCGGAGCACCTTCTTCTTTCAATTCTTCACCCAGTCTCCTGAGTTCTTCGAATTTTTCTTCCGATTTTTTGAATTCCTCATTCAGTTTTTCCTGCTCTTTAGCCAATTCCTGTGTTTTTTCTTCTTTTGACTGTTCTCCGGATTTTTGCTCGCCTTTTTCACCCTTTTCTTGATTCTTCTCTTTATTTCCTTTTTTATCAGATTTCTCAGATTGCTTGTCGAGTTGCTCACTTTTCTCCTGAAGTTTTTCCTGTGCTTCCTTCTTCTCCTTTATATCAGTAATGGCTTGCTCAAGCTTGTAATCAAATTGCAATTGCTTGAACAACTCAAGCGTACGCTCTAATTCTTTCTCAAGATTTTTTGAGTTTTGATTAAGCTTATCCAGCGTTCGTTGCATTTGCTGCGGGTCATTTTTTTCGCGCAGCAGCTTTTCAAGCTCTTCCATTAATTTTTTTGTTTCATCATCTAACAGCTCGTCCATCAGCTTTTGGATCTGCTCAGCTTTTTCACGAAGCTTTTCGTCTTGTTCAGTAAATGTTTCTTTCTTTTGTTCGAGCAACTTGTTCTGTTCTTTCATCTGGTTGATCATCTGATCAAGCTTCTTTTTCTGCTCCAGAATATTTTCAAGCTTTTTCTCGTCTTGCCAATCGAGCGATTGTTTTCCTTTCAATTTTTGATTGAGATCCTCAATCTGTTTTTGAAGCTCCTGAGCCTTAACTGCACTCTGTTCAATTTTGTTCTCGGTTTGTGATTGGGTTTTTGAGATATCTGTAACGAGCTGATCTTTATCCGGAATAGCGAAAGTATAAACAGCAGAGCGCGTAGATTTTCTTCCATTCACGCCATCGTTGTCCCACGTCTGTAAATAATATTCAAGTTGCTGGCCTGGCTTAAGATTGAGTGTGTCCAAATTCCAGTTAAAGAAGAAACTTTGCTGCGGCTGATTGGATGCAATTGGTATGTTAACCGATTTCTTTGCAACGATTTTTTGCTGCGCATCTTTCACGTGAAACTGTAGATTCAATTGTGTGACGCCATAATCATCGGCCGTTATACCGCTCAGGATAATACGCTTATATAAAACTGAATCCCTGAAATTGTTGATAGTAAGTTGTGGGAACTGATCCTTGATAACATCTACTGCATAGAAGATTCGCTCCTTATTCTGACTTTCATCGTTTTTCAAAAACACTTCATAATGATCCGGGCTTGTGAACTGTTTTGAGTATATAAATGACTGATTATCAGTTGATTGTATGTCAATTTTTGAACTGTCAGAAGTAAAAACCAGAGATGCTTTATTGGCGTATACCGTATTGAGCTTCCACGTAACTAACGTGCCTTCTGGGATTTCCAAGTTTCCCGCATTCACTAATTTCTCATTCCTGCGTTGGAGATATTTTGGATACTGAAGCTCAATGGCAAGCTGCGTCAGCTCCGGGCGATTGGCCAACGTGATGTCAAAGCTTTCGGAATAATAGCCAGCCGCTTCGATCTGAAATGACTTTGATTGCTGTAACTTTTCAAATGTGTATTGAAACATTCCCGCCTCAACGTTTTCCATTTTCAGATGCTGATCACCGATAATTAAATAAGCCTCTTCTGGAATAGCCTCCCCTTCCAGGGAAAGCTGAAGGGTGAAATCTTCATTGAAAAATCCAACCAAGGATTTGTTCTGAACATTAAATAGGAAAGGTGCTTGCGGAGAATATTTCTGATTGAAATTTACAATGCGGGTCGCGCTCTGTGTAATGATTGCTTTGTTCACCAAAAGAATCAATAATATGATCCCAACCGGGATAAGCAGATATTTTAAATATTTTTTGTTGTCATTGATCCGGATAACAGATTCAAATTGAAGGGGTTCAAACTCTTTCGATTTTTGTATGATGCTGGCTTGGGCCAAACCAGAATCACTGTCTGCAGATAGTTGGATAAGATTGACAAGCCTGTCTTTGATGGTCGGAAAATAATCTCCGATCAATCGCGCACCTTGTTCATCATCCAGTCCGCGTTTGGAAATCCAGTAAGCAATTGGGTCTTTAAAAAATCTGAATCCGCAGTAAACTACAAGTGCGAAGAATAGAACCAAGATCAATAGTCTTCCCCAGGTTCCGAGCCATAACACATATTCAAGCAACGCGGCCGTGAGAAAGTAAGCCACGAGAATAGAAAGCGTAAACAGAATACCCCGAACCAATAAGTTCAGGTAATACCTCCTCTTGAAGGAATTGATTTTCTGCTGAATCCTATCAATGCCGTTCCCCATTCCGTAACTACAGTTTACTTAAAAACGAATGCGCCTTCTCTAAAGATACAGGCTAATTCATTTTTCAACAAAGGAATTGTGTAAGCGGAAACTTCTAAGCCTCTGCAACAGGTGGCGGATCGAATGACCAACCATATTCGTGCTCAAAATATTCAAGCACCTGCATCTTGAGGAGTTTCTCCTGCTCTAGCAGATCAAAATGCGGGAGTTTTTTAATCATTTTCCAATGTGGCCAGCCTTGTTCGTCAAGTCCTTCAAGCTCGTAATAACCTGAAAGGCTTAAAACCTTGCAAATGGCTATATGCATTAGGTCCTGTTTTTCTTCTTTCGAGAAAACTTTAGGTCCTCCGCCCAGTTCGTGAACGCCAATTAAAAACAGCACCCCATTCAGGTCCTTCGGTTTTTTACCGATGTTTTGTTCAAGTGTCTTAAGCAACACTTGCCACCTGCGTTCGAAATCAAGATCGCGCTTAAACATTTTGCAGCTCTTCCCAGAATTCGAATGCCCTGCGCAAATGCGGAATTACAATCGTTCCGCCAATTAAGGTGGCGACACCCATGGCTTCGTGGACCTCATCAGTAGTAAAACCTACCTCCTTGCATTTTCCGAGGTGATATTTTACACAGTCATCACAGCGGAGCACGAGTGAACAGGTTAATCCGATCAGTTCTTTACTTTTTACATCGAGATGGCCTTCCGCGTAGGCGTTTGTATCGAGGTTGAAAATCCGCTTTACGATCAGGCCGTCTGAGGACATGATCTTTTCATTCATTTTGTTGCGGTATGTATTGAAATCTTCTACTAATCCCATAAACGAGGTAATTGATTGCTATTCTTTAAAAACCTGAGTAATATTATTAAGGCTTGCTGCAAATGTACTTAGCATGAAATTCTTTGCAACCGAAATATTTACAGATTTCATATCGCTGTTTTACCCGCGGTATTGTTTTGCGTGCGATCAGGGTTTGGCGAAAGGTGAAGAAACGGTATGCAGTGCCTGCATGCTTGAGCTTCCGCGAACACATTATCATACCGATACGGAAAATGCATTGTTTACGAGATTACAAGGACGTGTTCCGTTGCAATTTGCAGTAGCATTTTTTCTTTTTCGTAAACGGGGTAAGGTTCAGCGTTTGTTGCACCAGCTTAAGTACAATAATCATCCAGAGATTGGGGAAACGCTTGGATTGGTTTATGGAGAAGAATTAAAGCAGCATTATTTTGATCAAAGAATAGATTCCATAATTCCAGTTCCCCTACATGCATCGCGCAAACGTAAACGCGGCTATAATCAAAGCGCGGAATTTGGGAAAGGACTTTCAAGGAGCTTAAATAGACCTTGTCATGAAGATGTATTAGTACGCATTACTAAAACAGAAACTCAAACAAAAAAAACAAAATTGAAGCGGTGGCAAAATGTGAGTGAAGTGTTTCACATAGCAAAACCGGAACAGTTGCATCAGCAAAATGTTTTATTAATCGATGATGTTATTACAACCGGAGCAACCATCGAAGCTTGTGCTCAAATGTTATTGAACGCAGGATGCAAAAGCGTAAGTATTGCCAGCATTGCTTATACCGATGAGGGCAAATAAAAAACCCTGACGTTTCTGTCAGGGTTTTCAATATGAATTTCTAAATTTTAGTAGTTCGAACCAGCTTTGATCATCGCGCAACGGAAACCGATAGTGGCTGTAGCGCTGTCCTGATCAAGAAATCTTCTTGTACCTGGTGACATCCAGTAAGCAACATCTTTCCAGCTACCACCTTTGTAAACACGAGCCTTGTCGGTTACTAATGAGGTAAAGCTTTCTGAGTTACGTTGAGTATACTGACCTGTTGCAGGATCTTTAATCAGGTTGTTATTGTAATCTTTAGCATCATCCAGGAAACCATCTCTACGGATCGGGTTAAGATCATCGAAATCCTGAAAGGTCATCGGACGATAAACATCCTGTACCCACTCGCTTACGTTACCGCCCATGTTGTACAAGCCATAATCGTTAGGAGGGAATTCATAAATCTGTGAAGTGATCAACGCACCGTCATTCAAACGGCCTGCGATACCGGCATAGTCACCACGACCACGCTTAAAGTTTGCAAGCATATAACCCATTTGTTTTCCGTACGGATTACGAACTGCATGACCATCCCAAGGATAAACTCTTTGGTGGGTTTGCATTTCATCAAGCCACTGAGTTCCGATCATAGCTTGTGCAGCGTATTCCCACTCAGCCTCTGTTGGCAGACGGTAAGCCGGAACAACGATACCTGATTCCAATGGAATACGACCGTCAGTTTCTGCATATTCTTCACCAGCATCTTTAGCAAGTGCAATGTTTACGGCACGTGTTCTCCATACTGCGTAGTCGGTAGCCTGAGTCCAGGTAACACCAACAACCGGGAAGAAACGGAAGCCAGGATATCTTAAATAGTGTTCAACATAAGGATCGTTAAAGGCAAGTTTGCCGATCCAAACTGTTGTATCAGGTTTTGCAGCAGCATATGCTTCCTGAGAAGAATCTTTAGCTAAATGGTGGAGATACTCCAACCAGTGTATGTTCGCAATTTCAGTTTCGTCCATAAAGAAAGACGCTACAGAAACTGTTCTTTCAACGTTATCGCGGTACGCCATTACATCTTCTTCAAAAGATCCCATAACGGCACGGCCACCTTCAACGAAAATCATGTTCGGAGCATCGGGCTGGCCTTCATAGTCATTAACCATGTAGCCACCTGCGTCCTCATCATTGTAGGCAAGTCCTGTAGCAGTACTCATTTGCCCTGGGTTTGTAGAAGTGGGTTTTCCACCACCGCCTCCAAAAAGTGCACATCCTGAGAGGATTGCGGAGCTGACGGCCAGCAGGGAAAGAAGTCTAAAGCAAGTCTTCATTTGGGTTTTCAGTTTAAAACAAATGCTAATATAGAGAGATAAATATATGTTTTCCAAGCAGTAGGCGTTAAATCCTAAATCAATAATGTAAACGCTTTTAATAAACGGCACGCTGCAAATAGTATTGTTTCGGGACTTAACCGTCCCAAAATAAGAATGATTAAGCCGTTAAGCTGTCAGAATTAGGGGTTAAAACGCAAATTTCGCTGATCAAGGGGTTTGGCATAGAATTGAAGTAGGGTAGGGAAACACCAGTAGTATGATTAATATCAGTGAGTTCAGAGTGATGCCTTTTGAGAAGAAGTGTGATGTAGTTACGTACTTCGGACAGTACCTCGCGCACCGTTTTTTAGGCGAGTGTAAAGTGTTCCTATATAACACCGACCATTTTTTTATTGAAGTCTATTATTCCTCGAAGTACCAAAAGGTGCTTATGATTAATGCGTTTGAGCAGCAGACCGGATTGGAACCTTACTTAGAAGTAATTTCCTTATCGGATTTGGATAAGCGCCCGACTACTTGATTTAGTAATTCAATTGCTGAATCAACCGAAGGAACATTTTCAACAGCGATCATGGGCTTGCCTCCCTGGTCTTTTATTTTACACCTGCGCGGATTCGTCTGAACGAATTTTAAAATTTTACCGAAAACTTCAGAGTTGAAATACGCATCGTTATTGGTAACAAAGAATCCGCGGAACCTTTCATTTTTTAAGCTGAGCTTTTCAAAACCAAGCTCCTCTCCCAGCCAGCGCAAACGAACCGAGTTAATAAGTTCCTGAACAGCTGAAGGAATTTCGCCAAAGCGATCACCAAGTTCCGTACTGAATTTCTTGAGCTGATCTTCATCTTTAATATTATCGAGACGTGCGTATAGCTGAAGGCGTTCGCTTGTGTTATTCACGTACGTTTCTGGAATAAGAATTTCCAAATCAGTTTCAATCACACAATCTTGAACAATGATCTTTGCTTTTTCGGCAAGCTCAACGGCAAATAATTCTTTGAAGTCGGTTTCTTTTAATTCCTGGATCGTATCGTCCAGAATTTTATGATAGGTTTCAAAACCAAGATCATTAATGAAACCGGTTTGTTCACCACCCAATAAATTTCCCGCTCCGCGAATGTCAAGATCGCGCATGGCAACTTTGAAGCCATCGCCTAAGTCAGAGAACTCTTCCAATGCAGCCAATCGCTTGCGTGAATCAGAAGTAAGTAACGATGCAGGCGGAGTTAATAAATAGCAAAAAGCTTTTTTATTGGAACGCCCTACACGACCGCGCATCTGATGAAGATCAGACAATCCAAACATGTGTGCCTGATTGATAATGATCGTATTGGCATTCGGGATATCAAGACCGGACTCAATTATATTAGTTGATACCAGAACATCATATTCACCATCGATAAACTTCATCATGGCTTTCTCAAGCTTATCGCCTTCCATTTGTCCGTGTGCGATTCCGATTTTTGAATCGGGGACAAGTTTAAAAATGGTATTAGCAACAGATTCAATATCACTAACGCGATTGTGAACGAAGAATACCTGTCCGCCCCTGCGTAATTCATGACTTACCGCATCACGAATAACTTTTTCATCGAATGTATGAAGCTCGGTTGTTACCGGTTGACGATTTGGCGGAGGCGTTGAGATAATACTGAGATCGCGCGCGCCCATCAAAGAAAAATGTAACGTACGCGGAATGGGCGTTGCTGTTAATGTCAACACATCAACATTAACTTTTAATTCCTTCAATCTGTCTTTAACTTTAACCCCGAACTTTTGTTCTTCGTCAACGATTAAAAGACCTAAATCTTTAAAATCAAGATCTTTGCTTACGATACGATGTGTTCCAACAAGGATATCAACTTTGCCCTCTTTAACATCAGCAATAATTTTCTTGATTTCTTTTTCCGTTCTGAAACGAGAAATGTAATCAACCCGAACCGGAAGATTGCTCAAGCGTTCTGTGAATGTGCGGTGATGCTGCATTGCCAGAATTGTTGTCGGAACCAGTACAGCCACTTGTTTTCCATCGATCGCAGCTTTAAACGCGGCCCGGATGGCAACTTCAGTTTTACCAAAACCAACATCGCCACATACTAAACGATCCATTGGATGTGGCTCCTGCATGTCGCGCTTTACATCTTCGGTTGCGCGCGCTTGGTCTGGAGTGTCTTCGTAAATAAAAGAAGATTCCAGCTCAGCTTGCAGATAACTATCAGCCGTAAATGCAAAGCCTGGAGCAGTTTTTCGTTTCGCGTATAAGCTGATCAGCTCTTTCGCGATGTCTTTAACCTTGCCTTTAACTTTTGCTTTCTTGGATTCCCATTCCTGTGAACCAAGCTTGCTAATCTGCGGAGGTGTTCCGTCTTTACCCGAATATTTTGAGATCTTATGAAGCGCATGAATACTTACATAAAGCAAGTCATTGTCTTTATAAACAAGCCGAATGGATTCCTGATCATGACCATTAACTTCTTTTTTCTCGAGGCCGGCAAACTTGCCAATGCCGTAATCAATGTGTGTTACAAAATCACCGGGTTGCAGCATATGCAACTCGCGAAGTGTGATTGCCTTTGATTTGGAAAATTTTTCCTTTGATCGATACCGGTGAAAACGTTCAAAGATTTGATGATCGGTGTAGCAAACAATTTTTAATGTTTGATCAACAAATCCTTCGCGTAGCGCAAACTCCAATGGTTTGAATTCAAGCTCAGGATGGATCTCTTCAAAAATTTCTTTTAAGCGGTCTTGTTGCTTCGCTACATCGGCAGCAATAAAATTGGTGTAGCCTTGTGCCTGATGTTCCAATAGATCTCCGGCCAACAATTCGAAGTTTTTATTGAAAGATGGTTGTGCGGCCGAAGGCAATTCAAATGTGATGGAGTCTTTTAAAATAGAACGACTTCCGAATTCAATGCGTTGAAAAGATTCTGATCTTGTTTCGAATCCATCTGCAATTTCAAATAGTTGTTCAGGTTTAAGTACGACCTGGGTTCCGCTTAATTGAATGATCTTATCAAACGAGGCTTCAGCTTTTTCGAATGATTTGGCCAATACATCCAGCGTAAGCTTAAAATCTTTAAACCATAACCTTGTAGTGGGAGCAATGAAATCCAGCAACGACTGACGTTCTTCTTGCATCAACTTGGTTTGAACATTTGGGATGATGCTGATCTGTGTAAGTGTATCAACCGAAAGCTGTGAACCAGGATCGAAGGAACGAATGCTATCTACTTCATCACCGAACAGTTCAATCCGGTATGGGATTTCGTGGGCAAAGGAGAACACATCAATAATGCCTCCGCGAACAGAGAACTGGCCGGCTTCGTAAACAAAGTCAGTCTTTTCGAAATCATAACCATGTAAAAATTCTTCCAGGAATGGAATTTCCAGTTTCTCTTTTAGCTTAACGGTAAACGTATTGCTCGCGAGTGAACGCTTATTAATTACTTTTTCGGAAAGTGCTTCCGGATATGTAACAATTATTTCAGGTCTTGTTTTTTCAGCAAGGCGGTTGAGAACTTCGGCCCGCATGAGGATATTGGCATTTTCAATTTCCAAGAATTCATATGGTCGTTTGTACGACATTGGGAAAAGCAGAATTTCTTTTCCGAGCAGACTTTGTAAATCGTTTTGAAAATAAGCAGCCTCCTCTTTGTCCTGAAGCACAACAATGTAATCGTGCGGGTGAAGCTTAAATGTGCTGGCTACAGCAACGGCATCAAAACTTCCGGAAAGGCCTTTTATTCTGATGTTGGGATTTTTAGGCGCATGAATCCCTGCGGCTACGGTCTTGATCAAACCATCCGCGCAATAGATGTTCAAAAAATCTTGCGCCCTCAACTCAACAGCAAAGATAAATCAGGATTCTTGGGATTAAAGGATTGGGTTGATTTTTTGGTTCCCGCTTGGCCGCATTCACAGAAAAAATTTCCTGTACCTTTCTGCTGTGGAACTGGTACGACTTTTCTTTTTACTGTTAGCTGCTGCGGGATTGATTTTTTTGGTGATCGGGTTGTTCCGTCCCTGGGCTATGCTTTGGTGGGAGGATGTGCAAAACCGAAGGAAAGTAATTAAGGTTTACGGAACTGCAGCAGTTTTATGCTATTTGATTTACCTCGGATTGTATTTTTTTACATAAGTGTTATGCTATAAGGTTCAAATTTGATGAGGCAATTTATCCCTTTCGTATTCGTAATGATTTCAATTAGTTCTGCTTGTGAAACCAAAACCGTGAATAAAGTAAGTGAGTTGAGAGAAATCAAAAAAATTCTGGACAGAGAACGCAAAGCTCATTTAACGAAAGACATAGATTTATTCTTTAAAAACAGCCTCGCTACGGACACGGTTTTTAATGTTGGCAAAGGTCGTGTAAGAATACCAACGCTTGAAGAAAGCAAAGATCGTTTTACAAAATACTTCAATGCTGTTGAGTTTATAAGGTGGGATGATGCCGCTGATCCTATTTTCCTTTTTTCAAATGACAGCACAATGGCCACGGTGATTATTCAAAAACAGGTTATCTTAAAAGACATCGCAGCCGCAGAAATTGATACGACCAACTTTGCCTGGACATCAGTTTATCGAAAGAAAAATGATCAATGGAAGATGGTGGCGATTACCTCTACCAATCAATAGAAGGTTAATCTATTTTAATCGGGTTGCTGCAATCAGGAATTTTTGTTTTTCACCTGAACAGCCAATCAAATATTTTTCGCCCCCGTCCTGAAGTTTAAGCTTCTTTTTTAGTTCATCAGGTGTAAGCGGATAATTGCGGGTGATCACATTTGCTTTGCTTTCCGGAAAAAGAACTTTGGCACTTTTTGCATCAGCCTTCAAAAATCCGTCAACCCTGAAAATCCTTCCGGGAAAATCGCTGACAAGAATGTTGCTCGTATATAAATGTGTACTGGGATGAAGTTTTTTCAATGAAAACTGTTGAGCAACTATTTTGAACGCGCCCGCTTTAAGAATGGATGCATTAGGTTCGTAGAGATAACTCAATGGATCAAAAAAGTCAGGTTTCGAAATTTTTTCATCCGAAAGTTTAAAAGAAAATGCTTTATGATCGGAGGAGAGGTTTACGGCTGTAATTAACGGCTCAGCCTGAAAGTCTTTTTCACAAAGGAATAAAAGCTCCTTAACTTCATTCTTAACGGAAACAACCCAAACGTCCTTGACCGTTTTTAATTCGAGTAGACCTTGTTGAAGATCAAGCAAAGGCGCGGCTTTAACCAACAGATTTTTTGAATGTTCAAAAATTTGCGGGTGAAGTGCTACAATATTCGGCTCACATTCAGCCAACCTGAAGACTTTTTGATTGGAATTTGTTCTTCGGGAAGGATCGATGAAAAAACAATCAACCTGTGCGGTAAACGAGTTTAAAAAATCTTCGGCTGTTGAATTGATATGTTCAATATTCTCAGCACTTAAAACTTTATGATTATGTTTTGCATACCCCAGAAGTTCTGCGTTGGGCTCAAGATATTTTACGTGATTAAAGATCTTGCTGAAGAAGAAGCTATCAACTCCGAAACCTCCCGTTAGATCGATGAGTGTGTTTTTGGCAGGAAGGTATTCTGAAAGAATAGAAGCTTTAAAGACTGCGGTTTCTTCCGATGAGCTTTGTTCAAGGTTTATCCCAGGAGGATAAACTATGTTGAGCGAATTATAATAGAAGGGAATTTTGGTTTTAGCTTTTTTACGGCCACTGATTTGCCAGGCGATTATGCTTGCCGGAATATCAAAAATTGTTTTGTGCTTGAGCAGTAACTGTTGTTCATCGTCCTGCGCATGCTGCTTAATAAATTCCTGAACATTCTTTTGAAGCAGCTGATCAATCATTCTTTACGCGAAAGGTTCGGATGATTGTTCGAAAGTACAAGTCAAATTTTGGATAAAGACTTTTTTCAGCAACACCGTTTACGAGGTAAAGTGACTTGTCTTTTTTAATTACATAAAACACAGCTTGTAGTGTTGCCGTTAGGGCACTGTCGCCTGAACCGGTCGCGCCTGCAGCCTCGCCAAACGCAGAGAATGTAAATAATGCCCACTTGGCAGATAAGCCATTGATCTGCTCATCACCCTTTCCGATCAGTTTAAATTTTTTGTAGGCAGTAGGAAAATCAGTATTGATATAAAAATCAAAAGCGTCTTCAAGCTCTATTCCATCACCATCTGCTATGCTGAAGTCAAGCTTTTCGCTCCATGAATCCATGTTACCATCTTCGGGTGCATAGGCGAAGCTCTCATTACTTTTTGTTCGCACGGTCCATCCGATTAACGGTTTAAAAGCGTAACCACCTTCCGGATTAGTATACTCCTGAGAAGGTTGTGCGCATAAACTTAACGAACAAAAGACGAGCAGAATGAAAATTAAAAAACGCATTAATGTATAGTGTTACCTACACAATATTAACGATTGATTTTAATTGTTGTTACAACAGGTGATGCTGCGACAGAATAATCAGAATGGATGCGGAAGAAACCACGAGAAAAGCCAAGCGGGTGATAAGTTTATTCATGGAAGCTTTCTCACGATGCACCACACGAAAAAAAGCGGCTTGGATGAGCATGCTTATGCTAAGTACAAACAACGATGACATTACCGGTAGCACAAGCGTGACGCAAATCAGAAGGACACTTAATAAGTTAAGAATTGTAAAGCTCTTTGGTAAAATGAGCTCAATTCTGGCCGCAATCGAATGAATAAATGTCATAAAAACAGGCTGTGTCCTTTCGGCAATACATACACCTAACAAGGAAAAGGTAAATATGTTTTCGTCCGAAAAAGGCGACATTTGGTCGTGTATAATCTTGTAGTCATCGGGGGCGGAGCGGCTGGTTTTTTTGGAGCGATTCAGGCAGCCGAACAGAACCCAATCTTAAAAATTTTAATTCTTGAAAAGACTTCCAAGCTGCTTTCTAAAGTAAGAATATCAGGCGGAGGCCGGTGTAACGTTACACACCATTGTTTTGAGCCAACGGAGCTTTCGCACCATTATCCACGCGGACAAAAGCCACTTAAATCATTGTTCAGAAAATATCAGGCAACAGATGTTGTTAAATGGTTCGAACAAAAAGGTGTAAAGCTTAAAGCAGAAGAAGATGGAAGAATGTTTCCGGTAACGGATAATTCTGAAACCATAATTGATTGCTTTTTAGCAGCAGCTAAACAACACAATATCAAAATTGAAATAAATACCGGTGTGGAAGAGATTAAAATTCTGCCCGATGGATTTGAATTGAGTTTTGGTGACAAAAAATTTAAAAGCAAAAAAGTGTTGGTAGCAGTAGGTGGCCATCCAAATGCTAATGCATACACGTTTATTAAAAAACTCGGACATACCATCGTGCCGTTGATTCCATCTTTGTTTACATTCAACGATTCTGAAAAAGAATTTAAACATCTGATGGGTGTTTCAGTTCCGAACGGAGTTGTGAGAATTGCCGGAACAAAATTTTATAAAGAAGGTCCGATCTTAATAACACACTGGGGATTGAGCGGACCAGCCGTGATCAAACTTTCCGCTTGGGCTGCAGAATATTTTTATCAAAACAAATACGAAGCAACTGTGTTGATTAGTTGGGTAAAAGAAACGCAGGAAGAAGTTGTGCGAAAATTTTTGTCTGATTATAAATCTGCCAACAAGAAGAAAAAAATTTATTCGCATCCATTATATGAACTGCCACAACGACTTTGGACAAGGTTGTGTGAGCTTGCTGAAATAGAAGATCAGAAGATATGGGATGAGCTTTCTAATAAAAATCTGAATAAGCTGCTGGAGCTTTTAATCCGTTGTCCGTTTAAAATAAAAGGCAAGACAACCTTTAAAGAAGAGTTTGTTACCTGCGGAGGGGTTGACTTAAATGAAGTCGATCTTGAAACGATGGAAAGCAAGAAAATAAAAAACCTCTTCTTTGCAGGAGAGGTTTTGAATATCGATGGTGAAACGGGTGGCTTTAATTTTCAGGCTGCGTGGACAACTGCTTATATAGCTGCGAAGAAAATCACGGACAGATCGTAAAACAAACTAAATAACTTATTAATGAAAGGGTTTGAGTGAAAGAAGGAATAGATATCTTTCACTTGAATTCTGAAATTGATTGGCGCTACACTTTTGCCGGATAAAATCGTTTAACAACACCATGAATGGAACTACTCTACGAAGCTTCCAATATCATCATCGGCCGTGACCCGGAAACAAACATCCTGATTTGCACATGGATTGGTCCTCAAAATGAAAAGTCGTTAAAACAGGCAGGCGCAAAAATGCAAGAGCTTTTCATTAAACACGAGTGTACTAAAATATTGAATGATAATTCACAGGTCTTGGGAACCTGGGATCACTCCACCCATTGGGCTGCTAACGAATGGTTTCCGCAGATGATAGAACTTGGACTAAAAAAATTTGCCTGGGTGTTGTCCATCGATATTTATGCGCAGGTTTCTGCTTATCGGGTTTCTCCGGGCATTGAAATTGTCAAAAATTTCATCTCAACAGAGGATGCGTTAAAATGGCTCAAGAGAGGCTAAGCACAGCATGTGTAAATAAAAAAACCCGGCATAACCGGGTTTATTTTTATGAAGGCAGATCATTTAATAGACTAAGCTCTTCTCAAGCATGAACTCCGCGATCTGCACAGCATTAGTAGCGGCACCTTTGCGCAGATTATCGGCAACAACCCACATATTTAATGTGTTAGGTTGAGATTCATCTCTTCGTAAGCGGCCAACAAACACTTCATCTTTTCCATGAGCTGTAATTGGCATTGGATATAAATTGTTCTTCGGATTATCCTGAACGATGATACCCGGAGTATTTACCAGTGTTTCGCGAACTTCGCTTAATGAAAAATCATTATGAAATTCTGCATTCACCGCTTCGGCATGGCCGCCAATGGTCGGGATGCGTACTGTAGTTGATGTTACACCAATGGTTTGATCACCCAAAATCTTGCGGGTTTCGTTCACCATTTTCATTTCTTCTTTTGTATAGCCATTCTCCGTGAACACATCAATGTGTGGAAGCGCGTTCATATCGATTTTGTGCGGATATACTTTTTGACCGTCAATGTTGTTACGTTCATCCATCATTTGCTGAACAGCATCTTTACCCGTTCCGGTTACCGACTGATAGGTAGAAACAACAATTCTCTTCAGTTTATATTTTACGTGAAGTGGTGCCAGGGCCATTACCATCTGGATAGTTGAGCAATTCGGATTGGCAATGATGCGATCGTCAATCTTCAATTCGTGGCCGTTGATTTCCGGAACGATCAGCTTTTTGGTTGGGTCCATTCTCCATGCTGAAGAGTTATCGATTACGATCGTACCCATTTCGGCATATTTCGGAGCCCATTGCAGCGAAGTAGTTCCGCCCGCTGAAAAAATGGCAACATCGGGAGCAAGCTTGCAGCCGTCTTCGATGCTAATAACTGTATAATCCTTGTTTTTGAAACGGATTGTTTGCCCAACCGATTTGGGTGAGGCAACAAGGTAAAGCTCATCAAACTGGAATTTTCTTTCTTCGAGGACTCTCAAAACCTCCTGACCTACCAGCCCGGTAGCGCCAACCACAGCAAGTTTCATCTTCTTAACAATCTTTATAAAGTACAAAAATACTATTTTTGATTATGCCCCTGTTTAAACCGAAGCAAATATTGTATGGAATCATCGTTAGTTGCCTAACGCTTGTTCATGCTTCCGTTTGCAACGCACAGTTTAGCGATAACTTTATGGACGGAAACTTCAATGCCAATCCAACCTGGTCAGGCACCGAAGCAAAGTTTTCCATTCAAAGTGGAGTTCTCAGACTTACGGCACCTGAGATTAGCGAAACAGCATATCTTTCCACGCCAAGCGCAAGTATTAATAATGCTTCGTGGGAGTTTTTAGTAACCATTACGGGTAGTACCTCCTCCTCAAACTATGTAGATGTCTATTTAGCTTCAGACGCTGCGGTTTTGACGGGCACACTTAACGGGTATTTCGTGAGAATCGGGCATACGTCAGACGAAGTAAGCTTGTATACTCAAACCGGAACGACAAAAACGGAAATTATTGATGGACTGGATGCTCGTGTGAATCAAACATCCGCGACTATAAAGATTAAAGTAACGCGTGATGAAAATGGAGTGTGGCAACTTTTTTCTGACCCGGCTTCCACTGGATACATATTGGAGGGCTCAACAACGCATGCCACACATCTTGGCTCTGCTTATAGTGGAGTTGTTTGTGTGTATTCTTCCTTGCGCTCACAGGATTATTACTTTGATGATTTTGTTGTGAGTGGTAATCCGTATATCGATCCATCGCAACCAGCCGATTATAAAGATGTGATCATCACAGAAATTTTTCCTGATCCATCACCCGTTATTGGTTTGCCTGAAGATGAGTTTATAGAACTCTATAATCGTAGCACAAAAATTATAAACCTGACGGGCTGGAAATTTACTGATGGAGGATCAACAGCAATTCTTTCCGGATTTCTTGAGCCCGGAGATTATAAAATTGTAACAGCAACATCATCAGCTGATTCGTTCACATCATTTGGTTCCGTTTTGGGTGTTTCAAATTTTCCAACACTAAATAATGCAAGCGATAACCTTGAATTGAAACGAAGCGATGATGTATTAATTGACAAAGTATCCTATTCCGATACATGGTATCAAGATGAAGACAAAAAACAAGGCGGTTTTACGTTGGAAATTATTGATCCGGCCAATCCTTGTGGAGAAGGCGATAACTGGTTAGCCTCGGAATCAACCGCAGGCGGAACACCTGGCATACAAAATTCTGTATTTGAAAATAAACCGGATTTAATTGGACCAAAACTTATTTCCGTTCTTCCAATTTCGGAAAACTCGCTACTCGTAAAATTTAATGAGAAGCTTGTAGCTCAGGAGCCTGCTGTTAATGCTTTTACAATCACGCCTGCTATAACGGTTAATTCAATTTCTTTTTCAGATGCTACGCTAACAGCGTTCAATGTAACATTGAGCGATGATCTTCAAACCAAAACATTGTATACACTTGTTGCACAGAATGTATTTGACTGTAATGGCAACATAATTCAACCTGAATTTTCGGCCGTAACGTTTGCCTTACCTGAGCCAGCAACTGAAAAGGATTTAATCATTAATGAAATCTTATTTAATCCACGTCCTACGGGAATTGATTTTGTGGAGGTTTACAACACTTCAGACAAATACATCTCTCTTAAAGATTATTCACTTGCCAACTATGTTGATGGAGAAATTATTAATGCTAAGGTAATTTCAACTGAAGATGTCTTGATTGCCCCATATGAATACATAGTGTTCACGGAAGATAAAAATATTATTAAAGGACAATACGTTCAGGCACGCGAGGATAGAATTTTTGTTGTTGCCGATTTACCATCGTTAAACGATGATGAAGGCACCGTGGCACTGATCGCTACTGACAATACGGTGATTGACTTCTTTTCCTACACCGATGATTATCATGCTGTGTTTTTAAAAGATGATGAAGGTGTTTCACTCGAACGCCTTTCCGTTTCAGCGTTAACCAATGATGCTGCCAACTGGCATTCCGCCAGTGCAACGGCAGGTTTTGCAACCCCGGGCTATGTGAATTCCAATGTTCGGGGCGAAGCGTTAGTTGATAAAGTGAAAGTAGATCCTGAAATTTTTGAACCGATTACGGGTCAGCCAGCGTTCACACAAATTCATTATAACTTCGGTGCGGGAGGATATGTAGCGAATGTAAAAATTCTGGATACCCAAGGCAGAGAAATAAAGCAGCTGGTTAACAACTCAACATTAGGAACAACAGGCTTTTTCAGATGGGATGGGGACATGAACGATGGCACAAAAGCGCGAACCGGATATTACATTGTTTGGATGGAAGTATTTAATGCGAATGGAAAAGTAGATGCGTTCCAGAAACGCGTTGTTGTGGCTTCTCGCTTCAACTGATTAATGCTGCAAAAGATCGATCACCAGATCTTCACTAAATCCGGCTGCCAGGAAAATTAACGTTACCGTGATCATACTTTTCACCATCACCACCCAAGTCTTTTCTTCTTTAAAAAAATTTCTGAATGTTATCGCATTATAGATAACAAGGACTGGTAGCTCAACATAAGCTGTATCTATAGTAGGCCAGATGAAACGGGTTAACCAAAGCGTAGTTGTCAGTAAAAAGAAAAAAGAAGATGTGTATAAAAGTAAAACACCAATCTCGGCATAATTGAACCGCTTGCTGTAAAAAACCAAATATGTAATTAGCGCATACACCGGCACCAGAAGAATGTGAAGAATAACTAAGTACTTATTAAAGAAAGCTCCTTCCGCGAGATCACCGCTCTGAAAGTAATTCATTAAAGCGATGTTTATCCAATACCGAGCTAACCCGGCAACTGTTGCACAAATGAAGAACATCGCAAACGGTTTTTGATGTTTCGCGCGATCACCATCAATGTAATCGCGTTGCATCGTGCCGGGTGAAGTGATTAGCTTCTTCAGTGTAAAAAGAATTCCTTTATCAACGTGCGTAATCAGGTGGAACACATCGTGCAAAAGACCTTTGAATGTTATCCGCTTAACGGCAACGGGTTGCCCGCATTGCGCACAATAGTTTTTGTCAACGGAAGTTCCGCAGGTCTTACAAACAGATGTAGTAATCGCGTTTTGCACGATGTAAATTAAAAAAAATCTTTAAACCGGTTTGTTCGGATTAGGTTGTGTTCGTGTAATCATTCGGTTGAGGAAGTACATCATAATGATTGTAATGACCGTTGTCACGCCAACCACGTATCCGAGTATCGGATAATTTTCGAGCGGACTAGTTTTTGTTTCCTGGTAAACGATTAAACCAGCGATGAACGCAGCAATTCCTCCGGAAATTTGTTGCAATGAAGCGTTAACACCCATAAATGCTCCACGGTCGGCCGGATCGGGCACAGCCGTTAACAATGCCGAGGATGAAATAATCCGGGCAGAAATTCCCATAAACAACAACACGTTAAAGACGATCACAACCCACAAAGGAATGGCAGATTGATGGGTATAAATCAACACCATAATAATACTCCAGATAGAACCGATCAGGAAGATGGTGTACTTGCCAATCTTGTCACTGAATTTACCAATGAGTGGTCCGGTAACAATGGAGAATAAACCAGTGATCAAAAAGATAATGGGTAAATCTTCACGCGTCATGCCGAGGTTGTTTACACTGAAGGCAGTTCCAAAAGGCATTAACATAAACCCTCCGGTTGCGAGTAATGCGGTTGCAGCAAACGCCTGCAAGTATCTTGGCTTGGAAACTGTTCTGAATAAATGCTCCAACGGATTTTTTACAGTTTGTAAATGAAGGTGTGCAGTAACAGGCTTCATATAAATTACAATAAACAAGCCGGCTAAAATACTCACACCAACGATCAATAAAAAAGGTGAATGCCAGCCGAGTTTATTTGCCAAGTAAAGACCAATAGGAATACCTAAGATTTGACTGGCTGCAAAAGCCATCTGCACAAACCCCATCACGCGGCCGCGTGTTTGCATCGGGAAAAGATCCGTGATAATCGCAAAGCTTATCGAGCCAATTACACCACCAAAAATCCCGGTAACGATGCGTGCTATCAATAAGAAATGATAATCGGGTGCGATCCCACATAGAAACGTGCCGATAACAAATCCAACATAAAAAAACAGTAAAAGCTTTTTGCGATCAAACCTATCCGCAAAGCCAGCAGCTAATAAGCCAGATGCTCCAGCACTTAATGCGTAGGCAGATACAACCAGCCCAAACTGTGCTGTATCAATATCAAGCTCTTTCATCAACTGCTCACCCAAGGGTGACAGCACCATAAAATCAAGAATAATGGTGAACTGTAAGAATGTTAGTACAGCAATAATAAATACTTGATAAGGGCTAAATACCCTTTCTTTAGGAGCAGTCTTTTCCATTGAAAGTTATTTGTTAGAATCGCGGCCGGGGAAACCGCGCACAAAGAAAGTAAAGGAATGTTAATTTAATGTGAAACGCATCTAAAATATTACCCGTTATTCTCCCGGATGATAGGTTCTTTTCGCTATTGCCTCAACATCCTCTTTATAATAAGCAACATCCTTAAACTGAACATCCGCGTAGCGTTGTCCTTGATCAAAGAAATGCGGTGAAGCCGGATCACTGTTTTGCCCACCCGCTAAAATGCTTTTAGCTTTTACTTTATTGCCAAACTCTACAACAGCAACAAAGCTGTTTCCATAGGTTCCATAAATCCGTTTTGTTGTTGGAATACCGCGTGCACCAAACGAAGCCAGCGCTCCCCAATTACCGGAAGCCATACCAACGGCAACGCTTGGTTTACTATCATTGAATGGCTGGTTGATATCACCTGTTAAACGTTGAAGCCGATTAATTTCTCCCCACGGTGTATTCCAGGTACCAAAATCTTCATTGAGTTTTTGAACGGCTAATGAAAAAATTTCAAGTCGTTCTTCCAATGGACTATCGGTTCCGAAATAATTAACAACATCAATTAACTCTAGCTCCGGATCGCGTTCACCTTTCTGCATATAGGTTGAGATGTAAAAATGGGATAAAGACATTCCCACCGATTCTTTTGATACCTTTTTATTCCAGTTGCGCAACGTATCAATCGCGGGTTTTAGGGTTGCATACTTTTGACCCTTTTTATCAAACGCGTCAACAAGTCCCGGGATTAATTTTTCAAAAGCAGGTAAATAAGGATCATACGCTGTTGCGATAAGCTTATCTAATGTATAACCGCTTCGGCCAGTTAAAACTTTTATTGCATGAACACCTCTGAAGTTTTCAGGTTCGGTGGCCATGTAGTAAGGATAGTCTTCTTTCTTCGGGCTAAACTCCAACGCTGAAGTAAATGGAGTCGAGTTACAATTCTGAATCCAGCCGTTAGGCGGATTCTCTACATGGATTTCATCTTTTACATCATGCAATCCCTTCCAATCAGCAGCGACATTGCTTCCATCAACAGGCTTTGAGTAATCAAACTGCACATCACGCTTCGGAATAAAATTTCCCTGATATAAAGCAATGTTTCCTTCAGCATCAGCATAGACTGTGTTGTTAGAAGAATTTGTCCTCAAATCCATTACTGTTAAGAACTCTTTATGTGATGTTGTTTTTGTTCGAAGAAAAGATTGCTCTAATGCTTTCGCAGGATTCCAGTTCATGCCGGTTGTTGTCAGCTTACCATTTGTTAAATGTGTAACGGGGCCGTGATGAGTTCTATAAAGCGTAAACGTTTTTTCTTTTACTGAATCATCTTCAGCATAGCTGAGGGTTATCTGTTTTTGAATTACCGGACGAAGCGCATCTCCGTACTTATAAAATTTTGATCCGTCTTTATCAATAACGGTTTCTATAAACTCATCCATCACATCGGTATACGATGAAGTATGCATCCAACCATTGTGTTCGTTGAATCCTTGATAAACAAAAAACTGTCCCCACGTTACTGCGCCATAAACATTCAAGCCTTCTTCACTTACAACGTGAACTTCACCTCTGAAAAAGAAAGATGTATGTGGATTGATCAACAACATTGCCTTTCCGGATTCCGTAAGCTTGCCTGAAATTGCGAATCCGTTTGAGCCTTGTGGTTCTTGTGGTTCCCGACCCTGTGCCTGGACCCCCACTTTCAGATCTTCGTATGGGGATGTTGGAACGAGTCCGGCATGATGCTCCACTTTATATTGAATGTTTGAAATACTGCTTATCGAATCATAAACTTTTTGAATTCCTTCTGTTGAAATGGATTCAATATCTCCACCGATAGATCCTTCAAAAAAGTACATCGGCATCCACGGCTCAAAGTGTGTGAGTAGTTTGGGCTTAACTTCTGGATGCGTGGCCAAGTAATAATTTATTCCATCCGCAAAGGCATCGCAAAGCTTCTTCAACCAGTCGGGACTAGTCTTATAATAGTATTCAGCTTCAGCCCGAGTCATGAAAAGATTAGCGCGCAGGTCACTATAAAGCTCATCCTTCCCTTCTACTTCAGCCAGTCTTCCGGTCGCCCATAAATAATTCCGTTCAACGCGATTAAAGTCGTCTTCGCACTGGGCATAAAGCAATCCAAAAACTGCGTCAGCATCGGTCTTTCCATAAATGTGCGGAACACCAAAATCGTCCCGCATGATGGTAACGTTGGCTCGATGTTCTTCCCAGCGTTTTTGTTCTTTATTTTTAGTAGAACAGGCTGAAATCAGCATTATAAATATCAATACCAGAAAAATCCTCATGATCGACAGGTTGGGGCTTAAAGACCCTAATCTCAGCAAAGGTTTTCATTTTTGCTGCCCGAATTATGCAAATGGGCAATGCAGGTGAATTTCAGGCCTTTAGCTAACGTTGAATTAACTGGATAACTTTTTTTGTTTGCCTCAAGGGTTTAATTTTGCGCAACTTTTTTTAAGACATGGCGAAGACAAAGAAACCTGCCAAAGCAGCCAAGAAGACCGCTAAGGCAAAACCCGTAAAAGCAGCTAAAAAAGCAGCTCCTAAAAAAACAGCGCCCGCTAAAAAGGTGGCACCTAAAAAGATAATTGTGAAGAAAGAACCAGCCGCAAAGAAACCAGCGCCCGTTAAAGCAACGCCCGTAGTTACAAAACCAGCACCTCCGCAACTCGTTAATTTCCCAATCTTAACGCAGCGCCCGATTGCACATAAGCCTGCAAAATCGGCTTCTGCAAAAGATGACAGAACGCGTTACTCCGATGGGGAACTGAAAGAGTTTGAAGTATTGATCAACGAGAAGCTCGACAAAGCAAAAGGCGAATACAAAATTTTGAAAGACACGCTTAGCCGCGATAACGATACCGGAACAGATTCAACCTCTGGTGGAAATACAAAGGTTCTGGAAGACGGAGCCGAAACTGCCGAGAAAGAAAACCTGAGCCAGCTTGCCGCACGTCAGCAGAAATTTATTGCGAATCTTGAGAACGCACTTGTGCGTATCAAGAATGGTACGTATGGCATTTGCTCGGTAACCGGAAAATTGATTTCGAAAGAACGTTTGATTGCTGTTCCGCACACAACACAATCAATCGAGGCTAAAATGATGAAGAAAGATTAAGCGGAGGCGATAAGAGATGGATTTTTTACTCAATCATATTGAAGCATTAATTTTTTGTTCACCAACTCCTATCCGCGTTGGTGAAATCAAATCATGTCTTTCGGAAATGTTTAATGCTGATGTTCCGGAAGAAGACATTACCGATGCCATTACACGCATAGATGAAAAATTCCGTCAGGATGAATTTTCATTTCAATTGAATCGCTCGAATGGTGGCTACCAGTTTTTAACGAAGCCGGCTTACCAGGCAAGCATTGGTATCATGCTGAAGCAGCAATCAAAAAAAAGATTGTCAACGTCAGCAATGGAAACACTTTCCATCATTGCCTACCGTCAGCCGATTTCAAAAACAGAAATTGAAAATATTCGTGGAGTGAATTGCGATTATGCAGTTCAGAAATTACTTGACAAACAATTGATTGAAATAACCGGTAAAGCCGAAACCATCGGCCGCCCGATGTTATACGGAACAACACCGAAATTCATGGAGTACTTCGGCATCAACGATATCGGAGAGCTTCCGGTACCGAAAGATTTTGCCGGAGAGATTAACATCATTGGAGAAAGCACAGACTTAAAAGAACCAGATGCCCAGGCGTGATAATTCAGGCGAAGGAAGCAGAAAGAAACCTGCCGGTCGCAGCGGAGCACGCTCAAGCTCTTCACGTTCAGATTCATCCCGCAGCGAACGATCTTCTTCGCGCGGTGATGCAAAGAAACCTTTCAAATCTACACGCGGAGATTCAAAATCTTTTTCAAAGCCTACGCGCGGAGGCAAACCGTATGGCCGTTCCAAAGACGAATCATCGGATAAGCCTGCAGGCAACTTCAGAAAGCGTTCTGCAGGTGCAGGATTTTCATCCAGAAGTGAAAAGCCATTCTCACGCGATAAAGGAGATGATACAAAGCGCCCGTCAAGATTTTCTGATAAAGGCGATTCTAAAGATTTTAAGCCGCGCAGATCATTTGATCGCAAAGACGATTCGGAAAAGCCTCCACGTGAAAGCAAATCCTATAGTGGTTCTAAAGATGATTCAACCGAAAGACCTTCACGGGGAGATAAGCCCTACGGTCGTTCAAAAGATGACTCAAGCGAAAGACCATCCCGCGGAGGAAATTTCAAAAGACGTTCGGAAAGCGGATCTTCACGCGAAGAGAAACCATTCAGCCGTTCACGCGATGATCGTGACGATACAAAACGTACACCAAGATCTTTCGATAAAGACGAAACAAAACGTCCGTCAAGATTTTCTGACAAAGAAGAGACAGAGCGCCCATCACGCGATGAATCATTGCGCTCCAAATTTTCGGATAAAGATGATCGTGGTGAGAAAAAAGCTTTCTTCTCTAAGCTAAGTCGCGGAGGTAAATCTTTTACGCGAACTGCGGCACCCGCACCGGAATACGGTAAAGCAATTGAGAAAGGAAAAGAAGATTTTGGAACCGGTGAGAAAATTAGGTTGAACCGTTACATCTCGAACAGCGGAATTTGTTCAAGACGCGAAGCGGATGAGCTCATTAAAATGGGCTTGGTTAGTGTAAACGGAACAGTTGTTACGGAGATGGGCCACAAGGTTGATCGCAAAGATGTGATCAAATACGAAGGCAAAACGCTTCGTGCCGAAAAGCCAGTTTACATTTTAATGAACAAGCCGAAAGGATTTCTGACTACAACGAAAGATCCACAGGATAGAAACACTGTAATGCAGATCCTTGCGGAATCTGTAAAAGAAAGAGTTTACCCGGTTGGACGACTTGATAGAAACACAACAGGATTATTATTATTGACTAACGATGGTGAGCTTACCGATAAGCTTTCACATCCATCCTATAATGTTAAGAAAATCTATAAAGTTGATCTTGACAAGCCATTAACGAAAGCCGATTTCGAGAAAATTAAAAAAGGAGTTCACCTGGAAGAAGGCAAGGCAATTGTAGACGACCTCGCACTTGTTACGGAAGATGCAAAAACAATTGGCATTGAGCTTCACATCGGTTGGAACCGGGTTATCCGGAGAATATTTGAATCGTTAGGCTACGAAGTAGTTAAGCTTGATCGTTCGGTTTATGCAGGCTTGGATAAGAAAGACCTGAGTCGCGGCCATTGGCGCCACCTCACCCGCGAGGAGGTTGTGCGGTTAAAGCATTATAAATAATAGATTATTACCACATTCATGTAGAGACGCAAAATTTTGCGTCTCTTTTTGTTTACACCATGTTTTTATCGGCAACCCAATAAAGAATCATTCTTTCAGCTATTTTTCATTTTTTTGTAGGGAATGGCTTTGTACTCACGATTGGGCATGGTCTGAAAACAAAAAAACCCTCCGAAGGGAAGGTTTTGAAGTGGTGACGGAGGGAATTGAACCCCCGACACAAGGATTTTCAGTCCTTTGCTCTACCAACTGAGCTACGTCACCGAATAGGGGCACAAAACTATATATTTTTAAATTGTATGCAAAACATATCCCCGATAGTGGAATGATTCAGCAAATTCTCTTTTTCATAGTATTGGCAGCAGCCGGATATTTCGTTACGAAAAGGATCGGCTTTATCCGGAGCACGATCAACCTAGGAAAGAAAGTTGACAGCCTTGACCGTAAGGACGAACGCATTAAGAATGTCTTATTGGTTGCTTTCGGCCAGAGAAAGATGTTTAAAAAGTTCATTCCAGCATTTCTTCACCTCTTTATCTATGTAGGCTTTCTGGTAATTAACCTCGAGGTGCTTGAGTTTGTGATTGACGGCCTTGCCGGAACGCACCGCATCTTCGCTCCATTTTTAGGAAGCTTCTACACGGTGTTGATGAACATCTTCGAGTTTCTGGCCGTGGCTGTTCTAACAGCTTGCGTTATATTTTTGATCAGAAGAAATATTTTCAAAGTAAAACGGCTTAATCTTCCGGATCTTACCAAATGGCCTCGCATGGATGCGAACATCATTCTGTTTACAGAAGTTGTGTTGATGATCGCCATCTTAAGTATGAATGCCGCAGATCAAATCTTGCAAACAAGAAACGATCTCTATACACCAACCGGATCATTATTCTTCAGCAGCTTCTTATTGCCAATCTTTCAAAATATTGAGACAACAAAACTTATTATAATAGAGCGCATCGCCTGGTGGTTTCACATTATCGGTATTTTAGCATTCTCAGTTTACGTAACGTATTCAAAGCACCTGCATATCTTCCTTGCTTTCCCCAATACCTATTTCGCCAAGCTCGATCCGAAAGGCAGAATGACAAACATGCCTGTTGTTACGAACGAAGTGAAATCAATGCTGGGTCTTGCAGAGGCAACGGTAGCAGCAACCGTAACTGAGCCCGGAAGATTTGGAGCGAAAGATGTAAACGATCTCGCCTGGAATAATTTAATGGCCGCTTACTCTTGTACGGAATGTGGAAGATGTACAGAACAATGTCCAGCAAACATTACGGGTAAAAAACTTTCTCCGCGCAAGATCATGATGGATACACGTGATCGCATGGAGGATGTTGGTAAAAGCTTGCAAGCTGGTGGCCCGGGATTGAATGACGGCAAGACATTATTAAACGATTATATAACTAAGGAAGAGATCAATGCCTGCACAAGCTGTAATGCATGTGTGGAGGCTTGTCCTGTTTTAATAAATCCACTGGAAATTATTTTGGAGCTGAGACGTTACGTTGCCATGGAAGAATCCGGTTCACCCCCTTCGTGGAACTCGATGTTTCAGAATATTGAAACAAGCTTCGCGCCTTGGAAGTTTTCTCCAAGCGATCGCTTCAATTGGTCTAAAGACAACAACTAGAATATGAGAGGTGCTATTAAAATTATAGGATGTCTTCTTTTGGGTGGGATGATTATATCTTGTAAAACAGACAAGAAGGCTGATCAACCGGAAGCTCAGGCAGAAATGAAACCTGTGAAGGAATGCTTCCAGTACACTGTAAATAAAGACACAGTTTCACTTTCAATTGATATGGTAGACAATAAAGTTACAGGCTTATTAATGTATAATCTTTACGAAAAAGATAAGAGCCAGGGAACAATTGTTGGTGAGATAAAAGGTGATACATTAGTTGCAGACTATACATTTAATGCCGAAGGTGTTACATCTATGAGTGAAGTTGTTTTTCTTAAACGGAACAATCAACTGATACAAGGCTTTGGAGAAACAACAACTTCGGAAGGAAAAGAAGTTTTTAAGAGCAGAAACACACTCAGCTTTGATGACTCACTTGTGCTTAGTGCAACGGAGTGTGAAAAGAAATAAAAGGCATAATCAATGAATGTTCCAACAATAGCCGACCTCGCAGCAAAAGGAGAATCACCCGAAATACTTTTTTGGGTTGGATGTGCCGGCTCGTATGATGATCGTTACAAACGCGTAACGAAAGCGTTCGTAAAAATCCTGAATGCAGTGGATGTAAAGTTTGCTGTGCTGGGCACGGAAGAATCATGCACCGGTGATCCGGCCAGAAGAGCTGGCAATGAATTTTTATTTCAGATGCAGGCGATGAGCAACATTCAGGTATTGAATGGGTATAACATTAAGAAAATTGTAACGGCTTGTCCCCATTGCTTTAACACAATTAAGAATGAGTATCCCGAACTTGGCGGTAATTATGAAGTGATTCATCATTCAACCTTTCTCCAGCAATTGATCAACGATGGTAAGATCAAGTTGGAAGGTGGCGGAGTGTTTAAAGGAAAAAAAATAACCTATCACGATTCATGTTTTCTTGGCCGTGCGAATAATATCTATGAAGCACCGCGTGCGGTACTCGAAGCATTAGATGCAGATCTAGTTGAAATGAAACGCTGCCGCACAACCGGACTTTGTTGCGGAGCAGGCGGAGCACAGATGTTTAAGGATGCTGAAAAAGGCAAAAAAGAAATTAACGTTGAGCGTACGGAAGAAGCTTTATCAACAGGCGCAACAACCATAGCAGTTGCGTGTCCGTTTTGTATGACTATGATGAGCGATGGTGTAAAGAACAAAGAGCGTGAGGCGGATGTGAAAGTAAAGGACTTGGCCGAACTAATTGCCGAAGCGAAAGGTTTGAACTGATATGTTTGCACTTTTTGAAACCTTAGAAGACTCTGCCCGCGTTTGGATATACCAGGCAACCCGAAAATTCACGCAAGCTGAATCAAAGACAATTTCTGAAGCCCTCTCAGCGTTTACCCATTCATGGGTGGCGCATGGAAATCCGCTGAAAACCTCGTTTGCGATTTTTTACGATCAATTTATTGTGCTGACAACCGATGAGAACTTCAACGAAGCCAGTGGATGTTCGATCGATTCATCAGTTCGGATTATCCGGCAGCTTGATGAGCAGTTTTCGTTGGGGTTGTTTGATCGTACAAAAATCGGTTTTCTGAATGGCGAGCAGCTTTCTATGATCCCCCTAAACGAGTTACCCAAAGCATTAGCCGAAGGACGCTGGAATGAGAATTCCTTGTTCTTTAATAATGTAGTAGAATCGAAAGGTCAGTTAAAAAACGGCTGGATTATTCCGGCCAATCAAACCTGGCTAAAGCGGTATCTCGCAAAAACGGTTGTATAAGACTTTTTTGTAGCTTTAGGATTGAATGAAAAACACAGGAGTTGTCATCGTATTTATTGCCGGGCTACTGATCGTTGGATGCAGCGCTGAAAAGAAAGCCTTGAAGTCATTCAACCGTGGTGAGTATCAGAACACAATTAATTTATTAAAAAAGTCAGGTAATTCAGGTCGCGCGAATTTCTTAGTTGCAGAATCCTATCGTCTTTCAAACCGGTTAAAAGACGCTGAAGAATATTATGAGAAAGCTGGCGGCAAAGGTTTTGATAAAGACAGCATACAATTTTATTATTCCCAGGCGCTAAAAGCCAATGGAAAATATGAAGAGGCTAAAAAAGAACTTGAGGCATTACAGGCTCGCACAGCGAATGAACCGTTAAAAGATCGCGCAGCCGCAGAGCTAAACGGACTCGCTTACCTCAATAACCTTCGCCAAAAACAAAGTTATTATCGAGTTAAAAATCTTGAGTTGCTCAACACGCCCTTCAGCGAGTATTCACCTGCGTATTTAAATAATGAGCTTTACTATACCTCTTCACGCGGCAATGGTAAACTCTATGAAGCTACGGGCACTCCGTTTACTAATATTTATAAGGTAGCATCCCGTGGCGCAAATGTTGACATCGCAACCATTGCACCGCTCCCATCAACTATTAATACAGAGAATGTAAATAACGGTACGGTAGCTTTTTCTCCGGATGGAAAGATGATGATCTTCGGAAAGGGTAACACCGGCAGAAAGAAAGGCGCTGAAGATGTAGACTTATACATCGCACGCTATCGCAATGGGCAATGGGGCGATCCGCAAATCATAACCGGAAGTGTTAATACACCAAGATCATGGGATTCAACTCCTGCTTTTAGTCCCGATGGTCGTACAGTTTACTTTGCATCCAATCGTGCCGGAGGTTATGGCGGTACAGATATCTACGCAGCACAAATCGATACGCGCGGAAGGTTTTCAAGAATCAGAAACCTTGGTCCTGAAATCAATACTGCAGGCAATGAAATGTTTCCGTATGTAGCAGAGGATGCTAAGTTCTACTTTGCTTCGGATGCACATCCTGGCTTTGGCGGTCTGGATATTTTTGTAGTGAAACGTGTTAACGGTAAGACATCTATTGAAAATTTAGGAGAGCCTGTAAATTCGAACGCAGATGATTTCGGAATTTTTCTTGTTCGTCCTGATCGCGGTTTTCTGGTATCAAATCGCGAAGGTGGGAAAGGCGATGATGATGTATATACGTTCATTAATGAAGATCCTGATCTTCGCGTTGTTAATTACTACCTCGCAGGTGTAACATACACACCGGATAAAGCAGGTACGCTACAAATACTTCCCAATACAAAAGTTTCACTCATTGATGCGAACAGCAATGTGATGCAAGACTACGTTACCGGTACAGACGGTAAGTTTCTCTTTAGAGTATATGAGAATGAAAACTATAATCTTATCGGAGAGCAGGATGGCTATTTAGTAAAACGTCAAACCTACACAACCCGAGGTAAGACGGTTGATCCAAAAACATTAACTGAATTACTAACTAACATTACATTGGATACGCTTGTTGTTCTTGAAAAAATAGAGATCAATAAAACTTTCAGATTGGAGAACATTTACTTTGAATTCGACAGTATTCGAATTCAGCCTAGTGCGGCAAGAGAACTTGACAAGCTTGTGCAGTTACTGATTGATAATCCGGAAATAAAAATCGAAATGGGTTCGCACACCGATAGTGTAGGCTCCAACACATATAACTATACGCTTTCAAAGGGCAGGGCTGAGTCCACCGTTCGATACCTGATTGATCATGGAATTTCAGCAGAAAGGCTTACTGCCCGAGGATACGGTGAAGAAGTTCCGATTGCCCGAAACACAAACCCCGATGGAACCGATAATCCGAAAGGCCGTGATAAGAACAGGCGTACCGAATTCAAAATCCTTGAAGTCACAGATCGTGCTAAGCCAATCGAAGACGAAGAACAGGAATTTGACGAAGATAAATACTTCAAAAAAGATGGCGGAGGGTAAAGACCCCAACAGATTAATAGATGCCGGAATAAATCCGGCATTTTTGTTTTAAACCTTTTTCTAACTTTGATCACTGATCTAACACCCTACACATGAGCTATAGAATTGAGAAGGACACCATGGGCGAAGTAAAAGTGCCTGCCGATAAATATTGGGGCGCACAAACTGAACGCTCCCGCAATAATTTTAAGATTGGCCCTGAAGCCAGTATGCCGAAAGAAATCATTTATGCTTTCGGGTATTTGAAGAAAGCAGCTGCTATGGCTAATCATGAGTTAGGTGCACTTGCTGCCGATAAAAAGGATCTGATTGCAAAAGCGTGTGATGAAATAATCGCAGGGAAATTGGATGATCAGTTCCCGTTAGTAATCTGGCAAACCGGTTCGGGCACACAAAGCAACATGAATGCAAATGAAGTGATTGCCTATCGTGCACATGTGATCAGCGGAGGTAATCTTACGGATGAAAAAAAAGTACTTCACCCAAACGATGATGTAAATAAATCACAGTCATCAAACGATACATTTCCTACTGCCATGCACATCGCTGCCTACAAGCAAGTAACGGAGATCACGTTACCGGGCATGAAAAAGCTTCGCGATACACTTGATAAAAAAGCAAAAGAGTACAAGAACATTGTAAAGACTGGCCGCACCCATTTTATGGATGCAACGCCATTAACGTTAGGTCAGGAGTTTTCAGGTTATGTGCAGCAAATTGATAACAGCATGCGCGCAATCAAGAATGCACTTGAAGTTGTGTGCGAGCTTGCACTTGGCGGAACTGCGGTAGGGACAGGATTGAATACACCGAAAGGTTATGATGTATTGGTTGCTAAAAAGATTGCCGAGCTAACAGGCTTTCCATTCATAACAGCGCCTAACAAATTCGAAGCACTTGCTGCGCATGATGCGATGGTCGAATTATCCGGTGCATTAAAAAGATCAGCGGTTGCGTTTATGAAGATCGCGAATGACATTCGCATGTTAAGCTCAGGCCCGCGTTCCGGTATTGGTGAAGTGATAATTCCGGATAACGAACCCGGTTCATCTATTATGCCAGGAAAAGTTAATCCGACACAGCCTGAAGCGTTAACCATGGTATGTGCGCAAATCATTGGTAATGATGTAGCAGTCTCCATTGGTGGAATGAGTGGCCACTTTGAATTGAACGTATTTAAACCGGTAATTGCTTCGAATGTGCTTCAGTCTGCACGGTTACTAGGCGATGCCTGCGTATCCTTTAACGACAAATGTGCGGAAGGCATTGAGCCTAACTTAGCGATCATTAAACAGCATATGGAAAACTCATTGATGCTGGTAACAGCATTGAACACACACATCGGTTACGAAAATGCTGCGAAAATCGCCAAGAAAGCGCATAAAGAGAACAAGACGTTGCGCGAAGCAGCGGTTGAGCTTGGCTTATTAACATCAGCACAGTTCGATGAATGGGTTCGTCCGGAGAAGATGGTCGGAAGCCTTTAAAAATAGGATTTTAGAAATATTTCGTACTTTTAATTAAGAATCAACCTAAAACAGATACATGAAAAGACTAACACTACTATTCTGTCTGGTTTTACTTTTTGCGGGCACTCAAACATCAGTTGCCCAGCTCTCCAAGAAAGAAAAAAAGGAGTGGAAGAAGAAAGCCAAAGAGTTCAAGAAGAACCCTGCCGCGCTGAAAACGCTAACCGAAGAGAAAAAGGTCGCAGATGACAACGTGGTTACGCTTAACAATCAAACGAAACAGCTACAGGCAACCATCAGCGATAAGGATGCAAAGATTGCTGAGCTTGAAGATCAGCTTGCACGTTTACGTTCCGAGCTAACCGCTGCTAAAGCCGAGCTTGCGCAACTAAAAGAAAACCCGGTGATTAACCCAATGGATTTTTCGAAGGGCGTTGTGTTTAAAGTTCAGATCGGAGCTTTCAAGAATAAGAATCTTCAAAAGTATTGGGATAATAACCCAAACCTGGGAGGCGAAGGTGCTGATAAAGGCGAACAGAAACTTACCATCGGTGTGTTCCGCGACTATTGGGAAGCGGATACGTTTAAAAAATATATGCGCGAGATGGGCGTGAAAGATGCCTGGATTGTTCCATACAGAGATGGACAACGCGTAGAAATTAAAGATGTGCTTGAGGGTGTTGTTGGCGATAAAGTGCCAGCCAAGCCTGTAGAAGGCGCAAAATAAACTACTGACATAAACTGTCACCTGAAGAGCAGCATCATCGCTGCTCTTTTTGTATTCTTGCAGGTGTAACGTGATGGAAAAACGCTGGATTTATAAAGAAACTCCTTTGCCCGAAGCTGTTGAAAAGCTTTCGAAGGAGATTAATGTTAATCCATACTTGTCAACTGTGCTGGTGCAACGCGGCACCGATTCATTTGAATCTGCTAAAAATTATTTCCGCCCGTCACTTGATCATCTTCACGATCCTTTATTGATGAAGGACATGCAACATGCAGTTGATCGCCTCAAGCGTGCGATTGATACGGAGGAAAAAATTCTGGTGTATGGTGATTATGATGTTGATGGTACAACTGCTGTTGCATTAGTGTATAGTTATCTGCGTCAATTCTATCCGCATTGCGAAGTTTACATACCCGATCGTCATAAAGAAGGGTACGGTGTTTCGCAAGCCGGAGTTGAGTGGGCCGATAAAAACGGATACTCATTAATCATTGCGCTTGATTGTGGAATCAAAGCATCTGACATGGTGGTGCTGGCGGATCATAAAGGAATTGATTTCATCATTTGCGATCACCATTTGCCAGATGAAAAAATTCCAAATGCAGTGGCCGTACTTGATCCGAAAAGAAAAGATTGTAACTATCCATACAAAGAACTTAGCGGTTGTGGACTTGGCTTCAAGTTGATCCAGGCTTTTGCACGACAGCATCGTAAAGAAGAAGAGGTTTATCACTTCCTTGATCTGGTTGCCGTAAGCATTGCATCGGATATTGTTCCGATAACCGGTGAGAACAGAATCCTTACTTATTTTGGATTAAAGAAGCTTAATGAAAATCCGTTACCAGGATTGAAAGCATTAAAAGAGCTGTCACAAAACAGAGGTGATCTCGATGTTTCCGGAATCGTATTTACGCTTGGCCCAAGAATTAACGCAGCAGGAAGGGTTGCTCACGCGAGTGCAGCGGTTGAACTGCTGACCGCACAAAGCGAGGAGGAAGCGATGCGGTTTGCGGAAGGCGTTAACCTGAACAATGATACTCGCAGGCAATTTGATATTGACACTACCGAGGAAGCATTGGCCATGATTCATGACAATGAAACACTTCGGGCTGCGAAATCAACGGTTTTATTTAAAAATACCTGGCATAAAGGAGTGATTGGCATAGTTGCTGCTCGGTGTATCGAAAAATACTATCGCCCGACTGTGATCCTCACCGAATCAAATGATAAAATAACCGGCTCTGCGCGTAGCGTGATGGGATTTGATCTATACGAGGCAATACTCAAGTGCAGTGATTTGCTGGAAAAATTTGGCGGACATAAGTATGCAGCTGGCTTAACCATGGATAAAAAGAATCTTGTAGCCTTTCAGCAACGATTCGAAGAAGTAGTAACGGCACAGATCACATCGGAAATGTTAACACCTTCTATTGAAATTGATACCCCCATTTCATTTGATGTGATCACGCCAAAGTTTTTGAATGTACTTAAACAGATGGCCCCTTTTGGCCCGGAAAATCAAAAGCCTGTGTTTGAAGCAAAGAATGTTTATGCTTCAAATTCACTATCAAATTTTAAAGATCGCCATGTTAAGTTTACTGCATCACAGGAAGGCAATGGCAGTTCTTTTCAGGTAGTAGGGTTTGATCTGGGTGAACATTACGAACAACTTGCGATGCAGACACCTTTTAGAATGGTATTTACAATTGAAGAAAATTATTATAACGGGTATACGTCTATTCAGCTAAGGGCGAAAGACATTAAGTTTGACTAATATGAAACTAAGGGCAGAGAATCTTGTTAAAAAATATAAAACGCGCACGGTTGTAAATGACGTTTCCGTAGAGGTTAACCAAGGAGAGATTGTAGGACTACTCGGCCCCAACGGTGCAGGGAAGACAACAACTTTTTATATGACTGTGGGATTGATCAAACCCAATGAAGGAAAGATTTTCCTGGATAACGAAGAGATCACGCCTTTACCCATGTATCAACGTGCAAAGCTGGGAATAGGATATCTCGCACAAGAAGCATCGGTGTTCAGAAAATTAACAGTAGAAGAAAATATTCTTGCAGTTCTTGAAATGCGTGACAATACAAGCAAAGAACGCAAAGAAAAAGTTGATCAACTGTTGGAAGAATTCAGTTTACAAAAAGTTCGTAAGAATCTTGGGATGTCTTTATCCGGTGGTGAGCGCAGAAGAACAGAAATCGCGCGCGCATTGGCAGTAGATCCTAAATTTGTTTTGCTGGATGAGCCGTTTGCCGGAGTTGACCCGATTGCGGTTGAAGAAATTCAAACCATTATCGCACGTTTGCGAAGTAAGAACATTGGAATTCTCATTACGGATCATAATGTGGATGAAACACTTTCTATTACTGATCGTGCCTACTTAATGGTGGATGGCAAACTTTTCAAGTCAGGAACCGCACAGGAACTGGCAAGTGATCCACAAGTTCGCAAGGTTTATCTCGGTCAGAATTTTGAGCTGAAGCGTTCGAAGTCTGCCACTGAGAATGCAGTGTAAAAGGTACACGCCAACCCGTTTGTTAATTCAAATTCGTATTTTGGATGTTCGTTCAATATGGGTTTAATCAATTCCATTCTAACCTGGGTAATGAAGCAGCGGATCCATCAGATCGAGCTGTTCATGAAATATCCGCATGATGTTCAGGATGAGCTTTTAAAAAAGTTGCTGCAAACTGCTAAAAGCACAGAATTTGGGAGGAAATACGATTTTGATTCAATTAACAACTACGAACAGTTTGCTCAGCGCGTTCCGGTTTCTTCTTATGAGGATATGTTCCCTTACATCGAACGCTTAATGCGTGGAGAGCAAAACATTCTCTGGCCCTCAGAAATAAAATGGTTTTCTAAATCTTCGGGCACCACAAATGCCCGGAGCAAATTCATTCCCGTTTCAACTGAAGCATTGGAGGATTGTCATTTCAAAGGCGGCAAGGATATGCTTTCGATTTATGTAAACACGCATCCCGACACAAAAATATTTGATGGTAAAGGGTTGGGTGTTGGGGGAAGCTATCAGCTCAATGAATATGACTCTTCCGCAACCTCGTACTATGGTGATGTTTCTGCGGTAATCATGCAAAATCTTCCTGAATGGGCAGAGTTTATTCGTACACCGAGTCTGGATACAGCGTTGATGACCAACTGGGAAGAGAAAATAGAAAAAATGGCCCATGAAACAGCTGCAGTAAATGTCACAAGCATAGCGGGCGTACCTACGTGGACGATTTTACTAATTCAAAAAATCGTTGAAGCACAGGGAAAGAAAAATATTACCGAAGTCTGGCCGAACCTGGAAGTATTTTTTCATGGAGCAGTAGCCTTTGGTCCATATCGAAATCTTTTCAAAAAGTTGATTCCAAAAAAAGGAATGAATTATTGGGAGACTTACAATGCAAGCGAAGGTTTTTTCGGAATTCAGGATCAACCTGATTCAGAGGAACTTTTGCTGATGCTTGATTATGGAATCTTTTATGAATTCATCCCGGTAGAAGAACTTGAAAACGAAAATCCAAAAGCATATCGCCTAAGTGATGTGCAGAAGGATAAAAATTATGCGATGATCATCAGCACGAATGCCGGGCTATGGCGATATAACATTGGGGACACAGTAAAGTTTACATCTGTTTCACCGTATCGGATAAAAATTTCTGGCCGAACAAAGCATTTCATGAATGCCTTTGGCGAAGAAGTGATTGTTGAAAATGCGGAAGCCGCGATCACCAAAGCTTGTGAAGAGACACATGCAGTGATGATTAATTTTACCGCTGCTCCGGTTTATCTGGAAGAAGGCAAGCGAGGCGGACATGAGTGGATCATTGAGTTTGCTAAAAAGCCTAATAGCTTGAAAAAATTTGTTGATACGCTTGATGCAACATTGCGAAGTATCAATTCAGATTATGATGCCAAGCGTGCTAAAGATCTTGCACTTGTTAAGCCCGTTATTCATGCAGTTGAAGAAGGAACATTCTATGATTGGATGAAAAGACGCGGCAAGCTGGGCGGACAAAACAAAGTACCCCGCTTGTCTAACTCCCGGGAGTATGTTGATGATATTCTAATCATGCTAAAAGAAACAAAACCCGTTAGCTAAACAGGTTGTTCAATTCATAATCAACCTGACTGACCACATACGCGAAATCCTCAACGCGTTCTACAAAATCAAGTTTATTCACATCAATGATTAGCAATTTACCTTGTGTGTAATTGCTAATCCAGGTTTCGTAGTGCTCATTCAGATTTTTCAGGTAATCGATACGAATGGCGTATTCAAAATCACGGCCGCGCTTTTCAATTTGCTTTACAAGCTTAGGAATATCCGCGCGTAGATAGATTAACAAATCAGGCGGCTTAACGAACTCAATCATTGAATTGAACACATCTAAATAACTTTGATAATCGCGCTCGGTGATATGCCCGCTTTTACGAAGATTGGCTGCGAAGATGTGTGCATCTTCATAAATGGTTCGATCCTGAACAATAGTTTTACTGTTGTTCCGGATTTCATTGATCTGTTTGAAGCGACTGTTGAGGAAATAAACCTGTAAGTGAAATGCCCAGCGGGTCATGTCTTCGTAAAAATCACGCAGGTATGGATTATTGTCAACCGATTCAAACAACGGAATCCAACCATAATGTTTGGCCAGCTTTTCGGCCAGCGTGCTTTTGCCGGAACCAATATTGCCTGAAATAGCGATGTGCTTAAGCGTAGAAGACATCCTGCGAAGTTAATCCCTTGAACTAAACCGACAAATAGAATATCGCGGTTTGGATGCTATATTCAGGAACAATTTCTGTTTCAGATAAATCATGAAAAACTATTCTCTTCCGGGTGGATATAATTTTATTCAATCGCTTGTACGAACCTACAAGCAGGTGAAGAATCCTATTGGCACGATGGAAGAAAGTATGCGAAATTTTAACGGAACCTATTCTGTTAATCTGGGAAGCCGCAGATTAATTGCAACGCAAGACCCCGGATTTATTGATTACGTACTGCGTACCAATCACAAGAACTATCATAAGTCTGCGATACAAACTGAAGAGTTGGGAAGATTTTTAGGGAAGGGATTGTTAACCGTAAACGGAGAATACTGGCTTAAGCAAAGAAGACTAATTCAACCGGGTTTTCACATCGACAAAATCCATGCATTGTATGCGATTATAAAAAAAACGGTTGATGATTTTCTTCTAACATTTCCAACGGGTAGGGTTGATGTTTATCCACTCATGCATAAGCTGGCATTTGAGATTGTGATCAATTCACTATTCAACATTAAAGTACCGCAGGAAACACGCGATCAGCTCAATGATTTTATTAATGAAGTTCAGGCTTTCGTAATTAAAGATCTAAGACAACCGCATAAAAGTTGGTGGTTTAAACTTTCAGGAGAGGTGAAGAGAAACCTGAAACGAGCCGAAAACGCACGCAACATCATTCGCGATATAATTAACACGCGAAAAAAGAGCAATCAAAAATTTAATGATCTCCTGGACATGTTGCTAGATGCGCGATATGAAGATACAGGCGGGCCGATGCATGAAGATCAGGTAATCGATGAGATCTTAATTGTCTTAATAGCCGGTCACGAAACAACTGCAAATGCACTTTCGTGGACGCTTTATTTGCTTGCTAATCATAAAACTGAATTGCACAAGCTAAAGCAAGCGACCGAAAATCTAAGTTTAAATGAAACAGTATCAAACGATGCCCTTGCTTCAGCTATTAAGGAAGGAATGCGACTATACCCACCTGCGTGGATCAGTGACCGCGTTGCCTTACAAGACGATACATACGGTGGTTTCACCTATCCAAAAGGAAGCATTATCATCTTGTTTTACTATGGATTGCATCGGGATGCAAAACACTGGAACAACCCGGAAGCTTTTATTCCTGAACGATTTGCAAAAGGAAATGAAGACAAAAATAAACCAAAGGCTTACTATCCTTTTGGTGGTGGGCCAAGACTTTGCATTGGAAATAATTTCGCTATGGCGGAGATGGCTATTTTTCTGCAAGCCATGATTAACGCGTTTGAAATTGAACCCACCGATCAGCAACCTAAATCAAATCCTCTCATTACGCTTCGGCCAGACAGCATTGTGCTGAACATAAAAAAAGTCTGAAGACATAACTTCAGACTTTCTTAATTGAGATTATTACTTTTAATCACCGGCTGCATCGGCCTCATCTGCTTTTTTAATTTCCTCATCAATAATTTCTTCGATTACCTTACGTTGACGTTCGTCAATGGTTTGATCAACCTTTGCCTGCTTTTTCATAAAACGCAGCATGGCATTTTTCTTTACTTCGTATGCAATGAAAACCGTGTATTCTTTTTTCTCTTCGTTGTAAAACTTCTCTTCACCCATTTTTCGCAAATCTGAAATGTTCGTATTCATGGTTTGACGAACCAGACTTTGAAACTTATCCGCTACATCGGCAGCGTTTTGGTTTTCGGTTTGCCCTAGATACTGATCGGCAACTTGCTTCATGGTTGTATTTACTTGTCCGGCAAGCTGGGCTTTTGCTTCCAGGTCGGCTTTGCTTCGGGCAATGTTATCCTGCGAGCTTGAACCTTTTCCGGTTCCGCGCCACCAGCGATTATTGGATTCGTATGCGTTTCCCTGGAATGGTTCACGGACTTTTTTACCAAGAACGCTTGACGCGCATCCAAAAGCAGTTAAGACAAGCAGAACAACAAAAATTTTGGCAGATGATTTCATGATTTTAGGAGATTATCTGATCGAAATTACGAAAAATTATGCCAGACTACTTTCCCGTAGTGATGATCAATTGCCAGCGAAAAGCCCATTTCCACTTTAGTGAATAAGAGATTATTCCCGCAGCTTTTAAAATATCCTCCAGCTCAGATCGCGTGAATCCGCGATGAACAGAAAGAGGAGCATCATTCTTTACCATCGATGATTTTGAAAATATGCTTGTCAGGATTTTGATTGAATAGTAGGCTAACGGATGTCGATGCAGATCGTTTATTACAATTCCACAACGTGTTGTGTTTTTAAGATGAGTAAAGACTTCAATTAACTGATCTCGTGTAAAGTGATGAAAGAAAAGTGTAGCGAAGACAAGATCAAAACTTTCCTGCCTGAATTCAGTTGAAAAAATATCCAGAGCTTTAAATTTTATTCCAGGATAGTTTGCTGTATTCTTTTTGGCGTATTCTACGATGTTGGGGTTTGCATCAATACCCAGGAGTTGAGCAGCGCGATTTTTACTTTTTAATCGATCTTGAATATGTAAAAGCATATCGCCTCCACCGCAACCTAAGTCAGCAATTTTTAGTGTAAAAGCTGTGCAGCTAGAGAGAACTTTCTCTAGTCCGCTTAACGTGACAGCATTGCCTCCCAACCATTTATTGATAAACTCCAACTCCAAAAGGGTCTGTTCAACTACAGGACCTGAACAATTCAAGTCATCCATAATTTCGATAACTTCTGATCGCTGTGAAAAATCAGGCATATTGAATTTTAAACAAGATACTCTCCAATGTGAGCCCGGGCCCAAAAGCAAAGCTTAAAATGGATTCACCATTGTCTTGCGACTTCAGTTCTTTTAATAAGTAGTACAAAACAAATAACACCGTGGGCGATGACATATTACCATATTTATTCAATACAGTATATGCATGTTGATTATCTTGTTTTGAAAGGCCAAGCTCAGCTTCAATCACTTCCAGAATTTTCTTTCCACCTGGATGAATGGCGAAATATTTTACACTACTGAAATCTTTGTGAATCTTAGTCAACATTTCAGTTGTAAGCTTTTTTATTCCGCCCTGAATGATCTCCGGAACATAAGAAGAAAGCTTCATTTCAAATCCAAGATTTCCCACGCGCCAGGCCATCTGAGGATCTTTTGTAAAAGAAAGTGAATTATGAAAAGCCTCGGGTAAGAGATTGACTCCTGGCGTTGCATTTCTTTGCATCAAAACTGCAGCCGCGCCATCGGAAAACAACGCATTGGCGAGCATGTTATCCTCCGTTGCCTGTTTTTGAAAGTGGATGCTGCAAAGCTCAACGCAAACAATCATTACATTAGCCGATGGATCTGCCTTACAAAAGGCATCACCTACTTTTATTCCATTGAAAGCGGCATAACATCCCATGAAATTAATGCTGATCCGTTGAACGTCATATCTCAAACCGAGTTTTTCAACTAAATCAATATCAAGACCCGGAGCATACATGCCGGTACAACTCACAACAATCAGATGCGTGATGTCGCGAACTTCAAATCCTGGCTGTTTCGTAATACAATCCTTTATAGCATTAATGCTCAATTCCGCAGCATACTGTTGATAGGTATGCATGCGTGTTTCGGTGGAGGGAAAGGGTTCGAAGTCTTCAGCATTGGAATAGAAGCTAAAGTCTTTCTCTTTTCCATAATCTTCTAAAACAGAATGCCTGTGAGAAATACCACTCGAACGAAATATCGCATTTAGCTTCCGGCCATTTTCATAATCAAGCTGCATAGCCTTGGTCATGAACTTACCTATTTCCGATTGCTCAAATCGGTTGTTTGGTACGGCAATTCCAATGGATGTTAAAAAGCTCATGAAGTTCAAGTATAACTCAAAATATCTTAATTTAGATCACATTTGTTCGGCTACATGTTTTCACGATCTTCCTGGTTACACCTTCGCATACCCTTCTCGTATTTCCTGTTGCCTGTATTTTTATTTGCTGTTGCGGTCTCACCGAACATCAATGAGCCAAGATTATTCTGGGTGTTCATTATTCTACATCTATTTCTGTACCCAGCTAGCAATGGATTCAATAGTTATTTCGATAAAGACGAAAAGAGCATCGGAGGACTTAAAAACCCACCAAAAGTTAACAAAGGACTTTACTATTTGTCATTGGCGTTTGATGTGATTGCCCTGTTATTGGGGTATTTTCTCATCAATCCTCTGTTTGCTGGGATGCTCTTTATTTACGGGGCTGTTTCAAAAGCCTACAGCCATCCGATGATCCGACTGAAGAAATATCCAGTTATTGGGTGGATTGCCGCAGGCTTTTTTCAGGGAGCGTTTACGTTTAAAATGTGTTACGTAGGGCTAAATGATTTTTCATTAGGCACCTGCTTTAACGCACACGTTCTCATTCCAGCATTATTAACGAGCATTATGCTGTGGGCAAATTACCCGATGACTCAGGTTTATCAACATGAAGAAGATTTGAAGCGAGGAGACAATACGTTAAGTGTAAAGCTTGGAATTCGCGGAACATTTTATTTTACTGCATTGGTATTTACCATAGCAATGATTCAGTTTACGTTCTATTTTCTGGAATTCCATGAATTGAAATATGCAGTTGCATTCTTTATTGCATTGGCACCTGTGCTGTTGTTTTTTTTATTTTGGTTTGTTAAAGTATTAAAAGACGAATCAAATGCTAACTATGGATATGCCATGGGACTCAATTTCGTTTCAGCTACGTGCTTAAACGCGTTCTTCATCTACCTTTTTCTAAACACGAGTCAAGTGCTACAGATATTTTTCCCCGATCTATAGCATCACACGTTAAAAAACTTTGCCATGCGTCATTTTAATGAGTGTGTTGGCAACAAATTTTGAACGCAACGCAAGATTTACCCCGAGATTTGAACCGAACTCCGTTCCGAATAATTTATTTTGAATCTGCCGGCCGATCCAAAGTCGTTTTGAAAAATTTTTACGCCAGACTTTTGTGTAAGCCCGTTCTAGTTTGTCTTGTGAAAAATTTGCACGACCAGCGTGTTCAATAATCAGATCACTTAAAATTTTGGCAGAATGAATGGCCATTGCCATTCCGTTTCCACAAAGTGGAGTAATCATGCCGGCTGCATCACCGGTCATTAAGATGTGATTGAAGACCGGCTGTTTAGTTTCAAAAGAGATTTCATTAATTACTTCCGGTTTATCAAATAGAAAATCAGCTTCGCTAAAAATCCTCTTCAAGTGAGGATTTTCAAATAGAATGCTTTTTTCTAAGGCATCAATGCTTCCTAGGTCTTTTAAATGATCCCGATGTGTGAGGTAACAAATGTTAGTCTTCCCGTTTTCAACGTTACTCATTCCACAATACCCTCCGCGAAAATTATGCAAGGCAATAACATGATCGGGGTGATTTGTTTTTGCATGGTACTTGATACCTACATAGGGAGAGCGTTTCTTAATAAAATCTCTTGAAAGTTCAACATCAAGCCTGGATCGCTTTCCAAAGGCACCAATTACCAGTGAAGTTTGAAACTCGTGATCACGTGTTTTAACTATGAAAGACTTATTGTATACAATCGATTCAATTTCAGTATTCAGCACGAAATGCACGCCACATTTCTTTGCAAGTGAAAAAAGATAATTGTCAAATGAGAAGCGGCTTATACCAAAGCCACCTAAATCCAATGGCGTACTGGTACTTAGCCCTGCAACCGAACTTAGTTGAAGATGTGTAATTTTCGGAGGATTGAATTCATCTGGATAAAGCCCTTCCCGGATAAGAAAATCAGCTGTTTCATTGGAAATGTATTCACCACACACACGATGAAACGGATAGCTTTTCTTTTCAATGAGTGTGCAATCAAAACCCTTGCGCGCTAACCGAATAGCTGAAATAAGACCGGCCAATCCCCCACCGGCAATAATTATTTTGTTTCCAGAAACCAATCTTGGAAACTAACAAAACTTAAGTAAAGTTGTGTTTCTAAATTTGGCTTTTAAGTTTAAACTCAAGTTTTTGCTTGATCCGATTGCGCTCAATTTCAAGCCGAACTCTTCTGCCGGGAGCAGAATTAAGCATTTGATTCAGCTGATTCAACTTCATATCTTTTGTTGACATACCATTTACGGAAATAATCAGGTCGCCTTCTAAAATTCCGGCTTGCCGGGCCGGTGACAGATCACGAACTTCCATCACTTCGTAAACATCAAGCTTCGATCCTTTTGCTTTCATCTCAAGTCCGCTGAGGTTAAGAAAGAATGGTTTTTTAAAATCTGAATTTTTTTTGAGATAAAGTTTTCCCTGCGGAAAATTAAAAACAACTGTGAAGCGACTTAAAATTTCCCCTCCTATTGAACCATTGCGAAACGTCATCGAGTGCTTGAGTGTATCGAGATAACTATTGGAATCCGGGAAGTTTGCAATTACTTTTTGGAGCGTGAACTTACCAAGCTCAAGCGTTTCAACTCTTCCGATTTTTCCTGTTATCAATCCACCCAATGCTCTTCCTAACACCATGCTTACCCTGTTTTCAGGAACAACAATTCTTTTATCGGAAGTAGGCTCAAGTAGCAAACTGTGGCTTGCTCCGGTATCAACTAAAAGCTTTGCCGTAAGAATATTATTCGCGTTAATACTCATGGGCGTTAGAATAAAAGGTTTAGTATCTTCTATCACCATCGGTAGTTCATGATATTTCTTTCCGGGCCGGAATTTTTCCGGAGCAAAAAGCGTCATGATCTTTTTTTTATAATCAATTCTGATAATGAATCGGCTAAAGAGCTCATATCCCATAACACCATGTACATCTACGCCAAGATAATTTCGCAGTTCTAAAAGATCCTGCTCGAGCACTAATAATGTATGTCCTTTTCCTTCAATCCCTGGCATACCATTTAAGCCAGGTATAGAAATAGAAACGTTATTAGTTATAAATGCATCAACAAGCTTAGTGCCACCGGGGCCAGCAATTGTAAATTTTCGGGTGTACTTTAAATCAAGAATATCCGAAAACAATTTCTGTGTAAGAATTGCAGTCCGAACTCCGGTATCCACAATAAATTTCAATGGAAGCGTTCCATTGATCGTGACAGAAACAACTACCAGATTGTTATGAATTTGTATTGGAATGTCAGCTCGCTTCCGTCCTTCGGGAAATGAGAATCCCAATGTTTGAGCCTGAGACGTTAGGCTTACAATAAAACTAAAAACCAGAAGCAGATTTCGCATAGGGACTCCACTCAAGTTAAAACAAATTTTACCGAAAGAAGTATACCCCTGTTTACGGTATTAGCATGGATAGCAATTCAATAGGAGAATCACTTGTTTTGATCGATAAGAGATTCTTATTGTGAAGAAATTCATCATCCACCATAGCTTCCAGTTGCTGAAGCAATGGATTAAAGAAGCCATTAACATTGAGCACCGCAACAGGTAGTTCGATTAGCCCAAGTTGTTTCCAGGTCAATATTTCGGCAATTTCTTCAAGCGTTCCCAAACCTCCCGGAATGGCAATAAAGGCATGCGACAGATCAGCCATTCTTTTTTTGCGCTCGTGCATGCTCGTAACAACTTCGAGCGAAGTCAGGCCGGCATGACTTACTTCCCGATCCATTAAGAATTTTGGAATGACACCTATTACTTCGCCCTTGTTATCAAGCACTGAATCTGCAACAATGCCCATCAGGCCAATGTTAGCGCCACCATATACTAATGTATGATTACCCTTTGCAATGTAATAGCCAAGCTCTTTAGCAGCACGGGCGTAAATGGGATTCTTTCCGGAAGACGATCCGCAGAAAACGCAGATGTTCATGTGGAGGCCGAAAGCCTGTTAATGCTTGTTATCGTGCTTATTCTTGCTGACCAATTTGTTTGGGAAAATCCAAGGTGAAATGATCGCCAAAACAAATAGGGCAATTACCACGTAAAAAGGAGTCCAGGATGCATCGAACATAAGCGGTAGCGTTAGAAAGCCAAAAATAGGACGGATTCCGTTACTTTCTATAGAAAACAATCGAAATTATCGTATGTTTTGCCTCTTGGCGGAAGGATTATTGATAGAACTATACATAAAGGATGAAACGATTTTTGATTTTTTTGGCCGTTGGAGTGGCCCTGATTACAGTACTGCTGTTGGTTCAACGTATTCAGCTTAAGAAAACGAAATCGCTCAGCCCGGAAGAAGAAGTTAGTTATTCTGAAGGCGATTTAAAATTGAAAGTGTTGTACAACCGACCTTCTAAACGTGGTCGCAAAATCTTTGGAGAATTAGTGCCTTATGGCCAAGTCTGGCGCACAGGTGCGAACGAAGCCACAACATTTGAAACAAATAAGTCACTAACAGTTGATGGTAAAAAACTTGGGCCAGGAAAATATACACTTTGGACTATTCCGGATAGCACTTCGTGGACAGTGATTTTTAATTCGGAGCAAGGACAATGGGGTATTAATCATACAGGAGAAGCCAACAGAAATCCTTCACTTGATGTACTACGTGTTCCCATACATGCAGTAATTCAAGACAGAACGTTTGAACAATTCACCATTGCGTTTGAAAAAGTAGGCGAAGAAGTTGAATTGGTTTTATTGTGGGATAATACGGTAGTCGCAGTTCCCTTCTCGTATTAATTGCGCTTTGGTCGGGCAACAACTTTAATAATTGTTTTCCGGTTTTCAACAGCATCTTCTTGCCGTGCATTAACGAACATGCTAACCCTGCCACGATCAATTCCGGCAGCTACAAGCTTATCGATAATAACATTTGCTTCTTTTTGTGTTCGATCGTTATGATACCGGGTTTTAACCACCAGACTGTCTTGTGTTGAAAGCTGACCTAATGAATCAACCTTTTGCAGCACAACATTGGTTGAATCGATAATAACTTCGGTTAAATCGGGAGATGTTTGCACCGAATCTTCCAGGTATCCTGATAGTAAAACCTGTAATTCGAAATTGAGTGTTGTGTTCTTCATGAGGCGAACAAGTTTTCTCAATTCAGAGTCAGCATTATTATCAAGCGTTAAGCTATGCGGAGTGAAATGAAGTCCATCCAACGCAAGCTCATCACCAGCAATAACAGGCTTTAACACAACGTTAATTTTATCATTCCGCAATACATCATCATGCATAAGGTCATATTGTTTGGAAAAATATGTATAAGACCCTTGTTCGTGGTCAATCGAAACTTCGTAAGCACTTCCTTCCAATAAATAGAAGAAAAACGAGCCATTCGTTTCTGGACGTGTACTTAGAATGCGTTTGTTATTAAATAAGTCAAAGACTGACAAATAAGCCGGAGTGGGTTTGCCGTCAGGGTCTTTTATAAATCCTTCAACTTTCATTACACCTCTCGGGCGCAAATCATTAGGGAGAAGGTATTCCTGAATTTCACTTTTAATTCTCCCGGGAGCTTCTTTTAAAAGATATCGGCCATTGGCCTGCAAGCTTACATATTGATCATCTTTTGCAGTATTTACTAAATCAAGCGGGACAGGATTTGTCCAAGCTCCATCTTTGAACTTGGTAATGTACAGATCCATCCCACCTTTATTGGATATCATCTTATCCGATGAGAAAATAAGTGTTTCGCAATCGGCTGCAATGCGCGGTGTTTGAGAATTGCCGGTGTTAATGCTGGCGGGAAGTTCAACGGGTTCATCCCATTGTTGGGTGCCGGGCTTTTTCTTAGCTACAAAGAGTTTACACTTATCTGCTTTTTGCATATCCATTTTATCGCAACGCATAAAGTAGATCGTGTTTCCATCGGGTGTGAATGTTGCGCAGGCTTCATTGCCTTTTGTGTTAATAGGAAGGAATAGATTTTTAATTGGCGACCACAAAGACCCTGTTAGTTCACTGGACCAAATATCGTAACCCCCTACTCCACCGGATTTGGCCGAGGTGATGTAAAGCGTTTTGCCATCCGGACTTAATGAATAGCCTTTTAAGAAATTTAACCGGCTATTCAGATGTTGCGGTAATTCAACCGGTTCTTTCCAATCTCCACTCTCACGTTGACTGAAATAGACCAACGTTCCTTCATCCGCATAATCTGAAGTGAAAAGTATAGTCGAACCATCCAGGCTGATAAAGGGAGCAAAAACATTTATGCTTGGATTATTAATAGAGTTCGGAAGTCTGCGGATCTTAGCCTGTGAAAAAGCTGATGACGAAATGAACAGTAAACAAACGATTACGCTTAGTCGATTCATACGTTTTTTGTTTCACGTGGGTAGTTAAAGGTAACGATATTTTATCCCCTGTATCGCAAAAGTCCTGCCGTTAAGCGACAGTAAATTCAGAAAAACTGATGGAGTTTCAGGGGGTTGTGGTATTTTAGCGATCCGAACAAATGAAATGATACAGGTAATTCCATCCATAGCAATCCGTAAAGGCAGAGTTGTTAAAATGCGCAAAGGTGATCCCACCAGTGAAAAAGCGTATGACGAAAACCCGCTTGATCTTGCTAAGCGTTTTGAAGATCATGGAATTGATGTAATTCACCTCGTTGATTTGGATGGCGCTGAACGCGGTAGTCCGGTTAACTATCATGTTGTGGAAGCTATCGCTGGCCATACCGATCTGAAGATTGATTTTACAGGTGGCATTTCGAATGACGGGGATATCAGTAAAGCATATGAATCAGGAGCTGACTATATAACTGCCTCCAGTATTGCCGTAACAGACCGTGAGCTTTTTGCTTCCTGGATCATTTCTTACGGGCGCGAAAAAATTACATTGGGAGCCGATGTCACCGATATTAAATCCATGAATCTTTTATTCCGTGGCTGGCAAAGTAAATCAGAGCTTACCTTATTCGAGCACCTGGAATATTTTTATTCCCGCGGACTGAAATATGTAAAAAGCACAGACGTATCACGTGATGGTGTTTTGGAAGGACCGAACTTTGATTTCTATAAAGCCATCATCGAAAAATTCCCGGAGATTTGTGTACTCGCCAGTGGAGGTATTCGCGGTGTAGACGATATCAAACGTCTGAATGATATGGGCGTTTTTGCAGTAATCTTTGGCAAAGCCTATTACGAAGGAATCCTTAACCTGAAAGATCTCGAGCAGTTTCTTGTTAAAAAAGAATCCTAGCAATCCTTAACCGGCAGAGAAGCCCACCGTTACTGCAAACGTAATGCTTGCATCTGTATCTCCCGCTCCCGGACAATCTCCTGTTTTAACTCCGGGCTGATGACGCAAGGTAATGTTTACAGTACCGGCACTGGCACTTGTTGCTGTCCAGGTTGATGTTATTCCGAGGGGCAAACCATGCTTATCTTCATCACGATTGCTTATGGAGATGTTGGCACCGGTAACGGTAAAACAAAAGATATGATCTTCAGCTTCTTCTCTAATCTCTTCTGTAATAATAATTTCAGGGTCAGCGCTCTTATTTAGTATTTGAATTGTGGCAGCATATGCTGTACCCGCTACTAAATCCCCGCTTACGGAAAGCTCGGTATCATCAACAACTGCATCGAGGTTAGTATCATCCCAGCTTAGGGTAACCGTATTAACTTCTTCCACGATCGGATCCAATGTAACAATGAACGTTGTAACAACCTCTTCTTCATTTGTCGATTCTGGATCGTCACTACATCCGGCAAAAACCGTAAACGAGATAATAGATAAAGAAAAGAGGAATCTGTTAAGGATATTGATCAATGTCTTATTTTTCATAATCATATTCATTTAAATATACAGTCTATTCGTCACTATGGAAATTGTATTTGATACGAAGCATAAAATTCGTGCCGGGTTCATCTGCGAAGTACCGTAACCGGTTCATGTACACACGGTATGAAGTATTCAATAAATTTTCACCTTGTAATGCGATGGAAAGCGTATGATCCTTAACCGGAAGCTTAACGCCCGCCTCGGCATTCAGTAAAACATAGCCATCAGGAGCAGGGGCGAAATCGAAAACCTTCTCTTCTTCGTATTCAGCCACTTCACTCGGATAAACAGTTAAGGGCGCCCTGTTTTGTTTGAATGCAATAGGCGCACTAACCGTAACGAAGAAATCGTGTTTAGCTTTCGTGATAAAGTGCCACGTTAGCGCATGTTCAGTTTGTGCAGGTGGAATAAATGTTAATACGTCATTATTAGAAATATCTTTAGCATAGAGGTAGGCAAACGTACCCGTGTATTCAAAGTGTTTTTCAATATCCCAGTGGATAAGCCCATCAATTCCTGTTAAAATGGCTTCGGTTTGCATGTAGTTGAATACGGGGAAATAACCGCGAATTGTTAACGCAGTACCTACAGGCTTAAGAAAAACATAGTTTGAAATGTGATTAACGTAAGCTGAAACTTCCAGCGTAAAAGCTTTGCGGATAAATTGAAATCCATTGGTAAGCTTGGTTGAAATCTCTTTTCGGATAAGCGATTGGTCGGTTTTAAATCCATCCTGATTCATGAGTCCGCGCTCAATAGCCGCAGTGCCATGGTGTAATCCTTCACTGTACAGTTCGCTTACGTGCGGAGGCCGTGTGGATACTCCAATGTTCGAAGTGATGCGCGAAGACTCGTTAATGTAATACGATGTACCCAACGAACCGGATACGTACGTAAAGTTGAACACAGGTTTAACAAGATCCTGATTATTGATAAACGTAAGCACTTGTAAGTATTGATGGTCCATTCTCATCCCTGCTTCAAACAACCATTTCTCTGTGCGGTATTTTTCGATCAAAAATATCCCAGCATTAAGTTGCTTGTAGTTTGGAATCAATGGCCGGATGCCGGTGCCGGGAATATTAAAATTGTCTTTATATGTTCCATTAACACCAACACTTCCCTGCATACCCGCTAAAGAATGATCGAGGTAAACATCCAACACGTTACTAAAAAGATCAAGTGATAATGCCGGCTTACCCGTTCTGCCTGCCCTGCGAATGTCATACTCTTTTCGTTGATTGTATTGACCGCCATACAAAACGTTTAATGTTCCAACGTCTGGAATTTTTTTAAACGCACTTACTTTTAGCAACTGATGATTTATTTTTTGTCGTGGAGCATTTATGGTGTAGGTAAAATCTTCAATGTACCAGGGCTTTTGATTGCGGATTGAATTATCAAAATCTTCAAGGCTGCCTGTATGTGCTGCACGTGGAATTCCAATCTCCGTATTGAAGCTGCTAAAATAAATTTCTGCGCCACGATCCTTCTCCTTCCAGCCTAAGGCACCTGAGAAATTTAATTCACGAACACCTGTGTTAGATAAAACATAATCGGGAGCAGAATAATCACCGCCTTTTTTAATGGAGCTTTGTACGCGCCAGCTTATGTTCTCGAATTTCTTAAAACCGCCTTCAAGCAATCCTGAAAAAACACCCATACGATTGTTTGAAAAAATTCCAGCATTAAGTTCACCTCCAAACTTCTGCGCCTGGTGCATAGGCGGTGTATCAATAATAATAACGCCACCAATAGCATCTGATCCATAGCGAACAGCCTCTGATCCTTTTACGACTCTTATCTCGGATGCAATAAACGGATCAATCTCTGGCGCATGTTCAACGCCCCATTGCTGACCTTCCTGACGGATGCCATTGTTAAGAATAAGAATACGTTGACTATGCAACCCATCAATGACAGGTTTAAATATTGCCGGACCAGTTTGTAATGCGCTTACACCCGGCACGCGCTTTAATGCTTCACCTAGCGATTTTCCACTAAAGTGTGCGAGCTCTTCCTTTGATAAAACAGAAGTAGTATTGGTTAATCCGGAATGAGTTGTACTTCCGCTTACATTTACTTCTTCGAGTGTAGTTTCGGAAGGGATTAATGTAATTGTAATTTGCTTGCTCTGCGTGAGGCTAATGGTTTGGCGGTATTCATCATACCCTACATAGCGAATGATAATCTCAACATCACCCGGGCAAACATTACGAAATTCAAATTCACCTTCGATTGATGTGCCCGTATTTCTGTTAGAAAGAATAAGCGTAGCTCCGGGAAGTCTGCCTCCGTTTTTCTCCTGCACAACACCGCTTAAAGTCAGTGAGCAGTCCTGAGCTTTTAGGACGGAGAATGCACAGATGGAAAAGAGAAGTAATATTAAGCTTCGGGGCATATTTGCAACAACGTTGCAAATATATAAATTCAATTAAAAATCCAATAAGCAGAATTAGAAGGCCTATTCCACAATGTCAGATTGCTTGAATTTTTCGATGATGTAGTAGAGAAAATTGAAGGAAAGCGGGTCTTCTTCCTGTTTTTGGACTTTTTCGTCCTCTTTTTGAGTTTTTTCTACTGTTTTTGCTGTTGGCTTGGCGGTTTTTATTTCAGAATCACGACTTACAACGGCCTCTTGTACTACAGGCACAGCAGAATTTTTATTTAAACGTGTTTCAGGGTTTTCAATACCGGAAGGAGCTTCCTGATCTTGTTTTAGGGGATCTTTTGATGAGCTCTCAGTGTAATAAGCCATCCTTTCATCCTGTGCATGCACCCCAAAGGGGATCAACAGTACAAAAAGCACTGCTGCGGATAACGCTGTATGGCAGGATTTAAGCTTCATCAGGTAATGTTCCCTAAACGCAAAATTAGCTTCTTTAGTTACATAGAAGGTCAGAATTTCGTTTGGGAAATTAAAGATAAACGATAATGACTCATCTTTGAGCCTTGAAGTAAGATTTTCTGCTTTATTTTAAAAGTATGACCATTTCCTGGACAGATTTTGCCAAAATCGATTTGCGAGCCGGTACGATTACCCAAGCCGAAGTTTTTAAAGAAGCGAAAAAGCCCGCCATCAAACTGTGGATTGATCTTGGAAAATTGGGGATAAAGAAATCGAGCGCACAGATTGCTGAACTTTATGACCCGCAGGTCTTGATTGGTCGCCAAGTAATATGCGTTGTAAATTTTGAGCCTAAACAGATTGCTAATTTTATTTCGGAAGTGCTGGTAACAGGTTTCCCCGATAATGAAAACCGAATTGTATTAAGCTCAACTGAAAGAACTGTTCCTAACGGGTCGCGCCTTTTTTAATATGCTGCTATTCTCACAACTGAAAGATATACTTGATGGAAAGTTACTACAGCTGTCAACAGACAGACTTGTACAGGATCTTGTCATTGATAGCCGTAAAGCTATAGTAAGCGAAGGTTCAGTTTTCTTTGCAATTAATGGTAAGCATAATAATGGTCATGCCTACATCGATGAACTTTATAAAAATGGTATTCGGCAATTTATCGTTGAAGATGATATTTCAATCAAGCACTATGATGGTGCTAACTTCTTTCAAGTTGTATCCTCTATTGATGCGTTACAAAAAATTGCGGCACATCATCGTAATGAATTTTCGATACCGGTTATTGGCATAACCGGAAGCAACGGTAAAACAATTGTTAAAGAGTGGTTGTATCAATTGCTATCTAAACAACACACCATTGTTAAAAATCCTGGAAGTTATAATTCACAAATCGGAGTTCCGTTATCCGTTTGGCAGATGCAGCCATATCATACACTCGGCATTTTTGAGGCTGGGATCTCGCAGTCGGCTGAGATGGAAAAGCTTGAACAAATTATAAAACCAACACTTGGAATTTTTACTACGATCGGAACTGCGCACAACGAAAATTTTCAATCTGACGATCAAAAGATTGAAGAGAAAATCAAGCTATTCAAAGATGTTAAGCAATTGGTTTGTTGCGCAGATCATAGTCACTTATTTAAGCATCTGAAAGATTCAGAAATACCAATCTTAAGCTGGGGATTTTCACCTGAAGCTGACATACATATCACCCGGAATGTAGGGTCATTTGGAGTTAGCTGGAAGGATAGAAATTTTAACTTTTCGCTTCCCTTTTCAGATGCTGCATCGGTCGAAAATGCACTGCACTGCCTGACAATTTTGCTTTACCTGGGTACAGATACAGACACTATTAAGTTTGGACTAAGTTCGCTACGTTCTGTGCCGATGCGACTGGAACTTAAGGAAGGCATTAACCAAAACCAGATTATTGATGATGTTTACAACAATGATCTGGGTGGTTTGCAGCTGAGCTTAGACCTGCTGATTAATCAAAATCAAAAGGCAAAAAAGACGTTGATTTTATCAGACATTCTGCAGTCGGGAATGGATGAAAATCTGCTTACCGATAAGCTTGCGCAACTGATCAATGTGAGCAGCATCAGTAAATTTATTGGCATCGGAAAGGTGTTGTCGAAATACAAAGACAAGATCAAAACGAATGCAATGTTTTATAATTCCACAGAAGAATTTTTGGCTTCGTTTAATTCTGATCTTTTCAATCACGAAGTGATTCTTGTAAAAGGAGCCAGAACATTTGAATTCGAACGAATTGTAAAGCGCTTACAACGCAAGGTTCATGGTACTGTAATGGAGGTTGATCTCAGTGCGCTTGTTCACAACCTTAATTACTTCAAATCAAAGGTAAAGCCCACAACCAAAATAATGGTGATGGTCAAAGCATTTGCGTATGGAAGTGGCAGCGTTGAAGTCGCTAATCTGTTGCAGTATCATAAAGTAGATTACCTGGGCGTTGCGTATGCAGATGAAGGTGTTGAATTAAGAAAGAACAACATTAACACGCCCGTGATGGTTATGAATCCAACGGAAGATGGATTTCAAGCCATGATCAATTTTAATCTTGAACCTGAAATGTATGGGATTAACATACTTAATGCATTCATTTCATTTCTGAACGGACGCGCATGGAATATTCATGTTAAGATTGATACAGGTATGCATCGTCTGGGTTTTGATGAATCCGATGTAGCCGAATTAATTCAACTATTGAAATCTAATCCTAATCTTAAGGTTGCATCAATTTTTACTCACTTGTCGGGATCGGATGAAGCTCAATTGGATGACTTTTCACGTCAGCAGGTAGAATCATTCAAGCATATTTCAGCGCTTCTTGTTGAGGCGATTGGCTATAGTCCGTTACTGCATGTTCTTAATAGCCCGGGAATTTTAAGACTCCCCGAATTTCAATTTGACATGGTCAGACTTGGGATTGGGCTCTATGGGATAAATCCTACTTCGGAGAAACATACTTTAATGCCTGTAAACACGTTAAAAACGTTGATTTCGCAGATTAGAATGGTAAAGGCGGGTGAAACTGTTGGTTACGGCAGACGCGGAAAAGCCATAAAGGATACGCGAATAGGCACAATTGCGATTGGTTATGCTGACGGCTATAACCGGGCTTTTAGCAGAGGTGTGGGTGAGGTGCTCGTGAACGGAATGCGTGCTCCGGTAATCGGGAATGTTTGTATGGATATGACTATGGTAGATTTAACTGGAATTGAAGCTAACGAAGGCGATGAGGTAATCATTTTTGGGGCAGAGTTGAGTGTCGATGAGCTTGCCGCTAAAATCAGCACAATTCCTTACGAAATTTTAACAAACACCAGCGAACGCGTTAAAAGAATATTTGTGACTGAAAGCATATAGTGCTTTCTTTATATATCGATTGAATAAATAATTTAAAACCAGGAAGATGGAACGTGTAGCGATGATGAATATCAAAAAGATTTTAGTTGGGCTGGCAATAGGTACGTTGATTATTTTTACTGCCTGCAGTGATGATGATTCAGGCCCGGATAACAAATATGTTAATACCTGGATATATAAAAATATGGAGGATTATTATCTGTGGAATTATGATCTTCCCTCTTCACCCAGTAAAGCGCAAGCTCCTGATAAATTTTTTGACGCTTTGTTGTCAGATGAGGATCGCTTCTCCTGGATACAGGAAAATTATGTTGAATTATTGAATTCACTGCAAGGCATAAACAAAGAGGCGGGTTATGACTTTAAGCTCTATCGCGAAAGCTCAAGCAATGAAAACGTAATTGCGCAAGTGATGTATATTAAAGAAGGATCTCTTGTTGAAACACAAGGTAAAGATCTTAAGCGAGGCGATGTGATTACGCACGTAAACGGTGAACGGATTACAATTTCAAATTACCAGGACTTGTTGAAGGAGATGAGTGAAAATCACACCATTGAATATGCGCGGCCTGATGGGGACAATCTTGTGAGCAAGGGCACACTATCTCTTAATACCGCTGAATTTGCTGAAAATCCAAACTTTATGAGCAAGGTTATCGAAGCGGGTGATCATAAAATTGGATATTATGTTTACAACTTCTTTGCAACAGGCCCGACATCCATCAGCACGCAATACAATGATGAAATGGATAACATCTTTAGTGAATTTAAGAATGAAGGTGTAACCGACCTTGTAGTTGATTTACGCTACAACAGTGGTGGAGCAGAAGGCGCTACGATTAATTTAGCAAGTCTTATAGGAGCAAATATTAATAACACCGTTACTTTCGTGCGCAGACAATATAACACCGGACTTCAGGCGGCACTCCTTGATCGATTTGGAGGTGACTACATGATCAAAAAATTTATCCCTAAAACCGAAAATGTAGGGTCACTTTTAAACAGTGCAAGGGTTTATGTTTTAACCAGCGGCCGTACGGCTTCTGCCAGTGAGCTTTTGATTAATGGATTAAAACCACACATGGAAGTGTTTGTAATTGGAGATACAACGGTTGGCAAAAATGTCGGATCAATTACTATTTATGAAGATGATGACCCGAAAAATACCTGGGGTATGCAACCGATAGTTGTTAAATCATTTAACAGTGCAAACCAATCGGAGTATAGCGATGGCTTTGCGCCTGATATTGTTAATCTTGATAATTCACTTGACCTTAGCCCAATTGGCGATGAAGATGAAATCTTGTTAAGCCTGGCCATTGATCACATCACCGGAGGAAGCGGATCAAGAAAGCGTGTGAGCGCGAGAAGGCAGGAGCTGGAATCATTAGGAACCTCGGCTGACTTCAGGCGGGGAAGCTATAATCTGGTAATTGACGATGAACGATTAAAAAGTTTTATAAAATCTTCCGCGCTGGAATAAGTTAACCACAGCCAAGATTCTTTTTAAGATTCCGATCGGGTAAACCACCAAAATCGAAAGCACTGTCTTTCACAGCCTCCTGTTCGGGAGGCTGTTTTTTTTCTGTCGGTTTTATGTTCTGCTTTTTCGAAACCTTCTTTCTCATACTTAAAGCTACAGCTTTAGTAAAGATTGGATTCCAATCTCTGAGCGCATATCTTTGTTTGAAATTAATCTAAATAAGTGCAGGAAGCGCCTAAGAATGTAGCACAAATGAAGCCAGGAGAAGTTGGGATTATTTCCGGCTTTAGTGATGAGGTTTTATCGGTTAAGCTGCTGGAGATGGGATGTTTGCCAGGTGCGCCTGTTCGATTTAATTTTTCGGCTCCCTTTGGCGACCCAGTTTGCATCAGCGTGTTAGGTTATGAACTTGCTTTACGCTTGGAAGAGGCCGCCACGATTTCAATTCTTAATTAATGTCAGATTCCAGGTTGAAGATTGCATTGGTCGGTAACCCGAACTCGGGAAAGTCATCCATGTTTAATCACCTTACCGGGCTTAATCAGAAAATTGGAAATTTCCCGGGCGTAACCGTTGAGAAGCGTTCTGGATTTTCATCCATGCCAGATGGAACTACTGCAGAGATCATTGACCTTCCTGGAATATATAGTTTGTATCCACGAAGTTTGGACGAGCGAATCGTTTCTGAAATTCTGCTTGATCATGCTTCACCACTTTGCCCGGATAAGATAGTTGTAACAGCAGATGCAACGAATCTCAAAAGAAGCCTGCTGTTACTTACTCAGATCATTGACTTAGGCTTACCAACCGTTCTTGCACTTAACATGATGGACCTGGTAACGAAAGCAGGTATAAGTTATGATCTCATTGCATTATCGCAAGCGTTAGGCGTTCCCGTAATTCCAATCAATGCGCGGAAGGGAACCGGGCTGGAAGAATTAAAGAATGTTCTAAGCAAGCCTGTGGAAGTTCCATCAAAAAATGTTTTTACAGTTTATGAAGATGTTAAAGGTGCTGTAAGAACTGTCCGGGAAAAATTTCAACTCGACAACGATTATGAAGCATATCAGTTTCTGCAGCAACCGGCATCCTTAAAATTCCTGAACAAAGACGATCAATTATTTATTGAAGATGTAAGCAAGCAACAAAATTTTTTCGCGGGTAAGTATCAGGGAGCAGAAACCATTCAACGCTATACGTTTATTCAAACCGTGCTGGATCAAGTTACATTAAAAACGGCTGAGCTTTCGTGGAAAAAGTATACATCCAAACTTGATTTTGTTCTAACGCATAAAGTTTGGGGCTATGCAATTTTCTTTGCGATCCTTTTCCTGATTTTCCAATCCATTTTTGCCTGGGCAACGGTGCCGATGGATTTTATTGATGGATCATTCGCTGCACTTAGCAATTACCTCAATAAAGCTTTGCCGGAAGGAGTGCTCACGCGTTTGCTTACGGAAGGCATTGTGCCGGGAATAGGTGGGATCATGATCTTCGTTCCGCAAATTGCAATTCTCTTTGCTTTTATTGCTATCCTGGAAGAGTCAGGTTATATGGCGCGTGTGGTTTTTCTGATGGATAAAATCATGCGCAAGTTTGGCTTGAACGGAAAAAGTGTTGTTCCATTAATGTCAGGAGTTGCCTGTGCGATTCCGGCAATTATGGCAACGCGCACAATTGATAATTGGAAAGAACGAACTATAACTATTTTTGTAACTCCATTAATGAGTTGCTCAGCACGCTTGCCGGTTTTTACAATTTTGATTGCCTTGGTTGTTCCTGATACATTAGTGCTTGGTATATTCAATGTACAGGGATTAGTATTGATGGGTCTATATTTGTTAGGCTTTGCTGCCGCCATGCTAACGGCATTGGTAATGAAGTATCTCGTTCGCGTTAAAGAGCGAAGTTATTTACTGATGGAACTGCCTGCTTATCGCTGGCCAAAATGGTCAAACGTTGGATATACGATCCTTGAAAAAACAAAAGCCTTTATATTGGAAGCAGGTAAAGTCATCCTTGCCATTTCAATCGTGCTTTGGGTATTGGCAAGCTATGGTCCAGGAGATGATCTTGAACATGCGCGCGAAAACGTCTTGAATGAATCAATGAACTTGAGACTTACCGAAGAAGGATTGGAAAATCGCATTGCTGCCTATAAACTTGAACACTCTTATGCAGGTATTATCGGTAAGTCTGTTGAACCTGTAATTAAGCCATTAGGTTTTGACTGGAAAATCGGTATCGCATTAATAACATCATTTGCGGCACGAGAAGTTTTTGTTGGAACCATGGCGACCATCTACAGCATTGGAACCGATGATGATGAGACTACCATTAAAAATAGAATGCGTGAAGAAATTAATCCGGAAACGGGTGGGCCACGCTTCACCGTTCCAGTAGCTTTTTCCCTGCTCGTCTTCTATACATTTGCGATGCAATGCATGAGTACATTAGCCATCGTATACCGTGAAACCAACGGATGGAAATGGCCGCTCCTGCAATTAATCTACATGTCCGCACTGGCGTATATTTCGTCATTTATTGTGTTTCAGGTATTTTCCTGACACATGATCCGAACCTTTCTTTATATTTAAGGACTAAAATCCTTACGATGAACAAAAACTATCAGTTAGGCTTATTGTATCTAGTTCATCTGCTGATGAGCGCGGATGGTGTAGTGGATGAAAATGAAACGAAGGAACTGCAAAAAATAAAAACTAAGGAAGGCATTCCGGATAGTACATTTATTGAATTTAATAAAGCAATTAACGAAAAAAAGGGCCGTGATATTTACCAAGCAGGCATTGAGTACATGAATTTATGTACTGATGAAGAAAAATTAAGAGCTTTTGTAATTCTTTATAAAATGTCGGAAGTAGACGGAAGAGTTCACGTAAAGGAAGTTCGTCTATTGCTATACTGCATTAAAGTTACCGGAATCGAGTTTGATGATGTGGTGGCAAAAGCATCTGTTTTGTCAATCTAAACAAACATGAAAAATACGATTGGGGTACTAATCATTTGCTTCATATTCACAGCATGCAATAGCAACATCAATAAATTCTCGGATGCAACGCTTGTAAAGATTGCTGATTTTCAGGATCACAGACTATCCGACAGTTTATACCTTTACTTTAAAGACCCGAACCCAGTTTATCGTAAAGAAGCTGTACTTGCTTTTGCTTCAATTCAGGATACACTTTCTGTTGACAAGCTGAATGACGTATTGCAATCGGATGCTGACCCGGAGGTTAGAAAAAGTGCAGCAATTGCATTGGGTCAACTTCAGAAAAAAGCTTCTGCGATAGTACTAGTGAAAGCACTTCTGCAAGAAAAAGATCCAAGAGTATTACGAGAGATTCTTGAATCTTGTGGTAAGACTTTTGAAGGAAGTGACGTTAATCAGCTTGTTGCTCCGTCAACAGATTCATTAACACAAGAAGGACTTGCCTGGGCTTACTATCGTTTAGGCTTGCGCAATAAGGCCGATTCAACGATTACTATTAAGTCAATTGAATTTCTGAAACCTGTTTACGGCCTTCAAACGCGACTTGCAGCTGCAAATTTCTTTAACCGTGGGCCTCAGCAAATATCATTGGCTGAAGCTCAATTGATGGAATCAGCACAACACGACACGTCACCCTTGGTGCGAGCAGCTGTAACGGCCGGGTTGAGAAAAGTAGTTTCTGCTCCTGTTCAGGATGCGCTTAAGAAAATTTTAAAAACTGATTCTGACTATCGTGTTCGGATAAGCGCTGTAAAATCTTTACAAGCTTTTCCAATTGCTGATGTTAAGTCAAACTTGTTTGAAGCGTTAAATGATTCAAACATTAATGTAGCCATTGCTGCTTCAGAAGTAATTCTTGCAACGGCAACATCAAAAGAAGCAAAAGAAACTGCATCTCTGGCAAGCAGCTCAACAAAAATCAGGGTGCGAGGCAATCTATATCAGGCATCGTTAGCTGGAGTTGATAGCGCTGAGCTTGTTACTGAAATCATAAAAATATATAATGCTGAAAGCAATCCGTATGGGCAAGCTGCTCTTTTAACGGCATTGGGTAACTCAAAACGAGCTTGGAGTTTTATTGATCAGCAACTTCAGCAATCAACTCTACCTGTGATTAAGTCTACGGCAGCAGCATCCTTAGTAGCGGTCAATTACAATCCTTCATTTGAGGTATCGTTTAAAAAGCAATTTGCAGAACTATATGTCAAAGCGATCCAAACAGGAGATGCTGCAGTTATTGGTATTACTACGGATGCGCTGAGAGATCCTAAACTGGGATATAAAGAAGTCATTACTGATTATAACTTTTTATATGATGCCAGGAAAAAACTCTCCTTGCCAAAGGATAACGAAGCACTACAACCTCTTGAAGCTACGATTGCATACTTCGAGGGGAAAAACGAAACCGCTCCTGTAAAAAATGAATTTAATCACCCCATCGATTGGGAATTAGTTAAATCGATACCTACAGATCAAAAAGTATTAATTAAAACAGATAAAGGAGATATCACCATTCGGTTGTTGGTTGAAGAAGCACCCGGCTCGGTTGCAAACTTTGTTCAGCTTGTAAATAGTAAATACTTCGATGCTAAAAACTTTCATCGCGTGGTTCAAAACTTTGTGATCCAAGGAGGTTGTAACCGGGGCGATGGCTGGGGAAGTGAAGACTATTCAATCCGGTCGGAATTTACGACTCGTCATTACACCGAAGGTTCTGTGGGAATGGCATCTGCGGGTAAGGACACCGAAGGAACCCAGTGGTTTATTACACATTCACCTACACCGCACTTGGATGGTCGCTACAGCATTTTTGCAGTAACCGAATCAGGAATGGATGTTGTTCATCAGATTGAAGTGGGCGATAAAATTCAAAGCGTTTCATTGATCAAATGAAGCTTGAGCATGTAGCCATTTGGACAAATCAGCTTGAAACGCTTAAGAATTTTTATATCGAATTTCTGAATGGGACACCATCGGAAAAGTACCTCAACGCTGGCAATCGGTACGAAAGCTATTTTTTAAAATTTGAATCGGGTGCCCGGCTTGAGCTTATGCAGAAACCCGATGTGCCAAAAAACATGAATAACCCAATCCAGCAATACCTTGGGATCATTCATCTTGCCTTCAGCGTTGAGACCATGGCTGAAGTTGATCAAAAGGCTGAAGTTTTTCGACAAGCTGGATTTTCTATTCTCAAAGGTCCGCGTAAAACAGGCGATGGTTATTATGAGTTTGAGACACTTGATCCGGACAATAATCGACTTGAAATCTGCGCGCCCTGGTCTGATTGAATTTTTTAAAGATTAACTTGCAGTGTGACAAAAACATTTACCCAGGATTTTAAGCTCGGAATTTTAGGCGGAGGCCAACTTGGGCGTATGCTCATTCAATCGGGTATTGACTTCAACTTCAACTTCTCAGTTCTTGATCCGGATGAACATGCACCGTGCAGAAATCTGGCAGAATTCCATCAAGGCAAACTCACGGATTTTGATACCGTCATGAAATTTGGTGAACGATGCGACATTATCACCATTGAAATAGAGAATGTAAACACGCAGGCATTAAAGGAGCTTGTTAAGAAAGGAAAGAAAGTTTTTCCGCAACCTGATATCATTGAATTAATCCAGGATAAACGCGTTCAGAAAAACTTTTATAAGGAAAATAATATCCCAACCGCGAACTTTGTTCTCACCGAAAACAAGGCCGATGTTTTGCGATTGGCAAAACTCCCCATGGTGAATAAACTTGGTAAAGAAGGTTATGATGGAAGAGGCGTTCAAATCTTGCGGGTAAAAGAAGATCTTCAAAAAGCGTTTGATAAACCCGGATTACTTGAAGAGCTTATTCCTTTTGAAAAAGAGATCTCTGTTATTGTTGCCAGAAATGAAAAAGATGAAACGATAACTTTCCCTGCTGTTGAGATGGTTTTCCATCCTGAACATAATCTTGTTGAATACCTTTTTGCGCCAGCACAAATCTCTGATGCGATTGCTCAGGAAGTTGATACGATTGCAAAAACAATTATTGAAAAGTTGGGCATGATCGGACTACTCGCGGTTGAAATGTTTGTGACAAAGTCGGGAGACGTTTTGGTAAATGAGATTGCTCCACGTCCGCATAACAGCGGTCATCAAACAATAGAAGCTAATGTAACATCACAGTATGAGCAGCACTTGCGTGCAATCACCGGATTACCATTAGGAAAAACGGATCTGATATCACCCAGCGCAATGGTAAATTTATTAGGTGAACCTGATTTTTCAGGGCCTGCGAAATATCAAGGCTTTGAGGAGGTAATGAATGTAAAGGGGGTTCATGTTCACTTGTACGGCAAAGCACAAACGAAACCTTTTCGTAAAATGGGTCACGTGACAATTGTGGATACAGATATTGACAGCTTGAAACAGAAAGCTAACTTCGTGAAACAAACACTTAAAGTTATCGCATGACAAAACCTATTGTCGGAATCATCATGGGCAGCCAATCGGATCTGAAGATCATGAAAGAAGCAGCCGAAGTGCTCGAAGAATTGAACATTCCGTTTGAAATAACGGTAGTCTCAGCGCACCGTACACCACTTCGCATGGTTGAGTATGCAACAAATGCCCGTGCAAAAGGGATTAAAGTAATTGTTGCCGGAGCGGGTGGTGCAGCTCACCTTCCGGGAATGGTTGCATCGATCACATCATTACCGGTTATTGGAGTTCCGATTAAATCCTCTAACTCAATTGACGGCTGGGACTCAGTTCTTTCAATTTTACAGATGCCTTCCGGAGTTCCGGTCGCAACGGTTGCACTTAATGGTGCCCGTAATGCAGGGATTTTAGCCGCACAGATAATTGGGGCATCTGATAAAGCCATTGGTAAAAAGCTTGATCAGTTTAAAACTGAACTGAAAACTAAAGTTGAAACTTCCGCTAAGTCAATGGAGAAGAAGGGCTGGCGCGAAGCATTGAAGTAAAACTTTCTCATTGTCTGAACAAATACCTAATTTGAGCGCTTTCCTTAACCCATGAAGCCAGACGAAAAAGGTTGGCTAAAAGAATACCTTGAGTTTAGAAAAGATCTTCTCAAAGACCTTACACTAAAGAAGCGCAGTTCTCATCCGGAACATTCGCTGTACAGTATCATTCAACCTACCGGATTAATGTACGGTCAGAATGTTGGCCACATTGATCATCCCAATACCGAAAACTGGAGCGAAAAAGATAAAATGAAAATCCTGCTGGCCGAAAGCCTGATCAGCAGCTCGCTTTTATTTTATGATAAGCCGGTTAAAACGCCAGAAGAACTTTCACAGGTTTTTCTGAAAACAGTTGAGAACATCGGCAACTTCTACAATAATATTTTTCCGGAACTCGCCACGCCAAGCAAAAGTCTGTTCGGTAAAAAACGATCACCACTTGAACTGGCAGAAAAGATTCTGGACAAACGAATTGATCGAACCAATGATTTCAAAGGCAACTTCTGGACACACTTTTTTCATAACAGTTTATTGTTCCTGGATGTCTTCATCTTCGGGCAATGGATTCATACCAATGCCGATCGCGTTGTAGCAGATTTCTTCCGATATGAAAGAGAAGAGCTACGCTTTTCAATTGTGAAAGTAATTGCAGCGGCTGCTCACTCGGACAACATTGTTGATTTTGAAGAACGCAAGCTACTCGAATATTTTATTCAGAGCACAGACCTGAACGCGGAGAAGCGCAAAGAAGCCATGGTGATCTTTGATAAAGGCATTGAAATCGAAGCGATCAATCTTCCTTCCGAGAATTCCTGGATATTAAAAAAATTCTTCCTCGAGATCGCCATTCTTACAACATGGGCTGATAAGAAAGTTGAGCAGGCCGAGCATGAGTTCATGAAGAATTTCTGTACGTACCTTGGCTTTTCAGAAGATGATCTCGACAATAGCCTTATAGCTATTGAAGGATTTGTACTCGAGCATTGGGAGCAACTCGATTATTTACAAGACAAGCAAGATTATCAGCGCGTGAGTGATCATTTCATCAGCCGCATCTCGAAAATTGCCGAAAAGAATAAGAGTAGATTGCTAAAAGAGATTCAGGATAGTGGCGAGGTGTTGACGCTATTAAAGAAAGCCCGCACACAAGAACTAACGGAAGAAGAAAGTGAACTGATCCGGCATGAGTTGATCGTAATGCTCAAAACCATCCCGACTTTTGTTATCATCTCGCTGCCACAGCGATTTCTAACATTGCCCATGCTGATGAAGATTCTGCCAAAGAATCTGTTTACTGAAGAATTTTAAAGGATTAAGATTATTTCTCTTCTGCTTCAGCGCGTTCTTTACGCGGAATCAGTACGGAGAAGACAATCGACAACGTGAGTGTTGCGATAATCACCGTGAATGAGAGGTACACATTTAAATCGATGTGGAAGATCTCCAACAACATTTTTGCACCAATAAAAAATAGAATGATCGAAAGACCCTTTTGCAGCAAGTAGAATTTATCAATGATACCTGCCAACAGGAAGAACATTGCACGTAATCCCATTACGGCAAAGATATTCGAAGTGTAAATCAGGAATTCGTTCTGCGTAATGGCAAATGCGGCCGGGATTGAATCAACTGCAAAGATTAAGTCAGTTGTTTCAATGAGAATAATAACCAGGAACAACGGTGTGAAGAACAGCTTACCATTTTCCTTAAAGAAGAATTGTCCCCCTTTATCCGTTGCCGAAATCGGTAGGTACTTGCGACAAATTTTTAGAATTGGATTCTTTTCAGGTTCGATTTTTTCATCACCGTCTTCGAAGTAAATCCGGATACCCGAGTAAATCAGGAACACACCAAAGATGTAAAGTATCCAATGGAATTTGTGAATCAGAATTGCACCTACGAAAATGAAGATCGCACGGAAAATGATTGCTCCCAGAATACCCCAGAATAATACCTTATGATAATAAGTCTCGTCTACTTTAAAGTATTTCAGGATAAGCAAAATGACGAAGATGTTATCAACGGATAATGCATACTCTGTTAAGTATGTTGAGAAATACAGAACAGCAGCATCAGAGCCATTTAGATTTGTTGGAACGCCTCCTTCAAGATGTGCGTAAGGTCCACCAAAATAAATCAGCAATCCAAAGATGGTGCTAATGGTTACCCAGAAGATTGATTGATAGAGGGCAGACTTAGTTGTGATCTTATGCGCTTGCTTATGGAACAAACCAAGGTCAACCACCATGAACACGATAATAACAGCAAGGAAAATACCAAAGAGAATAGTCTCTCGCTGATCTCCACTGAAGAGGGAAAAAAGAAGTATATCGAATGTTCTCAGCAAATGGATCTTAGTTCAGCATTTAGGGGAGTAGCCAAATCAGCAATTTCTCGATGATTTTGACTGCCTACAGCCTTCAAAAGTAGTAATTTAATTTAATCCCAAAAACTTACACGGGTGATTTATAAGGGATTAATGAAAAAGGGAACCAAAGTGCCTAAAATTTAACCACAATTACTGCAAACACCCTGAATTAAGAGGTTTAGTTCCCTGGCCTGGTAGCCCTTTGGAAGCTTAATGCCTGGAATTTCAATTTGTAAGCAGTTGGTCTGACCGCATTGTGTACACTTAAAATGTACGTGGTCGTGATGGTGATTTGCGGTGCTACAGGCTTCGTTACAAAGGGCATATTTCATACCGCCTTCATCATCGAGCACTTTATGGATAAGGCCCTTGTCAAGGAAGGTTTTTAAGGTGCGGTAAACCGTTACCCGGTCAAATGAAGCAGGCACTTCCTTTTCAACATCCCCATGAGAAAGCGCAAAATTGTGTGTTAAAAAAGCCTGTAAAATAGCAGCCCTACTCGGAGTAGAGCGGAGCTTGAAATCTTTCAAGATCTGGAATGAAGTGTTCATGCCTCGTGAAGCTGCAGCTTAAGCAGTGTACTATATATACCATTATTCAGCTGTGTAAGTTCAGCATGGGAACCCATTTCTGCAAGACGGCCTTCGTTGATTACAAAAATGCGGTCGACCTTTTTAATGGTGCTTAAGCGGTGTGCAATAACAATCGTTGTCCGTCCTTCCATGAGTTTTTCGAGCGCTTGCTGTACCAAAACTTCGGATTGTGCATCTAATGAACTTGTTGCTTCATCTAAAATGAGAATAGCGGGATCTTTTAAAATCGCGCGCGCAATGGCTATACGCTGGCGTTGCCCACCGGAAAGTTTAACACCTCGCTCACCTACTAATGTTTTAAACCCTTCCGGGAAACTGTCAATAAAGTCTAATGCGTTTGCTTTCCGGGCGGCATCTCTAATATCGTCCAGCGATGCGCCAGGTTTTCCGTACGCGATATTCTCTTCAATTGTTCCACCAAATAAAATTACATCCTGTGGAACGACACCAATGTTGTGGCGATAGCCCGAAAGATGATAGGATTGAATATCATTTCCATCCACGATTATATTTCCTTGCGATACCGGATAGAAGCGCATCAGGAGATTAGTGATTGTTGATTTACCTGAACCACTTTTACCCACAAGTGCAATCTTTTCACCCGAACGAATTTTAAAATTAAGCTCTTTTAAAACCGGAAAGTCAGGACGTGAAGGATAGGAGAATGAAACATTATCAAAGACAATTTCTCCGCTTACATGAAGTCTTTGATCATCGACAGGCTCAGCTTCATCCTGCATGTGCAAAATTTCAAGCACGCGTTCAGAAGCACCAACTGCGCGCTGCAACTGTGCGTAGATATCACCTAATCCGGCAATGGAAAAACCGATGATTGCGGTATAGAAGACGAATGAGAAAAGCTCACCCGGCTGTAGCTCATTCGCTTGAACGAGATTTGCCCCATGCCAGCCAATCGCCACGATTCCGCCAAAGAGAACAAAAATTACGAACGAGACGAAAATACTTCTGTACAGAGAGGAACGAATAGCAATCATCACTACATCACGAAGTGCGCGCGTATATTTATTAATCTGAAAGATTTCATTCGTGAAAGCCTTCACAACAAAAATGGATTGAAGCGACTCTTCAACGATCACATTTGCTTCAGCAAGCTTGTCTTGTGTTTTACGCGATAGTTTTCGGATGTATGTTCCGAATAATAAAGCTGCAACTACAATCACCGGAAAGGTGAGAAGCATAAAAATAGCAAGTGAAGGTGTAAGGTAAAATATAATTACCGTTCCAAAGATGAGTGATAAAACCTGTCGGAAGAATTCTGCCAGCGTAAAGCTGAACGTGTCTTGCAATGTTCCAACATCAGCGGTAAGCCTGCTCATAAGCTCGCCTGTTCTTCGCGAATCAAAGAAGCTCATCGGTAGCCACAGAATTTTTTGATAAACAGCTCTTCGAACATCGGCCATGCCGCGTTCACTCACATTTGAGAATGTGTATACGCGAGCAAAAGAGAAGATACTTTGAATAAATAATACAGCAACGAGTGTTAATACAACCTGATCAATCGATGAAAAATATTTCGACTTTCCGGTGGCAACATCCACAAGCTCTCCGGCAAGTTTAGGAAAGGCCATGATGGTGAACGTTGATAAGCCAAGCGCGATAAATCCAACAATAAAAAGTCCTTTATACGGCAGCATGAATCTGAAAACGCCTAATAGATTTTTCAGGCTGGCCTGGTTGAGCTTGCGTTTATCTTCTGCGCGTAAAGGTTCGCCTGAGCGTTTTGCCATAGTTATGGGAATGTAATCAATCCGGTCACGGAGAATTGAACGGAATCTCCGAGAAGCACTTTCTGGCCCCCGGTGATAGAGTAGGATGTGAGTACAATTTTATTGTTGATGTTTTGAAATTCCATCGATAATTGTCGGGCGCTTTTTAATAATGAGCTCTCTTCGCGATAGAGACCTTCAATTTTTCGGATGTTTGAAGGAGTATCGAGATAATAGACTTTCAAAAAAACTACCGGCAGGGGTTCGGTACTTTCAATGGAATAGATAAGCAGGTTGCTGTTGGAATCTTTTAAATTCTTTTCCATTTGGTACTTACCCACATTTGCTGGTTTGTTAATATCATTTAATTCAGCAAAAACATCCAATTCATATTTCCAACGGGATGTATCCTTGGGAATAAAGGAAGCAGCATCTTCTTTTCCATCAATGAATCCCTTTTTGGACAACGTTGCATGCGATACGGTAAGATATTGGACCTGATCATTCAGCAGACTGTCCAAAGCATAGTAATACGTTGTCTCACTGCGCTTATGCTCGCAAGCTGAAAGAACAGCAACGGTCAACAGAATAAAGAGTATTCGCTTCAAGATTATAAGATTGATTATTGAGTGATAAGCACTTCGCCCGTCATCTCCGGTGGAATAGGAACGCCAATCAAGGTAAGAATGGTTGGTGCAAGATCGCCCAGCTTACCATTTTTTAATTTTCCTTTAAAAGTATCATCCACTAAAATACACGGAACAAGACTTGTTGTGTGAGCCGTGTTGGGAGTTCCGTCATCATTGATCATAAAGTCGGCATTACCGTGATCAGCAATGATGATGATCGAGTATCCATTTCGTAACGCAGCTTCTGTTACTTTGCTTGCACAATAGTCAACTGTTTCACAAGCTTTTACAACGGCTTCGAATACACCGGTGTGTCCAACCATGTCCGGATTAGCAAAGTTTAAGCAAATGAAGTCAGCGTATTTTTTATCCAGTTCCGGAATGAGCTTATCTTTTAAATCGTTTGCGCTCATTTCAGGCTTAAGATCGTAAGTCGCAACTTTTGGTGAAGGACAAAGAATTCGCGTTTCACCCTCAAACTCCTGCTCTCTTCCACCTGAGAAGAAAAATGTGACGTGTGGATATTTTTCTGTTTCCGCAATGCGGATTTGTTTTTTACCTGCGTGCGCTAAAACTTCGCCAAGTGTGTTGTTCAGATTGTCTTTATCGAAAATGACTTTCACATTCTTAAACGTGTCGTCATAATTAGTTAGCGTCACATAGTATAAATTCAACGCTTTCATGTTTTGTTCGGGAAAATCCTGTTGCGTAAGCACCTCGGTAATTTCGCGACCTCTGTCGGTACGGAAGTTAAAGCACAGCACAACATCGCCTTCCTGAATTGCGGTCAAAGGTTTACCATTTTCAACCGCAACAATAGGTTTGATAAACTCATCGGTAACATTATTGTCGTAAGACTTTTGAATTGCAGCAGAAATATCGGTTACAGCTTCACCGGTTCCATGTACTAATAGATCATATGCTAACTTAACACGTTCCCAACGCTTATCACGATCCATAGCAAAGTAACGACCTACAACGCTCGCGATCTTGCCGGTAGTTTTAGTAAGATGTACTTGAAGATTTTTCAGATAATTTAATCCGCCTTTCGGATCCGTATCTCTTCCATCCGTAAATGCATGGATGAAAAGATTTTTTACTCCATTGTTATAAGCAATCGTACAGATGCCTTTTAAATGTTCAAGATGCGAGTGCACACCACCATCTGAGACAAGTCCGATCAAGTGAAAGTTTTTGTTATTCTTTTTAGCATACTCGAAGGCATCCAGCAGAACCTGATTCTTATCAAGCTCTTTTTCTTCGACTGCTTTATTGATCTTAACCAAATCTTGGTAGACAACTCTTCCGGCACCGATGTTCATGTGCCCGACTTCTGAATTACCCATTTGTCCGGCCGGTAATCCAACCGCCAGTCCGGAAGCTTCAAGCTTGCTGTTAGCGTACTTAGGGTAAAGAGAGTTTATAAAAGGAGTTTTAGCATGGTCGATAGCAGAAACCTTTTTGTTAACCGCTACACCCCAGCCATCCAGGATCATCAACAGCACTTTTTTATTCATAATGCGAAAGAATTAGGGCGCAAATATAACCACTATTGAAAGATTAACGGGTTACTTTAAGGCTCGATAGGAATACATAGAGAGCTCAAATTAAGTTCTTAAATTCGCCTAAACCGTGGCTTTTAAACCGATTTCGTAATCATCTTTGTATGGCATACTTTTGGGTATATCTCAGCGCTATGAGGAGAAAAAGGTTCTTTTTGGGGTTGATGTTCGTGTCTGCTATTGCCGTGAATCCGGCCATCGCACAAAACAGTGAGGTTGTAACCCAGGTTAAGGAAGCTATTAAGGCAGGCAGCGCGAAGGAATTATCGAAGTACCTGAACCAAACGGTTGATGTTACGATCGAAGGCAAGCTGCAAAATTACAGTAAAGCCCAGGCCGAATTTGTACTGCGTGATTTTTTCAAGGCAAATCCGCCTGCGGACTTCAATATAATTCACCAGGGATCTTCCAAAGGCGGTCAGCCTTTTGCAATCGGACAATACAAAAGCGGCTCTGATACTTACCGGGTTTGGATGAAAATCAAGACCGTAAATAAAGATCAGCTGATCCAGGAAATCTCTTTTGTTAAAGAGTAGCTCAATAAATCAGTGCAATCCGCGTAATCATTAAGATCAGCGATCTATTTTTGTGCCGTGAGACCCGCATACATCACCGACCAGTTTTTACATCAATTTATAACCGCTGCCTTTGCTGAAGATGTTGGCGATGGTGACCATTCCACGTTAGCATCAATTCCTGCTTCAGCGAAAAGCAGAGCGCGATTATTGGTTAAACAAGATGGCATTCTGGCAGGTGTTGAATTGGCGGCAATAATTTTTAAGCACTTCGATTCAACACTGATCGTTACAATAAGTATTCAGGATGGAAGTCCTGTAAAAAGAGGTGACGTTGCATTTGTTGTTGAAGGATCAGCGCGTGCGATTTTAACCTGCGAGCGACTTGTATTGAATTGCATGCAGCGCATGAGCGCAATCGCTACGCTAACGCATTACCTTTCCGCATTGATAGCCGGAACGAAAGCCAAACTTTTAGACACTCGCAAAACGACTCCTAATTTTCGACTACTGGAAAAATGGGCCGTATTGATTGGTGGAGGTGCTAACCACCGCATCGGGTTGTTTGATATGATTATGCTGAAGGACAATCACACCGATATGGCAGGCGGAATTGAAAAAGCAATCATCCAAACAAAAGAGTATCTTCGCGCCACGAAAAAAAATCTGCGGATAGAGATCGAAACCCGCAACCTGGAAGAGGTTAAGGAAGTTATGAGAGTGGGAGGTGTAGACGTGATCATGTTGGACAATATGTCGGTGGCTGACATGAAAAAAGCAGTGGAGGTGATTGGCGGAAAATACAAGACTGAAGCCAGTGGCGGAATAACTGAAGAAACGATTCGCAGGGTGGCTGAATCCGGAGTTGATTTTATTTCAGCAGGCGCGTTAACCCATTCTGTAAAAAGTATGGACTTAAGTCTGAAAGCATTTTAAAAGAATTTGATAGTTGATATTTTATGATTGCTAAAACAAAGAATTACAAGCTCGAAAAGAAGATCTATATAAAGCTTGCCTTACAAGCTGTACTTAAAAAGCAAGGTTGGATCGCTGCATTGGCCGCATTCGTGTTGTGCTTGGGCTATATGATTCCTGGGGCAGATACAATCTGGTGGTTTATTGCTGCTGTTATTGGATTAGGCTTATACATTTTATTCTGGTGGATCCAGTTTTATGGCGTTACCCAACTTGAGCAAGGCAAAATGTTGTTTGAAAAATTTTCTTACGAGATCAGCAGTCAGCAGATTGTGATGAAGATCAATCCGCGTGAAGGTATGCCGATGAAATGGGATCAAATTAAAAAAGCGGAAGTTGGTAAAGACTTTATCGTACTGTTCATCAACAAAGCACAGTTGATCTATCTACCGTTTAAGATTTTCAATACTGAGAACGAAAGAAAATTCGTAATCAGCATTCTGAAAAATAAAGGATTGGTAAAATAACCTGTGCTGCGAAAAGGTAAATCACTAACATCCGAACAGGCAAAGCAGAAAGCATTACGCTACTGCGCTTACCAGGAACGCTCTCACCAGGAAGTAAAAAATAAACTTTACGAGTTAGGATTAAACTCATCGGATGCAGATGAGCTGCTCACCTATTTAATTACAGAAGGCTTTCTAAACGAAGAGCGCTACGCAAAACTCTTTGCTGGTGGAAAGTTCCGGATCAAGCATTGGGGTCGTATAAAGATCGTTCATGCACTTGAAAGCAAAGGGCTTTCAAAAAAATGTATCAGCATCGGGTTGAAGGAGATTGATGAAGATGACTATCAGCAGGTGTTGGAAAAACTGGTTGCTGAAAAACTGGAAGATATTCAGGAAGAAAACATCTTCATTGCGCGCGATAAAGTTTCCAAATCTCTTATTCAAAAAGGATTTGAACCTGAACTCGCCTGGAAAGCTTTAAAAAAACTGCTGCCGGGATAATTCCTAATTGTAAGCTAAGCGACAAACCTGTCAATATGGGAAACCTATCTTGGTGGTTTATACGTATCTTAAAGTATGCTGAAGACATTTATAACCATTTGCTTCTTTTTATGTTTTACTGTCGGGTATAGCCAAACGGATGCGGTTCGAACGAAACACTATAATATAAAGACTAATCTAGCAATAGAAGGTTATGATCCCGTAAGCTATTTTGACGGTGAGCCAATTGAAGGTAAGAGCAACATTACTCACGTATATAAGGGGATAACGTATAGATTCTCAAGTCAAGCGAATCAGGCAAAATTTAAAACTAACCCGGATACCTACGAACCTGCTTACGGTGGCTGGTGTGCGTACGCGATGGGAGAAAATGGCGAAAAAGTTAAGGTTGACCCGGAAACATATAAGATTGTGGATGGAAAGCTTTATCTCTTTTACAATTTCTGGACAACCAACACATTGGACGACTGGAATAAAAACCAAAAGAAATTAAAAGATGCTGGTGACCGTAACTGGAGTAAAATTGTGCAGTAACCGCCTAAACAGAAGTTTTGGCGACTCTGTAATGCAGCCTCGCTTTTATTTTCACTTTTGCCTTATCTTTGATTGAACACCCGGCTATGAACATTACAAAAGCATGCTCCAATATTTTAAGTCAGCTTACCCAGATGGTTAGCCAGCTTACCGAGCAGGATTTCATCAAGCCTGTTGATACCTTGGGAAATTCAACCCTCGGCCAACACCTTCGTCATACACTCGAGTTTTTCATTTGCCTGGAAAAAGGATTTGAAGTTGGTATTATCAATTACGACAAACGTGCCCACGACAAATTGATTGAAACGGATAAGTTCATTGCGCTGTCGATGTTGAGTAAAATAAACGAGTTCATCAGTGAAAATCACACCGATAAAGCGTTAAAGCTTGAGGCTGCTTATGATCTTGATAAAGAAGAATTTGTAACGATCGAAACCAACTACCTGCGTGAGCTTGTCTATAACATTGAACATGCAGTGCATCACATGGCCATTATGAAAATCGGCATTCGCGAAGCCGCACCTTACGTTAAGCTTACACCTGATTTCGGAATAGCTGCTTCTACGATTCGATATCAGGAAACGGTTGCAGCCCGGTAAGATCCATGAGCTGGAAGAAATTCCGTAACACCAATTTTATTATTCGACTTACAGCCTGGGAATATTGGCCGTTTGGCATCATTCAATTCCCACTCATCCTGTATTGGTTATGGTTATCCCTTCGCGCGAAGTCATTGTTTTTTTTCTCAGCCTCTAATCCAACCATTGCGTTGGGAGGAATGTTGGGTGAATCCAAGCATGATGTGTTAAAACTGATCCCGGAACAGTATAAACCCAAGACCATTCTCGTTAAAGCTCTATCAACAAAGGAAGAAGTAATCGCTTTAGTAAAAGACTATGGCTTTACATTCCCTGTAATCTTTAAACCTGATTTAGGTGAACGCGGGTTTATGGTAAAAAAAATTTCATCGGAAGACCAGATTGAGATTTATTTAGATTCATTTAACAGAGATTTCCTTATTCAGGAATTTCTTGATCTGCCTGTGGAGCTTGGCGTTTTCTATACGCGCATGCCTGATGAGCCAGAAGGTTATGTGAACTCGGTGGTGATTAAAGACATGCTCACCGTTATAGGTGATGGCAGATCAACGCTAAAGGAATTGATTCTTGATAAACCCCGAGCCAAACTTCAATGGGAAAAACTCAGCAAGGCTCACGCAGATAAGCTTAACAACGTTATTCCAACGGGAGAGAAATTTTTATTAAACTCGATAGGGAATCATTCACTCGGAACAACATTTCTGGATGGCGAGTATTTAATAAATCCAACACTTTCAAAAACATTTGATCATATCAGTAAACAAATTGATGGATTTTATTTTGGGCGATACGATCTGCGATGCGCCTCTATCGAAGATTTATACGAAGGGAAAATTAAAATCATGGAGCTTAACGGATGTGGCGCTGAACCAGCACATATCTATCATCCGGAATTCTCGCTTTGGAAAGCAATGGGTATTTTGTTTACGCATTGGAAAAATATTTTTCTGATCAGTATGCAGAATCGTAAACGAGGAGTTCTGTTCACTTCTTTTCGTGAAGGGAAACGGGTCTTTAAAAATTTCAAAGAAGCAACTCAACCTTAAATGGAACTGGTTCAGACTTTTTTGATCGCATTCATCTTCAGCTTCTTGGGATCAATTCCTCCTGGAACATTAAACCTCACAAGCCTTCGGCTGGGGCTTGAACATAAAATGGATATTGCGTGGAGGTTTGCGCTCGCTGCCGCGTTGATCGAATATCCTTATGCGTGGTTAGCATTGTTGTTTGAAGATTGGATCACATCATCTCCGGCCATCATTAATAATTTTAAGCTCATCAGTTCAATTGTTATGATCACATTAGGAATAATAACAATCCGTTCAGCCATTAAACCCGTTAAAGATGTGGAGACAGTTCGCGAAAGCGGATTCAGGAAAGGATTGTTGCTTAGCATTCTTAATCCGCTGGCGTTGCCATTTTGGATTGGGATCACCGCGTATTTAAAAAGTCAAGGCTGGATTACGCTTTCTACGGCAGGACAGGTGCATAGTTATCTTCTAGGTATTTCGCTTGGCGCCTTAGCGTTACTGATTTCGGTTTCTCATCTCGCCAGGAAAGCGACTGTAGTTTTTTCAGCGCAAAACAAGATAAAACTTGTTCCGGGAATTGTATTATTACTACTCGGTGCATATGCACTGATTCAATACCTTGTTTCTCCTGGTGATTAAAAATTGTAGCTTACTGCAAACTTCTATACGGTGAAATATCTGCACCTGATTTCCGGCCCCCGTAATATTTCAACGGCACTGATGTATTCGTTCGCACAACGCAGCGATACGCTGGTGATCGATGAACCTTTTTATGCTGTTTATTTCTCTAAAACCAATGTTGATCATCCTGGAAAGGAAGATGTACTCAATGCACAATCTGCTAGTGAAGAAAAGGTGAAAGCCGAAGTTTTCAGGCAACATGAAAAGCCGGTTTACTTTGTTAAAAACATGGCCCATCACATTGAAGTGATGACTGATCATGCCTTTATTTCTCAGTGTATTAACATTTTCCTGATCCGCAATCCAAAGCAAATTATTGCCAGTTATGCACAGGTTATCGAAAAGCCCGTTATGCGCGACATCGGCATTGAATACGAATGGAAATTGTTTGAAGAGCTGAACGATCCAAAAAGTATTGTGCTCGATTCAGGTTTGCTATTGGAGAATCCGGAATCCGTACTTAAACAAGTTTGCGACAGTGCTGGAATTGCCTTCGAAAAACAAATGCTGAATTGGAAGTCGGGGCCAAAATTGTATGACGGAGTTTGGGCACCACACTGGTACGCTAATGTTCATAAATCTTCAGGCTTTGAAAAGCAACCCACAAGCGAACGTGCTTTGCCAGATCATCTTAAACCACTTGCTGACGAAGCTGATGTTTATTATAAGAAACTTTTACACCACGCCATAAGACCTTAGTTATGCTGCAGAAGTACAATCCAAAAAACGAAAACATCATTATTCATGTAGGCGGAAAGTTACTGCCGCGAAATGAAGCAAAGGTTTCTGTGTTTGATAGCTCCGTGCAAGGTGGAGATGCTGTGTGGGAAGGGCTTCGCGTTTATAATGGTGGAATTTTTTGTCTGGATAAACATTTGGATCGCTTACAAGCTTCCGCACATGCACTTGCGTTTATAGATATCCCATCTAAAGATGATGTAAAGAAAGCCATCTTCGAAACACTTAAGGCTAACGGAATGAAAGATGAAACGCACATCCGACTTACGTTAACGCGCGGAGAAAAAGTTACATCTGCCATGGATCCGCGTGTGAATACAAAAGGCTCATGCCTGATCGTGTTAGCAGAGTGGAAACCCTTGGTGTACGATAATAGTACGGGAATTAAAGTAATAACCTCTTCCATGAGAAGAAACAATCCGCAATTCCTCGATTCAAAAATCCATCATAATAATTTATTGAATAACATTCTTGCCAAGATTCAGGCAAATGTTGCGGGCATGGATGCTGCATTGATGCTTGATCATCAAGGGTTTGTTGCGGAGTTGAATGACATCAATCTTTTTATGATAAAAGATAATGTGGTTTATACGCCATATGCAGATGCTTGCTTGCATGGAATTACACGGGGTTTAGTTATTGAGCTTTGCAAAGCAAACAACATTTCTGTTGAAGAACGGAATCTTTCGCTTACAGAATTTTATACAGCCGATGAGGTCTTCGGTACCGGTACAATGGGTGAGCTTACTCCGCTTATTGAAATTGACGGAAGAAGAATCGTTAACCGTTCAGGAAAATCATTATTGACAGAACTTCAGGAAAAGTTTAAAACACTCATCCCGAAATATTCCGAAAAATTACCTTTCTAAAAACTTAGGGTTGATTGTTCAGGTGTAACACTCAACTTAGCCTGAACACCTTCAACCCATGCCAGGTTGGGATTTTCATGTCCGGTTGGAAAATTAAATGCAATCGGAAAATTGTATTCTTCTGTATGATTGCGAACGATTTGCTCGACAGTTTCTCCGAATGGTAATTCACTTTCTTTTATGCTGGTCATGTGTCCGGCTACTAGTCCTGCCAAGTTTTTTAATTTTCCAGCGCGCTTAAGCTGAACCAACATGCGATCTAATCGATAGAAACTTTCACCAACCTCTTCAATAACCAGAATCTTGTTGTCAGTTTTTATTTCGGATGGTGTTCCGAGCGAATCCGTAAGCAAAGAAAGATTACCACCAACCAATTTACCTTCAGCACTGCCCACGCGGTTACTAACAGATGCTTTTGCCTGAAGCGGAAGTGCTTTTCCAAAAAGTATGCTGCGAAGACTTTCAATTGAATCTGAAAAGTCTGAGTTTGAAAACTGTACAGGCATTACCGAATGAATGCTTTGAATATTTAGCAATTGAAGATTGAGATGTAAAGCAGTGATGTCGCTAAAACCACAAATCCACTTTGGTGATTTTAGAAATGTTGTAAAATCTAATTGATCAAGAATACGCGTTGTTCCATAACCGCCCCGGGCGCAAATAATTGCCTTAGCAGAAGGGTCATTCAATGCTTGCTGAAGATCAACCAACCGTTCGGTATCAGATCCTGAAAGATAACTATGCTTACCGCTTAAGAGATTTTTGCCCAACGTAACGTTTAATCCCCAGGTTTGAATAATTACAACCGCAGCATCAATACTTTCTTTGTCGAGCTTTCGGCCAGGCGCAACTATCGATACGGTATCACCTTGAGTAAGAAATGGCGGCTGAATCATAAGTCTAAATAAACAAAAAACCCCGTCTTTACGGACGGGGTCTTAAATCAATTCTTATTCTAAGGAATTAAGGCTTCTTAGGAGTTGCGTTAGTCGCTGGTGGTGTTTGCGCTGGCGGAGGTGTTACGCCCATCTTTTTCAACACAAGATCAGAGACATCAAGCTTTTCGTCACCATATAAAATAACGTCCAATCCACTGATTTGATTATTCAGGATTAGTGAAAAGCCATCTTCTTTGGCTACCGCTTCAATTGCTTTGCCCACTTTTTCCTGAACAGGTCCTAGCAAGGCAGAGTTTCTTTTTTGAAGATCAGCCTGAGAATCTTCCTGAAGCTTTTGAAGATTTGCCTGAAGTTGCTCAAGCTCACGCGCTGAATTTTGTTTTACAGCATCAGGAATGCTTGGACTGTTAATATTATCCTGATACGTTTTAAGCTTGGTTTGAAACTCAGCGTACTTGGTATCATATTGCTTTTTCAATTGAGCCTGAAGTGTTTGCAGCTCGGTCTCAATTTGTTTGGCTTCCGGCATTAAGCCGAAGATATACTCAACATCGGCATAGCCTATTTTAAGAGGCGCAGGTGTTTGTGCCATTGAAACAGCTGTTATCAATGCAAATGCGAATACGAAAACTAGTTTTTTCATCACGTTTAAATTTATACTCAATTAATTTTTTACAACATCATTTGGGTCACCTAATCCCAGCTCATCCAACACAAAATCCGTGTAGTCATAACGCGGATCGGTATAGATCATCACCAGCTCACCCGATTTATCAAACACAATTGCCAAGCTGTTCTTCTTAGCAATTTTATCTACTGCATCCCATATCTTATCCTGAATGGGTTTAATCAACTCTTGTTTTTTCAGAAAGAACAAGCCTTCAAAACCGAATACCTTTTTTTGATATTCTTTAATCTCTGCTTCTTTCTTTTTAATTCCATCCAACCGCTCCTTCTTCATAGCATCGGTTAGCAAAACCTGTTCTGCCTGAAGTGTGCTGTATTGCGCTTCAATGCCTTTCGACATTTCCTGAATTTCCTTCTCCCACAGTCCCGATAAACGATTTATTTCTTCCTGGGCCTTATTGTATTCGGGCATTTTATTCAGGATAAAATCCGTGTCAATGTATCCGAACCTCTGAGCGTTTACAAAATTTAGGCCGAAAATGACGAAAAAAAATGTAATAAGGTAAAACCGCATATTTTATCTGATTTGTTGACCAATGGTAAAGTGGAATTGCGCTCCGCTTCTTTGGTTTCCGCTGCCCAACGGGAACGGATCAAAGCCATAAGCCCAGTTAATTCCAATCAAACCAAACGCAGGCATGAAAATTCTGGCTCCAACCCCGGCTGATTTATACATCTCAAACGGATTAAAGTCTTCATAATTATACCAGTTGTTACCGGCTTCTGTAAACACGAAACCGTAAATCGTAGCCGCCTGACTGCTGGTGATCGGATATCGCAATTCAAGACCAAACTTATCGTAGACAATACCACCTTTTACTGTACCGCTAAGGACATCGTACGGAGGAGTAATCTGGTTATTTTGATATCCGCGTAAGCCGATTACCTCCTGTCCAAGTACAAACGATCCTACTCCACCTGCAAGACCATCACCTCCTAAATAAAATCTTTCAAATGGTCCTATACCTAATGACTTCGAGTAAGATCCAATAAATCCGAAGTGCGCTTTAGCCTCTAACACAAGCTTGTGTGGAGCTTTACGATCTAATGGGATATAAAATTTCGAATCGAACATCCACTTATGGTATTCAACGAATTTGTTTTTCTGTTCAGTCGAAGCAGTTTCATAGTTTATGTTTCTCCACGATGAATACGGTGGTGTTAAATCAACGCTAAGCGATATGGTTGAACCGCTCTTCGGATACATAGGATCGTCAATACTGTTTCGGGCAATGGTTGTGTTAAGCTTAAATCCATATGACGAACAATCTGAACAACCAAGTCCGTACGTAGCCGGGTTAACATTCTCTACCGTATAGACTGTATAGGAAACTGTGTTCATCAGCGTAAAGAAATCATCCGGCCACTTCAACACACGCCCGAATCCAACTGAAATGTTATCCACTTTCAAGGATGAGTTGAAATCAGTAAAGCTTGATGCTCCGCTACCTGCGTACCGGGAAATTGATTTGTTGGCACTGATCGTTAAGGATTGAGGCCTTCTTCCGCCTAACCACGGCTCGGTAAATGAAATTCCATAATTCTGGAAGCTTCTTCCGTTCGCTGTAATCTTTAAGGATAAGCGCTGTCCATCTCCTACTGGTAAAGGTCTCCACTCTTTTATTTTCGGAACATTCCGTAGTGAGAAGTTATTGAACGTCAAACCAAGTGTTCCCACAAAGCCAAAGTATCCACCCCAACCACCTGAAAGCTCAATCTGATCGTTTGACTGTTCTTCAACTTGCCATTCAATATCAGCTGTTGAATTGTTCATGTTAGGAACAACTTTTGGGTTAATGTGCTGCGCGTTAAAATATCCCAACTGACCCAATCGTTGCTGCGTATAAATAATATCCGATCTTCTGAATTTTTGTCCGGGAACTGTACGAAGCTCGCGTCTGATTACGTGGTCGCTTGTGCGATCATTTCCGGTAATGGTTATTTCGTTAAGGGTTGCTTGCGTACCTTCATTTATACGCATCTCAATGTCGATTGAATCACCCTCGACAGCGACCTCTACATCTTTTACACTAAAAAACAGGTAGCCATCGTCCATGTACAAGCCGCTGATATCAGGACCTTTTGGATTAAAGGTAAGCTTGTTCTCAATTTGTTCCCGATTGTAGACATCACCCTTTTTAATACCTAAAATTCCATCAAGTGTTTTATTGGTATGAATGTAGTTTCCAACCCATGTGATATTTCTAAAATAGTATTTCGGGCCTTCGTGGATTTTCAGGCCAATGTTGATCGAACGATTATCAAAATTATAAATTGTATCAAATTCAATGTCTGCATCGCGATAACCTTTTGAGTTGAAATAGGCAATTACTTTTTTCTTATCGTCATCATAATCAGCCTGAATGAATTTAGAACCTTTGAACACATTAGGCTTAATATTATCGGTGAAGAATTCACCAACCTCTCTCCAGGTTACCGGATAATTGGAACCGAAAAATTCTTTCGGTTTAAGTGTTATCAATTCGCCAAGAATAGCCCGGTGAAGAGAAATGCGCGCGTATTCATGCGTGCCTTTCAGTTTACTCTTAACTTTCCCATCGGTAATGTTATCGTTACCCTCGACTATAATTTCATTGATCTTTACTTTTGATTTTGGGTTTACAATAATTCTTAACCGGATACCATCGGTTGAAATAGTATCGCGCTCCTGGATAATTTTAACTTCTGTATTAAGGAAACCTTTCTTCACAAAAAACTTCTTAACCGCAAGCTCTGTGTTTCTAAGCATTGCATCGTTCACGATCTTTCCGCGGATAAGCGTTAGATCTTCCTTTAAAGAAGATTCCTGTCCTTTACGAATGCCTTCAAAATAAAAATTTGTAAGGCGTGGGCGTTCAGCAAGCTTTATCACAAGCCAAACATTATCACCTTCTATTTTTTGAACGCTAATGGTTGCATCTCCTACAAGTCCTTGCTTCCATAATTTTCGAATGGCTGCTGTGATGGCATCGCCCGGGATTTTAATCTTATCACCAACTTTTAAACCAGTAAAAGCAACCATGGCATTTTTATCAAGCACATTAAGCCCTGTTACTTCGATGCCCGCAATTGTATACTCACCTGGGTTGGCGTAATTCAGGTTGTTATCCGCACTGGCGCTGCTTGCACGATCGCGGTTCCGCCTGAACTGCGCAACAGAATCAAACGCGGCAAAAAGTAGCAGGGTAATTAGAACTAAGTTTCTCATCAACTAACCGGATTCAATTGTTCACTTGTTTTGCCAAATCTCCGTTCACGTTGCTGATACGACCAGATTGCTTCATACAAATGTTCTTTGCGAAAGTCTGGCCACAAGGTTGGAGTAATGTATAATTCAGAATAAGCAATCTGCCAAAGCAAAAAATTGCTAACACGCAGCTCTCCACTGGTGCGGATGAGCAACTCAGGATCAGGTATCCCTGCGGTTTGCAAATGCTGGCCTATCATTTCTTCAGTAATGTCTGTATCATTTAATTTTCCAGCTTTAACCTTTTCAGCAATAGCTTTTATGGCCTGGGTTATCTCCCAGCGGCCGCTATAGCTTAAGGCGAGTATGAGTGTAAGGCCGCTATTGTTTTTTGTTGTGTTGACAGCCCACTCCATATTTTTCCGGCAATCCTCCGGAAGATTAGATGTATCACCGATGGTAATTAGTTTTACCTGGTTCTCCATCAGTGTTTTTATTTCCTGCTTGAGCGTATTCACCAACAGTTCCATAAGGCCATCAACCTCTTCTTTTGGTCGCCCCCAGTTTTCAGTTGAGAATGCATAAAGCGTAAGGTATTTAATGCCGATTTCTCCGCAGCCTTCTGTTACATCACGCACAGCCTGTACCGCGTTACGATGCCCGAAAATCCGCATCGCGCCTTTCTTTTTTGCCCACCTTCCATTGCCGTCCATAATCACAGCGATATGACGGGGCAGATTATTGAAATCAATATGTTCTTTAAAAGAAGCCAAGGGCGGCAAAAATAGCGTATTTTCAGTAAAAGCAGGTGATCTTAAGTGCCTTATTTATAAGGATTTGTAGGGCAAGGGATCTCGTAAAACGTACGCGTTAACGTGATACCCAAAAAGTAGTAGTTATCGTTATCGTTTGGATTACCATACCGATAGTTTTTCTGGGTTTGATCTCTGAAATCAGAAACGTTATCGAGGTAGTCAAAAAAGGTTTTGCGGACGCCAAATTCAAGTGCTACATACCAGCGTGGGTTGATGATATATTTAAATCCTCCCCCAAATGGAACAGCCGCCTGAATGTTACTGTACTCTGCGGGCTTAGTATCGTTGCCCGAAATGCCAAACAACCCCAATCCGCCAAAAAGGTAAGGTGTGAACCGCATGGGATATTTTCCGTCCTTCCAGTTTAAGAAGTGATACTCAATTCCCATCGATCCCTCTAACAGAAAGATATCGAAGGAAGCATTGCGCTTGGCAGCAAACGAATCAATTGGTTTTTCAGAAGCCTTTACTTTACCGCCCGTTATGGCGGCCCTAAAGCTTACAATTCTGTTGATGTTGGAACGGTAGAGAACGGTCGCAGCAGGCTGTGAATACTTGAAATGGTAATTCCTGACAAGGTCTCCGGTATAGTTGAATGTACCAATTCCAAATCCAAGTTCTGACCGTTGTGCAACTACCGTTGTGGCGATGCAAAAAAATGCCGCACCGATCAGAAGTTTTTTAAGCATTATCTGAATTTAGCTCTATGATAATTTCTGTTGATAATGTACGTAAGGCGAATGGTTGTAACCATGTATAAATCTTTCTCATTAGTACCACGTTGATCACCAGCGCGTCCATAACCTCTAACCGTTGTATACCCACCATCTGTAACGGGATTGGCAAGAAGTTCATCTACTTCACTGCTTGCGCCCGGTTGAACTTCGTTTGACCGGTATGCCATCGCTCTTGCTAACTCTCCATCTAACTTGTCAAAGCCAACATAATTTGTACTCACATCATCAAGATAATCCGTGAACGTGTACCGAAATCCAAATTCACCGGCAATGTCAATTAGTTCGTTAATTCTAAAACGTGCACCAATCCCAAATGGTATAGCGGCCTGTATTAATTTATAATCTTTCCCTTCGGTTTTAAGCTCGTTCAAATTAACCCATTCACCCGCATTCGAAAGCGGATTGCCCTGTAAATCTGTATCGGGTACCTGTGCCTGTGGATTATGATGAAACACAGCTAATCCGGCAAACAGATAAGGTGTCCAGCGAACTCTGCTGATATACGTTGCCTGATTTTCAAAAAGATCAATCTGAGCTACCACTGAAAGCTCCTGAATTCTGTTCCGGAAAGAGAGGTTCCGAACATATCGGTACTTTGCATCTCCATCGTTTGGATCGGCTGATTTATTGTCAGAACCTTTAATCCCACCAAACATAAAGCTGCCCACAAGCTGATAACGCGGACCAAATCGGTGCACAAAAGCACCGCCAATGGCAGGACGTGTAAACGATAAATCTGTACTAAATTTTTTGGCAGTAGGTGATAAGTCTCCGTAATAGTTAAAAGCATTTAATGAAATACCAATGGCATTATAAACGTTCTTTTTAAAAGTGTTTTTCTTGCCCCGGAAGCTTGAAATGTTCCGGTTATTTTTCTTGATTTTGTTTCGATTAATCTGGCTGTAAGCATCTTGTGAGAATGCAGCAAAAAGCGCGATAAGCACTACCAGGACCCCAACTTTTTTCATTTCGTATAAGTGTTTCAAAATCAACGAACTACAAATGTAACAAAAAATCAATTTCTAATATCCAGCCCCCAATTTAGCTTTTGCCTAAGGGTTTTGAAGTAATGCTGTCCTTCTAAACAGATCAGATTAGCCTTAAAACGCTCTTTTACAACTTTAAGCTTTACCGATTCGTCCACAACTGCAATTCTGGAATCCATCGAAACCAGGAATTTCTTATTGCGGCCTTCTACTTCAAAAGAAAGCTCTGAATCGTCTGAGACAACAATTGGCCTTACCGTGAGGTTGTGGGGACTTACCGGGGTAAGGATAAAGTTGCCTGAACGCGGGAAAACCAAAGGACCACCACAACTCAATGAATATCCTGTTGATCCGGTTGGTGTTGAGACAATCAGGCCATCTGCCCAATACGAATTCAAAAATTCTCCATCAATGTAGGTATGAACCGTAATCATGGATGAAGAATCCTTTTTGACAATCGTGAAGTCATTTAGAGCGAAGTTAAGCTTCCCGAAAAGCTTTTTATTCGATTCCAGCCTTAAAAGCGCACGTTTGTCGAGCGTAAATGCTCCTTTCAGCACTTTAGTAAGCGAAGTTTCAATTTCTTCCTTGCTGATGGTAGCTAAAAACCCTAACCGGCCGGTATTTACCCCTAAAATCGGGGTTTGATTACTGCCGATGTGTGTTATTGATTCCAGCAGGGTTCCATCACCACCAATACTCAGAAAAATATCAAGTTTTTTAAGGTCGTTGCCTTCTTTGTAAGTCTTCCACTTGAATCTTTTGAAAACCGAAGCCTTCAGGTATTTTTCAAATTTTACGGAAACGAATAGCTCAGCTTTATGAGCCGTAAGGGTCACGAAGATCTTTTCAATAAGCGGAATTGATTGGCGGTTAAACTCTTTTCCGTGAATCCCTATTTTCATTCGCGCTGGTTAAGACAAGCCAATGCAGGCTTAATCTTAAAGTTAAGCATGATCAGGCAAATGAAGAAATATTATTTCGGGATCAGATATCGAGATAGCGGAGGAGCATATCGATCCGGTCTTTATCAGAAGCATTTGTTGGAGTCTCCTGATAGCGACCAATCACTTTATAGTTAAAGCGTTCAAGCGTTGCAACAATGCGGGTTAAGTCGAGCTGATCAAGCTTAAGTGTTAACCGGATCTTACCCGGATCGAGTGGATCTTCTTTTACCAAACTGCTGAGTACACGTGTGCGATTCTCTTCTATCAAACGACTTACTTCCGCTAATGAGTAATCATTATGATTCATCGACAACACGAGGATGCCACCCGGAGTTTGTACCGCTGCTGTTTGGGCGAATGAGCTTAAGGTATCCTGCATGGTGATCACACCATTGTAAATTTCTTCTTCGGTAAGTACGGCAACCATCTGAAGTTTGTTATCGGCTGCAACTTTAAGAATGTCGTAGAAGTGTGAGTTCATGTGTACATAACACGACTTGCCGATGAGATCGAAATCTTTCAGGCGCTTTTCTACATCATTGCCTTCGAGGATTATTTCTTCCGAGATAAAACCAAGCAGCTTACCATTATCCACCACGGGCATTTGGTTGCAGCGGAATTCTTCCATCCACACGATTGCTTTATGTGCATCGTCTGTTGCCTTAAGAGGCGGAATCATGTGGTTTATCAGATCTTCAGCTATCACGGTTCGTTCTCGTTTTATCTATATACTTTACGCAGCCAAAAAGTTTTCGACCAGCGCATTAAATTTTTCAGGATGCTCCATCATGGGCGCATGGCAGCATTTATCCACAAACCGCAACGTTGAGTTTGGTATTAACCGATTAAACTCATGCCCTACAGCTGGCGGTGTTATTGTATCATTCAATCCCCATACCAAAAGCGTTGGCGCTTTAATGTTCGGGATATCGTTTGCCATATTGTGTCGCTGCGCTGATTTAGCAATCGCTACTATTCGCAAGCACTTTGGAATGCTATTCGTAGTTTCAAATATTTCATCTACAAGCTCCTTCGTTGCTACGTTAGGATCATAGAACGTATACGCAACACGCTCGCGTATATATTCGTAATTGCCACGTTTCGGATATGATCCGCCCATGCCGTCTTCAAACAAACCTGAACTTCCGGTAAGAATTAGCTTCTTTACTTTATCCGGATTCTTGAGGGTATACACCAATGCAATGTGACCACCCAGGCTGTTACCCATGATCATCATGTTTTCAAGCTTTTTAGCAGCGACAAATTCTTCAAGGAATTTTCGAAGACCTTCAAGCCCTGCTTCCCGGATCGGCATATCATAAATCGGAAGCATTGGAATGATCACCCGGTAGTTTTGAGAAAAACGATTCACCACACCTTCCCAATTGCTCAGTGCGCCAAACAAACCGTGCAGCAACAGCACAACTTCGCCTTTGCCTTCGTCAATAAATTTAAATCCAGCTTCTTCTTTAAGTGTTAATGCCATAACCTCAGGATTTACATCCGATAAGTAAGGGAAAAAATATCAAACAAAGTCTCTTGCTAAAAAGTTTTCAGGATTACTGCCCGAAAAGATCACTGAAAACCGGGAAAATCTCTCCGATCCAAGCCGTAACGGCAGGTGCAAGGCGCGCAATGGTTGGGTAAAGCCAGGCATCTTCAGCAAAACGTTCCGGAACATTAATATTAAGTGACGAGGTGATCCAAATCAAAACACTTAACATGAAAGCTGTTTTTAAAATGCCCAACAAGCCTCCGGCTAATTTGTCAACACTACCCAGCAAAGTTTTTTCTAATGAAGATTTGAAAACTTTTCCTAATAGGGTTATACCAATCACGACAATTAAGAACACAACACCGAACGCTACGTAGGGCAAAACATTTTCGTTGATGTCGTAATGCTCATCGAGCATCAGCATGGCTGCACCCATAAGTTTAAAACCGGCTAATACACCGAGGATAATTCCAAGTAAGGTGAACAGTTCGGATAAAAAACCTTTTTTATATCCAGCTATCGCGCCAATGATTAAAATAATAATGAGGACAATATCAACCTTGCTCAAGGGGCGAGAAGTTTTTTAACGGTGTCAGAAATTGCTTTGCCTTCCGCGAGACCAGCAAGTTTTTTAGTAGCGCTGCCCATTACTTTGCCCACGTCTTGTGGGCCGGTTGCACCAACTTCAGCAATAATCTTTTTCAATTCAGCTGTAAGTTCATCTGCAGAAAGCTGCTTCGGCAGATACCTATTAATTACATTAAGCTGAAGCAATTCTTTGTCCACCAGATCAGCGCGGTTTTGTTGCTGAAAAATATCAGCAGATTCCTTGCGCTGCTTGGCCGCCTTCATGAGCAGTTTACTTTCTGTATCGGAAGTTATTTCTGTTGAAACGCCTTTTTCCGTTTCCGCCAGCAGGATCATGGATTTAATGCTGCGAAGCGCTTCAAGCTCTTCCTTATTTTTTGCCAGCATGGCAGTTTTTATATCGGCATCTATTTTTTGCTTGAGGCTCATGATTTATGAATTTGGTTACCCTTGAATCGTTAAGTTTGACGTGCGAAATTACTAAAACGGTGACACGGCTATCGGTAAATATTAATAAAATTGCTACGCTGCGCAACGCCCGGGGCGGCAATAATCCGGATGTGATTAAAACTGCATTAGATTGTGAACGCTTTGGCGCACAGGGAATCACCGTTCATCCACGCCCCGATGAACGTCATATCCGCTTCAGCGATGTGATGGAATTGAAAGATGTTGTTACAACCGAGTTTAACATTGAAGGCTATCCCGATGATCGCTACATGAAATTAATTCGGGAAGCAAAGCCTGCACAAGCAACGCTTGTACCGGACAAGCCCGATGCGATTACTTCAAACGCAGGATGGGATACAATTAAGCATGCATATTTTTTAAAAGATATTATTAAAGAGTTAAAGCGAAGTAATGTTCGGGTTTCAGTTTTTGTAGATCCGGTTGAGGCGATGGCTGAAGGCGCTGCAAAAGTTGGAGCCGATAGAATTGAATTGTATACAGAATCGTACGCCAGCAATTATCATAAGAATCGCGAAGCTGCCGTAAAAGATTATGTAAAGACTGCACATCTAGCGAAAGAAGCTGGACTTGGCATCAATGCCGGACATGATCTTGATCTTCACAACCTGAAATTCTTAAAGCAATCTATTCCGTATTTGGATGAAGTATCGATTGGCCATGCCTTGATTTCAGATGCATTGTATTTGGGGCTGGAGAATACGATTCAATTGTATCTTCGGGAGTTAAAAAGTTAATAGTTATCAGTAATAGTCTAAGACTACCATTAACCATTAACGGATAACTATTAACTGATAACGAAAAAGTCTATCTTTCGTAAGTCTAAAACCAGCCGGTCATGAATCTTCGCTCGAAATTTTCGGAAAACGACCTGAATCGGATAAAGGCAGCAGTCAACGATGCGGAAAGTAAAATCTCCGGTGAGATTGTTCCGGTGATTGTTGCAAAAAGCGGTCACTATACCATTGCCAATTATAAAGCGAGTCTGTTTGCTGGATCGTTTGCATTCTTATTGATCATCGTTTTTGACCGGTATGTTCCTGCGTTTGCAATCTATGATCCGTTGTTGATATTCTTTGCCGTGTTGGTTGTTGGAGGAACGGGAGCTTTGGCAGCTCATTATATTAATCCTCTGAAACGTATTTTAGTACAGCAGAAGCATAAAGATAACGCTACCCGCCAACGAGCAGAGAATGCTTTTCTGGAAGAAGAAGTTTTCAGTACCCGGCAGCGCACGGGCATTATGATTTTCATTTCCTTTTTAGAACATGAAGTAATTGTGATGGCCGATACCGGTATTAGTAAAGTAGTAGAACAAAAAGAATGGGACAAGATTGTGATTCATCTAACAGATCACATCCGCAGGGATAAAATTATTGAAGGCCTTGAAGGTGCATTAAAACGGTGCGGAGAAATTCTGCTTGAAAAGGGATTCGTAAAAACTCCTGATGATATTAATGAACTGCGGGACGATCTCAGGATTAATTAATCAGGGTTCGATGCTAAAAATTTCTACTCTTAGCCTGGCTTTACTTTTTGTTCTACTGACTGTTTCGCAAGTAGCCCTTGCGCAGTTGAGTGTTCCTCCGCTCGATAACAGACGTGTCCACGATGAAGCAGATGTTTTGTCTTCCCAGACGGAACAAAACCTTGAGTATCAACTAAAGCTTCACCAGGATTCAACCGGTAATCAGATTGCTATTCTTATTATATCTTCACTCAATGGGGCTTCGATTGAAGACATCGCTCTTCATGTGGCGCATGACGAATGGAAGCTTGGTACAAGTAACAATGATAATGGCGTATTACTATTGATTGCAGTTGAAGACCGCAAGATGCGCATTGAAGTTGGGCAAGGACTTGAAGGCGTGTTAACCGATGCACTCTGTAGCCAGATTATTCGCAATGAGATGGCGCCTGAGTTCAGACGCGGTGACTACGATGCTGGAGTTTTATTAGCGATCAACGCGATTGTCCAGGCGATAGCCGGAGAGTACACAGCGGAACAGACCGTTGGTGAAAATTCTGAAATGAGCGTTGGCGAAAGAATCTTAACCGGACTTTTCATTTTCGGCATACTCGGTATGTTCACGCTGGGAGGCCTTCGAACAAAAGGAGGCGGAAGCTGGGTTTTGTATGCTTTTCTGATTCCTTTTTATGGACTGTTCCCGCATGTTGCTGTAGGGCCTTCCGTTGGCCTTGGCATTTTTGGCGCTTATATAGTTGGGTATCCGATCCTTCGTTCAATCTTCAAACGGAAAGGCTGGATTGATAACTCTTCTAATAGTGGTGGAAGCAGTGGTGGAGGCTGGTCATCCGGTTCAGGTTGGTTCAGTTCAGGTGGTGGAAGCAGCTTTGGTGGTGGAGGCGGAGGTTTTTCCGGAGGCGGAGGAAGCTTTGGCGGTGGCGGAAGCAGTGGAAGCTGGTAATCGAAAATACATTATCAAAAAAATTCCCGGATAACTTCTACCGGGAATTTTTATGTTATTAAAGAATGCTAAACTATTTTTTTGCAGCCTTAAGTTTATTCAATAATTCTGCATCAAGTTTTTTACGATAGACATTAGGTTTAGCTGCCCGGCCACCTTGTCTTCCGGCAGTGTAATCGTTCCCATCTTTAACAAGCGGTCCGTAAAATACTGCAACTCCTTCATCTGAATCTGAAAATGTACCTTCTACCGTTTCGCTGTCGGAATCATCTGTATACGTTAAGAAGAAATCAAGATCTTTAGTTCCTTCGAAGTATACAACAACAACATAGTACTCGTCATCCGGGTCACCTGGAACAAACCGTAACGATTCAAATCCAAATTCGTTTTCGGAACCGTTATACGACTCTCCATCGTCTACAATCACATTATCCTCAATAATAACACCCGTGACATGGTATAGGTCAAGATCAATCTGATCAATATCTTCTCCTTCACCTAAGCTCCAGGATAAATCGGTTTGAAGTTCTCCCTCTGAAGGAGAGTCATCGTCATCCTCAATGGTTAATGTATACGATGATTTTTTGCTATCAATCGAAGCACCTGAAGCGCTCTCAAGTTTAATAATGAGTTCATCCTCGGCTTCAATAAGCGGTTCATCAAGAATATCAACATTCAACTCGACAGACGTTTGACCTTTTGGAATTTCAAATGAAAGATCGTCAATTGTATAATCACCATTTAAAGCCGCTGTTCCGCTTAACGAAACTGTTCCACTAACATTTTTAGATGCAGCCTTATTAAGTTTCAGGGTTATTGCCACGCTGCCAGAACCTTCATCAACAGTAGAAGAGGAAGTTTCAAACGAAAGCTTGCTGGCTGAACTTTCGGAATCATCTGAACACGAAATCGCGCCTATTGAAAAGGCAAGAACTGCACAAACTTGAAGTAATTTTTTCATCATACGTTTGGGATTATGTCTCTAATAACGATCAATCAGGCAACTGATACAGGCGTTTAACACAAATATATTATTAATGAACATTTTGTATGGATAAACGGGCCAGCCCTGTATATCATCGGCTACTTAAAGATAGGGGGAGTTCCCGTAATCCGAAATTCCTGATTATTTTTGGCCTCCATTTTAATCTCATCCTTCCATGAAGAAAGATAAAGTCATTTTTGACCTCATCGAAAAGGAAAAACAACGCCAGGAACACGGTATTGAGCTAATCGCCTCCGAAAACTTTACTTCGTTGCAGGTAATGAAAGCTCAGGGCACTGTGCTCACCAATAAGTATGCCGAGGGCCTTCCCGGCAAACGGTATTACGGTGGCTGCGAAATTGTGGATGAGATTGAGCAACTCGCCATCGATAGAGCCAAAGAACTTTTTGGAGCAGAATGGGCAAACGTTCAGCCACACTCAGGCGCACAGGCAAATGCTGCTGTTATGCTGGCGCTATTAAAACCCGGTGATAAAATTTTAGGATTTGATCTTTCCCATGGCGGCCACTTAACGCATGGTTCGCCCGTAAACTTTTCCGGTAAACTTTACCAGCCAACGTTTTATGGAGTTGAAGAAAAAACCGGAACCATTGACTTTGATAAAGTAATTGAAACAGCAAAACGTGAAAAGCCAAAGTTGATCATCTGCGGAGCTTCAGCGTATAGCCGCGACTGGGATTATAAAAAATTGCGTGAAGCGGCAGATGCAGTTGGTGCGTTATTGATGGCTGATATTTCACATCCTGCTGGATTGATTGCACGCGGATTGTTGAATGATCCGATGGAACATTGCCATGTTGTTACAACCACAACACATAAAACATTACGCGGTCCGCGCGGTGGATTGATCATGGTTGGAAAGAACTTTGATAATCCATGGGGATTGAAAACTCCGAAGGGAGAAATCAGAAAGATAAGTTCATTGTTAGATTCAGGTGTGTTCCCCGGAACACAAGGTGGCCCACTTGAACACGTTATTGCTGCAAAAGCAGTTGCCTTTCAGGAAGCATTATCGGATGAATATTTAGAGTATATCGTTCAGGTTGCCAAGAATGCAAAAGCGATGGCGGATGCTTTCACTGCGAAAGGGTATAAAATTATTTCAGGCGGAACGGATAATCATTTAATGCTGATTGATCTTCGCTCTAAAAATCTTACCGGAAAGATTGCAGAAGAATCATTGATCAAAGCGGACATCACTATCAACAAAAACATGGTGCCCTTTGATACACAATCACCGTTTGTTACTTCGGGTATGCGCATTGGATCACCGGCTATAACAACGCGTGGGTTGAAAGAAAAAGACGTGCTTAAGGTTGTTGACTTAATCGATGAAGCTTTAAAAGCACCGAATGATGAAAGCAACCTGAAAGCTGTTAAGCGAAAGGTTAATGCCTTGATGAAAAAATTTCCATTGTATTTATAAGCGCTGAGCGGAGCAGATGAGTGTTGAAAAAGAAATGACGTTCCTCGATCACCTCGAGGAATTACGCTGGCATATTATCAGAGCGGTATTCGCGATTATAGTGTTGATGATTGCAGCCTTCGTTTACATCACCGAGATTTTTGACTACATCGTATTCGCTCCAGCCAAAGTAGATTTCATTTTCTTCAAGTGGATGTGTTCCTTGGGCGACCTGGTGGGCGCAACAGAATCACTCTGTGTAACCGATCTTCCCTTCAAAGTTCAAAGCCGTAACATGACAGGCCAGTTTATGATGTCCATCACGGCATCGTTTATGGTTGGACTTGTTGTTGCGTTCCCCTATGTAGTTTGGGAATTGTGGAGTTTCGTTCGACCTGGTCTTGAAACAAAAGAAAGAAAGTTCTCCAAAGGCGCTGTGGTTGCCATTTCAGGTCTTTTCTTGTTAGGAGTTGCTTTTGGGTATTTCATTTTGAGCCCAATGACAATCTGGTTTTTAGCGACTTATCAGGTGAGCGCGATGATTGTTAATGAGTTTGACATCACATCGTATGTATCAACTGTAGCAAGTCTGGTGTTGGGGTGCGGCCTTTTATTCCAATTCCCGGTAGTTGTTTACTTTCTGACAAAAATCGGAATGGTTACACCTAAAATTATGCGTCAATATCGCAGACATGCCGTTGTCGTAATTATTGTTTTGGGGGCTGTTGTAACACCCTCTGCCGATCCATTCAGTTTAGCAATCATCTCTCTGCCGCTATATTTTCTGTATGAGATCAGTATCTTTACTTCAGCCGTAGTGCTTCGCAAGAAGCTGAAGCGGGAAGCACTTGAAGACCAAGCATGATGCCAACATTAGCGATAGGAGCCGACCACGCAGGATTTGAATATAAAGAAGTCCTTAAAAAGTGGCTTGAAAAGAACGGCTATAAAACGAAAGATTTCGGAACATATAATACCGAGTCTGCCGATTACCCCGACTTTGCACATCCTGTTGCGGAAGCAGTCGAGAAGAAAGAATTTGAATTAGGTCTTTTGATCTGTGGCAGTGCCAATGGAGTTGCCATCACCGCGAATAAACACCAGGATATTCGGGCGGCTATTTGCTGGAATGAAGAACTCGCTGAGCTTGCACGTCAACATAACAATGCAAATGTACTTTGCATTCCAGCACGTTATGTAACCCTTGAGCTTGCTGAAAAAATTCTCGACCGCTTTTTACATTCAAGCTTTGAAGGCGGACGTCACGAACGCAGAGTAAATAAGATCAGTTGCTGATCGCCTTGCGCGTATAACCTTCCGGTGATTTTATATACTGAGCATTCAGTTGCGGAAGCCTCTTAAAAAATCCAGCCATTAAATTTTCAGGATCGATAATTACATCAGGCTTTTCTTTTTCAAAACACCGATGTATAAATAAAAGATTTTCATAATAATCTGGGTTCTTAAAAACGGGAGCAGCTAAATCCCAATCGTAGAAAGGTGAACCCAACGTATTATTTTTGAATACAGCCTGATCATTACTTAAGATCAATATCTTCTTATCTTTTATGGGAGCAGCACTTTCTTTTACAATCAGATCATTGTAGTTGATTTGTGGTATTTGATGATAGCGAGTCAGGTAAGCGAGCACAACAACACCGACTAATAAAATCAACATGTTCATTTCTGCATACTTTCTTCTTCGGATGAGCAGCAAAAAGTGCGTGAGAAAAAAGCTTACAGGTGGAAGAACCGTAATAATGCTTTGTGGTCTGAAATCGGCCGCGATAAAGAATTGAAGAAAAGCAATCACAAACCACAGAAACATCATTTGAAATATTTGTGATTGGTATTTCGTAAGTCGCGCATCCCGGTTAAGAATAAATAAGGAAACAAAAAGATAGAAAAGCGGAACTGTGCAAAGCAACAATAGTGATTTTGTCGAAATTAAATCATGCGATGGGAAGCTAAGATTATGTACATAATAATTTTGCCAAAGCTCCTGTGCATGACCGTTAAGATTAAAAATGCAAATCAATACCAGGTGCGGAAGCACAAATCCAAAGGCAAGCAAAAGATATTTGCGTACCGAGCTGCGTGTAAAAATTGAAAGAAGGATAATGGCACCTGGCAAATAGATGGCGTACGAGAAGCTAAACATCGAGGCCACACTGATGAAAATGCCGAGGTTGAAAGACGTTTCGTCACGAGGAGTGCGGAACTCTATTTCTTTAATCAGGTTATTAAGCGCCAGTAGCAAAACACCAAATGCGAGCAAATCCCCGGTCAGCGCTAGTGAATCAAAAGAAATAAATACAAGTAAAGAGAACAGTAAAGAAGGGATGTAGGTGTTCTCTGAAAAGACCTTTTTGTCAATTAGAATGATTCCCAAAAATACGCTTTGAAGAAAGAGAATGACGAAAGCAAAAATATGCCGGGCGGTTAACGAGCGCCCAAAAACCAGATCGAATAATCCGTAAAACCAGGATGTTAAAGGTGGAGTACTGTCAATTGTGCCATGATAAAGTCCAAAACCTTCACTTATACGTTCACCAACGATAAAGCTCTTAAGTTCTGTAACCGTAACATCGGGTGTGTCGATGAAAAGCGGCAACGACAACAGTGTCATGATGACCAGAAGGCCGATTAACCGATACGGATCATTGATTCTGAAATACCCTAACACTTCGAAACTTTAAGCGCGCATCAAGTTAATTTTAATATTTTAAATTCTAACTTTAAAAGTTAATGGCAGGCTCTACCCGACAATTAAAATTCGCCCGGCTGATTCAGAAGGAGATCAGCGACATCTTTCAACGCGATAAGCGCGGGATATTGGACAATACGTTTATAACAGTGGCCGATGTAAAAGTCAGTCCTGATCTGGGTGTTGCCAAGATTTTCATTAGTATGCTCTTGGCAAAAGATAAACAAGCCGTACTGGAGAAAATCAATGGACGAAAAAGTGAGATCAGGAAAGCCTTGGGCGATCAAATACGACAGCAGGTGCGCGTAATCCCAGAGTTAATTTTTTACCTGGATGAAGTCGAAGAAAATGCACAGCGCATGGACTCGCTCATCAAGAATCTGAACATTCCTTCCGCTAAAAAGAAGGAGGAGGAAGAATAATCTCTCCGAGCCTTGAACCTTCCGTTCTTTATAGCGAAACGATACCTGTTCTCTAAACGAAAGAGAAATTTCATCAACATTATTTCAGGATTAACGCTGGTACTGGTTTCTGTATGTACTGCTGCCTTGATCATGGTTCTTTCGGTGTTCAATGGATTGGAAGATCTGCTTCGTTCACTTAATCAATCGTTCGATCCGCAGATAAAAATTGAAGCAACAATCGGGAAGTCATTTGAAATGAATGATGCGCTGCTTGCTAAAATTAAAAAAATTGAAGGCGTTGAAATCGTTACGGAAGTTATTGAAGACTATGCTTATGCCCGTTACCGCGAAGCAAATCAGGTGATAACGTTAAAGGGCGTTAGTGATAATTTTCTCGATCAACACCGTATTGATGATGCTATTGTGGATGGGTCACTGCGTTTGAAAAGCGGTGAAGTTCCGTATGCTATTGTTGGTCGAGGTGTTCAATACTCACTGTCCATTCAGGTTGGAGATGATTTTCATCCGCTTCAAATCTATTATATCAATGATATTAAACCGGGAATGGTTGACCCTTCAAAAATCTATTCTCATAAAAGTATTATTGTTGGTTCAGCCTTTTCAATTGTTCAAAGCTTCGATGAAAATTATATAATCGTCCCGCTTGATTTCGCACGCGATGTAATGAAGTACGGAAATAAACGGACCGCCCTTGAGCTAAAGATTTCAGAAAATGCTAATGCCGTAGCAGTTCAACGAGAACTTAAAAAAGCATTAGGCGAAAATTTTACTGTGTTAACGTTAGAAGAGCAACACAAGGATCTTTACAGACTCTTGAAGATTGAAAAACTTTTCACGTTTAGCGGAGGTGTGTTGTTACTAGGCATTGCATCAATCAACATCTTCTTCAGCTTAATGATGCTGGTGCTCGATAAGAAAAAGGATATTTCATTACTGGCTTCGATGGGTGCGGATCGTTCGGTTATCAGAAAAATATTCTTAACCGAAGGTGCTTTGATTGCGGTTGGCGGAACAATCGTTGGACTAATTCTGGGAGCGATTCTTTGTGTACTTCAGGAACGCTACGGGTTTGTATCCATGGGCCTTCAGAATTCCGTTACAGAAGGTTACCCTGTTAAAATGATTCTAACCGATTTCGTTTACATCACTTTTGCCATGATTGTGATCACTTTCCTGGTCTCTTACCGGCCAGCGCAAGTGGCAACCCGTACTTTCTCGCCCAGCGACCTGTAAGGATCGCGTATGAAAAGGGGCGATTTTCAAGGTTTTTGTCGCTTTAAATTGTTACCTTGGAAGTTCCGTTCTTTGAAAATGACGGAAAAAGTGCTTACACATGAAGGTCTCTGCCTCCCAGCCGTTTCAAATCATCTACTCGCTGTTTCAGCATGAGTACCTGGGCCTATTAATCGAGTCCTATATTGTTCACCTGGATGAGAAGGGTAAACTCACGTTTCAACATCAGAATATCTCTTCTAAAAACGCCCGCGAATTTTCGAAAGGTTTAGATGATCGCGATTACGAGCTGATTAAGCTAACCGACTCGATGGAGCAGGAATCGGTGATCAAAAAGTTTGTAGGCAAGCCGATGAAGTCCGATGAGTTCTTTTCAAAAGTTTACAACAAGACAAAAGGGAACGAGGCACTTCAGGAGCAAATCGAAATACACATTGAGAGCAAACGTGCAGAGGCATTAGAGCTCATGAAGGGCAAAATGCTTTTCGAGATGGGAAGCGATGGCGAGCCAACCTGGAAAAAAATTGAAGTGATGGCCGACAAAGCCAACATCCAATTTCATTTCATGCGCAGCAATGAGGCTACCAATTATTATCCAACAATAACGTATCAAGGTAAAAAGCTTGACTTGCCGAATGATGCAGCGTACCTGGTATGTAAAAGCCCGGCATGGATGGTGCTTAGCGGAAAATTATTCGGCTTTGAAAAATATGTCGATGGAAAAAAACTTCTGCCATTCTTAAGTAAGAAGTTTGTTGTGATTCCCAAGAACCTGGAAGAAACATATTATAACAGATTCGTTGCTCCATTAATCGCATCGTTTGATGATGTAGAAGCAAAAGGTTTTGAGATCAACAAAAATGATTACGATCCCAAACCTATTCTTACACTTTCAGAATTGGTTTCTGCACAAAGCTCACAGGCAGCTGATTTGTTTGATGACAAGCCTAGTGAAGATAAGAGTGACGAATCCGGTAAGATCGTTTTTGATCTTTCATTCAAATACGGCAAGCATCGCTTTCAAGGTCGCAACCGTGTACCGGTTAGTGTAACGGTAGAACGTCACGATAAGGATTATGTGTTCCATCGCGTAACGCGCAAGTCAGAAACGGAAAAAAACTTTTTGCATACACTGCAAAAGTTAGGCTTGCCGATGAAGGACTTCAATGTAGCAGTTCCTAAATCGGAGGCGTTCTCGTGGCTCAATGAAAACCGGGTTAACTTATTAAATCTTGGATTTGAAGTAAGTCAGCCGCAAAGCAATGATAAAAAGTACTTTGTCGGCAAAGCAATTATTGAAGTTGAGGTTAAAGAGAATATCGACTGGTTTGATATTCATGCGAAGATAAAATTTGGTGAGTTTGAAATTCCATTTAAGGAGTTGCGCAAGCTTATCCTGAAAAAGAAAGTTGAGTTCAAGTTGCCTAACGGTGAGATCGCCATTATTCCGGAAGCCTGGCTTACACGCTATGCCGACCTGTTCGCGCTAAGCGAAACGCATGGCGATAAAGAAAGACCTGTGCTCAAAAAGCATCATTTGAACCTTGTAAGAGAACTTGAAGAGGGTAATCTGGCCAAAGTTCATTTAAGCGAGAAACTCAGAACGCTGAATTCATTCAGTGGAATAAAAAATTATCCATTGCCAGAAGGCTTTAAAGGTGAGCTTCGGCCGTATCAACGCGCAGGTTATAACTGGCTTCGGTTCTTAAGTGAATACAAACTCGGTGGCTGTTTGGCGGATGACATGGGTCTGGGGAAAACCGTACAAACCTTAACAATGCTTCTTGCCGAGAAAGAAGCTAACGCTGGACCTTCACTTCTAATCATGCCAACATCCCTGATTTATAACTGGGAGATGGAAGCAAGCAAGTTTACACCCGATCTGAAAGTTCTGAACTATACTGGCACGTTAAGAAACAAAGACGTTAAGCGGTTTGAGAAATATGATGTAGTACTAACATCGTATGGTATAACCCGACTTGACTGCGAACTGTTTCAAAAGTTTTACTTCAACTATATTATTCTGGATGAATCGCAGGTGATCAAAAACCCTTCATCTAACATTGCTAAAGCTGTTCGGGAACTAAAATCAAGACATAAGCTTGTGTTAACCGGAACTCCACTTGAGAACACAACGATGGATTTGTGGTCACAAATGAGCTTTATCAACCCAGGCATTTTAGGTACGCAGTCGTATTTCCGTCAGGAGTTCCAGGTGCCGATTGAAAAAAAGGGCGATGAAACAAAATCGAAGAAGCTTAACGCAGTAATTAAACCATTCGTCTTAAGAAGGCACAAATCACAAGTTGCAACTGAACTTCCTGCGAAAGTTGAATACATTCAGTATTGTGAGATGACAACCGAGCAGGAGAAGAAGTATGAAGAAACAAAAGCATACTATCGCGGTAAAATCCTTGACCTGATTGATAAAGAAGGCATGGGCAATAGCCGCTTCATGATCCTGGAAGGATTAACGAAGCTGCGCCAACTTGCGAATCACCCGAAAATGATTGAACCATCTTACGCAGGTGATTCTGGTAAACTGGAAGACATTACGCACATGCTTGAAAATGCAATGGCGGAAGACCACAAGGTTTTGGTGTTTAGTCAGTTTGTGAAACATTTGAATCTTGTTCAGCACTATTTAAAAGCCAACAAGATCAACTATGCATACCTCGATGGTGGAAGCACTGATCGAAGAGAGCAAGTTGAAAAATTCAATAAGGATCCAAAAACAAAAGCGTTTTTGATTTCCATAAAGGCCGGTGGTTTAGGATTGAATTTAACGGAAGCGGATTACGTGTTTATTCTTGATCCATGGTGGAATCCTGCCGTGGAGGCGCAAGCAGTCGATCGCGCACATCGTATTGGTCAAAAGCGGAAAGTATTTACGTACAAGTTTATTACGCGCAATACGGTAGAAGAAAAAATTCTGCAACTACAGCAGAAGAAGCTTAAGCTTACCAACGAGCTTATTGTTACAGAAGAAAGTATTATGAAGCAGTTGACGCGGGAGGATATTTCGCAGATGCTTGCGTAAGGTGTCGCTTCTTCCAGCGCTTGTGCGACCATAACCACCCCGCAGGATATTCCCGAATTATTTCTTCAGCAGCCTGCACATACCGGTCAATAACTTTTTCATCATCCTTTACATACGGAGGTTCGGCAATAGGTATAAACGTTGCTTCATAAAAACCACGTTTTATTTTTCGAATGGCTGTGAAGATAACCGGGTACTTCGTTAGCGATGCAATTTGATTTGGCGCCTGGAAAAATGCAGTCTCTTGGTTAAGAAATTCAGTAATGTATTTCTTGTCCTTCTTTTGGCCCGGGTATTGATCTGAAACAATATCAATTAAGCGCCAAATGTTTTTACGTTTTACCATCTCGCGTGCTAGATCATTACGCTTTATCGCGTGACCGCCAAAACGTGTGCGACACGCCAGGAGTAAATTGTTAGTAAGTGTGCTAGTGATTGGCTGATAAACAAAATCCATCGTAAAGTGGAAGTTACCGGCTGCCAGAAGCCATTCCCAATTGAACTGATGGGAAGCAAGTGCTATAACCGGAAGATTTTTTTCTTTATAAGGATTTATAATCTCCGGATTTGTGAAAACAACCCGCTTGTTCAGTTCTTTTTTACTGATCGTGAGCAGCTTGAGTGTTTCTACAGCGTAATCGCAAAGATTCCGGTAGAATAAACGTTCGATACGTTTGCGTTCTGCTTTAGATTTTTCGGGGAATGATTTTCTCAAATTTCGTCTAACGAGTTTTTTTCGATAGGGAATAATATAATAGCCCAACAGAAAAAGTAAATCGGAAAGCAGGTAGAGAATACCTAACGGTAAGCGCGATATAAGTCTCAAAAAAACCATGCCACTCTTCTAAGCGGTAAGTTAAGCAAGTATCCGATAAGCAAAAAAAAGAGTGTCCGACCAGGCACTCTTCATGAGTTGAAAAAAATATTAAGTCTTTGTAAGGAACACGAGCTTAGTATTATCGGCACGGTTAATGGATTTATAGAAATCAATATATTCCTGGTATGTAGTAGCAGGGTATCTTCCTTTGTTGATTTTGAGTCTACGGGTGTAAACAACCAGTCCCTGATCAAGCCTGTAAGTTGATTCGTATTCACCGAAACGTGAAGCTATTTTTACAGGTTGTGGAAGAACTTCAGGATAAATTTCATCGGGGATATGGTAGCGGATCGTATCAAAATCAACGAACCCAAAATCTTCTACAATGTCAGTCTTACGACTCTCCGTTTTTTCCGGGATGAATGTGCTCCGGTTCATCAGGTTTGGAGTAAGCATTAATCTTTTACCGCTTGCGGATGCATATTTTCGTAACGTCAAATCAAGAGTAACAATCGCGGTTGGGATCTTGTCTTTTTTGTTTTCGAACTTAAATGTTTTTACATCGAAGCTTGGAATATCGGTAGTGTTCATTATCCACTTTTTCTGCAAATCATACTGATTATTCAGATAACTATCCAGGTTACCATTTTCATACTGTAGTCCGGAATATTCGGTTCGTATTTTGGCCGTAGCATCACCGGTGCTACTGACTGATACGTCTCCTGATCGGGATTGCACATTGATTTCATTGGCATACTTTGGAGTGTTTACCCAAATAGCCCCGTCTTCCCGAATCATAAAAGCTTTTCGGTCGCCCGTAAATTTTCCGGAATAGCCAAAAGGATTTACCTGGCTTGTACATTCAAGCCATAAGGTATCCGATTGGTTAGGGACAGCTACAATTACATGGTTAGACTGGTGACTCGGGAAATCCAACATGGTTTCATCTTCGATCGGTCCGGCTTTAACAACACAGTAGTGAGCTTTTATGCCGACTTGCTTTAATAAAGCAACCATATAATTAGAGAGTGCTTTACAGTCTCCATATCCGGTTTGATCCACAACAGAAGCTTCAAATGGTTGAACACCCCCGATGCCTTCGGAAATGTTTACATAACGAGTTCGACTTTGAAGATATTCATACACAGCTTTTACTTTTTTTTCCTTGGTGGGTAAATCTTTCGTAAGCGCAATGACTTTTTGCCGTGTTTCATCTGAAATTTTATCACGACCGGCCAGGATCGAACTTCTCCACTCACCATATTTCTGCCATGAGCTCATATCCCCCGGATAACCCTCATATTCAAACAGGCTTGGCGCAGCAAGAATTATCGGGAACAGATCACGCACGCTGGGGCCATACGACTCAATTTTAATAGGCTTTAGATTTTCAAATGACCAGGACAGCGATTCTAAACCTTTAGCAGTTTTGGTTTGCTTAGGTTCCTGGGTTACGTTAATCATTTTATAACGTGGCCTCAGATTTTCCGGAAAAATTAATTCATATGACGTGTGCTCTACCGAAACTTTTTCGCCCGGGATCAGATAAGTGCCTTCAATTGCGTATAAGTATTTGAAGTCGACCTCATATTCAAATTCAACGGTATAAGGATATGTGCCTTGCATGAGATCAACATGCTTGTATCGATTATCGCTGTATAATGTGAATCCATCAAAAGCACTTCCATCTAAGATTTCTGATGACTTGGCTCTTTTGATCAAATTCCCCATGGCGTCATATACGGTTGCTTTGAACATTGTAATTTTTGACAGCTTGCTATAGCTAATTGTTTTTTGAGCGAAGTCTCGGCCACTGCTGTTAAAGATGGTTACTGCGTAATATGCGTAATGCGTAGCGGTGCTCCGGGAATTAATTTTGAAAATGGTTTTGTCCTCCCGCACCACAGCATTTACATCTTTTCGCAATTCTTCCGGAATGGTACTTATCGGAAATTTTGGATCACTGGAGAATGCATCCAATGCACACAAAATCAAAACAAAAAATGAAACTAGACGCATATAGAATCTTTAAGAAAAGTCGAATCAAATAATCAATAAACGAGGAAGCTAACGCTAACTTCTTTTACTTTTTCTTCAACACAATCTGTTCATCCTGCTTGGCAATAAATTGTGTATAGAACTCGCGCAACAAAGGATATTCTGCCTGTACAAAAAGCGATTTATTTACTGACAAGCTGCTTGTGCAATTAACCGTGTTGCCCATAACGGTAATACTATATACGTATTTTCCCATACCACCGGGTAGTGCAATGATTTTATTTTGCGGCACTTCATCAATTGCATAGCCCTCTGGAATCGTAATTCTAGTCATGATTAATTTTTCAAAAGGACTTCCGAAATCAACCGGATATAAGCGCGATTCAATTTTAAACGGATTGTCCTGGGTGTTAAATCCCAACAGAGGGTTTATGTAAATAACATCACCTGAAACGGTAGCATGGTCTGCAATGGTAAGATGATGAACTTCTTTTGCAGGAACATTTACTTGCTCCAATGTTTGAAAATCACTTTTTTCAATATCCCAGGATTTACTCCCGACCATTGTTTTAACATACGACTGCTCACCCTCGGCAAATATTTTACGAGTTTGGTGTGCATCATAACCATCTCGTGTAAAAGCAATTTTTCCTTTAAGTTCACCTGAAGCACTTAATGTCAGGTCACTTTGAATAGAAGTTTTTGATTTTCCAATAGCTTCCAGGTTTATCCATTCAAAAGTTCTTAATGTGGAAAGAATCAAAAGCCCCTGACCATTCAGGCATCGTTCTGGTAGAACATTTATCGGAATAAATTTCTCTGTAGCGTCCAACAAAACCCGCTTACCATTTAGTATAACAGAACATACAACATAGTTAACCTGACTTTCCATCGGCACTTGTGTGCGAATAAAGCCGTGATTACGTGTGCTTAATAAAATAGGGTCGACAACAAACCCGGCCTTGTCAAGCATAGAAGCAAGTGCAATGTTAATATCTCCGGAAGATCCCAGTTTCTTTTCAAATACATCTTTCAAGGGATAAGCTTCGGTATCAGAAATCTCATTCCATTTTAACGTGGTCTTTACGTAATCAAAAATAACCTGAAGTTTTTTTTCAGGTTCAGTAATGCCTGCGGTTAGCTCTTCAACTTTCTTCTTTAAGAAATTATTCCCGGTGATAGCTTTACCAAAAGATTCACTGTCCAGAAACAATCCAACAAGCTTAGCCCAGCTTCCCATAATCTCTTTCGTGGGTTGCCCTGGAAAATTAGTGTAGGCCAGTGCAAAATTTATTTTCGATACATAATCTCGTTCGGAAGTCATAAAAGGTTCGGGCTTGAAAGCTGGAACATTTTCAATTACCCAGCGATGTCGCTTATCTTCATAATTACCCTGCTGAATATTTTTAGTATCGTATTGAGGTGTGAGATAACCCTGCATGTACCGCTCCATAACAAAGAAGCTTGGGATGAAGGCTCTGTATTCGGTAAGCTTGCTCGGAATTTTATATTGGAATTGCCAGTTCGGGAAGTTAGTCCAAAAGTCTGAGTTATGCTTATAGGTGTACTCAATAACGGATCCAACCTTAACGTTAGGCAGTGTGAATTTTTTAAGGTTATAGTACTTGTTAAATTTTTCCTGGAAAACAGCATCCTTACTGATTTCAGTCTTTACTACCTGACCGTTTTCTAAATTATAGGTTACCGCCTTAAGTCCGGTAATGTTTTCATCGGCTGCACCGGAATGATACAACATCACTTGAACATCAGCCCATGAAGTACCTTCTGGTTTCAGAATTTTAATCCGGGTATGTCGTTCATAAATCATTTTTCCTTGGTAAGGAGAAATGCGGGCCTCACCAAAATCGGCAAGAATAACAGCAGCAGCAGATGTGTCTGGAGCATACGTGATCATTTGAAGGTCCTCCATCGGAATTTCTCCAAACTTAATAGGATCTTTTTGTGCAAAAGAAGAAAAACACACTCCTGCCAGGAGCGCAGTAGCCAACAGGTATCTCATTGATTTAGACTGGGGGTTTGAGTAACTCATACAAAAAGAAAGAATAAAATCGTCAGACACAAGTAGTCATTTGTTTCATTGTACTTTTGGTCATAAACAAACCTGATTTTGGCCAAAACGAAGACAACTTTTTTTTGTCAGCAATGCGGACATGAATCTGCTAAGTGGCAGGGAAAATGTCCTTCCTGCGGAACCTGGAATTCTTTTGTAGAGGAAATTGTCCAGAAAGAGGAAGCAACCAAAACCGAGTGGCGACAGGAAACAAAGGCTGAACGGAGCAAAGCAAAACAACTCTCACAGGTGGAGGCGGCTAATGAGCCTCGGATTGTAACGCATGATGCTGAGCTAAATCGTGTTTTGGGAGGTGGCATCGTTTCTGGATCATTGGTTTTAATTGGTGGTGAGCCAGGCATTGGCAAGTCAACCCTCATGTTACAGCTTGCACTAACCTTAACCGGAGCAAAGGTGCTTTATGTTTCAGGTGAAGAAAGTGATCAGCAGATAAAAATGCGCGCTGAAAGATTAACGTCAGCCGGTAATGATTCATGCTTTATCCTTACCGAAACCAACACCAAAAATATATTCTCATCCATCGAATCGTTGCAGCCGGATTTAGTGATTATTGATTCCATTCAAACTTTAAATTCATCGCTGCTTGATTCCGTTTCCGGGAGCATTGCACAAGTTCGTCAATGTGCTGCTGAGCTGATGAAGTTTGCCAAAGAAACAAACACTCCTGTTTTCCTGGTTGGACACATCACCAAAGATGGGATGCTGGCTGGTCCAAAGGTTCTGGAGCACATGGTTGATACGGTCCTTCAGTTTGAAGGTGATCGTCATCTCGCATATCGGATATTACGAACAACAAAAAACAGGTTTGGGTCGACTTCCGAGATTGGTATTTATGAAATGCTGGGATCAGGCTTACGCGAAGTGTCCAATCCATCGGAGATTTTAATTTCTCAGAAAGATGGCCCGGTAAGTGGAGCAACGATCGGAGCAACCATTGAAGGTAATCGGCCTTTGCTGATTGAAATTCAATCGCTGGTTAGCCCGGCTTCCTACGGAACACCTCAGCGTACCCCAACAGGCTTTGATCAAAAAAGATTAAACATGTTGCTGGCCGTGCTTGAGAAGCGATGCGGATTTCGATTAAGTGTACAGGATGTTTTTGTGAACATGGCGGGAGGAATCAAAGTTGAAGATCCTGCCATCGATCTTGCTGTATGTGTTTCGATTGTTTCATCATTCGAAGAGCTTTCGGTATCTGAAAAAATTTGCTTTGCGGCCGAGATTGGATTGGGTGGAGAGTTGCGTGCTGTAAATCGTGTGGATCAGCGGATCTCAGAAGCAGAGAAGCTCGGCTTTACCGAGATTTATATTTCGAGATACAGTCAACGTTCAGTTGATTTGAAGAAAACAAAGATTACGGTTAAATCTTTCAGTAAGCTTACGGAAGTATTTCAGGATTTGTTCGGATAAAAGATTACTTGGTTTTGATCAGCTTGACTTTACGCACCGAAGTGTTATTCCGCTGCACATCAATAATATAAACGCCCGGAGGAAGCTCGGATAACGTGACCGTTGTATTGCCTTCGAAAAATCTGTTTGTTACCAACCTGCCTTGCACAGAATAAATTAACACTTCAGAAATTCCGGCTCTATTCACTTGGATGTTGACCTGATGCTGAACCGGATTTGGGAAAATTTCAACGTGTGCAATTTCTTTTTCAGTACCAGTTAGTACAGCGATAGGAAACTCCGGGATTTCATCGGTATAAATAAGATAGTTTCTGTCATAAACTGTTCCTGCTGTTCTGCCCCGAACAGTAATCAGATAACCATTTTCCCGAACATCGGATTCTTGTGGAGTGATCGTAAGCAACCCCGTTTTGGTATTACCTGTAGGTCCGCCAACATCGATGGTTGAAAATGAAATTGATGGTTCATTCAATTCAGAATAAATTTCCAGTTGGGCAGTGTTGTTATTACCGCTTATATACGAGAATTCAATTTGCTTTTCCTCGCCAGGTTTTACTAAAATCCTGTTGTATTCATCCAATGTCTGATTATCTGTTAGTGTCGGAATTTCAGAAACATCGCCCTTTAGAATAACCTGGAAGTCAATCCGTACAAAACCGATTCGGTAATAATTCTCTCCAACTTTACTCCACTGAATGGCTATAACTGCAAAATTGTATTCGCCTGGTAAAGCAGTATAGGCATCCCAGGTTAATAATCCGGTAAGTTTATTAAGCGACATGTTAGGAGGCTTCACGAAATTGGTAACAGGCAAGCCACGGTCGCGAAATGGTACAGCCATTTCATAGGTTATCAGGTTATCATCTTGAGAAGATGTCCCCAACGAAACGTTGAGTTGAGAATCTGTTATGCCTGTAAAAACGGGAGGAGCCAGGAAAACAGGTGAAGCGCAAATAGTTTTGGTAAGATCAATTTTTGTTTCCGTATAAAACGTTGTATTAAATGAGTCGTGCATGTTTAGTACACCCCCATTACGATTCGGTTCGAGATAGCTGATGATATATTCACCCGCAACAGTATAAGTATGAGTTCGCGTAAACTGGGCGATACCAATCGATGGTCCGAGATCAGGACGGTATGTGTTTTCTATTTCCGGAAGTTTAAAAATTTCCCCATCACCGAAAGAAAGAATGCCATCACCTCCGAATTGTACAGCAGAATATGTGTTTGTAAAGACGGTTATTGTTATGATAACCATATTAGCGGTGCAGCTACTGCGTTCCACAGTAATATATCCGCACCGGAGATGAGAGGCAAAAGCTCCTTGAAGTAAAAAAATTAAGAGCCCTAGCAGGAAGATTTTTTTCATGGGTTATAAACAGATAACTAAGGTACTATTTTCCCTGAAGTCCGCCTGTATGAATAATGAGGATTGTTGAATCGGGTTCAAAAAAATCTTTACGGATAAGATCAAAAATTCCACACATCATTTTTGAACCGTATACAAGATCGAATAATACGTGTTGATTCTCTGCGAAACCGTTTTGAAAGGAAATAAGCTCATCCGTTATTTTTCCATAACCTCCAAAATGATAATCTGTAATAATTTTCCAATTGTACCGGGGTGCAGGATTTAAAAATTGTTCAACTTCTGATCGTAAAAATTCGCCACCCTTTAAAGAAGAGAAACCAAGAATTATTTTAGGATTAGATAGTCCATTGATGATTCCAGCCAACGTTCCGCCTGTTCCAACTGGACAGCACACATAATCAAAATCATTCCCCAATGTTTGCGCGAATTCTGTTGCCCCTTTAACCGCAAGTGTATTTGACCCGCCTTCCGGGATTAAATAAAAATCACCAAATTGTTCGTGGAGCTTTTCAATAAATTCAGGTTCTGTTTTTTTCCGATACTGTTCCCGCGAAACATACCGTAACTGCATTCCTTTGCTTTTAGCAAACGAAAGCGTATCGTTTAACGGAAGTGCTTCTTCTCCACGGATGATGCCAATTGATTTAAGATTTAATTCCTGTGCAGCGGCAGCCGTTGCAAAAATGTGATTCGAATAGGCACCACCAAAGGTTAATAGTGTTTTCTTGTTTTGCCGGATAGCTTCTTCAAGGTTATACTTTAGCTTCCACCATTTATTTCCCGATACAAAGGGATGATTTAAATCTTCACGCTTAATGAGTAACCGTACACCGGCCTTATCCAAAATCGGATCGTGTATTTCTTGAACAGGTGTTGGTGTATACGGTAACATCTTCTGACAGCTTCTGTCGTAATGCGTAAAAGTAATTTTTTACAACAACAATCGCATCTACATTGGGGCATGGAGCAGGAAGAGGAGAAAAGAGAAGAATATTTTAAAGGACGAGGGGCGCAAATTAAAACCGGCAATAAGTTCTTAAAGAATGAATATGTAACAGAACATATCGAAGGTCTTGATGAACCGTTACTTGGAGCGCCACAGACGCAGATCTTTTTAGAAACGGCAAAGAAGATTATCAATAAAATAGAAAGTCCTGATTTGCACGGAATGTACTCCATGAATCCGTATCAAGGTTGTGAACATGGCTGCATTTATTGTTATGCGCGCAATACTCATGAATATTATGGATTTAGTGCCGGGCTCGATTTTGAGAGTAAGATCATCGTTAAGAAAAACGCTGCTGAGCTACTTGAACAAGCTATTCTACATCCGAAGTGGCAACCGGTTCCCATTATGTTGAGTGGTAATACGGATTGCTATCAGCCACAGGAGCGAAAATTTGGAATCACCCGAAAGATGTTGCAAGTGCTGGCAAAGTATCGGCATCCGGTAGGGATTATTTCGAAGAACAGTTTAGTTACACGTGATATTGATATTCTGCAAGACATGGCAAAAGATAACCTTGTCCATGTTATGATCTCGATTACCACATTAAATGAAGATTTACGCAGGGCCATGGAACCACGCACCGCCAGTGGATTAAAACGGTTGAAAATTGTAGAGGAATTGGCGAAGGCAAACATTCCCGTTGGTATTATGAATGCTCCGCTAATTCCGGGATTGAACCATCATGAAATCCCCACAATACTTAAAGCAGCATCTGAACATGGCGCATTAACGGCAGGCATGACCGTTGTGCGATTAAATGGTTCGATTGGAAAAATCTTTGAAGACTGGTTACGAAAAAACTTTCCAGATCGGTTTGATAAAGTCTGGAACCAGATCTGTGCCTTGCATGGCGGTAACGTAAACGATTCACAATTCGGCAGACGTATGAGCGGTGAAGGAACCTATGCGGAAATCATTCACAAGCTGTTCATTACATCGAAGAAGAAATATTTTGCAGGAAGAAAAATGCCAGAGTATGATTTGACAAAGTTCAGGTATAAGGGAAATTTGAGTTTGTTTTAGGTTAAGTCGATTTAGAGTACATTTATCTCAGATCAACAGAGAAGTTTGCAGAAATTGCGAAATTCGTATCACAAGTTTTAACTCATGAAGAAATCTGTACTCTACTGTCTATTGCTGATGTTGCTTTTTATTGGCCTTGCCTCAGGCAGTTTGCATGCGCAATACCTGCGCGTAAGTGGCAAACAGATCGTTGATAAAAATGGAAATGAAGTAATTCTGCGCGGCATGGGTCTTGGCGGCTGGATGTTGCAGGAAGGATACATGCTGGAAACAAACGCGTTTGCCAACCCTCAACATCAGATTCGTGCAAAAATTAAAGATCTGATTGGTGAGACCGATACGCAGGCATTCTACGATGCCTGGCTAAAGAACCATTGCACCAGGCGCGATATAGATTCGCTTGCATCATGGGGTTTCAACTCCATCCGTTTGCCCATGCACTACAACCTGTACACTTTACCAATCGAATTGGAACCCGTGGCAGGCCAAAATACCTGGCTTGACAAAGGTTTTGCCATGACCGATAGCTTGCTGAAATGGTGCGGTGCTAATAACATGTATTTAATACTCGATTTGCACGCAGCACCAGGCGGACAAGGTCATGATGCTGCTATATCAGATTATGACCCAACCAAATCATCATTATGGGAAAGCGAAGCGAACAAACAAAAGACCATTGAACTCTGGCGAAAGCTCGCTCAACGATATGCGAATGAACAATGGATTGGCGGCTACGATCTTATTAACGAACCGAACTGGAATTTCGTAGCAGGCCAAAATGCAAATGGCTGTGAAGAGAATGGTAACGCCCCGCTGCGTCAGCTTTACATCAGCATAACTACGGCTATTCGCTCGGTTGATAACAATCATATCATCTTCATCGAAGGGAACTGCTGGGGCAATCGCTACAACGGAATTTTTCCGAAATGGGATAACAATATGGTTGCTAGCTTTCATAAATACTGGAATTATAACGACCAAGGTTCAGTACAGTTTGCCATTGATATTCGCAATCAGCAAAACATGCCTGTTTGGCTGGGCGAATCAGGTGAAAACTCCAACACCTGGTTTACGAACGCTATTAAACTGATGGAAGACAATGACATTGGTTGGGCCTGGTGGCCGATGAAAAAAGTTAACTCTGTAATTAACCCCTACACCATTGTTAAGAACGATGGCTATAACACGTTGCTTCAGTATTGGACAAGCGGTGGAACAAAGCCCTCAGCAGTATTTGCTAAAAACGCTTTGATGCAACTTGCGGAGAACACTAAAATCGAAAACAACATTTATAGGAAAGATGTTGTCGATGCTATGATCAGACAAGTCAGTAGTCAAACTACCATACCCTATACTTCTAATCTAGTACCGGGTGTTGTTCATGCTGCCAACTTTGATTTAGGACGACATGGTCGTGCATATTCCGATACCGATACTGCTAACTATCGCGTTGCTACCGGAACATTTGCCGCCTGGAATAACGGCTGGGCATATCGCAACGATGGTGTGGATATTGAAAATTCATCGGATACGAATCCGTCCTCTAATAAGTATAATGTGGGCTGGACAGCCGATGGTGAGTGGATGTTGTATACGCTTGATGTTGACTCCAGTGCTGTTTATGATATAACCATACGCTATGCAAGCCCCAGCAACACAGGTAAAATAGTATTGAATGTAAACGGATCGAATGTTACCAATAGCGTAGCATTACCATCAACCGGAGGAAACCAAACCTGGAGCAACCAAACGGTCAGCGATGTTGTGCTTTACAAAGGCCGACAAGAACTGAAAGTAATCTTTGACAAAGGCGGACCAAACGTGGGGTACTTTACCTTCACCTTAAAAAAAAAATTAAGTGAGCTTCCGTTCACAGTCCTCTCGGCTGAAACCGCCAAAGCAGGCTCAACAGTTTTCGTAACGCTTAATAAGAAAATCGACAACACCACATTAACCAATGCGGAATTTACAGTTAAGGTAAATGGTACCGAAGCCGTAGTTAGTAGCGTAGCTCAGGATCCGGCCAATGAGAGTCGATTAATTGTTATCATGAGTGAAGAACTTTTTGATAATGATGTTATCACCATAAGTTATGCAACGGGAACTGTTAAATCAATGGATGAAACGTTGCTCGAAAGCTTTACCAACTTAACTGTAAAGAATAATTTACCGGTTTACGTTACACTTCCGGCTAAAATCGAAGCCGAGAGTTTTATTGTGAATTTCGGCCTTCAATTGGAATCAACTACCGACATTGGTGGCGGACAAAATGTTGGCTACACCAATGCAGGTGATTATCTCGAGTATCGCATTCGAGTACCGGAAGATGGCAGGTATCCACTGGAGGCTCGCATAGCCTGCAATGCACAGGCTGGTATCATTCAGGCCGAACAACGCACACTTGATGGTGAAATGCTAAGCAGTACTTCTGTTAATGTACCAGTTACTGGAGGATGGCAAAACTGGCAAACGGTAAAAGTCAATATGAACCTGACGGCTGGAAATAGCATTTTACGAATGCGAATCATTCAGCCAGAATTCAACATTAATTGGTTTCGATTTTTGCCATCCATTGTTACCAGCGTAGAAAATGAGCTAAAGATGTCGTTGAAGATTTATCCAAATCCCACCGAAGCAGGTATTACCATTGAAGTGCCTGAAGCGATTCAACATCAGGAAAAGATATTCAGTATTGTTTCGTCAAGCGGAGTAATCGTGAAAAACAACATCGCACTTGGCAACAACCCGTTGCTGAACATTTCTCTGGATGAACTTGCACCAGGCATGTATTTCATCAAGCTGAAAAGTCGCGATGGAATACAGTGGGGAAAATTTATTAAGCAGCGTTAATCAAATAGCAACCTCCACCTGATTTTTTATCAAATCATCAAGCGTTTCGCGTTCACGAATCAATTTTGCTTCTCCATTAATCACCAGAACTTCGGCTGGGCGTAAACGTGAGTTATAATTTGAGGCCATTGAAAATCCATAGGCGCCTGTATTACGGATCGCAAGAATATCGCCTTCGGTAACTTCATTAATTTTACGATCCGCGCCAATCGTATCTGTTTCGCAGATGTACCCCACAACCGTATATGTTTTCTGAGGTCCTGAAGGGTTCGAAACATTAATGATGTTGTGATACGCATCATACATCATCGGCCGAATTAAATGATTCAATCCCGAGTTAACACCAACAAATGTTACAGAGGGTGTTGACTTCACAACAGTTGTTTTTACAAACAAATTACCCGCATCACTTACCAGGTATTTACCAGGCTCAATCCAAAGCTCAAGCTTTCGACCGTATTGCTCACAAAATTCACGAAACGATTTCGTAAGCTTTAAACCCAAATCGTACACGTTCGTAACGGAATCACCATCCTGGTAAGCAACTTTAAAGCCGCTACCAAAATCGATAAAGCGTAAATCTTTAAACTCGCGGGCTACACTGAAAAAGATCTCGGCCATTTTAATGAATACATCTGCTTCGCTGATCTCCGAGCCGGTGTGAATATGTAAACCTGTTACGTTGATCTTATGCTGATCAACAATCTCCATAATCTGCGGGATCTGGTAAACCGAAATCCCGAACTTTGAATTGCTGTGACCCGTTGAAATTTTAAGATTTCCACCAGCCATAATGTGCGGATTTAATCGCAAGCAACATGGGTATGTATTGCCGAACTGTTCACCGAATCTTTTTAAGTGTGGCAGGTTATCAATATTCAGCATAAAACCTAGCTTCGCGCCTTCTACCAACTCTTCGTATTCAGCGCAATTGGGGGTGAACATGATTTCTGCCGCAGTATATCCTGCTTTCAGCGCAAGCTGCGCTTCTTGAATAGAGACAACATCAATACCTGCGCCATGCTTCTTTAGTAGCTTAAGGATGGAAAGGTTGGTTAGTGCTTTCGCTGCATACTTGATTTTCAGGTCCGCATCCGAAAAAGCCATCTTCAGATTCTTGAGTTGATTGACGATCTTTTCCGCATCGTACACATAAACAGGTGTACCAAATTGTGTACAGATGTCCTGCACATTTACATTTTGAATAGTGTACGATCCGTTAGCCAGCTCCATGAGTATCCATTAAATATCAAATATAACGAGTAGAAACACTCCGAATTGAATTCTCTATTTTTGAGGATGCAATTATTCTTTCGCGAATCAGGACAAGGCCGGCCATTCATCATCCTGCACGGCCTTATGGGCTCATCGGATAACTGGCTGCCACAGGCTAAAATGCTTTCTGATCAATATCACATTTACATTGTTGATCAGCGCAACCATGGCCAGTCGCCACACGATGAGGTGCTCGATTATAAAGCACTTGCAAACGATCTAAAGGATTTCATTCAAGAGCATAAACTGGAGAAACCGATTATTCTTGGCCACTCGATGGGCGGAAAGACCGCCATGAACTTTGCCATTGCTAACCCTGAAATGGTCGACTCACTAATTGTAGCCGACATAGCACCAAAATATTATAAAGTACATCATCAAACTATAGTTACTGGACTGAAGGCAATTCCGATCGATACACTCAAAACGCGCGCTGAAGCCGATCAGATTTTATCAGAATACGTTCCCGAAGAAGATGTGCGTCAGTTCTTGCTAAAGAATTTATCACGAAAGACAGAAGGCGGATTCTCCTGGAAGATCAATCTTCCCGTGATTGAAAAGAGTTTGGAAGATGTTGGACAGGATATTCAATTCGAGGGAACATTCAACGGACCTACTCTTTTTATCCGCGGAGCAAACTCCAATTATGTAAAAGATGAAGATCGGGATCGGATCAAACAATTGTTCCCAAAATCAACCTTGGTTACGATGGAAACCGGCCATTGGGTGCAAGCCGAAAAACCACAGGAGTTTGTTGAGGTGGTAAGAAATTTCCTGAACGCTACCCATAAAGCATGAGCGCAACAGGAAAGCTTTACCTGATCCCAACCATTATTGCGGATGCCACACAGCAAGCGGTTATCCCTGATTCTGTACTTTCAGCGTTAAATCAGATTGATCATTTTCTGGCAGAAGATGTTCGTACCGCAAGACGATACCTGAGCAGCTTAAAAATTTATGAATCAATAGAGCCGCTCGATTTTAAAGTCTTGAATAAAGACACCAAGGAACAGGAGCTTAAAGAGTTATTTATCCCGATCACTCAAGGTAAAAATCTTGGGATCCTCTCTGAGTCGGGTTGCCCGGGAATTGCAGACCCAGGTGCACTTGCAGCTAAGTATGCGCATCAGCAAGGCATTCAGGTTGTACCGTTAACGGGGCCGTCTTCAATTTTATTATCGCTAATGGCTTCCGGCCTGAATGGACAAAAGTTTGCCTTCCATGGCTATTTGCCCATTAATTCCAAAGAATCGATAGAAGCCATAAAAACATTAGAGAAGGAATCAAGAGCAAAGAGTCAAACACAGATCTTCATCGAAACCCCTTACCGGAACAACCAGCTTGCAAACAATCTACTTAAAGCATTACATGAAGATACATTGTTGTGCATAGCGATAGATGTAACCGGAAAGGATGAATCCATACTCACCAAGCCAATCAAAGCGTGGAAGAAAGAGTTGTCCGAACTTCCCAAGTCACCTGCCGTCTTTCTTTTTTTAGCCTAATGCGCTCGCATATTTTAAAAGTAGGATCATTCCTATAACTTTGCGCCCGGTTTTACTATAACGATAAACACCTTAACCACTATATGCCTTACTTATTTACGTCAGAGTCTGTATCGGAAGGTCACCCCGATAAAGTAGCGGATCAAATCTCAGATGCGCTTATTGATTACTTCTTAGCATACGACCCATCTTCCAAAGTAGCCTGCGAAACCCTGGTAACAACAGGTCAGGTAGTATTGGCCGGTGAAGTAAAATCCCAGGCTTACCTGGATGTACAGGAAATAGCCCGTGAAGTGATCCGCAAGATCGGCTACACCAAAAGTGAGTATATGTTCGAAGCAAACAGCTGTGGAATTTTCTCAGCCATTCACGAACAATCAACCGATATTAACCAGGGCGTTGAGCGTAAGAAAAAAGAAGATCAGGGCGCTGGCGATCAGGGTATGATGTTCGGTTACGCAACTAACGAAACGGATAATTACATGCCACTTCCATTGGAACTGGCGCATATGTTATTGAGAGAGCTTGCCGTAATCCGGAGAGAAGGAAAAGTAATGACCTATCTCCGTCCGGATGCAAAGTCACAGGTAACAATTGAATATGGCGATGATAACAAACCAAGCCGCATCGATGCGATCGTAATCTCAACGCAGCACGATGATTTCGATAAAGATGCAGTGATGTTGAAGAAGATCAAGGATGACGTAATCAACGTATTGGTTCCACGCATTCTTAAAAAACTGCCGAAACGCGTTCAGAAATTATTTGGTAACGATATTGAATACCATGTTAACCCAACCGGCAAGTTTGTAATCGGTGGCCCGCATGGCGATACAGGATTAACTGGCCGCAAAATCATTGTAGACACCTACGGTGGAAAAGGTGCTCACGGTGGTGGCGCGTTCTCCGGAAAAGATCCTTCAAAAGTTGACCGCTCAGCAGCTTATGCTACGCGTCACATTGCGAAGAACTTGGTTGCTGCCGGATTATGTGATGAAGTGTTAGTACAAGTTGCATACGCGATTGGTGTTGCAAAACCAGTTGGGTTGTATGTAAACACCTACGGTACATCCAAAGTGAATTTGAATGATGGCGAGATCGCCAAAAAAGTAGAGAAGCTGTTTGATATGCGTCCATACTTCATTGAAGAACGCTTCAAATTGAGAACACCTATCTATTCTGAAACGGCTGCGTATGGTCACATGGGCCGCGATTCGAAAGTTGTTGAGAAAGTGTTCAACAAAGGCAAACAGAACGAAAAGAAAGTTAAAGTTGAGCTGTTCCCATGGGAGAAGCTTGATTACGTTGATCAGGTGAAAAAGACATTTAAAATCTAGTTCAACTGAACTGGTGAATAAAAAGCCTCCCGAATTTTCAGGAGGCTTTTTTATTTTATGGTTAACACGATCAGGCTCTTCCCTGCTTAACCTTCATCTTGAACTTCTTTAATTGATTGCGTAAGGCTTCGGTAGCCAGATCGGCTGCAGCTTCAAATGATTTGGCTTTCTCGGTGGCGAACAGCTGTGTGCCCGGCACATTTAATTTTATCTCTACGGTTTTGTTTTCGATGCCCTCATTATTGAGTCGAAGGAAAACTTCGCCATCAACGAGTCGGTCGTAAAATGTTTCAAGCTTATCAACCTTGCGTTGAATAAAACTGATCAGCTTAACATCGGCATTGAAATGAATGGATTGAACCTGTAACTTCATAAAGCACATAATTTAAATTGAACATCCGTTACGCGGCAGTTTACAGACATACCGTAAGTCCTTCGTAGAGTTCTATTCGATAGTGCAGTATTTAAATTGTTTTACCATAATCAGCGCAATCCTAAAATCAGTTAGTAATCTGCGATCAGGCCTTTGGGTGCGCCTGGTCAAATGCCTTTTTAATTTTTTCCATCGAGTTATGCGTATACACCTGCGTGGCCGCCAAACTACTATGACCTAACAAATCTTTCACCGCGTTTATCTCCGCCCCTTTGTTTAATAAATGTGTGGCATACGTATGCCGCAACACGTGCGGACTGGTTTTTTGTGAGCCGGTATCTTTCAAATGTTGTTTAACAACTCGGTACACCATCATCGGGTAACATGCTTCACCGGAATCCGTTACTAACAAAAGTCCGTGATCTTTCATGTCCACTTCGCGGTTTCTAACCTTTCGGTATCCTTCTAGTATAGAAACGATACCCGTTGGAAAAGGGACAACCCTTTCCTTATTTCTTTTACCTAAAACTTTAATGGTACGATCGTGGAGGTTGATCTGAGTTTCTTTCAACCCAATCAATTCGGAGAGACGAATGCCGGTCGCATAGAACAGCTCTAGTATTAGGCGATTCCTCCAATCTTCAAGTGAATCATTCCACTTTACAACAATATTTTTTATGTCTTCTTTATTATCGAGCACCTTCACCATTTCGTTCTCGTTCACGAAGGATGGTAATCGCTTTTGTGTTTTCAGCACACGAATTTTTTGCATTGGATTTTTCTCAATGATCTGCTGCCGCATTAAAAACTTATAGAACGTTTTGAGACTGGCAATTTTCCGGTTAACGGATGTTGCCTCGATCTTTGAGTCAACCAATGTAATGATCCACGAACGAACCATGCCATACGTCACCGATTCAATCGGATGATCATCGTAGGTATCTTTTAGAAATTTCGAGAACTGGGCGAGGTCTGTTTTATACGCGAGTGTCGTGTGAGCACTTACGCGTTTTTCATATTGGAGATATTTCAGGAATTGCTCAATCATGCTGCCAACGCCCCCGGTGTGATTCGGTAGAACAATGTAAAAAAATAATCCCCTACGGGAAAACCCATAGGGGATCTGTTGACAGATTGTTTATAAAATCGCCAGCGAAACTCGCTTAAGCGTTTTCTTGTCTTCTTAGGTTCTGAACGTAAGCCGCTTTTTTGATCTCCGTTCTACGGGTAATAGACGGCTTTTCAAATGAAGTGCGGGAGCGAAGCTCCTTTAAAACGCCTGTTTTTTCGAATTTCTTCTTAAAACGCTTCAGGGCCTTGTCAATCGACTCGTTCTCTTTAATGTTGATAATTAGCATATTCTCTGATAATTAGGGCTGCAAATATACGAACAGTTGGTTCACAAAAGCAAAATTACTTGAAAATAGCCCTTGATATCACCAATTTCTGGATTTCTGAAGTTCCTTCACCAATCGTACACAATTTCGCATCCCTATAATACTTCTCGGCTGGAAAATCCTTTGTGTAGCCATATCCACCAAAAATCTGAACGCCATCGTTGGCAACACTTACGGCTACTTCCGAAGCATAAAGCTTGGCCATAGCGGATTCGCGGTTTACATTCAATCCTTTTTGCTTCATATCCGCTGAACGATATGTTAACAGCTTGGCGGCTTCGATTTTAGTTGCCATATCGGCCAGCATAAACGCGATTCCCTGGAAAGATGAAATTGGTTTATTAAACTGGTGACGCTCGTGTGAGTATTGAAGCGCTGCTTCGAACGCACCCTGCGCAATACCTAAGCTTAAAGCAGCAATAGAAATTCTTCCGCCATCCAACACCTTCATGGCCTGGATAAATCCGTCACCTTCTTTGCCGATCATTTGTGATTTATGAACGCGGCAATCGGTGAAGATCAACTCGGCTGTTTCAGAAGCACGCATACCAAGTTTATTTTCCTTCTTGCCGGAAGTGAATCCGGGCGTTCCTTTTTCAATGATAAACGCAGTCATTCCATGTGAATCACCAACTGCTCCGGTTCTTACAATCACCACAGCAACGTTGCCTGAACGTGCATGCGTAATAAAATTCTTTGCGCCATTAATTACATAATGATCTCCATCCTTTACAGCCACTGTGCGCATGTTACCAGCATCCGATCCGGTATTAGGCTCTGTTAAACCCCAGGCACCGATCCACTCCGCGGTAGCGAGCTTTGGTAAATATTTTCTTTTCTGTTCTTCATTAGCGTGCTGAAGAATATGTCCGGTACATAACGAGTTATGCGCAGCCATCGAAAGACCAATCGATCCGCAAATTTTTGAAAGCTCAACAATCGCGGTAACGTATTCCGGGTAACCGAAGCCAGCACCACCGTATTCTTCCGGAACCAACACACCCATCAGGCCGAGCTCACCCAATTTTTTGAAAACCTCAACAGGGAATTCTTGCGATTCGTCCCACTCCATCATCTTCGGCTTGATTTCTTTCGCTCCAAAATCGCGAATCATATCTGCGATCATTTTCTGATTTTCGCTTTGATCGAAGCTGATTCCGCCCAACTGACTTTCTAAAACCTCCATGATATTGCCCTTTAAGATTTGAGGGACACAAAGGTATCGCTAATCAAGGAAATACCCAAACGAATGTTAGTTTGTTGATTTATGATAATCCATAGCGAAGAGCGATACCAATAAAAAGGCTACTTTTGGCCTTCTTTTAAAGATTTATGAAAATTGCCGTTATCGGAACCGGATATGTTGGATTGGTGTCAGGCACTTGTTATGCAGAAACAGGCAACACCGTAACCTGTGTTGATATTGACGAGAAGAAAGTAAAAAAACTGAACCAGGGAGAGATACCGATTTTTGAACGCGGGCTGGAAGAAATCTTCGAACGAAATGTAAAACAGGAACGCCTGTTCTTTACCACAAGTCTTGCCGAAGGAATTAAGGATGCTAAGATCATCATGCTGGCATTGCCAACACCTCCGGGCGGAGATGGCGCGGCTGATCTAAAATATGTTTTAGGTGTAGCGGAACAAATCGGTCCGTTGTTAACAGACTATACGGTCATTGTTAACAAGAGTACTGTTCCGGTAGGAACTGCCGAACTCGTTCACGAAAAAATTTCAAAAGGCGCTAAGGTTGATTTTGATGTAGTATCAAATCCTGAATTTTTAAGAGAAGGCCTAGCCGTTGAAGATTTTATGAAACCGGAACGTGTAATCATCGGTACACAGTCGGCTCGTGCAATAAAAATTATGGAGAACTTATACGCACCCTTCACGCGTCAGGGCAATCCGTTAATTTTTATGGATGAGCGTTCTTCCGAACTTACCAAGTATGCAGCCAATGCGTTTCTTGCCACGAAGATTACCTTCATGAATGAAATCGCTAATCTCTGTGAAAAGCTTGGCGCTGATGTTGACCTGATCCGCAAAGGGATGGGAAGTGATAGCAGAATCGGTAAACGATTTCTATTTGCCGGCATTGGTTTTGGCGGAAGCTGTTTCCCAAAAGATGTACAGGCACTCGCCAAATCATCGGAAGATGTTAAGTATGATTTCGAAATTTTAAATGCAGTCATGCAGGTAAACGGTAAGCAGAAGACCCGGCTTATCGCGAACATGAAAGCGCATTTTGGATCGTTAAAAGGTAGGACCATTGCTATCTGGGGATTGGCCTTTAAACCCGAGACCGATGATATCCGCGAAGCATCATCGGTGGACAACATCCGGATACTGTTAGAAGAGGGTGCTATCGTTCATGTTCATGATCCGGAAGCAATTGAAAACACGAAGGCAATTTTTGGTGATAAAATTCAATACTTCGATACACAATATGATGTGCTGAACAAAGCAGATGCACTATTGATAGCAACCGAATGGGCAGAATACCGTAATCCGGATTTCGAGCGTATTAAAAAGCTCTTGAACAACGCGGTGATTTTTGATGGCAGAAACCTGTATAGTCTTGAGAATATGTCTGAACTTGGGTTCACTTATTACAGTATTGGTCGTAAAACGATTATAAAGTAGCATGAGTAAAAATGTTTTAATAACAGGCGGAGCAGGCTTTATCGGCTCACAGGTAGTTCGTCAATTCTTAAATAACTACCCGGACTACACCATTGTCAACTACGATAAGCTTACCTATGCAGGCAACCTTGAAAACCTTCGGGATGTAGAAAAGAAAGCTAACTATCATTTTGTAAAAGGCGATATTCTGGATGTTGAGCTAATGCTCAGCACAATAAAAAAATTCAACGTTGACAGCATCATTCATCTGGCGGCAGAATCACACGTTGATCGTTCCATCCATAATCCGGATGAATTTGCCATTACCAACATTGTAGGAACTATTCGCGCTTTAAAAGCAGCACAAACTGCGTGGCACGATAACTATGCAGGTAAAATGTTTTATCACATTTCAACGGATGAAGTTTACGGTTCAATTGCTACCGGATACTTTACCGAAACAACATCGCTGGATCCTCGTTCTCCGTATTCCGCATCCAAAGCAAGCAGCGATCATTTTGTGTTAGCGTTTAACAACACGTATGGCTTGCCCTCCATGATTAGCCGGTGTTCGAATAATTATGGGCCGTATCATTTTCCGGAAAAATTAATTCCGTTGATCATCAACAACATTGTGAACAACAAACCACTTCCGGTTTACGGCAAAGGTGAAAATGTACGCGACTGGTTATACGTTGAAGATCACGCGCGCGCGATTGATGCAATCTTTCATAAAGGCAAATCAGGTGAGATCTATAACATTGGTGGCAACAATGAATGGAAAAACATTGATGTGGTAAAATTGCTTTGCACCATAGTTGATAAAAAACTTGGACGCGAAGCGGGTACATCTTCTAAACTTATCACCTACGTTAAAGACCGTCCAGGCCATGACCTGCGCTATGCGATTGACCCAGGCAAAACCATCAGTGAAACTGGCTGGCGGCCTGAAACTTCATTTGAGGATGGTATCGAAAAAACCGTGGATTGGTATCTAAACAACGAAAATTGGCTCAAAAACGTAACTTCAGGAGCATATTTGCAATATTACACCAACATGTACGCTAACCGATGAAAGGAATAATACTCGCAGGCGGCTCAGGCACACGACTCCACCCACTTACACTGGCCGTGAGTAAACAGCTTATGCCGGTATATGATAAGCCGATGATTTATTATCCGTTATCAGTATTAATGCTGGCCGGCATTCGTGAGATTCTGATCATTTCAACCCCACATGATCTTCCGCATTTTAAAAAATTACTGGGCAATGGAAAGCAGATAGGCTGTGAATTTTCATATGCTGAACAGCCAAAGCCTGAAGGCCTCGCACAAGCATTCATTATTGGTTCAACATTTATTGGTAAGGATAGCGTAGCGTTGATTCTGGGGGATAATATTTTTTATGGATCGGGTTTAAGCAAAGTACTGGAATCATCAATCAATCCGGAAGGCGGAATTGTATTCGCCTATCACGTAAATGATCCGGAACGTTATGGTGTTGTTGAATTCGACAGCAACATGAAAGCTATCTCAATAGAGGAGAAACCGAAAGAACCAAAATCAAACTTTGCCGTACCCGGACTTTATTTTTATAACAACGAAGTAGTAGCTATCTCAAAAGCATTAAAGCCCAGTCCGCGCGGAGAGCTTGAGATCACGGATATAAATAATGCCTACCTGAAAAAAGGAACGTTGAAAGTCGCTACAATGGATCGCGGTACGGCCTGGCTTGATACCGGAACGTTTGATTCCCTAATGCAGGCCGGAAACTTTGTGCAGGTAATCGAGCAGCGGCAAGGATTAAAGATCGGCTGCATCGAAGAAATCGCGTACCGCAGAGGATTTATTGATCAGCAACAATTGCTCCAATTGGCTAAACCACTAGAGAAAAGTGGGTATGGCCAGTATCTGAAAAATCTTCCCGAGTACTATTCGTAGTAGATTACCTGAAGCAGTGTTTGCCCTACAGCGTTCAGCGTTTCTTTGCTGATAATATCCATGTTGTCTTTTCGCGTGTGATGGAAATCACCAAAGCCACCATTACCATCAAAGCTGATGATATCAATCATCGGAATTTTTGCGTGCACGTTAACGAAAACATGATCATCGGTCATTTGCCCGTCTCTTTCGGTAATGAATACATTGGAGTACCCAAGTTTTGCGGCAGACTTCCAAACCTTATCAACAACCGAAGCTGCATAATCAAGCGAGATAGCTTCATAAGCAAATTTTGAATCTTTGGCACCCACCATATCCAGCAATATTCCAAAAGCTGCCGTATAATTTCCGGTATGTTTATTTTTAACCCAATACTGCGAACCTAAACACCACCAGCTCTCAAGATTGGCTGGTAATTTTGGAGCGGGAGCGTCATGTAATTCTCCCCAATCTTCACCGTCAAATAAAATAATGTCGATGCCAACGTCTGTTGGTTGTTGTTTTAGATTACGTGCAACCTCAAGCAAAATGCCTACGCCACTGCCACCATCGTTGGCTCCATCAAGTGTTGCGTTTGGTTTTTCTTTATCCTTATCTGCAAAGGGGCGTGTGTCCCAATGTGCGGCTAACAAAACTCTTTTCTTTTTTTCGGGATTAAACGATGCAATGATATTTCTCAGGTTGACTCTTGTATTATCGAATGTAGTGGCTGTAAACTCTTGAACTTTTACGGTAGCTCCATATGTTTTGAATTGAGCAACGAAATAATCTCCGGCTTTCTTATGTGCAGCAGAATTGGGAATACGTGGCCCAAAATCAACCTGTTTTTTTACGAAGTTATACGCTGAATCAGCGTTAAACACAGGAACGTTTACAGCCTTGGCAGGCGCTTCAGGCTGATTGGTTCTTTGATTATCACGGCCACAGCCAATCAGGGCAACAAAAGCAATTAGTAAGAGTTTCCGACTGCGCATAAACCGTGTTTTTATCCAAATAAACGGCAATATTTTGTGATAACGCAAAATTGCTTTACTTTTGTGCCACTTATACGAGTTTAATCAGTAGAGGGGACACAAGTCCCCTCTTTGTTTATAGGTACTTTTTGGATCGGGATTATAGGATTTATGGATTCGCAGGATTTAACGGCAGAGATCAGGAAAATAGCGGAATCCTTATTGAAGGACACTAGTCACTTTGTCGTTGACGTTGTTGCTTCCTTTAAAGGAAATCCGGGAAAACTGCTGGTTACTGTTGACGGGGATAAGGGTATTGGCATAGACGAATGTGCTGAGCTAAGCCGGGATCTTTCAAAAGTGCTGGATGAAACGAATCTGATTCCGGGCGCATTTAACCTGGAAGTTTCGACTCCCGGATTAGATCAGCCGCTGAAAAGCAAACGTCAGTATGTTAAAAACATCGGGCGTAATGTTCGGGTGAGACAGGCTGATAAGATTGAAGAAGGAAAGTTGATTGCTGTGCATGACGATCGGATTGAATTGCTGCAGCAAATCGGTTCCGGAAAAAAGAAAGAAGAGAAGTCGGTAGAGATACCCTTTGATAAAATAGATAAAACAATTGTGTTAATATCATTTAAATAAAACAGTGATGGACGCTAGTACACTCATCGAGTCGTTTGCAGACTTTGCGAAACAGAAAAACATCGATCGCCCTACGATGATCAGAATCCTGGAAGATGTATTCCAGAATATGATCCGGAAAAAGTATGGTGAAGATCAAATGGGTCGCCCGGTACCAACTGATAACTTTGATGTTATCGTTAATGCGGATAAAGGAGATTTGGAAATCTGGCGCTTCCGCGAGATTGTTGAAGATGAGTCGGAAGATGTTTGGGAGCACGATAAGATAAGCTTAACCGATGCTCATAAAATAGAACCTGATTTTGAAGTTGGCGAAGAAGTTGCGGAACAGATTTACTTGGAAGACTTCGGCCGGAGAGCAGTAACAACTGCACGCCAAACGTTGATGCAAAAAGTAAAGGATCTTGAAAAGGATATTATTTATCAAAAATATAAAGACCTGGTTGGAGAGATCATCACAGCAGAGATTTACCAAATTCTTGGTAAAGAAGTATTGCTGATTGATGCAGAAGGAAACGAGATTTCAATTCCACGCGGGGAACAGATTCCAAAAGATCGTTACCGTAAGGGAGAAAATGTTCGTGCCATCGTACATAAAGTAGAGATGGTGAACGGCAATCCGAAAATTATTCTTTCAAGAACATCGCCTGTGTTTATCGAACGTTTGTTCGAACAGGAAGTTCCGGAAGTGTATGATGGATTGATCACCATTAAGAAAGCCGTTCGTGAACCGGGTGAGCGCGCTAAAGTTGCCGTAGAATCATACGATGATCGTATCGATCCAGTAGGCGCGTGTGTGGGAATGAAAGGATCCCGGATTCATGCGATTGTGCGTGAATTGCAGAACGAGAACATTGACGTTATTAACTATACTGAAAACCTTGATCTTTTTGTACAGCGTGCATTAAGCCCTGCAAAAATCTCAAGCATCAAAGTTGATAAGGAAAACGCACGCATCATGGTGTATCTGAAACCTGACCAAGTTTCGTTAGCCATCGGTAAAGGCGGATTGAATATTAAGCTGGCAAGCCGGTTAGTGGATCACGAGATCGATGTGTTCCGTGAAATTGATGGCGCACAGGAGGAGGATGTTGATCTTGACGAGTTCTCAGACGAAATCGAAGCATGGGTTATCGATGAGCTAAAACGCATCGGACTCGATACAGCGAAGAGCGTGTTGGCGCTGAATAAGGAAGAGTTGGTAAGGCGTACGGATCTTGAAGAGGAGACCGTAGAAATTGTTCATAATGTTCTGAAGAAGGAATTTGAACAAGAAGGGTAATGAATTTATAACTTAAAAGTCCTTTTAAAAAAGGCGATATTTGCAACAATGGCAGAAATAAGGTTAAGTCAGGCGGCACGGAAACTCAATGTGGGGAAAGACACCATTTTGGAGTTTTTATCCAAAAAAGGTTTTGAGGTTGAAAACAACCCCAACGCTAAGCTTACGCCCGATCAGTTCGCATTGCTTTCAAAAGAGTATGCCTCTTCCGCTACAGAAAAACTGGAGGCTTCAGGGCTTACGATCGGCACCAAGCATGCAGAAAATCCCCTGGCTGAAACTAAAAAGCAAGCTGAAGAAGAAACTGGTCTGTTGATCAAAAATCTAGTTGCCAAAGAACAGCCGAAAAAGGAAAAAGAAAAGGAGAAAGAAAAAGAGGAGGAGCCAAAACCTGAGAAGGTTGAACGTGAACGTCCTGTACTCGATGGCATCAAAGTAGTAGGCAAGATTGACCTTGAGAAAAAGGAGCCGGCTAAGAAAAAGAAAGAAGAGCCTAAAGTTGAGGTAAAACCAGAAGCTAAAAAACCGGTAGTTGAAGAGCCTAAGGTTGAAGAAAAGCTACCGGAACAAGAATTGATCAAGGCTAAAGCGGATAACCTTAAAGGGTTAAACATTCTTGGTAAGATTGAGCTGCCAACGGAAAAGAAGAAAGAGCAACCTGCGGGAAGCTCTGATCAGAAGAGTCGGACAGATGGACAGAAACGTCCGCGTAAACGTCTGCCTACTCCAACAGCGGGTCAAAACACTTCTAACGTTAGACAAGGGCAAGGTGGCGGTCCAAATCGTAAAGGCCCATTGCCTCCACGTACACAAAAGGCTGAGCCAACCGAAAAAGAAATTCAGGAACAAATTCGTGCTACACTCGCTAAGCTAAGCGGAGGGGGCAAGAAAGGTTCCGGATCTAAATACAGAAGAGAAAAACGTCAGGCCGTATCGGATGCGGATGATGAGAGAATGTTACAAGAGGCAGCTGATTCAAAAACGCTGAAGCTTACTGAATTTATTTCAGCGAATGACTTAGCGTCATTGATGAACGTTTCAGTTAACGAAGTTATTTCGACTTGTTTGAGTCTGGGGATGTTCGTTTCAATCAACCAGCGATTGGATGCTGAAGCGATCACGGTAATTGCCGATGAGTTTGGCTATGAAGTACAATTTATTTCTACGGAAGAAGATGAAGTAGTTGTAGCAGAAGATGCTGAAGAAACATTAACACCGCGCGCTCCGATCGTTACCATCATGGGTCACGTAGATCATGGTAAAACATCGTTGCTGGATTATATCCGCACAACGAAAGTTACCGCATCGGAAGCCGGAGGAATTACGCAGCACATTGGTGCGTATGACGTAACAACTAAAAAGGGTAATAAGATCGCATTCTTAGATACACCGGGTCACGAAGCGTTTACCGCGATGCGTGCCCGTGGTGCAAAATTGACAGACATCGCGATTATCGTGGTGGCTGCCGATGACGATGTGATGCCGCAAACAAAAGAAGCGATCAACCACGCGCAGGTTGCGGGTGTGCCGATCGTTATTGCGATTAATAAAATTGATAAGCCTGGTGCAAACCCTGATAAAGTAAAAGAATCACTTTCCAAGAATAACATTCTTGTGGAAGAGTGGGGTGGTAAATACCAGGCGCAGGAAATTTCTGCGAAGACCGGACAAGGTATTGAGGACTTGTTGGAGAAAGTTTTACTGGAAGCGGAGATCCTTAACCTGAGAGCAAACGCAAACAAGCCTGCTATCGGTTCGGTGATTGAAGCATCGTTGGATAAAGGCCGTGGTTATGTGGCAACGTTAATGGTTCAAACCGGAACGCTGCGCATTGGTGATATTATTTTAGCAGGCGCACATTATGGTCGCGTTAAAGCGATGTTTGATGATACCGGTAAACGTGTGAACGAAGCTGGCCCATCAACACCGGTGCAAATGCTTGGCTTGGATGGTGCGCCTCAGGCCGGTGAAAAAATTATTGTAATGGAGTCAGACCGTGAAGCGCGTGAGCTTGCGGGTAAACGCGGACAGATATTGCGCGAGCAAAGTATCCGTACGAAGAAACACATTACGCTGGATGAGATCGGAAGACGTCTTGCGATCGGTAACTTCAAGCAATTGAACGTGATTGTGAAAGGTGACGTGGATGGTTCGGTTGAAGCATTATCGGATTCGTTGTTGAAACTTTCAACAGCTGAAGTTCAGGTTGCCATCATTCACCGCGGTGTAGGTCAGATATCGGAATCCGATGTGTTGTTAGCATCAGCTTCGGATGCGATTGTTCTCGGTTTCCAAGTTCGGCCTTCGAATGCTGCACGTAAAATTGCCGAGAATGAAGAAATTGAGATCCGCTTATATTCAATCATCTATGATGCCATCAACGAGGTGAAAGCCGCGATGGAGGGTATGCTTGCTCCTGTAACGCAGGAAGTAATTGTAGGTAACGCAGAAGTTCGTGAAGCGTTCAAGATCACGAAAGTGGGAACTGTAGCAGGCTGTATGGTAACCGATGGTTACCTGAAGCGCTCAAACCCGATCCGTTTGATCCGCGATGGTATTGTAATTTACTCCGGAGAAATGGGTGCTCTGAAACGTTTCAAAGACGATGTGTCGGAAGTACGTTCAGGATTTGATTGCGGTATCAGCATCAAGAACTTCAACGACATTAATGTTGGAGATGTGATTGAAGCGTACGAAACACGCGAAGTAAAACGGACGTTGTAAACATAATGACCACGGTATAATAAACGGTATTAAAAAAGCCTCCTGAATAATCGGGAGGCTTTTTTATTTTGGTGTTAATAATGATGTTAACAGTAGAGACGCAAAATTTTGCGTTTCTACATAAAAAATTAATACCCTTTTTCTTTCATTTTTGCCTGCACACGCTCCCCTATTTTCATTCCCCAGGCTTGGCCAGCCGTCATCGATTCTTGTGAGATAAGCGGTGTTTTTTCAGCCATCTTTTTACCTACTGGTGAAGAATAAAATTTGATGACTTCATTCAGATCAGCTTCCGTCATATGCTTTTCGTAGATAGGTGCCAGCAGACTCACCAAGTCATCCATAGAGGTTGCTGAGAATTCTTTTTCAAATTCTGTCCACACGTCTTCCGGAACACTGGTGTACATGCTTTTAAACTGGCCCATCATCGTTCCGATAACCGATTGGAAAGTTTCCATCGAACCACTTGCTTCCAGAAATTTCTTCAGGGTTGCCGGATAAGTTTTGCTTTGTGTTTGAGCCTGAACCGATAGTGAAGCAATCAGTACAAACAGAAGTACGAGAACTTTTTTCATAAGATTAGGATAAGGTTTAGAATTTTACTTCTGGAGCTTTCTCTGATCCAGCGGCAGCTTCAAATCCCTTCTTAGGAGAAAAATCTTCATCGCCTCCAAACATATTCAGAGCCGTCTTCTTGAAATAACCACGGACATAGGTGTTGTAATTTTTAACAGCTTCGTTATACCGTTGACGGGCAACGTTAATTCTGTTCTCGGTTCCTTCTAATTGAGATTGAAGATTCTGGAAATTTTCGGTTGACCTGATTTGCGGATAAGCTTCAAAGGCCAGATTGATTGCTGTATTGATTTGTCTGCCGGCTATCTCAAGATCTTCCGGAGTTTTAGCATTTACGATACCCGCGCGTGCCTGTGTTACGCCAATCAGAATACTTTTTTCATTTTCGGCAGCGCCCTTTACCGTTGCCACAAGATTCGGCACCAAATCCGCTCTGCGTTGATAGGCTGCCTGAACATCTGCAAATTCATTGTTGACAACTTCCTGTGCAGCGACAGCGCTATCGTAAACGCCAGTCCCCCACATGAAGAATCCGCCAACAAAAACAACGACTATTCCAATAATAACTAAGGTTGTAATTAATCCTCTGCTCATTTTTTTAATTGATTATAAAGTGAAAATACGGATAATTATTGATCGAACGGAAAGCTTACATGGAAGCCGTTTCCGACATTCTTTCCATGTTATCCGCGATGCGAAGCTGTTCAATGAAACCATCAATGTCGCCATTCATTACGGCTGGCAAATTATGCTGCGTGTAGCCGATGCGATGATCGGTTACGCGACTTTGCGGATAGTTATAGGTGCGGATTTTTTCGGAACGATCACCTGTTTTAACCATCGATTTACGCGCAGAACTGATTTCTGAATTTTGTTTTTCAGTTTCAAGCTCATATAACTTAGCGATCAGCATTTTCATGGCGCGCTCGCGGTTACCGTGCTGAGATCGTTCAACCTGACAGGTGATTACAATACCGGTAGGTTTGTGCGTCATCTGCACTTTTGTTTCAACCTTGTTTACATTTTGTCCACCTGCACCGCCTGAACGTGAAGTCTGTACTTCAATATCAGCCGGGTTTATCTCAATGTTAACATCTTCCACTTCAGGTAGCACAGCAACCGATGCAGCAGAAGTATGAACTCTGCCCATGGTTTCGGTATCGGGAACGCGTTGAACGCGATGTACACCAGATTCAAATTTGAAAAGTGCATACGCACCCTCACCGGTTACACTGCAAACAATTTCTTTATAACCACCCGCTGTTCCTTCGGTTGAATCAAGCACCGTTAATTTTAAACCGCGCCTGTCGCAAAAGCGCTGATACATTCTGAACATGTCACCGGCAAATAGTGCGGCTTCATCTCCGCCTGTTCCCCCCCGGACTTCAAGAATGATATTCTTATCATCGTTGGGGTCTTTAGGAATCAACATCTCTTTTAGAATGTTATCCAGATTTTCAATCTTACCCGAGAGCTCATCCAATTCTTCCTTCGCAAGCTCACGCAGTTCCGGATCTTTTTCTTTTTCCAACAGCTCTTTAGCCTGCTGCTGATGATTTAGCGCATCGCTGTATTGGTTGAATTTGATGACAATTTTCTCAAGGTCTTTATATTCCTTGTTTAGCTGCATGTACTTTTTCATGTCCTGAATAATATCAGGCTGTACGAGCAGCTGGCCAACCTCCTCAAACCGGAGCTTCAATTCTACAAGTTTCTGGATCATATTCAAGAAATCGGGGCAAAGGTAATCATTAGACTTCAGACCTGTTTATTGACACTTACAAATAGAACCGTACTTTTACAGGATGAAGAAATTATTCATTATTTCATTCACGTTTCTTACAGCTTGTGGAGGAGGAATTTCCGATGAGCAACGTAAGCAGATGCGTGAGGCAAGTGAGCAACAAGCTATCGTGAAAGTAACCGAATCTGAAATTTTAGATGCTGCATTCGCAAAAGGCCGAAGCGTTATGAGCCGGCTTAAAGACAACAATCCGGATACAAGTAAAGTTTCAACAGAAGAAATAGTAAAAATTCACTGGCTTGCTCCGGGTAAAGCACATGGATTGGAAATTGAGCAGCAGCTTATCGAGGCCTATCTTAACAGTATGCTTTCTGGCACACCGTTGCAAGACAATGTTCAAAAAATTGGTGATGACTCTTTACTCTATACCAATCCGGTAGTAATTACCCGGGCCGATAGCTCGATTGAAATAATGGGCACCTGGAATATCTGGATGTCGAAAAAGGAACTTATTCTTACTATGAGTAAAAAATAAAACGGCACTTGCTTTGCAACTGGAAGTGGTTATTGCGTGTCTAATTAAATTAGAATTTGAGGTTGATTTGTATGCGGATATTTAAAGGATTATTTGTTCTTCTTTTTGCAGTGACAGTTTTTTCCTGTTTGCCAGATCAGGAAGTGAGAATATATTCCATCTCCTATTTTTTCGTGGATTCAACCTCTGGCTGGACACACGGTTTTGCAAATTATCCACTGGATTCATCTGGATATCATCTGAATTTTAAGCACGAGTTGCTGCCGTATAAAATCAATCCGGACTCAACCCGGAAATCGCTTCGCATTTCCGGCATTAATCACAACGATGGTCTTTTCATGTTTGTGAAAAAGAAAGTAACCGGATTGCGCAAAAACACAACGTATCAGATTTTATTAAATGTTCGGTTTGCTTCCAACGCTCCTACGGGTGAGGTAGATGGCGAATCACCAGGCGAAAGTGTTTACGTTAAGATGGGGGCAAGCATATTTGAACCCGATACTGAACTCATTAATGGTTATTATAGGCTCAACCTGGATAAAGGCGAGCTGGCGGAAAGCGGTGAAGATATGATCGTCATTGGCAATGTTGGTATTGCCGCAACCACAACATTGTACACACTTGCTACAAGAAGCAATAGTTCAAACAACAGCGTTTTTGCAACTACCAATGATCAGGGTGAGTTATGGTTGATTGTTGGAACGGATTCCGACTACGAAGGAGAGACCAAATTATATTATACGCAAGTTGATGCCCTGTTCAACCAGGCTAATTAATCTTTCTTCTTTTTCTTTTTCGCTTTGGGAATGGTGCCGATTCGGGCATCTCCCTTTTTGATAAGCGAACAAATCTTCATAACAGATTCTTCAAAGTCATCGGCCTGCTCGGGAATGATTTGCCAGTTTGTTTCACCGCCACCACTTAGCACATAAATGGAGCGCATGGATGGAAGAATTTTCTTGAGGCCCGCGTGATGCTCAGGTTTAGTGGCGATCCAAACACCATTGTCATCTGTATGAGAATCACGACTGCGTAGTGCTAAAACAATTTTTTCTCCGATATAAACTCCAAAGCAGCCAAACATTGGATTTGTTCTCGGGTTTAATGAATCAAGCTCGTCCAATACAAAACGAAATGGAATTGAAACTTGCTTTTTCATGAAGTTCGATTTACGAGTTAATCCACTGAACCTTTTCGGCTACCGGATTTCTTCTGCTTACCTGATTTGTGTGCTTTGGAACTCCAACATGAAAAAAGCCAATGATCTTATCTTCCGGAGCAAGGCCGAACGCTTCGTTTGCTTCCTTATAAAATGTAGGTCCGCCTGTGCTGAGATAAGCACCGACACCATTCGCAACAGCAGTTAAGTGCATGTTCTGTACGGCAATAAATGTTGAGCCTAATTCTTCCATCTCTGGAAGAGATTTTTTCTCATCACGCTTCATGTACACAAGAATGATATGAGATGACTCAAGCGGTTTATTTAAGAGGTTATTATATTTCGTTTCATCGAAGGTGCCTTCCGCTTTGGCCTTCTTTTCGTAAAGCGATGACTGAATAGCGCCAAGCTTTTTTAAACCTTCACCGGAGTACACGATAAACCTCCAGGGTTCAGTAAACTTATGCGTGGGTGCCCAATTGGCATTTTCCAGCATTTGATGGATGATGGCATCATCGACCTTTTCACCCGTGTAATCCTTGGGAAATATTGATCTGCGGTTGCGGATTAGCGTATTAACAATTTCAGCGTTCACGTTCGGGTGTTTTAGTTAACTTTAGGGCAATCAACACAAAATTCATGAAAAGGTTCCTGGTTATTTTATTGATCGCAACATCGTGTGCACCGAGTTATGTGCCGAATTTAAAAAACGCCCCGATGTTTCAGGGTGCGGGCGAGGTTCAGGTAAGCGCACAGTTTAGTCGTGGATATGAGGCGCAAGCTGCAGTTGCCGTAACGGATCATCTCGGTATTATGGGAAATTATCTGTATGCCAATGGCACACGGGATGAAGATGACAGTGAAAATTTTATAAGCCACTACCTTTTTGAAGGTGGTATCGGATATTATGAAAATACTGACCGTTTATGTTTTGAAGTTTATGCCGGTTACGGTAAAGGAAAAGGAGTAACGTATGATTCCTATACAGACTTCATTCCGGATGATGATGAAACCACAAAGCTCATCGGCCAGTATCAACGGTTCTTTATACAGCCTTCGATCGGGACAAACCATCACAAGATTTTTAACTGGACCGGTGTAATGCGTTTTGCCTTGGTAGACTTTACTTCATTTACAGCAAATGGTCAGTCAATTGAGCTCAATGGAAATCCAGTTCTCTTTTTTGAACCTTCCTTTATGGGTAAAGTGAATTTTGGCGACAGCAAGCTGTTCATGAATTTCCAGGCAGGATTTTCAATTCCCCGCCAGGAAATAGATTACAATTATCAGCCCTTTAATGCTGGCGTTGGTTTGGGATTACGCTTTGGTGCGATTGTAAAGCAAGAGTAATTATTTCGGGAACATCTTCGGATCGATCCCGGGAATAAGCGTCATCGCATTTTTGTAATAAATCTTTTTCAGCACTTCATCCGGAAGTCCGAGGCCATACATTTTCCAGAAAGCGTGATAGCGTTTATGGTAAGGAAAATATTCATCCTCTGTTTCCAATACTCTGAAATAGGTAGAGTACTCCTCAGGCACCCAGGAGTCTTTTCCAAACAAAACTCTGTCTTGATATTTGGTAAGAAATGCTTTAGCTGTGCGCGGTTGTCTTCCCAGTTCTGCAATCACAGCGCCAATCTCTGTATACATGTTTGGAAATTGATCGAGTAGTGCGCTCAGCTTTTGTAAATCATTCGCATACCAGCCTAAGTGAGCATTAATGAATTTTGTTTTAGGATGTTTTTTGAAAACGTTGTGCTGTTCCGTAAGCAATTGCTCAAAGCTTGGGAAGGAACTGTCGTATCTTCTTCCGGGATGAAGTTTCAATTCAAGCCAGCGTTCATTCAAACTATCAATCGGATCCCAAAAAGGTTTAGGATCAGCTGAGTGGATCAATACCGGAATGCCGAGCTCTCCGCACTTCGCCCAGATTGGATCAATACGCGGATCGTCAATAGCAATCCGTTTTCCGCTTTTGTCTTTGTTATGAAGGCCCAGACTTTTATAAATCTTTAGTCCTTTTGCGCCACGTCTTACATCATCTTCAAGCTGCTTTGTCATGCGGGCCTGCCATTCCGGATTATCAATGTCGGCAAAGTCAACATTTGTAAATAGAACAAAGCGTGTAGGAAAATGATCCTTAATATTTTCGAAAGACTTTTCAAGGTGATCACCCGCGCTTCGGAATCCGCGTCCGCTTAAGTTAACCATCACACCCATGTTCAACTCATCCATAAACTTCACGCGCTGACTTAGATCAGCAGAGTTCATATCGAAGTAATGATTGTGGATATCAATAAAGGGAAACTTTGCTTTAGCAAGCTTGTGCTGTGGCACTACCAGCGTTGATGGCGGATCATAGCTCTCAAAGTCCATTTTCATGTCGAGCGGTTTTTCCTGAGCGCTTGCAGAGACAACCATTGCAAATAAGAAGATAGAGAGAAGTCGGGCTTTAAGAATCATGCTAAGAGATTTGTTACAAAATACGGACTAACAACACAATATTTGTTAAAAAATTCCCATTGCAGATAAGATTGTTATCAGTGGGGGAAGCGGTACAGGGTTGGCTCCATACGCTAAAATCTGGCTGACCAAACATTTTTTCATGTGTCTAAATCGGTTATCTAATTGAGCGTCTTTATGAATATCTATGAAACCCAACATTTATCAAGACAGGATCCATGGAATATCCATGATTGATCGTCACGTTGGATATATCTTTGCTGATGGATATTTCATACTTTTAGCTCATTGAAACTCAGGTTCATGAACAGAAATACGTTGCTTGCCCTTTTATTGGTACTGATCGCCTTTGTAGCAAATGCCCAGGATCCACTGGATGCAGCTAAAAAGAAAATTGAGAAGAAGGACTTTGCAGGGGCAAAAGCTGATCTTTCAAAGGTTTTGGCGGCTAATCCAAAAAACAAACAGGCATTTATTTTAAGCGGTCAGGCAAGATTAGGCCTTGAAGACTTTTATGGAGCGATAGGCGATTATACCTATGCGTTAGAAATCGACTCAACGTTAGCAGAAGCCTGGAATAGTCGCGGTATTTCAAAAGCTGCTTTGGGCGACAATGAAGATGCGATTCTTGATTTCGACAAAGCAGTTAAGTTCAATGCTAAGAATGCCGAGTATTATACGAATCGCGGATTTGCCAAATATGATGTGGAGGATATTGAAGGTGCGTATTTCGATTTTTCGAAAGCACTTGAGATTGGACCGGCAGATGCTGATAAATATTTTAACAGAGGATCAACTAAAGCAGACTTGGGTGAATACATCAGCGCGATTGATGATTACACCAAAGCCATCGAGCTTGATAAGGCTGATGGAACATTGTTCAATTACCGGGGCGTAGCGTATTACAGTATTGAAAATTATGATAAAGCCATTGCCGACTACACGGAAGCTATTCGACTCGATGCGAAAGATCCCCTGCAATTTGAAAACCGAGCATTAGCAAAAGTTGCAAAAGACGATTTCAAAGGATCACTGGAAGATTACAATAAAGCACTTGAATTAAGCACAGATAATCCGGATCTTTTTCATTTACGCGGAATTGTAAAATATTACCTCGATGATCACGATGGTGCAATTGCAGATCATACCAAAGCGATTGATCTCGATCCAACAAATCCTGCGTACTACGATGACCGGGCATTAAGCAGAAAAGAAAAGGAAGACTACACCGGTGCATTGGAAGATTTAAGCACGTCTATCGAATTGTACCCAACCGATGCGGACACGTTCTATCAACGCGGGCTCGTTAAGCTAGCAATGAATAACAACTACGATGCCTGCTTGGATTTCAAAACGGCCGAAGAGCTTGGTTCACCGGATGCGAAGACGGCCATCAAAAAAAGCTGTAAATAATTTTTTGAGTTGAAGGTCGCCATCATCATAAACGGCCTTTCCGGAAGAAGGAAACATTTTTATACGCGTTTACTTCCGATCATTCGCCAATATGCAACGGCCGATGTTTTTGAAACTCAATCCGCAACGGATGCTTTTGATTTTTCGGTAAAAGCAGTTTATCAAAAGTATGATCTTATTATTGCAGCCGGTGGGGATGGGACCATTAACCAGGTTGTTAATGGAATGCTTAGCTCAGATCTTTCTGTTGAGCAATTGCCTGCGCTAACAATTCTTCCCGTAGGTAGTGGAAATGATTTCGCTCGAACGGTTAATATCACATTGCGTGCTATCGCGTTAAAAAACCGTTTAACCACATTAGATATAAAACCCATTGATGTTGGCCTAATTACTTTTCAAAAAGACGGCAAAGAAGAGAGCACGTACTTTATTAATGTAGCGTCTGCTGGTATGGGTCCGGAAGTTCTCAATAAAATGAGTTCCGGCAAAAAACGATTGGGTTCTGCTATTGCGTATTACACTGCAATCCTGTCAACGTTTGTAACGTACCGGTGTATGCCTGTTACAATAAAAACCGCGCAATGGGAGTGGAGTAATTCGCTTCGAACATTAGCAATTGGTAATGGGAAGTTTTTTGGAAGCGGGTTATGCATTGCTCCGGAAGCAAAACCTGATGATGGAATGTTTTCAGCATTTGTATGTGGAGCGGTTTCGGTGTTGGACTTTATTAAATACACCGATACATTAAAGAGTTCCAGAAAAGTTATTCATCCTAAAATTGAATACAGGGTGGCTGAAAAACTTGAATTAACATCTGAATTGCCATGCAGAATTGAGGCCGATGGCGAATTACTCGGATTTCTTCCCGCGCGTGTGGAAGTTATCCCCGGAAGGATTAAATTTCTTTATTAAACTTCCTGCTATTGAATCAACGGTTCCAAAAAATCTACGACAAGCTTGAGCGGCAACGTGAACAATTAGTAAACGCGATTAAAAACTCACCAGCAGATGCTTATGCAACTGCTCCAACGGGTAAATGGTCTGTCGCACAAATAGTAACCCACCTGCTTACTTCAGAAAGGCTTTCGATTGGGTACATGAAAAAGAAATCACTGGGCATTGAAACGCTTAAGGACTCTGGAATAAAGCAAGCCATCGTATCGGGCTTGCTTAAAATCTCACAGCGTATTCCTGTTCGCTACAAAGCGCCTCGCGTTATTATTGAGAATACTCCGGAAATTCCTTCACTTGAAGAGAGTATAAACCGATGGAACAAATCTAGAAGCGAGCTAAAACAATTTATGGAGGGAATCTCTTCAAAGCACGTGCGAAGGCTAATCTTTAAACATCCTGTGGGCGGTATGCTCAACGCAGAACAGGCTATGAAATTTATGTTTGAACATGTTAATCACCACCTGCCCCAGATCAAACGGCTCCTGCACCGGTCGTAAATTTTGCAAGGTTTTATTGCCCTGCTGAACTATCTTTCGTTTTCTAATCTTATCCTCCATGAATAAACTCAGGCTTCTTACTGCTTTCATTTTTATCGCGATTTCAGCGTCTGCGCAACAAAAACTTTTAAGTCCTAAAGAATTTTTAGGCTACGAATTAGGCGAACGGTTTACCCGTCATCATCGTGTGGTGGAATACTATCAGCATGTAGCTAGTGCAGTGCCGAATGTTTCCTTGTTTATGTACGGAGAAACGTACGAGCATCGCCCGCTAATTTATGCGGCTGTGGCCTCACCTGAAAACAGTAAAAATCTCGAGCAAATCCGGTTGGATAATTTGCGCAGAGCTGGAATGGAGATCGGTTCACCCACCACTAAAGTTGCCGTGGTTTGGTTGAGCTATAATGTTCACGGTAACGAGGCTAGTTCTATTGAAGCATCGATGCAAACATTATATGAGCTGGTTGATCCAAACAATGCCCGGTCGCAACAAATGTTGAAGAATACAATTGTTATTCTTGATCCTTGTATTAATCCCGATGGCCGTGATCGCTATGCAAATTTTTACAATCAATATGGAAACTTTCCGCCAAACCCCGATAATGATGGTAAAGAGCATCGTGAACCCTGGCCGGGCGGAAGAGCAAACCATTATTTATTTGACCTTAACCGTGATTGGGCATGGATGGTGCAAACGGAATCGCAGCAACGCATAAAAGTTTACAATCAATGGCTTCCGCATGTGCATGTTGATTTTCATGAACAAGGAGCAAACAATCCGTATTACTTTGCACCGGCTGTTGAACCATTTCATGAAGTGATTACACCCTGGCAGCGCGAGTTTCAGGTAATGATTGGAAAAAATCACGCAAAGTATTTTGATGCACAAGGCTGGTTGTATTTCACTAAAGAGATTTTTGATTTGTACTATCCCAGCTATGGCGATACGTACCCTACCTATAGCGGAGCAATTGGAATGACTTACGAACAAGGTGGAGGCGGAAGAGCCGGATTGACCATTACAACCAATGAAGATGATCCGCTTACGCTGAAAGACCGGTTGACGCATCACCACACTTCTGGGATGTCAACGATAGAGATTACTTCACAGAATGCAACGAAGGTTGTGGATGAGTTCGAAAAATATTTTAAAGAAGGCATAAACAATCCTTCATCAACCTACAAAACCTATGTGATCAAAAGCGATAACAATCCTGATAAGGTCAAGCAACTTGCTTCGTGGATGGACAAACATGGTATTAAGTACGGTCATGCCTCGGCCGGTAAAGCTTCGCGTGGATTCGAGTATACAACTCAATCTGTTCAAAATGTAAACGTGACTTCTGAAGATCTAGTAATCAGCGTGTATCAGCCTAAATCGAAATTTGTGACAACGCTATTCGAACCACAATCCAAATTGCCCGATTCAGCAACGTATGATATCACCGCCTGGAACCTGATGTATGCGTATGGCTTAAGAGCGTATGCACTGAATGAGCGCATTAACGTAGGTAAACCCTATCAGCCAAAAGCGATTGACAATTCAACCATTGGTACAAAACCGTATGCGTATATTTTTAAGTATAAAAGCTTGCGTGATGTTGAGTTTCTGGCGGCACTACTGAATAAGAAAGTAAAAGTGCGCCTGGCGATACAATCCTTTAAGACATCGGGTGAAACATTTGATGCCGGAGCCTTGATCGTAACACAACGAAACAATGAAAATATTCCGGACTTTGATAACCTGATTCAAACACTGGCTAAGGAGTTGGATAGAAAAATTTATACAACTACAACGGGTTTTGTTGACGCGGGGAAAGATTTCGGTTCAGATTATGTAAAGTATTTGAAAGCACCAAAGGTGGCAATGCTTACAGGTGATCAAACCACCTCGTTATCCGTAGGAGAAATCTGGCACTTTTTTGAACAACAACTACATTATCCGGTAACTCAGATCGGGACGGATTATTTTAAATCAGTTGAGCTTCATAAGTACAATGTGTTGGTAGTGCCAGAAGGTAATTACCGGTTGTTTGATGAAAAAACGTTAAGCGATGTAAGCAATTGGGTGAGTAACGGAGGGCGTTTGATATTGATATCCAATGCACTCAATTCATTTGTTGATCAGGAAGACTTTGGTCTAAAGCTTTACACCAACGATGATGAAAAGAAAGCCATGGAAAAACTGGACACCGATCAAAAAGTAAAAGACGGATTGCCCACATATGATGCAGCTGAACGCAAATCAATCTCCGGGCTTTTACCGGGTGCGATTTATAAAACCACGCTTGATAAATCGCATCCGTTAGCCTTTGGGTTGGGAGACACGTATTATTCGTTACGTGAAAACAATTTACGTTTTGGATTTCTAGAAGATGGCTGGAATGTGGGCATTATAAAAGGAAAAGCAAAACCTGTACAAGGCTTTACCGGATTCAAGGCAAACCGCAAGCTCGATAACTCCCTAGTATTTGGTGTTGAAGACAAAGACCAGGGCCAGATAATCTATTTTGTTGATAACCCGTTGTTCCGTTGCTTCTGGGAAAATGGTAAAATGGTTTTCTCGAACGCGGTGTTTTTGGTGGGCGGACAATAGTTCAAAGTTCAAGGTTTAATGTTGGACGCAAGCACATTAAACCTTGAACATTAAACCTTAAATAGCGTTAAGGGCCGAATCATAATCCGGTTCATCGCCTATCTGTGGAACAAGTTCCGTGTGTATTACTTTACCTTGTTTATCAATTACCACAATGGCGCGTGCAAACAATCCTGCGAACGCAGAATCAATTAACTCTACGCCATACGTTTTTGAAAGGCCTAGGTTTCTGAAATCAGACGCGAGGTAAACATTTTTAATTCCTTCCGTAGCGCAAAACCGTTTCATGGCGAACGGAAGATCTTTGGCAATATTCAACACAACTGTATCGGAAAGCGAGGCCGCACGTTTATTAAACTCCCGCACCGATGATGCGCACGTACTTGTATCCACGCTTGGGAAAATATTTAACACTACATTTTTACCTGCATAATCGCGCAGTCGGATTTCTTTCATGTCCGTTCCGATTAGAATGAAATCGGGTGCCGTTGAATTTATTTCAGGAAGACTGCCGTTTGTATTAGCGGGCTGTTCGCCAAGTTTGGTTTGTGCCATTAGATTAAAGATTAAAGAATTTATGATTGATAAGGTATAATAGTAATTATTGTCCAAGTCTGAAATAAAGCGGAAACACAAATTGAGATTTGACAGCTTTGCCATTTTGCATACCAGGCGACCATTTAGGAAATTTCTTTACAAGACGTATGGCTTCGTTGTCAAGATCTTCATTTACTCCCTTAACAATTTCAATATTAGAAATTGAACCGTCCTTGTCAACAATAAATTTTACGAACACCTTTCCCTCAACACCCATGTTTTTTGCAGCTGGTGGATAGGTCAGATTTTTTGTAATGAACTCCATCAATTTACGATTTCCTCCCGGAAATTCTGCTGGCTGCTCCACTACATAAAAAATTACATTGTCATTAGTAGTTGTATCCTGCTTGATGAAGTCGCGTTTAGGTTCTGTGTTAGCATCGTGCAACTTTGAAGGATCCGGCAAGAATGGAAGGAATGGATAATGTTCTCTTTTAGTGGAATTTCTATAGACAAACTGTTCCGTTAATTGAAATTTGTAGGACAAACTAAATTTATTATTAAAAGGCTGTTGCAATGGTTTTTGTTTCTCACTAACGATAATAATACCATCTTTAAATTTATTTTTTTTATAGACCTCCCTGTATAAAAGTTGTCCATTGCTTAAACTGCATGTCCAAACGCCTTCCATTTTCCCATCTTGGAAATTGCCATCAATTATAAAAAGATAGGGCTCACCGTACCAATCGTACTCATAATGCCATCGCCCGGTACCATCTTTAATCAACGTTATGCCAGAAGAATCATATGCAGAAACAGGTTCGAAATTGGTATCGGTAAACCTTACTTCACGTTCAAGGTTTCCATTTTCGTAAAAATATTCCCAAATACCATTACGAAGCCCATTAATAAATTTTCCCTGTGCTTGAATCTGTCCGGATGGATAGTAAAAAATAAACTCTCCAGTTCGTAGACCTCCAATCGTATACGATCCAGTCATTACAAGTTTCCCATCGTTTGTGTAGTCTTTTACGTTTCCTGTAAACCATCGCCCGTTACTAAGGCTATTTCCACGAGGGCTATCAAGCACACATATGCGGTAATAAAAGGCTTCCTCTTTAGGTACAATCTCCCACTGTTTCGAATAGTAAAGAGTTCTTATTTGGGCCTGTGCTCCGAACCCAAGCACAAGGGTTAACATGAGGATGTAAAGCGCCTTCATAGGCTACAAACCTATTAAAAATAGTGAATGAACAGCAGCTTTATAACTATTTTAGTGCACTATGTTTAAAACTTTACAAGCGTTGTTTCAGTCCCGCGAACCTGAAATAAAAATCATCGATAAAGTGTGGATGTCGGCCAACGCTAAATTTAAAGCCTGTGCAGCCATGGCTTCCTTAAATACTAAGTGCGTTTTTATTTGCTGGTTTGAAGAAACCTATAATATGCTTAAGGAGATTTTAAATGAAGAGCAACTTGTACTTGCTGATCGGGCAACGTCCCTTTCCTTTCAAGACAGAATGATTGTGTTTGCTGAACATCATCCGTTAAGCCCGAAGGAGTCAGCGCTTTTTAAAGTGCTCAACCTGAAAGAAGTTCCGGTGCTGTCTTCCCTGGATGAACCTTTTTTCATGTGGTTTGGCGGAGCGAGAACAATCGAGCTAATGAAGAAGCTTGGGATGAATGAGGATGAAGTCATTGGCTCGAATATGATCACCAAATCTATTCGCAACGCACAGCAGAAAATTGAAAAGCAGGTTGTGGTTGAACGCGAAGCAACTTCACCCCAAGAATGGCTTAACCTGAACCTTCCCTCTAAATAGCTACTCGTCTCTTAGTACATCTACCGGATTAGTACGTGCTGCTTTAATGGAATGATAACTTGTAATTAAAATTGCTACGATCAATGTACTTAATCCTGCGAGAGCAAAAATAAAAATTGAAGGAGTGATCTTATACGCGAAATCTTTTAGCCAAAGGTTCATCATAAAATACGAAACCGGGGCACCTATCACGAAGGCAATGATAATCAGTTTCGTATAACCCTTTGAGATCAATAGAAATATAGCCGACACGGATGCACCAGAAACTTTACGGATGCCGATTTCTTTTGTGCGCTGCTCTAACGCATAGATAATCATACCCAGCAAGCCTAACGCTGCAATCATTATAGCAAGCACGGCCATTACCGTTAACACCTGACCAAATTGCTTTTGAGTAGAAAATGTTTCTGCAAAAGAATCATCTACAAACGAATATTGAAAAGGTGAATCGCCTGCATACTGTTTCCACAGCGTACCTAATGAAGCAAATGTAGTTGTCCAGTCGGCACTGCTTTGTGCGGCAACTTTGATTACCAGGTACTGTTTTGCGCCACCATTAACATGCGGATTTTTAATATGGAAGATTGCCATGGGCTCAATCGGCATAGCAATTGTCCAGTAATTAAAGTCAGCCACAACACCGATTACTTCGAACGTAAAGTCACCACCCGGATACTTAATTTTCTTGCCGATCACGGATTCATCCATTGCCCAGCCGATCTTCTTAATAGCAGATTCATTCAGAATCACACGCATAGAATCGCCCGGGTTATTAATCAAAAAGTTTCGACCGATTTTTAACTTTAATCCAAGTGCAGAAACATAATTTTCATCGGCCGAAGTATAATTAAGCGGAAAGTTTAAATCACTCTCACCTTCGGCTGTAAAGGAGTCACCGCCAAAAACAGATGGCGGAGCCGAACTACACAACGAAGCTTGCACAGCACCCGGAATATTCAATGCAGCAGCAGTTAAACTTTCTGCATTTTTAACAGCTTCCGCATGGTCCACAACGACCAGGTTTTCTTTATTGAATCCAAGATCTTTCTCAGCTACATAATTCAATTGTTGAAAAACAACCGCAGTGCAGATCATGAGAATGATCGATACGCTGAATTGAAAAACAACTAATCCATCGCGAAATGATTTGCCACCGCGACTGCCTTTTAATTTTCCTTTAATGGCTTCAGCCGGATTAAATGAACTCAGGAAAATGGCGGGATAGCTTCCAGAGAATAGAGCCATTAGTACAACCAATCCGCCAAGGATAGCGGGTAATGTGATACTTTCAAATAGATTTAAATGCAACGCTTTACCGGTGATGGCATTGAAGCCCGGTAACAGTAATTGTGTGAATCCGAGCGCAAGAACCAACGCGATGAGACAAAACATTAATGCTTCAAAGAAATAGTTAAGACCAAGCTCCTTTTTACTAAGCCCGAGAATTTTCCGAACGCTGGCTTCTTTAATTCTTCGGGTAAATTGTGCAGTGGAGAGGTTCATGAAATTGATGCACGATAACAACACAATGAAAATTGCAGCTCCAATAAAAGAATAAATGATTTTGATGTTGCCGGTATCCGGGAAGGAACCAATAACGGCTTCTTCCGGAAGGTGGAGACTTTTAATGGGCTGTAAGAACAATTCCCATTTTTTACCGGAGGCAATGTATTGGTCGTACGACATGTTCATGACGCGTTGCAATGTTTCTTCAGCCCGCTTCTTAGGAATTACCGCAAGCTTTTCACGAACTGCATTGATGTCGGATTTATCGTTCAGCACAACAAACGTTTCAAGCTGCGTCCAGATCCAACTCCAGTATAACCGATCAACCGGAAAACCTTTCATCGAAAGCAGGATATCGTATTCAATCGTTGAATTGTTGGGTGTATCTTTTGTTACCCCGGTAACTTCATACGTTTGTTGATTGCTGCCATTCAGCCCGCCTAACCGCACCAGTTTACCAATCGGATTCTCATTTCCGAAATACCGTTTCGCGGTTGATTCTGTCATCACCATGGTGTTGGCTTGCGTAAAGGCAGAGGAGGCATCGCCCTGAATCAGCGGAAAGTTAAATACCTTAAAAAAATTTGTGTCGGCTGCAAAGATTTTATCCTCTTCGAATGCAACAACTTCTTTGGTAGGTTTTGTATAGGAGATGATGAAGTTGCCCGGTGTATGCAGACTTGTTACCAATTCTACTTCCGGCAATTCTTCTTTTAATGCATTGGCGACACCCGGACCGGTTCGTGAAAACTGGCTATTATCATTCTCAGCCCAAATAAAAGTTTGATTTACCCGGTATAACCGGTCGCTGTTCGGATGGAAATTGTCATAACTGAATTCGTGCTGAACATAAAGATAGATTAGCAATGTGCTTGCGATGCTTACTGTCAATCCCAATAAATTGATGAGTGAGAAAAGCTTTTGCCTGCGGAGGTTTCTCACAAACAATACGGCATAATACTTCAGCATGGCGAACAGATTTACACAAGTAGTACGAAATGCGTACCAACCCAAAATAGGGTATTTTCAGCCTGTTTTACTAGCGGAATATGTTCGGTTACACTACACAGTGTTCGGTTTTGGGATGATCAGATACTCCAAAACCACTATCGGTGACCGCAAAAATTTTCGTCCTCCTGCCCGATCGGTTGGCCGGGTGGTGGTTGAACAAGATTTTCAGCTTCGTATTGTTTAGGATTATCCCTGAACTGGTTTATAAGCATCGCTTCAAAAGCATAATGCGCTCGCCATTCTTCCGGCAAAACTGTTTTCTGTTTTTCGGTTAACCAATTTTTGACCTGATCGATTTTGAGCAGCGCTACTGCACGTGCCTGAGCGGATGCATCATTATTCAGTGTCAGCTTGACCAGGTTGTTGATTAACGCATGGTTTGCGATCATTTGCAATTGACCTTCATAGCCGATCAATGCTGTCGCTTTAATTTTAGCAACCACCATTTTATCAATAACACTTTCTAAGGAAGGTTGGTTTGAATCAATGGCATGTTGCTGGACCAATCGCGTAGCGCGTGCAGGATTAAGTATGGAAGTGAAAATCATATCCGAAGCGCTTTCAGCCATTGCCATGGGATCGAAGACAAGATCAGTTCGTGTTCGCACTACTTCTCGGTTACGATAAAATCCCATGGGATGAGGGGGTATCATTTTAATCAGATTTTCAGGAAGCTTTAACGATTGAGGTGCCGTTACAGCCAACATAGCATCAAGCGCTTTAAGTTGTTGCGAAGCTGTTACTGGCTCGGTAGAGAATTGTCCATCGCCTCGTAATGCGTACCGGTAATTTTGTCCGCCAATTAATTTGGCGGTGGCATCAGCCTGATAACGATAGAAATAATACATTGGTACCAAAACTTCTTCCAGCAACGCGAGCGGCCGACCGGTTCGAATATTTTTCTCACCAAAATTCTTAATGGCCAATGCCCGAATTTGCATCACACGATTCAGTTCATCGGCTGCATCTTTACCGTTATCCCATAGATGCGCATATGGATGAGCACCACCTGACGGGCGTGCATCCTGATCAGATAAAAAAGTCAGCCCGGATTTAAATCCATCCTGAATAGTTTTTTCGAGTGCAACAGCTTCATTCGTGCCGTCAGGAAAATCCTGGTATCCGTATGCAACGGCTACTTTATCCCAGGCCCCAATCTTATTATCATATGCCTGACTGAGATCTATTTTTCCATTTACAAGTGTTGCCAGTGGATGCGGATAATCCATTACCGAAGCGCGGCCTTCTGTACTTGAGGCATAACTGTGTGCGAGACCAATGGTATGTCCAACTTCATGGGCGGAAAGTTGTCTTAATCTTGCTAGCGCCATCTCCTGCATTTCTTTAGGAACTGTATTGCCATCTTCATACGGTGCAAGCAGTCCTTCAGCGATCATAAAATCTTGTCGTACGCGTAAGGAACCAAGCGTTACATGTCCTTTAATAATTTCACCGGTTCTCGGATCGGTGATAGACACTCCGTACGACCAACCACGAGTTGAGCGATGTACCCATTGAATAACATTGTACCGTGCATCCATGGGGTCGGCATCTTCCGGAAGCATTTCTACGCGCCACGCATCTTTATAGCCAATTGCTTCGAAAGCCTGATTCCACCAACGTGCGCCATCGAGTAATGCCGAACGAATAGGTTCGGGCGTACCGCGATCAAGATAATATACGATTGGCTTTACCGGTTCACTGATTGCAGCCGTTGGATCTTTTTTCTCTAGCCGGTGCCGGCAGATCAAGAGTTTTTCAATGGGTTCAGAAATAGGCGTTGCGTAGTCATAATAAGAGAGCTCGTAGTAACCAGCACGAGGATCGAACTTTCGCGGAACATATTTATTATCGGGTAATTGAACAAATGAATGGTGTTCGCGTACGGTAACACTGTTGGGTGTTGGTGCTACGCTGCGAATATAGCCTCCAGTTGCCTGACCGGTAAAGGTGAGTGTAACTTCAACTTCAGTATTTTGAGGAAAGTTTTTTGTGCGGGGCAAATAGAAAGCAGAACGTGACTCGTTCAACGAATAACTTCCATGCTCTTGACTGCGTAATGTTCCGGCAACATCATGTGCATCCTGCAAATAGAAATCAGTAGCCTCAACTAAAACCTTATTATTTTCTTCGGCTATAACGCTGAATCCCCACAATACGGATTTGGCAAAGGCAAGCTCAACAGCGTTTCGTTCATCTGCGTTATCCGTTATTGCACGAAAGCGATAATTAGGCTGAACTAACAGAACTTTCGGGCCGCTACGAACAAACTTTACAAGGCGATCTGCACCGATTTGTCCACGGTCCAGACCGATGTCATTTGAACCAACACCTGCAGGAAGAGAAACTATATATAAGAACTCAGTTTCAAACTTGTCGATAACGAGAAATATTTTGTCCTGCTTCTCATCATAATAAAAATCGAAGTAACCGGGAGAATGTTTCAGGCCCGCTACTTTCGATTGAATAGGTGAAGTGCTAACTATTAGTGAAGTTTCTTTTTTATTCTTCTGCGCAGCGCAAACAGTTGCACACACAAGAAACACAGGGAGGATAAGATGTTTCATTCGTTTCATTTAAAAAAGGAAACTACTAAGAAAGCGTGTGAACGCAAAGTAGCTTTAAGTAGACGCGAACAATATTTGATAAACGAGCGTGAAGATTACCTTAAACTCAATAAACAAATTCTCCGTGCTTACTTTTCAGGGTAACCTGCTTTTTGCTGAAGCTTTCAACGCGACCGATAACTTTTGCTTCGATATTAAAACGTGTTGAGATGTCGATTACTTTTTGAGCGTGCTCTTCCGGAAGATAAACTTCCATCCGATGACCCATGTTGAAAACCTTGTACATCTCTTTCCAATCTGTACTGCTGGCTTCCTGGATCAAGTTGAACAAAGGTGGAGTATCAAACAGGTTGTCTTTAATTACATGAAGATTATCAATGAAGTGAAGTACTTTGGTTTGTGCGCCACCACTGCAATGCACTAATCCATGAATATGCGTACGCAAATTTTTAAATACTTCGATAAGCACAGGCGCGTATGTGCGGGTAGGCGATAGCACCAACTTGCCAACATTTATATCAACACCTGGGATTGTATCGGTTAGTTTATACTTTCCGCTGTACACTAAATCCGCAGGGACATTATTATCAAATGACTCCGGATATTTCGCTGCGTATTCATTTGCAAAAACATCGTGCCGGGCAGAAGTAAGTCCATTGCTGCCCATGCCTCCGTTATAGGAATCTTCATACGAAGCTTTGCCATACGAAGCCAATCCAACAATCACATCATCGGCCTGAATGTTTGCATTGTCAATTACATCATTACGTTTTATACGTGCGGTAACGGTACTGTCAACAATAATCGTCCGAACCAGATCGCCAACATCAGCAGTTTCACCTCCGGTGCTGATAATATTGAGTCCGTGTTTACGCAGCATGGCCAATACTTCTTCTGTTCCGCTAATGATGGCTGAGATCACTTCTCCCGGAATCAGGTTTTTATTTCTTCCAATCGTAGAGGATAAAAGAATATTGTCCGTTGCGCCTACGCATAGTAAATCATCAATGTTCATGATGATGGCATCCTGGGCAATGCCTTTCCATACGGAAAGATCACCCGTTTCTTTCCAATAGAGATAGGCTAATGACGATTTTGTGCCGGCACCATCGGCATGCATTACGGTGCAATACTTTGAATCGTTGCCAAGGTAATCCTCTACAATTTTGCAGAAGGCTTTTGGGTAGAGTCCTTTGTCAAGCTTGCTGATTGCCTGGTGAACATCTTCTTTGCTGGCGGATACCCCGCGCTGGGTGTAACGGTCGGACATACGAACTACAAAGGTGCAATAATTTTGGATTTTAGATGGTCATAGGAACGCAACCTTTTATACATTTTAGCATCTTTAAGGAGTTAAAACAGGCTTATGTTTAAGAACTATCTGCTGATCGCGGTCCGTAATCTTTCCAAAAATCTCGGCTATACTTCCATTAATGTTTTCGGCCTTGCTGTCGGCCTTGCCTGTTGCCTGCTGGTAACCTTATACATCCAGTTTGAAACGAGCTTTGAAAATTTTCATGATAATAAAGAATCGTTATACCGATACGTTGCCCGCTTTGAGCGCGATGAACAGATGCGCATGCAGGTGAATTTGCCACCCGGCATGGCTCCGCTTATTGGTAATAATTTTAACGAGGTAAAAGAGTTCTCGCGTTATGGTGAAATTGATTCGCGACCCTTGCTGATGTTTGGCAAACAATCGCTTGATGCGAAACCCCTGGTGATGGCCGATGCCGGTTTCTTCCGCATGTTTACATTCCCAATTGTGCAAGGTGATGCGAAAACTGTTTTAGATAGACCGTTCACAATTGCAATCGCAAAATCGGTTGCTGAGAGATATTTCCCGCAAGGCGATGCTGTTGGAAAAACCATTCGCTTTGATAATGAATTTGATTTTGAGATTACGGGCGTGTTTGAGGATGTTCCGGCTAATTCACATTTACAATTTACCTACGTAATAACATTTGAAACAATAAGCAAGATTTTTGCAAAAAAGTATAACGTACCTGTTAACCAGTTGTTGGAAAACCTTAATGCCTGGAACCATTCAGTGTACTTTTATATTCCAAATGCAAGTGATCCAACGAAGCTTGCAAAGCAGATGGATAAAAAATTTACGGAAGCCCGCGGTGAAAAATTTGATCCGAACGTTACGGGAGATTGGCTTCAGCCACTATCCGAAATACATTTTACGAAAGGAATCCGCTTTGATGTTGCCAACGGTGACAAAAACTATGTGTACATTTTTACAGCGGTTGCTTTACTGATCCTGTTAATTGCCTGTTTCAATTTTATGAACTTGTCGACCGCCAGAGCTATTAAGCGTGCGAAAGAAGTCGGCATGCGAAAAGTCATGGGCGCATTTCGGCATCAGTTGATCAAACAATTTTTAGGTGAGACATTAATTATGGTCTGCATCTCCTTGATGCTTGGCATTGTGCTGTTGGAGTTGATGGTGCCGATATTTAATTCGTTGGTAGGTCAGCAGTTGCGGGTGGAGTATTTTACACGTAATAGTTTTGTATGGATTTTTATTCTGGCAGGATTGGTAACCGGTGTGTTGGCCGGAAGCTATCCGGCTTTTTATTTAAGTGCCTTTAATCCCGCGAAAGTATTGAAAGGTGAAACGGGCCGTGGCGGAAATGCCGGACTCAGGAAAGTATTAACAGTACTGCAATTCAGTGTGGCCATCTTCCTGATGATTGCCACATTTGTTGTGTACACGCAAATGAATTATATACGCGATACTGATCTCGGGTTCAACCAGGAAAGCATTATCTATTTTTCTCCGCCTACGGAGCTTTCAAATAAGAAGGAAACATTTCGTCAAAATCTGCTGAAACATAATGCTATAAAATCTGCAACGTTTTCAAACGGAACTCCGGGTATGAGCAGTTCGACCTGGGGATATACGTTACCAGGACAAAAAATAGAAAATCAAAGTATGAATACCATGATCATTGATTTTGATTATGTGAAAACTTTCGGATTAGAGATTGTGGACGGAAGGAATATCTCCAGCGAATTCTCTACTGACTCCTCCGAAGCCTATCTCGTAAATGAAACTGCTGTACAGGAGTTAATGCTTGAGAACCCGATCGGGACAATTATCCAGGTTACCGATGGCCATAAACCCGGAAAGATCGTAGGGGTGGTTAAAGATTTTCATTATCGTTCACTGCATCAAAAAATTGATCCACTCGTGCTTCGTCACGATCCGAGAAGCCTGTGGTGTATGTCAATTAAATTTAATTCGGGTGATCTTAAGTCAGGCCTAGCCATTGTTGAAGATGAATGGAAGAAAATTGTTCCAGACTACCCATTTACCTACGAATTTGTGGATGATACAATTGCACAGCAATATAAAACAGATCAAAACACCGGCATTCTATTGACCGCATTTTCGGTACTGGCAATTTTAATTGCCTGCCTGGGATTGTTAGGACTTACTGCGTTCATGACGGAACAACGCAAGAAAGAAATTGGCGTGCGAAAAGTTTTAGGTGCTTCCATATCGAGTATTGTAATGCTGTTATCAAAAGATTTCTCCAAGCTGGTGATCATTGCGTTTATTATTGTTGTGCCAATAGCGTGGTATGCGGTGAATCAATGGCTGAATGAGTTTGCGTATAAAGTTGAAGTCAGTCTGTTGGTTTACCTGGGAGCCGGTGTATTGATCATGGCGATTGCATTTTTATCGATAGCCTATCAGGCGTTAAAAGCTGCAATTGTTAATCCGAGCGATACATTACGTAACGAGTAAAGTACTGTCGCCATAGGGCTCCGCCCGGAAAAAGAAAGTTAAACGATGATATATTTAACGTTGCTTTCTGACGTTTATAAACTGATCCAACTCCAAATGAAATACCTGGCTTTGCTGCTACTTGTTCTTGTCTCTGCACCCTCGTTTGCACAGATTGATCTTAAAAAACTAAAGGATAAAGTTACAGGTGGCAAGCTTTCGACTGAAGAAGTCGCTTCCGGATTAAAGGAAGCGCTTACGAAAGGTGTATCCAAAGGATCAGATGCAGTTTCAAAAGAAGACGGTTTCTTTAAAAATCCCGAGATAAAAATTCCGTTCCCGACTGAAGTTAAACAAGTAGAATCCACGCTCCGCAAGATGGGCATGAATGATCAGGTAGATAAGTTTATTCTATCCCTGAATCGGGCTGCCGAAGATGCTGCCAAAGAAGCCAAACCAATCTTTGTTTCAGCGATCAAGCAAATGACCATTCAGGATGCATGGTCAATTTTAAAAGGCGAGAATGATGCAGCCACAAAATATCTGAACAAGACAACTTCAAGCCAACTGAAAGAAAAATTCAAACCGGTTATTAAAGCTTCGCTCGATAAAGTGAACGCGACAAAATATTACAAAGAGTTAATCACTGCGTATAATAAAGTGCCGTTGGTAAAGAAGGTGAATCCTGATCTGGATGCGTACGCAACTGATAAAGCTACTGACGGACTATTTGTGATGATTGCGAAGGAGGAGAAGAACATCCGTGAGAACCCCGGAGCCCGAACAACCGAGCTTCTGAAAAAAGTGTTCAGCCAGAAATAACAAACTGTTAACAAGAAAATGCAGCCATTTGTGTAGGAACTGCATCTTTATATTGAGTTAACCGTAACTATCTCCGAAACCCCAAAGTTTTGACGTAAGTCAATCCGCAATGAAACGCCTAAGCCTGATCCCCTACCTAATCGGTTGTTGCTACGCCTTTGAAGCAGAAGCACAGACTGATTCACTCAAAGCCAAGCTTGATTCTACCAAAGTTTATACAACTGCCTTTTTACAAGGTGAGCCTCCAAAAATTGACGGCCTGACAAACGATCCTGCCTGGGAGCAAGTGCTCTGGGGTGGTAATGATTTCCGTCAACGCGAACCCGATGCAGGCGCAGCGCCATCCGCACAAACCATTTTCAAAGTACTGTACGATGCAAAGAATCTTTATATACTGGTACGGTCTTTTGATCCTGATCCGTCAAAGATTGTCAGGCGCATGTCACGCAGAGATGGTTTCGATGGAGATTTTGTAGAGGTTAACATTGACAGCTATTACGATAAGCGAACTGCATTTTCCTTTTCCGCATCGGTATCGGGAGTGAAAGGCGATGAATATGTTTCGAACAACGGTGATGACTGGGATGCGAACTGGGATCCGATCTGGTATCTCGAAACAAGCATCGATAGCCTGGGTTGGGTGGCTGAATTCAGAATCCCATTAAGCCAGTTGCGTTTCGCTGACAAGCTCGAACATGTTTGGGGCATTCAGTTTATGCGATATTTTTTTAGAAATCAGGAGCGTTCGCACTGGCAGTTTATTCCGCCTACTGCGAACGGATGGGTACATATGTTTGGTGAGTTGCAGGGGATTAAGGGAATCAAACCGCAAAAGCAGTTTGAAGTACAACCGTACGTTGTTGCAAAAACTGAACGCTTTGAAAAGGAAAAAGATAATCCCTTCATGACCGGTAAGTCCTCGAACGTAGCGGTAGGACTTGATGCAAAAATCGGGATCACGAGTGATATAACGTTAGACTTAACCGTTAACCCGGATTTCGGACAAGTGGAAGCCGATCCTTCGCAAGTGAATCTTTCCGCGTTTGAATTATTTTTTCAGGAACGCAGGCCATTCTTTATTGAGGGAAACAATACCCTCAACTTTCCAACATCGAATGATAGCGACAATAATCTTTTTTATTCAAGACGCATTGGTAGAAATCCACAAGGCTGGGTTAATACGGACCGTCATGGTGAAGACGGTGTAAATGAATACGTGCGATCAGATGCTCGCACAATGATTCTTGGTGCAGCCAAACTTACCGGTAAAAATAAAAATGGTTTTTCGTGGGGAATATTGGAGTCCGTAACGGCAGCCGAGAAAGCTGAAGTAGACAGTCTCGAAACGCGTCACAAAGAAACAGTGGAGCCGTTAACTAATTACTTCGTAATGCGTGCGCAACAGGATATCCACAAAGGGAATACACTGATTGGTGGAATGTTCACGGCAACCAATCGGAAAATTGATTCTGAAAATTTAAACTGGTTGCATTCAGAAGCCTATAGCGGAGGATTGGATTTGGTACATAACTGGAAAGACCGGACGTATTATATAAGTGCGAAAACGTTAATGAGTTATGTAAAGGGAAGTCAGGAAGCTATTCTCACAACACAAACTTCTTCCGAGCGGTATTTTCAGCGTCCTGATAATCATCATGCAGATGTTGACTCAACCCGAAGATCACTTACGGGAACTGGTGGAAATATCATGTTCGGAAAACGCAACGGAGATTTTGTTTTTGATCTTGGCTACAGTTGGTCGTCACCCGAACTTGAACTGAATGATATTGGTTTTTTAAATCAAACCGATAAAATGTCGCAGTGGATGTGGCTTGGATATCGAAAGTTTAAGTTGGTTCGTAATCTTCGCGCCCAGCGCTACAACTTTAATCAATACCTGGAAATGGATTTTGACGGGCGTATTACGGATCAAAACTACAATGTTAATGCGCATGCTGAGTTTAAAAACTTCTGGGGCACAGGCGCTGGAACTACTTATACGGTTAAAGAAGCATCTAATGCTGATTTGAGAGGTGGGCCACAGATGTTATATCCCGGGAATATGAACTACTGGGCCTATGTTGAATCTGACAGAAGAAAAAAACTCAGCATCAATTCCTATTTTGAATGGGCAAGCGGATTTAATAATTACGCAAAAAATGGTGGAGTAGAGCTTGAGCTGGTATATCGACCAACCAATGCATTGAACATTGCTGTGTCACCAAGTTATTCGAAGAATCACACGGAACTTCAATACGTTGAGACAGCTGATAATAGCGGACAAAACCGTTACATTATGGGCGAACTTGAACAACATGTGGCGCGCATCTCGACACGCATAACGTACATGGTTACACCTAATCTTTCCGTACAGTATTACGGTCAGCTTTTCGGAACATCGGGTACCTATAAAGATTTCAAATATATAACCGATAGCGATGCTTACCGCTATGAAAGCCGGTTCGCAAAGATAAGTCCTGTATTGGTAGGCGGTACGTACGAAGTTGATGAAGATAACAGCGGGTCAGTAAACTATGCGTTTGATAATCCGAACTTCAATTTCAGTCAGTTTCGTTCTAATATGGTTGTTCGTTGGGAATATATTCCGGGGTCAACGCTATTTTTGGTATGGACGCAGGAAATGAATGGCGCTTTCTATTCCGAACGCGGCTCTGTGAAATCGCGTATGAACTTTGACTTTACGCAACAGGCACACAATATTTTCTTGATTAAATATACGTATCGGTTTCTGTTGTAATTAGCGAAGTGAATCGAGGTAAAGTTCTTCTACTTTCTTTCTCGCCCAGGGGGTTTTGCGGAAAAACGTAAGCGATGATTTAATGCTTGGATTATTCATGAAGCAATTCACCGGAATGCGCTCCGCTAATTCATCCCAGCCGTATTGATCTACCAGGTGCGTTAGAATCGTCTCAAGTGTTTTACCGTGTAACGGATTGTTTAGTTGTTCCATGCGTTAACGATCGATGAGGGTGATTTCACGTTGATAGTCAAGTTGGAGATCCTCCGGAAGCTTCACAACAATTGCATAAATCTTTTTTAACTGTTGCTGGTACAGATTATATAAAACTGTTCCTTCCCGTAAGGGAATTTTTTCTTCTATAATTCTCGTACAGAAATAAATCCGAAGTTCCAGTTCAGTTTGTTTAATGCCCGAGTACTTGATTTGCTTGTTCGCAAAACGCAAGATTTTTCGCAGACTCTTTTTTACATAATAGAGATTATTTCGGGAAGGCAATGCGGCAAATAGTTCATCCAAATCTTCCTTGATCGCTGAAATGTAGGATTGTTCATTGTCTGCTTCGTACAAGAGATACGTTAACAGCTCTTTATTTTCTTTCTTGTATTTCACAAGACGCATGCAAAGTTCCTGCAAGGCTTCTTCATCGAGTGTTTTTAGCTTCTTCTTAATTTCGTTTACCGTGGCCGCTTTCATCGGCAGCAAAATACAAAGTTATTGTGTACCAACAGATAGAACCATTCTGAGCACTATCTTACCGATTGGCACATTTGACTTAAGATGAGCAACACGTATTGACTGAAATCCGTTAAACAAAAATCCTAAATCCCCTGATTATGAAGACGATTTTATCTTTTATCCTGTTCGCACTGATCTCAGCCTCTTCAGCTGCGCAGCAGCCTATCTTGGTAACAGCACGATGGTTGAATGAGCACAAGGCTGATCCAACGTTAGTAGTGCTCCAGGTCAGCTTCATGAAATATGAATATGATCAAACACATATTGCAGGCGCAGGATTTCTATGGCCGGAGTGGCTGGCACCGAATTCACCGTATGGCGCGTACAATGCCCCCGATCCAAAAAAAGCAACTGAACTGCTGAATTCATACGGCATTACGAATAATTCACATGTTGTTATTTATTATGTGCGCAATGAAGTGCCTGCTGCAGCGCGCATGTTCTTAACGCTAGAACATCTTGGCTTTCGCGGGAAGGTCTCATTACTAAACGGTGGTTTGGATGCGTGGAAAAAAGAAGGCTATCCGGTAACGGCTGAGGTTGCAGTAGTCAAAAAGGGAAATGTAAAACTCACGCCAGGGAATTTATTGGTTGATAAAGAATATGTACTTAAAACACTCGACTCTGAAAAGGGTAAAGTTGTTGACGCAAGAATGCAACGCTTCTACGATGGCGAACCGACAGGCAATCCACGCGATGGTCATATTACCGGGGCCGGAAACATTCCCTACACGGAACTAATAGATGCTTCCAACATGATTAAGCCTGAAGCCGAGCTTGAAAAATATTTTATACCTATTGCATCGAAGGATAAAGAACTCGTAACGTATTGTTTTATCGGGCAAACTGCAAGTGTAGTATACGTTGCAGGCAGAATACTCGGTTATGACGTGAAGCTCTATGATGGCTCATTGCAGGAATGGAGTCGGCTCGAAAATCTACCGATGGAAACAACGAAGAAGTAATGAGTTAATCGTTATCAGTTAATCGTAAACGCTGGCTATTAACTGATAACGATTAACCATTAACTGAAATCTTTCTGAAAAATTCCCAGGCAACAATCCCAAGACAAACCGAAATATTCAATGAATGCTTAGTTCCGGTTTGTGGGATTTCAAGCGCCTGATCACCGAGTGCGATAACATCATCGCTTACGCCATCAACTTCATTACCAAATACAAGGCAATACTTTTTCCCGGGAACGGGAATGAATTCCTGAACGGGATTACTTGTAGTAGTTTGTTCTATAATAATAATCTCGTATCCCGAAGATTTAATCTTTTGAATTGCTTCTGCTGAACGTTCAGCGTATTCCCACACGACCGACTCGGTTGCACCTAAGGCGGATTTTTGAATTTCGCGGTGTGGAGGTGTGCCTGTAATTCCGGTTAAGTAAATCTTTTCAATCCGAAAGGCATCGGCTGTCCGGAAGGCTGAGCCAACGTTGTGCAGACTGCGCACATTATCAAGCAGAATGCAAACAGGTAGCTTTTCGGCATCTTTAAATTCATCAACCGAAATGCGACCGAGTTCTTCGAGCTTTAATTTTTTCATTTCGTAACGGCCGTAACGGAATAACCTTGTTTTTCCAGTAATGCAATTAATCCATCCGGTCCCGGTAAGTGACCTGCACCTACAGCAATAAATTGTGAGCCTGATTTCATAAGCTCGGGCAAAGTTTGAGCCCAGCTTACGTTTCGATCCTTTAACATGTAATCCATATTGCCGGTCATATCTTCGGGTAAGGATTCCATCATTCGTGCTAATGCATCAATATCTTTCTGAAAATAATAGTCAACCATTTCGGTTGCAGTTTTTGCTGAAAGATCACTTTGCTTCACAACCTCCACAAGCTGCGTTGCTTGTTCTTCCACTGTAAAATGATTGTACAGCATTTCAAATTGTTGCTCCATGGTTTCAAGCGGAGTAACCGGTTTACCATCTTTTTTAGCAACGCTTGCGAAGTGAACATCAAGCGGAACTCCACTATATTTTTTGAGTCGTTCCGCATTCAGCGTTTGTGCCTGGAATAATCCGATCATCAGCGAAATCTGCGCAGGCTTAAACATGTCAAATGTTGTCAGGTTATAACCTGACAGAGCTTGTAGCGCAGAGTCAACAAGCGTAAAATCTTCAGGCGATAAAAGGGTTGAGATTTTCTTATCCAGCATAAGGCCTTTCGACATCATGATGCTCATCATCTTCGATGAATCAAGTACAAGCTCGACCACAACACCTTTCGCTTTCGCAAACGGTTGCTGTGTTTCCGGCACTTCGGCTAAAAATTTATCCCCTAACAAATGATAGGTTCCAAAAAGATAAGATGATTCCTTTAAACCGTTGCCGGATATTTTCCAGAGTAAAGATTTTTCTGATTTTTTTTCCTGCGCGTGAAGCGTGCCCGAAAAGAATATAATTGCAAGAAGAACTCTTACCCCCGAATTTCTTAGAAACGTTTTCATAAATGACCTTTTGTTTATTGGTAACAGATTGATACTCAGAATTACACGCAGACGAATAATCTTTTACCCGATTTCGTATTGTTCACTGCTTTGTTCACTTTTGCAGCCCGTTTAAAGCACCTGTCCCCACACTAAGGTGAAAGTAAAGAATCTTTTTAATGTTGGCGTAAGCGATACGCTTGATCAGGACTTACGCACCCGCGTGATTTCCTCGAACGTTGTATTCATTACAATCTCGATCATCATGCTGATCATCTTAAGTCTGAATGCCAGTGCGTATTGGGCTCAGGGCATTCCTTCTTTCCGGGCTGCCATTCCAATTGTATTATTCGCAGTTACGATCGGAGGAATTTTATTGAACCATCTCCGTTATTTTCTTGCAGCACGCTTAATCTTTTTCCTCACGTGGACACTGCTGATCACTGCGTTCCCAATGTGGCGGCAAGTATCGGTGTATGGATATTTTCTTCATCCTATGTTTGGAATTGTTTCTTCAACCATGGTGCTGCTCATGTTTTCCTTCCGGAAGGAAAAAGCTGTTTATGTTTTCTTTCTTGTCTTCTCCATGCTCATTACCATATTCTCGTTTGAATTTGTTTCGTGGTTTGACACAGATGGAGTGGCAGAGACAGTTTTAAAATACACAACTTCTTTCAGGCTGCACATCTATCCATTCTTCTTCACGATTTTTTTTAATCTCGTGTTGATTTATGTGTTTCGGATTAACGGAAAGTTTTTCGCCTTACAACAGCAACAGCACGAAACCATTGTTGGTCAAAACAAGCAACTTTCTGAAACCCGGTTGAAGCTTGAATTGACCAACAACGAACTGGAAACCCGGGTGCGTGAACGCACGCTGGAGTTGCTGGAACAAAACAGCCGCCTGACGGACTACGCATTCTTTCATGCGCATGTTTTGCGTGCGCCTGTGAGCCGTATCCGCGGGTTGCTTAACCTCATGAATCTTCCGATTGATGCAGCCGAGGAAAAAAAGATCCGCGACATGCTGTCGCAGACCATGAAAGAACTTGATGACACCATTCATCAAATGAATGATAAGCTTCAGGCGAGCAACATTTCCCGCAAGCAAACTATCTGATTCAATTTATCTTCTCCAGTTGTGCTTTAGCATTTGCATTTTGCGGATCAAGCTCAAGTACATATTGATAGCACGCTTTTGATTCGTCTTTCATTCCGGCAGCGAGGTAAGCCTCACCCAGGCTATCAAAACAATTAGGTGATTGCGGAAACAGGTTAATGTTTATTCTGAAAACACTGATCGCCTCTTTAACATCCTTACGCATCAGCAATACATAGCCGCAACTGTTCAGATCAGTTTCGCGGGCCACATCATTCCGGATTTGCTGTGCCAGTCCGCGTGGGTTGACGTTTGCATCGCTCAGCAACCCTTGGGTTAACCAGGTATTGATCTGCGCGTAACTCTTATAATTATGGGTATAGGGTTGACCGCTTACAATTTTTAGTAAATCCCTTTCGAGTGATTCAACAGGGTACTCTACAATTCTTCCGATCTCTTTATCTTTTTGATAAACGATGAATGTTGGGACGCGATAAATGTTTAATGTTTTTTCCTCACGTTTCGGAGCCTGCTTGTAGACCTCCATTGAATCATAAACACCAATCAATTGAATATTCTTTTCCGAAAAACCAGCAGCGCTTAATACCTTCATCATCCGTGGAAGCTCACGTTTGCTGTCGCCACACCAGGAACCGAAAACGATTTTTAATGTAAACTTTTCGGGCGTGTTTTTTTTGAGCTGGGCGACAATATCAGCGGTGGGTGCATACCCCTCATAGCCTGGCTTATACCATGTTGCGTAAGGTTCCTGTTCTAAGTCTTTTGCTTTGCAGATTCCTAAAAGTTTTGGGTCCTTTTGCGCAATTGCTGTAAGGGTAATGACCGTGAGAATTGAGAGTAGAATAAATCGTTTCATGAAGGATAAGGTTGGTTTAAACCAAAGCTATCGGTCTTGCAGACGAAACGGTGTTAATAGTTTCCTAAAGGATTGTCAAGAAGTTGTTAACGCTTCACGACTTTGCTGAAAGATATAGGCTTTCTGAAGAATCTGTAAGGCAAGGTCTTTATCGTTGGAATCTTTAATCCAAAAGCTTATCCAACCAGAAGCTGCAAACATGTGATGATCCTGAACCGGGTACTTATGCATAAGCTCAGCTTTCAACGACAGATTTAACGGCACATCGAGCAACCCATTTCCATGCAAATGACCGATTTCACGATTGTTGAGATTGAACTGCGTTCCACCATACTTATGCATAGAAATTGCAACATTTGGCCAGGATTCAACAGTTTCTTCAATATCATCAAGCTTATCTAATAGTGTTCTATTGAAAATGACCAACTGGATTTTTAACAGTGCGTCAAATACATGCGGCATAAGCGGAATATACTTCAGCCACGTGAAATACTGTGTGACAATCCTAAACATCTTTCTCGCTCAGAATTTTAATGTGCTCCATCACGCGAAGGTGAACGTTACGCGTAATACTTTCTGACCAAAGATTAAAATACCAGCCCGGGAAAACATACAGCTTATACCACGAGTTACCAATGAGTGTGGTTGTGCCATCGCCATTATCTTTTAAAATAAATTGGCCGCGAAGAATATCAATGTGTCCCATAATTTCCGGGTCGCGCGGTTGCTCGATAATGTCAAAGGTTAACTCATCATTGGGTTTATAAACAATCATCTTTTCTTCGAACACATACCCGTTTGAAAAGATGCACTTCCGGCCAGCGCCTGCCGCATGACCATCTACGGTGCTTTGAACGGGGCTTGGCATACCGATTTCAAACAACCAATATTCTTCATCAAGCGTAATCGGATCGTACGCTACTACATAAGGCCAAACTTTTTCTACGGGTGCATTGATAATCATGACATCCGATACCATGTTGGTTCCTTCATGGTCAGTAACTACATCTGCCGTAAACAACAGTAATAAAATTCCAAAGACACTTGAGTTAAGCGTGTTATTTTTTTTACGATACATGGCTCTTCCGATGAAAACACCTGCTATCGTAAAGGCCAGAATGAGCGGAGAAATGATGAGCAAACAAATAACTCCCTCTTTCATAAAAACAAAAGAACACAGGATAGCGATAAGCACAGTTACGGCCGACCAGCCAATGTATGCCCACGTACGCATCGTAAGCTTGCGCCAGAACCAGGCACAGATGATACCCATTAGAAAAGGAACCAGAATAAAGTTAGACCAGATAAGCACAGTTGCGAATCCACTATTGGAATCACCAACCAAAAACTTACTCAAGCCGACTATGGCAAGCGAAACAATATTGGCTACAAGAATTCCGGTGTAGAGGGCGGATCGGTTAGGGGAAGGAGTGCTCATGTTCACTAAAGTAATACGCACAAACCTCAAAATCCAGAAACCTGAATATATTTGCCGACTATGGCCGGAGCAGGTGCAATGGATACCCCGTTAATGAAACAATACAACGCCATAAAGGCAAAGTATCCGGGTGCGCTGTTGCTTTTTCGCGTGGGAGATTTTTATGAAACCTTTGGTGAAGATGCCATCAAAGCCGCACGCGTGCTCGACATCACGTTAACCAAACGCGGCAGCGGATCGGCTTCTGAAATTGAGCTCGCAGGTTTCCCACATCATTCGCTCGATAATTATTTACCCAAGCTTGTTCGGGCAGGGCATCGGGTTGCCATCTGCGACCAGCTTGAAGACCCCAAATCTGTAAAAGGAATTGTGAAACGAGGAGTAACCGAATTGGTAACGCCCGGTGTTTCATTCAACGATAATGTTCTTGAGAAAAAGCATAATAACTTTCTTGCATCGATTCATATTACAAAGCAGTTGATTGGCGTTTCGTTTCTGGATATCAGCACAGGAGAATTTTATGCTGCGCAGGGAACAGAAAATTATATTTATAAGCTTATTCAAAGTTTCACTCCTGCCGAGATCATCTTTAGTAAAGGCAATCGCGAAAGACTCGAAACTCAGTTTGGTGATGTGCACGCAACGTTTGCACTGGATGATTGGGTATATGCCTACGACTTTGCACACGAGCGATTGATCAATCATTTCAAGACAGCTAACCTTAAAGGCTTTGGATTGGAAAATCTAACCGAAGCTATTGTTGCGGCTGGCGCAATCTTACATTACCTCGAAGCAACCGAACACAAAGACACGCAACATATTGCATCCATCTCGCGCATTGATGAAGAGAAATATGTCTGGCTTGATCGGTTTACCATTCGCAACCTGGAGCTTGCCGCTCCGAACAGCGATGGCGGAGTTCCATTGATCGATATTCTCGATCAAACCGTTACCGCGATGGGCTCGCGCCAATTGCGCAAATGGATGGTGTTGCCGTTGAAAGAGAAAGAAGCAATTGAAGAACGGCTCGATATTGTTAACATCTTTTATCAAAACACGGAGGTTGCAGAAACAATTCTGGAAAACTTCCGGCACATGGCCGATTTGGAGCGATTGATTTCCAAGGTTGCAGCCGGAAGAATCAATCCACGCGAATTGTTGCAATTAAAAAAATCATTGCAGCGCGTTGCGCCCGTTAAAAAAATTGTAGAGACACATGCTTCGACTTCGCTCGGCATTGCGTCTCTACGGAAAATGGGAAATCAATTAAACCTGTGTGAATTCCTTGTTGATAAGCTCGAAAAAGAATTAAGCGAAGAAGCCCCGATGTTGCTTCACCAGGGCGGCATTATTAAAGATGGTGTGAATACCGAGCTTGACGAATTGCGTGCGATTGCCTTTTCTGGTAAAGACTACCTGTTACAAGTACAGAAGCGTGAAGTTGAACGCACCGGAATAAACTCGTTAAAGATCTCGTATAATAAAGTCTTTGGTTATTACCTGGAAGTAAGCAACGCCAATAAGGATAAAGTTCCAACCGATTGGATTCGCAAACAAACACTGGTCAATGCAGAACGCTACATCACCGAGGAGCTGAAAGTTTACGAAGAGAAAATCCTGACGGCAGAAGACAAGCTCAACGTAATTGAACAGAGACTATTTCTGGAATTGGTTCGCCACGCTTCGGAATTTGTTATCCCGATCCAGCTCAATGCCCGGGTTATCGCGCACCTCGATTGTCTTTTATCATTCTCCGTTATTGCGCGAAAGAACAAATATTCTAAACCTGAGATCAGCGAAGGCAAAGCGATCACGATCAAGGCCGGAAGACATCCTGTAATTGAAAAACAACTGGCCGCAGGTGATCAATACGTACCGAACGATGTCCACCTTGATACCGAATCGCAACAGATCATGATCATTACCGGTCCGAACATGGCCGGTAAATCTGCGTTACTAAGGCAGGTTGCGCTCATCACGCTCATGGCACAGATCGGTAGCTTTGTTCCAGCTGAAGCGGCATCTATTGGTATTGTCGATAAAGTATTTACACGCGTTGGCGCTTCCGATAACTTGTCAAAAGGTGAATCTACCTTTATGGTAGAGATGACGGAAACTGCCAGCATTCTCAACAACCTAAGCGATCGCAGCTTAATTTTAATGGATGAGATTGGCCGCGGCACGAGCACGTACGATGGTGTTTCTATTGCCTGGTCAATTGTTGAGTATCTGCACAATCATAAAGACTTTCGTCCGAAGACATTATTCGCTACACACTACCATGAGCTTAATCAATTGGCAGAAGATAACGTGCGTGTGAAAAACTTTAACGTGAGTGTAAAAGAAACGGGTGACAAGATCATCTTCATGCGAACGCTTAAGCCAGGCGGCAGTGAGCACAGCTTCGGAATTCACGTAGCCCAACTGGCTGGTATGCCAAACAAAGTTGTACTCCGCGCAAACGACATTCTTCATTTTCTCGAAAAAGACAAGCATAAGAACGAGCCGAAGCAACGCATGCAGGAATTGCCTAAAGCCATAAATCAAATGAGCCTGTTTGAGCTTGATCCGAAATCAAAAGAGGTTCACGATTTGCTTTCGAAGATTGATATTAATACCATCTCACCAGTGGAGGCTTTGTTAAAGCTGAATGAGATTTTGACTATGATGAAGAAGTAAATTAGCGCTTAAAAAGATTATCCCCCATCACACGCTTCATCACTTCATCTTTCAGATTTCGGCTTACCGGGATTTGAGCCTTATCGATATAAAGATCATTCCCATCCAGCGCAGTGATTTTATCCAGGCTAACAATAAACGATTTGTGCACTTTCAGGAAGCTGTTCTTCGGTAGCTTTTCCTCTAAACCCGTTAACGTGATATAAGCAATTAACCTGCGCATGGGCGTATGAAGAATGCAATAGTTTTGCATGGCTTCTACATAAAGCACATCGTTGAAAGCTATTTTCTCAAACACTTGATCGCATTTGATGAAAAAGAAATCCGGTGACGGCAAAACTGAAGCCCGCAACACTTGATAATCGTATGCCTTTTGTGCTGCCTTTTGAAATCTGTCAAACAGTATGGGCTTGACTAAATAATCCAGTACATCCAATGAATAACTCTCCAGCGCGTAATCCGGATGTGCTGTTGTGAATATAACCAGTGGCGGGTTTCGTAACGATTTTAAAAACTCTATGCCGGTGAAATTAGGCATTTGAATATCGAGTAGCATTAAATCCACGTCACGTTGCTGCAGGAACTCATTTGCCTTGAGTGCATTCTCGCACGAGCTCACATGTTCAAGGAATGAAATATCCTTTACGTATTCCTCCAGTCCTTTACGAGCCATGGGTTCATCGTCAACAATCAGGCATTTCAACTTCATATCAATTCCAGTTTTAGGTTGACTGAAAATCCTGCATCCGTTTTATGAATATCAAGGGTATTACGGTTAGGGTATAGCAGTTCAAGTCTTCGTGTTACATTTTTCAACCCAATGCCACCGCTTTCTTTTACAGACGAATCCGTTGTGTTAAAGACGCTAAGCTGAAGTGTTTGATCTGCTTTTGTAATCGTAATCTTAACTTCATTTTTTTGATCAGTAAAATTAGAGACGTGCTTGAATGCATTTTCAATGAAGGGAATGAGTAGCAATGGCGGCAATGAAAAATTCCTGAGCTCATCAGCAACAGCAAACTCGATAACATCACGATCATTTCTCCGCAACTTTTGCAGCTCAACGTAATTCTTCAAATAAGCCAGTTCTTTTTCTATCGCAATTGAAGAGTCATTGCATTCATACAATTGATAGCGCAGCATGTCCGAGAATTTGCCAAGCGTTTCACGCGCTTCACTATTCTGCTTATCAATCTGGAAGAAGATTGTATTAATAGCGTTGAATAAAAAGTGCGGATTCATCTGCGCCTTGAGATACTCCAACTCGGTATTCAGTTTCTCCAACTGTATCTTCTGTAGCATTTCACGCTGAAGATACCATTGCTTGCTCAAATACAATGCTCCCGCAAACGCGAGGTAAAATAATACAATGGAGAAATTATAAAATGTGCTGTGAAAGAAATCAATACGATCCGGGTCACCAATCACATATCCATATAGATAAACATCGTGCAGATTTTTAGCAAATGCATACAACACCAGTGAACCAACTGAAGCTATAATCCAAACAAAAACTTTGCCCCGACTAATGCGCGGAATAACAACCAGCAAATTGAAATAAATAACGCTTGCGAGTAATGCATTTCGCACGATAATCTCCAGTAAAAACTGAAAAGTATCTGCCTTATCGATTAGGTACATCCGTGTATACGCATGGAACCCAACGGTCAGCGCCCAGAACAAAACATGATCAAGATGGTACCGAAAAAAGCGGTTCATAGCTGCAAGATACGGCTTTCATAAACTGCACGTTAGGTCAAAAATCCTCCTTTGGTCAAGGAAAATGAGCTTTTCGTCATAACTGCTGGATCATCTTCAAGAGATTACCGTATTTGATAAGCGTAATCATTTGTTATGAAATCATCTTTTTTATTCCTGCTATTGATCAGTGTTTCACCAAGTGTTTATGCACAACGCGTTGGCGGACCGTGTGAAGGTTGTGAAGCGATTCACGAAAGTCCGGTTGCGTTTGATAAGCTAACAAGTTCAGCAACATTACCCGACTATAACGACAAAGGCCCAAAGATTGAGATCAGTGGCATCGTATACGAACGCGATGGCATGACACCAGCAAAAGATGTTGTTGTGTATGTTTATCATACCGATCAAAGGGGAGTTTACCCGACAAAAGGAAATGAAAAAGGTTGGGCTAAACGTCATGGCTATATCCGCGGCTGGGTGAGGACGGACAAGAATGGATTCTATCAATTCAAAACATTGCGACCAGCACCGTATCCTGGACGCAATGCAGCCGAACACATTCACATCACCATAAAAGAGCCGAACAAGAATGAATACTATATCGATGAATATCTTTTTGCCGATGATCCGTTGTTGCCAAAAACAAATAACGCAGAGCTTCGTGGAGGAGATGGTGTTGTTAAGCTCATCGCTCCTGATAAAGATGGCATTCGACATGCTACACGTCACATCATCTTAGGGTTAAACATTCCGGACTATCCCTACAAAGGCTTGCCAAAGCTTACCTCAGGCCTCGCGCTCGGTTCAAACTGTCCTGCGTTTGATCCGTTGCATTTATCCGGTGCTGATGTTGGCAAGAAAGCCTGCCCGATGTGCAAGTATGGTCAAGGCCAGGGTGTGATGATCTGGTTCAGCCACACCAACCTCGACCAGATGAAAGATTTTATCCTCGCGCTCGAGAAAGAAATGCAGACAAAAGGTGAAAATAAGATCCGCGTTTTCCTGATGTACATGAACCCACTTTACGAACAGAACAAAGATCAAACCGCAGCTGAGATATTGAAAGGCAAGCTGAAGAAATGGGCTGATGAACAAGGCTTGAAGAAAGTTGCGCTGACAAGAATTCCATCACCGGTTGATGAACATACTGCAGGCTTATACGAGATCAATCCGAAAGCAAAGAACACCGTGTTTGTTTATAAGAAAAGAGAAGTTGCTGCCAAGTGGGTGAACGTTGAGTACGATGAGAAGACACTACAATCAATATTGAAAGAATTATACTAGCGTCATTTCGAGCGAGCAAAGCTTACGATGAAATGCAAGTTGCTCGCGAGAAATCTCATGTAGGTTAGAGACTCGAGACTTCTCGCATAGAATGCTTCACTTTGCTGGACATTCGCACGCTCGAAGTGACGAGGGAAATATCACCGTGCAAACTTCTTAATAATCCGCAACGCCTTAGCCTTATCACCCGCCAGCAAGAGCAAACTCTCATAATAATCCTTAGGCATCACCGTATAATAATCCGCAAGCTGTGCTTCGATCCATCCGGATTTAATCGCTTCGAGTGCTTCCGGATTCTGCTCATGCAGATATAAAAGTGCATTTTTCAGCGTCTTTTTGAGGTTTTCTGACAAATCTTTCCGAACCACTACCGGCCCTAATTGTAGCGGCTCCGACTTCCATAACAAATCAAACCTAGCTGTATCCGCGCCAAGCTTATAGTATTCATCACTTCCGCATGAAGCGATGGCAAACTTCTTTTCGAGCGCCAGCTTCAATGCAGCGTCATGTGTTTCCGCATATTGCACTTCAACAAATAATTTCTCAGCATCATCCGGCAACATGGAAGCAAGCTTGAGTCGCGGTACAAGGTTGCCGGACGTTGAACCCGGACTTACCAACACTAAGTAATTATCACCCGCATTTTCAACAGCACGTTGTAACGTGGGAGTGTGATTTTCTTTTGGTGTTACGATCACCGTCCGGTAAGCCGATGCAGCGTCTTTTGGCAAGTGTAACGTTGCAGAGACTTCATAATTGCTTGTAACCTCGCGCGACAATAAATAACCAAACGTATTGATGAACACAACGTCTACTTCATTCTTCCGCATCGCTTCGAGCAATTCATGAACAGTTGGATAACTTTTAACAACTGTTTTCACCTCTGCACCTTCCGCGAAATGATTGGCGAACGGCTCGATGTTTTTGATGCGCGGATTATCGGCATACTGATATGTGGCAATCACCAACGGCCGGGAATTATTAAGCGTGTTTTGAGCCCGGCTGGCGAACGAGAAAAGGATCAGTCCGAAAAGGAGAAAAATGCGCATGAAAATTGAACGGATTGTAGCGGTGTAAAGTACTTCAAAAACTGCTGCACACGTAAAAAACCTTGCATGGGTTGGGATTAAAACCACCAAAGCCCGACCTTTGTAAAGAGGTTGAATGGAGGGGTAGGAATTGATAAAATGTACCGGAGTTAAGCAACTGAAGCGGATTCAGAACTTTCCTGAACCCCGCTTGGTTTAACAGCCGAATGAGGACGAATGAATATGAACACAGCAATGTTAGTAGCACCTGAAAAACGCAACAAGCCAATCCTGAAACAGGAGATTGCGTTTCTCATTATTCACCTGATGCCACTGGGCGCATTATGGACAGGCGCAACTTGGTTTGACTGGGCCATGTGTGCGTTCTTTTATGTAACGCGCATGTTGTGGGTAACAGGCGGCTATCATCGTTACTTCTCACATAAGTCGTATAGAACATCACGCTGGTTTCAGTTTGTGATTGCCTGGCTTGCACAATCTTCTGCACAGAAAGGTGCATTATGGTGGGCGGCACATCACCGTCATCACCATCGTCACAGCGATACACCGGCTGATCCGCACTCGATGAAAATTTATGGCTTCTGGTATTCGCACGTGGGCTGGATCGTTGGACCTGACTTTAAGAAAACCGATTTCAAAACAATCGGTGACTATGCAAAATATCCGGAGCTCGTATGGCTCAATAAATATCATTTGATTCCACCGTTGGTGCTTGCACTTACGATAATGGCCTTGGGCGGATGGGTGAATGGCGGCAGTGTGCTTGCCATGTTTACAACAGCCGGGTTCTCTTCGTTATTCATAGGCTTCTTTTTAAGTACAGTGATTTTATATCACGGAACATTTTCGATCAACTCGATCATGCATAAGTTTGGTCGGCAGCGTTACAACACAGGCGATGAATCCCGCAATAGCATTTGGTTAGCGTTGTTAACATTAGGCGAAGGCTGGCATAACAATCATCATTACTATGAAACCAGCAGTCGCCAGGGATTTTTCTGGTGGGAAGTTGACTTTACATGGTATATGCTGCGCGGACTGCAAGCCGTTGGGTTGATCCATGACTTAAAAGGTGTGCCCGATCACATCAAGTTCTCGAAAGATAAAGAGCATGCAAAAGAGCTGCGCAAGCAGTATGACAGTTCACGTCCTCCGGTGAAACCCGATCCTGCAGAGACCGTTGAAGAGGAGCATGTCCACTGACGAAAATTTTTTAGACAGCGCCCGCAAGCTTTTCCGCTACTATAAAGCGCAGGGTGAAAAAGCGATTGCCCAGTTGAACGATGAAGAAATAAACCTTCGTCCGAACGAAGCCAGCAACAGCATTGCGCTGATCGTGCATCACCTGCACGGCAACATGCTTTCACGCTGGACGTACTTCCTCACCACCGATGGCGAAAAGCCCACCCGCAACCGCGAAGCTGAGTTTGAAGAAGGCTATCCCGACAAGAAAACGATGCTCGAAGCCTGGGAACAAGGCTGGAAAGCGCTGCTCGATACGCTCGATTCAGTAACGCCCGAAGATTTAGCCACGATCATCTATATCCGTAACGAAGGCCAGACCGTTTTGGAAGCCATCCAACGGCAGCTTGCGCATTATCCGTTACACGTAGGCCAGATCCTGTACCAGGCAAAAGCCCTGAAAGGCAGCGATTTTCAAAGCTTATCGATACCAAAAGGCAGCTCGGCTGCATTCAATGCGCAAAAATTCAGCACAGAGAAGTCCAGAAAGCACTTTACAGACACGCATTAGATTTGGAAATTCAGGAGGGGGCGTTAAATTTGCACTCCCTTTAGGGGTTCCCAATCTCGGAAGTAACATTTCGAATTGCGGGAGCAGCCAAATTCGCAATTCGCAACCGGGAATTCGAAATTGGAAACAAGCGGGAGTAGCTCAGTTGGTAGAGCACGACCTTGCCAAGGTCGGGGTCGCGAGTTCGAGTCTCGTTTCCCGCTCGGTTTAAAAGAAGAAGTGTGGGCTCAACCTCACACTTTTTTATTTAACCACCGTCAATTCGAAATTCGTGAAGCGAAATTCGCAATTGAAACCCGCCCGGGTGGTGGAATTGGTAGACACGCAGGACTTAAAATCCTGTGGTTAGTAATAACTGTACGGGTTCAAGTCCCGTCCTGGGTACATGAAAGCTGCGCATCGCGCAGCTTTTGTTGTTTAAAAAGAAGTCATTTTTTTGACAACTTTGGTAATGGTTATGAGAGGAAGGTTTCGCCACATATTCATTCCTGTTAAAATACTGATGGTGCTGGCAGGCATCCCGCTGGCAGTATTCACGTTCCTCTGTATCGGTTCAGTAATCTGGCGCGAGGGCGGAGGTTTGGGGATCGTCTTTTCCTTTTTTGGCATCATAGTTACCTTCTTCTGTCTCGCGTTCGCTTTTACTTATCCCCCTAGAGTTATTGTTGATAATGCCCAGCGTCAGGTATCAGCAAAAAACTTTACCACGTTGGTCATTCCCTACGACAAGATCACTGTAGTTATGATCCAGCATCCGATCATGTGGTTAACTTGGGAGAAAATCTACCTCCGGACAAACGATAACCGCTGGCTTACAATCAGTAAAGTCTTCTACCGGAATTATGAATCACTAAAAGCCGAGTTGTTCGCAGGACTGCCGGCCTCAGTCTCCATAACCAGCTCCCGCGATTCCCGGTAACAAAGCCCTGGCCATTGGCAGGGATCCGGCATACATACTATATAGATACCGTATGATTTGTTGCGGTGTTGCACGCTTCGTTGCGGAAACAAACGGCAAAAAAATGCAATTTCGGAAAGACGAACAGCGTGAAATGAATTTGCCAGTATCTTGCCGTATGAGCGAGCCAATCCTCCACGAAAACAAAACATTTTCCAATGTCAACTACGTAGAAAAACCACTCGACAACCGCGAGTTCGTGAAGTGTGAGTTTATCAATTGCGATTTTACCAAAAGCATCCTCAGTGGGAATTCGTTTACCGAGTGCACGTTTAAGCAGTGTAATTTTTCGATGGCCGTTATTACCGGTACCGGTTTTCAGGATGCTGTGTTCATCGGCTGCAAAATGCTGGGTGTAGATTTTACTCGCTGCAGCAAATTCATGTTCTCGTTTACGTTTACCGAATCGGTGCTGGATTACTGTACATTCTATGGCACGAAGCTGAAGAAGACAATTTTTACAAGCTGCTCATTGAAAGAGGCAGACTTTACCGAAACAGATTTGTCGGGCACAATGTTTGACAAGTGTGATCTGTTGAATGCAAAATTCTCAAACACGATTTTAGAGAAAACAGATTTCCGCACGGCATTGAATTTCAGTATCGATCCGGAGTTCAACAAAATGAAGAAAGCACGGTTTGCAGTTTCCGGGTTAACGGGGCTACTCGACAAATATAATCTTGACATTGAGGGAGATTTTTAATGCCAGTACGGTATACATTTCTACTAGACAATAATTAATTAATTGTATCTTCATCAGTATAAACGCCTGCTTATGAAACGTCTCCTCATTTTTGCTTTGGTTGTTGCATTTTCTGCTTGCTCAAGCGATGAGCCTAATGCTTCCATTCCGGCTGACCTCACGGGCATCTGGGCAACGTATGAAGCTGTGTATACCGATGGTTCAGTAAGAAATGTTACAACCGGGGAGAGTATTTTCGGTGTGTATGCCGAAAGTATCCAGATTAAGAATAACGGCTTATACGTTCCCGTAATCTGGAAAGATGCCACCCGGTATGACTTTAAAAAAACAGACAAGGGTAAGCTGGAACAAGCTGATGATAAGCTACTGCTAAAGGAAGGTGTATGGAATATGGAGTTTTCGATTATCCATCATAAGGACAATGAGCTGTGGCTTGAATACCTGGGTGACATTCCTTTGCTTGGCGGCCCTGGAACAATTTACAAGCTTACGCGTGAGCTCAACCGAACTTCTTATTAGAGTTCTTAATAGCTACCGGAAAGACATCTTATATACGCGTGACACTTTACATCTTCATCGCAATCGTATTGATAGGCTTCATAGCCTTCGGCTTCTGGGCTGTCCGAGCAAATAAAAAAAGTGAGAAGCTTACGGAAGAATTTTTTGTATCGCCACCCATCAAAGCTTTGCTGGACTCCGGTTTTCAAAAGGATGTCAATGGCATTTACGGTCGGCTACACGATTATGAAGTTGGCCTTTACGTTTGGTTCGACCCTGGTAATACACGGTACTTCACCTTCCTGGATTGTGAGATCCCAGGCGGCTTTTCGTTTTCCAGTAAGTTTTATGATAAATATCGCCCGGAGAAGATTGATAAAGAAGGAACCACCACCATCCGGCAGGAGTTCAAAGCGATCAATGGCGACATACTTGCACAAAGTTTTTCACGCTTGCTGGAAATTACAGCGATTGAAAACTTCAAGCCTCTTCCGCCACGCCCACCCGGACAGCTGCGCGAATATTGATGCTGAAATCACTTTTCCTGTATCGGTAAGATTGCCTTTTAGAGCCAATGCGCTGTGGTGTGAATTCAATATCTTGCAGTAAACATTGATGAAGTGGAAAACCTGAAACTTTTCATGATCATGCTGGGTGCAACACCACCGGGCCGGCATATTGAACAGCATGATATTTTCTTTGGGATCGGTACATCCTTAAAAGATCTCGCGGCCGACATGAAAGCCTTTTGGCCTGAACCTGAACGCATTCACATTGATGCCTGGCGTGAAGTAACAATCGTTGAGAATTATAAAGTCGTAATTGTTCCGAAAGATCAGCCTGAAAATCCGGGTGCAGCGAAGAAGAAACTTTTCTTCATCAACCTCGGTGGCTACCAGGAAAATAAATTTGAAGAGCAGCACTATGTGGTGCTAACGGTCAAAGATGATCGCGCTGCTGCCTTCCGCGAAGCGAAAGACACGTTCTTTTATAAGAACCATAGTTTTGGCAAAACCGGCACTTCACACATTGATGACAAGTATGGTGTTGATGTAGATGATTTATACGAGATTGATGATGTGCTGGCTCCGGCACTCAAACAAAAATATAGGGTAGAGCTTTACCCAATTACAGGCGTAAAGGAAGATGAGATGAAGCTCGGATATGTAAAGATGAGCTCGCTGGAGAAATAATCGTCTGGAGTATTTAAACTTATGAAATACATTTTTATTCTTCTTACATGCTTTAGTACACTTCTTACGGCCGCACAGGAAGTTCATCACTTTGATAAATATTTTGCGTTAGCAGAAGAAAAGAAAACAGACTACGAACGCAGGTATACGTTCAATACAGCAAGCAATACTACCAGCTTTGAAGATCACGGTGCGGGAATTTTAGTGATGCGTGGTACTATTCATGGAAGCGCTGATCGCAAAGTATCAGACGAGTTTATCCGGTATGCGCGTAATGAGAGCTCCGTATTTTTCTACAAGCCATACTTTGCAGCCTTGCGCGGAGAATTTATCGAATACAAGGAATCGGGCAATCCGCAGGAGCAATTTTTTGTTGCAGACAAGCAAGTCCGGTATGCACAGGCATGGGGATATGCGGATGCACCTGAGCTTATAAACGGAACGGGTCGGATAAAGATAGCGTGTGAAACAGAAATTGATACGTTGATAATTGTTTATGCCGATTCAATCAAAGACGAAAGCTATATCAAACGCGCGCATGAACACGATACACTTTATGTGAGCGTAGATAAACCGGCCGAGCCAAAAGAAGGCATGCAAAACTTTTTTAGCAACCTCTCGAAAAGAATGCGCTATCCCATCTTTGCTCAATTGGCCGAAAAGGAAGGAGTTGTTTACATGCATTTTGTGATTGATAAAACCGGCCAGGTTATGGAGTGCAGACCAATTACACCCGATGGTTCGGTGTTTGAAAAAAAGATACTGAAGAAGTTCGAGGACTTTCCACGCTGGAATCCTGCGCTTGTTAAAGGAAGACCTGTAAAAGTAGGCTATACGATACCCGTAAAGTTTAAACTTGAGTAAAACAGATCCACCTACAAGACAACTGCATGCAACCAACACTTTTTGAACGGCTCGGGGAAGATAATATCAAAACATTAGTAGATCGTTTCTACGATCTTGTGTTTGCGCATGAACAGATCAGTCATCTTTTTAAAAGTGACAAAGATGTGATCAAGGAAAAGCAACGTTTGTTTCTTACTCAGTTTTTGGGAGGACCGGCTTTATATTCTGACCAATATGGTCATCCGCAATTGCGTGCCCGGCATTTACCGCACCCGATTGCCGATGATGATGCCGTAGCCTGGCTGGAATGTATGAACAACGCTATTCGTTCATTATCCGTTGAAGAATCGTTAAAAGATGAGTTGTTCAAACGGTTTGTACCTACGGCCATGTTTATGGTTAACCGGAATGATCAATAGTCTGCAAAAATTGAAATCTGTTACCTTTATGGCAATGAGAACATCCTGTTTATTATTTCTGGTTGCATTGATCGTTTCAGCCTGCGAACCAAAAAGTGTAACCATCACCCAACAAAATGTGCGCGAAGCGCTTATGCAATACGCTAAGGATAATCCGGAGAATGAAGTTTTGATTGAGACTGCCTACGGCAACATGAAGCTGAAACTGTACGATGAAACTCCGTTACATCGGGCAAATTTTGTTAAGCTGATTAAAGACGGAAATTTCGATGATGCTGAATTTTATCGGGTGGTGTATGAGTTTATGATCCAGGGCGGAGAGCCAACCCTGCAATTACCGTATCGCATACCAGCAGAGTTCAACGCAAAGTACATTCATAAGCAAGGCGCACTTTCGATGGCACGGGTAATCGATAACAATCCTGATATGGAATCATCAGCCGAACAGTTTTTTATTATTCATGGAAGTCGGTACACACAGGATTATCTGAATACTGAAATGAAATACTTTGGATTGCACCTTACCGCTGAACAGCAGCAAGTTTATAAAACACAAGGAGGATCGATGGACCTTGATCAAAAATTCACGGTGTTTGGAGAAGTAACAAAAGGAATTGAGGTGATTGAAAAAATTGCCAAAATGCAGCTTCCGGGAACTGAAGGGCCTTCAAAAAAGATTCCACTTAAAATCACACTTTCCCAAGCCTCCCAGTAGTTCTACACTCTCACATTTTGGGGAGCAATCTCAACGTAAATCGCAGGTTGGCAGCTTCAAATCATCGTTTTTGATCTATTTTATAACCATGGCATTGTTCGTGCAACTGATCTGCATATAAACGAAATGTGATATGGGAACCGCAATATTTTTGATGATTGGAGCCGCACTGCTGCTCACCATCCCGGAGAAAAAACAACGCGCTTAATTTATAAGCCTCTTTTGATAATCTTATATTCTGTGAAATCCACGAATGGATTGAATGAGTTTCATTTTAAGGTAATAGTTAAATGAGAAACCATTTAGCATTACTGGTATCGCTGCTGCTGATTTCCAGCTGCGACCATAATAATTCAAAACAAGTTGCTATGAAATTTGACACAACTGAATCATTTTTTACTGGTTATGGTGAAGCCCTGTTAACGTATTCGCCTGAAAAAATTTCTTCCTTTTACCAGGTCCCATTAACGGTGTATTCCGATGAGGGAATTCAGCAGGTTAGCAAAATGAAAGAAGTTGAGGCCTTTTGGAAACGAGGTGTAAAACCCTATGCTGACCAGGGAATAAAAAAATCAACATCTGAAATTATTAAAGAAGATAAGCTCTCTGAAAAAATTACTACGTGTAAGGTTCTTTGGAAGAACTATGATGCTGCCGGTAAAGAAGTGGCCCGGGAAACCAATTTCTACATCTTGTCAAAAACAGATGATGGTCTTAAGATCAGCGGCCTGATCATTATGTCGCAAAAGTAATTCTAATCTTTACCTACTGTAGCGTGACTTATTCTCCAGGTTCGGATTCCTTTAGAAAACAAACCTTTGAGAATTATGGCTGCGCTGGATTCATCACCCTCCCGAAGTAAGCATAAACAAAAACGATCTGCACCACGTATCGACATGACACCGATGGTCGATCTCGCTTTTTTGCTCTTGACATTTTTCGTGATGACTACTACCCTGATGAAACGTCAGGAGATGGCAATCAAACAACCTGTGCAAGATGAGACAAGCCAACCAACGGATGTAAATGCTGATAAAGTTTTAACCTTGTTCTCGCGGAAAGCAATAAAGTTTACTGGTATATGGGTATGCCAGGAGGTGAAATCAGTACAACTGATTTTTCACGTTCCGGGGTCCGTAAGCTATTGACGCAAAAGAATGCACAAATAAAAGGCTTGTATGTTTTTATAAAAGCTTCCGATCGGTCGCGTTACGAGAATCTTGTGGATGTGCTGGATGAAATTGTAATTGCTGATATTGCCAATTATGCGATGTTGAACCTGGAGCCTGAAGACAAGGAATTGATAGCACAGGTTATTCCTTAACCAGCTTAGCTACAACGCGTGCGCCCCGTGAATTTTTTATACTCACAATATACATTCCGCGTTGAACACTTTTACCGCTTACGGTTTCACCCTTCCAGGTAAGCAGAGATCCTTTTTGTAAACTGGAGAAAACTTCCTGCCCGAGCAGGTCAACAATCTGTACCTGACACGGTTCGTTAGCAGGATTTAGCCATTCAAATACGAAGGCATCTCTTCCGGGATTTGGGTAAACAGAGATTCCTTCCTGAATAAACTCATCGTCTACACCCGTTACCGGATCTGGTTCAATAATTATTACTCCCGGCATATTGGTATCCATCCAGTAAGCCCGGGCGATGATCCAGTTTTTCAGCCAGGCAACTTCCTGGGCATAGGTATTACCAACATATTGATTAGGCCAAACATACGTTCCGAGAATGGGCCAACGCTGGTAATTTCTTACTTGTGATTCAGCCAGGCTCGAAGCCATGGAATCGATCAGAAAAATAATCCGCGCTGTGCTCAATTCGTTTTCGCGCAATGATTTCCACCGGGTTTTCATCTTGTTTTTAAACGTAACATCTTGTATTAATCTTGGGAACCAGGAAACCCGGAAGTCATTATAAAGCCAGCCGGAAGCGGGTTGTTCAACAGCATCATTGTAATCAACATTTCCATAGGCAAGATTAAAATCCCATAACGGCCCCAGTACCAGCTTACCGCCATTGCTGTCTTTGTCTTTATACATGTAGGTGCTGTAGCGATAGCCATCAACATTTAACCCCAGTTCGCTGATAAGCATATTGTCGATAAAGGATGGCACATCAATATATTTTGCATATCCTGTTTCCGGATTGGCAAAGCCGCTTCCGCTGATGGATGCATTTACGGTGCCGATAAAATTCTTAATGTAAGTCTGCTGTTGTGTTACCAACTCTTCGCCTTGCGGATCGAAGTATTGAAAATCTATACCGCCCGAGCTCCAAAAAGGATAATCATTGTCATCCCATTTATCAACCCGTAAAATATAACCACCGGTAAGATCATCACCCGAGATTTCATCCGGATTAAGCGAGGCAATGTCAACACGGTTGTTGTCGACCTTAATCTTTTCCATCAGGGTGTAAATCCCCTGGTAATCTCCGTTCAATATAACCTCACAGGCGCGGGTGCGCGAAGCATAGCGCCCGATGTCACGTGAAAACTTAAACGTGAGCTCGTTCCGCATCATGCTTTTATCGGTGTAGGGCGCATATAGAATCCAGTCATTCTCAGCCGGGAAGCCTAACAGCTCTACATTTATATCTTCTCCTTCAGCGTCCTGTGTTTCGAGCGCGTAAGATTTTTTTGGAAAATCCTGTGAAGATTCACCACGTGTTTCAATCGCAATGTGTCCATTATAATTGTTGAAGGGGTCGGTAAGGTTATTGCGATTACCAATACCATTATCGATTACGCCCATCGTAGCTGTAATTTTAGGATCATTCGGTATTTGCTGACCGCCTGTTGTATTAATAATAATGATTGGCAAATCGGAAGATGTAAAGGGAACATCTTCAGGCGGTGGCTGAAACCAGCTTGGTGTTGGCTGATAGTTAGTGAAGGCATCATTAATGCCAACCGATAAATAAACATTAGAGGTTAAATCACTTGAGGTTGCATTTTCATTGTGTACCTGTATTGCCAGTACATTTTCACCTTGCATTAAAAGATTTTGTAGTACAGTCTTTGAAACTATAAAAGGAAGCGGATCAACAATACCCTCATCACCAAAACCAGAAGAGTTTGATGTGTAGGCGGGATACTGACCTTTGCCATCCATATTCGCACGTGCGATTTCTGTTCCGTTGAGGTACGCAACAAAGCCATCATCGTAATCAACACTCAACACTCCTGATTCAATCTTTGTCAGGTCAACGATGGTAAACTTCTTCCGCATAAATACCGACATCACTTGCGGAATGATTGTAGCGTCATCGTCATCCGCATATCCGAAACCACCAGGTCCTTGAAGCCAGTCTGTATCGTTAAAGGATATTGTTCTCCAGGAAGAAGAAGGCTCAACAGCCGGAGGCGACATCGACCCCAGAAAATAACGCCATTGTTCGGGTGCTTGTATTAAAGTTTCCCAGTGATCGATTGTCCCGGAAACGGGATTTCCCCCCGGGTTACCACCGGGTTGTGAAAAAAGACTGGTGAATGAAAACAGGAGAAAAAAAGAAATACTCAAACGCCCCATTACAGTTGATTAGAACAGAATTCAATGTTAAGCTAATGTTAAATGTACGAAAAAATCAACGTTGGCGTGGCTCTTTTGGGGTAAAGAGGTCGTCAAACAGACTGTTGAAGAGGGAGAGAATTAAGCTGAACAGTAAAGCCCACCAGAATCCGTTTACTTCAAAACCATCTACGAAGTAATCGGTAAGTAAAATCATCAGGGCGTTAATCACCAGCAGAAATAATCCCAACGTAATAATAGTTACCGGTATGGTGAACAGAATCAATAACGGTTTGATAAAAATATTGACCAGCGAAAGTACCAACGCTACAACCATAGCTGTCCAGAAATCCGTAACATCTGCGCCCGGAAGAAGATAGCACGTTAGCACAACCGCAACACTGCTTAAGAGAAAGCGAAGAATCCAGTTCATACTGTAAATATATTAATAACGCGGAATGGTGATTCCTCAGGTCAAAAAAATCTTACTGTCAGTTCGTGTCAACTATTGCTGCCAGAACACAACTAAAACCACTTGATAATACTATTTTTCTATTGAGATACTTACCTTGCGGCATGTATGCGATTGTGGATATTGAGACGACCGGGGCATATGCAGCGCATCACCGCATTACGGAGATTGCCATCTACCAGCACAACGGTATTGAAGTTACTGATCAGTATAGCACATTGATCAATCCCGAACGGGAAATTCCATATTACATAACAGGCCTTACCGGTATCAGCACCGAGATGGTCCGCAGCGCACCAACCTTTGAAGAAGTCGCCCCCCACATTCTCCATTTCCTGGAAGGAAGAATTTTTGTTGCGCATAATGCGCACTTCGATTACTCGTTTATTAAGAAGGAGCTTGAGCAAACCGGAATTTCATGGGCCCCGCAAAAGCTTTGCACCGTAAGACTAGGCAGAAAAATTATACCTGGCCTGCGTTCCTATAGCCTGGGAAGCTTAACGGAAAGCCTTGGCATCCAGATACAGAATCGTCACCGGGCAGGTGGAGATGCTGAAGCAACGGCAAAGCTGTTTGGCATCTTACTAAACCGCGATACCGAAAGCCACATCAGCAAAGCGCTGAAACGTAATTCGGGTGAGACCATTCTTCCGCCAAACTTATCGAAAGAAGAATTTGATAAGCTGCCGCTAAAGCCAGGTGTATATTATTTCCTGAACGAACATGGACAAGTGATTTATGTTGGCAAGGCGAATAATATCAAGAAACGAATTGCGGGACATTTTACCGGTGAAGCGCGGGAGTGGAGCCGTTCCCGAATCCGCAATGAAATACATCACATCACGTATGAACTTACCGGCAACGAATTGATCGCGCTCATTCTTGAATCGCAGGAGATCAGAAGGCTTTGGCCAAAATATAACCAGGCACAGAAGTATAAAGGAGAAGAATGGGCCATTTATGATTATATAGATGGCAATGGTTACTCGCGCTTCTCTGTGAACACGATTGTTCGTGGCTCGCGCCCACTAGCACGCTTCACCTCAAAAGGTGATGCCTGGAATTTTTTGTGGGAGAAAGTTCGCGAGTTTGAATTATGTCCAAAGCTTAGCGGACTGCAATTATCAAAAGGACTTTGCTTTCAGCATCAAACTGGTGAATGTAAAGGTGCCTGCCAATGCATCGAACCCACTCATATATATAATGAGCGAACTAACCTCGCTGTAGCTTCGTTTAAAATCGATGGAGAATCGGTTGCCATCATGGGCCAGGGCCGTCACGCGGAAGAGCATTCCGTTGTATTAGTAGAGAAAGGAAATTATCTCGGCTTCGGTTTTATTGAAAAGAATACCACCATTCACGATTTCGAAACTGCCAGAAGCTTTATTAAGATCTCGCGTGAAACGCCCATTGTTCAAAATCTAATCAATTCGTTTTTAGTAAATCCGAAAGGTGCGGAGGTGATTCAGTTTCAAAATTAAACCTCTCGTCACTTCGAGCGTAAAAAGCATTCAGCAATGTGCTTCACTTCCTGCGAGAAGTCCTTTAGTTAAGGCATAGCTTCACAATAAAATGCGGGATTTCTCGTGGATGTATGCATCGAAATGACATGCACGCAAAAAATGGTGTTTACCGGCTAACAGCATAAATAGTTTGAGGTAGTAGGCTTTATACGAAATTCTATAGCGTAGGTAGCCTTGCAAGAAATAAGACGTTTTGTTATTTTTAATTAATAAACCCACCTCAAAATGAAAAAGCACATCCTGACTTTTATGATAATGTCCTTCCTGGTACTGTCATCTTGTATAGACGATTCAAATATTTTACCTGTTGAAGATGGAGGAGCAGGAACTGGAGAAGATGTCGGAGGTACTACTAGCAATCCTACTACGACCCAGCCTCCAACAAGTGGCGGAAGCATTTCAGAAACAATAAAACGAATGCTAGAACGAAGAATCATAGCGCTTGAACGGGATATTCAAAAAATGCAAAGTGAATTAGAATTGATCAATGCCGCTTTGAGTGCGTTGCCAAGGGGAGCAAGTTCATCGGACATAATTTTATATGTAAAGGCTGTTGAATTACAGCGAAAAATAGCTGAAGCTCAATTGAGGGCAACTGATTTATCATGGGATATTAGCAAAAATAGTGTAGCAGGACTTAATGAACAGATGGCAGAGTTGAGACGAATATTAGCACGCCAATCACAAATAATGGCAAACACGGTTAATTCAATGAAGTGAGATGATTAGGGAATTATCGTTAACCCAAAATGAAGAAACAAAAAATCCCCTTGACGCAAATCAAGGGGATCCCAACAAACCCTGAGGTATTAACCCTCTACTTGAGTAATCTCAAATGTTTTTGTGCCGATAATAACCGTAATGGTATTATCACAATCTCCGTTACCATAACGGGTGATGCGTTTACGCTTAACAAAACCACCTAAGCGTTCCACTTCAACAACACCAGAGACTCTTGCAAATCCACCGGATGCAGCACATGACCAGTTAGAAACGATTGTCTCTGTAATGTTGTGCGAGAACGTACGGCCGTTCGACCAAACGCCATTCACCGAACCTGTGATTTCAAATACGTTGTTGGAAGGATCGCCATCGCGTACGCCCTCAGTCCACAAGCGGGTTCTGCTTCCGGTAAAGCTTACCAATTGCCCGTTCGGGAATGTGATGGTTAAGCCAATCAATTTCTTAGTGGATGAAATTGTGCCATCTTCATTAACCGTAATATCGCGCAATTCAATAGAGCCGGTAACGGCCCGGTTGTTCACCACGTAGTTATCAAACGAGATGATCCTGTTCGAAATGCCATCATTGATCGCTCCGCTATAGGCAACAATAATTTTACCGCTACGTGTACGACCATAAGGCCCAACGCATCCATCACCAAAATCAATGGTGAGAATTTTAGTCTCCGTATCATTGGTGACCGTTGCGCATAATTCATGGACACGGCCCGATTCATCACCTTCTGATATCTCCACTTGGTCTAATACTTCCAGGATATCATCCGATTCGTTTTCACCGACCGAAGCAAGTTCCGTCATTTCAGCTTCTTCGGATTCGTTATCCATTAAAGCTTCATCGTCTGAACACGATGTTGCGGCCAGGGCAATACAAAAGATCGCCATCAAACTTGTTTTCAAAAAGAATTTCGTTTTCATAATTATTTTATGTTTTAAAGAGTTGAGGTCTGCTTTTTCAAAAAAGACATCCCTTAGAGCAGGCTGGGTACAAAAGGTTTAACCGGGTATAGAAATTCTTTTAAGTCCTCCACGGGAAAATGATACCTTTATTAGGTAAACATGATTTTTATGAACTCCTGGATTGAAGTCATTGGTTATTTCGGAAGCTTCTTAAGCGCGATAACATTCTTCCCGCAGGTATACAAAGCCTGGAAAACAAAAAGCGTGGGCGACTTGAGCCTCACCATGATCCTGATTGTTTTTACGAGCACACTGGTTTGGATTGTTTATGGAGTAGCGAAAAATATCGGACCGGTAATCCTCTGCAACAGCATTATGTGCGTGCTTGTGGCTACGCTTATTTATTTTAAGTTTTCATTTAAAAGCTGAACGAAGGCAGTCTTATCCGCTGAACCCGCCAAACGGTTGCTCATCAAATTTTTACGGCAAAATCTTCAAAATTGCCCTACTTTAGCGGCTTGCCTGCGGATCAGGCATTGTTAATTCTCAGTAATCGAACGTATGGAAGCAGTTTCAGCTGAAAAGCATCAGGCACACAGGGAAAAGATCAAGCAGGTATTTGCTGAAGTCGGTAAAGTTGTGGTGGGGCAGGAATATATGGTAAACCGGTTGATGATCGGGTTGTTTACCAATGGGCACATGCTGCTCGAAGGTGTACCGGGTCTTGCAAAAACATTAACCGTAAGCACACTTGCTCAAGTGCTTCACCTGGATTTTCAACGTATACAGTTTACACCCGATCTGTTGCCTGCCGATCTTATCGGTACGATGATCTACAACCAGAAAGACGGAAAGTTTGAAGTAAAGAAAGGTCCCATCTTCGCCAACATCATTCTGGCCGATGAGATTAACCGGTCTCCGGCTAAAGTTCAATCTGCTTTGCTCGAGGCAATGCAGGAGAAACAAGTAACCATTGGTGAAACAACCTTTAAACTCGATAGACCATTTCTCGTACTTGCTACGCAAAACCCGGTTGATCAGGAAGGAACCTATTCATTACCCGAAGCGCAGATCGACCGGTTTATGATGAAAGTTTCGGTTGATTATCCTACCAAAGAACAGGAATTGGAAATCATGCGGAGGATCTCGAACATGAAATTCGATTTCAAAGTAAATGCACTCATTACTAAAGAAGACATTTTTGACATCCGGGATCAGATCAATAAAGTGAAGATCTCCGAATCGCTTGAGCGCTATATTATAGAGCTTGTGTTCGCTACCCGCAGACCATTGGAATATAAGCTTAACGAGCAGGCGCAATACATTCAGTTTGGAGCCTCACCGCGCGCCAGCATTAACCTGAACCTGGGTGCAAAAGCCAATGCCTATTTTGAAGGCCGGGATTACGTTTTGCCAGAAGACATTAAGGAAGTTGCCCTCGATGTAATGAACCACCGGATCATCCTGAACTACGAGGCTGAAGCTGATAATGTGAAGACATCCGACATTATTAAGGCGCTTTTGGTGAAGGTTCCGATCAGCAAATAAAATTCTGTGTGCGAACGTGGGCAGATTCCTAACTCCGCACGTAACAATTCGGTAAGAGAATTTTAAAGCAGGTAACAATTCAATAACCAAATTCTCTTCGGAAAACACTGAAAATCAAGGGCAATCAACTTCCGCCTAAAAAGTGCGTTTCTAAAGCGCTAAGCTGGATTTTGCCTTTAACAATTTGGTAATATACCGCACCTGATGGGGTAATATTAGAGCGCGACCTTTGCCGCAAATAAAATTGTATGCAAAAGGCTTTACTTTCTCTCGTGTGTGTTATCCTTTCAACAGGATTTGCATTTTCACAGGGTTCAATCGCAGGGAAGATAACGGATGACAAAACCGGGGAAGCAATTATTGGGGGAAGTATTCTTGTAGCCGGAACATCAACTGGAACTTCGACTGACATTGAAGGCAACTTTTTAATCAGCAGCATTCCTGCAGGTACGTATAGCCTGCAAGTTTCATATGTTGGTTATCAAACCAGCACCATTGCAAACGTAATTGTTGAAAATGGAAAACGCATCACCATCGATGCAAAAATTTCCGATGCAACCTCTGAATTAGAAGAAGTTGTAATTACCGGTACCCGTTCGGTTGACAACGACTTTTCCATCGTACGTGAGATTCGTGAAAGCAAGCTTGTTGTAACCGGTATCTCAGCCGAAATGATTACCCGTTCTCCTGACCGCGATGCTGCCGAAGTTGTAAAGCGTGTACCCGGTGTAACCATTATGGATGGAAAGTACATTGTTATCCGCGGCCTTAGCGAACGTTACAACGTTACACTTTTGCACGGTGCGTATGCGCCTAGTATGGAGGCCGATAAAAAATCTTTTGCATTCGATATCATTCCAAGTGCACAGATCGATCAGCTCCTGGTTTTCAAAAGCCCGTCACCTGAGCTTCCTGGAGATTTTGCCGGAGGTGCTGTTAAGATTACGACCAAAAGCATTCCCGATGAAAGCAATATCACGTTTGGTTATTCACTTGGTTATCGTTCAGGAACTTCTTTTAAAGATTTCTACCGCGGAAAGCGCAGCGGAAGCCAGTTGATTGGATTGAATGGCGGCTTAAACGATCTGCCAAGCTGGTTCCCAAGCTATCTGGATGGCAATGTTTCTCAAGGTCAACTTGACAATGCTGCGGGATCATTAAACAATAACTGGACACCTGAAAAGACATCTGCCTTTTTAGATCAGAGTGCTTCTGTAACGGGAGCATTTAAATTCAACATCGGAAAAGTTCAGTTTGGAAACATTACTGCGATCAACTGGAGCAATACCTGGAATCGGTTTAATGTTTCACGTAATGCATTTAATACATACGATGCCGGTACGGGCACGGCTGAACCGCTTTACAATTACAAAGACGATCAGAACAATCAGAATACCCGCGCGGGAGTTTTATTTAACTGGGCGGCACGTATTAATAACAATCACACGATTGAATTCAAAAACCTTTACAACCAGATTAATAACTCACAATACATTTATCGTGAGGGTCATAACTTTACCAACAACGCGTACTACGGCTTTGGCGGTTTCCGGGAAGTATATAGAGGAGTTTATTCAGGTCAGCTGCTCGGTAAGCACAAGCTTTTCGATGGCAAAACAAATCTTAACTGGGTTGCAAATGCAGGTAAATCCTTCCGTGATCTTCCGGATAACCGGAGGTATCGCGTAAACATTGATCCATCCACGGGCTCAGAGCGCATCTTTATTCCTTCTGTATCATCTCCTAACTATCTCGGGCGATTCTACAGTAATATGAATGAACACAGCGTTGGCGGATCGGTGAATATTGATCACACCATTGAAGTAACGGAGAATTTTCTCCCGGTTATTGCTGCAGGTGTTTTCGTTGAGCGCAAGGAGCGTGATTTTGATGCCCGCAACATTGGCTACGTTAAAGGATCTAACTATGATCCGAATGCTGGCCTTGAAGATCAACCCATCCACGATCTTTTTGCTAACCCGGCTAACTTTGGTACAACCGGTTTGGTATTAAGTGAACAAACTAATGGAAGTGATTCATACAAAGCGCAAAATCATTTGGTTGCCTATTATGGTGGATTAACATTACCCTTTGGCAAAAAGGTAACACTGTCTGGCGGAGTTAGAGTTGAGAATAACCGCCAGGTTCTTGAATCAGCCTACATTAACGGTGAGGAAGTAGCACCGCTGAAACGTGTAGTACGCGTGCTGCCTTCTGCTAACCTTTCTTATAACATAACTGATAAAATGCTTGTCAGAACTACCTACGGACAAACGCTGAACCGTCCGGAATTCAGAGAGCTTGCACCTTTCGGTTATTTTGATTTTGAGTATAACTGGGTAACCGTAGGTAATCCGCAATTGAAGACCGCTGAAATTCACAATTATGATGTGCGTTGGGAATTATATCCTTCCAAAACAGAAATGATCACCGTAGGTGGATTTTATAAGAAGTTCACAAACGCAATTGAAGTGTATAATGAACTAAGCGGTTCTGAAACAAAAACACTTTCGTATAAAAACGCCAACTCAGCAGATGTATACGGAATTGAAATTGATGTTCGCAAATCGTTGGCCGGGTTAACAGGTTCAAGATTTGTAGACAAACTGAATATCCTCTTTAATACTTCGTTGGTTAAAAGCCGAGTTCAGGTCGAAGATCAACCTGAACGTCCGTTGATGGGTCAGTCACCGTATGTGATCAATGCAGGTGTTTATTACAATAACGATGAAGCCGGATTACAGGTGGCATTATTATACAACGTTGTTGGAAAACGAATCTTCGCAGTAGGAAACTACAATGCATCTTCGGGTATTATTTCCGAGCCGGATATTTACGAGATGCCACGAAATGTGCTTGACTTCAGCGTTACCAAGAAATTCTTCTCCGATAAAATGACGGCAAAATTCACAATCTCGGATATCTTAAACCAGCGCTATACGCTTATGCAAGACGGTAATAATGACGGGAAGTTTGATCGTAAGAAAGATCAGGTTATGCAGGATAACCGCTTTGGCTCACTTTATACCCTCGGATTTACTTACAAGCTGTGGCAAAAGTAACACTCGATTCAATTTCGTAACCTAAAGTTCGGCCTCTGTTAACATTCAAGTAACAGAGGCCGAATAGCTTTGCGCCAGCAAAAGATTAGTAAACCAAAAACTAACAAAATGAAAAAATTCGGATTTAAGTGGCAGTTCGCAGCAACAGCCATCATGATCTCAGGAGCTGTGTTCCTGCAATCATGTAGTGAAGATGATGACAAAAAGCCAAGTGCTCCTCCGGCTATAACCCTTGAGCAACCTTCTTTTTTAGGGATAGTAGGATCAGATGCATCGGTTGATGTGACAATTGAAGCAGATAATGGTCTTGCAGGCTTAACCGTGTTAAAAAACGGTGCCGCGTTCGATACAGAAACATATACTGGCGAAGAAGATGCTACTTATACATTAGACTATACAGTTGAAGGTACAGTAGGTACTGCAACTAATTTCTCTTTCCAGGCAACTGACGAGGAAGGAAGAACATCTAACCTAGCAACATACACTGTTACAGTGTCTGCGAAAAACGTAATTAAAAAATCAGGCGTTATCGCAGCTAGCGAAACCTGGACTTCTGATAACATCTATCAATTAGAAGGTTATGTACGCGTGGGTGATGATGACTATCGTGACGGTGTGGGTGGTACAATCCTTAATGTAAGAGGGGTAACGCTTACAATCGAAGCAGGTACCGTTATTATGGGCTTACCTAAAACAGCAACATTGCCTCCAGGAACGCTTATTGTTCATAGAGGTAACAAAATCAGCGCAGTAGGAACGGCTGCTGAGCCGATCGTATTCACATCTTCCAAACCAGCAGGTCAGCGTGCCGCAACAGACTGGGCTGGTCTTGTAATTGTAGGAAGAGATGTTAACAACCAGGGCCCGAACATGCAGCTCGAAGGTGGTTACGGTGCTTATCATGGCGTTGGCGATGATGCATTGACAACTCCCGGAGATGATGATTCAGGTGACCTTGCCTATGTACGTGTAGAATTTGCCGGTAACCCGATCCAGCCTAACCAGGAAGTAAACTCCTTTACGTTTGGAAGCGTGGGTAGCGGAACAAGCATTGATTATATCCAATCTTCTTACGGTGGTGATGATGCGTTTGAGTGGTTCGGTGGAACAGTAAACGCGAAACATCTTATCGCTTATAGAAATCTGGATGATGATTTTGACGTTGACTTCGGTTTCAGCGGTAAAGTTCAGTTCGGTATCTCTATTCGTGATAATACGCTGGCTGACCAGTCAGGCTCTAACGGATTTGAGGTAGATAACGATGGTACAGGTACAGCTGCAGTGCCATTTACTTCAGGAACATTCGCTAACATAACCATCATCGGACCTAAGAAAACGTTTGATGTAAACGTTGATGATAACTTCCAGAACGGTATGCACTTGCGCAGAAATAACAAGCTGAAAATCTACAACACAGTAGTAACAGGTTTCCCGAATGGTATCTTCATTGAAGGGGCAACTACAATTGCCAACGCAAATGCTGGCGACTTGCAATTACGTAACGTATACCTGGCGGGTGTTGAGAACTGGGGCGGTAACGGATATGGATCAGTTGCTACGGCAAAAGAAATTGAAGCATATCCAGCTTTCGGATCAAATGTTCAAAATCCTCAATTGCCACGGGGTTTCATCTTTGCTACAACAGCTGACATCGGTGGAGCTGCCGCGCAGAATTGGTTCAAGACAGCTTCGTTTGCTAACGTACTTGAAGACAAATGGACTGACCTTGGTATCAGCAGCACGTTGTTTGATTTAGGTGCAACGCCAACGTTCCTGCCTACTGCCGGATCTGCGTTGTTAAGTAAGACAGACTTGTGGTCAAACACAACCGCGGATGCAACATTCTTTGGAACAGCAACAGTTAATTACGTAGGTGCATTCGGTGCAACTGACTGGACTGCAGGCTGGGCTAATTTCGATCCTAAGAACACTGTTTATTAATCTTAGTTTAATTTTGATAGTTGGAAAGCCGGAGATCATCTTCGGCTTTCTATTTTTGTAATAATGACGAGAAGGTATATGAAATTGGTTGTCTGGCTTGTGTGTTTAGCCGCGCTTATAACGGGCTGCAAGGATAAATACGATGTAACGAAGTACTATTCAAAGTCTGAACAGGATTCTGTCATGGCTGACGTTATAACGTATGTTTATGTAAGACCTCCCTTTTCAAATCAACAAACGAAATTTGAAACACGTTTCAGGAAGTATTATGTAGACAATCTAAAAAATTTTCGTGTTGAGAAATTCTTTATTGCAGAAGATGGAACACATTACTTTTATATCATTCGGCCGGCAAGTAACAGCCTGGCTGGTCTTCGCGGTGTAGGGGGAATGTTTAAACGTAATGCAAGCGGAAAAATTAAAAGCTTTAAGGAAGTTTTTAATACACCCGGTGCTGCTTTACCAGACTTGCAAACCCGTGGTGAAGAACTGTTTCGTGAGATGGTCCGTGTTGGAAATGTAGAGACCTACAGTAAAAATCCTGATTACATTGAATGGCCTGCCCAATGGAATTATTATGATACGTTGCAGGATGAATGGCTAAGCAAGCCCGGAATCTAGTTTACTTTCCGCTGCCGCTCTTTATGCGTCTCCACCATTTTCTTAATCTGCTCAGTGGCAATCGCGAGTGAATCTTGTGATTTTTTATTCCTGTCAATTGCTGTAACGAGTTTAAGGCTGTCAAGTTTGTTATCCACAAGCGACTTCTGAAGCCGGATTTTTTCCTTGTTGTTCATCTCCAGCCGGGAAGCCATATTTTTTCCTTCCAGCGTTAAACGTTGGGTTTGCTTTTCCGCAGCATTTTGCGCCCTAAGCGATTCGTCAACATCAGCCTGGATTTTATCCTTATAAAATTTTACACCAAAGTTATAGGCAAGCTTCTCCAATTCGCTGTTAATATTCTTCACTGAATCAGCGGCTTTCTCAGCACCCATCCAAACGGACACCTGACCGCTTTTTGCTTTCGCAGTGGCAAAGAACGGGACGGTATATTTTGCGAGATTAATCTGCACCTCCGAAACCTGGTATTGATTACCCGTAGCTTTCACCTTGCCGAAGGTTTTCAGGTACTTTGTCAACGAGGTGTTAATTTCCTCTAAAGAGCCTGTTAATTCGGTTGAGTAGCCCTCAGAATTTTTACCATTCACGCGTTCGGAATTCGCGGATACTGTAACTTTCTGTGCGTACATTAAAACACTGGTTAGCATTAAAATGCTCAGTGCAAAAAACTTTTTAACTGTAGTCATGTTAGTAGGGAACATTAGATCGGAAAGCTACAAAAATTGAACCTGAATTTTAAGTAAGAATATATAAGACAACTGTCAGTCTGAGCCTGTCGAAGACGATTCGTACACACAATCAGGTTTAGACAGGCTTAACCTGACAACACAATTAATACAGAATTATGAGCAGGATATTGATAACCGGAGCATCCGGATTGGTGGGTACAAGATTGACACAATTGTTATTGGAGCGGGGGCATACAGTCTCGCACCTGGGTCGTTCTAAAAAATCAGGAAGCATTAAATCGTTTGTCTGGGATGTTAAAGCCGGAACAATTGATCCCGAGGCGTTGAAGAACATTGATGTGGTTATTCATCTTGCCGGAGCCGGCATTGCTGATGAACGGTGGAGTAAAAAGCGCAAGCAGGAAATCCTGGAAAGCCGAACAAAGTCAACCGCCTTGTTGGTAAAGAAATTGAATGACGGCAATAATCTGGTGAATACATTGGTATCGGGCTCCGCTACAGGATATTATGGAATGACATTCAGTGCACAGGAGTTTACGGAAGAAAGCAATCGGGGAGAAGGATTTTTAGCCGATGTTGTGGATGCGTGGGAGCGTGAAGCTGATCCGTTAAAAAATAAACGCCTAGTTAAAATACGTACAGGTGTTGTGCTGAGTAAAAATGATGGCGCCCTAAAAGAGATCGCCAGACCTGTACGCCTGGGCTTTGGCGCTCCGTTGGGCACGGGGAATCAGTATGTAAGCTGGATCCACCTCGATGATCTTTGCGAAATTTTTATAAAAGCTGTTGAAGATTCATCAATCCAAGGTGTTTACAATGCAACAACCGGTGCGGTTACGAATCGTGAGCTTACAAAAGCAATTGCAAGAACACTTCATAAGCCGTTGTGGCTTCCGGCTGTTCCGGGGTTTGCACTGAATTTATTTCTCGGTGAGATGGCAGACCTTGTTCTGTCGGGAGCTAACGTAACTTCTAATAAGATCAGGAAAGCAGGATTCTCCTTTACGTACGATACGCTTGAAAAAGCGCTTAATGATCTTTTAAAACACTGATTGTAACACCTTCTGCAACCAGTCGTTTACAGTAACAGGCATTTCGCCTATCTCCGTATATTTCGGAGAGAATAAGAACATTACGTATGGCTAAAAAGCAAAAAACAAAGAACACGCAGATCGATCAATCCATTGAAGACGAGCACCGCATCCGCAAAGCATTTGAAGATAAAGACTGGGCCGAAATAAAGAGTGCCGATTCGTGGGTGATCTTCAAAGTTATGTCTGAGTTTGTAGAAGGCTTTGAAAAACTCGGCAAGATCGGTCCATGCGTTACGATTTTTGGTTCAGCCCGAACAAAAGCATCCAACGTCTATTATAAGATGGCGGATGATATTGCGTTCAAACTCGTTCAACATGGCTATGGTGTAATTACGGGTGGAGGTCCAGGTATCATGGAAGCCGGTAATAAAGGCGCGAATCGCGCTGGCGGAAAGTCTGTTGGATTAAATATTTTTTTACCCTTCGAACAAAAAGGAAATATCTACATCGATCCGGATAAGCTCATCACATTCGATTACTTCTTCGTGCGCAAAGTAATGTTCATGAAATACTCGCAGGGTTTCATCGTTATGCCGGGAGGATTTGGTACGATGGATGAATTGATGGAGGCACTCACGCTAATCCAGACCAAAAAAATCGGCCGCTTTCCGATTGTATTGGTAGGCAAGAAATTCTGGAAGGGTTGGCTCGACTGGGTTAAAAAGTCATTACTAACAGAGGGCATGATCCACGAAAGTGATTTGAACTTATTCAGCATTGTGGATACACCTGAAGCTGCCGTTAAAGTAATAGATGACTTCTATTCGAAGTACTTATTATCACCGAACTTTTAATTTTTGTCAGGGTGAGCGCTAAGCGAAGTTGAAGAGCGAGACCTGAATTAACCGATGCTAAACATTAAGAACTTTCCCTTACTTATTTCTTTATTGGCGTTGGTCATTGTACTGGCGTATGTCCGTCATGCAGATAAGCAAATTAAAAGCTTTCAACGTGGAGAAGTTGAACTCGAAGATGGTTCCATAGCTCCAGCGGATCTCAATGAAAATTCCATGCAACCTTCTGCTGCTGTTTCATTCGACTTACCGAAAGAAGCAAGCTTTGCGGGCGAGATCGTGCCGATGGAATTGCCCGATGTTCGTGAGCGATTGGATAAAGAGCTTCACATAAACACATATTGGCACAACAACACAATCTTTTTAATGAAGCGTGCCCATCGATGGTTTCCGCAAATGGAAGCTATTCTGAAAAAGAATAACATTCCGGATGATTTTAAATACCTGCCGTTAATTGAATCCGGATTGATGAATGACATCTCACCTAAAGATGCTGTAGGCTTCTGGCAAATCGTTAAGTCGGCCGGTAAGGAAAACGGACTGGAGATCACCGATCAGGTTGACGAGCGTTACGATCCGATAAAGGCAACCGAGGCGGCATGCAGTTATTTAAAAAGAGCGTATAAGAAATTCGGCAACTGGACATCCGTTGCGGCCTCTTATAACAGAGGCATGGGCGGCATTGAACGTGCGCTTGAAAATCAGACGGTAGATTCGTATTACGATCTTTATCTAAACGATGAAACTGCACGCTATGTGTTCAGAATTATTGCGTGTAAGGAAATTATCGAACACCCTGAAAAGTATGGATTCAATGTTAAAGACCGTCACTTGTATGACGCGGAAGAAGTTCGCTACGTAACGGTCAGTCAGAATATTCCTGATCTGATTGCTTTTGCTAAAGGCAATGGAACAAATTATAAATTATTGAAGCGTCACAATCCCTGGCTTCGCGATGACAAGCTTGTAGTTAAAAAGGGCAAATCATACCGCATCGCCTTACCTGCCTGATAAATAATTTAGATAATCATGATCGATCAGCTATCCGTAACCACTGAGTTTATTAAGAAGAGAATAAAAGGAACGCCAGAGATTGGTATAATACTCGGTACAGGGTTGGGTAATCTCCTTGTTAAAGAGATTAAAAATCCCGTGGTGATCAACTACAACGTCATTCCTAACTTTCCTGCCGCTACCGTTGAAACACATAAAGGCCAATTGATTTTCGGGGAGATCAAAGGAAAGAACGTGCTGGCTATGCGTGGCCGCTTTCATTACTACGAAGGCTACAGCGCAAAACAAATCACACTTCCGGTTAGGGTAATGAAAATGCTCGGTGTGCAAAATCTCCTGATCTCCAACGCGGCTGGGAACATGAATCTGAAATGGAAAAAAGGTGAGCTTATGCTGATCGATGATCACATTAATTTGCAACCGGATAATCCATTACGTGGAGAAAACTTTGAACGCCTCGGCCCGCGCTTCCCGGATATGAGCCAGCCGTATGCTAAGGTACTAAATGATAAGCTTATCAAGATCGCTGCAAAGAAAAAGATTAAGCTTAATAAAGGGGTTTACGTCTGCGTAGCCGGACCAAATCTTGAAACACGAGCAGAATATCGCTTCCTGAGAAGCATCGGGGGAGATGCGGTTGGCATGAGCACGGTGCCCGAAGTAATTGTTGCCAATCACATGGGTTTGCCGTGCTGTGCGATCTCCGTATTAACCGATGATGCAGATCCGGATAATTTAAAGCCCGTAAACATTAAAGAGATAGTAAAAGTGGCTGGTAAATCCGAACCACTTCTCACCGAACTTTATGTTGAACTGATTAAACAGCTTTAAGTTTGTAGGAAAAAAATAGAACAATCGGGTTGTTCATTATTTACTCAACTTTTCCTTTAAAAATCCAGCTGTAAAGCTCCCTTTCGCTTTTTTTGCCATGTCTTCAGGCGTACCTTCAAATAGCAGATTCCCGCCTTTTTTCTCTCCGCCTTCCGGCCCGAGGTCTATGATCCAGTCGGCACATTTAATGATTTCGAGGTTGTGTTCAATCACTATTACAGAATGACCTTGGTCAACCAACGCGTTCATGGCTTTCAATAATTTAGAAATATCATGAAAGTGTAATCCGGTTGTTGGCTCGTCAAAAATGAAAAGAATGTTTCCATCCGGAGAATTTTTACCCAGAAATGAAGCAAGCTTAACGCGCTGCGCTTCACCACCGCTTAAGGAGTTGGAGGATTGTCCAAGCTTAACATACCCAAGACCAACGTCATTCAGCGGAACAATTTTATCGTAGACAGGTTTTTTATCTTTGAAGAAACCTAATGCATCTTCAATCGTCATATCGAGTACATCGGCAATATTTTTTCCGTTGTATTCAACTTCCAGTGTTTCCTGCTTAAAGCGTTTACCATGACAGCTTTCGCATTCCAGGTAGATATCGGCCATGAATTGCATCTCAACTTTGATCTCGCCTTCACCTTCACAGGTTTCGCACCGGCCACCTTCTACGTTGAATGAAAAATTAGAAGGTTTGTAGCCTCGTTGCTTGGCTAAAGGTTGATCCGCATACAGTTGACGAATGATGTCATACGCTTTTACATACGATATCGGATTAGAACGAGATGATTTTCCAATTGGATTTTGATCAACAAACTCAACCTGCGTAATCCGCGAGAAGTCTCCATCCATTGAATCATACTTACCCGGAGATTCACCTACCGATCCGCTTAAGCGGCCAATCGCTGGATATAAAATCTTCTTAATAAGTGTAGACTTACCTGAACCACTTACACCCGTAACAACGGTAAGTGTTCCCAACGGAAACTTAACGGTAAGATTTTTAAGGTTGTTCTCACGTGCCCCTTTAATGGTAATATGATCTTTCCACTTTCTCCTTTTGGCAGGAACAGGAATTGTTTCCCGACCACTCAGAAATTCAACGGTGTGTGAATTGGTCTTACCATTCAATTGTTTGATTGATCCCTGAAAGATTAATTCTCCACCATGTGCACCCGCATCTGGACCAATGTCAATAATCTCATCAGCAGCCCGCATGATTTCTTCTTCATGCTCAACGACAATAACCGTATTGCCCAAGTCACGCAATGATTTTAAGACCTCAATCATTCGCGCAGTATCTTTTGGATGTAAACCAATGCTTGGTTCATCCATGATGTACATGGAACCCACCAATGCGCTTCCAAGTGAAGTTGCGAGTTTAATACGTTGATATTCTCCGCCCGATAAAGTGGCGGTAACGCGATTGAGCGTTAAATATCCCAACCCAACTTTATCCATATACTCTAACCGTGAACGAATCTCGGTTAAAATCCGATCAGAGATTTTTTTTTCGTAATCGGGAAGCTTAATGGAGTTAAAGAAAACCAACGTGTCTTCAATTGGCATTAATACAATGTCTGTAATAGAAGTGTTGTTGATCTTTACGTATTGGGCGTCTTTGCGAAGTTTTGTTCCGCGACAATCCGGGCACGTTGTCCTTCCCCGATAGCGTGAAAGCATCACCCGATATTGAATTTTATAGGTTTTGGATTCTAAATATTTGAAGAATGCATGAATGCCTTCGAAGTATGAATTACCATTCCAAAGCAGCTCTATTTCTTTTTGACTCAGCTCATTATACGGCCGATGGATCGGGAAATTAAACTTAATGCCATTCTTTAACAGCGGCTTCGCCCATTCACTCATCGCCTCTGAACGCCACGGAGCAATTGCACCTTCATAGACCGAAAGTGATTTGTCCGGAATAACTAAATCATCATCAATGCCTAACACTTTTCCGAAACCCTCACACGTACGACATGCACCAAACGGATTATTGAAGCTGAAGAAGTTTACAGAAGGCTCGGTGAATTGTATTCCATCCAACTCAAAGCGATCAGAAAAGTGCATTGGCTTTTGGCCCTCAACGTGTACAAAGCATTCATCGTGACCTTCGTAAAATGCAGTTTGAACAGAATCTGAGATTCGGAAGATCGTATCTTCATCGTCTGCGTTAACAGCAGTGCGGTCAATCAGAATTTCAACCTTGTCTTTGTCTGACAGCTTCTTTTTTGAATTCAAAAGCTCTTCAATGAAAGCCACCTCGCCATTCAATAAAACTCTTGCAAAACCTTTGCTAAGCAAAAGATTTAGCTCATCCTGAATTTTTCTTCCTTTTTCAATGGTAACAGGCGCAGCGATCATAATCCGTGTTCCTGTTGGTAGTTTGTTGATTGCAGTTACAACATCGGTAACGGTATCACGCTTAACTTCTTTTCCGCTTATAGGAGAGTATGTCTTGCCAATTCGCGCGAACAACAATTTCAGATAGTCATAAATCTCTGTGCTTGTTCCAACCGTTGATCTGGGATTCCGGGTATTAACTTTTTGCTCAATCGCGATAGCGGGAGAAACACCCCGGATATAATCAACATCCGGTTTTTCCATCCGACCTAAGAACTGGCGGGCATATGAGCTTAAGCTCTCCACATACATGCGCTGGCCTTCGGCAAACAGGGTATCGAACGCCAGGGAAGATTTTCCGGAGCCGGAAAGTCCGGTGATGACCACCAGCTTGTTGCGCGGAATTGCCACACTTAGGTTCTTTAAGTTGTTAACCCGGGCGCGTTTTATGATGATGTATTCTTTGGGATCGAGGTTATCGAGGTGAGAATCGTTACGGACAATATTGGTACTCATGCAGATCGGCTAAAATAGGAAAACACGTTGCCCCATCCTATCAGAAACCTGAATTGGACCGGACAAGTTCAAAAGCAAGAACACCATCGGGCATGATGGTGTTCTGAAAAAGTATAAATCTTTACGTGAGAAATTAATTGTCGAAATCAGGGTCGTAGCTACCTTCCTTACGGCTCTTCCCACCACCCTCACTATCGTAATCGTCACTTTCGGCATCGTCCTCACCCTCGCTACCCTCATCATCGCTAGGTTCTTCTCCACGTTCGTCCCCGAAATCTTCTTTATTTCCTTTTTCCATATCATAGCCACCGTCACTGTTTTTAGTGACCGGAACCTTTACCAGGTAGATAGCATCTTCGGTTTCCAGCGGAAACACGAAAAGCTGCTCCTTTTTGGGGCTCACGATGCGGGTGATGTTACTTTCATACCCGTTTGGGTATTGACGTTTGATAAGCTCTTTAAGGTCTTCACTCAGAGTATCGAGACTTTTAATGAGACGCTTCTTAGGATTGGCCATACAGTTTAACTACGCAAAAAATCAATGGCAAATACATTAAGAAAATTCGGTTGTGACAAGAATTTTCAAAAATTTTTTGCGGATTTCTGGAAACTTAATATCTTTTCAAACTAATTGTTCTATTAAACCCCCTGACAATATCGAATAGACTTCTACGTTACCTAAATGTGAGACAATGATTCAGAACAAATGGAGTGACAGCGAGCTGGTGTCACGCTATAAGGACGGTAACGAGAAAGCTTTCGAGATTCTCCTCCACAGGCACAAATCAAGGGTTTTTACAGCCATTTACTTGATTGTGAAAGACCGCTACATCGCGGAAGACCTGCTTCAGGAAACTTTCATCAAGGCTATCAATACCATTCGTGGCGGACGCTACAATGAGGAGGGTAAATTTTTACCATGGATTAGTAGAATCGCGCATAACCTGGCCATCGACCATTTCCGGAAAGAAAAGCGCTATCCGGAGATTATTTTGGAAGATGGCAGCCCGTTGCTGAACTCGATGCAATTCGCAGAAGAATCCATCGAGGACAAGCAGATAATGAAAGATACTGCCGCGCGTCTGCGGGAGCTTATTAAAGAGCTTCCGGAAGAGCAGAAGCAGGTGCTGATCATGAGGCATTACCTGAAAATGAGCTTTCAGGAAATTGCGGAACGCACCGGGGTAAGTATCAACACAGCACTGGGTAGAATGCGGTATGCACTCATCAACCTGAGAAAGAAAATGATAAAAAACCATCTTGCCTATGATCAAAACTTTTACCCAAAACGATCTGATGAGGTACCTATACCGCGAGACAACGGAGAAGGAGGAGCAGGAAATAAATAAAGCCCTGCTGGCCGACAACGAGCTTCGCGAATTGTACCAGTCAATGAGAGCCATGAAAAATGAAATGGACAAAGCACAATTGGAGCCATCCTCCAGCACAGTTTTGAACATTCTCAGCTACTCGCGCAACGAGCAGCATCATGACCACAAGCATTAAGTAATGTAGAGACGCAAAATTTTGCGTCTCCTCCAACACCAAAAGACCATCGAAATGATGGTCTTTTTATTTTACCGATTCAGAATCCAATGAATCAACGCCTCATCGCGTGAGCTTTCAACAAAGTTATTTTTAACCAACACGCGCTGTGAAGCTACGTGCTGAAGCGGAGTATCAGCAATGATTGTTTTAAGATCATTGTTTTGAAATCCCCAGTTGATCATTGCTTGCAAAGCTTCGGTGGCAATACCTTGTCCGTAGTAACGCATGTCCAAACCGTAACCGGTCATGCTTTTACCCTCTTCATTCGGCAGACCTGAAAATCCGATTCCGCCAACAGCAACGTTCTCAGCTTTTAGAATGATTTCCCACGTAGTGAACCATTCAAAGTTATCGGGATTCTTTTTTGTTTGTGTAATCCAAAAATCAATTGCTTCCCGCAAATCTTCAGCTGTTCCGGGATCATTCTGACGATTGAGGTATCGGATGTTGAGTGATTGTGCTAAAAGCTCAGGATCATTTTTATATAAAATCATTTGCGTGTGTGTAAGCGGCACAAGCTTAAGTCGTGTTGTTTCTAACATGATTGATAGGAGTGAAATAAAATAAATGGGACCTATTTCCGCGAAAGCGGATACGATTACCTGATCAGGAAGATCAGGCCATTTTAGCCCTTCCAGGCAATAAAGTAATACGGATTGTAGTTTTCAGAGGCGTTTGTCTCGCTACAAAAATACGCATAATAAAACGTAGAGACGCAAAATTTTGCGTCTCTACGTCACATTTGTTTCTTTGCGCTGTGAAAGTGCTCATCCTGCATCAATATTTTAACACACCTCAAACGGGTGGGCCATTGCGTTCATATTATCTCGCAAAAGCTCTGGTTGATAGGGGAATTACAGCTGCAGTAATTACAACTCATAATGGGAATGATTTTCGAAAGGAAATGATTGAAGGCATTGAGGTCCATTACCTGCCAATACCCTACCGCAATAGTTTTGGTTTTTTTAAACGCATTACTTCTTTTCTAAAATTTGTCTTTAGCATCGTTCGCGAAGCGAAACAGTTCAAAGAATACAATGTATGTTATGCAATCTCCACACCCTTAACGATTGGATTGGCTGCTATCTGGATTAAGTGGAGGTACAAGATTCCTTACATTTTTGAAGTAGGTGATCTATGGCCGGAGGCACCTGTTCAGGTAGGGATTATAAAAAATTCTTCTCTAAAGAGAGCTTTATATAAACTTGAAAGATCAATCTATAAAAGAGCAAAATCAATTGTAGCATTATCAGAGCCGATTAAAAAATCCATTAACAAAAAAGTTCCCGGCAAACGAATCGATGTCATTTCCAACATGGCAGACGTGGAGTACTATAAGCCTTCCACTAAAGATCCTCAACTTGAAAGTAGGTTTGCTGTTCAGAACAAGTTTGTAGTGTCGTACATCGGCACATTTGGACTGGCCAATGGGTTAGAACGGATGCTGTATTGTGCACAAGAAGCGCAGCTACAAAATCTAACCTTGCATTTTTTATTATGCGGAGAAGGCGCGAGACACGATGAGCTTCAACAATATATCGGGCAATTAGGATTGCAAAATGTTTCGATCATTCCCATGCAAAATCGTGAGGGCGTTCGGGATGTACTGAATGTTACCGATGCCGCGTTTATCAGCTACTTGCCGTTGCCCGTCTTGGAAACAGGCTCGCCCAATAAATATTTCGATGCACTGGCAGCAGGAAAATTGATTGTCGTAAATTTTAAAGGGTGGATTAAAGATGAAATCGAACCGAACACGAGCGGCTTTTTTGTTGAGAACCAGCAAATGTTCGTGGAAAAAATCCGACCTTTTATTCAACAACATGAGTTGCTGGAAATTTATCAGCGTAATAGCCGGTTGTTAGCTGAAAGAACATACGCGCGCCAATTGCTTTCTAAAAAATTCATTGAATTGTTTTGATCAATCTTCATTGATCTTTTTTGAAGGATAAAAGCGTGCCAACGCTTCGAAAACCTTTTTCTTGTATGTGATCCCAATCGGGAAGACTTCATTTCCAACCTGAAGTTTGTTCTTAAAGATTGTATCAACCGCAGCAAGTGAAATAATAAATGAATTATGCGTGCGAATGAATTCGTCTGGAAGTGCTTCTTCCATACTTTTCATCGTTTGCAGACTCATAATCTTTTTGTCATCGGTAACAATGGTGACGTATTCGCGTGAACCTTTAATGTACCGAATGGAGCTTAATGAAAGCTTGATTTGCTTTGCACCGTCTTTGATGAAAATAAATTCACTTTTCTCGGTTGCACTTTCTGATTTTGATACTGACTGTACCCGCTGTGTAATTTTATTAACTGATTTTAGAAATCGGTTAAAATCAAATGGCTTTAATAAATAATCGGCTACATCAAGTTCATAGCCTTGTAACGCGTGTTCTGCGTAAGCTGTTGTAAAAACAACGAGTGGCTTATGATCCAGTGTTTTTAGAAATTCAATGCCGGTAATATCAGGCATTTGAATGTCGAGGAACAAAACATCAACCTGGTTTTTGCGCAGCTTCTCTAACGCATTCAAAGCACTGGAGTATGATCCTTCCAATTGAAGCTCGGGCATCTTGCTAATGAAACCACTGAGCAGTTGTCGGGCTAAGGGCTCATCATCGATTACCACGCAGCGAATCATATCAGCTCAAGAATTAAGTCAATACTATACGTATCTTCGGTGTCGGTTACTGCAAGTGAGTATTTGTTAGGGTAGCTGAGCGCAAGACGTTTCGCAACATTATCTAACCCAAAACCAGACTTCAGTTTGTTTTGCTTTAGACTTTTTATCTTTTTATTTGAAACCTTATAGTGTAACTGCTTACCATCAACGGATAATGAAATGTTAATCCAACAATGGGGTTCCTTATCGCTCACACCATGCTTAAACGCATTTTCGAGAAAGGTAATTAGCATAAGCGGTGCGAGCTTTACCTGCTCGACTGGTCCGCTAATGTTAAAATCAAGCTTGAAAGAATTATTAAGCCGGATGCTTTCCAAATGAATATAATCATTCATGTAATCGATCTCACTGGATAACGCTACGCGTTCTTTGCCGGATTCGTAAATCATATACCGCATGATATTCGAAAGTTTTACGATCACTTCATTTGCATTCTTTGCCCCGGCATAGACAAGTGAATTAAGATTGTGTAGCGTATTGAATAGGAAGTGCGGGTTAATCTGCGATTTCAAATAGTTTAATTCTGCTGCAAGCTTTTGGTTTTCGAGTTGTTTTCTCTTGTTCTCCAATTCAAACCAGTCGAGTACAAAGCGAATCATACCGGTAAAAATCAAAAATGAAAGTGTATCCCAAAGCGTGCTGATAATCCGGGGCAGCTTAAGTATCTTATAATAGTCTTCGTTAGGTGTTAGCTTGGCGAGCACTTCATTTTCTGCCAGTATCCTCACACTTATAATAAAGAACAATAACGACAGAAGCCATATAAAATATTTTCCCCATTTTTTATTACGAAATAAAATTGGAAGGATAAACAGATAGTGAACATAACTGGCTGTGATATTAAACGCCATGGGCAGCGCTGTGTAAAGAGATGCCTTTTCGAATCCAAGGTATTTAGTGATGTCGTAAACCCGGTATGAAAAATAAAGCACCCAGAATGAGATGTGAAGTAACAGTACCCGGTATTTGAATAGGATATTCCGCAAAGCCATGATCTTATACTTGAAATTACGTATTAACTCCGGTGAGTTAACGGATTCTTTACGGATTTGATGCAGGGATTAGCTTTTGAAAATGACTATTCTACGGATTGAATCGGTAGAGGATTTTGAACCATCGGCAAATCAATTCAACCATGCGTTGAAAATGGAAATCCGGAATTACGCTTTTCACGTTTTCGCATCAAACCAATCCTCATTATGAAGCTCTACCATGTATTAGTATTCTTTTTGTTCGTACCGATGGTGTCACAAGCACAGGCAGATACGATCTACCACCTCGACAGCAAGCTGATCAAAAAACACCTCAAGCCATCTTCAAATCAGTATCTCATATTCATACAGCGTAAAGGTGATCCACGCCAGACATTTACCTATGTATGGAGTCGTGATGTAAAATTTATAAACAAGAATGGCAAGGAGTTAATTGAGATTGAACAAAAATGGTACGCCTCGGATACCGCAAGGGTTCGATACATTTATTCGATCATGAATGCCGATGACTTTTCACCCGTGTATCATTACGCTAAAATGGGGAAGAGTATTGAGGCTTATGATTTTTATACAGATAAGATCAAAGGTTCAGACTCTATTGCTAACAATACAAAGAAAGACTTTGAATTAGCATTAACGAATCCAACGTTAAACTGGGAACTTGATCTGGAAACTTTCCCGCTACTTGATCTGAAAGCCGGTAAAAGCTTTGCCATCAGCTTCTATCATCCGGGTGGGAAGACTGAACCCAACGTGTATAGCTACAACGTAATTGGTGAAGAAACCCTAAGTGTAATTGAAGGCGGAAGCGTTGCGTGCTGGAAGCTACGCATCGACTATGATGCAAAGAGTTGGGCAATTTTTTACATCAGCAAGAAAGGGCGTGAAGTGCTGAGAATGGATGAAGATTTTGGCGGAGGCGTTCGTTATAAAGTTAAACTGTCAAATGCAGTTCCGATAAAGTAAACAGACATTCTGAGAAGGTAGCTGAAGCGCTCTATGCGTAAAGGGTGTTGGGTGTTTTGGTTTACCTCTCAGTTTTTAAATGATTATGATTGCCGCCCGATCAGATCTTTCGCAAACAAAACCAAACTTTGTTTTTTAGCAGGATCGAGGTTCAATTGATCAAGTGCGTTAAACCCTTTGGTAAAATAATGATCAATCTTTTTTTCGGCTAGTGCCGGAATATCAAGGGAGTTATAAATGTCTTTAACCGTTTTTATTTTCTTCGTCTTATTGAACTTGGTAAAAGAGAGTTGTGCTTGCAGTTCTTTTTTTGTTGCGCCTTTGGCCTTTTCCAGAGCCTTGATGAGCAAATAGGTTTTCTTGTTAGCGATAATATCTCCGCCCACTTGCTTACCGAATTTCTTAGGATCAGCATAAGCATCCAACAGATCATCTTTCAATTGAAACCCAATTCCGATGTTGATCCCGAATTCCCGTAATGCTTTACGATCTTCTACAGAAGCATTTGCCAGGATTGCACCTAGCTCCAAACTAAAACCGAGCAATACAGCTGTTTTTTGACGGATCATCGAAAGATACTGGGCTTCAGTAACGGTGTTCATGGTTTCAAATTCCATATCCCACTGCTGACCTTCACAAACCTCAGTCGCGCATTGATTAAAGAAGGTAATAACTGTCTTCAGCCTTTCACCCGGCAACGACAATAGCATGTCATATACTTTCACCTGCATTACATCGCCTGATAGGATAGCGGTATTCGTATTCCATTTTTCATGAACTGTTACGTTTCCTCTTCTCAAGGGAGCGTTATCCATAATATCATCGTGCATGAGCGTGAAGTTGTGGAAAAGCTCCACCGCAGTAGCATAGCGAACAATGCTCTTAGTATCGTCTTTATATAAAGAATAGGAGAGAAGTACTAAAATAGGGCGAAGACGCTTGCCACCAATGGCCATCAGGTAACGGATAGGTTCATAGAGCGTAGCAGGAGTTGCACCGTACCGGTTTTTTTTGATCTCCTGCTCGATCCACTGCTGATAGGTTTTGATGGAGGACATGCTTCAGATTAGACTTGCAAATTAATCAAAGAGCGCTCTAAAAAATAATTCTGCGCAAATGCAGGAACTGTTCCGGCATTCCCATTAACAGTACCTAGTGGGGACCGCGGCATGCTTCGACTTCGCTCAGCAGGCCGCGATTGATACTATTCTGACTGAACAGAAGACACTTCCCTGGCAAACACCAAGTCAATGGTCCGTTTCTCCACATCTGTTTTCTTGATCTTCACCCGAACCTGATCGCCCAGCGTGTAGATCTTTCTTCTTCTACGGCCGATTACGCTGTAGCTCTTTTCATCGAACTCATAGAAGTCATCTTCCAGATCCGCCAGGCGAATCATGCCTTCGCATTTGGTTTCAATGATCTCGATAAAAATTCCCCATTCGGTTACACCGGAGATGATGCCATCATAGACTTTGCTCTTATCCATCATGGCCATGTATTCCACCTGCTTGTATTTGATCGAAGCACGTTCGGCATCGGCAGCACGTTTTTCACGTTCAGAAGAATGCAGCGATTTTTCTTCGAAGTCTTTTTTATTGACGGATTTTCCTTTGTCAAGATAATGCTGCAATAAGCGATGCACCATCATGTCAGGATAACGTCTGATCGGAGAAGTGAAATGCGAGTAATGATCAAACGCTAAGCCAAAGTGACCTTTTGCTTCAGTCGTGTATTTAGCTTTCGCCATCGCGCGTACTGCGAGTGATTGCAATACATTTTGTTCCGGCTTACCGTCAACCTCGTCCATCAGTTTATTCAATGAACGGGAAACGCCACTTCCTTCCACATTCAGCTTATGACCAAATTGTTTTGCAAACAAGGCAAAGTTCTGAAGCTTTTCAGGATCTGGGTTATCGTGTGTCCGGTAAACGAATGTATTTCTTTCTTCACCTTTCTTCATGTTGTAAACGAAGCGCGCTACTTGCTTGTTCGCGAGTAGCATAAATTCTTCAATTAGCTTGTGTGCATCCTTTCTGACTTTTGGGATAACCGCGAGCGGCTTACCTTTTTCGTCAAGCTTGAACTTTACTTCAGTTGTTTCAAAGTTTACAGCACCGTTTTTAAATCTTCCTTTACGTAACTTGTGTGCGAGGTCGTTTAACAGATTCAGCTCTTTTGAAAAAACACCTTGCTTAGTCTCCAATACTTCCTGTGCAGTTTCATAGCTGAAACGATGATCAGAATGAATAACAGTCCGGCCGAACCATTCTTTTGTAATGTTCGCATCTCTGTCCATTTCAAATACCGCGGAGAATGTAAACTTGTCTTCTTTCGGACGAAGTGAGCAAAGTCCGTTCGATAATCTTTCGGGAAGCATGGGGATAGTGCGATCTACCAGATAAACTGATGTAGCGCGGTCAAAGGCTTCTTTCTCTAATTCTGAATTTGGATCTACATAATGTGTTACATCCGCAATGTGAACACCGATTCGATAACCATCCTGTAAATATTCGAACGATAACGCATCATCAAAGTCTTTAGCATCTTCGGGGTCAATGGTAAATGTTAAGATCTCACGAAAGTCCCAGCGCTTTTTGATTTCTTCTTGGGTAAAGCCTTCTTCAATTTTATTGGCTTCTTTTTCAACCTTCTCCGGGAACTCAAAGGGCAACCCAAACTCGGCCATGATCGAATGAATCTCAGCTTCATTCTCACCCGCACTTCCCAGTACGTTAACAACTTTAGCAATCGGATTCTTTTCGCCCGATGCCCATTCGATTACCTCAACAACAACTTTGTCGTTAGTCTTGGCTCCATTAATATCTTCAGGATTTATAAAAAAGTCCTGATGCATCTTCCGGTAATCCGGAACTACAAAAGCGAAGTTCTTGGACATCTCAACTTTTCCTGCGTAGCGTGTACGGCCGCGTTTTATCACACCGGTAACACGTCCTTCGGGATTGGCTCCGCTACGTTTTGATGAAACGGATACGGTGACCGTATCGCCATCCACCGCTGAACCAAGATCAGATGTTTTGATGTAAATATCTTTTTTGTCTTCACCAATGCGTACATATGCGAAGCGTGGATTGACATGATCAACGATTCCGGTAATGCCTCCACTGCTGGTAGTGCCTTCACCACCTTGTGTGCTGACATACGAACCGTTGGACAATTCTTTTACTTTACCATCATCCTCTAATTCATAAATGAGAAAGGTTGTGGTTTTGATATCGTCACGTTTTTTAAGGACGAGTTTTTTTACGATTTGCTTGATTGACCAGGCCCGGCCGGGGTTTGCTTCGAGCAGGGTTAAGATGTTTGACCGGAGCTTGCCGATCACGTTTTTTTCTTCTGGTGATTTGTTCTTGTTTTTCTTTTTACTCATAATACTTATGCCGAATGGATCACGTTCTTCGGATCGAGCATTGGCATTCCTTTTAATTTTAAATATAGCTGTGTGAGCACTACTACATCGCTCACACAATAATTTTTGATTTTGTCCAGGTTCTTTTCTTTATAATATACATGATTAACCTGACTTCCATCCATGTCGCTTTTGCTGGAGGGGATGTTGAAGATTGCCGCTAACAGATCAAGCGAGGTGTAATTCTTGTAGTCGCCAAATTTCCACATTTCCATGGTATCAAGGTGCGGAGTTTCCCATGGCTTGCGTCCTGATAAGTTTAACGCAACCGGCAAGGGAATGTTCTGCACCAGCATCCTCCGGCTCAGGTATGGAAAATCAAACTCCTTGCCATTGTGCGCGCACAATCGTACAGACGGTGAATCAATCTTCTCCAGCATGCCCTTAAATTCGAGCAATACTGTTTTCTCATCGTGTCCGGAATATGATTTTGTCTTTAAGCCTAACTCGCCCGACTCGTTATCGTACAACATGCCCACACTTATGCAGACTACTTTTCCGAACTCGGCATAAATTCCAGCACGCAGGTTGAACATGTCTTCATCGGTAGCTTCTTCTTCACGCTTTAAAAAGCTTGCCTTGCGTGCCCATTGGGTTTTCAAACGTTCGTCTAACGAATTGTATTCATCGGTACAACAAACGGTTTCAATGTCGAGGAAGATAATGTCACGTAATTCGGGGATCATGGTGGTAAAATTTTACCGAAGATAAGAATTTTGAAAAGACAACTGGTGTCAATGCTGGTAATGTCAGGTTGAGCTTGCTGAGCGTAGTCGAAGCATCGAAACCTGCTTGGGGTAATCAGTCTTCGACTCCGCTCAGACTGACAATCAGGGTTAAGAATGCAATTCCATCTTAAAAAGTTCCACCAGTTTTTCCTTGAGGATATTTTTCACTTTGTCCATATCAATAGCAGACTTTAATTCTTTATGCATGGAAGTGACAGCCTTGTCATTTATACCGCAGGGAATCATCTTATCAAAATATGAAAGATCAGTATTCACATTCAATGCAAAGCCATGTAATGTTACCCAACGGCTAGTCTTCACACCCATTGCGCAAATTTTCTTTGCCTTCTTTGGGTCTTCAATATTCAACCAAACTCCGGTTAATCCTTTAATTCTTCCGGATGCGAGATTGAATTCAGCTAATGTTTGGATCACCGCTTCTTCCAGCAAGCGCATGTATTGATGGATATCTGTAAAGAAATTCTCAAGATCAAGAATTGGGTAGCCGACTAATTGTCCCGGACCGTGATACGTTATGTCGCCACCGCGATTGATGTGATGATACGTTGCGCCAATCGCAGACAGTTCTTCTTTTTTGATTAACAGATTTTCTTCGTTTCCGCTTTTGCCTAAGGTATATACGTGTGGATGTTCACAGAAGAGTAAATAGTTATCCGTTAATCGTTGATCGTTTTCCGGAGATGTTCTGTTCTGTGACTTAACTTCAAGAATCGAATTGAAAAGACCCGTCTGATAATCCCAGGCTTGTTGATATTCAACTAACCCAAGGTCAATAAATTTTGTCTGATGATTTAAGACTGCGTTCACCTGTTTTTTTCCAACTCGGCTTTAAGATAATCCACGGTTTCGATTGGGTCGGCTTCAACGCCATTTTCTTTGGCGAGATAAAATGAAATCCAATCAGTTAGGTGAATGAGATAATAATATTGTTCCAGCAACGAGGCGCCTTCGCCTACAATGTCAATAATGCTGTTTGATTTCTTTTCAAAAATATCCCGGCAGATATCCATACGCTTCTCTACGCGCTCGTGATCATGATCGGAATACAGGTATATAACCTGAAGCATCGGTAAAAGGTTCTCCGGGAATTTCCAACCAGTTAATTCGTTGTGGTTCATTTCCGGAAAAACATTCACATGCGCAAGCTGCTTGGAGTTTTCGTTCAGCTGTTGCTGAAAACGAGTAGCCATAGCCTGCAAGCGACTATCGCAATAGATAACAGGAAGCTTTCCTTTTAATTTCCGCGCAATGATCTCAGCTTCAGTTTGAATTGCCTTCTCGCTGCGATCGAGATACTCCATTGCATTTTCGGTTTCTTTAATAAAGGCAGCACCGATCAAGTTTGTATGATAAAGTAACGCCAGCAAAGAAATCATATTATAGCCTAACATCGCCCTCGGGCTAGACCAGCCCAACGGCAACTGAATATAAAATAAATTGTACTCGCGCGCGATTTCTAAAATCTTTCCGCCTGAAGCGATAACGATGCAATGCGCTCTTTTTAATAACGCTTTATTTAATGCAGCGATTGTTTCTTCGGTATTACCGCTGTACGAACTGGCTATGAATAATGTATGCGGACTAACAAACTGCGGAATGGTATAACTTTTACAAACCGTAATCGGGATCGGAATTCTTCCCCACGTTAACGACTCCACCAGGTTCGCGCTGATACCTGAACCGCCCATTCCGGCAATCACAACATTGCGGATATCGCTTCCCGGTCGCACTAAATCGAGCGATTGACCGATCTTTAACGCATCGCCAAGCTGGCGGGTAAACCCTTCAATTGATTTTTTCGTCACTGACATATCAACAAATTTACGATTTTAGAGTGACGATTTTAGATTTAAACATGAACGATAAAGCTAAAACAGGAAAAGAAGGCGAGGCCCAAGCCGCTGAATATTTGAAGGAAAAGGGTTATGAAATTTTGATTCGTAACTACCGCCACAAACATGCTGAAATTGACCTAATCGTTAAGAAAGGGAGTTTTATTGTTTTTGTGGAAGTGAAAACGAGAAGCTATTCCTTTTATGGCGAACCTGAAGCTTTCGTGGATTCAAAGAAGGCAGCAACGGTTATCCGCGCAGCGGAACAATATACATTTGAAAATAAGTACGAGGGAAATATTCGGTTTGATATTGTTTCGGTGAAAACAGGAGTTAATCCAGAGATTGTTCACTTTGAAGATGCGTTCTACTAAATTCCGAATTTAAAATTTCGAAATTAGAAATGTTCAATTCGGAATTATTTAACCATCTTATTATTCCGGTAAACTTCTTTGCCTTTATCGTTCCACTCCGTTTTCACGTAAGGCATCAGATCTTTATCAAACGGATCTTTTGAATAGGTAACAAGTTTCTTTCTTTTTCCGGTAGGATAGTATTCAACCCAGCTCCCGACTTTCTTTCCCCATTTGTATTCTCCGGTAACGGCTATCAAACCATTTTCATGAAACATATAGTAGTAACCTTCTTTCTCACCGAATTCAATTGGCGTGATCTCTTTTACCTTTTTACGCTCCATCGGATCATAATATGACACTAATGACTCTTTAGGCCAGCCACGAAAGAATAAAGCTTTGTCGGTAAGCGTGCTGTCTTGCTTGTACGTCATCCAGCGACCGTGCTTGGTCCCTTTGTAAAAAATTCCGGACTCCATGGTCACTTGATTCATCACCCGTCTGTACGGACCGTGAAGTAAAACACCTTTCTTCGGATCGAACTTGCTGGTGCGGATTACTTCTCTGCGCGCATAGTCATAATAGTAAACATCACGCACGAATGTTTTAGGCAACTCGGCCTTTTTGAGATAGTAAAACAATTCATACGAAACGCGAGTACCGGTTCCTTTTCGGGTAAAACCTTTCTTGGTTTTTATGCCGTAGAAAACTTTCTTTTTAACCCGCTTCTTTTTAGGAGCTTCATCGATCTTTTCTTCTTTCAGGAAATCGAGATTCACCGGAGAGTCTACCGTAAAGCGCTGATCTTCCGGCTCGGTTTCCTGTGCAAACAGGGAAACAGAGCCTATTAGAAAGAATGCTATAAGTAAATACCGTGACATGCTTGAGTTAACGAAGATACAGAGAAAATATTTTTCTGCTTTATCCAACCAAGGTAATGCTGCGCTTAATAAAGTTGGTAAGGTCTGCACCTGTCAACATATTCTGCGACAGAAGGCCCAAATCAAAAGCTTGCTTGGCGAGTGTCGTTTTCTGCTCATCGTTTTCTGCCTTCAGAATCTTCTGAATGATGCCATGATTTCCGTTAATCGCAACGGCATACTGATCCGGCATTGAACCCATGAATGCGTAGCCACCACCGCCCATTTTGGCCATGTCTTTCATTCTGCGCATGAATTCGCTCATGGTAATAATTACGGGAAGGTCATCAGGCGCAAGAGATTCAACCGTTACGTTCATGCTCTTGTTGTTGATGGCTTTTTCGAATACAGTCTTAACCTGTTCTTTTTCTGAATCGCTTAAAACGCTTTCAACTTTTTCGTCTTTGTCAATTAGTTTGTCGGCTGTGTCGCTGTCGACACGTTTGATCTGAACTTTCTCGAGCTTCTGCTCAAGCGTGTTGATATAGTGATTATCCAAAGGACCATTTAAAATCAACACATCGTAAGCTTTGTTTTTTGCAGCCTGGATAAAGCTGTCCTGCTTGCCGATATCCGATGAATAGAGATAGATAACGTTTCCTTCTTTATCGGTTTGTGTGGGGCTTACTTTTTCTTTGTATTCATCCGAGGTAAAATATTTACCCTCAGTATTTTTAAATAGAGAATAATCTTTTGCGCGATCGTAAAATTTCTCATCGCTGATAATTCCGTATTTAACGAACAGGTTGACATCATCCCATTTCTTTTCGAAATCAGCACGATCTTTCTTGAACATTTCGTTCAATCGATCGGCAACTTTTTTAGTAATGTGAGCACTAATCTTCTTCACGTTAGAATCACTCTGTAAATAACTCCGTGAAACGTTTAGTGGAATATCTGGTGAATCGAGTACACCGTGCAATAACATTAAGAAATCCGGCACAACATCTTTTACTTCATCGGTAATAAACACTTGGCGTGAATACAGTTGGATTTTATTCTTCTGCATCTCGAAGTCATTCTTCACTTTCGGGAAGTAGAGAACGCCTGTGAGGTTAAATGGATAGTCAACATTCAAATGAATCCAGAACAAGGGATCTTCACTGAAAGGATATAACTCTTTATAGAATGCTAAGTAATCTTCGTCTTTCAAATCATTTGGCGATTTAGTCCAAATGGGAGCTGTGTTGTTAATAATGTTATCAACTTCAACGGATTTGGATTTTGGCTTACCTTCTTCGTCAACACCATCTTCTTCATTTTCTGTTCGGGTACCGAACTTGATCGGCACGGGAAGAAACTTGCAGTACTTTTCAAGAATGCCTTTTAACCTGAACTCATCCAGAAACTCTTCTGAGTCTGCATTTACATGAAGAATAATATCCGTTCCACGTTCAGTTTTTGTCGCTGGCCCTAATTCAAACTCAGTGGAGCCGTCACATTCCCAACGCGCAGCTTCTGTGCCTTCTTTAAATGATTTTGAAACAACTTCAACCTTATCAGCCACCATGAAGGCTGAGTAAAAACCCAGTCCGAATTTTCCGATGATATCTTTTGAATCGGTTTTGTCTTTAAACTTTTCAACAAATTCAGCCGCGCCTGAAAAGGCAATTTGGTTGATGTATTTTTTTATTTCCTCACCGGTCATCCCAAGACCTTTGTCACTCACGGTGATGGTTTTCTTTTCCTTGTCGAATGAAACTTCAATGGTCAGATCCCCCAGTTCTCCGGAAAATTCCCCCAACGATGAAAGCTTCTTCAGCTTCTGTGTTGCATCTACCGCGTTACTAACCAATTCCCGTAAAAAGATCTCATGATCGGAATAGAGAAACTTTTTAATAATCGGAAAGATATTTTCGGTGTGGATTGAAATCGAGCCTTTTTCCTGAACTGTTGACATATAAATAGTGTGATTAAATAAAAAAATCCTGCTTGCCCGCCAATAGACAGGTCTCCGTCAGGATTTCAAATAGTATTCCAAAGATACAAAAATGACAGGATGGCAGCCTACCCGTTATGTTTGGGCACGTGCTTATCAAGAAAATTCTCAGTGGCTTTATTCCATTGCTCGAGGAAGGTACCTCGCTTTTTGTTTAAGTCATTATGGAGCGCGTTGATTTTTGCTACCGCCTCGTTGTAATCTTTAACAGCCTTGTTGAAGTTGTCGATATCTTCTTTTGTGCGATCTGCCGGACGCTTAGCTTCGAGCGCAGCATTCATCTTTTCGAAATTTTCCTGCTTCAACTGAAAGTTTATTATCTCGGAAATTTTTTGCGAAGCTTCCATTTTATAGAATGCAAGAAGCTGCTGACAGGCGATCTTAATAGAGTTATCTCCGTTAAAAGCTGGAATTGGTCCAACCTTCTCAAGGTCTTGCTCTGCGCTTTGAAGCAGTGAATTTTTGGTTTGCTCCATGGCACTGATATCCTTTCGACTGATTGCGTCCATTAAGTAAGCCTCATTCTTATAGCTCTTGAAAAACAACAAGTAAATTTTATTATAATAACTAAAAACTTTACCGGACTTTTCAAGCTTCCTGCTCAGCTTGCTTGTACCTTCAACAATCTTGATACTATTCTTTGTAGCAAAAGCTTTTTGCTGCTCACCCACACGATCATACGCGGCTTCCAGTTTTTCTTCTGCGCGTTCTTTTGCAAACAAGTAAGCTTCCATAGCATCGTACGATTGCTCAGCAATTTCTTCCATATTCATGATCTTGCCATAATCTTCCGTCATAACAATTCGATCCAGTACGAGGTAAGCAACGATGGAGTCACGCAACGAGCCATCACCTGCAAATGGCTTCATTCTGCGGATCCTGGTTTCAGCTGCTTTAATTGTATTGATCAGATCGGTGCGTCTTTTATCAACTTTGCGAGCGCTCTTACCGTGCGATGCAGCACTTGTGTAGCTCATGCTGCTTTGAGAGATCTCATAAAACTCGTTACCAATTGTTTCAAGATAGATATAGGCTTCATTAGTCTGAGCATATCCGGGAAATATACTTGGCGTAAGCAGTAGAAGCATCAGATAGAAACTTTTCATAAAACTATTTTTGGTTGATATAGTCGAGCATGATCGTGTACGCTTCCTGAATATAAAAGCTCTCTCGAATTTCTGTTATAGATTTTTCATTCAATGCTTTGCGAAAGGCATCCAAAGCGAGTAGAGAATTATCGAAAACAGTATTCGTCACGGTGAGTGGCTGAAAATTTTCTGCGGGTATAACTTTTGGTCTACTAAGGTATTGGCTAAAACCAGCCGCGTCAAGCGGAATAGGATTAAGAAGCTGAGTCTGCAATTTGTCTATATTCTTGAAGGATTGTGATTGCTGTACTCGTGCAAAGCTTTTTTCAATAAGGGATTTAGATAGCTTAAGAGTAAGGGGAGTATAATAAGCTTTTTTAGTTACCGAATCGGAAGGCAACGCATACGTGAAATCTTCTTCCCGATCACCCAGGCTTTGCGTTACATCCGGGAGAATTATATCCGGAATAACACCCTTATGTTGATATGTTTTTCCGTTTACACGGTATACTTTCATTACAGTAATCTTTACAAAGTCTTTTGTGTTCCCGGTAATGGGAATGATTTTTTGTCCGGTGCCTTTACCGTAAGTGCGACCACCAACAATTATCGCGCGTTTATGATCCTGTAATGAAGCAGCCAGCAGCTCGGAAGCCGATGCGCTAAAACCATTTACCATAATTATTAGCGGACCATTGTAAATCGTACCCCGGGTCATGTCCTTCAAAACAGAAACAGTCTGATCAGCTTGTTTGTACATCGTTACAGGTCCGAAGTCGATGAAGATCCCGGCCAGATCAAGCGCTTCTTCAATTGATCCGCCACCATTAAAACGAAGATCGAGAATAAGACCTTCGATACTTTCTTTATTCAACTTGATAATTGCTTTGGCCACATCACCGGCTGCGCCTCCGGAACTTTTGCCGCGATCAAAATAAAAACTGGGTAAAGGGATGTAGCCGATCTTCTTCGTTCCTTTCAGAACATAACCTGAGACTGTATTCTCAATTGATCTGACTTTTTCTTTGATAAGCTTAATCCAGGTAAGCTGGCCATCAGTTTTTTTCAACGTGAACGTAGCCTCGGTTACAGATTTAATAAGTGTTTCAAAATCTTCAATTTCGTAATCCATTGAATTCAGTTCCCCGTTATCAGGAAATGATGCACTTAATACGATGTCACCTTCTCGAATCGCATTTGAATTCCAGGCTGGTCCTCCTGGAATAATATCCTTTACCACAAAAGATCCGGTTTCATTTTCCTCCAGTGAAAAACCGAAGGAAAGATTTTCATCGCTAAGCTGTTCATTGAATTCTTCATTTTCGGAAGCCGACATGTAAGTTGTATGCGGATCATACGCAAGTGCAATGGCTTTCAGAAATGATTTACCACTGTAAAGCTCAAATCCTTCATGCTCGAGATCAGCTATTTTTTGCAATTCCTTTTTTCTGACATTCTTCCGTGCAAAAGCTTCGTATGCGATGAGTGGTTTGCCAGCGCTGTCGGCAACACTTTCTAAGTACATGCGCATGAGAATCTGGAACTTGAAGTATGCTTTTCGTTGCCCTTCGAATTCCTGTGTTGATGCGGCAAAATTGTGCGGAGGAAAATGAGCAAAATCAAATTGCTCACTAACGGAATAGTCAAATGGTTTGCTGAGCGCTTGCTCAAGCCAAAGCTTATAATCGCTGATTCGTTTTTTAAAGAGTCCGCTAACCTTGCTTACCCACACACATTGCTTCTTGTCTTTTACAACATCATCCAGTTGATTTTGCTGGACGATAAACGCATTGAGATCATCTTGCGTAAAATAAAGATGCAGCGGATCGAGCTCATAAAAAAAATTTTCATAAACACGTTTTGACCATTCGTCATTTAAGGGTAACGGCTGAATATGATTTTTTTCAATTAGACTGATCAGGCTATTGGCCTGTTCACACTTATTAACGGGAGCTTGTGCAAGCGAGAACTCTGTGATTAAAAATAACAGCAATCCAACCGCACACAACCGCATATAAAAATACTTATCGAAGCCGATCAGAATCTTTGACAAGCTTTTCATCCTTACGGATAAACCGGACAGCAAGCCAGTTGCAAACTACCGCTGCAAAAACAAAATACATCCCCAACCCATTTTGGGCCAACGGGTATTTCTTATTGAGCATCATTACGAAAACCACAATGCAGATCATTACACTCGTTAGAATCAATGTATTAAATAAACCCAGCTTCATTTGGACCAGACGATTATCGTGGCGCTTTATAGTTAAGAGCACAAGCGTTAACCCGGCAACAGACAACACGGCTGTGAGTGCATAAGGATAGTAAGAGTACTGACCGTTTTGTAACAGGTAAAAAGGAGTGAGCACAATTTTTTCTTCGCCAACCCTAGCCTCCCAAAGAGGCTGAACGAGCGCCACAATCAACGCAATTGCTGCAATTCCCAGAAATACCGTTTGAATTCTTTGCCACATATGGAGGTTCATTTAACTTGCCGGCAAAACTACAAAATCTAGGCCGCTTATCTTCGCTGCTTACACGATATGAAAACTGCTTACATCGTTGATATTCTACGCACCCCAATTGGAAAATACGGTGGTGCTCTTGCTTCTGTACGGCCGGATGATCTGCTGGCGCATGCCATTAAAAAATTAATGGAGCGTAATGCTGCGATCGATCCGCAGTTAATCGAAGATGTGATTGCGGGCGCAGCCAATCAATCCGGTGAAGATAACCGCAATGTGGCACGCATGGCATTGTTGCTGGCAGGTTTGCCAATTAGTGTTGGCGGAGTTACGGTGAATCGTTTATGTGCATCGGGCTTGCAGGCAATTATGGATGCCTCACGCGGAATCATGGTAGGCGATGGAGAAGTTTTTATTGCCAGCGGAGTTGAAAGCATGAGTCGCGCACCGTTTGTTATGCCGAAAGCAGAGGAGGCATTTTCACGCAAAGCAGAAATTTTTGATACGACTATGGGTTGGAGGTTTGTGAACTCAAAGCTTTCAAAATTGTATCATCCATACTCCATGGGCGAAACTGCTGAAAATGTTGCTGATAAATGGAAGATCAGTCGCGAGAAGCAAGATGCGTTTGCGCATCAATCGCAGGAGAAATATCAAAAAGCATACGAAGCAGGTAAGTTTAAGAATGAATTGATCAGCATTCCGGTTTCAAAAGGAAAAGAAACCAGTGTAGTTGATAAAGATGAACATCCCCGTGCAACATCATTGGAAAAACTTGCCTCGTTAAAACCCGCGTTTAAAGAAAACGGAAGTGTAACCGCAGGAAACTCATCCGGTATAAACGATGGCGCAGCAGCTTCATTAATTGTAAGCGAAGACATTGTTGTAAAGTATAATCTTAAACCATTGGCACGAGTAGTATCGATGGCCGTTGCCGGAGTTGAGCCTTCACACATGGGCATTGGCCCGGTGCCGGCTACACAAAAGGCACTGAAACGTGGCGGTTTAAAAGTTTCTGATCTTGGCCTGATCGAATTAAACGAAGCCTTTGCATCACAATCGTTAGCTTGTATAAATGATCTTGGATTGAACCCCGAGTTAGTTAATGTGAATGGCGGAGCAATTGCCATCGGCCATCCATTAGGGTGCAGTGGAGTGCGCATCAGTGCAACGCTTATTCACGAGATGCAAAACAGAAAAGTGAAACATGGCTTGGCAACGATGTGCATTGGAGTAGGACAGGGTGCAGCAATTATATACGAAGCAGTTTGATGCGGTACTTCTTTGAGATAGTATACAAAGGAACAAATTACAAAGGCTGGCAAACGCAGCATAATGCCATTACCGTTCAGGAAGTTGTGGAAGATGGATTAGCGAAACTAACCGGAAGTAAAATAGAGATCATCGGCAGTGGCCGAACCGATACTGGCGTTCATTGCGAGCAGCAATTTTTTCATGCAGATATTGAGAAAGAAATTGTATTAAAAGATTTTCAACATCGACTGAATGTTTTGTTGCCAAAGGATATATCGATTCAATCAATCCAAAAAGTAAAACCTAAAGCCAGCGCGCGCTTCGATGCACGGTCTCGCACGTATCAATATCGGATCACACTTACTAAAAACCCCTTGTTGGAAGGTCTTGCTTTGCATTATTTTAAATCGACCAATATCCCAACTATGAACAAGGCCGCTGCGTTATTATTGGGCGAACATGATTTTCAATGCTTCAGCAAGGTTAAAACGAACGTCAATCATTTTTTGTGCGACATCACCAAAGCAGAATGGAAACAAAAAGGTGATAAACTTGAATTTACCATAACCGCCAACCGTTTTTTACGGGGTATGGTGCGGGCCATTGTAGGAACGTTACTGGATGTGGGAACAGAGAAAGTTACCGTAAAAGATTTTCAAAACATCATTACTAGTAAGGACAGAAGAGAGGCCGGACAAAATGTTCCGCCTGAAGGACTATATTTAACGAAGGTGAAATATCCATCCTCAATTTTTTTGAAGTAAGCCAGCGATTTACATAGCGTAGATGGAGAAAGATCAGGCAACCAGTGGTAACATCATAGACTTCAAGGTGCTCAAGCGCCTGATGAAGTTTGTCATGCCGTATAGAGGCAGATTCTATCTGGTTATTTTCCTTACGTTCACCATCGGAGTATTAACTCCGCTTCGCCCGATACTTATTCAATACACCATTGATCACGATGTTGCCGCGGGTGATTATCAATCAATGACTTATATGATGTTGTTATTATTGGGCATGCTGGTGCTGCAGGCATTTGTGGAATACATCCATACGTATATGTCAGGCTGGCTGGGTCAACAGGTTATCCGCGACATTCGTACTAAACTGTATGAACACCTGATCAATTTACGACTCAGGTTTTTTGATAAAACCCCAATCGGAAGACTTGTAACGCGAACAATTTCGGATGTTGAAACGCTGGCGGATGTATTCAGCGAAGGACTCGCATCAATGGTTAGCGATTTGCTTCAGATAATCTTTATTGTTGGCGTGATGTTTTATATCGATTGGCGAATGGCATTGCTTAGTCTTGCTACACTTCCCCTATTACTGATCTCTACGTACATCTTTAAAGAAAAAATCAAGGTTGCTTTTAATGATGTGCGGAATGCGGTAGCAAATCTGAACACGTTTGTACAGGAACACATCACCGGAATGAACATTGTACAAATCTTTGGCAGTGAAAAACGCGAGTTCGATAAATTTAAAGTCATTAACGAAGAACATCGGCAATCCAATCTTCGCTCCGTACTCTATTACTCTATCTATTTTCCGGTAGCGGAAATTATTGGCGCAGCTGGAATAGGATTGCTCGTGTGGTATGGAGCCCAGGCAATTATACATGTTGACACAACCGGAATGACAATCGGAAAGCTCGTGGCCTTTATCATGCTGATCCAGATGTTCTTCCGGCCAATCCGGTTGATTGCTGATCGGTACAATACCTTGCAGATGGGCATCGTGAGCTCTTCGCGCATTATCAATCTGCTTGATAGCCAGGAAGATGTGCAACAGAACGGAATACAACAACCTGAAACCATTCACGGTGAAGTGAAGTTTGAAAATGTTTCATTTGCGTATGTCGATGAAGAATATGTTTTAAAAAACATCAACCTTGATATTAAAGCAGGAGAAACATTTGCGCTGGTAGGAGCAACCGGTGCTGGGAAATCATCCATCATAAACCTCTTAAGTCGCTTTTACGAGATCAGTCAGGGGTCCATCAAAGTTGATGGAGTGGATGTTCGCGAATATGACTTAGGTTTTCTGCGAAGAAACATCGGGGTTGTCTTACAAGATGTATTTCTTTTCTCCGATTCGATCTTCAAGAACATTACGCTCGGCAATCCGGATGTTACCGAAGAAATGGTATGGCATGCAGCCGACTTGGTTGGCGCGCGCAAGTTTATTGAACGCCTTCCCGGACAGTTGTCGTACAATGTTATGGAACGTGGCTCAACACTTTCTGTGGGACAGCGTCAGCTGATCTCGTTTATCCGGGCGATGGTTTACAATCCAAAAATCCTGGTGCTGGACGAAGCAACTTCCTCTGTAGATACCGAGACAGAGCACATGATTCAAAACGCCATTGAAAAAATGATGTCAGGGCGAACTTCCATTGTAATTGCCCATCGGCTATCCACCATTCAAAAAGCCGATACAATTCTGGTGCTTGACAGAGGTGAGATAAAAGAATCCGGCACGCACGAGATTCTGCTGCGCAAAGAGGGATTCTATACTCAACTATACAAAATGCAGTATAAAGAGTTTGTTTGACACCTGCCGTCTAAAATGCCTGACCCATAAGCGGGTATAGACAAAAGAACTATATTTGCTTTAATGCGCTTTATTAAAATCGCTTTACCCCACATTCTATGCCTCCTGGTGGCATTTTCCGCCTATTCACAGCGGTCAATGAGCGGTACGCAGAGAACCTATACCAAGTCCAGAACGGTTAATAAGCATAACCCGATTCGAATGTCACATTCCAAGCGAAAAGTGGTTTGCCCGATTTTCGAAGACACCGGTTTCCCGTATCACGGCATTGGAATAAAAGTAGGCGATCCTTTTGCGCTAACATACAAGTACTATGCTAACAAACATTTTGCAGTAGCTGCCGATTTTGGCCGGTCAGCCAGCGGGCTCTATAGTTCGTACTACAGCGAATTGTTTTATGAGTTTCAACCTGAAACTTCCGATTATTATTCACACAAGGTTAAAGCCGATTGGGTTGGGGAAGTAAAAGCTTTATATCAAATCAGTATTGAAAAAATTTCTCCGGGGCTGCAGCTTTATGTTGGACTTGGCTGGGAAGTAAGAAACCTCAAAATACAATACGATTACTTTGCGGAAGATGGTGTTGTAAGCTCAAAACCTTTTCAAGATCAATATGATCGCCTTACGCAAGGCGGACAAGGCGTATTTGGAATTGAGTATTCATACTTCAAGCTTCCCATTTCTGCTTTTATGGAGCTTGAATATTATTACGATCTTGTAAAAGATCCGGGTTGGGCGAAAACCCAGGGCGGAGTAGGATTACGATACGTTTTCTAAGGCTGATTCTTTTTCAGTTTCAATCTGCTTGCGATACAAGTCTTTATAGACTCCGCCTTTGCGGATCAATCCAATGTGAGTTCCTTCTTCAACAATCTGCCCGTCCATCAGCACAATAATTTTATTCGCAAGCTTGGCCGATGAAACGCGGTGAGATATGATCACCGAAGTTCGATTTTCCATTATCCGTTTCATGCTGTTAAGAATGTTGTTCTCCGTTTTTGTATCTACAGCAGAGAGTGCATCATCGAGCATGAGTATTTTTGGTTCACGCACAATAGCGCGGGCAATAGATACGCGTTGTTTTTGTCCGCCCGATAAAGTTATGCCACGTTCACCGATCCTAGTTTCAAAACCCAGCGGGAATGCAATGATGTTTTCATATACATCAGCATCTTTGGCTGCTGACATTATTTTTTCGGTATGCGAATCGGTTAATCCAAAAGCGATGTTATTGTAAATCGTATCGCTGAAGAGGAATACATCTTGCGGAACATAGCCGATCTGCGTACGCAAAGAATGAAGGTTGTAATGATCGATCGCAACATCATCAATCAGGATTTCTCCTTCGCGGGCATCGTACATCCTTGCAATCAGGCTTGAAATCGTGCTTTTGCCAGATCCGGTTGTACCGATAATGGCTAATGATTCTCCCGGATTAACGGTAAAGGAAATGTCTTTCAGCGCCTTAATCCCCGTATCCGGATAGGTAAAGCTTACGTTTTTGAATTCAATCTTTCCTTGAATTTCCCGCACAAGGTCTTTCTCGGAAACAATCGTGTTCTTGGTTTTCAGAAATTCATTGATACGTTTTTGGGAAGCTTCAGCTCGTTGCAACAAGCTACTCGTCCAGCCTAGGGAAGCAACCGGCCACGTAAGCATATTCACGTAAATAATAAACTCGGCAATGTAGCTGACTTTAAGTCCGTTGTTGATTACTTCTGTGCTTCCTGCATAAACGGTAAGAATTACGCTTAATCCAATCAATCCCGTCATGAGCGGAAAAAATAACGATTGAATCCGCGTAAGCTTGAGCGACTCTCTTTTATAATTATCGCTTTCCGTTGTGAAATTTTTAATCGACTCACCTTCGCGATTAAAAGATTTCAATACACGAATTCCACTAAATGCTTCCTGCACAAATGTTGAAAGCTTTGACTGACTCTTTTGAATTTCTTCGGAACGTTTTTCAACGATGTTGTTAACCAGATAAATACTCACGGAAAGAAAAGGGAGCGGAATAATCGCATACCAGGTTAAGGTGGGATTGATTCGGTACATATAGGGAATCAGGATAACAAACAGCGCAATGAGTTGCAGTCCGTACATGATAACTGGACCGAGATACATCCGTACGCGTCCAACATCTTCCGAAATTCGATTCATCAAATCGCCAGTATTATTCCTTCGATAGAAACTTAAAGGCAATGTCTGGTAATGATCAAAAATTTCATTCTTAAGATCATACTCGATATGCCGCGACATCACGATTAATGTTTGCCGAACGAGGTAAAGAAAAAATCCGCGAAGCAATGCCATCACTAAAATTAAGCTGGCATACATGAGCAGACCAAGCGCAAACACGCTGAAGAAATTATCTTGTAAGGTTAAGCCTCCGAAAGACCGATAGATAAGAATGTTGTCTGTTACTAAATCAATTGAATGCCTTACCAGTTCTGCCGGAATGATTTGAAAGAACGTAGAGATAATCACAAACACAATTCCCCAGAAGAGATGTTTCTTGTACTTGAAAAGATATTTGTTGAGATACTTAAGTTCTTTCATAGGTAACAAACCGCACACATGCCGTTAAACAGCATTTCATTCAACTGATTTTGCACACACAAAGTTTTGGCAATTGCGTAAAACATTTAATAAAATTCTGTCATTTTATATCTCGCCAAAAGATTCCCTTTATTTTCAGTGCAAACGATTTAGTAACACTAAAAACGAACTTTTCCGGGTAATTTTGTGTCTGCTTAAGCAGGAATTTTAATGCTTTAAAAGTAACATAATCAAATCTAAAACAAATCCGATGGAGATTAAAGAACTTGAAAAGGTAGAGCAAGCCGGAATTTTCGGAAAGCTTTCACAACTGGGACATGAGCAGGTAGTGTTTTGTCATGATGAAGCTACAGGTCTTAAAGCAATTATTGCCATTCACAACACGGTGTTAGGACCAGCATTAGGCGGAACACGCATGTGGAACTATGCTACCGAGCAGGAAGCATTAACCGATGTACTTCGTCTTTCGCGCGGCATGACATTCAAGGCATCGATCAGCGGGTTGAATCTTGGCGGAGGTAAAGCCGTAATCATTGGCGATGCAAAAACTATGAAGACCGAAGCGTTCATGCGCAGGTTCGGAAAATTTGTTGACAGCCTCAATGGAAAATATATCACAGCGGAAGATGTGAACATGAAAACTGCCGATATGGAATACATCGGCATGGAAACGAAACACGTTACCGGTTTGCCAGAATCGATGAATGGCGGGGGTGATCCGTCACCCGTTACTGCTTACGGAGTTTACATGGGCATGAAAGCAGCCGTTAAAAAAGCGTATGGCAACGATAGCCTTGCCGGAAAAACTATAGGCGTCCAGGGAATCGGTCAGGTTGGAACATACTTGGTTGAGCATCTTGTAAAGGAAAATGCAAACGTATACATCACCGACATCGCAGAAGATAAAGTAAAAGCACTAGCACAGCGTCTCAGTGTTAAAACTGTAGCGCAGGATAAGATCTATGATTTGGATATGGACATCTATGCTCCATGCGCATTGGGGGCAACCTTGAATGATGATACAATTCCAAAATTAAATTGCCGCGTAGTTGCCGGTGCAGCCAACAACCAGTTGAAAGATGAAGTAAAGCATGGTTACATGCTGATCGATAAAGGCATTGTGTATGCTCCGGACTTCCTAATTAATGCCGGAGGTTTAATTAACGTGTACAATGAATTTTTAGGTAACTACAATCGCGCGCGCGTGCTTGAGCAAGCTGAAGGAATTTATACAACCTGTATGAACATCTTTAAGCTGGCGGAAGAAGAAAAAATAAACACACAGGAAGCTGCTATTAGGCTTGCAGAAAAGCGCATTGCTGATATGTCTTTGGTAAGAACAAGAAGATAATTGATTCCTAATTGTTTTAAGCTAAATGCCTGCTGATTATCGGCAGGCATTTTTATTTCTGGCAATATCAATCGAGTGAAATCAGGCTTGTATTTTAATCTTGTAAATCCTCAAATCTTACGAATCCTGATCAAATCCTGATTATCTTTGCCCCCTGATTTTGTTCTTTGACACATGCTCAACCGTAGAAGCCTTCGCGTAAAAGTCATGCAAAGCCTGTTTGCTTACCAGCAATGCAAGGATGCCAACTACACGCTTGCCACCGACACCATCGAGGAAACCTTCGCTCCTGACTTAAACTCCATGGAAGTTCAGGATAAGAAAGAGCTTGGCAGACAAAAAAGCCTGGCACTGAAAGCCTTTGATAAAGCCTTCGAACAAAATCAAATGAGTGCTGAACATGACGAACCTAAAATTCAGAAAGCACTGAAGGAAGCCTTTTCGCATTACACCAAAGGCATTAAAAAAGATTTCGATTTCATTAAGAAGAGCCTCGTTCTTCAATCCGAAAAAATTTACGCTCACTATATTTCTGTATTAACGCTTGCACTCGCGTTGGCAGAAGCTGCTGAGGCAGATAAAAAAATCAATCATGGAAATTTTGTTAAGAATAGCTGGATCAAAGCTCTGGCTAAAAGCGATGAATTAAAAAAGGAATCGCTCAAGCAAGGCATTGCCTGGGATAAAAAATTCGATCGTGTCCGTCAGTGGTTGAAAGATGTACTGAAACAGGATAATGAATACATGCATTTCCTGGATAAGAAATCACCTTCCCTTGATGATCAGAAGAAAATCATGAACCATTTGTTCAGGAGAGTAATCCTGGGCAAGACTTCCATCAATGAGTTCTTTGAAGAAGAAGTTTTGTATTGGGCCGAAGATCATGACATCGTGAAAGGAATGGTTGAAAAAACGGTGAAGTCATTCAATCCTGATAAAGACAAAACAATTCAACTTCCGGTTCTTTCCTTGAACTGGGAAGATGACCGGAATTTTATTGAGAAGCTTTTCAGCGAAGGTGCTAACCTGACTGAAACGCATAAAGCACTTATCGCTAACAATACGCGCAATTGGGAAGTTGAACGTCTTCCGCTTACAGACCGGGTAATTATTGAAATGGCCATAGCGGAACTGATTTCTTTTCCGAATATTCCGGTAAAAGTTACCATCAACGAATACATTGAGCTTGCTAAAACGTACAGTACGCCAAAAAGCCGGCAGTTCATCAACGGTATTCTGGACGTTATCTCAAAAGAGCTTAAAACCTCGGGAAGTGTTAAGAAAAGCGGTCGGGGGCTTATCGATAATAAATAGGCTGTTAAAAAGGTGTTAAATCAGGGAAAGGGTCGGATTTCTTGCTGAAAAAGCGTGTAAATCCCCAAAAAACTACTCAAATTTGAAGTCCTATGAGTAAAAAAAGCGGAAATGCATTTCTGGCGTTCTTAATTGGAGCGGCAGCTGGTGCGGCACTTGGAATTTTATACGCTCCTGATAAAGGTGAGAACACCCGTCAGAAGCTTTCTTTTCAATTGGAAAAATATAAAGACATGCTTCAGAGCTTTCTGAAGGATATGATGGATGGAAAAGAAACTCCATTAACATCTGAGGCTAAATCACAAGGCCAAAAAGTTGTGGATGAAGCTAAGCTGAAAGCCGAAAAGCTTTTGGAAGATGTAGATGAATTGTTGGAACAGATAAAAGGTAAAAAGGATTAAAAATTTAGAGTTAGACAATATGAAAGCAAAGTTGATTTTGATACTACTTGCAGCAGCTTCACTTACAGCCTGCAAAGATCGTGATGCAGAAAAGAAAATAGCAGCACTTGAAGCCAGACTTAAGTCGTTAGAAGGTAAAAATCCTTCTTCTACACCTACAGCCTCCGTACCTGTTCCGGAAGCAGAAGTAAAGCCTGATGGGCCATTACCGGTGATGCAATTTGAACAAACTGAGCATGACTTCGGTGTTATTAATGAAGGCCAAAAAGTTTCGTACACGTATAAATTGAAGAATACAGGTGAAGTGCCATTGATTATTCAGGATGCTAAACCGTCTTGTGGCTGTACCGCTCCTGATTGGACAAAGACTCCAATCCCTCCGGGGGGCGAAGGTTTCGTAAAAGCTGAATTTGACAGCAACGGCAAACCGAACGCACAGAACAAAACGATTACCGTTACTGCCAATACGTGGCCTAAAACAACCCGGTTAAGCTTTAAAGCAATGGTAACAGCTAAAGCTGGCGATAAAAACAGTCCTGTACGGAAATAATTCCCATACAGATTACAACGCATCCCAATCCATCAGTTGATCGATTGGGATGTTTGTTTTAATACAATACTTTTGTCAATTCAATTAACATAACTATATGAACGCAATTTTATTACAGGCAGGTGGAGGAATGGGAGTAACAGGTCAGCTTCTTTTCTTCGGTGCCATTATCCTGGTATTTTATTTTTTCATGATCCGTCCGCAGCAGAAAAAAGCAAAAGACGCAAAGAAATTTGTTGACGAGATTAAGCGTGGAGACTATGTGGTAACCATTGGTGGTGCCCATGGCGAAATTGCGGAACTGGAAGGCGACACGTTTATACTAGAAGTTGAAAAAGGCGGAAGAATCCGTTTTAACAAGTCAGCCATTTCTATGGAGGCCACTAAAGTAGCAGCTTCTAAAAAATAGCGTGAGTTTTGTAAAATCGATATTCAATTTTTTACGCTTCAACAAAAGAAATTGGAAGGCCGTAGTACTGTGCATCTTTGCGGCTACGGTCTTTTGGTTTTTTAACTCCCTCAACAAAAATTACTCAACCAATATCAGCTTTCCCGTAACGTTTGATTACGATCAGGAACGATATGTGCCGGTACGTTCGCTACCGACTGCAGTTCGGATGAATGTTACGGGTTCGGGATGGGATCTCTTCAGAAGAAGTCTTGGCTTTAAAGTACCCCCACTGGTAGTTCCGCTTGAAAAACCTTCTGATGTTCGGAAAATTGTTGGCACAACACTTCCTGCAATTTTTGCCGGTCAGCTTGAGCGGTTAAAAATCAATTTTATTATTACCGACACCGTTCGCATCCACATCGAAGAGAAGATCAGAAAGAAATTTACAGTCAAGGTTGATTCTGTTCAACAGTACCTCGATTCAGATTATGGAGTAGTTGAAGGCCCAGCACTAACACCCGATACCGTTTGGCTGGAAGGGCCAAAAGGTTTGATTAGTGCGCTGCCGGAAACATTACCACTTGTACTACCTGAACGCAACATCCATAAAAATTTTAACGATGATGTTGAGCTGGATCTTAACCAAAATTTGACAACGGATGTTCAAAAGATCAACGTTTCATTTAAAGTTGAAAAGTTTGTTAGGATTGATCAATCTGTAAAGCTTAGCATTGTTAATATTCCTTCGCGGTTAAAACAAGGCGGAGTGATTAAGCAAATTAGCTGTGCTTACCGTTTACCAGTCTCTGCTATAAAAACATTTACGGGCGATTCATTGGTTGCCGTTATTGATTTAAAAAACAAACAACAAGGAACGTACAAACTTGTTCCTCAAGTGATTGGTCTCCCAGCCAGTGCATGGATTGTTAAAACAGATACGGTTGTTGTTAATTTTTAGTTAATTCTTGAAAAAAATTTTACAAATAGGCATCACCGGAGGCATTGGTTCAGGCAAAAGCCTGGTGTGTAAAATTTTTAGTTTACTTGGAATTGCTGTTTACGATGCTGACAGCCGGGCGAAATCCATAATGACCACCGATGGAATACTAGTTTCACAGATCAAGAAAGAATTCGGAGTATTGTCCTATCGTGCGGATAATAGTGTGAATCGTGAGTACGTGGCACAACATGTTTTTAATGATGCTGAGAAATTAGAACTGTTGAATAGCTTGGTGCATCCGAGGGTAGGTGAAGATTTTAAGCAATGGTTACAAGCACAGAACAGTCCTTATATTTTGAAAGAAGCTGCCTTATTATTTGAAACACGTTCTTACACAACCCTCGATAAAATAATTGTAGTCTCCGCACCAGAAGCATTGCGCATTAATCGTGTACTTCAGCGCGATAAGCACCGCACGGAGCAACAGGTTAAAGATATAATCCGTAATCAATTAGCGGAAGAGGAAAAATTGAAACGGGCAGATTATACAATTGTAAACGATGAAAGCAAACCACTAATCCCCCAGGTGTTGGAGCTTCACAAACAATTTCTCTCTATGGCACAATAAATGTGCACGTAACAAACAAATTGATTTAAATTATACAATACATGCATATGCCACGCACGAAGTTTCTGGGAGTTCTTTTTATCAGTACGCTGGTTGTGGCTTGTGGAAAAAAGGAAGCGGAGATCCCAACAGGACAAGCACGACAAATGCAGATTCCCCAGGTTGATGGATTTATTGTACGGCCGCAAAGCATCAGTGATAAAATTGAAGTTCCGGGTACGTTATTGCCTGCGGAGCAAACGCAAATTCGTTCTGAAGTAAGCGGACGGATCGTTTCTCTTAATATCCAGGAAGGAATGGTGGTTCAAAAAGGATCATTGCTGGTAAAGCTTTTTGACGGTGATCTTCAGAATCAGGTAAAAAAGCTTAAAGTACAACTTGCCATCGCTGAAACTACAGAGAAACGTCAACGCGAGCTTTTAGAAATAAAAGGAATAAGCCAGCAGGACTATGACCTGGTAAAGCTTAATGTGGAAACTTTAAAAGTTGACATAGAGGCGACCCAAATCAATATTGTTAAAACGGAGATTCGCGCACCGTATTCCGGTCAATTAGGCTTGCGCAATGTCAGCTTGGGCGCATACATCTCACCGACAGACATTATTACTACAGTTCGCCAAGTAAGCGAGCTTAAGCTGGAGTTTTCAGTTCCTGAAAAGTATGCAAAAGAAGTTAAGCGCGGAGATAAAATTAATTTTCGGGTCGATGGCGGGCAAAGAAATCACACGGCAGTGGTTATTGCAACTGAAAACAGCGTAGAGCAAACCACAAGAACATTACGCATCCGTGCATTGGTTGATAAAATTGATCAAGAGCTTGTTCCGGGAGTGTTCGCACGCATCAACCTTCAGCTCGGTAAAACACCGGATGCATTGTTAGTTCCAACGCAGGCTTTAATTTCAACAGCACGTAATAAACAAGTAGCCGTTTTAAAAGGAGATAGTGTAATTTTTAATGTAGTTGAAACGGGTGTACGCGACTCTGCCTTTGTCCAGGTTACAGAAGGTCTGAAAGCCGGTGATACTATTGTTACTACTGGATTGATGGTGTTGAAGCCGAATTCGAAGGTTAAGGTTGTGCGGGTAAACAGGTAATTAAGGGATCATGAATATTTCAGAGTTAAGCTTAAAGCGCCCTGTATTTGCCATTGTGATGAACATCATCATAGTCGTATTTGGTATTATAGGCTTTACATTTTTGGGAGTTCGAGATTATCCCGCCATTGATCCACCCAATGTTAATGTAAGCACCTCGTACTCGGGCGCAAACGCTGATATTATAGAGTCGCAAATAACCGAGCCTCTTGAGAAGGCAATCAACGGTATTGCCGGGATCAAAAATATAACGTCATCTTCAAGTGTAGGGCGAAGCAACATTAACATTGAGTTTGAGTTAAGCATCGAGTTGGAAGCGGCCGCGAACGATGTGAGGGATAAAGTTTCTCAGGCTGTTCGTTCGTTGCCACAAGATTTAACATCACCGCCAGTTGTCTCAAAAGCTGATGCCAACTCCGATGCGATCATAACGATGACCGTACAAAGCAATACGAAGAACCCATTACAGCTTACTGAATATGCAAATAATGTATTGGTTGAGAGACTTCAAACAATTCCGGGTGTAAGCAGTATTCAGGTTTGGGGCGAGCGCAGGTATGCGATGCGCATCTGGCTTGATCCTTCGAAGCTAAGTGCTTACAGTCTCACTGCATTGGATGTTCAAAACGCCTTGAATCGTGAAAACGTTGAGCTTCCTTCCGGAAAAATTTATGGTGATAACACAGAGCTAACCGTAAGAACTTTTGGAAAGCTCTATACAGAGGAGGATTTTGAAAGTGTAATCATAAGTTCCTCACCGGAAACAGGCGACATCCGACTTAAAGATATTGGCGAGGCGGTTCTCGGTCCAGAAAACGAAGAGTCTATTTTACGCGAAAGTCGGATCCCAATGGTTGGTTTGGCTATTGTGCCCCTGCCGGGAGCCAACTATGTATCCATATCCGATGAGTTCTACAAACGGATGGATCAGATCAAGAAGGAAGTTCCCGAAGACATAACACTTAACATAGCGCTTGACCAAACCGTTTTCATTAAACGATCTATTTCGGAAGTTGAAGAAACGCTGTTAATCTCTTTCTTATTAGTTGTATTAATAATTTATCTGTTCTTCCGCGATCCCATTATTGCCTTGCGTCCGTTGATCGATATTCCGGTATCACTTATCGCAACATTCTTCATTATGTACTTGTGCGGCTTCTCAATCAATGTATTAACCATGCTTGGGATTGTACTGGCAACAGGTCTGGTTGTGGACGATGGTATTGTTGTTACTGAAAACATTTACAAGAAGCTTGAGCAGGGAATGAACAAGTATCAAGCTGCCCGTGAAGGATCAAAAGAAATTTTCTTTGCCGTTATCTCAACTTCAATAACATTGGCGGTTGTGTTTTTGCCAATTTTATTTTTGCAAGGCTTTACCGGCCGTTTGTTTCGGGAGTTTGGTGTTGTTGTAGCGGGCGCTGTGTTGATCTCATGCTTTGTATCGTTAACGCTTACCCCTGTATTGAGTGTAAAGCTTTCCGGCAAACATGGAACACAATCCTGGTTCTATCGGGTAACAGAACCATTCTTCACCGGAATGGAAAATAGATATCATAACTTACTTGCTGCTTTTGTAAAAATTCGCTGGGTTGCATTGGTTTTGATTGTACTATGCTTTGTTTCTGCAATACTCATTTTCCCACAGCTTAAGTCCGAGCTTGCGCCTATGGAGGACCGCAACCAATTCAGACTTCAACTTTCAGCTGCTGAGGGAACTGCTTACGAATACATGGATAACTATGTAGGCAGTGTGACGCAGTTTATTATGGACTCCGTTCCAGAATATAGAACTGCGCTTTCTGTTACCGCTCCTGGATTTTCCGGAGGCTCTGTAAATAGTGCTTTTGTACGGGTTACATTGGTAGATCCCGATCAACGCGACCGGTCTCAGCAAGAGATTGTTGACATGGTAAATCAAAACATCGGAAGATTTCAACAAGGCCGGGCAGCGGTAATTCAGGAACAAACTATTTCAGTAAATCGAAGAGGTGGTGTTCCGGTTCAGTTTGTTATTCAGAATAACAATTTTGAAAAGCTTCGTGAAGTGCTTCCCAAGTTTATGGAAGCCGCAAGCTCACATCCAACATTAATTAGTGTTGATACAGATCTGAAATTCAATAAGCCCGAGCTTCGGGTAAGCATCAACCGTCTGAAAGCTACACAACTAGGAGTTAGTGTTCAGGATATCGCACAAACACTTCAGCTTGCGTATAGTAATCTGCGTTTTGGATATTTTACCAAGGAAGGTAAACAATACCAGGTGATGGGTCAGGTTTCACGCGTAAACCGTGACGATCCGAGCGACCTGAAGAATCTGTATGTGCGCACTCGGTCCGGGGAGTTGATCTCAATTGATAATCTCGTAACACTGGAAGAGTCCACCACGCCTCCATCACTGAACCACTTCAACCGGTATAAGTCAGCAACGATCAGCGCTAACCTTGCACCTGGCAAAACAGTAGGGGATGGCATTAAAGCAATGGAAGAAATACGAGAGAAATTGTTGGATGATACGTTTACAACTTCACTATCGGGTACTTCACGCGATTTTGCGGAAAGCGCAAGCAATACTTCGTTCGCATTTTTACTGGCGATTTTATTGATCTACTTAATTTTGTCAGCACAGTTTGAAAGCTTTATAGACCCTTTAGTTGTGATGATAACGGTGATTCTCGCTGTGCCCGGAGCATTAATCTGTCTCTATATTTTCGGCCAAACCTGGAATATTTTTTCGCAGATAGGAATAATTATGTTGATTGGACTCGTAACCAAGAATGGTATTTTAATTGTTGAGTTTGCCAATAAAAAACGTGAAGAAGGTCTTTCTAAAATGGAGGCTGTGTTGGAAGCATCCAAGATGCGTTTACGCCCAATTCTTATGACAAGTCTGGCGATGGCCTTGGGAACCTTGCCGATTGCACTTTCTTTGGGCGCTGCATCCACCAGTCGACAACCCTTAGGAATTGTTATTGTCGGTGGAATTTTGTTTTCATTGATTCTTACCCTATTTGTTATTCCTGCCATGTATTCATATTTATCTCGTCAACCCAAGCATGTTGATTTTGGTGATGAAGTTCCGGCTCCTAAAAAAGAATTAGTGTATGAAGCGTAACTGGATTCTTTTCTTTTTGTGTATCGCTTTTGAAAGTCTATCGGCTCAACAAGAGCTTACCTTAGAACAAGCCATTGCATTGGCGCTGAATAAAAACTTTGATATTCAACTCATCAATAATACGGCTGAAGCTGCAGCAGCTAATGATAAGTACGCTATAGGTGTGTTTCTTCCTACCATAAATGCGAATGCGAGCATTCTTCGAAATACAAATCATCAACGGGTCGAATATAATGGTGAGCGCAGTATCTTAAACAGTGAGGGAACGGGTGAAGCTGTCGCAACGTTCGCCACGGTTCAGCTTAATTGGGTTTTATTTGATGGTGCGAAAATGTTTATCTCAAGAAACCGGCTTGAGACGCTTAACGAACAAGCTCAGCTTAATCTTAAGAATCAGCTTGTCAATACAATTTCATCTGTAATTCTTAGCTATCACGACATTGTTCGGCAGAAGCAACAATTGAAAGCGGTTGAAGAACAGATGGCAGTAAGTGATGAACGGGTAAAACTCGCAACGCGTAAGTTAGATGTTGGAATTGGCGCTAAGCCTGAATTACTGCAGGCAAAAGTTGATTATAATGCATTTAAAACACAAGGCATACAGCAACGGGCCACTATTCAACAACTCAAGGAGCAGTTGAATAACTTAACAGGTCTTCAGCTTGAGACTGCCTACGAAGTTTCGGATACCATTATTATTAACCTAGATTTAAAGAAAGAAAGTATTGAAGAGGGCATAGAGACAAAAAACTTTTTGCTTCAATCCTCCATGAAGAATGTGGAGGTCGCTGAATACCTGGTACGCGAACGAAAGGGAGATTTTTCTCCGGTAGTAAACTTTACAACTGCATATACTTATAACAGAACGAATAACATTGTATTGATCGATTCACTGCGACCTGGCTTTAGCCTTTCTGATGGATTCAATTACGGACTTACGGTCAACCTTCCGATTTTTAATGGCTTTAGCAGAAAGCGAGAATATCAGCAAAGCAAAATTAATCTTAACCGTCAATGGATTACATTCAATCAAAACAAGGCACTTGTAAGTATAGGCGTACGTAATGCATTTGTAGCGTACACGAATGCGAAAGAGATATTAATTGTAGAGGAAGAAACAATTTTGCTTGCCCGTGAAAACGTAACGATCGCGTTTGAAAGCTTTAAGCGTGGTGTAGCAACATTCATTGAATTGAGAACTGCTCAGCAAAGCCTGGCAGAAGCCTATAATCGCCTGATTGCCGCGCGGTACAACGCTAAAGTTGCTGAAACTGAATTGCTTCGGTTAAACGGAAGCTTGTTGCGCTAATTAGTTAGTAGTTTCAGAAGGTTGTTCTTCCAGCGCTGTTTCCGGACTGGTGATCCAGAAATTATTATACCCTTCACCCACTTGTATCGCCAGCATACCCTGTGCTAACAAATCGAGAATTGCGAGAAAATTAAAGATTAGCGCAATCCGCGTTTTGTAAGTCTCCACGATATCGACAAAAGAAACACGTTTGTTTACCGTTACCTGGCCTAGCAAATATTCCCGCTGCCCTTCAATGGTATACGGATATTGAATTACCTGGTGAACTGGTTTGTTCTTTTCGGCTTCCTGACGTTTTAAAACTTTTTCAAACACCATCATAAGCTTGAACAAGTCAACATCCTGAAGTTCGGCTTCTACGTTACTGCTTTCGGCAAGTACTTTCAACTCCTTCATCAGGTTGCCGCGCTTCTCTTTCATCAATTCGATCTCTTCCATTTTGTGGAAGGTATCGATCACAGATTTATACTTCTTGTATTCGAGGAGATGCTTAACAAGTTCTTCGCGTGGGTCAACTTCATTACCCTGCTCATCAATCTGAGGCCGGGGTAACAGCATTTTCGATTTAATACGCATAAGCGTTGCGGCCACCAGGATAAACTCACTGGCAACGTCAACATTCAATTGCTCCATGTGATGGAGATAATCAAGGAAATCTTTAGTAATCCGTGAAATTGGAATATCATAGATATCCAGCTCATCGCGCTCAATAAAGAAAAGAAGAAGGTCAAAAGGGCCTTCAAAAAGTGCGAGTTTTACCTCAAAATTGTCCTGTGCCGTCATACGCGAAATCGAACGGCAAATTTACCCATAATCCGCCATAAAATTCCGGCCTGCCGGAAATATCTATCTTTGTGGTTACGACCGAAACAAACCGTTTGAGTGTGCGTTTTAAACGCGTAACTTGATCTGCCGTTAGGTAAAAATCGTACGGAAATGCTGATAACTCCCGGGCCTTTATTAAAGAAAATCAACAGCCCTGCTGATCTTAAAAAACTTGACCAGGCACAGCTTGTTCAGCTTTGTGATGAACTGAGACAATTCATAATTGATAATGTATCGGTTTATGGAGGGCATTTTGGCGCCAGCCTTGGCGTGGTTGAGTTAACCGTTGCGCTTCATTACGTTTTCAATACTCCTTATGACCAGTTGGTATGGGATGTTGGCCACCAGGCCTACGGACATAAAATATTAACGGGTCGTAAAGATTCTTTTCATACGAATCGATTGTATCACGGAATCTCAGGTTTCCCCAAAAGAAAAGAGAGCGAATACGATACTTTTGGTGTAGGTCACTCTTCAACTTCAGTTTCAGCTGCATTAGGAATGGCCGTTGCTTCCAAATACATGGGTTTGAATGACAAGCAGCACATTGCTGTGATTGGTGATGGTGCGTTAACTGGTGGAATGGCGTTTGAAGGCTTAAACCATGCCGGAGTTTCTGATACAAACCTTTTGATCATCCTGAACGACAATTGCATGTCAATTGATCCGAATGTGGGGGCATTAAAAGATTATCTAACCGACATTACAACATCCAAAACATATAATCGTCTGAAAGATGATGTTTGGAACATGCTTGGTAAATTTTCAAACTTTGGAAAGAATGCACAGGAGATTGTTTCAAAGATTGAGAATGGTATTAAGTCGGCCTTGTTAAGTCAAAGCAATTTATTTGAGTCGCTCAACTTAAGATATTTTGGTCCGGTGGATGGTCACGATGTAAATCATCTTACCAGCGTGTTGAATGATCTTAAAAATATAAAAGGCCCTAAAATCCTTCATTGCGTTACCGTAAAAGGAAAAGGCTATGGCCCATCCGAAAAAGGAAACGCAACAACCTGGCATGCACCCGGTCTGTTTGATAAAATCACAGGTGAGATTTATAAAAAGGTTCCGGACAAACCTCAGCCACCAAAATACCAGGATGTGTTTGGTCACACGTTAGTAGAGCTTGCAAGGGAAAACAGTAAGATAGTAGGAATTACTCCGGCAATGCCATCAGGCTCTTCCATGAACATCATGATGAAAGAAATGCCGGATCGGGCATTTGATGTAGGTATCGCTGAACAACATGCGGTAACATTCTCTGCTGGTCTTGCTACACAAGGATTAATTCCATTCTGTAATATCTATAGTTCATTTATGCAGCGGGCTTATGATCAGGTAATCCACGATGTGTGTATCCAGGATCTTCCTGTAAACTTTTGTTTGGATCGTGCCGGTTTTGCCGGAGCAGACGGCCCAACACATCATGGAGCTTATGATTTGGCGTTCTTCCGTTGTTTGCCGAACATGATTGTGTCGGCACCGATGAATGAGCAGGAGTTAAGAAACCTGATGTACACAGCTTCTGTTCCAAGAAAAGGTAAGGCGTTTTCAATTCGCTACCCACGCGGACAAGGTGTTATGCCGGAGTGGAGAACACCATTTGAAGAAATCGAAATCGGTACTGGGCGTAAACTCCGTAATGGAGATGAGCTTGCGATTCTTACTATAGGACATATCGGTAACTATGCGGTTGAAGTTTGTGAGAAACTTGAAAAGCAAAATATTAAAGTAGCACACGTTGATATGCGTTTTGTAAAGCCAATCGATGAGAAGTTACTGCATGAGGTATTTACGAAATACAAAAAAGTAATTACCATTGAAGACGGGTGCGTAGAAGGTGGGTTCGGCAGCGCAGTGATAGAATTCATGGCCGATCATAACTATTCAGCTGAAGTAAAACGTTTAGGAATTCCGGATGCAATTATTGAGCATGGTGAACAATTAGAGCTTCAGCATGAAGCAGGATTTGATCCGGAGCACATCGAAAAGACTGTATTGCAAATGCTAAAAGCCGCCAAACATGCCTGAGCACGCTGATGTTTTTTATACCGATCAGGGAAAGGGTTTTCCGGTTGTATTGATCCACGGCTTTTGTGAAACACATGAAGTATGGATTCGCTTCGCGCAACATCTGTCTAAAGATTTTCGTGTCATCTCAGTTGATTTGCCGGGTTTTGGTAAGAGCAAGTCATTATCAGAAGGTTTCTCAATTGCTGATGCAGCGTCAAAAATCAATGAACTATTAGTTCAACTAGAAATTAAGAAGTGTGTACCCATTGGCCATAGCCTGGGTGGTTATGTTACGCTTGCCATGGTGAAGCAACAATCTTCTGCATTTTCAGGCTTTGGATTATTTCACTCAACCGCGTATGCGGACAATGAAGAGCGGAAGGCCGCAAGGAATAAAGTAGTTGAGTTTGTATCAAAAAACGGGGTAGCTGCTTTCATAGAGACATTTATTCCACCTTTGTTTTATGATAAAGCAAATGTGGATATTCCATTTGCTGTTAGAATGGCGCTTCAAACGAAACAGGAGACCCTGATCGGGTATGCAAAAGCCATGCGCGACCGACCTGACCTAACGAGTGTTATCCAAAATTTTAAAAATCCGATTGCCTTTATTGCTGGAGAAAAAGATACTGTAATCCCTGCCGATACGCTTAAAAAACAAGCGGAATTGGCTACTAAACCACATCTTTTTGTGATTCAGGGCGCTGCGCATATGGGTATGTTCGAAAGAGAAGTGGAAACACTGAATCTTACGCGTGGATTTATCGTAGAAGCATCCACCCCAACTTCTTAAAAAAGGGATCATTTTTGGTCACTTTTAATCAAAAAGAGTATTAAATTGGGTAGTTTTTTTCACCGGCTTAACCGGTCATAGGTTTAATTCAACGAGGAATTTATATTTGTATAGAGAATAGTCACTAAAACCAACCCTGAACACATGGTACAAGATTACGCAGAATGGAATCACCTGGCTCAAAAAATTGCCTTAGGCTGCTGGGCTGTTGGACTTCTGGTGGTGCTTGCGCACTTGCTGAAGTTGTCAATGACCAAAGAGTCAAAAGACAAATACGATTACATCAACAGATATGAAATTAAGCTGTTGTTGATTGGTGCGGTGATCATGGTTATCGGCTTCGCTTTTTATGCTAACTCTCGGGTTACCAACGAAACGGGAACGCTTCTTTGGATTGTTGTAAGATTGTTTACAACCATTTCAATGGGATTGCTTGCAGCCATGATTTTGCAAAATCTGTTGAAATTCTACTACCCTTTTTACATCGAGAAGCGTTTGAAGATTCTTCGCTATAAGCCCCGGATTTCTCCTAAAACCGGCAGACCGATGAAACTGTTGAGTGAAGAAGAAGAAGATGTATACCTGGATGAAGGTATGCAGGCAGAAGAAAATCTCTTCTCAATGGATTATGATGTTTGGAAGGATGAAGAATCTGGCTATGTAAAAATTGAAAAGTATGCTGGTCACCTGCATGCGGTTCAATGCCCGGAGTGTAACTATCAGACCTTTAAAGTTGTAAAAGAAGAAATTCTTAAAACTCCAACTGAAACTGAAGAAGGAGAATTGTTGAAGCACTACCTCTGCGGTTATTGTGGATACAAAGCTAAGAAAGCCGTTACGCTGAAAGTCTCTACTAAGTTTGAAGGCGCTACTGCTACAGCTTAAGATACTTAAGATTATACTAAAAAAGCCTCCTGAATTTTAGGAGGCTTTTTTATTGCCTTATAAAGAAGGAAGCTTGATCTGATCTGAATAGAATTTCATTCGACTGGTACTCGTATCCAGCAATACTATCTTTTCAATGGAAGCATGCTTGTGGTTAATGAATACTTCTAAATAATCACTGCCCAACATGTATAGATTGATCTTGTATCGGTAATATCGAATCCCCATCACAAACGTTCCCTGTTCGTACAAAGTCTTAATTTTGTTATCCAGCGAAAAGCGTTTAAACTCAGCCCACGTAACCATGCTTAAACTTACTGAAAAGGATTGCTCACCTCAAGACGGCAATCGTATTGCAATTCAATAAGTTTTTGCCTATTGAAGTATAGCTAGTTAAGTGCCTTGTCGAAGGCTTTCGCAGCCTGAAGAATTGTTTCAGCGCTCTTTGCGTAAAAATCCTGGTTTATTTTATCGAAAGTATCGCTGGCCCGGTGATAATCGGGATGATCTTCTACACCAAAATACAGAAACGGAATTTTCTTCTCATGAAAACCCAATTGATCCGAGTGGTGCGTCCAGTCATCACGCTTTGATTCTTCCGGAGTGTCATGTCCAAATAAAAGCTTAAAGCCTTCCAGTGGTTGAAGATTTTCTAACGGAGCCTTTAGTTGTGGATAATGATACGTTCCGCAAACGTATAGTTCATTTTTATCTCCGCGGGCAATCATATCCATATTAAGATTAAGCACAATGTTTTCTTTCTCCAGGTCAAGACTATTGACAAAATGAAGTGAGCCTACTAATCCAATTTCCTCTGCATCAAAAAACGCAATAATTATTCTGTGTTCCGGAGAATTCTTTTTAAAGTACTCAGCCATAGCCAGTAATGCAGCTACTCCGGACGCGTTATCATCCGCTCCATAAAAAACTTTTCCGTTTTGATTTCCCATGTGATCGTAATGAGCACTGATCACAATCGTTTCTTTTTTCTTTCCAGGAATAACGCCTAAAATATTTACACCACCCGTTCCTTGGTTGAAACTTCCGGCCTGAGATACTGAAAATGGCTGTTCATATCCAGGAACAAATCGTTCTATCCCTAATTGTTTGAGATGGTCAATAATATAAACGCGTGCTTTGCGGTTTCCTTCTGTGCCCGTTTTGCGGCCATCCATTACTCCGGAGGAAAGCTCCCTCAATTCCTGACTAAGCTTTTTAGCATCAAATGAATATTGAGCAGAAGTAAGAAGCGCTGAAAAAATGAGCAGCGTAAAAAAGAACAATTTTCTCATGGCATAAAATTAAAAAACCCCGTCAATATTTCTGTCGGGGTTTATTTGAGCGGGTGAAAGACGGGGCTCGAACCCGCGACCTCCTGAACCACAATCAGGCGCTCTAACCAACTGAGCTACAATCACCGTTTTAAGGACTGCAAAGTTAGACAGGCTGACTTAAAATCAAAAGGCTAACCCAGATCAGGGTTAAATAAAAGCCGTTTTCCAGACTGATTTTCGTGGAGAAGTCCATTCTCGTATGCCAAATGACCTGAAACAATTGTGTGAGAAATTTTTGAGTTGAAGGTTTGGCCTTCAAAAGGGGACCATCCACACTTGGAGAGGATGTTTCCCGGGTTCACTTCCCAGGGATTATTCAGGTCGACTAATGTTAAATCAGCAAAATATCCTTCCCGGATAAAACCACGTTCGCGGATCCGGAAAAGAATAGCAGGATTATGACACATTTTCTGAACAATTTTTTCAAGCGCGATTTCACCCCGATGATAAAATTCTAACATCGCTGGAAGACTGTGTTGAACGAGTGGTCCACCGGAAGGAGCTTTAAAGTATGTATTCTTTTTTTCTTCAATCGTATGAGGCGCATGATCAGTCGCGATAACATCGATGTAGTCTGATAACACCGCGATCATGATAGCCTTTTGATCCAACGGAGTTTTAATGGCTGGGTTCCATTTAATTTTTGTGCCTAATCGTTTATAGTCTTCGTTGTTAAACCACAAGTGATGAACACACGCTTCAGCTGTTACTTTCTTTTTTTCTAACGGAATCTTATCATCGAAGAGCAACGTTTCTTTTGCAGTGGAGATATGCAACACATGAAAACGGGTTCCATGTTTTCTGGCAAGATTAACAGCAAAAGATGAAGATTTATAACAAGCTTCTTCATTGCGAATCAGTGGATGATATTCGATTGGCAGATCTTCTCCGTATTTATTTCTGAATTCTTCTGTATTCTTGCGAATGGTTGGCTCATCCTCACAATGGGAAGCAATCAGGAATGGAACCTTTGAAAAAATTTGTTCCAGTACTTTCGGATCATCTACCAATAAATTGCCGGTAGAGGAACCCATAAAAATTTTTAATCCACAAACTTTAGTGGCATTGGTTTTTAAAACCTCATCCAGATTGTCAGGAGAAGCTCCGATAAAGAAAGAGTAATTAGCTAATGAAGTTTTTGAAGCGATCAGATATTTATCCTCCAGTAAGGACTGGGTAAACGTTGGCGGAACAGTGTTCGGCATTTCCATAAAACTGGTTACGCCTCCCGCCACTGCCGCTCGTGACTCTGAATAAATGTTGCCTTTATGTGTTAAGCCTGGTTCGCGGAAGTGCACCTGGTCATCAATCACACCCGGTAAAAGATATTTACCTTTTGCGTCAATGACTTTATCGGCTTTCTCAGACTGCAGGCCAGTGCCAATCTTTTCAATGCGCTCACCTTTAATAAGCACATCGCCCTGATAGACCTTGTTTTCGTTGACTATATTTGCGTTAAGAATAAGAATAGAGCTCATACGGACCACAAAGTTAGTGAATTCTCTATCCCTGGAACTTTACTAAACTCATATTCCGACAAACCGATGAAAGAAGCCGCCACATTTGAACAATTTAAGCTTAACCGGCAATTGCTGGATGCGGTTAAAGAGGCTGGCTTTTCTGTTCCGACCGATATTCAGCAAAAGGCAATTCCTATTATTTTGGGAGGCCAGGAGGTTATTGGAATCGCACAAACCGGTACTGGGAAAACCGCAGCGTATTTGCTTCCATTACTCATGAAAGTAAAATATGCTCAAGGCAACGATCCACGCGCAGTCATTCTAGTCCCCACAAAGGAGCTTACGTTGCAAATTGGAGAGCATGCAACGCAATTAGCCAAGTATACAGATCTGAGGATTTTATCCTTGTATGGTGGAGTCGGTATCAAGTTACAGATTGAAGCGATTAAGAAAGGAGTGGATATCATAATTACTACTCCGGGGCGATTCATGGAACTCTATCTCCAAAATGAGTTACCGACAAAGCTTATAAAAACACTGGTGATTGATGAAGCTGATCGCATGATGGACATGGGATTTCTAAACCAGATCCGTAAGCTTATTGACGTGCTTCCGCGCAAGCGTCAGAACCTTTTGTTCTCCGCTACATTTTCTGAGAAAGTAGAAAAGATGTCAGCTGACTTTTTAGAGTTTCCGGTTAAGATTGAGATAACTCCGCAGTCCACTCCTGCACGGCAAGTTGAACAGGTGCAGTACCATGTCCCAAACCTGAAAACGAAAATTAACTTTGTCGAATACCTCCTGCAGGACAGGGAAGAATTTAATCGTGTAATGATTTTTACGCGAACTAAATCCAATGCAGATGCAGTATCAAAGTATATTGATCGTAAAGGATTAGGACCAGTTCGTGTGGTGCATTCAAACAAAAGTCAGAATACCCGAATTAATGCAGTAAATGAATTTAAGGAAGGTGGTCTACGTGTTTTAGTTACAACCGATGTTACCGCACGGGGTATAGATGTTACTAAAGTTTCGCATGTAATCAATTTCGATGTTCCAATTCTATACGAAGATTATGTACATCGCATTGGAAGAACAGGACGCGCATTTCAAGAGGGTAAAGCCATTACGCTGGTAACAAAAGCTGAAGAGTATCACATCGAAAAAATTGAAACGTTGATTCGTGAAAAGATCACCGAAAAATTACTTCCGACAGAAATAGAAATTGCTAAAACTTCATTTGAAGAGAAGCAGGAAATGGCGCGGGATATTGATCAGCGAAAACGAAGAGACGACCCTGATTTTAAGGGCGCTTTCCATAAAAAGAAATGGGATAAATCAGCTGATTAACTGATTATTGATTCAATAATTCGTTGATGAGGCTTGAGCAATAAAAAAACCAATGAGATTTCTCCCATTGGCTAATTTTCAAATTTTTAAATTGATTAATTACCCGTTCATCGACAGCAGGAACTCATTATTATTCCGGGTTCCTTTCATTCTGCTCAACAACAATTCCATTGCTTCATTGCTGTTCATGTCAGCCATGTATTTGCGGAGAATCCATACGCGTTGCAATTCTTCTTCTTTCAGCAACAAATCTTCACGTCTTGTGCCGGAAGCTGTAACGTCAATGGCAGGATAAACACGTTTGTTGGAAAGCTTACGATCAAGCACCAATTCCATGTTACCGGTTCCTTTAAATTCTTCGAAGATAACTTCGTCCATTTTTGAACCTGTTTCAATCAAGGCTGTTGCAATGATGGTAAGTGAGCCACCGTTTTCAATGTTACGGGCAGCACCGAAGAAACGTTTTGGTTTGTGTAACGCGTTTGCATCCACACCACCGGATAGAATTTTGCCGGATGATGGAACAACCGTGTTGTACGCACGCGCCAACCGTGTAATTGAATCCAAGAGGATAACAACATCATGTCCACATTCAACCATGCGCTTTGCTTTTTCAAGCACAATGCTGGCAACTTTTACGTGACGTTCAGCCTGCTCATCAAACGTTGAAGCAATAACTTCAGCTTTCACGCTACGGGCCATATCGGTAACTTCTTCCGGACGTTCGTCAATCAGAAGCACTAACAAATAAACTTCAGGATGGTTTGCAGCAATTGCGTTGGCAATGTTCTTCAACAAAACAGTTTTACCTGTTTTAGGCTGCGCTACGATCATTCCGCGTTGTCCTTTCCCGATAGGAGAGAACAAATCAAGAATACGCATTGACATATCACTTCCGGTGGTGCTGAGGTTTAGCTTTTCTTCCGGGAACAATGGAGTCAGGTATTCAAACGCAACCCGGTCACGAATTTCTTCCGTAGTTTTTCCGTTAACGGATTCTACTTTTAATAACGCGAAATATTTTTCACCTTCTTTTGGCGGTCGGATAGAGCCCTTACACGTATCACCGGTTTTAAGTCCGAATAATTTTATCTGTGAAGGGGATACATAAATATCATCCGGGCTGGCGAGGTAGTTATAATCCGATGAACGAAGGAAGCCGTAGCCGTCCTGCATAATTTCCAATACACCTTCATTGGAAATTGAGCCGTCAAAGTCTTTTATATTAGAGCGTGACTGCTGCTGACCTTGATTTGAATTCTGGTTGAAGTTTGGCTGTCGGTCTTCACGCGGTTCACGTTGTTCGCGCGGTTGAAAATTCTGACGGTTTTGATTTTCCTCACGCGGAGGTTGAATCTTTTCCTGGTTCTGAACAACAGGCTCTTCAAATTTTGTTACGGATGACTCAGTCTCTGTATTATTAATAGAGTCTTGGTCATCCGATGATTGTTCTTTTTCCGACTTGGCAGCAGGAGCTACATTTTCGCGCTTACGCGGACGAAGATTACGCCCTTCAGCGGCTGATGCTTTCTCGGAAGCTGCAGCTTTCTTTGCACCTGGTGCTTCACCGCTTATTGCCTGCTGGTCGAGGATTTTGTAAACCAGATCTTGCTTGGAAAGTTTTTTGGCATTTTTTACGCCCATTTGTTCCGCGAGCTCTTTCAGCTCGGAAAGCAATTTGACATTCAGATCGTCAATTGTGTACATGATACTAAAAAGTGGATTTTAAAGAGATAAGAATTTGATATGTAATGTGTGAAATGGGAAAATTCAGTGAACGAATTCAAATGGAGAACGGAGACTTAAAATTCAGCAGGGTAAGGTTATTCGTTTAGAGGCTTGGGTCAGCCGTTGATGTCACAAGTATAGGCTAAAATTGAATACAAACAAATAAATGTGCAGAATTTGTTCGTTTTAAGGGCTTTCAGTCCGGTCAAACAACTAATTTTACAGCCAATTTAATTTAACCCAAATGCTACAGGTTGCCGTTATCCGCGAACATCGCGACACCATGATTGCCGGACTTAAGAAGCGAGGACTCAGTGCTGAAAGCCTGATCGATGAGGCCATTCGCCTGGATGATGAGCGAAAAAAAACACAGCAGCTTGCGGATGACCTGAAAGCAAAATCCAATGCCGAGTCGAAGCGCATTGGCGAGTTGATGAAAAGCGGAAAAGCTGACGAGGCAACCTCTTTGCGTGCAGCCATTGCAAAAGATAAAGACGCAATCAAAAAGTATGAAGAAGATTTAGCGACTTATGAAGATCAGTTGTTAAAGCATCTGTATAAGATACCCAATGTTCCGTATTCAAAAGTTCCGGCTGGAAAAACGCCAGAGGAGAATATAACGGTGTACGAGCATGGTAAAGTTCCAACCCTGGAAGCCGATGCATTGCCACATTGGGAGTTGATTAAAAAATATGACATCATCGATTTCGATCTTGGTAACAAAATAGCAGGAGCCGGGTTCCCGGTGTATAAAGGAAAAGGAGCAAAGCTACAGCGTGCATTGATCAACTTCTTTTTGAATGAAGCGGAGCAGAAAGGCTACAGAGAGATTCAACCACCTATTGTAGTGAATGAAGCGTCTGGGTATGGAACCGGTCAGCTTCCCGACAAAGAAGGGCAAATGTATTTTATTGGTGACGATGGTTTGTATCTGATCCCAACCGCAGAAGTTCCCATCACAAATTTGTATCGCGATGTGATGGTAAGTGAATCAGACCTACCGATAAAAAATGCGGGTTACACTCCGTGCTTTAGGAGAGAAGCTGGAAGCTGGGGCGCACACGTGCGGGGATTGAACCGCTTGCATCAGTTTGATAAAATTGAGATTGTGCAGATCACAAAGCCAGAAGATTCATACGCAACACTCGAAGAGATGAGCTTACATGTGCAAGGTCTACTTGAGAAGCTTGAGCTTCCGTATCGCAAATTATTATTATGTGGAGGAGACATGGGCTTTAACTCTGCTATGACTTACGACATGGAAGTATTTTCTGCCGCGCAACAGCGGTGGCTGGAGGTTAGCTCCGTAAGTAACTTTGAAACGTTCCAGGCAAATCGATTGAAGCTTCGATATAAAAACAAAGAAGGTAAAACTCAGTTACTCCATACGTTAAATGGAAGTGCATTGGCATTGCCGCGAATTGTAGCCGCTATTCTGGAGAATAATCAAACGAAGAATGGAATTAAGATTCCAAAAGTGTTAGTGCCGTTTACAGGGTTTGATTTGATCAATTAAGAACATGACTAACATCCGCACAGGCGAAAAGAAGGACCTCCCACGTGTTCTTGAATTAGTTAAAGAACTGGCACTATACGAGCGCGCTCCGCATGAAGTAAACAATACTGTGGAGTTGATGGAGAAGGACGGCTTTGGACCTAATCCGATCTATGGATTTTTTGTAGCGGAAAACGAAAAGGGTATAGTTGGAATATCAGTATATTATTGGCGATACTCAACGTGGAAAGGAAAAAGACTTTACCTGGAAGACATCGTAGTTACCGAAAAAGAACGCGGCAACGGTATTGGTAAATTGTTGTTCGATCGAACCATGCAACATGCATTGGATGAGAACTGCTCAGGCATGATCTGGCAAGTGTTGGATTGGAATGAACCGGGGCTGAATTTCTATCGCAAAAATTACAATGCTAAACTTGATGGAGAATGGATCAATGCTAGTCTTGAAATTGATCAAATCAAGCAACTTCTCAAGAAGTAATTATTTTACTTCTTCCAACAGTGTGCGAAAGGCAACGTGCTTATGATTGAACTTTTGCCGTTGCAGCTCAACTAATGGAGGCGCAAAAGATTCCAGAAACTGGACGACATTTTCTAACGTAGGAGAGAAAAACTGAATGGAATAGGAGATGCTTCCGTCTTCACTTTCGTGTAATACTTTGTAAAGCTTATATCCGGTGAAAAGTTGAGTATTTAATACAGCGGGAACGTAAACGGATTTTGCCCACGTAAGCCAGGCCTGCTCTACACTGGCATCAATACCCACTGTTTCATTAAATAAATACATACTGTAAAGGTAAGGAATTCAAACACTTTATTTGTAATCGATCACCTTAGGAAGGTGATTTTTATACAATGAGGAGTAGATAGATTTGATATCACTAAACTTTTTAGTTATGAAAAAAATATTCGGAATTTTTCTGTTTCTCGTGCCGTTAATGGGTGTGTCGCAATCAGAAAATGATAAGATTGCTATTAAGCAAGCAGCATTAAATTATGTAGAAGGCTTTTACACAGCGGATACTACCAGGCTTGCCAAGGGTTTGCATAAAGATCTAGTAAAGAGAATTATTGATGATCGTTCAGGTACTTCTAAAATACAAACTATAGGATTGAAGGATCTTGTTGGTTATGTGAAAAGCGGCAAAAAAATGCCAGACAAAAATCCAGCAGATCCTTTTAAGGCTGATGTTACGATTTATGACATATCGAATGGGATTGCATTAGCAAAAGTAACAACCAATAAAATGGATATGTTTTTTGACTACTTACAATTAGGTAAAGTAAATGGCGAGTGGATTATACTCAATGTACTCTGGGCCTTTGTAAAATAGGTAAATACATTTTACGTATAAAGCTTAGTTCGAAGCGCTAACCAATCGGATTTCTACACGCCTGTTGAGTTGCCGATTCGCTTCTGTATTGTTATCAGCAACAAAATTTGAGGCTCCATAACCAATGGTTGATAACCGGGTATCTTCTATGCCTCGACTAATAAGCCACGTTTTTATTGACTCAGCCCGTGCGAGTGAGAGATTTTGATTGAGCTCGGCTTGGCCAACATTATCGGTGAATCCGGCTATTTCAATACTGGCATTACTGTTTTCCAGGAAGGATTTTAGTTGTTCGAGCTCAGGAAAAGATTCCTGCTTTAAATCGGACCGGTTTGTTTCAAACTGAACATTTCTGAACGTGATAGCCTTGCTTTCGCCCGTTAGCAGCATGTTGAAAATGTTGTTCTTAAGCTTTTGCTGTTTTTCTTTCTCCAATCTCTTTACGAAAAGTTTTTCGGTGCACATGAAGTCTTCATTAACCTCTTTAACAGAAACGTTATCAATCAGGTAATACGCTGCTTCGTTAACATCCATGAGGCTTTTATAGCGTTCGGTTGTTTTGGCTACTCCGGCATCGGTGAGTGAAAATAAACCAAGCGTCAGGTATTGTTCTGATCCATCGGCTTTAAAGCAATTGCAAAGCTGTTGCCAGCGATTGGTGTTATCGAATGTGTTATAATAGGTGACAACTTTTGCACTATCAGACCGGGATGAATCAGCGTTAACAGTAAAGGGATCTTGCGAGAACTGTGCTTCAAATTTTTCTAGGAAGTATCCTGAATTAATGGAAAGCATGACATCAAACGTCAGGCAATACTTCTGTCCTTTGGTGAGATTCTTTCTGAGCTTGGTTTGAAGATGTTCAGAATAACTTTCCCTTCTGCTGTTGTAAACCAGAATACCGGCATAGCCATTGCCTCTTATTGTTTTATCGAAATGATCCGGAACATCCTGAACCTTTCGATTGTAATTGTAATAATCTGCACTTGTACCGTCTGGTGAAATCCAGCCAGGAATAAGCTCATCTATTGTATTATGACCGGAATTGACAATGAGCAATGGTTTGTACTTATAAAGTTCGAAATCACCGTTAGGAACATAATCATTTGAAGTTTCTTCCGTAACGGTATTTACCGTTTGGATCTTTCCATTAACCGTAGCAATGCTTTGGTAAAGCGAACTGTCGCGATAAATTTCCAGAAGAGATGAATTTACAAGGTCGTTCTTAAATAGTTCTTCATAATATAGTTCGCCCTTCTGATTAAAGTATTGCCACTTACCTTCGCGTGTGATTTTTTCATTACAGGATTCTGTGCTTGTGTAATTTTCAATTCGACTGATTACACCATTCGGATGATAATATGTCCATTGACCAATCTTTATTTTTTCGAACACATCAATATTTTTCTGACGGGTGGTGCATTTCAGGAATTTACCTTTGAACCGTAGTTTTTTATTGTCGTACCGCTCTTCCGCCCAATACGCTTTTGAAAAAGAAACCTTTTTAAAATCTCCGTTATGAACGGTCAGTTCACGTGAAGTTTTGGATTGTGCCTGAAGTGCGAAGGCAACGAGAAAGAAAAAAATAAAGCCAAGTAAACTAGCCCGCAGCATAATCTGAAAGATACGTAAATGTGTCGTTCAGTTCACCGCCTTTGGCAATTGTTCCGCGATGTAAAATGGCATCCGGATCATCGTTGAGAAACAAGGGTAAGATTTTATCAATCAGGTCGCGGCCGAATTCCTCGGAAGCGCTGCGCGGCAGTTCGCACGGAAGATTGTCTACCCCCATAACCGTAACGAGTTTGTCGTTGGATAGCGCTGGTTCGATAGAATCCGTTTGTGGATTGTAATCATAAATTGGGTCAGCAATTGTGCTTGCCTTTTTTGTACTCGGAATTGATCCGCCAATGTCGCACGTGATATCGGCAATGATCTTAATTCTAAAATCAGTCGCCAGCATATCTTCTTGTGTAAAAAGCACAGGTGCTTTCGGGTTCCAAAATGCTCCCGCCATGAGGATATCAGCAACTTTGGTAAATTTTAAGAAATCAGATTTATAACGTTCCGGGTTTTTATGAAACTCCTCGCGGTTAAAATGTCCACCATCTTTACGGATATGATAATCACCGCTTCCAAGCTGTACGTAAACCGGTTCGTTAAACGTTTGAGTTAAAAAATCATGTGGACTGACTTTGCGAATCCCGGCTGTATCCAATGTTTCCATAGAACCTTTGCCTACGCGACCGGCACCGGTTAAAATAATTTTTACGGGGGGAAGGTTCACCCTTCTGAGCTCAAGCTTCAGATCGTTTACATCAAAACATTCAAATGCCCTTCGTAGGTTGAACGCATTGTAACGTTTTCCATAAGTCCACAATCCGTTGTAAGCACCAACAATTCCGGCAAAACGCCCAAAAGCAACGATTCGGTTACCGAGCCTGTCGGTTAACGTTTCGTAATCAATTAACCTGATTTTCTTTTTCAGGATTTCTTGTAATAGCTTTTGATTATAAGGCTGTTTCTTGATTGTGTGTGAAAAGAACAAATAGGTTTTGTTTGCGACAAGTTGATCAACCGGAACTTCTTTAATGCCCATCAGCACATCGCAATGTGAAACATCGTCCGAAACATCAATGTCTAAATTCTTGTATTCATCATCGTTAAAGCAGCGCAACGGACTTTTTTGAACGATAACTTTCATGTGCGGAAAACGTTGTTCGATCTCCTCGGTTTGAACAGGTGTGAATGGAACGCGCTTATCAGGAGGATTTTTTCCTTCGCGGATGATGCCAAGCTTTAACTTCATAGAAATTGCGAAAGATTATTTTCTTTTCTTTTTGCCTTTGGGTAAATCGGCAGTTTCATCACGATCGAGGAGTTTTTTATCGTCAACGTTTTTGTTGAGGAACTCGTTGATCTTTTCGATGTTCATGTTGGAGTTCAATTCACCAAACTGATTGATGGAAACTTCAAATCCCTGAAGGTCTTTATGAACTTTTGGTTTCTTTTTTTTAGCGGGTTGTTTTGCCATCGTACTGAAAGGTTAAGCAACTTTTACTTTGAGTGTATTCAATGCGTAGCCGATACGCTTTACAACTTCATCTTTTCCCAGAATTTCCATGGTGATCATCAAATCAGGCCCCGAAGCATTTCCGGTAACGGATACGCGTAATGCCTGCATGATTTTGCCGACACCTACATTAACTGAAGCAGCAGCATTGTCTAAAACACTTTTAGCTGAACCCGCATCAATCGATGACTCTTTAGATAGCGCATCTTTGTAAGCAGACAGCACTTTAACCGCTTCGTCATTCCACTTTTTACTCACAACACTTTCATCGAATTGTGTAGGAGCAATGAAAAGGAATTTCCCCTGTTCCCAAATGTCTTGCGGGAATGTTGCCCGCTCTTTCATAATGGAAACAATCTTGATGGCATTTTCTTTTGAAACGATTTGTCCTGATTCTTTCAGTAATTGCTCAGCCAGCTCTTCATTGGATTGAGCCTTAACATATTGCTGATTGAACCATTGCGCTTTCTGAATATCGAATTTTGCCCCAGCCTTATTAATACGTTCAATAGAAAAAGTGTTAATCAATTCCTCCATCGAAAAAATTTCTTGTTCTGTTCCCGGATTCCAGCCTAAGAAGGCAAGGAAGTTGATCAATGCTTCCGGCAAATAACCAGATTCTTTAAATCCTTTTGCTACTTCATTGGTTGCCGGATCTTTCCACGTTAATGGGAAGATTGGGAAACCCATTTGATCGGCTGCGCGCTTGCTGAGCTTACCATTTCCATCGGGCTTTAATAATAAAGGAAGGTGCGCGAATTGCGGCATTTCATTTTCCCAACCTAAGAATTTGTAAAGCAAAACATGTAGCGGTGCAGAAGGCAGCCACTCTTCACCACGGATCACATGTGAAATCTTCATTAGATAATCGTCCACAACGTTTGCCAAATGATAGGTTGGCATTCCGTCAGACTTCATCAAAACCTTATCATCTACTTGGGATGAATTAAAGATTACTTCTCCACGAATAAGATCATTAAGTTTTACTTCTTGGTTAGCGGGAACTTGTAAACGAATAACATATTTTTCACCTGCTGCTAATCTTAGCTGAACCTCTGTAGCGGAAAGTGTTAGCGAGTTTTTCATTTGAAGCCGGGTTGCTCCATCATATTGCGCATTGGGCGAGGCTTTGCGCATGGCTTCGATTTCCGCTTCGGTGTCAAACGCATAATAGGCATGACCGGCATCGATCAGCCTTTGCGCGTATTGTTTGTAAATATCTTTTCGTTCTGATTGACGGTAGGGAGCATGCGGCCCGCCAACGCCAACACCTTCATCGATTTTAATTCCAACCCAGGCGAGTGATTGTAAAATGTACTCTTCTGCTCCCGGTACAAAGCGACCTTGATCGGTGTCTTCAATACGAAGGATCATGGTGCCGTTATTCTGTCGGGCAAGCAAGTAATTATAAAGGGCTGTCCGCACTCCGCCAATGTGTAAAGCGCCTGTTGGGCTGGGTGCAAACCGTACGCGAACGTCTTTCATTTATTGTTCAAAAATATCCTGTAAAGGTAAACGTTCGAGCCACATTTAACCGCTCCGCTCACCAACAAAAGACGTGGAAATCGCTCGTTCGCGTGAAAAAATCAGTCAAAATCAAAAACGCCTTCATACCTTTGGTGTCCGGTTAATAGTTATCCGTTATCAGTTGATACTTTCTGATAACTATTAACCTTTAATGGATAACTGTATGGATGAAAAGAGCTTGAACTTTCTGGAAGAAATTGTTGAAAAAGACCTTGCGGAAGGAAAATATAAAACCATTTCAACGCGCTTTCCGCCCGAGCCGAATGGCTACCTGCACATGGGCCATGCAAAAAGTATTTGTCTGAACTTTGGACTTGCATTGAAGTACGGTGGCAAAACCAATTTACGTTTTGATGATACCAATCCGGTAACAGAAGAAACCGAATACGTTGACAGCATTAAGAATGATATCAAATGGCTTGGCTTTGGCTGGGCTGAAGAACTTTATGCTTCGGATTATTTTGAGCAGATGTATGAATTCGCTGTAGCGCTGATTAAGAAAGATCTCGCGTATGTGGATGATAGCACAAGCGAAGAGATTGCCAAACAAAAAGGAACACCAACAACTCCCGGAACCAACAGTCCATTCAGAAACAGAACGATTGAAGAAAACCTGACCATGTTTGCGGACATGCGTGCCGGTAAATATAAAGACGGAGAAAAAGTTTTACGCGCAAAAGTTGACATGGCACATCCGAACATGCACATGCGTGATCCATTGATGTACCGTATTAAGCATGCGCACCATCACCGCACCGGAGACAAATGGTGCATTTATCCGATGTATGATTTCGCGCACGGGCAAAGTGATTCGATTGAAAACATTACGCATAGCATCTGCACACTGGAGTTCATTCCGCATCGTGCATTGTACGATTGGTTTATTGAGAAATTGGAGATCTATCCATCGCATCAATATGAGTTTGCGCGCCTGAACATGACGTATACAGTTATGAGTAAACGTAAGCTTTTGCAGTTGGTAAATGAAAAACACGTGAGCGGGTGGGATGATCCGCGCATGCCTACGTTAAGCGGTGTTCGTAGAAGAGGCTATACACCTGCGAGTATACGGGATTTTTGCGATCGTATTGGAATTGCGAAACGTGAGAACCTGATCGATGTTGGCTTGCTGGAATTTTGCGTACGTGAAGATCTGAACAAAAGGGCACAGCGCAGAATGGTTGTATTCGATCCGATTAAAGTTGTGATCACAAATTATCCGGAAGGTAAGATTGAAATGCTGGAGAGCGAGAACAACCCGGAAGATCCAACTGGTGGAACGCGTGAAGTTCCATTCAGTCGTGAGATTTTGATCGAGGAAGAAGATTTCATGGAAGTTGCGCCTAAAAAATACTTCCGACTTGCGCCCGGACAAATGGTTCGGTTAAAGAGTGCCTATATTATTAAGTGTGACGAAGTTGTAAAAGACAGCGCTGGAAAAATTACGGAACTACGTTGCTCGTACATTCCGGAAAGCAAAAGCGGATCAGATACTTCTGGCATTAATGTGAAAGGAACACTCCATTGGGTTTGTGCAAAGCATGCCGTGCCGGTTGAAGCCCGATTATACGAAAGACTTTTCAAAGTAGAGGATGTTGGCGATGCGGAAGGTGACTTTAAAGATTATCTCAACCCGGAATCGTTAAAGGTTCAAACTGTTTATGCTGAACCTGCTTTACTTTCAGCAACAGCCAATGAACGATACCAGTTTTTAAGGAAAGGTTATTTTGCGTTTGACACAGATTCAACAAAAGACAAACCTGTATTTAATCGTACGGTTACGCTACGGGATATGTGGGCAAAGCAGAGTAAGTAGTAGTTAGTATATAGTATTGAGTAGTTAGTATTTGAAGGTGACGATCACTTCTCAATACTAACTACTGCATACTAACTACTTCACAGCTATACACGAAATTTCAATATTCACATCTTTTGGTAACCTGCTTACTTCAACTGTTTCGCGGGCTGGAGGATCCTGCGGGAAACTTCTTCCATATACTTCATTCACTTTCGCGAAGTCGTTAAAATCCTGTAAGAAAATTGTGCTCTTTACCACGTGGCGGAATTCATAGCCTGCTGCATTTAAAATATCGCCCAGGTTCTTCATCACTTGTACGGTTTCATCTTCAATGTTATCGGTGATCAACTTGCCAGTTGGTTTCTGGATGGCAATCTGGCCGCTGATGAAAAGCATATTGCCTGCCTGGATTGCCTGGCTGTATGGACCAATCGGTTCTGGCGCAGATGCTGAATAAACTACATTTTTTGACATTTTTAACGGGTTTAAAATTAACTTAGCAGCTTCTCAAAAGTATGAATATTCTCGTAATCGGTGAGCAAATCAATTTGGATGAAACCAAAGCCAAATTTGGCGAAAGTCATTCATACACCTTTGAGCGTGATCATCGCGAGGCTGAGCGTTTTGTGCAGGGTAGTGACCTTGTGATTGATTTTATTCTGGACGAAGATCCTTTCCAGGTGGAAATTTATGCGGATAAAACTAACGCAAAAATTTTTGTAAACGCTGCTAAAATTTCACTTGCGGAATTATCCAACTTGGCGAATCATAACTTAAAATCGAAGCTTTTTGGATTTAATGGTCTTCCAACGTTCCTAAACAGGAGTGTTTTGGAAGCAAGTGTTTTAAATCCTGAAGATGAAACTCAGCTTGCAGAGGTTTGTAAGAAATTAAATACGGAATATTTATTAGTAGATGATCGCGTGGGATTAGTAACTCCGCGAATCATTTGCATGATTATAAATGAGGCATACTATACAGCCGAAGAAGGCACCGCTACGCGCGAGGATATCGACTTGAGCATGAAGCTCGGTACAAACTATCCTTACGGTCCATTTGAATGGTGTCAGCGAATTGGCGTAAAGCATGTGTATGAATTGCTTGAGGCTGTGTATGAGGACACGCACGATGAACGTTACAAAATCTGTTCGCAGCTTAAGAAGGAGTATCTAAAAGCGACCTAAGCTTGCTTTTGCACTTTCCCGGAAAGGAAAACCACAACTAATCCCATTAACGCAATCAATGCAAAGGCAACACGCAATGTGTAGGCTTCTGAGATAAAACCTATAAGCGGAGGCGCTATCAAAAATCCTAGAAATCCTAAAGACGAAACGGCAGCCAGTGCTTGTCCTGCAGGCATTGTTTTCGATTGCCCGGCAAGCCCATATGTTAAAGGAACAACAGATGAGACGCCAAATCCTGCGATTAGTAATCCAATAATAGAAGGAACGAGATAAGGGAATGAAACAATAGTTGTTATTCCGATAAAGATCATTGCGCCACTGATCTGAACCATACGTTTGGTTCCAAGTTTGGTGATTAGAAAGTCTGCGATCAATCTTCCTCCGGCCATCGTACTCATAAATGCTACGAATCCTAATTGCGTAAGCTCTTTTGGTGTGTTAACGACTTTATCAAAGTATACACCTGTCCAGTCAAACATTGTGCCTTCGCAGATCATGCATGAGAATGCAAGCACACCTAATAGTAGAATGACTTTATCGGGTTTAACAAAAAGTTTTGGTTTTGCCTGATCGGTCTTTGAATCACGAGGCAGCGTAGACTTAACAAATAGAAAGGTTAGTAAAAGTGTTAGCCCGTTGATAATCCAATAATGTTGAAAAGGTGAAAGATCTTTCGCAATCATCAATGTACCAATCAGGCCGCCTGTGAATCCTGCCAGACTCCATAATCCATGAAAGCTGGCCATGATGCTTCGGCCATACAATGCTTCAATACCTACAGCCTGTGTATTCACTGCAATGTTATAGATGTTTCCGAAGAAGCCGGTTAGTAATAAAGCCATGATCAGCAATACCGGGGTAGAAGCTAATCCAATTAATAAAAGTGTTGCCGGGTAAAGAATCGAAGTGGCTATTAAAACGATTCTGCTGCCGTAACGCGTTACTAAATAACCTGACAATGCTAATGCAAAGAACTGCCCGATAGGTAGCGATAGAAGAATGCCACCAAGTTCTGCATCGGTTAGCGCTAATGCATTCTTAATATCTGGGATGCGGCTTGCCCAACTGGCAAAGGTTATTCCTTGAATGAAGAAGAACGAACTTATCGCAATCCGGTAGGCTCGTGGCGCGCGAAAGGGAGATGAAAGTGAGATGGGCATCGTCTAAACAACAACAAAGATCGTGATCTCATCAAGTAATTGGCTTAAATCATTAAAAGAAATTCATGCAACCGATTTAGAAGGTAGCCTCGTGACTTATTCTACAATCAAGTAAGAGAATGATAAAATTGTTTCATTGTTGTCTTTATCCAAAGCGCGGATTTTTACGATATGCCTTCCTTTGGCAATAAGTTTAATAGGGTCTTTGTAAAGCGCTTCCTTTTCGTGATTAAGCGTTATATAGATCGCTTTGGCCTTAGAGTTTTTATCATGGCCTGAAACGGAGAGGATGCTTCCTTTCGGGAAAATCTTGCGCTGTGCAGTAATGGCTGTATCGCTCTTGATAGAATACAAGTTCACGTATTTACACGTTACCTCTACCTTTAAGACAGGACCTTCTGGTAGAATTATTTCGGTGGCACCGACTTTTTGAATTGTTAAATAAAAAACAAGAAGAGTAATTAGCTTGATAGATTTCATGATTTTTTGATAAGCTGTTTTTTAACGAAATTTATTTTGCTTCCGATGTTTATGGTTTTCTTAAGTGCTTCAAAATAGAGGAGTATGAACAACGTTAGTGTCATGAACCAGATAACCATTACGTTAAATACAAAGGTATCCACGGTAATGCCCATGAAGTTTTTATTGGAGCAAAAGAAAATGGTTCGATAGTCGATCGGATTTTTAGGCAATGCGTTTTGATAAATCGGATCGATCTGTTGAATGAGCTTTCCTTCATGTTCCAGGATTCGGTTTTTTGTGTCAATGTTCCGAACCTGATCTGACAAGGATTCATTAAAGTATTTGTTTTTATTTTCGGTAATATCCCAGTTATGACTTTCGAGGTAAGTCATTTTCCTCTCCGATATAAGGTCGTTTTGATTGAACACCTCTTTGTATTGTGAACGATACGTGTCTAGGTACTGATCAAGTTTTTTACCTGTTGAATCGTTGTAAGTGCTTAATGAAGGAAGTTTATCTGTATAAGTAGGCTCAAACTTTAAGGTTGACGAAAGCACAAAGAGATTATATTGAACAAGCCGCTGAACAGAATCATTTTTAACTTTATAATTTTCCAGTAAGAACTGATTTCTTCTTTCCAATTCATCTGCCAGATATGTTGATTTAAAATCGGCTTGCGATTTTGCCTGGTCTTCTTTATAGAAAAGAGCTTCGTATTTGTTATTTTTAAATTGATAGACAGCCATAGCTTCATACGCCCAACGCGAAGCGACAAGGTCAGCTATAAATGGAACTCTTCCTTTCTGACTGATAACATCGTTCAGTTTATCGAAGTTGAACAGCAATCCACTCAAGATCATTTGTGGGATAAGTAATAGCGGAATCAAAATGTAAACCGTTACAGCTGAGTTGAACGCTGCTGATATATTCAATCCTAACACGTTAGCAAAACAGGCAACTGTGAATAGCACAAGCCAGAAGGCAAAGGTCATTCCGTGAATTTCTAGAATGGCTGTACTGATCAGCACAAAAAGAAACATCTGAACGGCAGAAATGAGAAATAGAATAGAAAGCTTCGAACACGTGTAACTAAGCCAGCTAAGATTTAAAAAAGACTCTCGTTTTAAGATTTTCCGATCCCGGATAATTTCTTCTGCGCTGATCGTTAACCCCATAAACAAGGCAACGATAATTCCCATAAGCATAAAGGCTGGGAAGTTGTCGTTGTAACGGAATACATATTCATTTCCACCAGCAGCACTTTTGTATCGAATGACAAAACCAAGCATCAATGCAAGTACGGGAGCTTCGAGTAAATTGATTAATAAATATTGTCGGTTGCTGATCTTAGCGGTAAAATCCCGCTTCAGGTAGATCAGCGTTTGTTTGATTTTAGTTGGAATGGTGAGTGATCGAGGCGGAGCTTCCTGTTCGTCCTGAACTTTTGCGATTTTGAATTTATCGTCATACATCTCGTGCCATTGAGACGGAGTAATTTTTCGTTTGGAAGTAGCCTGACCATATTCATCCACAACTTTAGCTTCAATAATATTGAAGATCTGTTCCGGATTAACGTTCGCACAAACTTCGCATTGCCCGCGGTTGCTGTCAACCTGGTGCGTTGCCTTTTTAAAATACCGGATTGCTTCCACGGGCATTCCGTAGTAAGCCGGATAACCACCAGTATCCATGATGATCATCGTGTCAAACATCTTGTAGATGTCAGATGAAGGCTGATGAATTACTACGAAAATAAGTTTTCCTTTCAGCGAAAGTTCTTTCAGTAAGTCAATAACGTTTTCTGAATCGCGTGACGATAAACCCGAGGTAGGCTCATCTAAAAATAGCACGGCCGGTTCGCGGATCAATTCAAGTGCAATGTTTAAGCGCTTTCGCTGACCGCCACTGATGGTTTTATCCAACACAGAGCCAACTTTTAAATCTTTGCGCTGTTCAAGCCCGAGATTCTCCAACACTTCAATCACCCGCGCATGAAGCTTTTCTTCCGAGTAATCTGCAAAACAAAGCTTCGCATTGAAATATAAGTTCTGGTAAACAGTTAACTCCTCAATTAGTAAATCATCCTGAGAAACATAGCCGATTACTCCTTGAACTTTATCTTTCTGCGAATGAATATCAAGGCCATTGATTTTGATGTCGCCTTTGCTTGGCTTCTCAAGTCCGGCCAGAACATTTAAAAGAGTTGTTTTACCGGCACCGCTGGCACCCATGATGCCTATTAACTTTCCAGGACCTTCTGTTATTGTAACATTTCGCAATCCTATTGCCCCACTGGCGAATTTGAACTCTTCAATGTTAGCGTTGAAAGAAAGCTTGACAGTTTGTAAATCTTTATTAAAGAATGAAACGAGATCACTGTAATAAACTGCATCTCCGGAAGCTGTTTTAACTGTACTTCCGTGTGAGAACAGATACACGCGATCAGGCTGCATGATGAATCCGTTCAGCAAGGTCGATTCAGTTCCAACATATTTGGTGAAATATGTAGATACGCTTCGAATCACCATGAAGATCAAACGACCTTCAACCGGATCGATAACTTCCTGATCGTGCTGATGCGTTTCAATGATTCGTAAGTCGGCTAAATCAGACTGTGAGATTCCTTTTGTGGTAACAAAAGTCTCTATAAGCTTGTACTCATCTGTCGGAATGTTAAATACTGTGGATACGGTATTAATAATCTCCATCGCCTGCGCAGTAAAGTTCTTTTCTGAACCTACCATCTCCAGCAAACGGATCAGCACAATAACTTTTTGTTTCTGCGTGAGGGTTTTGTTGATCTTCCGGCAAATACCCAGTGTACGAACGGAATCTTTAACAGAAGTTAATCGCTTTCCATCATCCGTTCCCTGGATTTTATACCCTGACACGTTATCAAAAAATTCGATATACTCCTTGATGGAATCCTGATCCAGTTCTTGCTGGAAGAAACGGATCACGTAATTGCGTTCTTCTTCCGTTACGCCATCATCCTGTTTGGAGATAATAGCGAACAGTTGAGTTAGTGCCTTAAGAATTTCTTCACTCATAAAAATACAGTCCCGTGCAGCCTGCGCTGCGTGTTATTAATCCCTTGATTTTGTTGTGATTAGTTTGCTTTGTACTCGAATGGAATTTCTACCAGCTCAGAAAATTCTTTGCCGGCTTCTTCCATGTCTTCATCGTCTTCCAGGTAACACCACTCGATCTTCATGCCTTCAATATCTTCCAATGCTGAAAGTATATCCAGGATAAGCTTTGAAGAAGATGTGTTGAAGTACTCCAACTTGAATACGAAATCTGTTGAGGGATTAGGTTGCTTGGCATAGTTTGCAATCCACTCCAGTACAGGTTTATAAAATTCAGCTGAATCTTCGGGCAATGAACGGCCAGAGATTTCAAAAATCTGGTTTCCTTTATCGAGAATAATCTTTGGTGTATCGGCTGTTCCTTCAAGATTTAAAATTTCCATAACAATTAGAATTAAGAATGTTGATTATAATACAGTTTCCTTTACGCGCGCGATGTTTACTTTCAGGCAGAAGAATGAGAATTCATCATTCATCGGCACAAATGCCCACTCCAGCTTTTCGCCAGATTTACGCGCCATATCTACAAAGCCTAAGCCTGCGCCACCTTTTTCAGAAATGGTTGTGTTCTTAATGATCTCTTTATAGAGTTCTTTCAAACCATCTTTGTCAAGACCATTGATGCGTTCGAGTGCAGCTTTCAGGTTTGGAATGTTTTCATTTCTTACTGGATTGCCTGACATGATTGAATACTGGCTCTGCGCATGACCGATCAAAAAGATCGCTGCGTGATGTCCGGTTTCTCCTTCTTTAGCGTCATCGCTGTGCTTCACAATGTTCTGAAGCGCCTCAACCATCACGTTGAAGATTTTTTTCTTGATGCCTGACTCTTCTCCGGAAGATTCCAGGTTACGTTCAGCCATCGTAAGAATAGACTTGGTTGTTTCTTGTGTAAAGTCACCCTCGTAAATCAGGATCACTTTGTGCGACACCATCAACTGGTGCAGGTCGTAGATGAATTTCATTTTTGTTGGTTTGTTTTAATCTGCGTTAGTGTATGAATAGTTGAATTGTTAAAATTTTATTCCGATGAGTAACACATCATCGGTTTGACGATGTTCTCCGCGCCAGCTTTCCCAGGCATGATTGAATGCTTGCTCGGCTTCAATTGCCGGCATCGGGTGAAGCTCTTCCACGAGCTCGCGCATTTTCTTGGAGCCAAGCTTGCGACCATCCGGCCCGCCAAACTGATCCGGAAAACCATCGGAGCTGAAGTAGATTCCGTCACCTGCTTTCAATACAACTTTAGTTGTTGTAAAGCTTGTTTGATTTTTATAAAGACCTCCGCCCACAGGAAATTTGTTTCCTTTTATTTCTTCTAGGGTACCATTCTTCATCACGTGTAGTGGACGATGCGCTCCTGCATACTCAATCGTTCTGGTTTTGGTGTTGATGCGGCATAAGGCGATATCCATACCGTCTTTCGTTGCAGCATCGTTGTGATCCTGACGAAGTGTTTGCGTAACACCTTCATCCAGCAAGTCAAGGATTTTGCCCGGATCGATTATGTTTCTACTTTTTACGATGTCATTCAGTAAGAAGTATCCGATAAGTGATAACAAAGCACCTGGTACACCGTGACCGGTACAGTCAACTGCGGCAATGAAAATGTCGTTGCCTTGTTGAACGAACCATGGAAAATCTCCGCTGACAACATCACGTGGCTTGTACAGGATGAACGAATCAGGCAATGCATTCATGATCGCATTTGAATCCGGAAGGATTGCATTCTGAATTCTTCGCGCGTAGTTAATGGAATCGTTGATCTTTTTGTTCTTATGCTGAATGTCGAGCTCGATCAGTTTTCGATCCGTAACATCATGGGATACAACCAGAACGGATTCAAGTGTTTTATGCTCATCGAACTCAGGAATCGCATTAACCTGCATCACACGTTTACCGAGTGTTGAAGGAAAATCCATTTCCGTGGAAACAGTTTCATTTGAATCTTTTACCTCTTCAATGATCTTCAACCAATGTTCGAGTACGAGATCATCAAGTTTGGTTTCACTTGCTTTTTTATGAAGAAATAAGGAAGCATCGCTGCCGGTATAATTTTTAATAACCGGGTTGATGTAGCTGATCACTCCGTTCTCAAGCCGTGTGATAAGATCCGGAGAGTTTTCGGAAAGCGCCTGCATCTTGCTGCGCATGCGTTGTTCTTGTTCTGCTCTTCTGTGCTCTGTGATGTCGCGCGAGTTTAAGATGTAGCCGTGAATCGCGGAGTTCGACATGAAGTTTGTTCCGGTAGCTTCCAGCCAGATGTAATTGCCTGCTTTGGTTTTGTATTCGAACTGCGCAGTTGCCTTGCTTCCCGGATACGCCTTCATGTGATGAAAGAGATTTAGGTATGCTTCGCGGCCATCGGGATGAACATGCTCCAGATCGCTTGAACCTTGTAATTCAGTTGATAAGTAACCGAGGATAGGTTGCACTGAAGGAGAGATGTACCGGATCGCTCCATCTTCTTCGAAAATTGTAATAACCTCAGAAGCATTCTCCAGCAAGAGCTGCATCCGGTTGCGCGTGCGGTTAACTTCTTCAACCTGATCTTCAAGCTTTAAATTGGAGTGCCTTAACTCTTCCTGTGCAGTTTGCATTTCTTCTGCATTCTGGCGAAGCACTTCCTGTTTTTCTTTCAGGTCATTGCTCATGCTTTGAGATTCCGCCAATAACGTTCTTGTACGTTCGTTTACGTTGATGTTGAAAATCGTACGTGCCAGCATTACGCCAAGCTCTTTAATGAAGTTGATCTGCGTTGAATCGAATTTTGAAAAGCCTGCCAACTCGATTACGCCATGGACTTCTTCATCAGCAATCAACGGCATAATTAAAATGCAGGAGGGTTTTTGATCACCCAGGATTCCGGAAGTGATCGTCATGTAGTCGGAAGGGATTTCGGTCCTCAGCACAAGATCCTGTTCTGCCACAGCCTGACCAACAAGTCCCTCTCCGAATGCAAATGATTTTTTTAAGTATTTTTTACGATTGTAGGCGAAGCTGTTACACAATTCAATTTTTGAATCTTTCAATACATAAAATGCACCCTGGATCGCACCAACTTTATTCACGGTGAAGCGAACAATTTCATCACCTAGTGTATCAAGCTTATCGTGGGTACGAAGGATGTCACCGGCTTCGGCTAATCCCAATACAATCCAGTTGTGTTCTTTTTCTTTGCGATCGTTGGCCAATAAATTATCGCGCATGTCCATTAGCGCTATTCCCAACGAATCATTTTCGCTGGCTGGCTGGAAAGGTGTATCAAATTTTCCTTCACCAACTTTCTGTGCGAATTGGGCATTGCGCTTAAGCATTTCTACTAAGTCATCAACACGGTGCTGAATTTTTCCGAACTCATCGTTGTAGCGATCTTCAGATTTTTCAGGGAGTTCACCCCTTGAAACCATGCGGAGTATAAAGTGAACTGATTCAAGCGGCTGCGTAAGTGCTCCTGAAACAATCAACGAAACAAGAATTGCGAATGCGCAAATGACAATCCCTGCATATATATAGAGCTGTGATTGATCCTGGGATTTAGAATCAGCAAAGTGTGTTACGTAGCTTATCGCAACAACTGAAAGCACAGCGATGCACGCGACCAGCGCGGTAATCTTTAAGCTTATTTTAATATTTCTGAACTTCATGTGTCGATCTTTTAGAGTCCGGCTTTGGCCCAGGCATTACCAATGTTTTCAAGCTGAAGAATGGTGTTCTTTGAAACCGGATTGAACAATGCGATTTCGAGCACACCTTTCACTTCTTCAGTATGCACCAATGGAATAATAGCCAGGTAAGCAGGATACGATGATCCTAATCCTGAAAAAATGATTATATATCCTTTTGGTAACTTATCGATATAAAGACTCTGGGCATCTTTCGCCACGCGACCAATCAATCCTTCACCGAATGTGTATTCGTGTTTCATGAAATCATCGTGAGAGACTGCATAACCACACTGAAATTTTAATGTAGATTCCTGTGCCGTATATAAGGCTGCTTGTCCGGCCTGCAATTGCTTACAAACTTCATTGACAATGCGTTGCGAAATGTTCTGACCGTTTTGAAAAATTTTCTCGATCGAATCAAGTTTTAGCTGATTGTCAGATTTGGTAACCTCTGTTACAATTTTAGTTTCTTCCTTTTTAGGTTCGAGATAAACTACGGTTTGCTTGATTGACTGGGCTGTTACGTGAATGGAAAACAATCCGGAAAGAAAAGTTAACCCGATGATTGCATAAACAACTTCAACCTTAATCAAAGAAGGATAAAGCGGGAGCACATACAGGGCACCGACAGATAATACGATGCCTGTAAAAAATAATGTGCTGGAAACGATAGGAGCTTTGAGCTTTGTAAAAATCCTGAATATCATTTTGTGGAGTTGTGTAAGTCGGTTATAAATTCAACGATCTCTGCGATCTTAAGTGAGTAATCAATTTTTGTTAGTTCTAATGCTGCCTTCGGCATCGTGTCAATCATGCACTCGGTAGGTTCCTGCACGATTGTTAAGCCTCCTTTGTCTTTGATGGATTTCATTCCAAGTCCGCCATCGCGATTAGCGCCTGAAAGGAGAATGCCCACCAACTTGTTACGATAAACATAAGCCGCGCTACTTAGTGTAATGTCGATTGCTGGTCGCGAGCTGTTCACCATCTCTTCGGTTGATAATGAAAAGTGATTGCCCAACTCAACTGACAAATGGTAATTGGCAGGAGCTAGATAAACCATTCCTTTGCGAATCGTTTCCTTGTCTTCCGGCTCAACAATCTTTAAGTGACTTTTCATCGATACAACTTCTGCGAAACCATGTCTTACATGTTTCAAGCGATGCATTGCGATAATGATCGGCAGCGAAAAATCAGTCGGGATCTGCGAAAGAATTTTAATAATCCCCTGAAAGCTTCCGGCTGAGCCACCGATAACAATGGCTTTGTAGTCAGTATGAAAGGTGTATTTTTTCATCCTGTATTTAGTCCCTTACTTTTTTGTAAACTTTTTCTTCCTGGTTCACCACAATAAATCGGTTAGCATAATCGCACCACACAACAGATTCTTTTGTGCCGATGGCGAGGTAACCGTACTTGAATAGGCTGGCATGAAATTTCTTCAGTACTTCATTCTGTAATGTCTGATTGAAATAGATCATCACGTTACGACAGAGAATGAGATCGAACTTGTTAAAAACTTCTCCGGTTACGAGATCATATTTTCGGTACGACACATTTTTAAACAAGTCGCGATTGAAAACGGCTTTACCATTTTCTTCCTTGTAATAATTTTTGAGCGCTGATTTTCCCTCGAAGCGGATATAATTTTTTTCATTCAACTCCATATTCTTGATCGGATAAGAAGCAGCCTTTGCTTTTTCAAGAATTACTGAATCGATATCAGTAGCGATGATACTCACCTGATCATGAATGCCCATCTCTTTTAGGAGAATAGTCATCGAGATAACTTCTTCTCCGGAAGAACATCCAGCATGCATGATCCGGAAGGTTTTGTTGTTCAGTTGTATCGCTGGAATAATTTCCTGACGCAACAATCTCCAGAATCCCGGATCGCGGAATAACTCAGTGGTATTCACCGTAACCTCATCCAAAAATTCAGTCATAAAACCTGACTGATCGTTGATCTTTTTAAGAAGCGTGTCGACTGTTAGTCCCTGCAATTCAAGAATGCGTAACATTCTTCTTTTAAAAGAAGACATGGCATAATCGCGAAAGTCGTAGCCATACTTCGTATGAACCAGCGCGGTTATTTTTTTAAGATCGGCTATGTCTATATCGAGTATCACGGGGTTGGTTTTTTAGTTTTCGGTTGAAACCTCCAGCAAAGAAGGTGTAGTGGTGTTGTCGGCCTTTAAAGAAAAATTAACCGGTATGGAAAGATGCAAGACCTGTTCATCGACATGTGAAAAATCAGGAATGATCACGCCTCCTAATTGTTTCGATTCGCGTTGTGCAATGAAATAATTAAATAAAAATGGATAATGCAGAATGTCATTGTACAACGAGATCGGCTGTGAGATAACATCCCGGATTTCCTGGGTTGTTAAAAAACCCTTTGCCTGAATTTTGATCTTTAGCTTCGTCTTTAATCCTTCAATGCTGATAATGATGCTGATCTTCTCCTCTTTGGCAGCAGTTGCCATTGGAAGACCTATAATATAGAGTAGAACATTATTCAACAGCTGCGTCAACCGGTGCTCATTGACTCCCACAAAACTTTCGGTAGTGCTGTTGAACTCAAAAATGGCGTGATCGATTTGAAACGTATCACTTAGGGTTTTCTCAAGTGTCTTTTTAATACCCGTGAACCTGACAATTCCGGTGCAGTGTTCAGCTTCGTTATTGTCATCCGCCAGGTAAAGCAGCTTGAACAATCTGTCGTCAAGCTTGTTGGCATGGATCTCAATTAATGATAACAATTGATCTACCTCATGATCACCTTGCCGGATCTTCAGCAAATTTACGAGCCCTTTGATCGTTGCCAGCGGTCCCCGCAAATCGTGCGCAGCCCGATAGATGAACGTATCAAGCTCCCGCTTCTTGGTCACTAGTTCTTTCTTCAGGAAAGCGTTGTCTTCGAGTAATTTTATTTTCAAAATTATGTATCCGTTTATGTCACTAATCAATCCCAGGTAAAAGCCGGAGATGCTTACGCTCACCGACTTATTCTCCCGGGTTAAAAAACTTGTCGTTACATCCGCGAAGTACCCTTGCTTCAGTTCCGATTCTATCTTCATCCACGAGTCGTGGTCAGCGCAGATTTTTGAAAACGCCTGACCACTTAACTCGGCTGATGAATATTCTGTTAATGATTCAACTTCACCTCCCAACGCTTGTATGCTGTAATCCATTCTCAGGATCACGGAGTCAGTAAAGAATGAATTAAGCTTCCCGATTACTTCTTCCATCGAAATGATCAGGCTGGATAATTCTTTTAAACTGCTCATCTAGTTGTTGAAAACTTCTGCTATCACTTGAATTTTCGCAAGCTTCAGCTTTTCCGCCTGACGATTGAACAACTGAATAGCCAGCGTTGTATCGTAAATCGGATAGCCAGTGCTTACGTATTTCAAAATTTCTCCGCGTTCACCACGAACGGCCATGGCCGTTACATCTAACCAATACGCATCACCGGTTTTTGAAAGATTCTTAATGATTGCTTTGAAAACATCTCCCTTCTTCAGCGTTGCGGCATACTGTTTGAACAATTCAGCTGGCATCTCTTCATGTCGAAGGATTGCTTCTGGTTCACCAATCAATTCTTGCTGCGCATACTGAGAGAGCTCACAAACCTTTTCGTTTACATACGTGATGTTGCCAGTAAGATCGGTTTCGATAATGAGTGTGGTAGCGGCAATAATTTTCTCACGCGTTTCGAAGTCAAGCTTCATGGCGTACAGGTTTTTCTCTTTGTCTTTCATCTCCTGTAGGGCTTCTTCACCTCTGCGTTGTGCGCGGTGCATTTCTTCCTGCGTAGCAGAAAGCTCTTCCATGTTCTGACGCATTTCTTCTTCCTGCGCACGCATTTGCTCGGCCTGAACCTGCGTTTCTTCTAGTAATTTTTTGGTACGTCCGTTTACTTTTACCGAGGCGATCGTAGAGGCAATGCTTTCCCCAAGCTTTTGCACAAACTCGATCTGATACGGTTCAATTGTCTGGAAGGAGGCAATCTCCACCACACCAAAAATATTTTCGTTAAGCTTAAGCGGAACAATTAATAAATTCTTCGGCAAGGCCTCACCGAGCCCTGAAGTAATCTTCAAATAATCTTCCGGCACATCCGACATGTAAATGGTATCTTTTTCAAGGATACACTGACCCGTTACACCTTCGCCAAGCTCAATTCGTTTGTTTAGATATTTTTTACGATTGTATGCATAACAGGCAACCAGTTCAATGAATTGATCTTGCTGGTCATCATCGTTCACAAGAAACAATGCGCCCTGGCTTACACCCATGTACTTCACCAAATTGCTGATGATGCTATCGGAAAGCTCACTGAGATTATCGTTGCGCGAACGAAGAATGTCTGCAAATTTTGCCAACCCTTCTGTTGCCCAGTTGCGCTTACGGTCTTCATCGGCAGCCTGTTTCAGGTTGTTGCGCATACGGATGAGTGCTTCGCCCATCGTATCGTCTTCGCTGAGCTGTTCGAAATTGGTTTCGTAGTTTCCTTTACCAATGTTCTCAGCAAACTCAACTTTACCTTTCAGGCCGATAAGCATGTTCTCAATCGCTTCTGCCATCCGGCCGATTTCATCTTTGCCTTTCTTCAGCGTAACCGATACAAACTTCCCTTTTGAAAGCGTTGTAATCAGATCACTTAATCCTGCAATAGGTTTGGTGATGAAGGAGATGGAGAAATAGGTAGCATACACACCGATCAGTAAAAACAAAACGATGTTACTGATGTAGAGGTAAGAAAGCATTCGGGAAGAAGATTCCTTTTGCTCTTTTGCCTGATCTAAAAGTTGTTTAAGATGATCAGAACCCAACGTGATAAGCTCGGTAAGCTTTTTGTACGAAGGTGTGATTTTCTTATCCATGCCGGTGATCGCCTCATCCACAATGATGTCATTGCTGTAGGAAGTATCGTTGCTTAGCTTATCCATTATGAATTGCTCGTCCAGGATCAGCGCATCAAACGCTGCAACTATGTCCTGACCTTCTTTGGCAACTTCATTATCGAATTTACTGGCAATGCTGCTTAGCTTTTCTTTTTGAATTGCTATTTCTTTCGCGTGGATATTTTTCAGCTTCTCTTTTTCTTCGAGACTTGGCTGATAGATCCAGTTGTTGGTAAGCTTATAGCTTTCCGAAGCCATCATTTCAGTTTCCTTCAGCGTGAGTACCATCGGGTAATACGCTTCCGAAACCAACTGATCGGTTTTCCGGTTTTGCCAGGCTGAGTACATACTCACCAGCGTGGTGATGAAGGCAAGCAGGATGATCACGGCATAACCGAGCATAATCTTGCCGACAATCGAATTCTTAAACTTCTGAAACATAAAATCTATGATTTTGCTGAGAACTCTGTTGCTTATTGAACAACCAATACAACTTTTACTTTAGCTTTTGCTTCCGGTGTTAATGAGGCTGCATTAACAAATCCAATTGCACCTGCTTCTTCACCAACGAAGTCGATAATGGCTGCGTCTGATGGGAATTTGTCCTGAGGCTTCTCACCGCTTTCGTATTGCTTCGCGTTGAAGTAAGTCTCCACATCACTGACTGACATGCCCAGTACTTTTGAGTAGAAAGCATCTTGCTCTGCGCTTTTTGTTTTACGATCAACAGGCTTTATGTTCTTGTTAAGCTCGGGCCATCTTTTCTTGATCTTTCTTAGCCAGTATAGTTTTGCTTCTCCGGCAGTAAGTTTATCAACAGGATTTTCTTTGTTGATGATGATCGCTAATTCCGGAGTTGCCGGTGCGAAGGCAGTGAGTGTTACAAAGAACAAAACTGCAAGTATAAACGTGGTTTTCATGGAATGCTTTTGGTTTAAATAGTTATCAATTAGAATACAAAGGCAAGCTGCATGCGCACGCTGTTCGTTTTGGTTGTGTTGGTAAAGCCGTCATCAAGCTTTGTAGCGCCCATCACAATATCCTGGTAGAAATATTTCTGATTGTTCATTTCATATTCAAGCTTGGCAACGAAGCTGGAGTTGAACTTGTATCGCAGACCGAGTGTAACAAGATTTATCTTAACCGGAATTGGAGAGAAGTATGGATCACCTTCTTTTTCGGATTCACCGGCTTGTGTGCTGTTATACAACGCATAAGGAGTAAAACGATCCGTTATTTTGTAACCTGCATACACATAATACGAGTGACTGTTGAATGTTCCAGCGTTGTCGAACTTGCTTTTCTGACTGAGGTATTCTGCGATGAATTCTACTTTCTTTTCAGGATTCATGTATGCTGCAGAAGCGACAATCAATTGTAGATTTCCATTATCTGGCAAAGAAGAGATTGAACCGTTCGGGTTTGATTTTCCTTTTTCGATACGGTCGAACTGACCTGAAGCAAGCACTTTAAGACCTTCAATTGGCTCAGCGCCAACTTGTACAGTTGTAGCAACGTGGTTATCGCCTTTGTCATTTGAACCATAATAGCCTACACCATTTCCAATCAAAACTTTATAGAAAAGACGTGCGCTTGTAATGTTCTCACCTTCAAACTGAATACCTGCATCGCGATACTGCAATACACCACCATCACTTACCGGACGGATTGCAAACGGACGCTGAATCGTTGGTTGAAGCACAAGACCTAATGTGAACTGGTTATTCCAGTAACCGATAGGTGTGAACATTCTGCCGAAACGAACGCTGAAATAATCTTTGATGTAGTAACGAAGCGCTAAACGCTGAACTTCGAAATTGAACTCATCACCTGAATTTTTGAAGCTTACTTCACTCATTACGGAAATGCGCTCGCTGATCTGTGAAGTCACAAACAACACGTAGCTTCCGCTGTTGAAATTGGTTTTTGAGAAGGACGTATCTTTTATGATATACTGTCCGAATGCATCAACGCCCCGGAAGGCATTTGTTTCAGTAGTTGACGAACTGGTAATTTCCGGTTGGCCGAAAAAACGGATTTTTGTTTCCTGTGCGGATACCTGCGTGAGGGTAAAAAGTGCTGCAACGAAAGCAGCCGATTGTAAAAATACTTTCATGTTGTGTGTTAATTTGGTTTTAGTGCATCTGAATTTGATGCAATACTACCGTCAGCAAACGCGGCTGACCACCACAAATGAGCAGGTGGCAAGATTAGTGAGTAACTGAAATGAAACGCGGTGAATAAAATTTTCTATTTCTACGGTTGCAGAGAAATTTTATTTCGAGATTAAGGCAGACGGCACGTGATTGAGAAGGTGATTAAACAACATCGCGTAACGAAAACGTTAGCGGAAAATGAATTATTCTTTTGTACCGATGCGAACGAGAAATCCTTCCTTCTTGCGCTTCGAAACATCCAGTGAACGGTCGTTGTTCATCACAACATACCCGCCTTCACCGCGAACATATTTCTTAATGGCGTTAAGATTGATAAGGTATGAATTGTGGATGCGATAAAAATTGTGATCCGACAACATGTCATCGTATTCTTTCAAGGTCCGGCTCACGATATGCTTTTTGCCATCACCCGTAACGATTTCGGTGTAATTACTGGATGCTTCGCAATACAGAATATCGCTTACCCGCACGAAGAAAAGACCTTCTGCTGTAGGTAAAGCAAGCTTGTAATTTTCTGAAGATGTACTACGCAGATTCTGAACCAGATGCTCAAGCCGGGTAGAGATATTATCGTGAAGCTTTTTATTGACCTTAGCGATTGCGCGTTTAAGCTCCTCAATATCAATTGGTTTCAGCAAATAGTCAATCGCTGAAAATTTGAAAGCTTTAATGGCATATTCCGCATGTGCGGTTGTGAAAATCACCTCGAAGTTAATGTCTTTAATTCGCGTTAACAGATCAAAACCTGTTTCGCGCTGCATTTGAATATCCAGGAAAACGATCTCCGGCTTAAATTCTTTAATGGCCTGAATGCCTTCCTCCACATTCTGACAAAGCGCACAAACCTTCACGCTGTCGCAGAAGTCTTCCAGCAGGATGCGCATGTTCTCCCTGCTTTTATACTCATCGTCTACTATGATACTTTTCAGCATGTTACCAAAAGTAACTTCTTTTAGGCGTTTTGTGAGCCTGATGTCAAATTTTATAATTAAGCCATTATTAAGAATTAACAATTTCCGGGATTGTAAGATTTTTGAACAAATTGCACTGCACAAAGAATGCACTTCGCCTTTCACTAAAATCAGCATGGCAGGATTTCTACGGAAAATAACAGGATACGGCACGGCTTTCGCAAAATCGAAATCCGAAAAAAGAAATATTATCCTTGCCAACTATACATCCCTTATTGGCTCTGCGGCACTTGTATTGCTGATTATAGCCCTGTTCATTTTTTACGGATACACACCCGGAATGTTTTGGCGACTGGCGGCAGCATCTATCTTTTTTCTTCTTCCGCTACTGCTGAACAAAGCCGGGTACATTATTACAAGCAGAGTTGTGCTTTGCTGGCTTACACCTGTATTTGTTTTTGGTATCAGTATTCTGGATATAAAATCCGGAGAACAGATGTCATCTTCATCGTTCGTGGGCCTTCGGTTGTTTTTACTGGCCGGCTTTTGTTTTCCTTTTTTGTTCTTCAATCTCCAAAACAGGTTTTTACTAATACTAGGTCTTTTGATACCCGTAGTATCCATTGTTTTTTTTGATTCAATCTTCAATGCATTTGATGTAAGCTATATGAAAAACACGGTCAATGACCGGTTTTATGAATTCAGCAATGCGCGCGCACTAATTGCCATGCTGGCTATTGGCTTAAGCTTATTTTTCCTCAAGAGTGTGGTCGAAAAAAATGAGCAGATGAACCAGGATCTTCTGTTGGAACTGAAAGAGAAAAATAAGCTCATCCAAAAACAGGCGGAAGCTGAAGTTTATGAGCTTAATAAAGAATTGAGCCGTAATCTTAAAAAGTTGCAGGTTAGCGAGTATCGCTATCGATCGTTATTTGAGCAGGCAACTCATTTTATAACTATCGTTCACTTGGATGGAAGTTTCTTTGACGCTAATGAAAGTTTTTGCCATGCGATGGGATATTCGCGCAATGAATTAACAAAGATGAAAATCCAGGATCTGATCGACCCGGAAGAATTAGTGGAGCGTCCAGTCACCTTGTCCGTAATTGACCAGGGAGAACACGTATTCACCCAAAGGAGCATGCGCACAAGGAACGGGAAAATTATCGAGGTAGAAGTGAATGTTAAGAAACTTCAGGATAATACGTTGCTTGGAATTGCCCGTGATGTAACCAACCTGAGAGAGGCACAGCGTCAAATACAATTGAGCGAAGCAAAGTTCAGGGGTGCTTTTGAATTTTCAGCCATTGGAATGGCTTTGGTCTCTACGGAAGGCAACTGGCTTAAAGTTAATAAAGCGTTGTGTACAATGGTTGGTTATTCAGAAGATGAATTGTTAATGTTAAATGTGCGAGACATTACAGTTCCGGAAGAAAGTAATGAAGGGTACATTCTCCAGCAGGAACTTCTAAAAAATGAGCGTGATAATTTTCAGGGCGAAAGACGTTACATCCACCGGGACGGATCCATTATTTGGGTGAACCTTAACATCTCGCTTGTTAAGGACACGAATGAATCACCTTTATTTTTTGTAGCTCAGATTGAAGACATCACTGCTGCAAAGAAGGCGGAAGAAAAACTGATTTTGAATGAAGCTAATCTGAATGCTACCATCAACAATACAGAGCTTATGATTTGGTCAGTTGATCGGGAGTTTAAGCTTTTAATGTTTAATAATCAGTTTGCCAACTACATTAAAGAACATTACAGCCTGATCCTCCAGAATGGAGCAAGGATTTTTGCTAACGTAAAAACTCCGTTAGGGGAAGAAATGACTTCAAAATGGACTGCTTTTTATGATCGTGCGCTGGCCGGAGAAAGGATTACGCTGGAAGAAATTCGGTTTGGAATCGATTTTCAATATTCACTAAGTCCAATCATTGAAAATAACCAGGTGATTGGGGTAAGTATTTTTGCAGATAATGTTACGGAACGTAAAGCACGTGACCGGGAGCTCGCAGAAGCAAATAAAAAAATTGGTGAATTGAGGCTGATGGCGTTACGTTCTGTGATGAGTCCGCATTTTATTTTTAATGTACTCAACTCTATACAGTACTTCATTGCCAAAAATGATCGCTTGAACGCAATCAATTACCTCTCGATGTTTTCTAAGCTTGTTCGAAGCGTGCTTACCCATTCGGTTAACAATAAGATTAGCCTGTCGGAAGAGATTGAATTGCTCAAAAACTACATTCAACTGGAGATGGTTCGGTTTGAAAATAAGTTTACATTTTCAATTGAAATTGCACCCGAAGTAGATCCTGAATCAATCATCATACCTTCGCTATTGATACAACCATACGTTGAAAATGCCATTCTTCATGGCCTGTACAACAAAAAATCTTCAGGAGAATTGTCGATCCGTGTCTTTGAAGATGAAGACGTGCTGACCTTCATCATTGAAGACAATGGTATTGGAAGGGAAGCTGCATTGAAATTGCGCATGGAAAATTTCCCGACCCATAATTCGATGGGTATCAACATAACAGAAGAACGGCTGAAACTGATCAACCTCGGGCAGCAGGCCACTGTTAAAATTGAAGATTTGAGGGATGAAAATGGTGCTTGCGGAACGAGCGTGAAAATTATTATCCTGCTGGATGCTGTGAAGTAAACCTTGGAGGATTATAATTCTAATTTTATAATTCCTTGTTTGAGGTTTGCCATTCCCCATTGGGTTGCAAGGATTTTAAGCTTACAATTTTTCCGTTTTCATTCCTGACGAATACGATGTGGGCTTGGGGAACAACTTCTAATGAATATTCATCTTTTGTTTTAATTACCATTTTCAACCGACTGCCGGAAGCGCGCTGTAAGTAAAGCCCATCGTCCTCCAGGAAAACTGTGCGTTCACCGTAATGGCCTGTATATTCTTTCAAGGCAGAATTTGAATTGTTTGCCTTTGTGGATGGATTAACCTCAGGATTGACGGGCGAACTCCCCTTGATAAATTTTACGGTCTTACTCTTTGCATCGATGCTGAAAGCGAAATTTTTCAATAAACGTGCGCCAATTAATGCTTCTTCACTTAACGATGGATAGGTAACAGTGGGCTGAAGAAAATCATATTTTCCAATCTTTATTGTTTCCTGAAGCTTCACTTCATTAATGCTTATTACATTGCTGATGGTTCTTCCTTTACCAACTTCTCTTGGCTCGGAAGCAAAATGTAATTTCGAAATGAGCGATTCCGGAATTTTGACTTCGCTTGACATACTTCGCGTATCGATTAGCGCTGTAACAGAATGATCTCCAACAAGGATTTTAATAGCAGGAACTCCGCCTCCGTAAGTCTCATACGGAATGACATCAGCATTATTAGCAATTAATCTTCCCGCATCGATATAAAATTTGTTATTTGGATAATCCAGTGTGAATACATAGTTGCTTAATAAGGTTATTCCAATAATGCCAGAAACTTTCTCCATGCCGCGCAATGCACGCCTGTTGCGCAAGACGGCCACTGCATTATTCAATTTAATTTTTCCAATCTGTACTTCATTAACTTGAGTAACGTCAAGTGTTACACTGTTTTTGCCCGAAGGGTCACCAGCTTGCGTTTTATCAGTTACCTTAAGGTTCAATTCTACTGCAAGGGTTGAATCAAGCTCCATATCACCACCCATCCCACTGTCGAAACCGAACAGATAAGGGCCTTTACCATTAATCATTGCTTCTAAGTAAGGTAGTCCGTTAATCATTTGCATGGGAACTTCTTCCAAACGTTTTATATTCTGAGCCAGGGTTGCTGAATACGTTAACGACATTAACACAATCAAAAATCTAATAGATTTTATTTTCATAAGAGGATAAGAATTTAACGATTCAAAACTATTTGATTTTTACGCTGCGATTATTAACCAGCATGTTAAATAGCGTTAACGCAATTGGAGTAGATTTTGGGGTATGCGTTAACGTTCATTAACGAAGCGATTTAGAAATCGGTTATGATATAAGCCACAATAAAAAAGCCCAGTCGATTAACCGGGCTTTTTTATACTATCTCTACAAATTATTTATTCAACAGTAACTGATTTGGCTAGATTTCTTGGTTGATCAACATTACAGCCACGCATCACAGCAATGTGATAGGAAAGCAATTGCAGTGGGATTACAGATACAATTGGCATTAATGTTTCTTGTACAGCAGGAACCTCAATGGTGAATTCAGCCATGCTTGGAATAAGCTTATCGCCTTCCGTTACTACAGCGATTACGCGTCCTTTACGCGCCTTAACTTCCTGGATGTTAGATACAATTTTTTCGTATGAACTATCGCGTGTAGCGATAAACACGACTGGCATTTCCTGATCGATCAGGGCAATTGGGCCGTGCTTCATTTCTGCAGCAGGATAACCTTCTGCATGGATGTATGAAATCTCTTTTAGTTTCAATGCACCTTCAAGTGCTACCGGAAAATTAAATCCACGACCGAGGTATAAGAAGTTTGAAACGTCTTTGAATGTATAGGCAATCTCACGGATTTGATCATTAAGTTTTAAGGTACGTTCAACTTTTGCCGGAAGGTTTTCCAGCTCAACAAGCATCTCGTGAAATTTCTGATCGGTGATGGTTCCTTTTTTCTGCGCAACGATAAGGCAGATCATACTCAGCACCGTTAATTGTGCTGTGAAAGCTTTCGTACTGGCTACACCAATCTCAGGACCAGCGTGTGTATATGAACCCGCATGTGAAGCGCGGGCAATCGATGAACCTACTACGTTACAAACACCAAAGATGGTTGCGCCTTTTGATTTTGCCAGTTCGATTGCGGCTAATGTATCAGCTGTTTCTCCGGATTGGGATATCGCAATAACCATATCGCCTTCGCGTAAAACCGGGTTGCGGTAACGGAACTCCGAAGCGTATTCCACTTCTACCGGGATGCGGCAGAACTCTTCAAACATGTATTCAGCAACAAGACCGGCATGCCAGGATGTTCCGCACGCAATAATTATGATGCGGTCTGCATTGGCAAGTTTATTCACATACTCACGAATACCACCCAACACTAATCGACCTGATTGTGAATCCAAACGTCCGCGTAAACAATCTTTAATGGAACGCGGTTGTTCAAAAATTTCTTTTAACATGAAATGATCGAAGCCGCCTTTCTCGATAGTCTCAAGCTCCATTTCCAGCTTTTGGATGTAAGGAGTCATGGGAGCATCTTCAATGGTTTTAATTTTCAACTTCCCGCCATCGATGATCGCAATTTCGAAATCATTCAGGTAAACAACCTCGTTTGTGTACTCAATAATGGGTGTTGCATCAGAAGCAATAAAGTACTCATCTTTTCCAACCCCAATAACCAACGGGCTACCTTTGCGGGCAGCAATCAATAAATCTGGATTTTCAACCGACATGATCACAATCGCATACGCACCTACAACTTTAGTAAGTGCTAAGCGAACTGCTTCATCTAATGAACAGTGGTTGTTTTCCTGAATATCTTCAATAAAGTGAATGAGTACTTCAGTATCGGTTTCGCTGGTAAAGCGATGACCTTTATTCAACAACTCCTGCTTTAAAGAGCTATAGTTTTCAATAATACCGTTGTGGATAATGGCCAGCTTACCGGAAGCTGAATAATGCGGATGCGCGTTTGTATCATTCGGCTCACCGTGAGTTGCCCACCGAGTATGACCAATGCCAATGGTACTGGCAAGATCTTTTCCATTCAGGTATTCCTCAAGCTCGGATACTTTCCCTTTCTTCTTATAAACATTGAGGCCTTTGTTAAGCAGTGCGATACCCGCACTGTCATAGCCCCGGTATTCCAGGCGTTTAAGACCTTTAATGATAACCTGTTGAGCATCGCGATGACCAACATAACCAACTATTCCGCACATAGTTATTCGAGGTTAGGCAAATTGGGTTTTGTATAATAAATCTTCAGCTTAATACCACTGGGTTTAATAATGGTTCGGTTTACACTGTTACCTGTACCACTTTTTAAAACCGGAAAGGTAGTTCCTCCAACCGTAAAAACTCGTAAGAGAGGCCCGGTAGCCGGGTAAAAGCCTATGTGTTCAATGTTAAGCTCCGGCTTATCTTTATTGTCAAACAGCTTTTGAAAAAACAATGTAGCATAACCAGAATACTTGTTTGTATTGGAGTTATACGAAAGCACCATCGGAGATTGATTTGTTAGTTCAGCAGAAACAGCGAAGCTTATAAACTCAGTATAAATATTGGTGGACAATTCTCTCCATTTGAGACTATCTGCTTCAACATCCATATCTAATGCAACGATGCCGTTGTCCGTATTTTTCTTCATGAGCAACGCAAAAAGACTGGACGGTGGAGGCATGCCCGGAGGGGGTGCAACCACATCTATCGATATCTCAGCAGAATTAATAACGATGTTATCGAGCGTATCAATAAAGCTGTAATAATCGCTTAAGTCTAGTTCGGTAATTACCCCTGAACCGTCCTGAATATACCGTTCATTGCCACTCGGAAAGTAGCGTTGATTTGGTTCTGTACCCATGCCGCTAAGACCGCCACTTCGTATAGTGGTAATATTGGTAAAGCCGTTCGAGCCCACCCACGGATAGGGGGTAAAATAAAATGGTGTGCGGAGGGCAACAGTGTCGCCTGAAACATGATAATGAAATGTTAAGCGACTAAACGAGTGAAGCGGATTTAATCCAATCACCCTTCCGGTTTGTGTTGAAACAAATGACAACCCTGGCCAATCTCTTCCAAACTTTGCAATCAGGCTATCGATTATCAAGATAGTATCACCGGCTGCTTTGAGGTAATTGAATATAGAAGAGCCATACAATGGGTTAAGCCTGCCCTGAAGCATGATGGTGTCCCTGTTTGATGGGCTTCTGTCAGCCTGTTCGTCAAACCTGGAATAGGTTAAATTAAATGGCCTGATTTTACTTTTGCCACTGTAGGTATTGCTGTACCTTTTAATAACAAGATGACCAACTGGGTCCGGATCATAACCAAGAGGTGTTGTGTTAATATATCGTTTTTTAGTACTCAATGAATCTATACCATGTCGGAGCTGATAGGCGTCAACTTGTTCATTCAAGTCAACTTCGGGGCCGTAAGCATAGAAATCCAACATGAGCTGTACCGTGGTAGAATCCAGGACTAGTGATTTATCATCCGGATTAAAATATACAGGGAAGCGAGGATCATCGTTAGGAAAAAACTGAGTTGAAAATCCGGCACTTACAATTCCAAAATCAGGATCCATGTATTGTCCGATCATATACCGGTGCGCAGCGGAGCTAACCGGGTCTATCGATAACGAATACTGATCAGTAAAAACCGAATCAAGCAGGATTACAGAGCTTCGCTCTTCGTCAAATATAATTTCGTGAAATATTCCTTTAAACCTTGAGTTACCCGGATAGCCTAACAAGTAACTATCATCTTCACACGACATTAAAAAAATCAGGACTGCCGCGGAGAGCAGCAGTCCGGCTCGTTTAGCCCACAAGTTCATTATATAATTTATAGTAAGATTCAGTGTAGTCTGCGTCTTTGTCAATTGATTCAACTTTCTTTTCTCTCATTTTTTTGAAGAGACTTTCGAGCTTCTTGTTTTCGCCTGCTGTAATTACAGCATCCGAGAACTCAACGCCCATTTTAATGAACCCTTCGTAATCAGCAGTTTTTAGATTACCCAGCATTTTATCTTCAATGTCGATCATCTTGACTTTTGTCATGATGTCGTCTTTAAACTTAAAGTTGAAGCTGTTATTATAAATTGTGAAAACTGTTTTTGTGTTTTTGAACAGCGGATCGTTTTTGTACGTGGTTTTCAGGTACAACGGAATAAAGCTTGTGATCCAATCGTTGCAATGAACAATATCCGGAGCCCATCCAAGCTTGCGCACGGTTTCAATCGCTCCCTTACAGAAGAAAATAGCGCGCTCGTCATTGTCAGCATAAAATTTGTTTTCCTTATCTGTGAAAACTGACTTACGGTGGAAATAGTCTTCGTTATCGATAAAATAGACTTGTAATTTGGCATTTGGGATAGACGCGACTTTAATCGTCAACGGCTTTTCCTCATCGCCTACAGCGATGTTGATACCTGACAGACGCACCACTTCGTGGAGCCTGTTCTTTCTTTCATTGATAATTCCAAAACGGGGCACCAGAATCCTGATCTCCATTCCCTTTTCCTGCATGGCTTGCGGAAGTTTGCGGACGAAGTCGGCAACTTCAGACGTTTGCAGGAAAGGATTTATCTCACTGGCAACATAGAGAATTCTGAGTTTTGACATAGTTCTTGGATTAATGATTTGAACGCGAAACGAGCCACAAAAGTACAAAATTTACCCCCCTTATTCAACTTCTTTCCGCAATAACCCTACCTTTAGCAGCCTTTTTTAAGGGCATCACAACATGCAGATTTTCAAGGAAATCGGCCCGTTAAAGGCATTTTTAGTTGAAAAGCGAAAGCAGGCCAAAACCATTGGCTTTGTAGCCACTATGGGCGCCCTCCACGAGGGTCATTTGGAGCTGATACGCAATTCCCAAAACGAAAATTCTACTACGATTTGTTCCATTTTTGTAAATCCTTCCCAGTTTAATAATCCGGCAGATTTGAAGAAATACCCCCGGACGCTCGATCAAGACATTAAACTCTTGGAAAAGGCTGGTTGTGAGGCTCTTTTCTGCCCCGAAGTCGAAGCCATGTACGGCCAGGAAAGCTTCGTAAAATTTGATTTCGGACACCTCGATAAAGTGATGGAAGGCGAATTTCGGCCGGGACATTTTAGCGGAGTTGCACTGGTGGTTTCCAAATTGTTCAACGTTATTGAACCAGATGTAGCTTATTTCGGACAGAAAGATTGGCAACAATTTGCCATTATTAAACAGCTTGTAACCGAGCTTAAATTCAATCTTAAGCTGAAAAGTGTTCCAACCTTGCGTGAAACGAGCGGGCTTGCGATGTCATCACGCAATGCCAGGCTCACGATAGCACAAAGAGAAAAAGCTGCAATCATTCATCGTGTATTGAAAGATACCGTTGAACAGTTAAAGAACGGTAAATCCATTTCGCATGTTAAGGAAGATGCAAAAGCAAAGCTCAGCCTTGATCGTGAAATCAAGCTGGAATATTTTGAAGTAGCTGACAGTGAAAACTTAAAGCCTTTAAATGATGTTAAAGAGTCTTCCCGCCCGATTATATGCATTGCTGCATTTGTAGGCGAGGTAAGATTAATCGATAATATGTTTTTGTGAGTTTCTTATCTTTGCGCACCTTTTGAAAATATGTTTATAGAAGTCTTAAAATCCAAAATTCACCGCATTAAGATCACGCAGGCTGAATTGCATTATGTCGGAAGCATTTCAATTGATGCCGATCTGCTGGATGCCGCCAATATGATTGAAGGTGAAAAAGTAACGGTCGTGAACGTGAGCAACGGTGAACGATTGGAAACTTACACAATCAAAGGAGAACGAGGTTCCGGTGTGGTTACACTCAATGGCCCCGCTGCGCGCAGAGCACAGGTTGGCGATATTGTGATTGTGTTTTCTTACGCTTCCATGGATTTCGAAGAAGCGAAGAATTTCAAACCTACGTTGATATTTCCTTCACCCGATAACAAACTCGTTTAGTGCCAGCTGCATTAAAAACGGCTCTTCAATACCTGTTAATCTTCGGATTGATGTCGCTGCTAATCTGGTTTTCCTTAAGCGGTCTTCATGTTAAGGAGGGTGAAAACAAATGGCAGTATTTATATAATACCTGGCAATCAGCGGACAAGGGATGGCTTTTACTGATGGCCGGAATTTTTATGTTGGGTCAGGTAATCCGGGCGGAACGCTGGCGGATGCTGATGGTGCCTACCGGTTACAAAGTATCCTTCTATCATAGCTTCTTGTCACTCATGATTGGCTACCTGGTTAACCTTGTCATTCCCAGGGGCGGAGAAGTTTCACGGTGTTACAATCTGTACAAGCTTGCCGGAAGTCCTGTTGAAACTTCATTTGGAACAGTAGTTGTCGAGCGAATTGTTGACGTGCTCTGCTTGTTAATACTTATTTCTATATCATTTGCAGTTGAGTCAGATAAGTTATTCACATTTATTTCAACCTTGCCCATACAAGCTTCTGGTTTAACGGGCAAACTGGCCATTGTTGGAATTGCTTTTTTAATTTTAGTACTAGCAGGGTTTGGATTGTATTGGTACGCTAAGCGAAATGAAAAACTGGGCTCGTTCTTTAAGCGCACTTTTGATGGCTTTAAGCAAGGGTTAGCTGCTGTTTTCAAGCTTGAGAAGAAATTTTTATTTGTTGCTTATTCGGCTGCTATCTGGTCGCTGTATTTTGTGATGACGTATTGTGTGGTGATGGCGTTTAAGGAAACCAGTGTATTAGGTGTGAGCGCAGTGCTTTCTGTTTTTGCCATAGGCGCTATTGCGATGGCGGCTCCGCTTCCCGGAGGTGCAGGTTCCTATCATGCGCTCGTTCCAGCCGGACTTGTCTTTTTATATGCGATTCCGCAGAGTGACGCTGTGGCGTTTACGTTTGTTTTTCACGCGTGGCAAACGCTGATCATGATCGTAGCCGGAGCGATTGCGCTGGTTGTAACTTCCTGGATTGTAAAAAAGAAAAAGACTGTTTTGTAAGCCAACTGCTTCGAAATTTCGTTTTACTTCTGAGGTTTGACGTTTTGGCAGTTTTTTCAAATTGGATCAAACCTTGCATATTTGATTGAAAATTAAACGATAATACTATGTTCGGTTTCAGTTTAGGACCTTTGCTTATTACGGGCTTCTTCATGCTGGTTGGCTGGCTTGTCAGCTCACGACTGAAGGGTAAGTTTCAGAAATATTCAGAAATACATTTAACGAAAGATTTAACAGGCGCAGACGTTGCACGACTGATGCTAGCGGATCATGGCTTGAGCGATGTGAAGGTGATCTCGGTAGAAGGCCAACTATCAGACCATTACAATCCTGCAAACAAAACAGTTAACCTGAGTGAGGCTGTTTATAACGGCCGTAATGCTGCAGCCACTGCTGTAGCAGCGCACGAATGCGGTCACGCTGTGCAACATGCAAAAGCGTATAGTATGCTTGAGCTAAGATCTGCTATGGTGCCCATTCAAAACATTAGTGCCAAGGTGATCAACTTTGTTTTCATCGCGATGATGTTTGGTGCGTTTGCATTTCGCGGAATTTTTAGTCCGGAGATTGCCTTATTGGTAATCATTGCCTGTTACGGAGTGTTTGCACTTTTTTCACTCATCACGTTACCGGTTGAATTTGATGCCAGCAAACGTGCTCTTGCCTGGATTGATAGCCGGGGCATCGTAACCCGTCAGGAACACGACATGGCAAAAGACGCATTGAAATGGGCAGCGATGACATATGTAGTAGCTGCAATTGGTGCCATCACCATGCTGTTATACTATGTAATGATCTTTCTCGGAAGAAGAGACTAACGAAATCTTACAGTTAAACAGAAAAGCCCGGAGATAACCCGGGCTTTTCTGTTTGCGTCCCATTAAATTTTAATATTTTCACCCTGAATTACCGACCGCTAAACTTTACCGAAATGAATTTCCTGCTCACCGAAGAACAGCTTGCTGTACAACAAGCCGCCCGCGATTTTGCACAAAGCGAATTGCTTCCAGGAGTAATTGAACGGGATACGCATCAAAAATTCCCGACTGAGCAAATTAAGAAAATGGGTGAGCTGGGGTTTATGGGAATGATGGTCGATCCCAAATACAATGGCGGAGGCATGGATTCAATCTCTTATGTATTGGCCATGGAAGAAATTTCCAAAATTGATGCTTCAGCTTCCGTTTGTATGTCGGTAAACAATTCGTTGGTGTGCTGGGGATTGGAAAAATTCGGCACCGAAGAACAGAAAGAAAAATATTTAAAGAAGTTAGCCTCAGGAGAAGTTATTGGAGCATTTTGTTTATCAGAGCCTGAAGCAGGATCGGATGCCACCAGCCAGCGAACTACCGCGGAAGATAAAGGCGATCATTATTTATTAAACGGAACCAAGAACTGGATCACCAATGGTAATACGGCAAGTGTTTATCTTGTAATTGCTCAAACCGATATCGCAAAAAAACATAAAGGCATTAATGCATTGATTGTTGAGAAGGGAATGCCGGGTTTCGTTGTAGGTAAAAAAGAAGATAAGATGGGCATCCGCGGATCGGATACACATTCACTTATGTTTACCGATGTGAAAGTTCCCAAAGCAAACCGCATTGGCGAAGAAGGATTCGGATTCACTTTTGCGATGACCACATTAAATGGCGGAAGAATCGGAATTGCGTCTCAGGCGTTGGGCATTGCTGCAGGCGCGTATGAGCTGGCGTTAAAATATTCCAAAGAACGCAAAGCATTTAATAAACAATTATCGGAACACCAGGCTATCCAGTTTAAACTGGCTGATATGGCTACCAAGATTGACGCAGCAAGATTGCTTGTCTGGCAAGCAGCGTATCTTAAAGATCAAAAAAGGGATTTTGTAAAAGCAGCTGCACAAGCCAAGCTGTTTGCTTCACAAATTGCACAGGAAGTAACAACCGAAGCTGTTCAGATTCATGGCGGATATGGGTATGTGAAGGAGTATCACGTTGAACGACTCATGCGCGATGCTAAGATTACTCAAATCTATGAAGGCACAACTGAGATTCAGAAGCTTGTGATCTCACGCGAATTGCTACGACAATAACATTAGCCTACCGTTACAGTCGTAAATGTTTCAGGATCGAGGTATTGATTGGCTGCGTTCAATAAATCCTGTGCTGACAAGGCATCAATTTTATAGATCAACTGCTGATAGTAATCAGCGGGCAGCGACAATAATAAAAGATTTTTGATTTTATCTGCGTGCGCAAAAGGCGTTGTGATCTCGGATTGCAAGCTGCCAATAAAGTGATTCCGTGCCGTTTGCAGTTCATTTGTTGCAATCAGCTTCTGGCCGAGTGCAGCCAGCTCCTTTTTTATTTCCTGCATTGCAAGCTCTCGGTTTTCTTTATTGACATCTGTACCAATCGTGAGATAGCTTGCATGCTTTAATGCAGCAACCGATGAGTTAATACCATAGGTTAATCCCTTTTCCTCACGAATGTTCTTCATCAACCGTGAACCAAAGTAGCCGCCAAGAATATGGTTCAAGAGTAACAATGCCGGATAATCGGCATGTGTCCGGCTCACAGCTTTTCGGCCAAGTCGTAACGATGCTTGAATACTATCTTTCTTCTCAATAAACTCAGTCGTTGGGGGAATATAATCCGTGTTGATCTTGTTTTCAGAGGAAGCATGAAGTGATATTGACTCAAAACAATCGGTTAACGCGGTTAACAAGTCGTCTGTGATTTTGCCTGAACAAATGATCTGAAAATCGCTAAACCTTTTTTTGTGAAAGTCTACTAACCAGCTGCGTTGAATTTCTACTATATCCGAAAGTGCGGCATCGCGACCATAGGGATGATTCTGGCCGAAAAGTTTTTTTCTCAACTCAAGTGAAGCGAGGTAACTTGTTTTTTCGAGGTTGATTTTCAGCGTTTGATTATAGATATCTTTCATTTGATCAAGCTCTTGTTGCTGAAAAACAGGAACTGTTACGATCTCACGCGTAAGGTCAAAAACTTCGTGAATATTTTTGGTCAAACCGTAAAGCGAAACACTTGTGAAGTCATGACCCGGACTAACTTCAACGTGTATTCCACGTTGTTCAGTTTCATTCGATATCTGGTAACTGCTTTTTGATGCAGTTCCTTTCGGTAATTGCTGGGAAGTAAAATAAGAAACTCCGGGATTAGCTTCGTACCACTTGCCCGCATTGAATACAAGTTCAATTTTGGCAACAGGCTGTTCACCGCCCCGCACAATGGTAAGCGGCAACGTATTCTTTAAGGTAATTTTTTCGGGATGAATTAAATCGAACGCGCTGCTTTTTTGAAAGGCAGGCTGTACGGTTCTGTCGAGCATGTTAATCGGTAAGCGTGTCTTCCCTGAATTTAGCAGGCAACTGGAAAAGAAGACTAAAGCGAATAGTTTCTGCCAAGGGATGCTCGCGCTTGTTGGTAGGAACCAGATAGGCGATGTCAAATCCAAAGATGCTTTTCTTAAAGCCTAATCCTATTGTCATGTATTTTCGGTTGCCTTTCAGCTTAGCCTCAGAAAAATATCCAACCCGGCCAGCAAACGTATTATTGTACCAGTACTCTACTCCTGCATTAACAATTACCTCTTTGATTTCTTCAGAAAAACCGTTCGGAGCATCCGAGAAAGAAGAAAACATTCCGCTAATTAGAGATTTATTAGGGATCACCATAACCTGCGTGGTATCAACCATTTCCAATTGCGGGGATGGAACCATGAGCTTGTTAAAATCGAGGAGGAAGGTAAATGAGTTATACATATCCAACTCAACCCTGTAGGCAGCACCCAACTTAAGACTTGTTGGCAGCGGACTTCGGTTTTCGTCACTTGAATTGGAAAGCTTAGGGCCTATGTTTGAAATTACAGCGCCTAACGAAAGAGTATTTGTTTTTGCGCCCTTGAGTTCAGTGAAATAATAAACACCAACGTCAGCAGCAACACTGTTGCCAGGTTTTGTATCTACAATCGATGTTCCATTGTAATTACCCAACAGGTTAGAGTGAATAAATCTTCCGGTTAAACCAACACTTAAATTTTCTGTTAACAAACGGGAGTACGTTAAGTCAAAACTAAAATCACGCGGATGGAATGTCCCCAAATCAATATTGTCAGGGTCACGTGCATAGAAGTCGCCCATGTCGAAATACTTCATGCTTAACGCAATGGTTTGTTCACGGGTAATTTTATAATAGCCGCTGAGATAGGAAATTGACATGTCAGTGGTAATCTTACCTAACCAAGGAGTATAGGAAACAGAACCACCCAAAGCACTTTCAATAAAAGTAAGCTTGGCGGGATTCCAAAAGGCAGAGTTTGCATCGGGTGACCCCGCTACGCCTGCGTCTCCGAGGGCAGCATGTCGGGCATCCGGACTTATTGTTAAAAATGGAACAGCTGTTGTAATCGGTCTGAATTTTTCATCAGCTCCAAGAATGGTTTGCCCAACCACTAATTCTGCACAAAAAAGAAAACTAACTAAGATTAAAGCGAACTTCATTTGTGATATTTCAAGGGTTTAAAGATAGTTAATTCGAAAGAATAAGCTTTGTAACCTGCTCATTTTTAGAGCCATTCGTAAGAGAACGAACTGAAAGGCGCGCAAAGTATAGTCCTCCAGCTTGATTTTTTGTGAAATTGACACCCTGCGTAAGTTCAAGCAAATCAACCTGATAACTGCTTGAAGGAATGTTAAATTGATAAGTATGGAGCAGGTTTCCGATAGCATCATAGAGAATAAGGGTACCCTCCAGGTCATCGCCTGAACGGTTATGTGTAAACGTCAGTTGTGTGGAAGTTCGAAATGGATTGGGATAATTACCGAAAGTCTGAATCATTAATTTTTCGGTCTCAGTAACCACAAACTCAATGGTAGTCTGTGCGGGATTATTATACGTATCCCAGGCTTTCAACGTAAGGGTATGTCTGCCAGGCGATAGCTTCTCGAGTGGGAATGTCACTGTTCCTTTTGTGTAATCATTTATATCAGCTGTATAATAATCATTCACTACAAATGATTCACCATCGAGAATAGCGGTTAGGCTGTTGCCGATTCCATATCCTGAAATATTGATTCCGTTCTTATCGCTTAAGCGCGCAACGAGTTGCGTATTGGGATTGGTTATACCACCTGAGATAAAAGTAGTGTCACCCACAAACAATGATATTTTGGGAGAGGTATTATCAACATCAGGGTTTGATTCGCTTAATCCAATATCAAAGTTTTTAGAGTATCCGGATGCTGTAAGATCCTGAACTGAATCAAGTGCATATAAACTTAACTTTCCTTCCGCTACCTGGTAAGCAATATTTTTTGGAACAACAAACCTGAATTCAAAAGAACCATTTTCTACAGCAGCCTGGCCGCGAAAGATCCGGTTATACCACTGTTTATAATTATAAGGGGCGTTCTCATCTCCCAACGTTTGAAAGGAAACTTCTTTATCGAAAAGAACAGCTTCTAAAATGCCATTGAACGTTTCATCGATACCTTCTTCATCCTTAACTTCTCCTTGAACAATTACCGTGGATAAAGATTTAAGTGTTGCTGAGCCGGATTCAGTAGTAATATTATTCACCACAATTTCCCGTGAGGGCAAAGCCAGTTGTAATTCCGGGTCACCGATCAATGAAAAATTTCTGTTCGAGACTCCGCTTAAGCTTGTGTTTTTCGTTCTTCTGAAAATTTCGCCTAACGTTAATGGTTTATTGTTTTCTCGTTGAAAGAATGCAGTATAAAAAGCGTTGTTCAAAAGAAAGTTAGTTCCGGAATAAACAGGCCTTCCGGTAGTTACCAGCCCGATAGCCCCTCCATTTTTACGGAGCAAACAAAGCTCACCACCTGAAATAATGATCGGGTCATCCGATCTTCCAAAATCGCACGTAGCGGTTACCAACAACGGCAACCGATCGTTTTCTAATTTTTCGATCATTAGATCATCAAAGATTTTTTCTTGCGCTAGTAGACGCTCGCCTCCATGACCGGTATAGTTAATGATCAAGGCCCCTTTGTTTATACTTTTTTTAATGGCTTCGTTTGTTTCAGGAGAGACTTTACCTGCCGGCCTTGAAATTTGTGGAAATTGATCGAGGTAAATTTTTGAGACATCAAACTCCGAATGATCTTCATCAATATCTTCTGCTAGCTTATTGGCATCATCCTGATGTTCGTTGCTATCACCATCATCCGCAACAAACACAATTTCCTTTTGCCAGGAACCCTGAAGCGTGAGGGTAGACTCGTAGCGGATAATTTTATTGACTACGTCAGATGCTTCTTCGCGTGTTTTTACCGGGAACCTGCCAACACCAACATCCAGTGAATGATTAATAGCGGGGACTTCACTCCATTCACCTTCATGATCCTCTAAAAAGCCGAAATAATCATCGGAAGAATAGGTATTAACAGGATGCAACGAATTCCGCGATTGGTACGTGGGCACAAAGTTTAAGTTGTCAATAACCCTATTCTTATAATCATACGAGGCTTTGCCAACGAGTAGAACGCTTTTTAATGTGCCTGCGCTTTTATCATAAAGCGATTTTACAAAATCGCGAATAGCAGTTACATCTTGCCGGCCACTTGAAAATTCGTGATAAACCTGGTCGATCGTGACAACGCTTGTCGCGATGTTTCTGCTGTTGCGATAAGCGGCAAGGCGTTCTGCTTCTTGTTTAAAGTCAGGATGTGTTATGATGATAAGTCTTGGAGTAGGCAGTCCATGTAAATTCTGATTTGTTATCGATCCTATCAATTCAGGTGTTGGAACATCGCTCTTAAAAACAATAAATTCTTTTAAAACACTCGTAATGGAGTTGAATGATGTTTTGCCTGCAGAAAAAACAGAAGACTTGAGTAAAGGTTCGTAAGGGTTACTGATATCCCAGACGATTGCTGAAGACTCAGAGCTTTCAATTTCGAATTGCGATGCAGGATTTGACAGACTTGATGTTGACCGAAAGATAACCTGGCTACTATGTAAAGAAAGTTTTTGAGTGGCCTGAAGGAGAAAAAAATCTAAGAACCCGACCGAATTTCCGGAAGAAGCTTTTACGTACGTGTATTTAATTTTTTGACCTGAACCCCCTGAAGAAGAAATTGTATCGGCACCTAAATCAAGTGTATCTGTTCTCATTTCTCCCTTGACGTTATAGTCTGCAGTAGGTATAGCTTGAATATTCTGGGTCAAGGCTAATTTATTATTAACCGAAACCTTAAAGGAGGTTGCTGAAAAAGATTTTCCCATCACACCGGAAACAAACTTCATTGTTGTGCCGGGGATCACATTCTTTAGATCGGTTTCAAAAGTAAGTTCTGTGGTAAGGTCGAAGCGCTCACCAAACCATTCACGACCTGATTTTAATTCGGAGTGTTGATCTATTTCGTGAAACGAGAAATTTTCAACTGTATTAACAACCGGCAAAACACCAGGTACTTCATTAGTGGTAATGCGTTTTCCATTTGTTTCTGATACCGTTATGAAGTAATAATTCTTATCGGCATATAAGTTTTTCTCATAATCAATTATGCCTTTGCTCTGGTTGAAAGAAATTTTATCAGCCCCTTGAGCATAAAAAAGAATGTAGTCATCCGAATTAAACTTCCCGTCTGCTTCTCCTGAAATAAAGATGGCATTCTCAACAAGATCGTCCGGCCGTGCAATTTGGTTTGATTGGGGCAGCATGCCACCTTCATTGCCGTAGAGTCTGATCTTTCGCGGGTCGGTTTTAGAAGGATCGAACCCCATTTTTTTAAAGTTCTTATTGGAGATTTTGTAGACTCCATTTTTCTCAACGGCTACTTTATACCATTTGCCAGTCGCCAGCACAGATTGAGCTTTTGCAGGGGAAATAGAGATCCACGTCCCCGATATGAAAAGGATAAGAATTAAGAAAAAATGCCTTTGCTGAGGAATTTTCAAGGGTCCAGCTAGATTAGAAAAGCAAAAATACGCCTATTTTGAAACAGCCTGAACACCTAACGAAAGGGCGATATATAATAGTATGATTACCGGTATGGCGGTGATCTTCAGAACGGGCAGTAGTAATACTGACACAGTCAGAAAGGTAAACCTGATCTTGTTATCCTTCCACGAGAAGTTTTTAAACTTAAGCGCGAATAACGGGATACCGGATACAAGGAGATAAGAAGAGATTACAACGACAGTACACAGTACCCAGGGCTCATACACAGCAATACCCAGCATACCGGTAAGCCAAGGCAATGCAGTTAAGAATAGTGCATTGGCAGGCGTAGGCAGTCCTCGAAAAGAATCGCTTTGTGTTTCATCGATGTTAAAGATTGCCAACCGCAAGGCTGAGAAAATCGCAATGGAAAAAGCAAGGTATGTTACATATTCATGAACATGAGCCATTACCAGCATCTTATAAATCACTATGGAGGGGAGCAACCCAAAGCTGACCATATCGGCCAGAGAATCAAGTTCTTTGCCAATGGGAGAGCTTACCTTTAACATGCGTGCAGCAAAGCCATCGAAGAAATCAAATACGCAGGCAATCCAAACAAAGTACGCGCCCAATGCAACGTCTCCATTTAGTACAAACACCACACCCAGGCAACCGCTAAACAAGTTGCAGCAGGTTAGAAAATTTGGGATGTGGCGTGTGATCATTTTCTATTTTAGTATGGCGCAAAAAGGATTCGTTCTTTTTTCAAATCCAATACTGGTCTCTTCACCGTGGCCGCAATATACAGTAACATCATCGGGTAAGGTGAAAAATTTTTCATGGATGCTGTTGATCAGTGTATTGAAATTACCACCCGGCAGATCTGATCGGCCAATGCTATTTTCAAAGAGCACATCTCCACCAATTAAACTTTTACTGGCGCTATCGTAAAAGGCAATATGCCCTGGACTATGACCGGGAACAAAAAGTATTTGCAGCTTTTGATTCCCGAAATCCACAACATCATCTTCACTTATAAAAACATCGGGAGTAGAGTTCTGGTATTGATGAAAACCATAATTGGAGGCGTAACTGCTCACAGCTCTCAACAATGCCTCTTCAATCGGATGGATATATAGCTGAACCTTAAACTTATCCTTTACAAAGGCATTGCCTAATACGTGATCGATATGACAGTGTGTGTTGATAAGCTTCTTAACTACAAGCTTATTCTCTTCTATGAAATCCACGAGCTCCTGCTGCTCCGCTTTTTCGTAGCAACCCGGGTCAATAATGATGGATTCATTCGTTTCATCGAATAGCACATAGGTATTTTCGGCAAAGGGATTAAAGGTGAATTTTTTTACCTGAAGCATGTCACAAGTTAAGAATTCAAAAATAAGTTGGATTTTTGTTTTTCAAAGCAATCAATTGAGCTCTTCCGCTACGTACGATTATATTATTGTTGGTCAGGGACTGGCTGGTTCCTGCCTTGTCTTGCAATTACTTAAGTTAAAGAAGCGCATACTTGTTATCGATCAGTTTGATGAACATTCAGCCACCCAGGTTGCGGCAGGTCTTTTTAATCCTGTAACCGGTCGTGTCATGACTAAAACATGGAAAGCAGATTTACTGTTTCCATACCTCCATAACTTTTATAAAGATGCAGAACGATTAACAGGAGAAACTTTCTTTTACTCCCTGCCTTTGTATCGGCCGTTTATTTCTATTGAAGAACAAAATGAGTGGATGGGCAAAAGTGCGGGTTCGGAATTAACAGCGTATATCGATCAGGTCTATACCAATCCAATTGAAGAAGCGGTCGTGAAGAATCCGTTTGGCGGACTTAGCCTGAAGCAATGCGGATATCTCGATACGGTAAAGTTTACACAAGCAGTCAGACGGTATATTTCTCAAAACGCCACGCTACAGGAAGAAGCTTTTGATGAAGCTGCATTAACATTCCAGCATTCTGAAGTGCAGTATTCAAGTGCTCAAGCCCGGAGAATCATTTTTTGTCAAGGAAGTAAGGCACTATCCGGAAAATTATTTTCGTGGCTTCCGATAAGACCGCTCAAGGGTGAGACGTTAACTATAAAAACTGATCCTATCATTTCATCCATTTATAATAGAGGCGTTTATGTGGTTCCGGGAATCTGGAAGGTTGGCGCTACTTATCAGGGTAGTGATTTGACTTCATCCATCACCGAAGGTGCCCGTATTGAACTAACGGAAAAGTTGAACGAATTGGTCGCATTTCCCTACGAGGTTACTGCCCAATCCTGGGGGATACGACCAACCACTCCGGATCGTAAGCCAATCCTTGGCCCGCATCCGGATATTGCAGAAGCGGTGATTTTTAATGGACTTGGAACAAAAGGTGTAAGCCTGGCGCCCTATTTTTCGGGGGTTTTAGCAGCATCGCTCGAAAATGGGGCTCCGATAAACAAAGAGGTGGATATTGATCGTTATAAACACTATAATTATGGTGGAAATTTCCCGAGATGAAAGTTATCGCGCGCTTCTTAGTACTTGCCCTTGTTTTACTCTACTTTATTCCCGAAGCATCTGCCCAACGGGCTAATGAGGTATTTGGTAAAAACCGGATTCAGTACCGTTCGTTCGATTGGCTCTACCTGAGCGGTGAAAATTTTGATGTTTACTATTACGATGGGAGAAGAGCAGTTGCCACGGAAGCGCTTCAATATCTTGAATCGGAGTTTGATCGTATAACCGATCTGATCGGATATGCTCCCTACTACAAAACCCGCATTTTCCTTTACAATTCATTAGCGGATCAGCGTCAAAGCAATGTTGGTCTCAACCGTACCGAATACACGGTTAACGGTGAGATTGAATTTATTAAACCTTACATAGAAGTTTCATACCTCGGTACAGGGCAGGAGTTTAAGCGCGAATTATTGTTTAAGGTTTCTGATCTCATGATTAATGAAATGATGTATGGCGGAAACCTGAAAGAAATTTTTCAAAGTGCGCTTTTAATGAACTTGTCGGATTGGTTTGTAAAAGGAGCATCAGAATATGTTGCCAAAGGCTGGACTTCTGAAATGGACGATTATATCCGTGAAGTAATTCGCACAAAGCGTATTAATAAAATATTTCGTCTCAGTGGCAGGGAAGCTGCTGTAGTAGGTCAATCCTTTTGGAATTTCATTGCTGAAAAATATGGCAAGAGCAGCATTTCAAATATTCTTAACTATACACGCATTACCCGAAAAGAAGAGCAAAGTGTATTAATTACACTTGGTGTTAGCTATAAGCAGGTAATTAAAGAATGGCAGCAATACTATGCTGAAATGCAAGCGCAGGCAAGCAAATCCTATATCAATCATCCGGATTCAACAAGGCTTCGCCTCAGGCATAACAGCACTACACAATTTACAACCCTCAAGGTAAGTCCGGATGGAAAGTACATCGCCTATGCAGAGAATGATCGGGGTAGGTATATTGTTAAAGTAAGATCGCTTGAGACCGGAAAAGAAACAACCATCATCACCCATGGAAGTAAAGTAATCAGTCAGGAAGTAGACTATAGATTGCCCATTATTGCATGGTCAGATGCAAGTACATTAGGGGTTATAGCTGTACGTAATGGAGAGTATACGTTTTGGCTTTATGATATGAACACCCGAACAAAATTACCACGTGATCTTGAACGATTTAATAATATCCGCAGCTTAAGCTTTTCCAGTAATGGAAGGTTGGCAGTAGTGAGTGCAGATTACGAAGGCAAAAATGATTTGTACCTGATCAGTTCAAGGCGCGACCGGGTAAGGCGACTCACCAACGACATGTACGATGATCTTGATCCGAGCTTTGTTCCCAATACAAATAAGATTGTTTTCTCTTCGAACCGCATATCGGATTCGTTAAATACCAAAGCAAAAGTTTCGCTGGGCAGTTTGACGGATAATTACAGCTTATTTGTTTTTGATCTCGACACAACCAAAACAAAAGTTCAGCGAATTACGAACACATTAAGTAAAGATTTTGCTCCTATAGCGCTTAGTAACAATGTTTTCTATTACCTCAGTGATCAACGGGGTATTGTGAATCTGTTTAAGTATGATCGCTCAACAGGAATTTATACACAGGTTTCAAATTTCTCATCCGGCATTAAGCAATATGATCTTAATATTTCCCACAGCATATTGGCTACAGTGGCAAACCGGAAAATGGAAGATGAAATACATGTAAGTAAGGGGTTCAACGTTAATCGGCAAATCTTTACCCCCTCTACACGCAGAAAAGAATTGCAGCAATCCAGGACTATTCGCGAGAAACGGCAGCAACAGGAATCAAAAAACATGAGCATGCGTGATCTCATTAATGCCCGGTTAAAAGATTCGCAAGACGACAGTCTGAAAGTCTCAACGGATACGCTTACTGTCAAAAAGGATTCTGTCACTACTCCTCCCGATACGGTTGTGGCACCAGCCGATACCGTAAAAGCGAAACAGGTTACATCGATTAATACAGACAATTATGTTTTTGAAGACGAGGCTGTGAAGCAAACACAACCCACGGAGACTTTCCTCAATCGGTATATGAAGGCGCGCGATAAAGCAAAAATTATGGGGCCGTTTCCATACGAATCACGCTTTAGTGCCGATAATCTCGTAACTGCGTTGGTAGTTGATCCGATACGCGGATTCGGAATCTCTGTTAACCAGCAAATGAATGATATGCTGGAGAATTATCGCTTCCTCGGAGGATTTATGACTTCTATAGATCTTCGAAACGGAGACTTTTATGCGGAGGCACAATACTTACCCAAGCTTCTTGACTTTAGCGCCCGGTTCGATAGAAAAGGTATACGCAAAGAAACTTTCGTTAATGATATCGTTTATAAGTACTCTTTAAATAAACTTGAATTTGGAGTTTCATTACCTATGAGTGAACGAATTCGGCTAAGCGTTAAACCTTTTGGTGCGTTTACAAGATCTGTACACCTTGGCAGATCCAGCACAAGTACCAAAGAGCAATCTCCTGAACCCACCAATAATTTTTATGCGGGTGTGAAATCAGAATTTGTATATGATAACTCCATTGTTACGGGCATGAATGTTCAGGAAGGAACGCGTGTCAAATTAATGCACCTGCATTATCAGGGGATGAATAATAGCAACAATAGTTTTAGTCAGATTTCAGCCGACATCCGACACTACCAAAAGATTTATAAGACAATTACATTAGCCGTTCGTGGTTTTGCGGGATCGTTTTATGGCCAATCTCCTAAACAGTATTTATTAGGTGGAATGGATAATTGGATTTTTAATGATGCAAAATACTCAGGTATAACTGCAACCGGAGAAAGGAATCCATTGGGGCTGGATTCATTGAATGAAAATATTCTCTTTGCAGAATTTGCCACCAACCTGAGAGGATTTGACTATGCTACGTTGTTTGGGAATAACGTAATGCTCATGAATCTTGAATTAAGAATACCAATTGTGCAGGCATTAACCAATGCGCCCATCACATCAACGTTTCTGCGGCATTTACAGTTTGTTGGTTTTTACGATATCGGAACAAGCTGGTCAGGTAAATCTCCTTTTTCGGAGGAAGGCAGCGCGAATTATGATGAGATCAAAAATGGACCGTTTACAGTTAAGCTTAAAAATTACCTTAATCCCTGGCTTTACAGTTATGGTGTAGGGATGCGATCCACCATGCTGGGATATTATCTTAAAGTGGATGTAGCATGGCCCGTGAAAAACTATGAAGTCGGCAATACCAGCTGGTTTATTACGCTTGGCTTTGATTTCTGATAAAGGTTGTAATTTTCCGGTATAAATCTTCTCTATGATTAAATCAATGACGGGCTTTGGTCAGGCTCAGCACGATGATGGCACGCTCCGCATTAGCGCTGAAGTAAAAAGCCTGAATTCAAAATACCTGGATCTGGGATTAAAATTTCCAAAACAGTTTTCCGAAAAAGAACTTGATCTCCGGAACCTCATAAATGACAAGCTTGAACGCGGTAAAATTTCTATTTCCATTGAATGGCAGCGCTACGGGCAGGAAGAAGTAAAGCAGGTTTATAATGAAAAACTGTTTCTTACATACCTGGAAAATCTCAAAAAACTGGAAGCCTCATCTAAAACACTTGCGCACAATATTTTTGAACTGGCGCTAAACTCACCCGAGGTTATTCAAACCAGACTTGAAAATGAAACCATTGAAGAGGACTGGAGCAAAATTGTAACTGTCCTGCAAAAAGCCATCGAAAAATGTGATGAGTTTAGAAAAAGAGAGGGCAATTCACTCGCTATTAGATTGAAGGAATACATTGCAACAATTGATGCGGCACTTAGTAACGTTATCGAACTTGATCCAAAACGTGTTGATCGAATTCGGGAACGCATTAAAGGAAACATCTCAAATTTTTTAGGAGATGATGGCTACGATAAAAACCGCCTGGAGCAGGAAATAATATTTTACATCGAGAAGCTTGATATTCACGAAGAACGCGTGCGCTTAAAAACTCACCTGGATTATTTTTTACAAATCCTGGATGAAAAGCAGGCAAACGGAAAAAAACTAGGATTTCTTTCTCAGGAAATAGGCCGTGAAATCAACACCATCGGCTCGAAAGCCAATGATGCTGAAATTCAAAAGCATGTTGTAGCCATGAAAGAAGAGCTGGAGAAAATAAAAGAGCAGCTTAATAATGTGCTCTGATTTATCGAACAGAGATTGTTCCTTCTACACCTTCCTCCAACGTTTTTCCGATAACGGCCGAAGCTAATATCTTAATCATGGATACAAGCTTCCCGTTTTTTGTATCCCAGTAGAAACCTTCTTCTGGAGTAACTTTAATAACAGTAACGCGTGGATCATCTTTGCCATCTTCAAACCAGGCATTCGCAATATCACTCCAGAGTTCATCAATTTTTTTCTTATCGCGTGTAACGGTTGCTTTACCATACACGGATAAAAACTCGTAGTCAGAAGTATTCAAAAAGAAAAGTTGAACCCGCTCATCTATGGCAATCTCTGCGTTCTTATCACTTTCGCTTGAGCTTATAAACCAAAAGTTGCCCTGATCGCAGACTTTCTGAACACCCATCGGGCGTGTAGTGAGCGGCACTTGGGTTAGCTGTGTGGTAAAAAGGCATGTTGGCTGATGTTTAATGAGTTCTTTGAATTTATCAATGGCCTCCTGTTGAGTAAGATTTCTTATCTCAGAAGCCTGTTTTTCCTTATCTGATTTTTTCTTTTCCATAACGCATTGGTTTTGGGAATCTTTACTCAAATAATATTCCAAAGAGGTTTCATACTTTTGTTCAGGTGCAATCGGCAACAAGGCTGTTTGCGACTTCAAAACCTTAAACAAAAACAGGAACAATGCCTGCATCCTGTAGAGAATATTGCGCGCAAAGCTTATGAAGGACTTTAAAAAGTATTATATCATTTCTGCGCCTCCTGAAGAGGTTTACCTGGCATTAACCCTCGAGCCAACTATCATGCTCTGGACGGGTACTAAAGCTGAAATGAACCCGGAACCCGGAACAGAATTTTCATTATGGGATGGAAATATTGTCGGAAAAAATCTTGAGTTCGATCCGGGGAAAAAGATTGTTCAGCAATGGTATTTTGGAGACAATGCCGAAGAATCAATTGTTACCATTAAGCTTCACCCCGATTCAAAAGGCACTTCATTGGAAGTCCGTCAAAGTAATATCCCGGATGAGGATTATGAAGACATCATCGATGGTTGGGATAATATTTATGCAGGATCCCTCCAGGATTTTTATGATGAGTAAACAACTTCCTAAAATAAGGATGCTTCAAAACGATTGAAGATTATTCAATAAAATGTTAAAGCGTCAGCCAGGACACACGTGCTATCTCAACGTTTTTCCATTTACCCAATTTTCTCACCTCGCTGTCAAAGAGAAGATCCCCTCTGTTTTTAAAACGTTTATTCATGGTATCTTTGATAATCCAGAAACCATCAATTTGAGGATCTCCGGCCGATACAAGAACGGTATCACCATAGTGAAACTTGCCTTTCCAACGTTTTAATAAATCACGTGACAATGCCATCCAGCGAATGTTTTGATTTTTTAAGTCATCAACATTGATTTTCGAATTACTTGCTGTAATCAACGGAGATTTGTCACATTGTCTTTTAGTCGGATGATATACTGTTAATGCATCCAATGTATAGCGTGTATTATTTTTGATATAGATTTTTTCTCCCGAATGATTCATCCGTGTGGAAGTAGCCACCAGGGGAGTTAAAATCAGTGATAGAAGTATCGTATAAAGTGTAATTGCCTTTTTCATAATTCCATGTAAACATTAATTCCATAAACTGAGCGGTATTTACGTGTACTCGGGTAATGCTCTGGAAAGATCGTGCCAGTGTTACCATAGCATTAAAAAATGCCTTTTTCAGCGATGATTTGTGGCATTTTAGAGGGAATAATTTCCACAACCACGTAACGTAAATCGGGTAAAGGTGTGATTCTCAGGACTATTATTGGTGGCATGTTTTTCGACCACTTTAATGCATAAACAAACTTTAAATTCTTATGAAAAACCAATTCGTTAAAATAGCAGGAGTATTTCTATTGGCTTTTTTGATCGCAGGCTATTCCGCTACAGCGCAAAACAAATTAACCTGGGATAAAATCGGAACGGAAACAGTTGATTACACAATCGATCATGACGTTGTTTCGCTAAATAAAAGTCAGGAAACATATTCTGCACTGAAAATTAAAGTGATCAATGGTACATTGAATGTTCACAAAGCAACGGTTCATTTTGCCAATGGTGACAAGCAGGATGTTGAACTTCCGGAAGTGCTTACAAAAGACAATGATGGAAAGCTTATTGACCTTGCTGGTAATAAACGCATTATTGAAAAAGTAACTTTCTGGTATGATACCAAGAATGCTAACAATGAAAAAGCAACAGTAGAAGTTTGGGCTAAGAAATAAGTCTGAATTTCTTAATAAAAAACCTCGCATACGCGGGGTTTTTTTATGCCTTTTCCTTTCGTCATTTTCGACTTACTTTAACCTATATTTCCATTATGAAGAAGCTCCTTTTAATGTTGTCTGCGATTGGCATGGCACTGCCTGGATTCTCTCAACAAGCATTCGAAAAATATTATTCCGATTTACGTGCAGAATTCAAGGAAGAGAACACGCACAACACAACAGCCTTTGTGGAACAACGCTGGAGATTGCCGGGTAACAAAGGTTTTAATGAAAGCATTTTTTATGTGGAGCAGATCATCAAAGATGCGGGTTACAAAAAAGAAGTTACGGGTGAGGCTGATGGCCCATTAACCTATCGGATTGAAACCCGAGAAATGGAAGAACCCACCTGGGAACCAATTGATGCTTCGCTTACCCTTGAAGGGGAAACTTCACCGGTATTGCAATTTTCTACCAATCGGAACATGATCGCAATCAATTCAGCAAGTACTCCTGCGCAAGGCATAACGGCTGAACTGGTAGATTTAGGAAAAGGAAAGAAGGAAGATTTTGAAGGGAAAAATTTAACCGGTAAAATCGTGATGGCCGAGGCTGGCGCTTTTCAACTTTATAAACTGGCGCTTTCGAAAGGAGCTGTTGGAGTTTTGGCTTATTCACTTCCCGCGTACACACAACCTGAAAAAAATATCAACTCAATTCAATTTCAAAACATTGCGCCTGGCGATTCTATCAATCAAAAATGGGCGATCATGCTTTCCTATCAGGCAAAGGAAAAATTAAAGACAGCATTATCAAAAGGGCCTGTTAAAGTCAATGTTAAAATTGAAACCAAAATTTATCGGGCACTTGAGTTTACGCTCATTGCGTCTGCCCGGGGAAGTGATAAGCCTGATGAACGATTTGTTTACAGTGCCCACATTCAGGAGCCGGGTGCGAACGACAATGCTACGGGTGTTGCAACATTGGCTGAAATGGCAAGAACAACTGCTAAGCTTATTCTGGAAAAGAAATTTTCTCCACAACGAACCATTACTTTTTTGTGGGGTGACGAGATTTCATCTACCGAACGATACATCAAAGATGATGCGAAACGTGCACACGGCATCAAATGGGGATTAAGCCTGGATATGGTGGGAGAGGATGTTTCTAAAACAGGTGGTTCTTTTTTAATTGAAAAGATGCCGGATCCATCTGCAATCTGGACCCGTGGAAAAGAAAAGCATAGTGAGTGGGGTGGAAGCGTGATGAAAGAATCGCAAATGTTTCCGCATTATTTTAATGACGTGTTGCTCAATCGTTGCTTGCAGCAAGCAAATTCTAATGGCTGGGTTGTAAATACTAATCCATTTGAAGGCGGCAGCGATCACACTCCATTCTTGAAAGCAAAAATCCCTGGCTTATTGATGTGGCATTTTACGGATGAGTATTATCATACCGATGGTGACCGCCTGGAGATGACTTCTACTAAAGAAATGAAAAACGTAGGTGTAAGTGCATTGGCAACTGCCTACATACTTGCATCGGCTAATGAGGAGAAAACGCTATTGCTGATTGATGAAATTCAAAAGAATGCATTAGACCGATTGGACGTTGAAGCTGCGCTCAGCAAGGAAGCTGTAGCTAAGGGAGCGAAGGTTAATGATGAGCAACATATTCTGGAAGTGTGGACTTCCTACTACACTGCTGCACTGGACAAAATGACGGAAATACCGGTAAAGGGTACTACAAAAAGGATTGACACAAAAATTGCTGCCAGTAAAGAAAGTCTTCAAAAGAAATTTACTGAACTAAAAAAGACACTCGAACAATAAATTCATTATATGATAAAAATATTAGCGCTTATCCTCGTTGTCATTGGCATTGTTGGACTAATCATGGGAGTGTTGGGAATCTTCGGACCTAACGTAGTAGCCCTTAGCCCCTGGGCACTTGCCATACTCGGATTTATATTTTTTATCTCCGGAATTGGCTTACTTAAAAGAAGAAGAGATACTGACGAAGTTTAGTCTGCTAAAGCGAGAAAAAATTACTGATTGTCCAACGCTTATGTTTATAGTCTTTTTTCTGCTCAATGTGTTTTAGATTAACGTGCAGAAAATCCTCATCATTTACGGACAATTGTAATGAATCAAATCCAGCAGAGGTAAAGACTAAAATATCGTTGGTCGTTGGCTTTTCAATAATCATTGAAAACCATCCATTACAATCTGTTTGAGCTTCAATGTTCGTTCCCTTAAATTTTACGGATACCCCGGGAAGAGGTGATAAATCGAGCGCTGACCGCACAATTCCCTCCACTGTTTTAGGCAAAGCTTTGTCATTTACCTTTGCTCGAAAAAGTTCCGCTTTTACTAATGTGGTATGATTAAAATTGCCCCATTTAGCAATTCCAGGTTTTGGAATTATGAGTGAAACTGAGCTTTTCATTGCTTTTCAGGCTAGTAGTGCATGTGAGATGCATGACTTAACCCTTTTCCATAATGGACAACTGTTTTTTTTAAGATATTTAAATTCTATATTTTTTGAATATGAAGATTATTGCAATGTTATTTTTTATCCTTGCTTCAGTTAGCAGCACTTCCCAGACGCTAAGTGAGAAGATCGCGAATAAAGCTTGCAATTGCTTTGTCAATTCTAAGGTTACCAATGTTGAAAGATTTATGTTAAGCACTTAGTTACTAAGTGGATATTAGGGATGATCATCTTTCAAACAATGCGAGAAATTCTTCCTTCTTGTTCGGAGAAATTTCAAGCTCCTGATTGTTCTTCATCGTAACGGAGCCACCCTTTCCTTTTGCGTAACGGATTACATAATCGGGATTGATCAGGTATGACCGATGAATTCGTACAAAACGATGATCTTTTAAAATGTCCTCAAAATATTTTAAGGTCCGGCAAATCAATAATGGAGTTCCGGTTTCAAAATAAAATTTAGTGAAGTTGTCAGCTGCTTCGCAATACAGAATTGAACTTATCGTGACTATTTCAAACCCTTCCATTGTAGGAAGCATGATTTTTTGCTGGCCGGTTGTTCGAATGTTATCAAGCAAAACTTGTGCATGGCGCGTGTAGTTTTCCTGGCTCCGCTCTGTTCGGATTTTGTCAACCGCTTTAATGAGCTCGTCAATGGAAATCGGTTTCAGCAAATAATAAGAAGCGCTTTGGTTTAACGCCTGGATCGCATAGTTATCAAAAGCGGTAACAAAAACAGTTTCGAAGGTTATGTCGTCTGCTTTTTCCAGCAAATCGAACCCATTACCATACGGCATTTCGATGTCGAGAAAAATCAGATCAGGTTTGTATTTTTTGATGGCTTCCAATCCCGTAGCTACTGATTCACCAAAGCCTGACACTTCAACGTCTGGACAATATTTTTTAAGATAATTTGCCAGAATATCACGACTATCCTTCTCATCATCAATAATTACAGCCTTTATCATGCGGCAAGTGTTTTAGTAATGGGTAAATAAATTCTAACACGTGTTCCACCTTGATCGGTTAAGTCTTCAATGCTTACGCGATAATCAGTTTTATAGACTTTGTTAATAATCTGAAGCCTGTCTTGTATATTTTTCAATCCTGTGGAATTGTGCTTACGCTGGTTGGCTGTTTTTAATTCAGCTGATTTTTTCCGACCAATACCATCGTCAATGATCTCAACCACGAGAAAATTGCTTTGAGTGAAAATGTTCAGTAAAAGTTTACCCTTGGTTTCTTTATACCGAAGTCCATGCCATACAGCGTTTTCAATGTATGGCTGAATAAGCATAGGCGGAACTTCAACCGTTTCGGTGCTGATGTCGTCAGCGATGTTGATTTCATAGTCAAACTTGTCGCGGAACCGATAATGCTCAAGTTTCAGGTACAGCGATAGAATTTCCTGCTCTTTAAATAATGGAATAAAATCTTCCTGCGAATTTTCCAGCACTAGTCGCATCAATTGCGAAAATTCAGAAAGAAATTTGTTGGCTGTCCGTTCATCCTGTTGTGCCACAAAGTGATTTACAGAATTTAGCGCGTTGAAAATGAAATGAGGGTTCATCTGGCTGCGCAGCGATTTCAATGCGAGCAATTGATTGGCAACTTTGCTTGCCTGAGCACTGCGATAGATAAAATAGGCTGCAACGCCAATGATTATGATGATCACGATCAATCCGTAGATAATTAACTGTTGACGAAATACCGTTTGTTGCTGGATGGTTGCCTCACGTTGCCCGATCGAAACATCTTTACTTAATTCTTCAATATCTTTCTGCTTTTGAATGAGCTCTGATTTTTCGGTTAGCCGAACTTGATTCTGTTTTTCACTTTTAGAAACCGCAATACTGTATTTCTTGTACACAGTAAGCGCTTCCGTATTCTTTCCATTTTTCTGGTACAAATCTGCAAGACTTAAATAAGCATTAGCTTGCTCTTTGGGATCTTCCAGTGAATCTGCAATTACCGAAGCTTCTTCTGCTTCTGATAAAGCAGCTGACAATTCACCTTTTACCTCAAGCGTTTTACTGATAGCTACTTTATCTTTTGTCACAGCGGAAAAATTTCTGGATTCCGTATTAAATTCAATAGATTGTTTTCGAAGATTGATTTCATCATCGTAACGCTCCTGCTCCTTTAATGCATCAGCAATTTCTTCTTTGGCCTCTTGTGTTGATTGCTGATCTAATGCTTGAGAAGGAGCGGCAGCTCCGCTGGCCCGTTGGTTTTGTAATGAATTGGAATAAAGCTTCTGTGTTTTGTCGAGCTGATTTTGCTGCGCATAAATTTTTGCTTTTTGATTTTGAATCCGGATTTCGAGTGAACCAGCTGTTTTGGAAACGTACTGAATGTCATTTACAGCTTTCAATGCTTCCGTATAGTCGCCTTTCGAATAATAAACTTCTGAGATAGCAAGCTGGCATTCTGCTTTTTCAGATCCGCTTAACGTTAAGGTTAGTAACTCACTGTAATTCTCCAACGCTTCATCATATTGACTGAGCTTTAAGTTGGCGTTGCCAAGGCCTGTGAGTGATTTTTTAAATTCTGCTGTCGATTTATAGGTAAGAAGCTTTTCGCGCGCACGGACATAATTATCAAGCGCCAATTTCCATTCCTGGATATCTTCATTGATAGACCCAAGCAATAAATAGCTTTTAGCCTCCGTAAAAGCATCTTCTTCTGCAATACTCATCGCTAACGCCTCCTGCACATTATCAAGTGCTGCCCGAGGATCTCTCTTCTTGAGCTTTTCCGCTTCATTTAAAAGCCGCTGTGCATCGCGAACGTTGGCCCGTGACTTTACACTACTATAGGAGTCTTTCTTTTTTTCTCCCTGACTTTGTTTTTCTGCACGATCATTCTGGGCGTAACTATTCGGACTAAGAATAACTACACTCAGGAAGGCAAACAGGATAATAACAATGCTGCGCATATTTCAGACTTCCGGAAAGTTAATGACTTTAATTTAAACGCGTTTTTGAAAGAAAAGGATGGATTGGCAGGTTCACCAAGTCCCTTGGCCTGCTCACTCAATGTCGGGTCAGTCTCACTAAGTCTGGCTATCAAAAGAATTCTTTTCACGTAAAATTTACCAAAACATTAATGTTATGAAAACTATTCTCAACCGTATCTCAAGATCAATTGCCTCGTCTTTGCTGATCATTATTTTTTTGCTGAGCAATCAGGCAGGCATGGCGGCCGTCCGTAAAGAAACTCCGAAACCGGAAAAAGAACAAACCATTATGCTGGCTTTACTGCTAGACACCAGTAATAGCATGGATGGTCTAATCGACCAGGCTAAATCGCAGCTCTGGAAAATTGTGAACGAACTCTCGGCCGCAAAATGCGGAGACGGTTCAAAACCGAAAATCAAAATTGCCTTGTATGAATATGGTAACGATGGTTTACCTTCTTCCGAGGGATATATCCGACAGGTAAGCGCATTGACAAACGATCTTGACCTGATCTCGGAAAAGCTTTTTGCACTCCGCACGAATGGTGGAAGTGAATTCTGCGGACACGTTATCCGCACTTCATTAAATCAGTTAGACTGGTCAGCTTCAAGCGCGGACCTAAAGATGATTTTCATCGCGGGTAATGAACCGTTTACCCAAGGTTCAGTTTCATACCGTGAAGCATGTGGCCTGGCAAAGGAGAAGGGTGTTATTGTGAACACAATTTACTGTGGAGATTTTAATGAAGGCCTGAACAGCAATTGGAAAGATGGTTCTGATATCGCGAATGGAACATTCATGAGCATTGAGCAAAACAGCAAAACCGTTTATGTGGCTACACCGTATGATGACAGACTTTCGGAACTAAATGATCGGCTTAATAAAACCTACGTGTATTATGGGGCCACGGGCTCAGATAAAAAAATGCGGCAGGAAGCTCAGGATAATAATGCAGCGAGTTATGGCGCTGCCAATAAAGCTGAAAGGGCAATTTCCAAAGGTTCAAGCGCCTACAGCAACCCAACCTGGGATTTGGTAGATGCAGAAAAGGATAATGCAAAAGTGATCGAGACAGCAAAAGAGGATGAGCTGCCCCAGGAAATGAAAGGTATGACCGTTACTCAGCGAAAAGCATATGTAAAAGGTAAAGGTGATGAACGCACAAAAATTCAAACTGAAATTCAAACGGTTAATAAGCAGCGTCAGGAATACATTGTTAAGAACACTCCAAAGGAACAACAGGATAACATGCTGGATGCTGCGATGATCAATGCGATCAAGTCAAAAGCTAAAACAAAAAATCTCAAATGGGAGTAATTAAAACCTTTGTTCAACAACTTATCATCGGCAGTGTGCTGATGATAAGTTTGTTTTATGCAGCGAATGTTCTGGGTCAGAGTGTTAGACAACCCTATCTCGATAATCCTATTATTATTGACAGTTCTTCAAGTCTGATGATTCCAGTTCAATACAATGCGTCAGTTTTCTCTTCCAACAAGTTGGCAGTCTGGGGAAATTATTATGCAAATCTTATTTTCTATGACATACAGACTGACAGCAGTAAGCGCCTTTTTAAGAATGATACGTATATCATGGACTTCAAAACTCCCCTGTATGTTTACAAATATTCCATGCATGCTGACGGATATCAAAGGCTTAAAAGTACCAATAAATGGATTTTGCTTCGGGTAAAAAACGTGGATCACAGCGGAAACGGACGGATTGATAAAGATGATCCTGATATTTTGTACGTGGCAGATATCCATGGCAATAATTTGAAATGCCTGTCCACCGAGAACGAAAGTGTAGTGGCTATCCAGGTTTTTGAAAAGCAGAATTTTGCACTGATAAAATTCCAACGAGATAAAGACCGCAATGGGAAGTATGAATATTTTGATTATGATTATTTCTTTGTCAAACTCGATTTGACAACGCTAACACTTGGGCAACGAATTGAGGTAAGATAGTTTGAGGCAGGTTGGGTTGAAGGGCAGATTATTTCTGTCCTTCTTTTTTTGGCCAATAGGCAAGAATTATACTTGTAAAACAAAGTATTAATAAAACACTGTACTCCGAACCGTTTCTTCCGTGCCCAACTACGAACCAACCTTCCGGCCCGTGAACAAGAATAATTCCCATCAACAGCTCAACACAAAAGAAAATTGAAAGCGGACTTGCCCATCGGTTTAGGATAATAAGTATAGCAGCGATAAGCTCAAATGCAGTAATAATCCAGGCTGTGTAAGGTGGAAATCCTAAAGAAGATAAATATCCATCAAAAGGAACGACTCCGCCAGTAACTGTTCTGGAGATACCATGAATGAGCATATTGCCTGCCGCTGCAACACGGATAATCGTTAGTGCAAAATCCTTTGAGATTATTTTCATAAGCAAGTATGAGGATTAATGAACTATTATTTGTCCCGGAGAATGGGTGATTTATAAGGCGTTTGCAAACTCAAGATAGAACGAAGTGCCTCTACCAAGATCTGATTCGTACCAAATCTTGCCACTCATCAGTTCGACATATTTTTTAACAATCGATAACCCAAGGCCGGTTGATTGTTCGCCATCGGTTGGCCGGGCACTGAGTCGCTGAAATTTTTGAAAGATCTTTTGCTTATCGTCTTCCGTCAATCCCGGACCTTCATCGCGAATGCGAAGTATGACCTCATTAACGGATGCGCTCAAATCAATGGAAACACTTTTGTGGCGATCCGAAAATTTTATGGCGTTTGAAATCAGGTTTTCAATAATTTCGGTCATGTACAGCATATCACCCTTCACAGCAACTGGGATATCAGACACTGAAAAGTTAAGCTGAATTTCCTTTTTAGTAGCTGCTTTCTCAAAACTTCCAACGATTCGCTTCGTCAATACTTTCATGTCAATATTCTCCACATGAAGATTAACGCGATTCCCTTCGATCGCATCTACATCGAGAATTTTACCAATCATAGTATTTAACCGAATGGAGGAGTCAATAATTTTGCGAACAGACTCTTTTTGATCGGTTGGCAAAGTCGGATTCTCCAATAATAGTAATTGAGCCAGGCCTTGTACTTGATTAATGGGCGTTCTTAAATCGTGCGCGAGTATTTTAATCAGGTTATTTTTTTCTTCGTTGAGATGCGATAATTGATCGTTTCGTCTTTCGAGCTGTGCATTTTGATGTTCAATGCTTATGCGCTGATCTTCAATTTCTTTCTTTTGACTGGTGAGCAAAGCGTTGATCTTATTTTGTTTTCGATACAACAGGAAAATGATAACCAGAAAAAAGAGGACGATTAAAACCGTTGCCGTAAGAATGTTCCTGAAAATGCTTTCCCGTAAAATCTGTTTGCTTTTTCCTTCCTGGTCGCGTTGCTGAATTTCTTTTTCAAAGGTTAACAGCATGATTTCATTATCCGCTGTAGTGGCAAGATGTTCCATGAAATCATAAACAGAGTTATCAAGATACTTCCCCATGAGGGGTTTTATCGTTAATTGAAATTTTGCGCCACGTAAGTATTCATTAACGGGTTCATGCCAATCGCTGTTCTGAGGAGTAATAAAAGCAAGACCTTCGCGCTTGAAGGGAACGATGTTCTGACGATTAACAGACATTCCTGCATTTTTATTCAGGTCAACCATGTACGTTGGTAAATCAATAACTCCGAATGCACTATCTGAACTCTGAATAGTAGCCAGAATATTTTGATAACTCGGCACGTACTGCATTTTGAAATCTATACTTCGTTCGGCCTTGAGCTTTTTCAAGTCCTCTTCATAGGTTGTGCCTTTAATCGTTATAGCTTTTAAGCCTGAAAAAATTCTATCAAACTCTTCGCCATTCTGAACAATTGGAATATTCTTGCTCGAGATTACAACGGAAATATCCGGCATATACGGCAATGTAAAATTTACACGCTGCCTTCGCTCCTGCGTGATGGAGAAAGCCGATAGCCCAAAAGCCCCTGGCAACTTTTCATTACAAACTGTTATGTAGGTGTTTTCAAAATTTTGAGTCTCCTTCCAGCGAATGGTAAGGTCAACGTTATACTTTTCACGGATGTAATCTTTAAAGCCTGCAAGAATTTCACCTTCAATGCCCTGCATTTCTCCCCGTTCATCCTGATAGATGAAGGGTCGTGACTCATACCAATAAATGTTAACAGTAGCTTTTTTGGTCTTACGGGCTTCAGCCCAACTGAGCTCACCTGCCGCAAACTGACTTAATCCTGTATGGATCATACAGACCAACAACAATACAGTCAGTAAGACACGTTTCATGAGGGGCCAACAATAAACGAATTGAAGATAGTATAAACTTTTATACCGGCAGCAAGCAATACAATATTTCTCCTACATCAGTTTCGCAAGCGTGGTAATGTAGCGTTCCGGAACTTCACCTTTGGTGGCGAGTTGATAATCACTGTAGCTGCAGGGTACGATACTATTGCGTGAATAGCGTTCTTTTCCTGCAGGATAGGGCACTTCCATCCACCACTTTTCACTGAACTTGCTTTTATAGAATGTTATCGTTTCAGGTTCAGCGCTTAGCGCAGCAACGTATTTTAGGAAATCATTGCTCTTGAAATTTTGTTCTTTCTTGCGATGATAAAACCCTTCAATGAAATACCAGATCATCGTGCTGACAACGGAAGCAGTTTTCTTGTGAGAATCGTCAAGCTCAGGATTGTATTCATAAAACCCAATTGAACTTAGCTTTTCATTTTGCCCGGCATACCAACAAATCTGGCAAGCTTCTTCTCCCGTTAGCCCGAACGGCTGCGCATTGGCATTACCAGGCGCATCCGAAGAACGAATGGCTGTGATATCGAACGATAGCATATCAGCATTACGGATCACCGGTTCCATTTCCTGCATACTCGTACGCATCTGCCCGACACGAAATGCTTCAAAATATAATTTCTCAAGCACTGCAGTATGCGATGGGTCAATCAGGTAACTCTGGTATGCCAAATGTGTATAGCTGAAAAGATAATTGGGCTCGTGTAAGAGTAACTTATGAATGTGTTGCTGATTAGGCGCTGATTCTTTTTTGTCTTCCAGATCAAGAAACGCATCGATGTTCAGCAGACTGACAAGTTTGCTCATCGTTTCGTAACCGGAATACTGGCCGTAGTCGAGGTCGTGTGTTCCGCCTATAATAACAGGAAGCACATTACTATCCAGCAACATGCGGCACACTTCACTGATGCGTACGTAAGTCTCATCCAGATCATGACCGGGATTTAGATTACCCAGATCAACAATCCGGTAACTGCCGTTTCCTTTTTTAAGATTGTAAAGCTTCTTGCGGATTTCGTCAGGGCCTTGTGATGCACCTGCATTATTTTCTCCGCCCCGCGATTCTTTTATTCCAAAGATGGCGATGTGCGCATCCTTAAATGCGGGCATCTTATCGCCAAAGATTTTAATGTTTTTGAAAAAAGTTGCGTGCGAGGTAATGTCGGAATAAACCTGCTCGTCAACGGGGGAAAATAAAATGGTTAGATCCATGACAGCCTTTGTACAAAGCTATCAGGAATTAAGCTTGAACCCAAACCGTTAATTATGCCAGATAACCTTTTTGTGGGTCGCGTTTTCAAAGAAATCTCCACAGGTATGCGGACCTCCAATACCGCCTGATGTGCATACGGGCGTACCTTCACAGGTATAAACATTGATTTGACTATCCGTGCAATCGATACAAGTCTCGATCATAAAAACATGACTGTCCTCATACGTGTATTGTGTTAATCTTGCTGTTATATCGAGTGTTTTAAGTTCTTCGATCTTCTCGTCAAGCCAAGTCGTATCTTCACAAGCTTTTGAAATTCTTAACTTGAGTTCTTCGCTTTCACTAAGGTCAGTTGAATGACAGCTTGCCAATAGCGCAATTGCTAAAATGTTCCTGATTACATTTTTCATTACCACGGTGTTTTCCCTTGGACACTGTGATGTTTCCAAACGTTGTAATGAACGATAACTTTACGCTAAAATCAAGCCGAAAGCAGCTCAGATGAAAGTGTTGTTTTCTTTGCTGGCTTAAATGTTGTCTGCGGAGCTAAAATAATACCGATGTTGTCGTTATGCGACCATTCTTTCAACTTGGTAAAATCAGCTTGGCCTAACATATAGTGTTGACCACTCGCTGCGTATCCAGCTTCAAATTTTTCAAAATCCTGGATAGAAACATTTTCGCCTTGCGGAAAGCGAATGAAGGTTTCAACCGACCAATCATTTGAAAATTCATTTTTAGGAAGCTGCGATGTTTTTTTAAACTCGTAGCGATAATCGTAGGTGAGCGCAGAAATATCAGACAGCACTGCAGAGCCCGTTGGATAACTGCCCGCGCCTTTTCCAACAAACAATTGCTTATCCGCGAAAGCGCCTTGCAGTTGAACTGCATTATATTCTAACCGAATGTTGCTTAACGGATTTTCTGCTTCAATGAACTGTGGCGCGACCAACGCATAGATTTTTCCTTCCGAACGAATGGCACGGGCGATAAGTTTAATGGTGTAACCTTTCTCACGGGCAAATTTCAGATCAAGATCGGAAATTTTATCAATGCCGATGTTGATGATATTCTCTGGCTTAACAAAAACTCCAAAGGCATGTGCAATGGCGATTGCAAGCTTGAACTTGGGATCAAATGCCTGAACATCCAGGCGCGGATCGGATTCCGCAAAGCCAAGATCTTGGGCTTGTTTTAAGGCATCATTGTACGACTTCTTTTCTTCAAATACTTTCGTGAGAATATAATTTGTTGAACCGTTGAAAATTCCTTCAATGCCCGTTAACAAATCGTTGTCGTAATATTCTTCTAAGTTTCTGAGGATTGGAATGCTTCCGCACACCGCTCCTTCATATAATACAGAACGATCATATTGCTGTTGCAGATAGAATATTTCTTCTAAATGCTCCGCGATCATTTTTTTATTAGCGGTCACTACATGCTTGCCATTTTTCAATGCAGCTTTTACGATTTCGAACGCAGCATTTGCATCATCGATCAGCTCCACTACGACATCAATTTCCGGATCGTTCAACACTTCTTCTTTGTTGAATGTGAACAAGTCTTTATTTAGCGGGCGTTGCTTGTCTTTATTCTTAACAACAATCTTTTTTATTTCGGCCTTTAATCCGTGGGTTTCCTCCAGCACATGGTATAAGCCTTGGCCTACACATCCGAACCCAAATAAACCCAGCGTCAACTTCTTTCTCATACTGATTGCTTGCGTAATGTTGGTTGATAAAAATTTCTTATGATCTGTTTAAACTCTTTATACTCTACTAAAAATCCATCATGTCCATAGGGTGATGAAATGCTTCTGAATTCTGCGTCCGGAATATGCTTCGCTAAAAATTTCTGTTCATCGGATGGAAATAAAATATCCGAATCAATACCGATGATCAGTGCTTTGGCTTTAATGGAACGCAAAGCTTCTTCAACCGATTCTTTCCCACGGCCAACGTTATGACTGTCCATCATTTTGGAAAGCGACCAATAGGTAAATGCATTGAAACGTTTCGCAAGTTTTTCGCCCTGGTACCGTTGATAGGTTGCAGCACGAAAATCTTCAACAACGTTTGTTGACCTTTCAGATTGTGATTGTGAAAACCCGGTGTAGTGCCGGTATGACAACATGCCAATAGCGCGTGCGGCTTTTAATCCGTTTAAGCCAGCGCGTTCATCATTTTCCTTCCAGGTCGCATCGGCTTCAATCGCTAATCGCTGAGCTTCATTGAAGGCAATGCCCCAGGGTGAATGAAAGGCGTTAGTTGCAATTGGAATAATATGTTCAAACACAGTTGGTTTTTCAACTGCCCATTGCAAGGCCTGCTGGCCTCCAAGAGACGCACCGATTAAAGTATTGATTTTGGCAAAGTCAAGATGTTCACGTAGCAGATCAAACGCTTTAACAACATCGCGGTTGGTTAATGTGGGGAAGCTGTGATAAAATGGTTTCCCCGTTTCCAAATTAATGGATAATGGACCAGTTGATCCATAACATCCCCCCAGCATGTTAGCGCAAATGATAAAATGATCATTTGGATTGAACGGACTGTCATCCGTAAAGAGTGTGCTCCACCATGAAGTAAAATCAGAACTTCCGGTTAAAGCATGACAAACCCAAATAATATTAGAACGGGAAGCATTCAGTCTTCCAAGCGTAGTGTATCGAAGCTGGAAGCCGGGCAATGTTTTCCCTGACTCCAGTTCGAAAGTTTGATTGTAATGAAATGTATGATCTGTTTTCTCCATAATAACTAATTGTCCCGGCCTTCCTTCTCCATCCTGAGCATAGGCGAAGGAGGAGAAGGGCCGGGGAAGGAGGGTGGCTATCCCTCGATTAACTCTTTCTTAAAAACTTTTTCAAATGCTTGTTCGAAGTCTGCTTTGATGTCGTTGATATGTTCAATACCCACCGACACACGCAACAGCGTTGGTAAAACACCCGCAGTGAGCTGTTCTTCATAGCTAAGTTGCTGATGTGTTGTTGCTGCAGGCTGAATGATCAACGTTTTTGCATCACCCACATTGGCGAGATGAGTTACAAGCTTCAGGCTATCAATAACTTTTTCGGCATTTTCTTTTGTGCCTTTTACCGTGAACGAAAGCACAGCGCCAAAACCATTGCGCAGATATTTCTTGGCAAGTTTATGATACGTGCTGCTTTCCAAACCTGGATAGTTTACGCTTTCGATTAGAGGATTTTTTTCAAGCCATTGTGCTAAGGCCAGTGCATTATCAATGGAACGCTGAACGCGAAGTGATAATGTTTCCAATCCTTGCAGAAGCAAGAATGAATTGAACGGACTCAAAGCCGGACCAAAATCACGCAAACCTTCAACACGTGCACGAATTGCGAACGCAATGTTTGGTAATCCCAATGGATTTCCTTCTCCGAAGACTTCCCAGAACTTTAATCCGTGATATCCTTCGGATGGTTCAGTAAACTGCGGGAACTTTCCATTGCCCCAGTTATAATTTCCACCATCTACAATCACACCGCCAATGGTTGTGCCATGACCACCAATCCATTTGGTTGCTGATTCAACTACAACATGAGCACCGTGCTCCAATGGTTTGAACAAATAACCGGCAGCGCCAAACGTGTTATCCACGATTAAAGGAAGATCATGTTTTTTGGCAAGCGCTGCGATTCCTTCAAAATCAGGAATGTTGAAGCCCGGGTTTCCGATTGTTTCGAGGTATAACGCTTTTGTATTTTTATCGATCAGCTTTTCGAATGCTTCAGGCTTATCGCCTTCGGCAAAGCGAACGTCAACACCTAATCTTTTAAAAGCAACTTTAAATTGATTGTATGTTCCGCCATACAGGAATGATGTAGAAACAAAGTTATCGCCTGATTGTAAAATGTTGTTCAGGGCAATAAACTGTGCTGCCTGACCAGAACCGACAGCTAAAGCTGCAACGCCACCTTCCAATGCCGCAATGCGTTTTTCAAACACATCGGTAGTTGGGTTTTGAATGCGGGTATAGATGTTTCCGAACTCTTTTAATGCGAAAAGGTTTGCTCCATGCTCAGCACTTTTGAATGCGTATGAAGTTGTTTGATAAATAGGTACAGCGCGTGAACCTGTTGTTGGATCTACTTCCTGACCTGCATGTAATTGTAATGTTTCAAATTGTAAGCTCATGATAATTATATTTTAAATGTTTTAAATCTGTTTTAGTAAGGATAATTGTAGCTGGACATAACCGTAACCAAAATGCCTGTCACCTGACATGGTCATAGATTAGTGTGCTGTTAGGAATGCAGGATGCTTCGCTTAACAACAGTAGCAACAACACATACACTTCGTGTTGTCGTAAAACAGAATTCGAATGGCTTGATTGAGTTGTGATAGAAGAACACTGAAAGCTCTGAGGCTTTCTCCTGAAACGCTGTTGATGAAATTTTTCATTGTAACATCGGTTTATAGTTCCCGATTCGGACCATCCGAATCGAAGTCAGGATTTAGCACCTGGTATTCCTACTGGTTGCTAGTGCTTCATAGAGCCTGTCTCTCCGCACTTCTTTATAAATCGATTAGAGCGATGTGCTTTCTTCGACTTTGATAGAACAAACGTAAAGTCGAATCACATGGTTTCCAAAGATTTTTAATAAATTTTTTTATTCAGGCACTCTAACGGCTGTTAGTTTTTGTTCAATAAATTTTGGCTTGTGATGTCATAAATATGCTTTCTGAGAGCCAAAAGGCAATAAAAAAGCCCATCTGAAAATCTTCAGAAGGGCTTATTAATACACGGTTAGTTATCTTAGAAAAATTAACTATCCATGATTTTTAGATTAGCGATGCAAGTAATAGTCGGTGTCTAGTCTACCATATTGTGCGCCATTGTCTGCCATCAGGTTAGCGGATCGTGTGAAATGAAATCTTGAATCCGAAAGCTTCTCTATGTCATAAATAACTTCAACGGAGTAGTCAGCTGTGTTCGGATTGTAATAGAATAATGAAATATAGTCGGTGCTAAGCACAGACCAAAAAATCTCTTCTTCTACTTCATTGTCGTCTACCATGCTTGTTTGAATCAATGGATCTTTCGTAGTTCCTTCCGTGGTCAAAAAATTCATGTGGATAATCGGAAGTAAGGTGTCGTGAACAAGCGGAAATTGTGCAGGAGTACCGGGAATGAATCCATATTCGCGTACCCGCACAGAGTCTACAATCCATTCCTGTGTAATTTTTTTCAAATCTTTGTCAAGGTCAGTTTCTGAATCTAACAAATCACAACCGGCTGCTGTAAGGAATACTAGAGGATATATAAGGGCAATTAAAAATCGTTTTAGACTCATTGGCTTTTATGTTTTAAACACAAAGTTGATGAGAATATAATGTGCATATATCAGGATCAATACAGATTCTACATCCGTAGCTATACGGATTTGCAGTGTGGTGGGTATTGTACGATTTGCCTAAATGTTAGGCACGAGAGCAAGGTCATTAAAAACAAAAACTCCAGTTTAACTATTGAACCGGAGCTTTTTTATGTTTAAGTCTTTAGGATCCGCCTATAAAATTAAGTCAACATTCCACCATCTACCTGGATCACCTGTCCAGAGATATAAGTCGACATATCCGATCCTAAAAAAACACAGGCATCTGCAACATCTTCCGGTCTTCCACCACGTTTCAATGGAATTGCATCGCGCCAGCTTTGAACTGTTTTAGGATCCAAAACAGCAGTCATTTCAGTTTCAATAAAGCCCGGAGCAATGGCATTCGAACGAATACCGCGTGAGCCTAATTCCAACGCAACTGATTTTGTAAAGCCAACAATACCAGCTTTTGATGCTGCGTAATTTGCTTGTCCCGCATTACCTTTTAATCCTACAACCGAAGTCATGTTAATAATAGATCCGCTCTTCTGTTTCATCATCGGTTTAGTTGCAGCTTTCACCGTGTTGAAACATGATTTTAAGTTCACGTTAATTACTTTGTCCCACATTTCTTCAGTCATGCGAAGGAGTAAGTTATCTTGAGTAATGCCGGCATTGTTGATCAGTACATCAAGTGATCCAAATTCCGCTACAACATCATTGATGAGCTTTTCGGCCTGTGCAAAATCGGATGCATCGGAACGATACCCTTTTGCTTTTACACCTTTTGAAGCCAATTCAGTTTCCAGCGCCTGGCCTTGTTCAACGCTTGATAAATAGGTGAAGGCAACATTAGCGCCTTGTTCGGCATATTTCAATGCAATGGATCTTCCGATTCCCTTTGATGCACCTGTTACCAGTGCGGTTTTACCTTGAAGTAATTTCATGCAGACTATCTTATTTTTACTTAAAATTAAGAAAAACGGTGAAATTCGATCTTCCGATTCGTGTTACAAAATTATGTTATGCAGCCTGTATTGTGTTGTGTCTGGCTATGCAATTATATGGGAATCGTTGCGGATTGTTGCTTACACCGGATTCGTCTAATTATATTTCCGCTTCACAGAGTTTTAAAACGGAAGGCAATTTCAAAAGTCCGGATGGTTCTTGGTATACCTATTGGCCACCTTTATTTCCAATCACGTTAGCCGTGTTTGATTCGCCTGAACAAGCTGCCCGATGGATGTATGTAGTTGGTACCATTCTTATTGGAGTTGTAACTATTCTAACTCTAAATCAACTCATACAAAAAAACCTGTTAAAACTTCTTGTCTTATTGCTTACGCTAACATCCGTGCAGTTTATGATGATCAGTGTTTTCCTCTGGTCGGAGATGAATTTTATTCTGCTTGTAGTATGCGCTACTTACTTTGCACTTAATCTCAATCGATCGAAGTATGATTTGATTGCGTTGACAGTGTTTTTGTTTTTAATGTGCCTTCAGCGCAATGCAGGTGTATTTATTGTTTCAGGTACTTGCTGCTGGATACTTATTGATAAACAAATTTCCTTACGAAAAAGGATATTAACCAGCGCACTTGTTTTTATACTTGCGATCAGTGGATTGATTGCCTGGAATATTTACTTGTCCGTTATTGTTGATTCCGGTTTCTATGTTTATAAACATGAGTTTTTTATTCATGCTGCAGAAAACTTTGCAGCTGTATCCGCTATAGTGGTGCGGATGTTTATTCCTGTGCAAGGCACGTGGACAAGCCTGGTGGGAATTGTTGCACTTCTTGGATTAGTTACAATTATTATAAAAGCATCGCAATCGATTAAGCTTATTGGATTGTTGATCTTATTTTATTGGGCTGGCCACGTGTTCATGTTCCGCCTAAATATTGATGACATGGACAGGTACTTATCGCCTGTCATTTTCCTGATTTATTTGCTGTTGTTTTTTGGTTTGGAAAAAGCAATTCAACATGTTAGTAAGCGAACATTGATACTGTGTACATTACTTTTTGTTTTATGGACAATGTATCCTACATACCGAACGCTTGCCAATCTTGTTCAATGGAGTAATACCAGCTGCGCTCTTTTACTTCAAAAAGCAGGGGTTTAGTCTTCATTGCACTCTTTTTAACGGTAAAACACACCTGAAACAATCTTTTGAAAGAACCGGACGCAATGTATCTTTGACCGCATTTAGAATTAAAATCTTCGCATGTATGGCAAAATATGATGTTATCGTAATTGGTTCAGGTCCGGGAGGCTACGTAGCCGCAATCCGCGCATCGCAATTAGGAATGAAAGTAGGTGTAGTGGAAAAAGCTGAGCTCGGTGGAATTTGCTTGAACTGGGGTTGTATCCCAACCAAAGCGTTATTAAAGAGCGCACAGGTTTTTGAATACCTGAAGCATGCGAAAGATTATGGTATTGATGTAAAGGATGCGAAAGCTGATTTTGGTGCGGTGGTTAAACGCAGTCGCGATGTAGCAGCCGGCATGAGTAAGGGTATTCAATTTTTATTTAAGAAGAATAAGATTGAGCACATCGCAGGAACAGGTAAGCTAAAGAAGGGCAGTAAAGTTGAAGTAACTGCTGCGGATGGAAAGAAAGAAGATCACGAAGCGAAGCATATCATTCTTGCGACAGGCGCACGTTCACGTGAGTTACCAGCATTAAAAATTGACGGCAAGAAAATCATTGGCTATCGCGAAGCCATGGTATTACCTGAACAACCTAAGAAAATGATTGTTGTGGGTTCGGGCGCGATTGGTGTTGAGTTCGCGTATTTCTACAGCACACTTGGCACAGAAGTAACAATTGTTGAATTCATGCCGCGTATCGTTCCGGTGGAAGATGAAGAGGTTTCAAAACAACTTGAGAAGTCCTTTAAGAAAGCTGGTATTACAATTCACGTAAATGCCGAAGTAACCAAAGTTGATACAGCCGGTAAAGGCTGTGTGGCTACCGTAAAGACAAAAGACGGTGAGATTAAGCTTGAAGCGGATATTGTATTATCAGCCGTTGGTGTTGCCACAAACTTAGAAGGCATTGGGCTAGAAGAAACAGGTGTAAAAACCGATAAAGGGAAAGTTATCGTTGATGATTTTTATAAAACGAATGTATCAGGGGTTTACGCAATCGGTGATATTGTTAAAGGGCCTGCGCTGGCACACGTTGCTTCTGCGGAAGGCATTACCTGTGTTGAAGCCATTGCCGGATTGAAACCACATCCAATTAATTACAACAACATTCCGGGATGTACGTATTGCAGTCCGGAGATTGCTTCGGTTGGAATGACGGAAGAAGCTGCTAAGAAAGCCGGGTATGAGGTGAAGATTGGCAAGTTTCCCTTCACAGCATCTGGAAAAGCTAAAGCTGCCGGTGCACCGGATGGTTTTGTAAAAGTAATCTTTGATGCGAAATACGGTGAATGGCTAGGAGCCCACTTCATTGGTGCAAATGTTACGGAGATGATTGCTGAAGTAGTTGTTGCCCGTAACCTGGAAACAACCGGTCATGAGATCATTAAATCAATTCATCCACACCCAACCATGAGTGAAGCAATTATGGAAGCAGCTGCTGCCGCGTATGGTGAGGTGATTCACCTGTAGAATTTGAAATTGAATATAAAAGCAAAGTCCCGGATAACCTCCGGGACTTTTTTTATTAAAAGAAGATACTCACATGAAACTTGGCAAAGAAAGGTGTTCCCGGAGTAAAATGAATTTCGGAAACAGGTTGAGTTTCACCGTTCATTCTTGACTCGGTATCAAACTGAGCCTCTTTCCACGCAACGTCAAACACGTTTTCAGCAGAAATGCCAACTTCAAATCTCGATTGCGTATAGTTCAGCACAGCATCCATCAGAAAATATCCTTCTGCAACAACACTGTTGTCTTCATTAGCCGGACGATGATCCAGGTACCGATAACGCAGGCTTCCATTCAAACCATTTTTGCAACGGGCTGTTAAGCCACCAATGCTTGAAAACCTCGGTGCAAGCGGAATGTTATCTGCGTGTTCAGGTTCGCCTTTCGCTTTAGGGTCAGCTAATGTTATATCTGTATCGGCAAACAGCCAGGGTAATACCTGGTAGCGTACCGAAAGATCAATCCCCTGACGTTTGGTTTTTCCGCTGGGTTCAACAATACCTGCATCGCCTACGTAAACAAACTCCTGCTCAAGATCCAATCGCCATAGAGCAGCATGCACCAACAATTTGTCAAACAATTTAGTATCCATTCCAAGGTCAACACCAATTGCACGTGGGAGGATTTCTTTTGCCTTTTGCTCAACCACAACCCGCGTATCATTAGAATGGAATCCGGTACCCGAACGAATGTATAGCTGTGTGTTGCTCGCAACTTTATACGTTATGTTCAGCTTCGGGCTAACGATAGAAGCGTGCTCTGTCTTATTTTCACCCGTAAGTTTATTATTGTATTGAAAAGAGAAATAATCAAACCGCACAGCTGTATTAAGAGACCAGCGATCGCTTAACGCAAGTGTTTCACTAACGAAAGCATTAACGTTCGCTTCATCTACATCTCCGCGTTGAACGCTGCTTAAAAATTCACGCTTAACAGTATTCGATAACCGAATATCATTCACATCGTCATACCGAAATCCTCCACCCACATGAGACAGGAGTTCTTTCCCAAAAAGATTTCCGGAGGTATGATAGTTAGCCTTGTATCCGTAAATCATTCGTGATTCTTTTTGTTGGATCTGATCACCATTTATAGGATCGTTAAGAAAAAACGTAAAATTAGAAAACAGGTTAAAATTGTAGTGCACTGCATACGCCTGCTGATCAAATGTTGAACCCCCGCCAAACAGGTGAGTATGCTTAACGTACGCATTGACTCTTCCGGTTTTACCGCCTTCAGTATTATCTAACGAGCCGAAGCGTGAAATGTCTCCGCTTTTAACCGCTCGTTCAGGAATTTGTCCGGAGGCATCCCAGTTACTGTTGAAGAAGCTTGCACCAAACGTTATGCGATCAGTAGCCGTAAATTGATTGGAATATTTGCCTGAAACATTGAAGCGTTTAAAATCCTGCGGACTTTCAAAGTATCCATCTGAACGATAAAATTCAGAAGCGATGTACCCGCTTTGCTTAGAACCTTTTGGAAATAAATTTATGCCACCTACTCCACGAAAGGTTCCGAACTGGCCACCTTCTGCTTTGAAGAAATTTTTATCAAGTGAATTGCGGGTTTGAAAGCTCACATAACCGGCTGTGGTAAAATCTCCCTTGTCGGCAAAGTATGGACCTTTATCAAAGTCAACAAGTTGAACCAATTCAGGAATTAAAAAATGCAGATCAGAATATCCCTGACCGTGCGCATGCGAAACCATGTTCACCGGAAGTCCATCTACCTCAAGATTAATATCGGTGCCGTGATCGATATCAAAGCCGCGCAGAAAAATTTGTTCTGCTTTTCCGCCACCGGCATGCTGCGCAATGAACAAACCTGGAACCATCCGCAGTATGTCTTGTGAGGTATTGGTTGGCCTGAGCTTAATGTCAATCGGTGAAAGCGTATTCATAGGCCGGTCGGTACTGGCTGAAATTACTACATCGGCAAGCTCGATGCTCCCGGGTACAAGAATAACCGCAAGATTCGTGATCTGGTTATCGGTGATAATTACTTCTGCTGACTGCGTTACATATCCGACAAAGGAAATGGTAACGGTATAACTTCCAGCCGGAATACCTGCTATTCTAAATGCTCCGTTCATGTTCGTTGCATCGCCTTTTAAGGTGTTGTTAATTAAAACCTGTGCACCGGGCAACGATTGTGCAGAACCTTCTTCCGTGACTGTGCCCGTTAAAACTCCCTGGGCGTGCAGCACAGAAGAACACAATAGCAAAATTGCTATGATCTTTTTCATGTTACTTAATTAAAGGATTGAGAAATTTCCCCTTGTATCATATCTCATCATGACAAGAGGATCAAATGAAAAAGATTAGCCGAGCGGGGGCGGAGTGAGCGGTGCCCGCGTTAAGGTGAGTAATTTTTGTAATAAACCATTACCGTAAAGATCAGCTGAGTGATCTGTGATAATAAAGGCTGATGGAGATTGGAAGAACAATAGAAAGCTGAAAATCTTAACTAAATCTTTTGATTCCGCAGATTGATCTGTATCCGGAGTGAAAATGCTCTGGTGATCTTCTACGTGGTGATCTGAACTGTTTTTGTGGTGAGGATCTGTGTGATCATCGTGGCGATGATGTTCCTCTTCGTGATGATGAAGATTGCTTTTAAGAGTGTGCAGAATTTCGTGTCCACTATCGAGCAAAACATATCCTGCTATGGAAAGCCCATAGACGAAGATCATAAGTTTTGCAAGTGCGGCATTCATGTTATAAGGAGTCTAATGCTTTTTTAATGTCGTTACTGATTACAGGCCCCAGTTCAAAAGAACTTGCGTAGGCTTCCTCCAGATTTTTCTCAGCCAGTTCAGTATTTCCGTTCGCGAGGTAGATCATCCCTAAATGATAAGCTGCGTCCGGTTCGAAGGTTTCATTTTCAACGTACTGTTTCGCAATGGCAAGCGCTTCTTCTTTTTTACCAAGTTTGAGCAACGCCCAGGCTTTCAAATCGTACGATTGAGGCGTTGGCCGGTTTTTAATTTCCTGTTCCGCTATAGCAAGACTTTTAGCCGGCTGATCTAATTCTTCGGCATAGATATGTGCGAGGTATTTCGCGTACATGGTTCTATAACCTTCGTTATCGGTAAGGCTGATAAACTGCTGAAGCTGATTTTGCTTTTCAGTAGCGTTGTTTCCGAGCTCCGCGATTTCTGCAAGCATTAAATGTGCCTCCGGCATGCGGCTGCGCGAAGCAAGCGAATGATTAATACGTTTGGCTTCAGTAAAGTTTTTATCGTTGGATAACGCGATCCAGGCTATACCTTTTAATGCATAATCATATGCAGGATCTTTTTGTAAAACAGAAATGTAAGCTTTGTATGCATCTTCAATCCTTCCGGCATGACCGTACATATCACCCAAATTAGAGAGTGACCAGCAATAAAGATCTTTGTTTCCTTTTACACGTTCGTGGGCAGCTTCCATGATCAGGATAGCGGAATCAAGATCGCCCTGTTGATCCTTCACCTTAACTTGGCGAATCCGGTGCGCAAAAGATTTTTTATTAACGAACTGATTTAAAACATGATGTGCTTTCGGATAATCGCCCAGTTCGAGTGCAATATCAGCGGAGACTAACAATACAGTTGGTTTACGTTCACCAAGGGCGAATGCTGAATCGGCATAAATTCCAGCCTGTTTAAATTGATGTTGAGTAATAGAATTTTGAGCAAGACCTAAGAACAAACCAACCCTTCCGGTTGTCGCGGTTTTTAATAATTCATGATAAATGCTGTCGGAAATTTTTAATTCTTCTACTAATCCCGTTGCCTTGAATTTTGCTGCGTGCAATCCGGCAAGCTTGCGTTTTGAAGCTTCGTCTTTCGGCATGCGCTGCAAACGTTCTTTCCAGAAAGCCATGTCGTCATCAAGCGAATACTTGCTGGCGGCTTTTTGAAACGTTAAGTACGTTTCATAATCAGCAGGATTAACAATTGCCTTTTTTTCTTCACTACAGGAAGAAAGTAATATCAGGCCGGCAAGAAAAAACAGAATTGGTTTCATAATGAGGTTGGTTGATTTCCGCTGAGAGCCGGGAGAATCGAAATAGATTCTCCCAAAACTCAACGTGAGGTCAAATATTAAAACGGAGCAGCGAGGTAAGGGAATGTTCCTAAAAACGCCTTATCGTTTGCATCCACGTTATCGCTGGTTAAACCGGCATTGCTAGTCCCTGCAGTTCCACCGAAAATGAGCAACAGCTCGGTATCGATTACATCATCTGCCAATGCGCGACCGGTGAGTACGTTTGTTCCGTCAAAGAATGTTGTAGTTCCTGATAGTTTTACGTTCAACACATCGGTTGCCAATAAACCGGCAAACGTTGCGCGGTCCTGACCTAATGCATTGCCCGGATACGTTACACCATTCAAGGCATCAAGACGGGTTGCAAATGCTGTTGCATAGGCAGCACCCATAGCTGAAGGAAGCGCTTCGTTAAACATATCTTTCGGTGCACCGGAGGCAATAAACACAGTGTTAATTGCAGGTCTGGCCATCTGATCTTCCTGCGTGTATGTTGTTGCAGGAGTATTATCATTGTCATCGTCATCATCGCTGCACGATGAGAAAGCAAAAGCTCCTCCGATCAGTGCGATGGTTGCTAAATAATTGAATATCTTTTTCATGTTGTTTTCAGATTAGTTTTTGCGGTTAGAAGTAGCCCAGATATCGATGGTGCCTGTACCTAATTGTGACTTAGGAACTTCAACTACCAATGACATTACGTTTGTTCCGGCAAATGTATCTGCACCCGGGTTGTCGAACATCGTTGCTGTTCCGGCAATGATCTCTTTGTACGTAGTAAGGTCAAAGAAGAATGGGTCGTCACGTGGGCCGGCAAATACTTTTACGCCACCGTCAGTTCCGATAACCGGAGCATCACCGTATTCAGTAATGTCTGCACTTACGGTTGTTCCGCTTACCAGTGTGCTGGTTAAGCCTTTTGTAACAGGAGCTTTCGGTCCGTGAATGTGAACTTTCCCATCTTTAAACGTTGCCTGGATAACAAGGTCTTCAATGTGATCTTTTGTTGCACCGTTGTCGATGTTAATCTCCAGCATCACTTCTTCATCGAAGGTTGCAGAAGCGGTTGCTGCAGGTGATAGTAAGCCTTGTGTGTTTACGACAAACACCATGTTGTCGCCATTCGCAAAGGCGTACACATCGGTAATATCAGAACCCAAGCTTGCGGATCCTGCACCGGTAACTCCGGGGGCATCAATGTGGTCAGCCGCGATCAGGTAAGCACCTGATGCAAGGGCAACCACGAATGCTGCACTCAGCACTTTCATTTTGGTTGTAACTTTCATACTTGTATAATGGTTTATTGGGTCACTTACGCAGTTGCGCAAACGATTGGATTTATTGGTTTCCACATAAGCGGGTTGTTTTACCTTAATAGGAGGTAAATAAGTACCTTTGCCAGACAGAATACCTTTAAGGGAGGTCAGACGGATGGAAACAATTTGAGCGGTTAAACAATCAACATGTTTTACTGTTATATTTGAAACAAGACACCTTGTCGTACAATTCAGTTATCGGAACTTCCGCCACTCATATTGAAGAATCAACGCTCATCGCAGGGCTCCGCTCGAAGGATAAGGCTGCGTTCGAGTATCTCTATGATAATTACTCGGGTGCATTATATGGAGCGGTTTTCCGGATTATCCGAAAAGAAGAAATTGCCGAAGAAGTATTACAAGATATCTTCCTGAAGATTTGGGATAAGATCGAAAGCTACGATGCTGCCAAAGGCCGTCTGTTCACGTGGATGCTTAACCTGGCCAAAAACCAAGCGATTGATAAAACCCGCTCCAAAGAAATAAGTCGCGAAAACAAAACCGGGGGACTTGAGAATTTCGTAAGTGGAGTGAACAAACGGGAATTTTCAGAGCAGAAGATAGAAGGGATTGGTGTAAAGGAAATTCTAAATGTTCTCTCAGAAGACCAAAGATTTATAGTAGATCAGTTATATTTTAAAGGCTATTCACAATCGGAACTGGCGGAAGAATTTAACATTCCGTTGGGCACGGTGAAGACCAGGTTGCGGTTAGCGATGAAACAACTACGTGTGATTTTAAAAGCTTGAACATAGAAGAATACATATCGTCCGGAATACTTGAGGCTTATGCACTCGGTGACCTTTCAGCAGCTGAACGAACAGCCGTGGAGAAGAATCTTGTGCAATACCCCGAACTGCGGAAAGAGCTTGCGCTGATTGAAGAAGCGCAGGAACAGCTTTTGATGAAAACGGCTATGCAGCCGCGTGCTTCCGTTAAAACCGAGTTGTTGAATAAGCTTGAGTTTAATAAGCCTGAAGCCAAGGTTGTGGTAATGCAAACTGCTACCTGGAAGTATGCTGCTGCCGCATCGATCGTGCTTGCACTTATTTCATCGTACATGGCGTATGAATATCATGGAAGATGGCAAGCCAGTGAAAAAAATCTTACAACACTCATCGCACAAAATCGCCAGATGGCGCAGGATTATAATACCGTTAACACGCGTATCGATAAGATCGAACAGGATATGCTCATAACCGACAACCCGAACTTTACGCGGGTTGTTATGAAAGATCCTAATAAATCATCTGCCTTGGCATCTGTCTATTGGAATGAGCAAACGAAAGAAGTTTATCTTAGTATTCAGGACATGAAACAGCTTGCGCAGGAAAATCAGTACCAGCTTTGGGCAATGGTGGATGGCAAACCTGTTGATGCCGGAGTGTTTGATGTTGACTCCAATGGATTGATCCGCATGAAGGATATGGGTGGCGCAGCAACCTTTGCCGTTACCATTGAGCCTCGCGGAGGCCGGCCATCGCCAACACTCGAAAAGCTCCAGATTATCGGAAATGTGGTAAAAGGCTGATTTCTTCTAACTCCTTAATCCGCTATTTCAGGCACTTTTTGGCCGCTTGACCGAATTAACTGCTTCCAAGAACAACTTTTGGGTCGTAATTGAAGTTATACTTTAACACCTGACTCTAACCCAGATGAAAAAGACATTATCGGCTCATGCCTACTTTGTTCGCGCGAAAGTTTTCGCGTACCTGATGGCCCTTTCAGGTTTGATCTATCTTTTCTGTAATGTTTTTACACTCATCAGCACCGAATAGCTATGAAGGATAATATGCCAGTTCGCGGATATTTTACCCGGGCCAAAATATTTGGTTATGTGCTGCTGGTTATTGCCGTATTCATTGTCTCCATCTTGTCTTACCATTTCTTTACGGATTAGCGCCAAGAATTGGCCGCTTGTCGATTTGAATCGACTGCTTAAACAATTTTAAGTCGCTCAACGAGTTTAGTTCACAACCAATATCTTTGTACTATGTCAAGAATCCCCCTGATCATCTTGCTGGTGTTGTGTGTTTGCACGGTTTCTGTTGCACAATCGAAAAAGAAACAGAAGAAGACTAAGAGCAGTCAGCAACAATCCAGTTCGTTGAGCCCATATTTTCCATCGGAAGATTATCAACCGGAAAAGAAAGGCAAGAGTAAAAAATCCCTTAAGGCTACACACAATGCGATGGCTGAACACGAATCGCGGATGCGAGCTGTTGTTAAAGATCGTAATAGAGCCGAAAAAGAAATGTCCAAGCCACAATATTCAGATCCCTCTTACTTCGGACATAAGCGCAAGCCTAAAAAACACCGAGCAGGTAAACTGAAATTTTGCAAGGAATGTGAGATCCGGCATTAATTGCCAATTCACCAGTTCATCGTAACTTCGATCCGATGAACCTTGCCTCTTACATCGAGCATACTAATTTAAGTCCAACGCTGTCAATAAAAGATATTGACAAGCTTGTGGATGAAGCTCGTGAGCATAAGTTGTTAGGCGTTTGCGTTCCACCGTTCTGGGTTAAACGCGCGAAGCGTGAAATTGCAAAAGACAATATTCTATTAATAACGGTTGCGGGATTTCCGTTGGGATACAGCATGACCGAAACCAAACTTGATGAAATCAAACGTGCCATCGACAACGGTGCCGATGAAGTTGATGTAGTCTGGAACATCACATCATTCAAAACCGGTATTCCCTGGACAAAAATCGAACTGGCCAAGTGCAGTAAGCTCACCCACGATCACCAAAAATTACTCAAAGTTATTATCGAAACCGCGTATCTTTCAGAGGAGGAGATTGTGGAGGCGTGTAAACTATGTGCCGATGCAGGCGCAGACTTTGTAAAAACATCTACAGGTCTGGCACCAGCAGGAGCAAGGGTTGAACATATTACGTTGATGCGAAGTGTGCTGCCAGCTGAAGTTGGAATTAAAGCATCGGGAGGAATAAAAACACGTGAGCAAGCAGTTGCTTTGATTGAAGCGGGAGCAGACAGAATCGGAACTTCTTCCGGAACAAAAATTGTGATCAGCTAACTGATTGCTATAGACTATAAAAACTATCGACCATCGACTATAAAATTATGAGTAATCCGTTGGCTAACATTTTCCCCGAAGCAACTGCAATCCCTGAAGCGTATAAACTTGATGCCTACATCGAGCAACGCGAATACCTGATTGAGGGTGAGCTCAAAACATGGTCGGGTGAACTTGCTCCGGTGATGAGTCCGGTTTTTGTAAAAGAAGGCTCAGGGTATAAGCAGAAGATTATTGGAAGCACACCGTTGCTTAACGCTGCTGAAGCTATGAAAGCCCTTGATGCTGCGGTAAAGGCACATGACCTTGGTAAAGGTGAATGGCCAATGATGTCCGTAGCAGATCGCATTGAACACGTGGAAACTTTTCTAGCACGCATGCGCGAAAAGCGTACAGAAGTTGTCAAGCTGCTGATGTGGGAGATCGGTAAGCCATTGAAAGATTCCGAGAAAGAATTTGATCGTACGTGTGATTACATCGTGGATACAATCAAGGCATTAAAAGATACCGATCGTAGTTCTGCCAAGATTGTTGAAGACCAAGGATTCATGGCGCAGATCAGGCGCGTACCGTTAGGCGTTGCGCTTTGCATGGGCCCTTACAATTATCCGCTGAACGAAACATTCACTACACTTTTGCCAGCCTTGATCATGGGCAACACCGTTGTGTTTAAACCTGCGAAGTATGGAGTGTTGTTAATTAAACCTCTGCTAGAAGCTTTCCGTGATAGTTTCCCGAAAGGTGTTATTAATATCATTTATGGCAAGGGAAGAGAAACGGTTGGCTCTTTAATGGAGAGTGGAAGATTGGATGTCTTTGCATTCATCGGAACAAACAAAGGCGCGAACGATTTGAAGAAACTTCACCCGAAACCACATAGGTTAAAAGCTATTTTGGGATTGGACGCAAAAAATCCAGCGATTGTGCTTCCGGATGCGGATTTAAATATTGCCGTGAGCGAGTGTATAACCGGGTCATTATCATTCAATGGTCAGCGTTGCACCGCGTTAAAGATTTTATACGTTCACCGCAGCATTGTTGATCAGTTCATTCAAAAGTTTAACGATGCAGTGAAGAAACTTAAACCCGGCATGCCGTGGGACACTGGAGTTAATCTAACCCCATTACCCGAACCAGGTAAAACAACATATCTGACAGAATTAGTCGAGGATGCGAAAAAACATGGCGCGAAGATCATGAACGAGCATGGCGGGGAAACAAACGAAACATTCTTCTATCCGGCTGTCCTATATCCGGTGAATGATAAAATGCGCATTTATTATGAAGAGCAATTTGGACCGGTAGTTCCGATTATTCCTTTCGATGATGTGGAGGAACCGATGCACTATGTAATCAACTCCAACTTCGGACAGCAAGTAAGTATTTTTGGAAACGATTCTAAAACCATTGCGAAGCTGATTGATATTTTTTCGAACCAGGTCGGAAGAATTAACCTTAACACACAAAGCCAGCGTGGCCCGGATTCATTTCCGTTTAACGGAAGAAAGGATTCGGCTGAAGGAACGCTATCGGTGCAGGATGCCTTGCGTGTGTTTTCAATCCGTACGTTGGTCGCAACTAAAACAACCGAAGAGAACAAGCAGTTGATCAGCACAATTATCAAGAACCGCGAGTCGTTGTTTTTAAGCACAGAATATATTTTTTAGCATGCATGAAATCCCTCCGCATTATCGTTAACGGAAAAGTTCAGGGAGTTTTCTTCAGAGCATCAGCGAAAGAAATTGCAGACCAATTAAATGTTAGAGGATTTGCTCAAAATCAATCGGATGGCAGTGTGCTCATAGAAGCAGAAGGTGATGAGGAGAGCATAAAAAGATTTGTTGAGTGGTGCAGACAAGGCCCGCCCCGCGCTCAGGTTACAAACCTTGACGTTCAACAAGGTGAAGTGAAGAGCTTTGAAAAATTCGGAATCAGGCGATAGCTATTCTGCAAAAAGAAACGTATGCAGAAACTCATTGTGTTGATGAAATAAAAAAGGCTTTCCGAAAGCCTTTTTTATATTTCGTAATGAAGATTAATTGCAAGAACGAATGATTTAGAAGTCAAACGCCATTTGCTTAAGCTTTCCTGAAAATTCCGCGGTTACGATGAAAGGAGGAAGCCCAAATTTTTGTCTGTCACCTTCATCATCTTCATCAATGTAGGCCGCTCCGGTAAAAGTAATTTTAAAAGCGCTTCCTGATTTTGTTACTACAACAGTACCAGCCTCTAAACGATAAGAAACTTCATTACCGGTATTTACATCTGTTGTGAGATATCCGCCCCATAAATCGAAAGGCTGCTCATTCCCTTCAGCCTGCCAGGTATAGGTTCCTGTTTGCAGTGCTTCGGCTTCGTTATTAATATAAAGCTCAAGCATATTCCCTTCTCCTACGATCTCTGCTTCGTTACCCGACCCCGTGATTTTCAAGCCGGTTCCAAGGAAAATTAATTGGTTGCGATGGTATCCATCTCCATCATCATCGGTGTTTGGGCTCGTATCGTACACGAAAATGCCGCTGGAGATTTTTGTAGTCTCATCGCTTAACGTGAACTCACCTGTTGTTTTAACCTTATCATCATCGTCTCCGCAGGCAGATAAAATAAATACGCTCAAGACAAGCAATAGAAGATTTAGATTGAATAGTTTTTTCATAGTTAGTGATTAATAATATAACAAATTACGGATGTAGCCTCAAGGTAAAGATAAATAATCAGGCAATATTCTTTTTAAGAATCCCTTTTTGGGGATGGATCTTTAATTCAAAAAATTGCGTAACAAAAGCATTCAGCCTGTTTCCAATAAACTGAGCCTCATCTTCTTTGGGATAGAATACCGTTAGCTCCAATACACCCCAGATAAAGTTCTTATGCTGGCAAAGCTCGCGCGACCAGTTCTTAAATTCAATTTGCCACTCATCTGAATACTTTTCAAATGGGTCACGTCCGTCAAAAACAAACGCTAATTGATTGTCATGATAATTCCGAAACCTGAAAATGCCCATCAGGTTAATGTACAAATCGTTTAGCTTACTGTATTCATCTGTATGATGGCTTTCAATGCGCTGCACAGTTTCATCCACAAGCCCAAGTGAATTATACTGAAGCATGTACTGCACCTTAACGAAGTCAACGAGGTATTCCAGCAGAGAATGTTGGAGAGATAGCTGTGCCTGTTCAAGCACATAATTCTTATCGAGCGGAAAAAATTTTCGGATCACGCTGCAAAAAAGGTTTTGCAAAGATAGAAAAAATTGTCCACAGTTTAAACAGTCCACAGCTTAACAGTCGACCGTAAACCCGTGGACTGTTGACTATTAAAATGCTTCAGCAGTCGCCTTATTCAAATACGATTCATATTCAATCGGGGCATCCCCGCCATCAAGCAAACATCCTTCCGGAAGCGGAGGATAAATTTCTTCGTAGGTCTTCACCATGTTCATAAACACTCTGCGGTAAACATGGCCGCGGTTGATTTCCTCCGGGTGTGCAAGACCTGCGCACGAAAGAAGCTCCACAAAACTTCCTACGGTGTTCTTATGATAGTTGGCTACACGCTCTTTCTTATCTTCCACTACAAGACCTTTTGTGAAGTATGGATCTTGTGTCGCTACCCCGGTAGGGCAGGTGTTTTTATTACATTCTAATGCTTGGATGCAACCCAACGCCAGCATCATGGCACGAGCACTGTTACAAAAATCTGCACCAAGCGCCATTGCTCGAACAATGTTGAAACCCGTGAGAATTTTTCCTGAGCAATCAATTTTAATATGCTCCCGGATTCCAAAGCCACGTAAGGCATCATCCACGAATGCCAATGCATCTAACAACGGCATACCTACTGAGTTTGTAAATTCAGGAGGTGCTGCACCGGTTCCGCCTTCACCACCATCAACAGTAATAAAATCGGGATAGATGTTAAGCTGAACCATCGCTTTACAAATTGCGAGGAACTCACTTTTCTTTCCAACACAAAGCTTAAATCCGATCGGTTTTCCACCGGACAGGTCGCGCAATTGTTTTACAAACTGGATCAGTCCAAGTGGCGTATTAAACGCACTATGATAGGGTGGAGAAAAGACGGTTGTGCCTGCTTGTACACCACGGATGGCTGCAATCTCGGGCGTATTTTTCTTAGCCGGTAAAATCCCACCATGTCCAGGCTTCGCGCCTTGTGAAAGCTTGATCTCGATCATCTTCACTTGCGGACGCATTGCATTCTTTTGAAATACTTCCGGAGAAAAATTTCCATTCGTGTCCCGCGCACCAAAATATCCTGTTCCAACTTGCCAGATAAGATCACCACTATGTTTGAGGTGATACGGACTGATCCCGCCTTCACCGGTGTTATGTGCAAAGCCGCCAATCTTAGCACCCAGGTTTAATGACTCGATTGCCTGGGGGCTGAGGGAGCCAAAGCTCATAGCAGATACGTTTAGTATACTGGCATCATACGGCTGTTTACAATCTTTATTACCCACGCGAACGCGCGGACTATGATCAAGCTTGTTGTGATCTTGTGGATTTATTGAATGCGTCATCCATTCGTATCCTTCAGCATATACGTTAAGCTGTGTTCCGAATGGAATGGTATCAACTTGTTTCTTGGCGCGCTGATAAATAACAGAGCGTTCGTTACGGTTTAACGGTGTACCGTCTGTATCAGACTCAACAAAGTATTGTTGAATTTTTGGACGCATGTCTTCGAACACGTACCGAAGTCTTCCGAGCAACGGAAAGTTTATCCGGATTGCCTGGCGGCTTTGCGCCATGTCCACAAAACCCATGTAGATAAGCGGACCAACGATTACAAAAGCGAATAAAGCTTCAATCCAGTAATACGCCCATAAAAGAATAAGCGCAGTAACGACTATGCAACTAATGACAAAGATCTTTCTCATAGGGGCTTGGTTGGTTCGAACAAGGTAAGCCGGGCATTGGAAAACCGCAAGAACGGAGTTATTTTTCATTACCCTAAACACACGAATATGGCTAAAAAGATTTTGATTGGCCTTTTGGTCGTCATACTGCTCATGCAGATTATGCAGCCAACGAAGAATCAATCCAATACACTTTCCGAAAATGATATTTCCAGGGCTTATGCATTACCTGCGGGAGTGCATGAAACGCTGGTAAAAAAGTGTTACGATTGTCACAGCAATAACACGCAATATCCATGGTATGTGTATGTACAGCCGATCGGCTGGTGGATGGCCTCACATATAAAAGAAGGCAAGGATGAGCTTGATTTTTCTGAATTTAAAACTTATGAGCCTAAGCGCGCCAGTCATAAACTGGAAGAGATTTCCGAAGAGATAGCAGAAGGGCATATGCCAATCAATAGTTATTTATGGCTGAATCCCGATGCGAAAGTTACCGGTGAAGAGCTAAAGGCAATCAATGCCTGGATAGCTTCGCTGGGAATTAAGGTTAGCGAATAATAAAGCATTAAGATCATTCATTATTCATGCGAGCAAAAAATACTTTATCGGGCCAGGTGAATTTTTGAATTCCATAACCTTTTGTAACAGGATGGGATGAATAGACCGTAATGTTTTTTCCGGACTCTATTGTATGGACGACACCACAATGTCCATAAGCAGACTTCCCATAAATATTCCAGAATTGTACAAAGTCACCGGGCAGGACATCGGTTGCTCGTTCAACAGGTATGCCTTTATTTTTTAAGAGTAAAGCAGTTTGCAATCCTTTTATTATTGCAGAGTTGTTTTCAATCAATTCAACAAGATTTTTATCGGTGATAATGCGAATGAGTTTTCGTTCGTCTCGGGTTAACGATTGAAAGTGTTCCATTATCTGAATAACAAATTCCGTACAAACGGCTGTATCATACGTGGGGGCTATTCTTCTTCCCTGATCTGTAACAAATTGAATGATTTTTCGATTGGTTTCAGGTAGCTCACTGAGTTTGGCCGGAGCTGTTTTAATAATAGCAATTGGCTGAGTGTTAATCCAGTAATGAACAACTATAGAAATTGCAATTAGTATAATGCTGGCAAGGATAATGAGTAACTTTTTCACAAACGTTAATTATACGTTACAAACGCAGGTGCCTTTACAAACGAAGAACTGAACTTCACACGCAGGTTGCTCGAAACAGTAATTTTGAATTTTGAAAAATCAGCTTCAGCAGGAATGCGCGGAAAGTAGAACATCCGAAGCTCAACGGTTCCGAAGATAAGGTTTTCGTTTCGCGTACGAACACCGCCACCAATTCCGAAGTAAGGTTTCTGTTTGATCAGTACTTCTCCTTTCGGAGCAACAGATGCTGCATCCACAAAAACAAAAGGTGCAAAATGAAAACCAAGAAATGTTGGTTTAATGTACACAACCGTTTCAACGTTTAAGCTTAACCGTTGTGTACCCCAGGTTGTGCTGTCGCCTTTAAACCGTTCGATCCCCAGCTCATTATTATCGATTCGTAACGGAAATGAATCGTGCTGGTTGAAAATACTGGTATAACTTCCACCCACGGCCTGACGAATCTTTAATCCTTTCCAAAGCATCAATCTGCTAAACATACTTGCGGATGCTAACAACACAACATCTTCAAGCTTCTTTTCGCGTGTGTACCCTCCAACCCGTAGTCCATACTGAAAAAAATCACCACTTCTTTGAAAAACGGATCGTTCAATTTCAGCCCCGGCATAAGGCCGTACGCTATTACGTTGCTTGGTTTGACCAAACAATATTGATGCCCGTGTACCGTAGGGAACGTCTTCTGTTCTGCCGAAGCCATACACATACTTGGTCCGGTAAAAGTTTTGATTATAAAATGTAAACTGCCCAAGCACGAAGCGCTCATCTCTATAGATAAGTGTGTCTTCACCGGTTTCTTGTAAGGGAAGATGACTGAATGTTTGCTCTGATCCGCGAAGGCCAACAAAATAACGGTTCCGATTCTCAGCTTTATTCTTGATACCAATGTTGTAACCAACCCAAACATCTTTGATGTAATAGGTGTAACTCCTGAAGTCGGGTTCAGGAACACTGAAAACATTTGCCGACCAGTTGCGACTTAACTCTAGCCCGCCTGCCCATCTCGTATAAGGCGATACCAGTGGACGATCAAGTTTAAAGTATAATGAGTTTTCATTTTCCAGACCTTTGCTCACTCCGGTATTAAGTTGTGTATAGGAAATTGTTCCATTGATGAGTGTTCCTTTAATACTATTCTTGCTGTATAGAAATTGATGTCCGAAAACCGGAGCACGATCATAGTCAACAACCCCTCTGTATTCTGTGCGCTGTCCCCAGCCACTTAAGTTTGCATCGTAAATTCTATACTGTACACTCGTTTTTGATTTAGCGGAAACACTCCCGCCAATACTGAATACATCTCGCGTGTAAACGATAACATCTACTTGATCACGATTACCGCGTACGGGCTTTACGGCAATACGTGCATCTAGGATGAAGGGAAGATCACGCAGGTAACGTTCATTATCTGCAAGCTTGTATGGATCAAGCGGCCGGTTTGCTCTGAAAAATAAATTATTACGGATCACTTGTTCCTTTGTATCAACGTGAAGTGAATTGGCAACGCGCGTTACGGTGTTTACGACTCTATATTTAGTAGTGTCATTAATATTGCGTTCAAAACCGATATGGTTAATAGTTATCTTCCGAATAATTTTCCCCTGGTACTGCCGAAAACCGGATTCTGATTTCTGATCGACAATTGTATCTCCGGGGTTTTGTTTCACAAGCTTCATCACACGCTTGGAAACTTTTTGGGTAAGGGAGGGTTTGTCCTTTTCCGGCTCAGGTTTTGGCTTCACTTTCTGGGCATGAACATGTGTGCCCGCAAAACATACGAGCAAGCACATTCCCAAAATTATCCCCCAGTTTCGCATCGGCACAAAATGCTCATTTTAATGTGCGGAAAGAACGTTATTTCTTTCCGCACGGTCAACAACGTTCTGCCAGCCTAGAAATTATCGTGCCGAACCGCTTGCGCGCTCTACCCTGTAGATAATCTTATTACAGGATGATGAATACGTGTTGTCCATGTTCATCGTGCGCAGATGATTACAATCCGCAAATAATTTGGGCGAGTTTCAGCCAGAATTGATCTCAAAATCGAAAAAAAATAAACCGGTATGTGTCAGGGAATTACAGCCTTTTCCCATAAGTGACGTATGAACTGTGTTAAATCATTGTAAACAATTTGGTGTCAGATTTAAACCTGCTGTAAACTGGAATCGAAGGCAAAGGTTTAGTTTTGTGTATCCAAAAAAGCCACCTAAAAACCCAATTAAACTATGAGGAGAATTTTACTATTAACGGCCTTTGCATTGCTGGTCGGCTCGGCAGCACTAGCACAAGGCGTTACAACATCTGCCATTAATGGACAAGTCACGGATTTGAAAGGCGAAGAATTGCCAGGAGCATCTGTGGTTGCTGTTCACAAGCCTACCGGAACGCGGTATGGAGTTATGACAAACGCTGATGGTCGGTACTACTTTCCCAACGTGCGGGTAGGAGGACCTTATTCTTTAACGATCTCTTTTACAGGATACACAACGGTCGAAGAGAAGGAGTTTACGTTAGCCTTGGGTGAAAACAAGGGTGTAACTACCAAGTTAAATGAAGATAATATAACGCTTAATGAGGTTGTTGTAACTGGTCGGCAAGATGATATTATCAACTCCGGAAGAACCGGAGCTGCCACAAATGTTTCAACACAAACCATTGAACGAAACCCTTCCATTGCCCGATCCATTAACGACTTCACCCGGCTTACCCCACAGGCAGCGTCTGGCTTAGGTAATGGTGGAACATCTATTGCAGGTAAAAACAGTCGTTACAACAACGTTACGATTGATGGTGCAGTTAATAATGATGCTTTCGGACTCAATTCAAGCGGACAGCCTGGCTCAAATGCAGGTACTGAAATTGTAAGCTTAGATGCGATTAAAGAGATTGCTATCGTTGTTTCTCCTTATGATGTAACACAAGGTTCCTTTTCAGGAGGTGGCGTTAACGCAGTTACCAGAAGCGGAACAAACCAGGTTGAAGCTTCAGCGTACTTCTTTACGCGCAGTGAGAAATCAGCCGGCAAAACGTTGGGAGAGAATCGTCAAACTCAGGCTCCCTTTTTAAATCAGCAATATGGTGTGCGATTTGGCGCTCCGATTATCAAGAACAAACTTTTCTTCTTTGGTAACTATGAGCATCAGAAAGGCGAAACACCATTTACGGTTAACCTGGTTTCACAAGCAGCACTTACAGCCTTCGGTTCCAACGTACCTTCGGATGTTTCAAACATTTCGATTGAAACAGCACAAGCTGTTACGGATACATTGCTGGCGAGATTTAATTATAACCCAGGAACATTTGGTAAGTTCACACCAGTTTCCGAGAATAATAAAATATTTGCCCGGATTGACTGGAACATTAATGATAATCATCAGTTAACAATTCGCCACAACTATGTTAAGGCAACACAAGATGAATTGCTTCGTTCACAAAATGTGCTGGAGTTCTCAAAAAATGGCTTCTTAACAGAATATATTAACAACTCTACGATTCTTGAGATCAACAGTCGTTTTTCAGCCAATACTTCAAACCGGTTTATTGCCGGCTGGACAACGGTAGATGACAACCGGAACGTATCGGCACAAAATGCGCAAGGCCTTTTGCCGCACATTGATATCAACATTGGAAATAATAGAATTATTCGTGCCGGTGGCCAAAGAAGCTCTCAGGGTAACTTGAAAAGCCAGGACATTCTTCAGATCACTAACAACTTTACTGTGTTCAAAGACAAGCACACATTTACATTTGGTACCCACAACGAATACTATAAGATTTTTAACTCGTTTGTGAACCGCTATAACGGTCATTACGAATACGGTTCGTTAACCAGCTTCAATAACAATGCATTCGATGTGTCAAGCACAAGCACCGATCGCCTTCGGGTAGCGTATTCGCTCGATTATTATAACGACAGGTTTAAAGCAGTAACACTTCGATTCTTACAGACTGGTTTTTATGCACAGGATGAATTCCAGGCTACAGACAACGTGAAGATCACAGCTGGCTTACGCCTTGATATTCCAATCTTTATTGATAAGCCATCGGCTAACCCGCTTCTTTTCAGTGAATATGGTTTACGCACAGGCGATGTGCCAAGCGGTCAATTATTATGGTCGCCACGCATTGGGTTTAACTGGAGCATGAACGAAGAGAAAACACGCCAATTGCGAGGTGGAGTTGGGATTTTCACCGGCAGAATTCCATTTGTATGGATTGCCAATCAATACACCAACTCAGGTGCATCATTGGCAACACTTGATATAAGAGGAAGCAGAGGCGCTTCAGTGCCTATTTATGGTAACGGAGAAAGAATTCTGGAAGAATATTGGGCTGATCAGTTGAATGTTGGAATTGATGATCCGGCTGTTCGCACAAGAATTGAGCAGGAACTTCAAAATATTCCTACTTCAGAAGTTAACCTGATGTCGCCTAACTTTAAGTTGCCACAAAACCTCAGGTTTAACTTAGCGTACGATTTCAAGTTACCGTTTGAGATCACGGCAACCGTAGAAGGTATTTATACAAAAACACTAAACGAGATTAACTACGAGAATATCAACTTAACGAACCCGACAGAAAAAGTAACAGGTGATGGTCGTCCACGCCATACCGCTGCATTGGCAAACAGTAAATTCCAAAACATTTTACTGATCAATAACACAAACAAGGGCTATCAATATAGCTTGACTGGTCAACTGCAACGTTCCTGGAGTAATGGTTTCTTTGCGATGCTGGGATATAACTATGGCCAGTCCAGGGATGTTAACAGCGGAACAAATACTACGGCATTGTCTGGTTGGGAATTTAATCCTACTCCAGGTTATTCAAACGATCAGTTTGTAAGTTACTCGGCCTGGGATCTCAGGCATCGCGTGTTAGGTAATGTATCCTACCGTAAGGAGTGGCTAGGCTTTATGGCAACTACCATCTCGGTATTCTACAATGGTCAATCAGGTTCGCCTTTCTCTTACATGATCAATGGTGACTTGAATGGTGACGGTGCTTTTGGAAATGACCTGGTATACGTTCCCAAACAGAAGAATGAGATTTTGTTAGTACCTGCAACTGCAACCGATACCCGTACACCAAGTGAAATCTGGGATCAATTAAATGCGTTTATTGATCGTGACGATTACCTGAGCTCACACCGTGGGGATTATGCTCGCAGAAATGGAGCCAGAACACCATGGGAAAACAGATTTGATGTTCGCTTTATGCATGAGTTCTTTACAAAAGTAAAAGACCGTAAACACACAATTCAGGTAACACTCGACATTGAAAATTTCGGCAACCTGATTAACCAGGATAACGGACGTGATTTCTTTGTAGCGAATGGTGCGTATAATCTCTTGAAGCTTGAAGGCTACGAAGGTGCGAACAATACAGGAAGACCGATCTACAGCTTCGACAATACAAACAAAGAAGCATGGCAGGTAGTGAATGCTACATCGATCTGGAGAATGCAGTTTGGCGTGCGGTATATTTTCTAATGATTAAATTTTAAAGATATGAAACAGACATATAAAGTATTAGTGGTGTTACTGGCGATGCTCTGGACTGGTTGTTCAGAGCCTGATTATCCAACACCGGTTGCTACGGTAACTCAGTTAACTTCTAAGATAACCGTATTCCACGTTATCCCGGGCGGACCACGCGTTCAGGTAAAATTGGATAATGTTGCTACTCCCAAAGACACCGTTCGGTATGAAGCGGCCACTAATGGCAAGTTTTATAATTCGGTAACCACGAATGCGCCTGCTGGTCCTCTTAGACTAGTAACAGCTGCTGATTTGGAAACCGGAACAAACTTAGCAACAAACCGAAATGCGCTTGTCTCCGGTACGAATTATTCTTACTTCGTGATCAATACACCTCAAACGATTAATGGTGTCGCCAATACACCGGCTCCTTTTGTTCAGCGCGTTGTCGATGATTTAGCAGCAGCCGATGTGGGATTCACGAAAGTTCGCTTCCTTAACTTTACATATGATGCAGGCGAAGTAAAAATCACGAACGTGGGTGGAGCTACAACCATCTTTAGTGCAAGAAAATTTAACGAGATAGCGAGAGGTACAACCAACTTTGCAGCCTTTACAAGCATGGCCGCGGGAACGTATACATTTGAAATGAGACTTGTATCCGATGATACGCTTTTACAAACCTTTACAAATGTTAAGCTTGATTCGAAAGGTGTGTATACAATCTATTCAAAAGGATTGGTAGCTGGTACGGATGAGGAAGCGTTGGGTTATGTGGTGTTTAAGCACTAATAATTCGAAAACGTAAAATATTGAAGGGGCGTTTAGCCCCTTCTTTTTTACAAATTTGTATAGCTAGTTTATTGTAAAACCCCTTTAGGAGAACGCATTTTGTTTGCGTCAACTCAAAGGCTAGAATTGTAACATCTTAATCGCAGTCAGCGCAGCTTCTTCACCTTTATTCCCTAGTTTTCCGCCCGCACGATCCATCGCTTGTTGTTGATTTAAGGTAGTGAGCACGCCAAAGATCACCGGCTTTCGGGTTTTAATATTCACTTCAGTAATACCATTAGCAACTGCCTGGCAGATATAATCAAAATGAGGAGTATCTCCCTGGATTACACAACCTAAACAAATCACAGCGGCAATATCCTTTTTTTCAACCATCCAAAGTCCACCTAGAGTAAGCTCAAAGCTGCCGGGAACAGTTTTACGAATGATGTTTGATTTCTTTACACCATGCGCTAGCAAAGAGTTACGCGCACCTTCATATAAAGCTTCCGTGATCTCTTCATTCCATTCGGCAACAACAAGAGCAAACTTCTTCTTCGAAAGATTACTCGAAGTTTTAATTTTTCCGGAAGTAAGTGAGCCTGCCATGTCTATCAATTTGAAGATTTAATAATTTGAAGATTTGAAAATTCAATAACCTGCTTGCCTTCGACTTCGCTCAGGCTGACAGCAGGTTTAGAGATTTGAAAATGGAACGAGTTGAAACAAAAATTGCGAACAGTGACCCATTCGCAATTTTCAAAGTATCTCATTTTCAAATTTTCAAATCAATGTAAGAAAATTAAGAGTTTGTCTCCAATCTCGCTTTCAGCTTCACCGCATTCTGATACTCTTGTGAATCCCAGAACTCAGTAATGATTTTTGAATATGCGTCTTTCGCCTTATCGTTCTGGTTTAATTTCTCATATGCCAAGGCAGCCTTCATAAGGTAGGTTGGTGAATAGAATTTGTTAGGCTCGTAATTCGCAGCTTTGTCATAGTACTTAGCAGCACTTTCGTATTCAGCCTTTTCCATATATGCATCGCCAATCAGGCTGTACGCTCTTGCTTGAACCAATAGGTCATCCGCACTGAAATCTTCGAGGTATAAAATTGCAGCATCAAAGTCACCTTGTTTGAGGTAGCAAACTCCCGCATAGAAATGTGCAAGATTAGCAGCTTCGCTGTATTTATAATCTTCAATGATATTTAAGAAACCAAGGTTGTTACCGTCACCGTTCAGGGCTAGGCTTAAGCTGTCGGCTTCAAAATAATATACTGCCTGAAACATCTGCGGCTGCGCTTCTGCATCCTGTGATCTTTTGTAATAGTTAAATCCAAAATATCCAGCTACTGCCAGAAGAATTACCCCTACAATTCCAAAAACAGCTTTGGAGTTGCGCTCCATCCAGTTTTCAGCATTCCCCAGGCGCTCCGCCAGCGCATCAGGATTTTCAAGTAATTCGTTTTTGTTCTCTTTTTTCTTGGCCATGACGATAAAAATAATCCCGCTCAAAAGCGGGACGCAAAACTAATAATTAGTCGATTCTAAACAAAGGGGAGATCAATCAGTAATCAACGGATAATCAGGCTCTTGATAAACATCCGTAAAGGCTTCAGCTGCCTCCGGGTACGGAGATTCTTCCGCGAATTTCACGCTTTCTTCAACCTGAGCCGCAACTTTTTGATTAATTGCTTCGATGTCTTTATCGGTTGCAAACTTTTTGTCAAGTAGCGCCTTGTGGATAACCTCAACCGGGTCGCGTTGCTTGTAGCCTTCTACTTCATCTTTTGTCCGGTACTTTTGCGGATCGCTCATCGAGTGACCTTTGTAACGGTACGTTCTGAATTCAAGTAATGTTGGGCCTTCACCCGCACGTGCCCGTTCAGCAGCGCGTGCTACTGCGCGGTGTACATCTTCAACATCCATTCCGTCAACCGGTTCAGATGGCATATCGAATGCCTCACCTAATGTATAGAGCTCAGTAACATTCGATGAACGCTTCACCGAAGTACCCATGGCATAACCGTTGTTCTCAATCACAAAAATTACCGGAAGCTTCCACAGCATGGCCATGTTCAGCGCTTCATGAAACGCACCTTGACGAACCGCGCCATCACCCATGTAACAAATACATAAGTTGCCGGTCTTGTTATATTTTTCTGCGAAGGCTAATCCGGCACCAAGCGGAACTTGTCCGCCAACAATTCCATGACCGCCAACAAACCCAACTTCTTTATCAAACATGTGCATCGAACCGCCTTTTCCTTTCGATACCCCGGTTGCTTTTCCGTAAAGCTCAGCCATGATTGCATTGGGACTTGTACCCAACGCCAATGGATGTGCGTGATCGCGGTAAGCAGTAATATATTTATCTCCTTTTTGTAGAGCTGATACAGATCCGGCCGCACAAGCCTCCTGTCCGATATACAAATGACAAAAACCTTTGATCTTCTGCTGACCATAAAGCTGCCCCGCCTTCTCTTCGAACTTGCGCATCAGCAACATGCTTTCATACCAGAACAAATACGTTTCTTTTGAAAACTCTGCTTTGGAATCGGCCTTCTTGGCAGGCTCGGGTTTATTTGCTTTGGTTGTCGCAGGCATATCCCTATTTTTGATTTTTCGTAAACTGAACTGCGAAATTAACCCTGAATCGCGCAATAGCAAAGGCAATTCATTGAATTCAGCTTCGGGGGCCTAAAACACCATTTTTAACTGTGCAGCTCGAAAAACTTACGCTTTATAATTTCAAGAATTACGGGGATGCCTCCCTTGAGCTTTCTCCAGAAGTAAACTGCCTTTTCGGGTTAAACGGAAGCGGAAAGACTAACTTATTAGACGCTATCTATTATTTATCGTTGACGAAGAGCGCCTCGAATGCATCTGATCTCCAGAACATCCGACAGGGTGAAAACCAGTTTTTTATTAAAGGACAGTTCCAGATCAAAAAGAATCGCACCGAGGTGTTATGCTCATTTGTTCAAGGCTCAAAGAAGCTGATGAGTGAAGATGGCTCCGATTATAAAAGAATGGCAGAGCACATTGGCAAGTACCCGTTGGTACTAATTGCTCCAAACGACATAGAACTGATCTGGGATGGAAGCGAACAACGTAGAAAATTTTTCGATGGCCTGCTTTCGCAGATGGATCATCAGTATCTCGAAAACCTGATTACGTATACCCAGTTGTTACGTCAACGTAATGGAATGCTGAAATTGTTTTCAGAACGCGGATCAGTCGATCAGGATTTGCTCGACAGCTACGATGATAAATTAATTCCTGCTGCAAACTTCATTCACACAAAGCGAAAATCATTTCTAACAAAATATCTTCCGCTGTTTGAAACGTGGTATAAACAATTAGCCGGTAAAGAAGCAAAAGAAAGTGTTTCGATCGGTTATCGTTCCGATGTGGAGGAAGTTGACTTTGCGGAATTGCTAAAGAAAAATTTACAGCGCGACATTATGTTACAGCGCACAACCTCGGGCATTCATCGCGATGATTTTTTGTTTACACTTAATACCGGTGAATTGAAAAAATTCGGCTCGCAAGGTCAACAGAAAAGTTTTTTAATAGGCCTCAAACTAGCTGAATTTCAAGTGCTTGAACTAGCAACAAAAAAGAAACCGCTTTTACTGCTCGATGACATTTTCGACAAGCTGGATGATAGCAGGATTGTGAAATTGATGTCGTTAGTATCAGAAGGAAGTTTTGGCCAGATTTTCATCACCGATGCCCGCAGTGGCCGTAGTCGTGAGATATTGAAAGAAGCAGGAGTGAAAGCAAGAATTTTTGAAGTGGAAGAAGGGAAAATAGTAGTTAGTACCTAGTATTTAGTATAATCAGTCTAACTACTAAATACTTACTACTAACTACTACCTTTACCCAATGGCCAAAAAACCAAATGAGTTTCAAACAATCGGAGATGCCGTGCGGCAGATGCTCGGCACTTTCCGCATTGAATCTAAATTCAATGAGGCTACACTTATAAATTCCTGGGAACGCTTGGTTGGCGGCCCAATCGCGAAGCGCACTAAAAAAGTCTATATAAAAGACAAAATTCTGTTTGTCGAGTTCAAGTCACCCTCAATGAAAAACGATTTCCTGCTTCACAAAGCACACATATTGGAAGTTTTCCAGAAAGAATTTGGCCAAGGGGTGGTGAAGGACATTATCATTTTGTGACCATTCGACTCGATCAGGATCACGCTTAATTTTGACTACTGCCTGCCGTCAGCCTGATCGGAGTCGGAGTCGGGCAGGTCTCAAAATCCTAATAATCCTGATCCTGATATTGTCTAAACCAAAAAACCGTATAATTTTGCACTCTCTTTTTCAAAAGCCCCGCCAAAAACGGGGCTTTTAAGTCGTTCTTGAGAAATGTTGAAAAGGTTTGAAGGGTCGTCACCCTGTCCGACTGGTAGAACCGGGCGGGCCGATTAGGTTGGGTGAGGAAATTACCGTCACACCGAAAAAACCAATTGGGGAAGTACCAAAGCGGCCAACTGGGACAGACTGTAAATCTGTTGACTTATGTCTTCAAAGGTTCGAATCCTTTCTTCCCCACAAACAATGTCGAATTGGGAATTCCGAATTCGAAATTGAATAAGCGGGAGTAGCTCATTTGGTAGAGCGATAGCCTTCCAAGCTATAGGTGGCGAGTTCGAGCCTCGTCTCCCGCTCAACGGATTTCAGATTAAAGATTTCGAATCTTAAATCAGATATCTGGGGCTTAATGGTGACAGAATTTTGAATTCAAAATTCTGAATTTATTAAGCTGTTGTAGCTCAGGGGTAGAGCACTTCCTTGGTAAGGAAGAGGTCGAGAGTTCAATTCTCTTCAACAGCTCTGCTTCGTGCGCGAAGCGCGTTTATAGTTAAACGTTAATGGTTAATCGTTGTAACGCGATTCACGGATAACGATTAACGATCTCCCGGAGATGCCGGGAAGTTTTGTACTGGATTTTAAATGAATTCTCCGACCACGGATGTGTAGCGAACATCGTTAACGGAATCAGAGAAGTCATTGAATTACCCTTATCCGAAAGGCTTAACATGTTTGGGGTGTATACTTCTTAAGAGAACCTGAGAAGTTGGTTAGTAATAATTTAAAATAACTATACACTTTAAACTTTAATTGATTTTCAAATATGGCTAAGGAAACCTACGACCGGTCGAAACCACACGTTAACATCGGTACAATTGGTCACGTTGACCACGGTAAGACAACTCTTACTGCTGCAATCACAAAAGTTCTTGCTTCTAAAGGACTTGCTTCAATGCGCGATTTCTCTTCAATTGATAACGCTCCTGAAGAAAAAGAACGTGGTATTACAATCAATACCTCACACGTTGAATACTCTACGGTAAACCGTCACTATGCACACGTTGACTGTCCAGGCCACGCTGACTATGTAAAAAACATGGTTACGGGTGCTGCTCAGATGGACGGAGCTATTCTTGTAGTAGCTGCTACTGATGGTCCAATGCCACAAACACGTGAGCATATCCTGCTTGCGCGTCAGGTAGGTGTACCTGCACTTGTTGTGTTCATGAACAAAGTTGATTTGGTTGACGATGCTGAATTGTTAGACCTTGTTGAAATGGAAGTTCGTGAATTGATGTCTGCGTATAGCTTCCCTGGAGATACTATGCCAGTTGTCAGAGGATCTGCACTTGGTGGATTGAATGGCGAACCACAATGGGTTGCTAAAATCGAAGAGTTGATGGATGCTGTGGATAACCATATTCCAATTCCAATTCGTTTGGTTGATAAAGATTTCTTGATGCCTGTTGAAGACGTGTTCTCTATTACTGGTCGTGGTACTGTTGCTACTGGCCGTATTGAGCGCGGTGTGATCAAAACTGGTGATCCAGTTCAGATTTTGGGTATGGGTGCTGAAAACCTTACTTCAACTATCACAGGTGTTGAAATGTTCCGTAAGATCCTTGACAGAGGTGAGGCTGGTGATAACACAGGTCTTCTTCTTCGTGGGGTTGAAAAAGAGCAAATCAAACGCGGTATGGTTATCTGTAAACCAGGTTCTGTAACGCCTCACGCTAAATTTAAGGCTGAAGTGTACGTACTTTCTAAAGAAGAAGGTGGTCGTCACACTCCATTCTTTAACAAATACCGTCCACAGTTCTACTTCCGTACAACTGACGTAACAGGAGAAGTTATGCTTCCTGCCGGTGTTGAAATGGTTATGCCTGGAGATAACATCTCTATTGAAGTAACGTTGATCAACAAGATCGCTATGGAAAAAGGTCTTCGCTTCGCGATCCGCGAAGGTGGCCGTACTGTAGGATCAGGTCAGGTAACTGAAATCTTAGATTAAGATAATACCTGTAAAGGTTAAAAATAAAAAAGCCACCGAACGGTGGCTTTTTTATTTCACAAGGTCTGTGTCCGCATTCTCTGTGTGCTCACAGACCATTTAACCCATGTAAACTATCATCGCTTACTCAACTCGCACAACAACCGTCCACGCCCTTACCTTCCATTCCGTAATCAACCCGTTTTTAACATACGGATCATTCTTGGCGAAATCCTCCGCCACCTGCGGACTCTCACCCTTGAAAACAAGCAGCGCTTCGTCAGCCGGATCGGCAAGCGCACCGCCCATAATCAAAGTCCCATTATCGCGGGCAGCATTGGCTAGTCGCAAATGTTCCTCCCGGAAAGGTGCCCTTTTCTCAATATAATTCTCAACGGTTTTATAGAACAGAACGTAGTACATGGCCTGAATTTACTTCAAATGGACAGATAGGCGAAGATATTGGACGAATCAGGTCAGGTAAATTATTTCTTTCCCGAAGTTCACTAAAACCCTGAAAATCAAGGATGCAGAAGAAGGGATTTTTTTCGTGCCAGATTCATTTTTTCCAAAAATTATCCTAAATTTGCAGTCCTTTTTGGACTAGGAGTGGCTGCAGGGCATAATTTGATGAAGTTCAAGGGGGTTAGGGGCCTGAAGCGAAATCTACCTTAAACGAGCCCGGAACCAATATAAACGGGCGTAGTTCAAGGGTAGAATTACGGTCTCCAAAACCGCAGATGGGAGTTCGAATCTCTCCGCCCGTGCGAAAACACCCGATTTAGGTCGGTAGTAGAGTAGAATAGAATTAAAGGTAAAACTGATGCAGAAGATTGGAAATTACTTTGCCGAATCATGGGACGAAATCAAAAACAAGGTTTCTTGGTCATCGTACAGCGAGCTTCAGAGCAGCGCTATTCTTGTGTTGGTGGCCTCTACAATATTTGCATTGGTTATCGGTGCGATTGACTGGGTGTTCAAGACAGGGTTGCAGTGGTTTTACCGTGAATTTTAACCACACAGAGCATGGCAGCAGTCGGTGAACTAAAGTGGTATGTTTTACGCGTAGTGAGTGGCCAGGAGAAAAAGGTGAAAACCTACCTGGAGAACGAAGTAGAGCGTGAAAAATTAACAGACTATATTCCTCAGGTGCTCATACCATCTGAGAAAGTATATGAGATGCGTGGCGGAAAAAAACGCGTGAGAGAAAGAAATTTCTTTCCGGGTTATGTACTTCTGTCCGCAGATCTTTCAAATGGGGAGGCTTATCATACCGTGAATAACATTCCGGGTGTGATTGGTTTTCTCGGAAACAACGGAACCGGGGCTTCCAAAGAACCTGTTGCTTTACGTCAGTCTGAGGTAAACAGGATTCTCGGTAAAGTTGATGAGATTGACGCCTTTGAAGAAAAACTGGGTACTCCTTTTATTAAAGGAGAATCTGTAAAAGTGATGGATGGCCCTTTCTCAGGCTTTACCGGAACTGTAGAGGAAATATTCGAAGAAAAGAAAAAGTTAAATGTCATGGTGAAGATTTTCGGCCGGAACACTCCAGTCGAATTGAATTACATGCAGGTTGAAAAACAAGAGTAATTAGTACCCAACAAAAATGGCAAAGCAAATTACAGGATACTTAAAACTGCAGGTAAAAGGAAACTCTGCTAACCCAGCTCCTCCAATTGGACCAGCGCTTGGTAGCAAGGGTCTTAACATCATGGATTTTTGCAAACAATTTAATGCAAGAACCCAGGATAAGCCCGGTGCACTTCTACCCGTATTGATCACGATTTATAATGACAAGTCGTTTGACTTCGTCATCAAAACTCCTCCTGCCGCTAACCTCATTTTAGAGGCTATGAAAAAGCAGAAGGGGTCTGCAGAACCTAACCGCGCAAAGGTAGGTTCAATCTCCTGGGATCAGGTGAAAACTATTGCAGAATTGAAAATGCCTGACCTCAATGCGTTCAAAGTTGAGTCAGCTATGAAAATGATTGCAGGAACTGCACGCAGCATGGGTGTTACCGTGTCTGGAACAGCACCCTGGAACAAATAACATCTGAGGTATGGCAAGAATTACAAAGAACAGAAAAGCAGTCGCAGCTAAATTCAATTTAGAGAAATCATATTCTCTGGATGAGGCTACCAAAATGCTGAAAGACATCACGTTCACAAAATTTGATGCATCAGTAGATTTGAATATCCGTTTAGGTGTTGACCCAAAGAAAGCTGACCAGATGGTACGTGGCGTAGTTGCCCTGCCGCATGGATTAGGTAAGACCGTTCGTGTGCTTGTATTATGTACGCCTGATAAAGTTCAGGATGCAAAAGATGCAGGTGCCGAGCACGTAGGGCTCGATGATTATATCACAAAAATCGAAGCCGGATGGACTGACATTGATGTTATTATCTGTACTCCTACAGTAATGGCGAAGGTTGGTAGACTTGGTAAAGTATTAGGTCCCCGCGGCTTAATGCCAAACCCTAAATCAGGAACTGTTACGCTGGACGTAGGCAAAGCCGTGAAAGAAGTAAAAGCCGGTAAGATCGACTTCAAAGTTGATAAGACGGGTATCATTCACGTAGGCATCGGGAAAGCTTCCTTCTCGCCTGATAAGCTCAGGGACAATGCAAACGAAATGCTCCAGACAATTGCTAAACTGAAACCCGCATCTGCGAAAGGTACGTACTTCAAAAGTATTGCTATCTCAACAACGATGAGCCCGGGCATCAGAGTAGACGCAGGTTCAATTACTGGTATTTAAGAAAATTGTAACATGACCAGAGAAGAAAAAGAACAGATAATCGGAGAGCTTACCCAAAAGTTTGCCGACACCGAAAACTTCTACATTACGGATGCAAGCGGTTTTACCGTTGAGCAGATCAATAACTTTAGAAGAATGTGTTTCAAAAGTGGCGTTGAATACAAAGTGTACAAAAACACCTTGATTCAAAAAGCACTTGAGAGACAAGAAGGTGGCGTTGATTACTCTCCACTTTTTAACGTACTCACTGGATTTTCAGGCGTGATGTTCTCGAAAGAGGTTGGCAACGCACCTGCAAAAATCATCCGCGAGTTCCGTAAGAAAATGGAAGGCAAACCGGTATTAAAAGCTGCCTCGCTCAAATCCGAATTTTTTATCGGAGATGAAAATGTAAACACACTCGCTGACCTGAAGTCGAAAAACGAACTCATTGGCGAAATTGTTGGGTTGTTACAATCTCCAGCCAGAAACGTAATCGCTGCCCTGTTAAATGGGAAGAAGAACGCAGAAGCTGCAGAGCAACCAAGTGCAAATTAAATTATTGACTAAAAATTTTAAATCTTAATAAAATGGCTGACGTAAAAGCTCTCGGAGATCAACTTGTTGAACTCACCGTTAAAGAAGTAAACGAACTGGCTTCTTATTTGAAAGAAACACATGGCATCGAGCCAGCTGCTGCTGTTGTAGTAGCGGGTGGTGCTGCAGGTGGTGGCGCTGCTGCCGCTGCTGAGAAGACTAACTTCGATGTTGTATTGAAAGCATCTGGTCCTAACAAACTTCAGATCGTGAAGCTTGTGAAAGAATTGACTGGCCTTGGCTTGAAAGAAGCTAAAGACCTGGTTGATGGCGCTCCAAAAACTATCAAAGAAGGCTTACCTAAAGACGAGGCTGAAAACCTCAGAAAACAACTTGCTGAGGCTGGTGCCGAAGTTGAGTTGAAGTAATCTCTTCTTGAGGCGAGGGTACTGCCTCAAAAAAAACTCGATTAGGCCTCGTCCCGACAATGTCGGGACGCGGTCTATTCGTATTTGTACCTATTTATAATTCGCGTCCAGGATTTAAGAACTTAAACATTAAAGCACCTTGGCAAAAAAAACTAATACCGGTAGAATTGACTTTTCTTCAATCGAAAAGATCATTGACTACCCAGATTTCCTGGACTTACAGCTCCAGTCATTTCAAGACTTTTTGCAGATCGATACACCTGCTGAAAAAAGACAGAACGAAGGCTTGTATAAAGTATTCGCTGAAAACTTTCCAATCTCTGACTCCCGCGAGAATTTCGTGCTTGAGTTTGTTGATTACACGATCGATCCGCCTAAATACAATGTAGACGAGTGTATCGACAGAGGATTGACGTTCTCTGTGCCGTTGAAAGCAAAGCTTCGCCTTACCTGTAACGATGAGGATAACGAAGATTTCGAAACCATCGAACAGGAAGTGTTCCTGGGTAATATCCCATACATGACCGAAAAAGGTTCATTCGTGATCAATGGCGCGGAACGCGTTATCGTATCGCAATTGCACCGTTCACCAGGTGTGTTCTTCGCGATGAGCAAGCACACGAATGGCACTAAGTTGTATTCAGCACGTATCATTCCGTTCAAAGGTTCGTGGATTGAATTCGCGACTGACGTGAACAGTGTGATGTATGCCTACATCGACCGTAAGAAAAAATTCCCGGTAACTACATTGCTTCGCGCGATTGGTTACGGTACAGATAAAGATATTCTTGACCTCTTTGGCTTGTCAGAAGAAGTGGAGGCCAGCAAGAATACATTGAAAAAAGTAGTAGGCCGCAAGCTTGCTGCCCGGGTGCTCCGCACCTGGACCGAAGACTTCGTGGATGAAGATACAGGTGAAGTTGTATCCATCGATCGTAACGAAGTGTTGCTTGAGCGTGATCATTTGATCTCCGCTGAAGATGCAGACGTGATTTTGGAATCAGGCGTGAAGTCAATCATCCTCCACCGCGAAGATGTGAACATCGCTGACTACCTGATCATCTTCAATACACTTTCAAAAGATAATTCAAACTCTGAAAAAGAAGCGGTTGAGCAAATCTACCGTCAGCTGAGAAATACCGAAGCGCCTGATGAACAAACTGCGCGTGACGTTATTCAAAGCTTGTTCTTCAGTGAGAAGCGTTATGATCTTGGAGAAGTTGGCCGTTACCGGATCAACAAGAAACTTGGTCTTGACCTGAGCTTCGATCACCGCGTATTAACGAAAGATGATATCATCTTGATCGTGAAATATTTGATCGGTCTGATCAACTCAAAAGCATTGATCGATGATATCGATCACCTTTCTAACAGACGTGTGCGTACCGTTGGTGAACAATTGTACTCTCAGTTTGGTGTTGGTCTAGCCCGTATGGCTCGTACCATTAAAGAAAGAATGAACGTTCGTGATAACGAAGATTTCAAACCGGTTGATCTGATCAACGCGCGTACGTTGTCTTCGGTAATCAACTCGTTCTTTGGAACGAACCAGCTCTCTCAGTTCATGGATCAAACGAATCCGTTGGCGGAGATCACGCATAAGAGAAGAATGTCGGCACTCGGACCAGGTGGTCTTTCAAGAGAGCGCGCAGGCTTCGAGGTTCGTGACGTTCACTATACACACTACGGTCGTCTTTGTACGATTGAAACTCCGGAAGGTCCGAACATCGGATTGATTTCGTCTCTCTGCGTTCACGCGAAAGTGAACAAGATGGGCTTTATCGAAACTCCTTACCGTAAAGTTGAAAATGGTAAAGTGAAGTCGAAGGAGCTTGTGTTCTTAACAGCAGAAGAAGAAGATACACACAACATCGCGCAGGCGAATGTGAAGATTAAGCCAAACGGTGAATTTATCGAAGAGCGCGTGAAAGCACGTTTCGAAGGTGACTTCCCGGTAGTTGAGCCGAAAGATCTGAAGTACATGGACATTGCTCCTAACCAGATTGTATCGGTTGCAGCTTCTATGATTCCTTTCCTTGAGCATGATGATGCTAACCGTGCCCTGATGGGTTCGAACATGCAACGCCAGGCTGTGCCATTGGTACGTCCTGAGTCGCCAATTGTTGGAACTGGTTTGGAAGGCCGCGTAGCCCTTGACTCACGCGCACTAATCGTAGCAGAAGGTGCCGGTGTTGTTGATTTCGTGGATGCGAAAAAAGTAACGATTAAATACGATACGGATGAAGAGCGTAAGCTTATAACATTCGATAACGAGTATAAGACCTACAGCCTGATTAAATTCAGAAGAACAAACCAGGATACCTGTATTAACCACACTCCACTTGTTCGCAAGGGCGAGCGCGTTGCAAAAGGTCAGCCACTGGTTGAAGGTTATGCGACAAACGCAGGCGAACTTGCACTTGGAAGAAACTTGTTAGTTGGCTACATGCCTTGGCAAGGTTATAACTTCGAGGATGCGATCGTTATCTCTGAAAAAGTTGTGCGTGAAGATGTTTACACATCGATCCACATCGAAGAGTTTGAACTTGAAGTGCGTGATACAAAACGTGGTGAAGAAGAATTAACTTCTGAAATCCCGAACGTAAGTGAAGAGGCTGTTAAGCATCTTGATGAGAACGGTATCATCCGCATCGGTGCTGAAGTTAAAGAAGGCGATATCCTGATCGGTAAGATCACTCCGAAAGGAGAAACTGATCCGACTCCGGAAGAAAAGCTTCTTAGAGCTATCTTCGGTGATAAGGCCGGTGACGTGAAAGATGCTTCGATGAAGGCACCTCCATCACTAAAAGGTGTTGTTATCGAGACTAAGCTTTTCTCAAGACCTAAGCGTGACAAAGATGTTCGCAACAAGTCTAAGAAAGAACTTGATGCACTGAAGGCTAAGTACGGTAAGCAGCTTGGTGATCTTCGTAACGAGATCGTGAAGAAGCTTTCAACTGTTTTGAATGGTAAGACCAGCAATGGTGTTAAACATAAATTTGGTGATGAATTAATCAGCAAAGGCGTGAAGTTCTCTGCAAAGGTGATCGAGAGCAATCTCTTCCCGGACAAGAACATCTACCGCGATGAAAGTAACTACAGCGTTCCGGAAGAAGTGAACCTGATCTCTGACATCAGCCTTGAAAACTGGACAAGTGATGATCATACAAATGATCTCATTGCTCAAACAGTGAAGAACTTCTTGTTAAAAAGAAACTTCTATGCAGGTGATTTCAAACGTGAGCGTTTCACACTTGAAGTGGGTGATGAATTACCGACTGGTATCGTACAGCTTGCAAAAGTTTACGTAGCTAAGAAACGTAAGCTGAAAGTTGGAGATAAGATGGCAGGTCGTCACGGTAACAAGGGTGTTGTAGCCCGTATCGTGCAAGATCAGGATATGCCATTCCTCGAAGACGGAACTCCGTTGGATATTTGCTTGAACCCGCTTGGTGTACCATCGCGTATGAACCTGGGTCAGCTGTATGAAGCGGTGTTGGCATGGGCAGGGTTAAGACTCGGCCGCAAGTACGCCACTCCGATCTTTGACGGTGCGTCAATCGATCAGGTTGCTAATGAATTGAAAGAAGCAGGACTTCCTGAATACGGAAGAACCTATCTATACGATGGATTAACCGGACAGAAGTTCGATCAGCCAGTAACTGTAGGGGTTGCCTACATGCTGAAGCTTGGTCACCTTGTGGACGATAAAATGCACGCACGTTCAATCGGACCGTACTCACTTATTACGCAACAACCTCTTGGTGGTAAAGCACAATTTGGTGGTCAGCGTTTCGGAGAGATGGAGGTTTGGGCGATCGAGGCATTCGGTGCATCGCATATCCTTCAAGAAATCCTAACGATTAAGTCTGATGATGTGGTTGGTCGTGCGAAAGCATACGAATCGATCGTGAAAGGCGAGAACATGAGGAAGCCGAATATCCCTGAGTCATTCAATGTACTTGTACATGAGCTCAGAGGTCTGGCGCTTGAGATTACCATGTCATAGTCGATAGTCTTTAGTATTGAGTCTTTAGACTAAGGACTCAATACTAAAGACTCGATACTTTACTAAATGAATTACTAACTGAAAACGAGAAAATATGTCTTTCAGAAAAAATAAAAAGATTAACAGCGATTTCTCTAAAATCACCATTAGCCTTGCTTCTCCGGAGTCAATTTTGGAAAGCTCGCACGGTGAAGTAACACAGCCCGAGACAATCAACTACAGAACCTACAAGCCTGAAATGGGTGGGTTGTTCTGCGAGCGGATTTTCGGTCCGGTTAAGGACTGGGAATGTCATTGCGGTAAGTATAAGAGAATCCGTTACAAAGGAATTATCTGCGATCGTTGCGGTGTAGAAGTTACTGAGAAAAAAGTAAGACGTGAACGTATGGGTCACATCGAACTTGTTGTGCCCGTTGCACACATCTGGTACTTCCGTTCATTACCAAACAAGATCGGTTATCTTCTTGGTCTTCCGACTAAGAAATTAGATCAAATCATTTATTACGAGCGTTACGTGGTTATTCAGCCAGGCTCTAAGGAAGAAGATGGTATCAACCGTATGGACTTCTTAACAGAAGAAGAATACTTAGATATTATCGATAAGCTCCCGCGTGAGAACCAGATGCTGGATGATAATGATCCTAAGAAATTCATCGCGAAGATGGGTGCTGATGCGTTGGAGATGTTATTGTCCCGCTTAACGCTTGATCAGTTATCTTACGATTTACGTCACCAGGCAGCAACCGACACTTCACAGCAGCGTAAAGCTGAAGCGTTGAAGCGTTTGAAAGTTGTTGAAGCTTTCCGCGATGCGAACACACGCGTTGAGAACAAGCCTGAGTGGATGATCATTAAAATGGTTCCGGTTATTCCTCCGGAATTGCGTCCGCTTGTTCCCTTGGATGGCGGTCGTTTCGCTACATCAGATTTGAATGATCTTTACAGACGGGTTATTATCCGTAACAACCGTTTGAAGAGATTGATTGATATTAAAGCTCCTGAAGTTATTCTTCGTAACGAGAAGCGTATGCTCCAGGAAGCGGTTGACTCGTTGTTCGACAACTCACGTAAAGTGAATGCAGTTCGTTCAGATGGTAACCGTGCGCTGAAATCATTAAGTGACATGTTGAAAGGTAAGCAAGGACGTTTCCGTCAGAACTTGCTTGGTAAGCGTGTTGACTACTCAGGCCGTTCCGTAATTGTGGTTGGTCCTGAATTGAAATTACACGAGTGTGGTTTGCCAAAAGATATGGCGGCTGAATTATTCAAGCCGTTTATTATCCGTAAGCTCATCGAAAGAGGTATTGTGAAGACCGTGAAGTCAGCGAAGAAAATCGTTGACCGTAAGGATCCTGTGATTTGGGATATTTTGGAAAACGTATTGAAAGGACATCCAGTTCTTTTGAACCGCGCTCCAACGCTCCACAGATTAGGTATCCAGGCTTTCCAACCTAAGCTTATTGAAGGAAAAGCTATCCAACTTCACCCGTTGGTATGTACTGCGTTTAACGCTGACTTTGACGGTGACCAGATGGCCGTTCACGTGCCACTTGGCCAGGAAGCAATTCTTGAAGCTTCGTTATTGATGTTGTCATCGCACAACATTCTTAACCCTGCTAACGGTGCGCCTGTAACAGTTCCTTCACAAGACATGGTGTTGGGTCTTTACTACCTCACAAAAGGAAGAAAAGGAACTCCTGAACATCCGATCATGGGTGAAGGCCGCAAGTTCTATTCTGCCGATGAGATTATTATTGCGTACAACGAAGGCAAGCTTTCGAAGCATGCTAACATTAAAGTAAGAGCTCACGCGAAAGACAAGAAGACAGGAGTATCAAGCTATAAGCTTATTGATACCGTTGTTGGTCGTGTGATCTTCAACCAATTCGTTCCGGAAGAAACAGGTTTTGTAGATGAGCTTCTTACGAAGAAAAAATTACAAGGCATTATTGCGGATGTATACAAAACAGCTGGTCCTGCGAAAGCAGCAAAGTTCTTAGATGATATCAAGGAACTTGGTTTCCAGATGGCCTACAAAGGCGGTCTTTCTATGGGATTGAACGATGTTAAGATCCCGGTTGAGAAAGAGAAATTTGTGAAAGATGCTCAGAAAGAAGTTGATGCCGTTTGGAACAACTACATGATGGGTCTTATCACAGACAACGAACGCTACAACCAGGTAATTGATATCTGGACGCGTGCAAACACGATGTTGACCAATACGCTGATGCGTCAATTGGAAGATGATAACCAGGGCTTCAACCCGATCTACATGATGATGCACTCTGGAGCCCGTGGTTCCCGTGAGCAGATTCGTCAGCTCGGAGGTATGCGTGGTCTGATGGCTAAGCCTCAGAAAAACTTAGCCGGTTCTGTGGGATCAATCATCGAGAACCCGATCCTTTCTAACTTTAAAGAAGGTCTGGATGTGTTAGAGTACTTTATCTCTACACACGGTGCGCGTAAAGGTCTTGCCGATACAGCATTGAAAACTGCCGATGCCGGTTACTTGACTCGTAGATTAGTTGACGTTGCGCATGACTTGGTAATCACTGAAGAAGATTGCGGAACATTACGTGGATTGAAAGTTCAGGCGTTGAAAGACAACGAAGATATCGTTGAGCCATTGTCTGAAAGAATCTTGGGACGTGTAACAGTTCATGCGATCTATGATCCATTGACTGAAGAGGTTATCTGCGAAGCTAATGAAGAGATCACCGATGAGGTTGCAAAACTTGTTGAAGAAACTTCTATTGAAGAAGTGGAGATCCGTTCAATCTTAACGTGTGAATCTAAATTAGGTGGTTGTGCGAAATGCTACGGACGTAACCTGGCTACCGGTAAAATGGTACAATCAGGGGAAGCGGTTGGTGTAATTGCAGCACAATCTATCGGTGAACCAGGAACACAGCTTACACTTCGTACCTTCCACGTGGGTGGTACAGCATCGAACATTGCGGTTGATGCAAACATCAAAGCGAAGTTCAGCGGTGTAGTTGAATTTGAAAGTATCCGTACAATCGATACTACTGACCGTGATGGTAACAAAGTTACTGTTGTTATGGGCCGTACCGGTGAGATCAGAGTCTTGGATAAAGAAGATGGTCGCGTGTTGATTTCGAACAACGTTCCTTACGGATCATACTTACGAGTAAAAGATAAGCAGAAGGTTGAAAAAGGAGAGGAGCTTTGCTTCTGGGATCCTTACAACGCGGTTATCTTGTCTGAGTTTGATGGTGAGATTGGCTACGAAGCGATCATTGAGGGTATCACATTCAAAGAAGAGTCGGATGAGCAAACAGGTCACCGTGAAAAAGTAATCACAGAGACGCGCGATAAGACTAAGAACCCTGCGCTTATCGTAAAAGGTAAGACAGAAACTAAAACATATAACATCCCTGTGGGTGCCCACTTAGCAGTGGAAGAAGGCGCGAAACTTAAAGCCGGACAAGTGCTGGTTAAGATTCCGCGTACCTATGGTAAGTCACGTGACATTACCGGAGGTCTTCCACGTGTAACAGAATTGTTTGAAGCACGTAATCCTTCAAACCCGGCTGTAGTGAGTGAGATCGATGGTGTGGTAACATATGGTGGTATCAAACGTGGTAACCGTGAAGTGTTCATCGAATCACGCGATGGTGTACAGAAACGTTACCTGGTGCCATTGTCTAAACATATCCTTGTTCAGGATAACGACTTCGTGAAAGCTGGCCAGCCGCTTTCGGATGGTTCAATTTCACCGGGAGATATCCTCGCGATTAAAGGACCTACTGCAGTACAGGAATACTTAGTGAATGAAATTCAGGAAGTATACCGTCTGCAAGGTGTGAAGATCAACGATAAGCACATCGAGTGTATTGTTAGCCAGATGATGCAGAAGGTTGAGATCCTTGATCCAGGTGATACAACATTCCTTCCAGGTGAATATGTAGACAAGTTGTCTTTCCGTGAGGATAACGACTTGATCCTCGATAAGAAAGTCGTAATCGAATCAGGAGATTCTGAGAAGTTCAAGCCAGGTCAGATCATCACCGCACGTGAGTTACGTGATGAGAATTCAGGCTTGCGCAGAAACGATAAGAAGCTTGCAGAAGTACGCGATGCATTAGCAGCGGTTTCAAGACCAACGCTTCAGGGTATTACCCAAGCATCGTTGAAAACTGAAAGCTGGTTGTCAGCTGCATCGTTCCAGGAAACAACCAAAGTGTTGAGCGAAGCTGCGATCCGCGGTAAGCGTGATGCACTCATGGGCATGAAGGAGAACGTGATCGTAGGTCACCTTATCCCTGCCGGAACCGGTCAGCGTAAGTATCTTGATATGATCGTAACGCATAAAGATGAATACGACTCATACCAGGAAGCAAGTGCTACTGAAACCAAGCAGAAAGATCGCGAGAAAGAGCTCCAGGCTTAATTCTGATTTAACAATTAATCAATTTAACAATGTGCGAATGGGAAACTGTTCGCACATTTGTTTTTATACTACCTTTAGATTTGCCTGAGCACAAAATCGTTAAATTGATTCAATCGTTAAATTCTTATGGAAGAGAAAAAAGATAACATCCAGCAGAACCAGATCAACATCGAGCTTTCAGAAGAAATTGCGGAAGGCATTTACTCTAACCTGGCGATGATCGCGCATTCCAACAGCGAGTTTGTAATAGACTTTATTAAGCTGATGCCGGGAGTTCCGAAAGCACGTGTGAAAGCTCGGGTGATTGTTACACCTGAACATGCCAAGCGGTTGTTATCTGCGCTAAAAGAAAACATTGAGAAGTACGAAACTAATTTCGGTACGATTAAGCAAACCCAAGGCGCACCTAAGTTCCCGATGAATTTCGGTGGAACGATGGGCGAGGCGTAAGGTGAGGCTTTTAATATTGTATTGTTAATTGAGTGTATAGATCTAAATAGACCGATTCCCCACAAATCAAAAACCATGAAAAAATTATTGTATTTCTCTTTAGTATTGTTCTTAGCAGTATCCTGTAAGAAGACAGTTGAGATTGATACAAAACGTATTGTCGTAACTGGAATAGATTCTTCTAAAAAACCAGGCGATGATTTCTTCACCTACGTGAACGGCATCTGGTATGACTCAGCACGTATACCCGACAGCCAGACAGGTGTAGGCTCTTATTCCTTTTTGAATTTTCCGCAACGCATCCGCCTACAAGGAATTCTGGATAGTATTTCAACAAGTAATAATCCACTGGGAAGCATCGAACAAAAAGTGGGTGATTTTTATGCTTCAGGAATGGATACGGCAACGATTAATAAACGCGGGTACGAACCCATTAAACCCATACTTGCTCGCATTGAAGCGATAACAGATTTGTCTTCGTTGCTGAAAGTGGTAACGGAAGAACAGAAAACAGGGGATGCATCGATCATTGGTTTAGGTGTTGGTCCGGATGACAAACACAGTACGGTTAATATCGTTCAGCTTTCTCAAACCGGAATTGGGTTGCCTGAAAGAGATTATTATTTCAAAACAGATTCGTCAACACTCAAGATTCAAAACGCTTACAAGAAGTATCTGACTAAATTATTTGAACTGACAGGCACAGAAGCAACCGATGCAGCGAAGTACGCAACCGTTACGTATGAAATTGAAAAACAACTCGCTACTTCGCACCGAACGAATGTTGAGCTCAGAGATGTAAAGGCTAACTATAACAAACTGGCGGTTGCTGGTCTTGCCAAAAAACAACCTAACCTGAACTGGCCAACATTGTTAAGCGATCTTGGCGTAAAGGTTGACTCCATCAACGTTGCGCAGCCAGCGTACTATGACAAACTGAATGCGTTGTTGAAATCGGTCTCTATCAATGATTGGAAAGTTTATTTAAAAGCTAATGCGCTTACCAATTATGTAGCTTTCTTGAATAAACCTTTTTCCGATGCTTCTTTTGAGTATGCAAAAATCCTGACTGGACAGGCAGTTAAGAAAAAACGTGCTGAAGAAATGACGCAAGCCGTTGATCGTTCACTCGGACATGCACTGGCACAATTGTATGTAAAAAAATATTTCCCGGAAGAGGCCAAGAAGCGCATGGGCGAATTGGTTGACAACTTGGAAAAAGCATTTGAAGCGCGCATCGATAAGCTCGATTGGATGAGCGACTCTACGAAAGCAAAAGCCAAAGAGAAACTCTATGCCTTCACAGAAAAGATCGGCTACCCGGATAAGTGGCGTGATTACTCAAACGTAGAGGTAAAAAGAGACGCGTATTTTGAAAACCGCTTATCCGCTAACAAAAATGATTACCGGTATAACATAGATAAAGTGGGAAAACCAGTTGACAGAACAGAGTGGCTCACCACTCCGCCAACCGTAACGGCCTATAACAATCCTCCGCTTAATGAAATTGTATTTCCTGCCGGGATTTTGCAATCACCATATTTCGATTTGTATGCTGATGATGCACTGAACTATGGCGGCATCGGAATGGTAATTGGTCACGAGATCACACACTCATTTGACGACCAAGGTGCACAATACGATAAAGTCGGTAACGTAACCGACTGGTGGACAAAATCCGACTACGAAAAATTCAAAGCAAAAACACAGCAAGTGATTGATCAGTACAATCAATTTACTGTATTGGATTCCGTGCACATCAAAGGCGCGTTAACAGTAGGTGAAAACACCGCAGACATTGCCGGTGTTGCCATAGCGTATGATGCCTTTAAACTAACCGCACAAGGAAAGGATACAACTAAACTCGATGGCTTTACACCGGATCAGCGTTTCTTCATCTCCATCGCCCGCATCTGGCGTGTTAAAACCCGTGAAGCATATTTGCGCATGTATGTAAACACCAACCCGCACTCACCGCCACAGTGGCGCGTGAACGGACCGTTGATGAACTTCACACCTTTTTATGACGCCTTTAATGTGCAGCCAGGGGATAAGATGTATAAGCCGGAGAGTGAAAGGATAACGGTTTGGTAAAGATTTGAGAGGAATAAGATGTACACTTATTCCAGCTCTTTCTTTATAGTCGCAGTATAACCTTTTATAAGTCCCTGTGTAATGGAGGAGATCTCCGACATGTAAACAGGCTCGTTGATATCCATGATGTAGGTACCTTTCACTGCTCCAAATACGGTGGAGTTTGTTGATATCTTATCAATTCCCTTTTCGCCAACCCAATTTGGGTTTGCTTCTACGTACTTGGTTTCAACATTTATTCCGCCCCGTTCATTCAGCCAGCTTATAACTGGGGTTACCATCAGGTAAGGTGTGGCTTCAATGGTTGTGCGGCCTTTGTATCCCGCCCTGCGATCACCATCAAACGTGACGAAGTTAATGGATAGGTTCACGTAGATCACTTGCGCGTTGATCGCCTTGGAATATTTGGGATTGAAATTCCCAAGGATCTTTCCACTGTTTACAACGATATATTTTTTCTCCGGCCGGAACCTCATCGTTTCGCTGCCAAACTGATCGGTATCCTGTAAGGGGGTATTATCGGTATACCACGCATACACATTTTTCTTTTCGTTTGCTTCCTTCACGAAATCGCTGGCGGCTACTTCTTCATCGGTAACAATTTCAAATCCTTGTGCTTTCAAGTCATCAATGAACTCTTTGTACAATCTGTTTGCGAGTTCGTTATAAGCCTGCTTATCCAAAGGCGACATGCTGATACTCATCTTGGCGAAGCTGGCGGCTCCCATTTGCTTCCCGTTTGCCATAACTACCTGACTGATCACAAAGTCGCTCACAAACACCCGCTTGTTTTCCAGGATTGGTTTTTTTCCACCCCAGGTTTTGGCATCGTAGTGAACGGTAAAATTATAAGCTGACCAGTCTTTCTGCGCAGTAGATGCATAGGCGATCAGGCAGAAAAACAGCATAAGGGTAATGACGCGTGAGGAGTTCATGGGTCTTGTTTTTAAGTAGATAAGGTCTGATTTTTAAAAGTAAATTTGTCCATAGCAACACAAGGTAGAAATAAGGGAGTGCAGGTATATTGGTATACCCACTGCCACTCATGCCTGTTGATTGTGTCCTTATGAGAACCTTTATCCCACTTGTATTCCTCCTGCTCATAGCCTGCACCTCAACCAAACAGGTTATTTTTTCTACCAACAAAACCATCGCCCACCGTGGTGCCTGGAAAACTAATGACCTTCCCCAAAACTCAATTGCATCCTTACGAAAAGCCATTGAAATCAAAGCAGCAGGGTCTGAGTTCGATGTCCGCATGACAAAAGATGAAGTGCTCATCATCAATCATGATGCGCTTTATGCGGAGGATACAATTGAACTAAAAACATATAATGCTTTACTAAAGCATAAACTTAAGAATGGCGAGAAGCTGCCAACGTTGGAAGAATATTTAAAGGCCGGTAAGAAAAATAATTCTCAAACCCGGTTGGTAGTTGAAGTAAAGCCATCCATCACTGATAAAGCTCAAGGCATCCGCGCAGCGGAAAAAGCAGTTGCTCTGATTCAGGAAATGAAACTGCAACACCTCGTAGTGTACATCAGCTTTGACTACGAGATACTAAAACGCATCCACGAAGTGGATACTGGAGTCGTCACCCAATACCTCACCGGAAACAAAACCCCGGCCGAGCTTAAAGCGGATGGCATCAGTGGGGCGGACTATCACCTGAACGTTTACCGTGAACATCCCGAGTGGATTACTCAGCTTAAAGAAAACGGTATGATCCTCAACGCCTGGACTGTAAACACAGTCGAAGACATGGACTGGCTATTGTCCCAAGGCTTCCATTTCATCACTACAGACCAGCCTGAACTGCTATTTGAAAGGGTTAAAAACCTCATGACGAAGAAGCCTGGGAATTGAAATCTGCTTATTTCGAAAGATTACAGCCATTTTAATCTTTTCGGCAATCCCGTAAAAACCTGAAAATCAGCGTCCAATCGCCCCTCACCTCCTAAAAATCTTTTGATCAGGGTTTTGTAACAAAGGTTCTTTGTGATACCTTTGCAGTCCTAATTTTTGAGAGGTTCATAATAAACATTATAAATGCCTACCATTCAGCAACTTGTAAGAAAAGGCCGCGTGAAACTTAAGTTTAAATCTAAGTCTCCTGCCCTTGATTCCTGCCCTCAGCGCAGGGGTGTTTGTACACGTGTGTACACAACAACACCTAAAAAGCCTAACTCGGCTATGCGTAAAGTAGCGCGTGTTCGCTTAACTAACCAGAAAGAAGTCAACGCCTATATCCCGGGTGAAGGTCACAACCTTCAAGAGCACTCAATTGTGCTGATCCGCGGAGGCAGGGTTAAAGATCTTCCAGGGGTTCGTTACCACATCGTGCGTGGCGCATTGGATACTGCTGGTGTTTCCGGCCGTAAACAAAGCCGTTCTAAGTATGGTGCAAAACGTCCTAAACCAGGTGCAGCAGCTCCAGCAGCAAAAGGTGCTCCGGCAAAAGGCAAAAAATAATTTTCAGAAGCGATGAGAAAGTCAAAACCGAAAAAAAGATACGTACTACCTGATCCTAAATTTCAGGATACACTGGTAACCAAGTTTGTAAACTACCTGATGGAGCAAGGCAAGAAAAGCACTGCTTATACAATTTTCTACGATGCGGTTGAGCAAGTAGAAAAGAAAACAAGCGAGCCAGGGTTAGATGTTTGGAAACGTGCGATGAACAACCTGATGCCTTCTGTTGAGGTGAAGAGCCGCAGGGTAGGTGGAGCAACCTTTCAAGTTCCCATCGAAGTTCGTCCTGATCGTAAGATCAACTTGAGCATCAAATGGCTGATCGACTTTTCAAGACTTCGTGGTGAAAAAACCATGATGGATAAATTAGCAGCTGAGATCATCGCAGCTTCTAAAGGTGAAGGTGCAGCGATCAAGAAAAAAGACGATACGCACCGCATGGCTGATGCTAACAAAGCATTCTCTCATTTCAGATTCTAAAGAAAAGTCCCGAGTCTTTAGTCTTGAGTAATTAGACTTTAGAAGTAAGGATTAAAAACAACATAAATTGATCGTAGCTAAATACTAACTACTCAATACTAGAGACTAACCAGAATGGCAAGAGATTTAAGATACACCAGAAACATCGGTATTGCTGCCCACATTGATGCGGGTAAAACAACTACTACCGAACGTATCCTGTACTACGCAGGGGTGAATCACAAGATTGGTGAAGTGCACGAAGGTGCAGCCACAATGGACTGGATGGCGCAAGAGCAGGAACGTGGTATCACAATCACTTCTGCTGCTACAACGGTACATTGGAAATATCGTGAAAACGAATATCACGTAAACATTATCGATACACCGGGCCACGTGGATTTTACCGTTGAGGTAAACCGCTCATTGCGTGTATTGGATGGTCTGGTGTTCTTGTTCAGCTCGGTTGATGGTGTTGAGCCTCAGTCCGAGACTAACTGGCGCTTGGCTGATAATTACAAAGTTGCCCGTATCGGTTTCGTTAACAAAATGGACCGTTCTGGTGCTGACTTCCTTGGCGTATGCCAGCAAGTGAGAGAGAAATTGGGTAGCAAAGCTGTTGCGTTACAATTACCAATTGGTGCTGAAGAAAATTTCAAAGGTGTTGTTGACTTGATCAACAACCGTGCGATGATCTGGAACGAAGCTGATAAAGGCATGACCTTTTCAGAGATTCCGATTCCGGAAGATATGGTAGCTGAGGTAGCAGAATACCGCGAGAAATTGCTGGAAGCTGTTGCTGAATATGATGAGACGTTGATCGAGAAGTTCTTCGATGATCCAAACTCAATCTCTGAAAAAGAAATTTTAACAGCGCTCCGTAAGGCTACGATCGACATGAAGATCGTTCCGATGGTGTGTGGTTCTTCATTCAAGAACAAAGGTGTTCAAACCATGCTTGACTATGTGATGGAGCTTCTTCCTTCACCAATGGACAAGGATGTGATCATCGGTACTGATCCTGACACAGGTGCAGAAATCGAGATCCGCCCAAGCGAAAAAGAACCATTCGTAGCGTTGGCATTTAAAATTGCTACCGATCCGTTCGTTGGTCGTTTGTGCTTCATCCGTGCATACTCCGGTGTGCTTGAATCAGGCTCATACGTTTATAACACACGTACCGAGTCGAAAGAAAGAATTTCACGTGTATTCCAGATGCACGCCAACAAGCAAAACCAGATTGATCGTCTTCCTGTGGGAGATATTGGTGCTGTGGTTGGATTTAAAGATATTAAGACGGGTGATACACTTTGCGATGAAAAACGTAAGGTTATCCTTGAGTCAATGGTGTTCCCTGAACCGGTTATCGGATATGCTATCGAGCCTAAGAAGCAAGCAGATGCTGATAAATTAGGTATGGCAATCGCTAAGTTGGTGGAAGAAGATCCTACGCTTCGCGTGAATACAGACCACGAAACTGGTCAGGTTATTCTCCGCGGTATGGGTGAATTGCACTTAGAGATTATCATCGACCGTTTAAGACGCGAATTCAAAGTTGAGATCAACCAGGGCGCGCCTCAGGTTGCTTACAAGGAAGCGCTTACCAAGTCGGTTGAGCACAAAGAAGTTTACAAGAAACAGACTGGTGGTCGTGGTAAGTTTGCCGATATCGTGTTTGAGCTTAGCCCGCGTGAGCTGGGTCCGGAAGATAAGCCAGGTCTTGAATTTGAAAATGATATCGTGGGTGGTGTTATTCCTCGCGAATTCATTCCTTCAATTCAAAAAGGATTTGAGTCTTCGATGGTTAATGGTCCGTTGGCCGGCTACCCGATCGATTCAATGAAAGTAAGATTGTTCCATGGCTCATTCCACGATGTCGATTCAGATGCGTTGTCATTCGAATTGGCAGCTCGTATTGGCTTTAGAGAAGCTGCGCGCAAGTGTGCTCCGCAATTGCTTGAGCCGATCATGGGTGTTGAAGTTATCACTCCGGACGAGTACACAGGTTCTGTAACCGGTGACCTGAACAGAAGAAGAGGCTTGATGAAAGGTATGGATACCCGCGGTGGTGCTCAGGTTATTAAAGCATCAGTGCCATTATCTGAGCTTTTCGGCTACATCACTGACTTGAGAACATTGACATCAGGTCGTGCTTCAGCAACGCTTACATTCTCACACTATGCACCGGTTCCTAAGAACCTTGCCGATAAAGTAATTGACGAAGTAAAAGGCGCTGTTGCCAAATAATATCTAAAAGACGTTTAGATCATGAACCAGAAAATCAGAATTAAATTGAAATCGTACGACCACACGTTGGTTGACAAATCATCCGAAAAAATCGTACGTGCGGTTAAAGCAACAGGTGCTATTGTAAGCGGACCAATTCCGTTGCCAACAGAACGTGAAGTGTTTACGGTACTTCGGTCCCCACACGTTAACAAGAAAGCACGTGAGCAGTTCCAGCTTTGCACCTACAAGCGCTTAGTGGACATCTACTCAAACAGTGCAAAAACTGTTGACGCGTTGATGAAGCTTGAGCTTCCGAGCGGTGTGGATGTTGAGATCAAAGTGTAGTTAAAGCTCTCTCAGATATTTGAAAAAGCCTTCTCGATTTTCGGGAGGGCTTTTTTATTCCCTCACTTGACCACTAGCGTTGCCGTCATTCTGAGCGTCAGCGAAGAATCCCCTGATTCAGTGTAATGAAAAAGGGGATTCTTCGGTCATGCTTCCCTCAGAATGACGTTGTTTTAAGGCTGAGTTAAACTATTTAAGAATCCGCTTATGAAAGTATAGCTGATAATCCGGGAGCAACTCGGGATGCGCGATCTTTACAAGATCATTCAGAATAATATCGGGTCTTAGATACCCAAGCTCCAAAAATTCGCTTCCGCCTTTGGTACCTTGTCGTGCATTGTAACTGTATACTTGTCTGATTTGGTATGGATTGAATTTCGTGTAGCGCTCGTCAGCATTCTTAATTTCTTCCAATGTTGAAAAGGAAGCAACACCAATCCAGATATCGGCTGCATGTGCTTTTTCATAAACCGATTCGAAGCTGAGCTGCAGAAAGCCTTTTGTTGAATCCGAGCTCCACAAATAATTTGCACCTGCATCGTTGATGAGTTTGGCGGCATAGTTTTGACCACCAGGCATAAACCAAGCATCGCCATAAATTACTCCGCTCAGGATCGTTGGTTTTTTGGTTGTTTTGTCAGCAAGCTTTTTTGTTTCGAGATAGTTTTTCTCAATCATTTTAAAGACCTCATCTGCTTCTTTTTCTTTATCAAAAAACGTGGCCATAAATTTAATCCACTCTGCTCTACCTAATGGATGTTCTTCTAGATATTCTGCATTAAGAATAACAGGAATACCTAACTCCTGTACTTTTTTTAATTGCCCAAGATCAGCCGTCATCGTATAACTCATAACAGCTTCGGGTTTTAACACGGCCAGCTTTTCAATGTTCATTCCTTTTTCAGCACCAAGCTCTTCAACTTTTCCAGCATCAACGAGTTTTCTTGTTTTTTCGGAACTGATATAGTCCGTTGTTGGGAAGCCGACAAGTTTATCGCTGAGGTTCAGATAATCTAATAAAGGAATATGGGTTGTGGATGTACAAACGATGCGGTCAAGAGGTATAAAAATTACTTTAACATCGGTATCATGCTTGGGCGGTGTAGTGCCTTTTTTGACAAGAAGGTATTTATAGCCAGATGTAGCCCCTTTGTGTGGATAGGTTACTTCAACAAGCTTGGAAGATCCGAGCTTCGATATCTTAAAGCCTTTCGCATACGTAATAGTTTGGCTATAAGCAGCTGCTACAAAAAATAAAATGACTGTTGTTATGAATAGCTTCTTCATTTTGCAATGATACCTGATTCTGTTTAATCTTTTTCATTATGTTTGCAACAGATTTATGGTTCGCGCACGGTTTAAAGCCTTGCGTGATTAAAAGGGAATCCCGTTAAAAACGGGAGCTGTCCCCGCAACTGTAATCCTTACGTGTCTTTAATGATGCGTTTGCTGACACTCACAAGCCACTGACTGCTTAAAACAATCGGGAAGGCGTTAGCAAAAGGAAAGCCAGGAGACCTGCCGTTCATCTGCAAAAATCAGAGCTTTCGGGTGAAAGGCAATGAGTAAGCAGGAACGTGACTGTTTATTTTATTTCTCCAAAGGCTCATAGTGTTTAACCAAAACAAACAATGCTATGAGAAAAATTTTACAAACACTCTTATTGAGTATTGGCCTGACAAACATTATATATGCTCAGGACACATTAAAGACCCAAGTACTTCAGGAAACAGTTGTGCTGGGAACTAGGTTTGATGTTCCAACAGAACGATCCGGAAAAGTAATTTTCAAAATTAATTCGGATCAGCTTCAAACGCAGCTCAACGTAGCAGATGCATTAAATCAGGTACCCGGAATTCAAATGGATGGGAATTTCGGAACACCCGGCACAAACATCAGTTATTATGTCCGGGGTGGACGAAGTAAGCAAACATTAATTATGCTGGACGGTGTTCCGATGAACGATCCATCCGGCATTGATCCCTTTTATGATTTACGGTTTATATCAACCAGTCAGCTTGACCAAGTAGAAATCCTGCAAGGCGGATTAAGCACCCTTTATGGCTCAGGCGCTTCGTCTTCTGTGGTCAACATTCAAACAAAAAATGCTACACAGAACGGAATTCATGGAGCCGTTGGTTTGCAGGCCGGAAGCTGGAATACACTAGGGCAAAACGTTAATTTGAATGGAAAGCAGAGTAAATTCTCTTTTCAACTTTTAGGCAGCAACTTAAATTCAAAAGGATTCTCCGCGGCAGAAAAGCCTGAAGGATCACCCGGCAACTACGATGATGATGGCTATAAACAACGCAATGGATTTTTGAAATTAGGATATCAGCTTATGCCTTCTTTAAAAGCTGAAGTCTTTGGCGGAATTGACTGGTTCGATGCTGAGTATGATGCCAGTGCTTTTGTTGACGGCAACGACTCACAGCGTCAAAAACAAAACCGGATTGGAGGTAAGATTACTAAAACTTATTCAAAAGGTTCGATAACATTGATGGCTCAGCATACGGATCTGAAAAGAAAAATTACCGGATCATATCCAGCAGAATATGATGCAAGTAATTGGTTTTCTGAGATCGTTCACAAGCATTCTTTCAATTCCAGATTCACATTATTAAGCGGAGTAAGTTTTCAAAATCTTTCGTACGATGAGAAAGAAGTTACTTCCAAAGACTCTACTTCTTTTACAATTGTTGATCCGTACACTTCCGTATTATTAAGCTTACCGATAGGCTTTACGCTACATGCGGGTATACGATTAAATAACCACAGTGACTACGGTTCGAAAGTTCTGTATAATGTAAACCCTTCCTGGCTGATCAATATAAATGATGCAATTGCTGCTAAACCTTTTGCATCTGTATCAACTTCTTACATTACACCCACTTTGTTTCAGCTACATACACCCTGGGGTGGAAACGAAAAGTTGAAGCCTGAAGAATCCTTTAACTATGAGTATGGACTTTCTGTTTATTTTACGGATAAGATAACCCTCACAGCAGTTAACTTCTTTCGCGAAGAAAGTGATGTGATTGGCTACACAACCCAGTACGAAAACATCTCAGACAAACGAAAAGTAAGAGGAGTTACGGTGGAATTGAAGTATAAACCAATTCAAATCCTGTCAGTTTCCGGAGATTTTTCATGGGTAAGTTCCGATGATAACTCAAGCTTCTATCGCATCCCGGCCCGAAAAGCTGGTGCGGGGATCCAGTTGAACCCGTTAAAATCAACTTTTATAAATATTCGCTATCAATATACCAGCGAGCGTACAGATTTGTATTTTGATGAATTCTTCAACGCTAACGACATTGAACTTTCATCCTACAGCCTGGTTGATTTAAGCGTATCGCAAAAACTATTTAAAGAACATTTGTCAGTTTATACCAGTGTCAATAATTTGCTGGATGAATCGTTTATTGGTGTTTATGGTTATACAACCCGTGGCCGAAACTTCTCCATTGGATTAAATTATTCTTTCTGATAAAATCAATGGATAAGCCGAAAGAAAAACCAGAAGACAATGCTCCTGATTATTATTGGGAAAACGGTCTTTTGGTTTTTACCAAAGCTTATCATTTAAAACGCGGCTATTGCTGCAAAAGTGGATGCAGGCATTGTCCGTATGGTTTTAAAAAGAAAGACTAAGTCTTTTTAATAGCTCTATGATAAAGCTCCAGTAATTGCTGAGCAGCTTCGTGAGCAGAAACTTTCTGATCAGCAACATCCTTCTCAAGAGTTGCTGTTTTTTTTTGTATTTCAGAAAATTGAGACAGATTGTTTTTCAACAACGAGTCAAACGATTCATAAAATGCGGTAATGCGTTGGTTTTTGCGATGCAAATCAAAATGACCGGAGTGAGATGTTAAATCTTTAAAGCTTAAGATTACTTCCCAAACTTCCTTAATACCTTCTTTGATTAACGCTGAGCTGGTGAGAACTTTTGGTTTCCAACCCGAGGCATTATCAGTAAACAAATTCAGTGCATGCTGATAATCAGCTTGTGCTTCCTTTGCGCGTTTAATGTTGTCGCCATCAGCTTTGGTAATTACAAGCGCATCGGCCATCTCCATAATCCCCTTCTTGATTCCTTGCAGTTCATCACCCGCACCCGCCAACATTAATAAAAGAAAAAAGTCTACAAGATTTTTTACATTCGTTTCTGATTGCCCAACGCCAACCGTCTCAACAATAATTACGTCATACCCAGCTGCTTCACACAGTAAAATACTTTCACGTGTTCTTCCGGTAGTTCCGCCCAATGTATTTCCGGAAGCACTTGGCCGGATAAAGGCTAATGGATTTTTTGACAGCTCATCCATTCGCGTCTTATCACCGAGGATGCTTCCTTTCGTAAGTTGACTGCTTGGATCGATTGTTAATACAGCAATTTTTTTATTGAGCGATGTAACATGCTTTCCGAAAGCCTCGATAAAAGTGCTTTTACCAACACCCGGTACACCTGTAATTCCAATACGAATTGTATTGGTTCTGCTATTAAGCCTGGCGAGTAGGTCGGCTGTTTGTTTTTGATCTTCCGGAAGGCTGCTTTCTGCCAAACTGATTGCTTTGGCAAGAATCACCCGGTCGCCTGACGCGATTCCGGCAGCATATTCTTCGGTATGGAGACGTTGTTTCACCTGTATAAATCTGACCTAAATGTCTAAATTTACTGATACTTACTTTACCCCCATGAAAAAGTTTTGGATCGACTGTGTTATTGCAACGGCATTCGTATTTGCTGTATTGGGCGGACTTTATGGAGTTACCAAACTGGCATTATTCAATGCATTTGATCCATTGGGTAAAGCATTGGGAGACATGGAAATTACGGACATTGCCTTTTCACAGATCCGTGAAGATCCTCCGTTAGATACAAACGTTGTTATCGTAAACATCGGTGAACTAGGTCGTGGTGGAATTGGCCAGCAAATCATGACACTCAATCATTTCAAACCGAAAGTGATTGCATTGGATATAATATTTGCATGTGATGGAGGTTTCATGGATTCAATTAGTTGTCCGGGAGCTTATGATACACTTGGTAATATGATTTTTGCGGAAGCAGTCAGGCAGGCTCAAGGTCGAATGGTTCTTGCGCATAAGTTATGGCAAACCCAAAAACTTGTTCGTGAGCAAGGTGATGTTCAAATCTATGATTCACTCGAACATACAGATGCAGAACTTCGCGAAGGTGCATATGAAGGTTTTGTTAACCTGGATACTGATGCTTCAAGTCAAGAAGATTTGAAAGTTTGTCGTGCATTAAACCCGGTTATTGAGGTTAATGGAAATCGTGAACTGGCCTTCTCTGCAAAAATCGCTATGATTTTTGATTCTGCTAAAACCAATCAATTTCTATCTCGCGATAATTTTCTCGAGCCAATTAACTATCGCGGCAATGTTGTTGACTGGCATGGAGCATCAAACTATGCCGGTCGATATCCTGTATTAGATTGGGATCAGGCGCTTGATACAAGCATGTTCGTAGGGGGAATGATCAAAGATAAAATAGTAATCATGGGATTTTTGGGAAGAGATCTTCGTGATACTTCCTGGGATGACAAATTCATAACTCCCTTAAATAAGAACTATGCTGGTAAAACAAGGCCAGATATGTACGGAGTTGTAGTTCACGCTAATGCTGTCTCTATGATTTTGAATGGAGATTATGTAGATGAGCTTAAACCGTGGCAGGAATATGCAATTGCAATCATTGTTTGTTTCCTGAACGTGGCATTATTTTCGCTAATACACCATAAAATTCCGAAGTGGTTTGACGCCCTCAGTATTATAATTCAGTTAATCCAAATTTTGCTTTTTACGTTTGCTATGGTGTACATCTTCAGTTTGGCCGATTTCAAGCTTAACCTGACCATTACGCTGGCTTCGTTGGCCTTGGTAGGAACCTGTTACGAAATCTACGAATCTGTCGTAAAAACCCTGATTCAGAGCCTTCGGGCGCGGAGATTGTTTACCAAACGGAAGAACCGGGTATTAACGCCCTGAAGTCGGATTATTTAGTAAATTTGACCTATAAATCAGTATATAAAATCATGAAAACCAGAAAGTTAGCTGCAATTGTTGCGTTTCTTTTCATCACCTCAACTGCCTTCTCCCAGGACTACGCTTTTAAAGTTATGGCGAACAAAGGTTCGAACGAAGTTAAGTCAGGTGATACCTGGCAGCCTATTAAAACAGGTGCCAGCCTTAAATCGAGTGACGAAGTAAAATTAGTTGATAACGCTTACATCGGATTGATTTCTGCACAAGGCAAACCACTTGAGGTTCGTCAGGCAGGAAATTATAAAGTAGCTGATCTGACCAAAAAGATAGCAGCCGGTTCAAGTGTAGTAAACAAATACACTGACTTTATTCTCAGCTCAAATGCTGAAACAAAGAAAAACCGGTTGAGTGCAACAGGAGCTGTTCACCGTGGTGATCCAACAGCAATCAATGTTCATCTTCCGGAAAGCCAGAAAGCATCTATCTTAAATAACGTAGCCGTTATCTCATGGACTACCGAATCGGCTGGCCCATACATTGTAACTGTTTCCAATATGGCGAGCGAAGAGCTTGATAAATTTGAGACTTCAGAAAAAACGATAAACCTGGATGTTAAGAATCCAAAATATAAATTCAATACCGATGCTTTTTCGAAAGGCCTTGTTGTTCAGGTAAAATCTAAATCTGATCCTAAACAAATTTCTGGCGAGTTCATGATCAAAGCATTGGATGCGAAACAGGCTCAGGAATTGCAAAACCAATTTAAAGTTGAGATGGGCCCATTGGCTGCTGAAGCTGAAGAGTCTGCGCTTGGTCAAGTTCAATTAGCTGGATTCTATGAAGAACATCATTTACTAATTGATGCAATTGTTGCGTATCAAAAAGCTCTAAAATTGCAGCCTGATGTAGACCAGTATCAGGAATTTTACAATGATTTTCTTTTCAGGAACAACATCAAAAAATAAGTAATCAGAAAATAATAACAGAAGAGCTGCTGTTTGGCGGCTCTTTTGCTTTACCCACATAATCAATTTAATACATGAAAGTACGCGTAGTTTTTGTCCTGGCTTTTTTATTGGTAACAAACGTGCTGTTTGCTCAAACCTATGCCTTTAAGGTATTGGTTAGCAAAGGCAAAACAGAAGTTAAATCTGCTAACAGCTGGCAGACAATAAAGGTTGGCGCTTCCCTGAAACCAAGCGATGAAGTTAAAGTTGGCGAGAATGCTTACCTCGGCCTTATCCATGCAAGTGGAAAACCACTCGAGGTTCGTGATGCGAAAACGTATAAAGTTTCTGAGCTTGTTACTAAAATGGCTCCCGGCACAAGTGTATTAAATAAATACACGGATTTTATCTTAAGCAGCGAAACACAAAAGAAGAATCGGCTATCAGCCACAGGAGCTGTGCACCGCGGACCAATCGTTCCGAAAGATGTCATCCTGGCTTTCTTGCCTGAATCAGACTTGTCTAAAGTTTATGGAGATCATGTTTTAATCGAATGGTCTACGCTGAATGTAAAAGGTCCTTATCAGGTTATCTTTTCAAATTTAATGGAGGAAGATATTGCCAAGGTTGATGCTACTGAGCCCTGGACAACAATCTCTCTTACTGATGATAAATTCAAAAACGAACCTCAGGTGATGGTTCGGATTGTCGCGAAGGATAAACCCGGTGCCGGATCTAAAAATTATATCATTAAAAGACTTCAACGTGATGAACGGGCGAAGATCGATAGTTTAGTGCAGCAGCTTGGTTCAGGAATGGATCAGACTTCAGCGTTAACAAAATATGTGATGGCAGGATTTTATGAAGAAAATCTCTTGCTGGTTGATGCGCTGACTGCCTATCGCGAAGCGTATGCTGCAGCGCCTGATGTTGAGCTATACAAAACCTCCTACGAAGATTTTCTGAAGCGCATGGAGTTCAAATAAAAAATTAATAGTTATTTATAAAGGCCTGATTTACACCGCGTAAGTCAGGCCTTTCTGTTTAAAAACCGGTTTGGCTGAACCGTTTTATATCCTATTTTTGTAGGGTTCTAAAAACATCCCCCATGAGTGTATTAGTCAATAAGAATTCGCGCGTTATTGTTCAGGGTTTTACCGGATCGGAAGGATCTTTCCATGCCGGGCAAATGATTGAATACGGAACCAATGTAGTGGGTGGAGTTACTCCTGGAAAAGGCGGCACAGAACACCTCGGCCGGCCGGTATTCAACACCGTAAAAGAAGCGGTTGAAAAAACCGGTGCGGATGTAACAATTATTTTTGTGCCTCCGGCTTTTGCAGCCGATGCAATCATGGAAGCAACTGACGCTGGTATTAAAGTAGTCATCACCATCACCGAAGGAATTCCGGTAAAGGATATGATGGTGGCCAAGAAATATTTAAAGAATAAAAAAGATGTTACCCTGATCGGCCCAAACTGTCCCGGTGTAATTACGCCAGGTGAAGCCAAAGTCGGTATCATGCCAGGCTTTGTATTCAAAAAGGGTAGAATAGGTGTTGTATCAAAATCAGGAACACTTACGTATGAAGCGGCTGACCAGATTGTGAAAGCCGGCCTTGGCGTTTCAACTGCCATTGGAATTGGAGGTGACCCGATCATCGGCACACCAACTAAAGATGCAGTTGAGTTATTGATGAACGACCCGGAAACGGATGCGATTGTAATGATCGGTGAGATTGGCGGTAACTATGAAACAACTGCTGCGCGTTGGATCAAAGAAACCGGAAATAAAAAACCTGTTGTTGGATTCATTGCAGGACAAACAGCGCCTCCGGGAAGAAGAATGGGTCATGCTGGTGCAATTATTGGTGGAGCTGAAGATACAGCTGCCGCTAAAATGAAAATCATGCGTGAATGCGGGATCCACGTAGTAGAATCGCCTGCAGAAATTGGCGACACGGTTCTGCAAGTGCTCAAAAAGAAATAACTGACATTATTATTATTTTGTTAAAGGGGATGCTCAGCATCCCTTTTTTATTTCCGGAATTTGTATCTTAACTGTACATAATCTGATTTTCAGAGACACCTATCCGTCATTGCTTATGATTAAGAAAGGTCTAGGTATTCTTGTCGTTGCGTTTATCTGCCGGACATTTTTTTCGTGCTGCGACTGTGGAGGTGACTCCCGGCCTACATCGGTTGATACGATGACTCTGTCTGTGCTAAATAATTCAGGGGAAGTTCCGTTGGAAGGTGGACTGTCAGTTCCTAAAGAGGCATTCGGAATTCGCATGGGCCTTAGCGCATCAATGCTTTCGGATTGTAACAGGGCACCTTTATTTTTTACCGCAGCGTATGCCTGTGATTGCACCGTATTTTACCGGCTCGGGGATGTGATTACCACGATTCAAATACATACGGTGAATGACTTGAATGATGCATATCCGGCAGGGAGTGATGTTACAGATCTCTTCAGAATGTTAAAGAATGGTCGTTATATAAGTCTGGAAGCCTATCAAGGCGAAACTCAACTGACTTCTGTGTATGGCGGGCAGCCAAGCTTTGACAGTGACTTTTTTCTGCTCACGGTTCCCCAGGCAGGGATGCATCAATTTCAACTTGAGCTTGAATTCGATACTGGCGTCACGTTAACAGGTATTACAGAAGAAATTAATCTGCAATAACCATGAAAAAATCTTTATGGCTGATTATAGCCTTCCAGATTATTATACTAAGTACGGTCTTTGGACAGGATAAAATTTATAATCCATTCAACCTGGCTGGCCGGTTTAGCATACTGGCAGGAGGTCCGCTTTCACAGGTTCCATCGAAGTCTTACGCGGATGGGTTAATCCATTATGAGAACAAAATTTTTACCGGAGGTTCGCTTTCTGCAGATTATTTTTTCAATGATTGGGGGATTGAGATTTTTGTAGCTACGTTAAACAGTTCTGATAAAACTGCGAAGGATTTCGAATCAACCCTCGAAGCACAATACCCGGATTACTTTTTATCCTGGGGAGAACAGTTTTCTCTCAATCAGGGATACTTTAAAATGGGACTGGGGCCTGCTTACCGCTGGGAACATGGTCATTGGTTGTTCATCAGCCGGCTGCAATTTGGAGTCGCGCTCTTCCACACCGATACACGAAGGGCCAGCCTGAAAAGAAACGGTACAAATGAAATTATTAATCTTGAGTTCAACACACCTGCTCGAACACAAAAAGTCTTCTTAATCAATCCAGGAATTATGGTGGGCTACCGGATCGCGAAAAGAGTAGCCATTACGGCTGATCTCAACTATTCCGTTTTCGACCTAGATGTTATGTATACACTAAAAAATACAAGTTATAATCCTGACCCGCAGACTGTCAGTGAAAGGCAACACTATGAGCATCTGATGCACGAACTTAACCTTGGTATTGGAATGATGTTTTTTATCCAGCGCAGACCACTCTAAAGTAAATGATTGGCCAGATTCGCTAACTCGGAACGCTCACCTTTCTCTAGTGTAATATGCGCATACAGTTCATGGTTCTTCAACCTGTCGATTAGGTAGGAGAGCCCATTACTTTGTGAATCGAGGTAAGGCGTATCAATCTGATAAATATCACCCGTGAAGATGAACTTCGTATTCTCACCAGCCCGAGTAATAATTGTTTTCACTTCATGCGGAGTGAGATTCTGAGCTTCATCCACAATAAAGCAAATATTTGATAAGCTTCGTCCGCGGATGTAAGCGAGTGGAGTAATTACAAGTTTTTCCTGATTCACCATTTCGGTGATCTTGGAGTACTCCTTATCCGTTTCGCTGTATTGATTTTGAATGTATTTTAGGTTATCCCAAAGCGGCTCCATGTATGGATTAAGCTTGGACTTTATGTCGCCTGGCAAATAACCGATGTCTTTATTGCTTAGCGGAACAATGGGGCGTGCTAAATAAATTTGTTTGAACTCTCGTTTCTGTTCGAGCGCACCTGCCAGCGCAAGCAATGTTTTTCCCGTTCCTGCAACACCTTGTATAGACACCAGTTTAATTTCTGGTTTCATTACCGCATGAATAGCAAATGTCTGTTCGGCATTTCTAGGCTTAATACCATACACCGAACGTTTTTCGACCTGTTCTATCATTTCGTTGGCCGGGTTATAGTAGGCCATTGCAGATTTCTTGCCGCTTTTTAAAATGTAGAAATGATTTTTCTCTGGTTCAAGCTTACCCAGAATCTCTTTTGGCGGACAATAGCCTTTATCGTAGAGCAGGTTGATCATGTTGGAGTCAACATCTTCAATAACAGTTCTGCCCGTGTACAGTGAGGATATATTCTGAATCTTACCGGTAGTATAATCCTCCGCCAATAAGCCAAGTGCCATGGCCTTCAGGCGCAAGTTTACATCTTTTGATACAAGGATTACCCTGCGGCCTTTTTCCTCTTTTTGTAAAGAAAGCGCTGCGTTTAAAATGCGGTGATCGGGCTTGTCTTCGTTGAAAACTTTGTTGGCATCGAGCGCCTCCGTTCCCCCGGTGTCCATGATCACTTTAAAATTGCCTTTGGTTTTACCGTTCAGCGGGTTCCAATTATGAAGCATCTGACCTTTGGCCAGCTTATCCATCAGACGGATAAACTCACGCGCCTCGAAATTTTTAGTATCGTTGCCTTTTTTGAAATTATCGAGCTCTTCAAGAACCGTAATCGGAATTCCTATATCGTGTTCGGCAAAGTTGAGGATGGAATTGTGTTCATAAATAATTACAGAAGTATCCAGCACGAAGATCTTCTTCTCCTTTTGGTTTTTCGACATACCTGCACCAATCACTTAGTTGAATAAATGTACTGAAAACCAACCCGAAGTTGAAAGAGGATAAAAAGTGAATTTTTTTTATACCTTTATCGGCCTCGCGGGTTAACAATTGCTTAACGTCTCTTTCCGCCACCCAACGCTTCGTCATCATCACCGTCATCTTCTGAAAAATTCTTCGGTAACGTAAACATGCTGCTAAGCAAATCTTTGAATTGATTCCCAGCTGTAAGATTATGTTTACTGATCTGGCTGTACTCTGCTAAACCGTGCAGCGCAAACTCCATTAAAAATAGTTTAACAGGATCCGGCTGTGATTTATGAAGGTCTTTAATCAATTCAGATAGTCCCGGAACGCCTTTTAACGCTTTCTCGAAATCTGGCTGACTCATATCATGCAGCAAATCGATTTTGTTGCCATCACCGAACCAGTCGGTGATTTTTTTATACGGACTTTTTTCTTTTTGCTTTCTGAACTTCTCAGGGTCGGTAAAATAGTTCAGGAATTGTGTGCGGATTGCTTTTCCAATTAAATTCTGAGCAACAATGCCAGGACCTTCCTGCTCACCTTCGTAAACCAATTCCACCTTTCCGGTTATAGCCGGAACAACACCAATGAAATCGCTTACTCGGATGGAAGCCGATTTTTCTGAATTCAGAATGCTTCTGCGTTCAGCAGCAGCAACTAAATTTTCATACGCTGAAATTGTTAAGCGTGCTGACACACCACTCTTTGCATCAATAAACTCACTCTTACGGGCTTCAAAGGCAATCTGTTCGATCAGATCTTTTGCAATCTCATGAACGGTGATAGATTTCTGTTCGTCTTTCAGATTCGCTTCTTGTTGCGTAATACGTTTACCAATCTCAAGTGTTTTAGGATAATGTGTTATAATCTGACTATCGATCCGGTCTTTCAGTGGAGTTACAATGCTGCCGCGATTTGTGTAGTCTTCCGGGTTTGCAGTGAAAACAAATTGAAGGTCGAGTGGCATCCGGATTTTAAATCCTCGAATCTGGATATCGCCTTCCTGTAAAATATTAAACAAAGCAACCTGAATGCGGGCTTGTAAATCAGGCAATTCGTTGATTACAAAAATGCTTCTATTGGAACGCGGGATTAATCCGAAGTGAATTACACGCTCATCTGAGTAGGGTAATTTCAACGTTGCAGCTTTGATTGGATCAACATCCCCAATTAAATCGGCAATGGAAACATCCGGTGTTGCCAATTTTTCGGAATAACGTTCATCGCGATGCAACCATGAAATTGGTGTATTATCTCCAAGCTCTGCAAGTTTATCTTTCGCATAGCGTGACAATGGCTGAAACGGATCATCATTTAATTCAGAACCTTCAACAATCGGAATGTATTCGTCTAATAAGTGAACCATCAATCTTGCTAAACGGGTTTTTGCTTGTCCGCGTAAGCCTAACAAGTTTACATCATGACCGGCAAGTATCGCACGTTCTAAATCAGGAATTACAGTTTCTTCGTATCCCCATATCCCGGCAAAGACGGTCTCTTTCTTTTGTAATTTTTTTATGAGGTTCTCGCGAAGCTCGGTTTTGATTGATTTGGATTTGTAGCCGGAGGCTTTTAGCTCTCCTAATGTTTTTGGTTGTTTCATTTATCAGTTAAAAGTTATCCGTTAATAGTTATTGTTAAATGGCTAGGCCACTATTAACTAATAACTATTAACTTTTATTATAAAGTCTTACGTCTGTTCTTTTTAAAGTCTTCGAATACGAGATTGCCTAAGCCTTCCAATCCGCTGTAGTAGGCATTACCGTTGTTAATCTTGGTGAATTCACGCACGAACGATTTGAGATAGGGATCAGTTGCGATCATAAAGGTTGTTACCGGAATCTTGAGCTTCTTCAATTGGGCTGCAAGCGTATAGGTCTTGTTTAAAATTTTCGTATCGAGGCCGAAGCTGTTCTTATAATATTTTATCCCTTCTTTTAAACACGTTGGCTTGCCATCCGTGATCATGAACATTTGTTTGTTCGCGTTTTTTCTTCTGCGCAGAATGTCCATACCCAACTCTAATCCGGCAACGGTATTAGTGTGATAAGGTCCAACTTGTAAGTATGGCAGGTCTTTGATTTCAATCTGCCAGGCATCATCGCCAAACACTAAAATATCGAGCGTGTCTTTCGGGTATTTTTTGGTGATCAGTTCCGATAACGCCATTGCTACTTTTTTAGCAGGTGTGATCCGGTCTTCACCATACAAAATCATCGAGTGCGAAATATCAATCATCAGCACGGTTGATGTTTGTGCTTTGAATTCACTTTCCATAACCTCCAAATCTCCTTCGGTCATGAAAAAGTTATCCACTCCATGGTTGATCTGCGCATTGCGTAATGAATCGGTAACTGAAATTTGATCTAACGTATCTCCGAATTCGTAATCTCTATGCTCTGTTGTTTGCTCACCATCACGACCGGTGTGTAACGTTTGATGTTCACCGCCCTTTGATTTTTTCAACCGCCCAAAAATTTCTTCGAGAGCGGATTTGCGTAGACTTTGCTCACTTTTTGCGTTTAATTTGAACTCTCCTTTCGGGCCTTCATCGGTGATGTAGCCTTCGCGCTTTAATTGCTCAATGTAGTCGCCAATGCCATATTGAGGGTTTGTAAGACCATATTGCTTGTCCAATTCAGTGAGCCATTGCAAGGCTTCGCCCACGTTGCCGGAGGTAATTAAGATCAGCTGCATGAAGATCTTATGCAGTTTTTCGAAATCGCTTTTGCCCTGTTCCGGGGGAGGTGTATAATTTGTGAAGCGGTGTCCTAACATGTGTTAACCTGCCTACTTGGCGTAGGAATTTGTCAATAAAACCAATATTTCCGGGTTTCTGTTCAGGTTAATCGGAGAAATTGCTGTTTTTGTCGGTTGTGTAATAAATTTCATCTGATTGGAACGTTCTAATGCCAAAATCGGGTTACTTTTGTAATCATAACCAAATCAAGAACCATGAAAAAATCTGTACTGGCCATTGTAGTTTTAGCAGCATTCACACTGGCATCTTGTGCTTCGTACACATGCCCTACTTACAGCAAGGCTCCAAAGGCTCAGCCAGTAAAAGAGTCGAAAATTTAAGAACTTAAATAAAGGGACGAGGGGTAAAAAGCCCTTCTTTCGCATACGCGGGAGAGGGGCTTTCTTATTTCCTGTTAATGCTAATTAATGGTGGTGATGAAGCTGCTGCTCTGGATTCAATTCATCATACGTCCGGATGGATTCAGCATGTTTTCGCTGGATAGGTGTTTTCATCGTTCCGTAGATGTAATCCCACAAAGGCGAAGAAACACCAAATACCATTTCACCATTTTTATAGTGATGTGTTCCGTGATTAATCCAAAGATATTTTAAGAAGTTCTTAGGTGGCTGATAGGCGTGAATGACATAGTGTGCAGAAAGATAGGCTGCGTAGCCACTCAAAAATCCGGGAAGGAAAGCGAACACGTAATCACCCATCACTAATCGAAGCAACAATAACAATACAGTTGAAATGGTGATGCTCAACAATGGAGGCATCGCCAAACGGGTTTTGTCTTTCGGATATTCATGGTGAACTCCGTGAATTACATATTGAAGTTTTTCGCGTGACTTTGTATACACCTCCATGTGGAAAACGTACCGGTGCATCAGGTATTCAACCCACGTGAAGAAGATCAATCCAACAAAAAACAATGCGATGGTAAGTCCAACAGAAAGTGAAGTGTTGGCCACGCTCCAATAGAGCTGAATTGCTGAATAGGAAAAAAAAACAATCAGGGGCACAGAAATATGTGTCCGGCTGAGCTTCTCTAAAATTGGACTTTTAAAAAGCTGCTTGGTTCCTTTGTTTTGCGGTTTCACTTCTGCCATCTCACTGAAATTTCTGCAAATTTAACCCTTATAACGATCAAATTGAAGCGCTTATTGGGAACCTTTTGATGAGTTTATCATACAGAAACCTTGTTTGAGGCCTTTTCCATTACTTTCTGATAATGCTTTTCGTAAAGAGGCAAAATCCGGCTAATGTCAAATTCCTGGGCGCGTTTCAGGGCATGTTCCTTGAACTTCGGAAGGTTGTTCTTATCAAGGATGATCAGTGCGTTTTTGGTCATGTCTTCCACATCGCCAATGTTGCTCATAAAGCCTGTAACACCATTGATGTTAAGTTCTGGGATTCCACCCGTATTTGTTGAGATAACAGGAACCTCACACGCCATTGCTTCCAGCGCAGCCAACCCAAAACTTTCTTTTTCGGAAGGCATTAAGAACAGATCGGCTACAGAAAGAACTTCTTCAACTGCTTCAAGCTTTCCAAGGAAACGAACATCGTGACTGATGTTCAGATCGCGGCATTGTTGCTCAGCGCCTGCACGTTCCGGGCCATCACCAATCATTAAAAGCTTGGCTGGAATTTCTTTATGAATGTTGTTGAAGATTTTAATTACATCACCAATGCGTTTCACTTTCCGAAAGTTGGAAGTGTGGACGATTAACATCTCATCGTTCGGGCAGATGGCTTTTTTAAAGTGATCTTTCTTTTGCTTTTTGAATTTGGCGAGGTCGATGAAGTTAGGGATTACTTCAATATCATTCGTGATCTTGAAATGGAGATACGTTTCTTTTCGCAGATCTTCGGAAACAGCGGTAACGCCATCTGATTGATTAATGCTAAAGGTTACAACAGGTTCGTAGGATGCATCTTTTCCAACCAACGTAATATCAGTTCCGTGCAACGTAGTCACCACTGGAATATTTATCCCGTGTGTTTTTAAAATCTGCTTGGCCATATACGCGGCTGATGCATGTGGAATGGCATAATGAACGTGTAACAGATCAAGCTTTTCATTTTTGACAACGCTTACCATTTTACTGGCAAGTGCTAATTCGTAAGGCGGATATTCGAATAACGGATATGAACGAATGTTTACTTCGTGATAGAATAAATTCTCGTTCAGGAAATCAAGCCGGCTCGGTTGTGAGTACGTGATGAAATGGACTTTATGTCCTTCCTGGGCAAGCGCTTTTCCGAGCTCGGTAGCAACCACGCCACTACCCCCAAACGTGGGATAGCATACGATGCCTATTTTAATCTGGTTCACGAATAGAATTTTTAGTTACTGATTTTTAAAATGTAAGGTATCACGTTTGAGGTAAACTGATTATCACCGTACTTCCCATACTCGAAAACCGACTGGTAAACCACATCCTGAATGCGAGAACGTATATTGAGGGAAGAAAGTTTATTGTTGTTACGGGTGGGATAAACCCGGTTTGAAAGGAAGATGTAGATCAGGTCAAACTCGGGGTCAATCCACATGCACGTACCTGTAAATCCGGTATGGCCAAAGGTTTTAGGCGAGGCCAGAATCGAAGTAGGACTGGTCCATTCGCTTTGTACCGGCTTGTCCCAACCGAGGCCTCTGCGACTGGTATCAAATTGTTTGGCCGTAAAATAATCTACTGTTTCAGGCTTATAATATTGATAGCCGCCATAGTATCCTTTCTGTAATAGCATTTGCCCCAGTTTAAGCAGATCACTTGCGTTGCTGAAGTTTCCGGCATGACCGGCCAAACCACCCAGCATCGCTGCGCCTTCATCGTGAACAGTTCCTACCAAAAGTTCTCTTCTAAAAAACCTATCGTTTTCGGATGGTACGATACGTAACGGATCAAATCGTTCAAGCGGTAAATAACCCATCGTTGAAGCGCCTAACGGATCGTATAGGTTTTGACGTAAGAAATCCTGTTGCGGTTGATTGATCAGTTTCTCGTTAATATGATGCAGAATGTATAGCCCGATATCACTGTAGACATAACTGTATGGAGTACGTACTGGTTTTTCGCGAAGCTTGGAGTTAATGCTCCATTTCCATAAGCTATCCGGCAGGCTTTTTATACCAAAAACATGCGGAGCGATTTGCAATGGATAAACTTCACTTTGTTTGCTGCTATAATATTGAGGCATCAACACCGAATCTTTTACAGTTTGTGTCCAGAATGGAATAAAAGGAATTAATCCGGCCTGATGGGTGAGAATGTCTTTAATAATGAGATCTTTTTTATTCGTGCTGTCGAGTTCGGGCAAGTAGTAAGATGCTTTCTTATAGATGTCTACCAATCCTTTTTCGTAGAGGAACATAAATACTTGTAGGGTAGCGGTAACTTTTGTAAGTGAAGCGAGATCATAAATGGATTGATCTGTAATGGGAACCTTCTGATCATATAATTGTGAACCAAAGGAGTTTTCATAAACAACCTTCCCTTTTCGCGCTACAATGATTTGACAGCCGGGAGTTGCCTTTTGACTAATGGCATCGGTAGCAATGCGTGTAATCTTGTCAAGCATGCTGCGATTAACACCGGCCAGTTCGGGAACAGAATAGCCCATGCGTTTGAGCGATTGAGTTTTTATTCCCAGGCTATGTGTAAGAGAATCTGTAATGGATATCGGGAGCAATCCATCCATAGACCTTGCGCCAAAAATAATCTCCGCAACAATCTGCTCCATATTATTCTCCGGAGTATAGGCTTGAATAATAGTTGGAAGCTTATCAAGCAAGCTGATTTTTGCTGGAGAATCGAATAGAACAGTAATAACGTTTGTATAGGAACTCAGCTTCTGAAGCAGTGCGGTGTACTGGGAGGATATTGAGTCTGCACCGGGATAAACCGAAGCAATAACAACATTATATTTTTTCAGTGTATTGAAAACGCCCGTTGTATCTGCATTCAGGTTGTATGAAGCCATCGGAACATACTTTGAAAGATGTGTTGAAAAAGGCGTGATAGAATTATTTCCGATTGCTAATGAAGCAAAGCTTTTATCGAGCTCACGAATCGGAACAAGGTTTCGCTTATCCTTAACCAGTGTTACCGATTTCTCAAAAAGAATAGATTGAAGCGCAACAACGTTAACATCATTTAACCGATTGTAAAGATTGTTGGCCGATAGCGCGGTACGTTTGTTTAGCCCGGCATCGTACTTAAGGGCTAGGATTTTTTTAACACTTTCGTTAAGCTGTTTTTCAAGTGTTTTATTTTTTCGGATTGCCCTGCGCATTTTGCGAATGGTGGCGTTAATGTTTTTCGGGAACACGAGCACATCATTGCCTGCCTGAAATGCAAAAACTTCAGCATCACCCGGGCCATATTTTTTATTGAGATCCTGTATGTCAGGAATGAAGCTGAACACCAGTCCTTTTAAGTTAACTTGTTGCTTGAGGTATTCACCTGAATATAGCGTTGGAACAGCTGCGGATAAAATTGTTTTTCGGTCTGCAAATCTTTTTTTCTTTTCAGGGAAAATTACTTCATGTTCGTAAGCAGTAACCACTCCGGCCAAGCCGTTATCAATTAAAATCTGTAAAGGATATAGACGAGAAGGATCAGTTTTTGTGCGAAGCACCGGAACGCCTTTATGAAAACCTTCAACCCGAATGCCGTTATCCGGATAATGTTTGGCAATACAGAAAATTCCTTCTTTTCGTAAACCGGATTGATAGGTAACAATTTTTTTAGTCACACGATCGCGATTCTCACCGAATGAGCTGAGAAAGAGATCTGGATTATTGAATGATGTACTGAGTTCGGCCGTTGGTGCAAAGTTGATGTGAACTCCGAGTGCCTTTAATTGCTTGCCAACTTGTTCACCTAAAAACCAGATTAAGCTGTCATCGCGCACAGCGCCTAGCATTAAGGGCTCCGGAAACTTCAGAATGCTGTCGATTACCGCACCTGGGCCTTGTTCGGCATTCATGCCCACTAAAACAGGCACATCGTTTTCACGCTGTAATAGGTTTATGTTGTTTATCAACTTTATAGGCCCACCTCCAGAAACCACAACGCTTCCGATTTTATTTTTGCGAACTGTGTTAATTGTCTTTTCGATGTCGTTTTGATCGGCTGATCCATCGAGTGAGATCATTAATACCTGACCGATCTTGTCGGGAAGACTTAACGTATTAAAAACACTGTCGACCCAAACGCTTTTGTTTGATTGTGAATAAACCGGTAAAACCGCCCACACCGCAATAAAAACCACCCAAACTTTTTTATGCATCCTTCCGTTTGCCTTTGTAATTCATGCTGAATAGAGGCATTTTTGTAAGCCTTGAAATTAGAAAAATCCCTGCGGTTTTCATGCCCGATATAATCCAGCTTTTACCAGACTCTATTGCCAACCAAATCGCTGCGGGCGAGGTTGTTCAGCGTCCGGCTTCGGCTGTAAAAGAGCTTATGGAGAACGCGATCGATGCTAACGCCACAAGCGTTACGCTGATTGTAAAAGATGCCGGGAAAAGCCTGATCCAGATTATTGACAATGGTTCTGGCATGAGCGAGACCGATGCGCGCATGAGCCTGGAGCGACATGCAACTTCTAAAATTCGCAAAGCAGAAGATTTGTTTACGATTCGCACGATGGGCTTTCGCGGAGAAGCGTTGGCTTCCATTGCCGCGGTTTCGCAGTTTGAAATGAAAACGCGCAAAGCTGATAAAGAACTGGGAACGCTCTTAGTAGTGGAAGGATCGGATGTTAAAAAACAGGAACCCGTTGCGTGTGAAAAAGGAACGAACATTTGCATCAAGAATTTATTCTACAACATCCCTGCACGCAGAAATTTTTTGAAATCGAATCCGGTTGAGCTCCGGCATATTATTGATGAGTTTCATCGACTTGCACTAGCGCATACCGATGTTTCGTTTTCTTTTATACAAGGTGATGAACAAGTGTATGATTTGCCGGCAACAAAAAGCAATTCGAATACCGGGGCATTAAGTCAGCGGATCGTTAACCTGTTTGGAAAATCGTATCAGGAGCAATTGGCTTCTTGTGCGGAAGAAACTGAGTATGTCAAAGTTTCTGGCGTTATCGGTAAACCTGAGTTTGCACGCAAAACACGCGGTGAACAATTTTTATTTGTAAACCAGCGCTTCATCCGAAGTAATTATCTCGCACACGCAGTGATGACTGCCTTTGAAGGTTTATTGCCTGATAACAGCTTCCCGTTTTATGTGTTGTTCATCGAAATCGATCCTAAACACATTGATGTAAATGTCCATCCTACCAAAACTGAAATAAAGTTTGATGATGAACGTGCCGTATACGCTGTTGTACGCGCCACCGTTCGTCAGGCACTGGGCGCACATAACCTGGCACCTACAATAGATTTTAGAGAAGACATAAATTTATTAACAAAGCTTGGCAACACCTCAACCGAATCTGCCAAGCAGGTTTACTACGATGAGCGCTTTCAATCTTCGTTAACCAAATCCAATCAGCAAAATTGGGAGAAGCTTTTTGAAGGCGAGCTTACTAGCAAGTTGGTGCAACCTGTTTCACAGCAGAGCTTTAGAATTGAATCTGATCTTTCAGCGCCTGACTTGCATCCGGAAGCGGAAGAGAAAATTATCTCCCAGCTTCATAACAAGTTTATTCTTCGTCAGATTAAAAACGGACTAATGATCGTTGACCAACAAAGCGCACACGAACGTGTTTTGTTTGAGAAATTTTCGGAAGATTTAAAATACCGTTCAGCGGCAACGCAACAGAGTCTGTTTCCTAAAACCGTAACGTTTACAGCTTCTGATTATGCCTTGATTCTTGAAATGGAACAAGAGATCAGAGGCCTAGGCTTTCGGTTTGAAGAGTTTGGAAAAAACACCTTGCTGATCAATGGAGTTCCGGCCAATCTCAAGCATGTAACGGAAAAGGATTTGTTTGAAGGATTGATCGACCAGTTCAAGCACAACCAGTCCGAGATTTCGCTTCCGTTACAGGAAAACCTGACCCGGGCGTTGGCCAAACGAGCCTCTATAAAAGCTGGGCAAAAGCTAGAAAGCGAAGAAATGCAGGAACTACTGAACAGTCTTTTTTTGTGCAAAACCCCGAATTATTCCCCGGAAGGCAAACCCACATTTTATATTTTTGAGCTGGGTAAACTTGAAAGTTACTTTAACCGTCTATAGCAATATTATAATCTACGTTAATGTTAAGACTTAGTCCTGTTATTCGTAACATCATCATCATCAATGTTGCAGTATTTTTACTGCAATGGATTATGCCAATTCTCACGAGTTACATTGGCTTATGGGATGTTCGGAATCCAAATTTTAAGCCGTACCAGTTATTCACGTATATGTTCGCCCATGGCGGATTCGGGCATATATTCTGGAATATGATCTTGCTTGCTTTTTCAGGACCTGTTCTGGAAGAATATTGGGGGCAGAAAAAATTCCTGTTCTTTTATATGGCTGCAGGTGTAGGGGCCGGGTTTTTTTATATGCTAATGACATTGGCGATGGGCTCGGAATCGAACTCAATTATGTATGGAGCTTCGGGCGCAGTGTATGGTGTACTGACCGCCTTCGGCATTGTATTTTCAGAAATGGAAGTCAGGCTATTTTTTGTGTTGAATGTAAAGGCAAAATATGTTGTTCTATTCCTGGGAACGATGGCCATAATTAACAGTATCGGGCCGTTTAGTGGCGGAGGTGATGGCATAGCTCACTTAGCTCATTTAGGTGGGATTGTGATCGCGATTATTCTGATCCTTTTTTGGAGAAGTCAGGGAAGACATTAAAGAGGATTTATGTTTGACGAATTTAAAAGTGCTTTTCAACGACATAACAATGCGCATGCGCAGTTGATCATCATTAACGTGGTGATTTTTCTGACGATAGGCGTTATTTCAGTTGTTGGATTGATCTCAAAATTTCCTGCGTTCTCGGATTTTATCTATAAGCAATTTACAATTCCTCCAACGTTTGCAGAATTCTTGACCAGACCCTGGACGTTAATCACGTACATGTTTGCCCATAGCCGTTGGGATATTTTTCATATCCTGTTCAACATGCTGGTACTGTATTGGTTTGGGAAATTGTTTGTTGAATACCTGGGCAGCGATAAGCTTGTTGCGGTTTACATATTAGGTGGATTGGTTGGTGGAATTCTTTACTTGCTCTTGTTCAATACAGTTCCATTTTTTATTGAACGTTCTGGATTTGATGGGATGGTTGGTGCGTCAGCGTCCATTTATGCTATAGTGCTTGCAACAGCGACACTTTTGCCGAACTATTCTTTTCATTTGCTCTTTTTTGGACCGGTAAAAATCAAATACATCGCGGCTTTTTATGTTGTGATTTCTTTTTTAGGAACAACGCAGGAAAATGCCGGTGGCAACATTGCTCACTTAGGCGGAGCTTTAATTGGCTTCGTGTACATCAAACAACTGCAAGCAGGATTTAATTGGGGCTTATGGATTACCGTAACGCTGGATTGGTTCAAAGACCTCTTTAAAAACAAACCAAACGTGAAAGTAACCTACCGGAAAGAAGAGAAGCAGTCGTCCGCTAAGCCATCTTCTCCCAGCAAAGCCTCACAAACGGAGATTGATACGATCCTTGATAAGATTTCGGACAGGGGTTACGAGAGCCTCACAAAAGAGGAAAAAGAAAAGCTGTTTAACGCCAGCAAGAAATAATTCTATTGCGTCTCCCGTTCAAAAAAATCACGTAAAGCATCGATGATTTTATCTGAATCATTCGAATAGATCACCGGGAATTTTTGCTGATTGAATTTTACAAGAATTTCATAGTATTGGTCTTCATCAAGAGAATAATTTTCCATAAACTCTTCTTTAATAGACGGATCGGTAATTACCTCCATGAACGTTTTGATCCGGTCATTTTCCTCCATCAGCTTAACAAGCTTGCGTTTCTCTTTTTGCCGCTTATTAAAATATTCCCAGGGTTGCAGAAGTGACTCTTCAAGCTTTTGCGTTTTAGGCGGAGAACTCACGCGCGGGTTAAGCTCATTCGGATAAAGCTTTCTTGAACGAATGACCACTTCTTCCAACATTGTTACTTTAGGTTGCATCCGAACCATGATCGCATCTTCTTCAAAAACCAATGGAACCGTTGTTTCGAGATATCCGATATGAGAAATTAAAAGCGTATCCGTGGGCTTAGTTTTAATGGTGAAGATGCCGGTCGGCTCAGCCAGAAAAGATGTCTTTCCATTCTTCACCCGAACAAACACAGCAGGCAGCGCCTCAAAAGAAACAGAGTCAATAACAATAACGCGGGTTGTCTTTTGCGAAAAAGCATCCTGCGCAAGACCCAACAGCAAAACTGAAAAAGCAAAAATCCTTAGCATAACACGACCTACGCTCCCAAGACAGCAAAACGCGTGCATTAGTTTTATCGTATAAAAAATTTATTTAGGCAATTAGCTTGGCAATACCGAATGCGGCTGCTGCAGCCAATGCCCCAACCAATGCAACGCGTAAAGCACCTTTGAACAAAGGTTGCCCGGTTAATTTGCTCTTGATCAATCCAAAGATAACTAAGCAGATGAGCGTAATAATCGTTGACCAGATCAGGCCTTCTTTGGTTGATCCGGTAAAGAAATAAGCCGATAGCGGAATTAATCCACCAACCACATACGAGCCGCCAATAATAAACGCACTTTGATGTGCACGGTTTTGATCTGGTCTTTCAAGACCAAGTTCAAACCGCATCATGAAGTCAACCCACTTCTTCGGATTTTTCGCCATGGTACGGGCGATCTTTTCCTGGGTTTCATCATCGAGTCCATAGTCTGCAAAAATTTCTTTCGTTTCCCGGATCTCAACTTCGTGAAGCTTTTCAATTTCTTCGTACTCGCGCTTTTCTTCGGAATCGTAATGTTCGATTTCAGTTCGACCGGCAAGATATCCGCCCAATCCCATGGCAATAGAGCCCGCAGCAATTTCAGCAAGACCGGCTGTGATCACGATAGCGGTTGAATCAACTGCTCCGCTTAATCCGGCTGCTAATGCAAAAGGAACAGTAAGTCCGTCACTCATGCCAATGACGAAGTCACGAACTTTTTCGGAAGATTCGAAATGTTTTTCAGGATGTGTATGTACCATTAACTCTTATTCGCTAATTGTCCACAAGCGGCATCAATATCTTTCCCGCGGCTCCTTCTCACAAAGGATTGTGTTTCGTGCTGATCCAGTATTCGTTGATACATAGCAATTGCTTTTTCAGAAGCCTGCTGAAACTCTCCGTCATCAATCGGATTATATTCAATCAAATTAACTTTTGACGGAACGTGCTTGCAGAATTTTGCCAACGCAACTGCATGCTCCTCGGTATCGTTAATGCCTTTCCAGACAACATATTCGTAGGTAATTTTACGCTTTGTTTTTTTATACCAGTATTTTAAAGCATCCGCCAACTCATCCAACGAATTTGTTTCGTTAATGGGCATGATCGAAGAACGTGTCTCATTAATCGCGGAATGTAATGAAACTGCGAGATTAAACTTCACATTATCATCGGCCATCTTTTTAATCATCTTCGTAACACCTACAGTTGAAAGTGTAATGCGTCTCGAAGCCATGTTCAAGCCGTCTTCCGAAGTGATTTTATCAATCGCAGAAATTACATTCGCGTAATTCAGCAACGGTTCACCCATGCCCATGAACACAATGTTTGTAAGCGGACGATTAAAAAATAATTCAGCCTGCTGCTTAATGGCAACAACCTGATCGTAGATCTCATCCGGATTTAAATTGCGCATGCGTTTCAAGCGAGCAGTCGCACAGAACTTACAATCAAGGCTACAGCCAACCTGAGAAGAAACACAAGCTGTTATTCGGTCATCGGTCGGAATAAGTACCGATTCAACAATTAATCCATCATGAAGCTTTACCGCATTTTTAATTGTCCCATCTGAGCTGTGCTGCATCGTATCCACCAAAATGTGGTTGATCGTAAAATGACTTTTCAGCAGTTCACGAACCGGCAGCGAAAGGTTGGTCATCTGGTCAAAATCCTTGGCAGATTTTTTCCAGAGCCATTCATAGACTTGCTGAGCCCGGAAGGGTTTTTCGTTATGGTCTACGAAAAACTCCTTCAGTTCTTCAAGCTTTAGCTTTCGGATGTCGCGTTTTGCGGTCACAGCAATCATAACGCAAAGTTACGCAAAATCGTCCCCACATATTAGGAATTGAAAAATCACCGGTAGTCGTTAACTTTCAACGCATGAAAAGTAAAGCAATCGTAATCACCGGTGGACTGCTGGACACCAACAGCGCAAAAACAGCACACGGCCTCATCCGGGGCACCGACAGATTTGAAATCGTAGGGATTGTAGATGAGAAACATTCCGGCAAAGATGCCGGTGAGGTGCTGGATGGAAAGAAGCGTAACATTCCTGTTTATTCTTCTATTCAGGAAGCTGTTAAAAGTCAGCAAGCGAAATATTGCATTGTTGGCGTTGCGACAAAAGGCGGAGTGATACCCGATTCGCTTAGTGTCTTATTGAAGGAAGCACTCGAAAATAATCTTGCGATTGTAAACGGGTTGCATGATCATGTCTCAGAACATGAAGATCTCGTTACATTGGCAAAAAGCAAAGGACTTGAAATTATCGATGTTCGAAAACTGAAGAAGTTTAAAGACCTTCATTTCTGGAATGGAAAAATAAAAGAAGTTAAATGTCCGAAGGTTGCCGTGCTCGGAACGGACTGTGCATTAGGCAAGAGAACTACAACTCGTTTTTTGGTTGAGACGATGCGCAAGGCAGGCTACAAAGCTGAAATGATTTACACCGGACAAACTGGTTGGATGCAGGGCGCTAAGTATGGCTTCATTTTCGATTCAACGTTGAATGATTTTATTTCCGGTGAGATGGAACACGCCATTCATACGTGTTACATGGAGACTAAACCGGATATAATTTTTATTGAAGGTCAATCTTCACTGCGTAACCCAAGCGGGCCGGCCGGTGCTGAATGGATTGTATCAGCGGATGCAACAGCGGTTGTGTTGCAGCATAATCCCTTACGCAAGCAATACAAGGACATGGAGTACTACCCGGCTTATCTCGCGCAGCCGAAGGAAGAAATTGAATTGATAAAAACCTACGGTGCGCCAACCGTTGCGGTAACAGTTAATACTGCTAAAATGAAAATTGAAGACGCTCGGGCAATTGCATCTCAATACGAAAAGGAGTTGGGCATTCCCGCGATACTTCCATTAGAAGACGGATTGGAAAGACTTGTTCCGGTTTTTGAAAAAATGATTAAAGAATCAAGATCATGAAAATAAAGAATGTCAAAGTTTGGAGTGTTGACCTTGAAAACACCAAGCCTTACACCATTGCCTTTAAAACAACGGATACGGTTTTAAATGCTTTTGTTGAGATAACACTTGATAATGGTGTAACCGGAATCGGATCTGGAAACCCAAGTGAGTATGTAACGGGCGAACATTTTGATCAAACCAAAGATGCACTTCAGGAAAAGAATCTGGAGTTTTTAATTGGCCGCGATATTCTCGAAGTGAATCAGCTTTTCTTTGAGCTGCTGCAGAAGTTTCCAACAACTCCTGCTGCCCGCGCGGCAATTGATATTGCATTGTACGATGCATTAACGAAACACTTAGAAATTCCTTTGGTTAAATTCCTTGGGCAAAAAATCAAATCACTTCCGACTTCTAATACCATCGGAATTAAGAATGTGGAGGATACATTGAAAGAAGCGAAGGAATATGATCAACGCGGGTTTAAAATTCTAAAAGTTAAGCTCGGTATGGATCTGGAAGAAGATATTGAGCGCTTGGTGAAACTGCGTGAACACTTCGGAAAGCGCATGATTATCCGCATCGATGCAAATCAGGGCTACACTTCAAAACAGACAATCGATTTTTACAACCGGACAAAAAGTCTTGACATAGAATTGATTGAGCAGCCGCTTCCGGCAAAAGCGATTGACGAGATGAAAGCCTTTCCAGAGGAGATCAGGACAATAATTGCAGCTGATGAGTCCTTGCTTTCTCCTGCTGATGCTTTAACGCTTATAACTCCGCCACGCGCTTCAGGAATTTTTAATATCAAGTTGATGAAATGCGGAGGAATAAATCAGGCATTAAAAATTTCTGACCTTGCCTCAAACGCAAAGGTCGATTTGTTTTGGGGATGTAACGATGAAAGCATTGTTAGCATAACGGCAGCATTGCATGCTGCGTTCTCCTGTTCGAACACAAAGTATATCGATCTTGATGGCAGTCTTGATCTTGGAAAAGATGAAGTAGTGGGTGGATTTATTTTAAAAGATGGAATTATGTCCTGTTCTGATAAACCAGGATTAGGTGTTGAACGGATATAAAAAAAGAGCCCCGGGAACCACCCCGGGGCAATCAACCAAACCCCTCAACCTACCCGCCCCAAGGAAACCCCGAAACGGATATTATCTTTAAAACCTGCCTATACAACAACAGGTGTTTCACTAAAGTTCTCAAACACAAAGTCAGTTTCGTTTTTCAAGTCAATAAAAATTACTGAATCTTTATTCACCTTACCCGACAATATTTGTTTCGACAATTCGTTTAATAACTCACGTTGAATTACTCTTTTCAACGGCCTTGCTCCGAATTGCGGATCAAATCCCAACTTCGATAACCGCTCTCTTGCTGAATCAGATATATCAATTTTCACGCCAGCCTCATCCAGTCGTTTGCGAATTAAATCAACCTGGATATCAACAATTTTACGAATGTCTTTTTGACTCAACGGCCGGAACATAATGATCTCATCAATGCGGTTTACAAACTCCGGACGAACTGTTTTTCGTAGCAACGTCATCACTTCGTCTTTCGTAGTTTCCAGAACCTCGAAATAATTTTCATCGTTGATCTTCTCAAAATTCTCTTGGATCAATTGTGATCCAATGTTCGTAGTCATGATAATGATCGTGTTCTTAAAATTCGCTACGCGACCTTTATTATCGGTCAGCCTTCCATCATCCAACACTTGCAACAAAATGTTGAAAACATCCGGATGTGCTTTCTCAATTTCATCCAACAGGATTACAGAGTACGGCTTTCTTCTAACCGCTTCAGTGAGCTGTCCGCCTTCATCGTAACCAACATATCCCGGAGGTGCACCAATCAATCTGCTTACGCTGTGACGTTCCTGGTATTCACTCATATCAATCCGCACCATCGAATTCTCATCGTTAAAGAGATAATCCGCCAATGCTTTCGACAGCTCAGTTTTACCCACACCTGTTGTTCCCATGAATATAAACGAACCAATCGGGCGCTTTGGATCTTGCAAACCCGCACGACTTCTTCGCACCGCATCACTCAATGCCTGAATCGCTTCTTCCTGTCCCGCTACACGCTTTCCAAGCTCTTCTTCCAGGTTCAAAAGCTTTTCGCGGTCGCTTTGCAGCATTTTGGAAACCGGGATGCCCGTCCATTTTGCTACAACTTCTGCGATGTCTTCGCTGTCAACTTCTTCTTTCAGCAAGGATTTTTCGCCTTGCATTTCTTTCATTTGATTTTGAAACTCATTCAAAAGCTTTTCGGCTTCCGTGATTTTACCGTAACGGATCTCCGCTACTTTTCCATAATCACCGGCTTTCTCGGCCTGCTCTGCTTCAAACTTCAGCTTGTCAATATTCTCTTTGCCTTTCTGGATACCATGAACTACAGCTTTCTCGCTTTCCCATTTTGCTTTCAGGGAATTGCGTTCTTCTGACAGCTCAGCGATCTCTTTATTTAAGACTGTCTCTTTGCCTTTATCTTTTTCCCTGCGGATGGCTTCACGCTCGATCTCCAGTTGCATGATCTTGCGATTCAATTCATCCAGTTCTTCCGGAAGAGAATCCATCTCAAGTCTTAACTTGGCCGCAGCTTCATCCATCAAGTCGATTGCCTTATCAGGTAAAAACCGATCGCTGATATAACGGCTTGATAATTCAACCGCAGAGATAACAGCATCATCTTTAATACGAACACCGTGATGCAACTCATATTTATCTTTTATCCCGCGAAGGATGGAAATTGAATCTTCAACAGAAGGCTCATCTACCATTACAGACTGGAACCTGCGCTCCAATGCTTTATCCTTCTCAATATATTTCTGATACTCTTTTAATGTTGTAGCACCAATTGCATGGAGTTCACCTCTGGCCAATGCGGGCTTCAATAAGTTTGCAGCATCCATCGCACCTTCACCACCACCGGCTCCAATAAGCGTATGGATCTCATCTATAAACAAAATGATCTGGCCGTTTGAATCGGTTACTTCTTTTATAACTGCTTTCAACCGTTCTTCAAACTCACCTTTGTATTTCGCACCGGCTACGAGCAAGCCCATATCCAACGAAACTAAAATTTTGCTTTTCAGATTTTCCGGAACATCACCGTCAACAATACGCTGCGCCATCCCTTCCACGATAGCAGTTTTACCCACACCAGGTTCTCCTAATAGAATCGGATTGTTTTTTGTTCTGCGCGAAAGGATTTGCAACACACGTCTGATCTCTTCATCACGGCCAATGACCGGATCAATTTTGCCTTTTTTAGCGAGATCATTTAAATTTTTAGAGTAACGCTCTAATGATTTATATTTAGCTTCCGCATTCTGATCCGTAACAGTTGAGCCGCCACGTAATTCTTTAATCGCTTTTAACAATCCGGCACGTTCAAAGCCAGCATCTTTCATTAAAGAAGAAACTTTATCCTTTGTCGCCAGTAGCGCTAATAATAAATGTTCGACAGAAACATATTCATCTTTAAGCTCCCGTAATTCTTTTTCTGCGTTCTGAAGAACGGTATTTGTTGTGTTTGATAAATACGGTTGCTGTCCGCTTACATGCGGGTATGAATTCAGGATCTCATCCAGCTTAGTAGCGAGAATGGTTTCATTCACATTCAGCTTTTTGAAAACGTAGTTGGATACATTTTCATCGACCTCTAAGATTGCTTTTAACAAATGCCCCGGCTCTATAGCCTGCTGCTGTTTGCTCATGGCAATCTCGGCCGACTTCTGTAAAGCTTCCTGAGATTTTATGGTAAATTTTTCGAAGTTCATATGTTGTGCCTCCGTTGCTCTATTAACAAAACGCTATCCATAGCTGTTAACGTTTCAAAAGCAGAAAATATGACATTTAATTTGATAGATTTAACTATTAAAACGGCCATTCTGGCTTAAAAAATGCCAAAACGCGGAGGACAGATTTCGAAGCAATTTCCAAAGGCGCTGATTGTAGAATCAGCGTGGGAGGTTTGCAACCAAGTTGGAGGAATTTATACGGTTATCCGCTCAAAAGCACCTTGCATGGTTGATCACGCTCCAGGCAGCTATTGCCTCATTGGTCCATATCTGAATAAGAACATTCAGGCTGAGCTTGAACCGCTGGATGACTCACAGGATATTTTTGGTCAGGCTGCGGCTGCACTTCGTAAGAAAGGGTACGATGTTCAATATGCGCAATGGTTGATTACCGGCAAACCGCGAGTTGTGCTGTTAAATCCAAATGCGATTCAGGATAAAACGCTCAACGTTGTTAAGTATTTACTTTGGAAAAATCACTCAATCAGTACGCCTACACAGCATCCTTTGATTGATCAGGTTGTTGCTTTTAGTTACCTGACAAAATTATTTTTTGATGAGCTCGCGCTTTTGGCCGATAAGGATCAACCGATCATTGGACATTTCCATGAATGGATGGCCGGACTTCCGATTCTGGATATCAAGAAAGAAAAGATGCCAGTGAAAACTATTTTCACTACGCATGCCACACAGCTTGGAAGACATCTCGCCATTAATTCGCCCATGTTTTATGCGCACCTTCCTTTCTTTCGCTGGGAAGATGAAGCGGGTAAGTTCGGAATTCAATCCGAAGCGCAAATTGAGTATGCCTGCGCACAGAATGCCAATTTGTTAACAACAGTAAGCGAGGTTACGGCACGTGAATGCAAGCACTTGTTAAGAAGAAAGCCAGAAGTTATTCTTCCAAACGGATTAAACATTGAACGGTTTGAAGCATTACACGAATTTCAAAACCTGCATGTGAAGTATAAGGAAGAGATTCATCAGTTTGTGATGTCGCATTTCTTTCATTCGTATTCTTTTGATCTGGATAAAACTGTTTACTTGTTTACAGCTGGTCGTTACGAATATAAAAACAAAGGCTTCGATTTAACGATTGAAGCATTGGCTCGCTTGAATCAACGACTCAAGAAGGAGAAATCAGAATTAACAGTCGTGATGTTCTTCGTGACAAAACGCGATTTCACCAGCATTAAGCCGGAAGTGCTTCAGGCGAAAGCCATGATGCAGGAAATCTCTCAAACCTGCGAAGCAATTGAAAAGCAAATTGGTAAGCGGTTATTTTATGAAAGCACAATTCGCACTGATAATCAGTTGCCCAACCTGAATGAGTTTGTAGATGAATACTGGAAGCTCAGGTACCGGAGAACTATTCAATCCTGGAAAACAAAAGCTAACCCAACGGTAGTTACTCACAATCTTGTGAATGAGGCCCAGGACGATATTGTTTCTGCGCTGAATGCAAGCAAGCTTTTGAACAGTCCCAAAGATCCTGTTAAGATTGTCTACCATCCGGATTTTATTAATACCAGTAATCCGTTATTCGGAATGGAGTATCATCAATTTGTGCGGGGTTGTCATTTGGGAGTATTCCCAAGTTATTATGAACCGTGGGGCTATACTCCATTAGAATGCATGGCGAGCGGTGTTCCTTCTATTACCAGCGATCTTTCCGGATTCGGTGATTATTTGCTGCATCATTTACCAGAACATGATGAATACGGACTGCATGTTATTGAGCGTGGCAAGCGCACATTCGATTGGTCGGCTAATCAATTAACGGAAGTAATGCATCAGTTCGTGAACCAATCAAGACGCGAACGGATTATGCAGCGGAATAACGTGGAGAATAATTCTTCAATTTTTGATTGGTCTAATCTGATTAAGCATTACAAAGAAGCGTACCAGCTTGTGCTGAAGAACTAGGTTCGTCATTTCGAGCGTGCTATCCTTGCTATGAAAAGCAAGTATGCTGCGAGAAATCTCAAACAGGATTGTCATGGAGAGACTTCTTCGCGGATGACTTCTTCTTTTATGAAAGTTTTATACGCTCGAAGTGACGGAACGTTATAAAGCTTGAAATAAAAAGTAAACAATAACCAGCACCAAAAGAAAAATAGCAATCCATTTTCTTTCCCCACCCGTTGAGGTGAACTCATACGCGCATATTGGACAAACTTTGCTTTTAGCATCGATCTCCATAGCGCATGACGGACATTCCTTCTTTTTCATGGTGCAAATTGTGAAGAAAATTCCACGCGATTCCTCACTTTTTCAAGGAATTTACCACCGCTGGAGTCGTTTCTGTCCGAAAATCGGATGTTTTGCTGTGGTCTGAAAGTTGAACAATGATAAATCGTAAACAACAACATATATGGCAACCACGACTTTAGATAAAGACAACCTGACTGGTAAAAACCACGAAGGTCATTATGCCAATACTCCAGTTAAGTATTTGACGACTTCTACCATTATTGGTGATAAAGTATATAACGGAATTGACGAAAATCTTGGCGAGATCCGTGAGATCATGTTGAATCTTGAAGATGGAAGAGTAGAATACGTTATTATTGAATTCGGGGGATTTTTAGGAATCGGTGAAAAATTCTTTGCTGTTCCGTTTAAAGCATTGAAATTAGATACAAGCCGTCATGCTTTTATTCTAAATCAAAAAAAGGAAGTGTTGGAAAACGCTCCGGGGTTTGATAAAGAACATTGGCCAGGTGCTAACTCGCACGTGATGGAAAAGACATATAACTACTGGGGGAGCTTTATGGGACCTAATACTGGTTCAGAGCCGTATTAACTACAGGTATCCTATAAAGCAGAAAAGCTCAGCTCCGTCAGGACTGGGCTTTTCATTTTTATAATGAGTTGTAATTAATTAACTCAATAAAACTTTGGGGTCAAGTACAGTTTTATAACTTTTCGCATAAGCCCAAAGTAGATAGATGTGTAAAAAGACAATGAGAACGCTGATTGCCATGTTATCCGGAGCCAGGAAGGCATGATACAAGAAAATATTTAAACTGATAGGCGCCAGAATAATAAGTGACAAAGGCGTAAAAAAGTTTAAGAGAAGAAATCCTCCCAATAAAACCTCAAGACCTTTTACCATCGGAAAGAAATAACCGGCCTGGAATAATCCTCCCATAAAATTTTCTGCAGGTCCAGGTGTTGCAGGTGGCGGAGGCATGGGGATAAAGTGTAAGAAGAAATTAAGTCCAAAGACTACATAGAGCAGTCCGAGTAAAGATCGAACAACTGTTGTTGATATGGTTTTAACTTTTGTTGCCATGATTGATAAAATTTAAAAGTGTGTGAGGGGTTTTGGTTTTATGCGTTTACTAGTTCTTCTTCAAACACCGGGTAATCGGTATAACCTTTTGCATCTGAAGCATATAGTGTGCTGGCATCAAGCGTGATGTTGAGCGGCAAATTTTTATGGAACCGGGTTACAAGATCCGGGTTGTTGATAAATGGCCTTCCGAAAGAAACCAGATCAGCAATTCCCATATTGATAACTTCTTCAGCACTGGCTAATGTGTAGCCACCTGAAAGAATGATAGTGTTTTTGAATTTCCTGCGAATGGATGCTTCCACTAAATCCAGTACATCAGGTTTGTTTCCGGTGGTTTGATCATTGATGTGGACGTAGGCTATATCAAGCTTGTTCAGCTCTTCAGCTAAATGGCCATACATTACATCAACTCCGGGATATTCTCCGATACCGTTAAAAGTTCCAAAAGGAGAAAGACGAATGGCAGTCTTATCTTTTCCGATGGCTTCGCTTACTTCTTTAGCAACTTCTAAAACAAAGCGGGCGCGATTCTCAACGCCACCGCCATAGATATCTGTGCGCTGGTTTGAATGTGGAGACAAAAATTGTTCGAGTAAATATCCGTTTGCAGCGTGAAGCTCAACGCCATCAAAGCCTGCTTCGATTGCATTATTTGCAGCCTGAACATATTCGCGTTTTGTTTCGAGCAATTGTTCAGCGCTCATTGCATGGGGTGTTGAGTGAGCTTTCTTGCCTTCATTGTCAGTCCACATTTCACCAGGGAGCGTAACAGAAGAAGGAGCTAGTAAGCGTGCACCTGTTGGTAAGTTCAGATTATGGCCAACGCGACCGGTATGCATTAATTGTACGAAAATCTTTCCTTCCTTTTCATGAACGGCTTTTGTGACTTTTTTCCAGCCTTTAACCTGGTCTTCAGAAAAAATGCCTGGGATCCGTGCGTAACCTAATCCGTTAGGTGAGGGTGAGGTGCCTTCGGTAATGATCAATCCCGCAGAAGCGCGCTGCGCATAGTATTCAGCAATCAGATTATTCGGGATATTATTAATGGCACGACTGCGTGTCATAGGCGCCATTACGATTCGGTTTTTCAATTCAGCTTTACCAAGCAGGTAGGGTGTAAGAGAAGTTTTGCTCATATTGATTGAATTATATATTTAAATGTTTCGATACGTTTTTGTTTTAAAAAACCCGGCTTTCCGGGCACTATAGTTTTAAAGACGTAAAAGGCATTTATTTAGTTCATCGATACATTGAAATTCTTCAATATATTTTCTGAAAAAATTTTTACACGAATTTCAGCTGAGTAATGGAAGAGGTATACTCTTTCAAAACCTTCTCATTCAGGTTGTATTTGTGGTTTCGCCCTTCTTTTTCGGGCTCGATCAGGCCAGCTTCAATCAACACTTTGATATGGTGGCTCACAGAAGGCTGCGCCAATTCACTCTCTTCCTGGATGTCGGAACAGGCACCGCAACCCCCTTTTTTAGAGATATGCTGTAAAATCTTCAGCCGGTTGGTGTCACCCAACGCCTTGGAGATTTTTTCGATTTGTTTAGCGGTTAAAGCCATAGATTGACTGATGCAAATATATCAGTACGTAATCATACGTGAAAGTCGTGCGGAAAGTTCCTGTTCGTCAGCAGGCCGACAAATACGTTGAAATCAGCCTAAACTAAATCCGGCAGACGGTTGTTTACCGTATATAGTAGTGTAAAACGAGTTCACTATGAGAAATTTTGGTAAGATTGGATTAATGCTTGTTGTTGTGCTGTTGACGGCTTGCTCGGGAAACAGTCAGAACAAACCGGCAGAACCTAAAAAAGCAGAAGCAAAAACTATGGAAAATAAGCTTGAGATAAACCGAACCGAAGAAGAGTGGAAAAAAATTCTGACACCTGATCAGTATTATGTGCTTCGGGAAAAAGGAACTGATCGCCCGTTCTCCGGAAAATTTTATATGCACAAAGAGAAAGGCATGTACGCCTGTGCAGCCTGTGGTAATGAATTGTTTTCGTCTGACATGAAGTTTGATTCAAACTGCGGCTGGCCGAGCTTTGATCGTGAGCTCGCAGGCGGAAAGATCAAGCAAGTGCGTGATACCACACTGGGCATGGTTAGAATAGAAATTCTTTGCGCGAAATGCGGATCACATTTAGGTCACATTTTTGATGACGGCCCGACTGTTACCGGACAACGTTATTGCGTGAATTCGACATCGATCTCATTCGAGCCACAGAAAAAGTAATAAATATACCGTCATGTTGAGCGAAGCGAAACATCCCCGTATCGGATAACGGGATTCTTCGCTTACGCTCAGAAGGACGCTTCATAAGCATTATTCATTCTTTAAAATATCGGCCGGATTACTTTTTGCAACCTTGAAGGTTTGTGAGCCAATCATAATCCCGGCAAGAATTAATATGCCAATTACACCGGCAAACATTTCAAAAGCCTCAATTGGAATATGATTACCCATTTGAACTAACATAATCTGATCGAAGAAAATGTAGGTTAGGGGCAATGCAATCGCAGCGGAAACTCCCAGCAGAATAAAAAATCCGCGACCTAACAAGAAAATCAATTTCCCTTCGCTTGCACCCAACACTTTACGAATACTGATTTCACGTAACCGCGTTTCGGTTGTAAAGATGACCATGCCGAGTAATCCTAGTGAAGCAATACAAATCGCCAGCGTTGACATAAAACCTGCAAGCTTAATGGATGCAGAAACTCCACCGAAAGATTCTTTTAATTGTTCACTGAATAATTTCGCGTGGAGCGGATGTACCGGATCTACTTTTTTCCAGATCGCTTCAATTTTTGGCTGAACAGCCCGCCAGTCGTTTGTGGCAAGTTGAACATTCAGAAATCCATCCGAATCTTTTCCGTAACGGAAAATAACTTCTTTCGAATTATTGCTATCGGCTTTTCCGTAGGAGAAATTTTGAACAACGCCAATGATGGTAACTTTTTGATTGTTATTAATCCGGATGATTTCTCCAATCGCATCAGCAGGAATTTGGCTGGCAATGTGAAACCGTTTTAGCACTTCCTGGTTGACAATCACTTCGGTTTCTTTCGCACTATCAGGCTTGGCTAAAAAATTCCTTCCAGCGAGCAGAACATGACCATGTAACGGAATATAATTCTCATCAATTATGTTGTGCCACACGAGCGCTGAGTCAAGCGGATCTTTTTCAGTTTTTAAATACGTTCCCCACCAATTTCCGGTACTGGTAACAATTCTGGAATGAGATATATTTTTAATCTCTGGCAGTACACTGAGTTCTTGTTTCAACAAATCAGGTCTGTTGCCTTCCAACCTGATATTCACAATATTCTCTGTATTGTAACCCAGGTCAAACGTTAAGTAATGTTTGTATTGTTTATAAAAAATGAGTGTAGACGTAATGAAAATAATAGAAATGCAATATTGAAAGACAATGAGAACTTTGCGCATCGTAACCTTTTTGAAAATGCGAACACCAGAAATATCTTTTAGCACTTTTATCGCATTGATTTTTGAGAAAAAGAGTGCAGGGAAAATACCGGCAATTATTCCGATACTCAGTGCAAAAGCAATGAAGTATACAATTAATGCAGGCGAAAGATCAAGCACTAACAGCTCCTGAAGATCATGCTGAAGACCTAATAAATGGGGCTTCAATAAAATAAATAGTCCGAATGAAAAGAGAAGTGCAATCAGTGATATGATTACGGCCTCAACTACAAACTGTCCAACAATATGACTTTTTAGAGCACCGATAATTTTGCGTACACCAACTTCCTTAGAACGCCTGAGTGACCGAGCGATGGAAAGATTAGTATAATTAAAGCAAGCGGAAAGAAGAACAACACCAGTTATAGCCACAAAAATCCATAACGTTAGTTTGCCTAAGGTTGGTCCAAGCTGATTATTCAGATCTTCTCCAGCCAGGATATTGTCAATAGGTTGATAGCTCAGGGTAACTTTTGTGTTGGGAATATCCGTATCATGTTTGTGTGCATAATCATCCAGTTTGGATTGAAAGGCTTTCAGATCAGCATCTTTTTGTAAAAGAACATATACATACGTGCTCCAAACGTTATCCCATTGCCATTCACGATCATCTGCTTTAATAATTTCGCGGGTACTCAGTGAGCCAAGTGCCTCAAACTTGATGTGCGAGAATATAGGAACATCTTGTAAGATTCCGGTAACGGTATATTGCCGGTCTTTATCAAGAGTAAGTGTTTTACCGAGTGCATTCGCATCACCAAATATTTTTTTGGCTGATTTTTCAGTTAAAACAATTGAAAAAGGTTGTTTCAAAGCAGTTGCTGCATTACCCTCCAACATGTTGAAGGAGAATACATCAAACATGGACTCATTCGCCCAAAGTCCGTTAAGCGGTAGTGTTGTTTCAGCGTATTGAAAATCGCCTTCGAAACCCGTATGAAGGATTGCTGTTTTTTCAACTTCCGGAAAATTTTCCTGCATGGCTTTGCCAACCATCATGGAGTTGGATGCATTCGCATCACCGTCCTGGTTGCCCATGTATTGATATAGACTCGTAATGCGGTAGATCCGATCGTGCTGCTTATGGAATTTATCGTACTTAAAGATGTCAGATACAATACCAATCATCAGTAAGCCAACAGACATACTAACCGATAACCCAACGATGTTTATTACCGAGAATAATTTGTTGCGCATGATACTGCGCCCTGAGGTTTTAATATAGCTGCCAAGCATAATCCAGTTGATTAAAAGATTAATGAGTTCAGGTTTCCGAATGGTATAGAGTCGTAAGAATTTAAAAACGTCAATAACATAAATGAACCTCGCGCGAGCTTTGCCTTTTGTTTTCAGGTTGCGTTGAAAGTATTCGTTCAGGTCGCCCTGCAGATCTTCCAGTAAGCTTGGTTTACAATACCACGACAGAAATTTTTCGGCCCAGCGCGGAGGATGGATTTCTTTCTTCTCCATCCTTAAATATTTTTTAACGACATGTTTGGTATCAAGCTCCACAATCCATCACGCACTTCTTTTGCTTTCAGCAGTGATGCTTTACCCGTATTCGTTACTGTGTAATAGCGTTTACGTTTTCCACCGCGCGTGCTGGTAGCTTCACCAAGCTTACTTTTCACAAGCTCTTTTTCTTCGAGTCTGTTCAATACGGAATGAACAACACCAAGTTTAGCAGATCGGCCAGTCCGTTTTTCGAGCTCATCACAAATAGCAACGCTGTAGGCTTCACTTATTAGCGCAGCAATGGTGAGCAATACAAGCTCCTCAAATTCACCGAGGTTGGTTCCTTTCATAATACGTAATGTGATTAATTACGTAAATGTATGTAAAATGGTTGGGAAAATGTTTTTGTAAAATTTAGAGACGCAAAATTTGCTTCTCTACGCGGGAATTGGTGTGTTTACGCTTTGGCCATTTCCCACCCAATCATGCTCTTTTTGCGGGTAGGGCTCCAGCGATATTCGCCAAGAATTCCGTCTTTTCGAATAACGCGGTGGCAGGGAATTAAGTAGGCAATATGATTGGAACCTACCGCAGAACCGACAGCTTGCATGGCTTTCGGACTATGAATTTGTTCAGCAACACCCTGATAGGTCGTAACACTACCCATTGGAATTTTAAGCAATGCTTCCCAGACTTTTATTTGGAAGTTGGTGCCCTTTACAAACAAGTGAAGCTTATCAGCAGATTGTTTTTCCGGATGAAATATTTTTTGAATGAAAGCTTCTGTCAACTCCTGGTTTAAGTGAAACACTGAATTGTTCCAGTGATTTTTCATTTCTTCAATTCGCAGTTTTGAATCTTCATCGGTTTGAATGAAGGATAGCCAGCATACCCCGCGTTCTGTCACACCAATCAGGCAAGCTCCAAAAGGCGTATCATGAATTCCGTATTCAATGCGAATACCTGCTCCTTTTTGTTTGTACTCCTGTGGCGTTACAGCTTCCAGTGTTGTGAATAAATCATACACACGTGATTGTCCGGATAACCCGGCCGATTCTGCAACTTCAACTAAATTTTTGCTTTCAGTAAGCTTTGATTTTAAAAAGTCAACTGTAAGAAATTGTAAAAACCGTTTCGGACTAATGCCAGCCCATTCGGTAAAGATCCGCTGAAAATGAAAAGGAGATAAGTGAGCCTGTTCAGCCACTTCATCTAATTCAGGCTGGCGCTGAAAATTTTTTTCAAGGTATTGAATCGCCTGCTCAATGCGTTGGTAGTTGATGTCTTGTTCCGCCACGATCATAAAATTATTGTTTTTTTGATAGATCAAAGTTGGCCTTGAATGAAGGCGTTTTCAACCTGTTTCTTGCTGAAAAGGATTGAAAATTTGCTACATTTCAACAAACTACCACTCCTTGACCGAACCTAAAAACGAAGGCTTAAAGCGTGTGATGGGCACACGCACATTAATTGCCGCTACCATAAACCTTACGATAGGAGCAGGAATATTTGCACTGCCAGCCGATGTTGCCGGACACCTCGGAACTGCCTCCTGGATGGCGTATGTAGTTTGCATAACATTGCTGTTGCTGATCCTGCTTTGCTTTGTATCACTGGGTACAAAGTTTACCGAAACCGGAGGGGCTTATGTTTATGTTGAAAGAGCATTCGGATCCTATGCCGGGTTTCTGGCTAATACACTTTACTGGCTCGGCTATGCAGTAATGGCAGTTGCAGCTGTTGCTAATTTATTCGTGGATAGTTTGTCTGTTTTCATACCGTTTTTAAAAACTCCTGTTGGAAGAATTTCTACGATGGCTTTGATCTTCGGTTTCATTGGCTGGATTAATGTTCGTGGAGTTAAGCATGGTGCTCGATTAGTAGAGATAAACACGGTTGCTAAGCTCCTTCCACTTGCTGTATTGATTGTGGCGGGATGCTTTGTGATCAACACAGATAATTATGCGTGGAATGGATTTCCACCCATCGGTCAATTAGGCTCTGTATCGTTGCTGTTATTTTTTGCCTTTGGCGGAGGCGCTGAAACTGTAATCACTGCATCTGGCGAAATCCGGGATCCGGTAAAGACAATTCCAAAAGGGTTGTTGATCGGAGCTTTTCTCGTGTTTCTTATTTATGTATCCATTCATCTTGTTGCGCAGGGTGTTTTAGGAGCTGATCTAGCGCTTTATAAAGAAGCGCCTCTGGCTAAAGTTGCCGAGCGTGCAATCGGGCCGATTGGTGTAACCTTGCTTGTTATCGGTGCAGCCATTTCATGTTTTGGATTAGTGAGTGGCGATCTATTAGCTTCACCACGATTATTGTTCGCTGCAGCGCGCGATGGTATGCTGCCAAAATTTGTAGCGAGGATTCATCCAAAATATGCTACACCGTATTGGTCGGTGATCATTTATGCATCCATTGGTTTTATACTTTCCGTTAGCGGAGGGTTTCGGCAATTGGCTACATTGGCCAGCGCTGCATTATTAATCATTTATGTAGGCGTGATCTTTGCACAAATCAAGCTTAGAAAAGTGAATACAGAAAACTCGTTTAATATTCCGGGAGGCTTATTGGTTCCCATACTTGCTTTGCTAGCAACTGGATGGTTTTTGTCGAGCCTTAAGAAAATAGAAATTATTACTGCGATCGTGTTCATGGCAATAGTTTCCCTGATATATTTTGTCTTACGCGCTATAAAAAAAGATCATGGCTCGCCTCCAATTGATTTTCCCGACAGAAGTTAAATTCACCTGCGAATTAACAGTTCGTGCTGCCGACCTTAACTACGGCAATCACGTTGGCAATGATTCTATATTAACACTCATGCAGGAAGCGAGAATTTTGTTTTATAGAAGTCTGGGCTACACGAATGAATTGAATTTTGAAGGATCAATCGGACACATCGTAGCGGATGCAGCTGTGGTGTATAAATCAGAAGCTTTTTTGGGTGATGTATTGATTATTCAAATCAGCTTGAGTGATTTCACGAAATATGGATTTGATATGTTCTATCAGATCACGAACAAGGTTACCGATAAAGAAGTCGCTATCGGTAAAACCGGCATTGTATTTTTTGATTACGCGAAACGCAAAGTAGCCGCTATACCACAATCCTTCAGTGAAAAAGTGGCATAATGCTGTTTTAGAAATTAAAAGATCACTTGCTGAATGTCTTTGCTCGTCAAGCGTTTCTTCATTTTACGAATAATGCTCGGACAACGATTGATAACGTAGGAAGAGGGTGGCTTTACAGTGTAAAGTTTTGGATTGGGCAAGCAAGCTGCGATCATGGCTGCCTCTGTTACGCTGAGCTCATTGGCACTTTTTGAAAAATATGTTTCTGAAGCAGCCTCAACACCGTAAATACCTTCACCTGTTTCGGCAACATTTAGGTAAACTTCAAGTATGCGTTGCTTGGACCAGAATATCTCAATCATTACGGTGAAGTAGGCTTCAAGCCCTTTGCGAAACCATCCACCTCCCTGCCAAAGAAAAACATTTTTTGCTACCTGCTGACTTATCGTAGATGCTCCTTCTGACTTTCCGGTTTTAGTATTCTTTGAAATAACTTGTTTGATTCTCGTGATATTAAAACCAAAGTGATTGGGAAACTGATGATCTTCCGAAACAATTACAGCCAGTTTAATAGCAGGCGACATTTGATCCAGTGAAACCTGCTTTTGTTTATTGGGATATCCACGATGGCTGTCCACTATCTGTGTTAGTGTAAAGGGCGGATCGACCCACCGTAAAAGGACAATGTAGAAAAACTGCGCTATGAAAAATACCCAGAATACCTTTTTTCCAATGCTCCAGACGTGTTTCAAAAAACGTTTCATTCTTGATGCGTGCCGCAAAGGTACGCAAAAGCATAACGTACGATTTCGCATTGGCCAGAACCGTTTTGAGATTACGTCAATTCGTTATATTTGAATACTGATCAATTCTTATGAAAACTCTTTTCACCTCGCTATTGCTAACGATTCTCGTTGCGGCACAAGCTCAGCAAATTCTCGTCCGCAACCTTATTCCGGTTGACTATAACACGATTGCGTATCCTAACATTACAATGAATACACAATCGAGTCAGCCGCATAAAGGAACGGTTACCCTGAAAGATGGAACAGAGGTGAAGGGAAAGATCACTTTCTTCCGTAAAAAGGAGGAGACAAAAATTCTGCGCGTTAAAGTCAATACTGGAGAGGATAAAAGAGAAATCGAAGCTGCGCAGATAAAATCGATTGCGCTTGATCCGCTACTGTTTGAAAAGAAGTATCCCAACAATTTTAAAAGCCCCGAAAAAAATTTTCAATCTGGTTATGTCATTTTACCAACAGGAGAAAAGTTAACGGGCAAAGTGGCACAGTTCAGGGACTTCAGTGACTACGACTTTTTCGTGTATAACATTGGCTTTCTTCCGGAAGGATCAGAGGTTGCTTCGATATTCAGAGGCGGAAAATTGGCAGAGTTTGGTCAGCAAGTTGATGGCAAGATGAACATTTGGGACGGTTATGTAGATGGTTATCTGTTGCGAATGGTGGATGGAAAATTCAGGTTAAGTCGCAATCCATATTCTAAAACTAAAAATGAATTTTTCACCTCCATAAAAAATAACGTAGCGGATTCACTGGCAAAAGATGCTGCACAACGTGCCTTGGTAAGAAGTCTTAAAGATGGGCAAAACCTGAACGAATCAATTGAGAATGCCGCAAACTCCGGTGCTGTTGTTAGCGAAGTATTGGGTGGAATTGAAATCAATAAAAAAGAGTATCTGATTTTTGATACCCGGTCGGGAACTGCTATCGCGGTTAATAAAGATAATCTTCAGGATTATGTTCAATCGTTAAACTCAAGCTGCGGAACTTCAGTTCCGGCAACATGGGATAAGATTGAAGACTTTATTCGTCAGCTTAATGAAAGTTGTAAGTAAGACTTAACGGCTTAATACTGCCTGGCTGCTTACCAATATTTGTAAATCAGCATCGTTCACTTCTTTCTTTTCATCCGCAACGATCAGGAAGTTTTCGTAAAGCGTATTCAAGTCATCTCCTTGTACGGAATATCCAAGTATCTCAACTCTATGCTTTAATGCTGCACGGCCGCTTCGCGCGGTTAACACAATCGAAGAAGAAGGGACACCTACATCCGCAGGATTGATGATTTCATAATTCTCAGCGTGTTTCAGGAAACCATCCTGATGGATACCCGATGAATGTGCAAAAGCATTCTTACCAACAATTGCTTTATTGGCCTGAACCGGCATCCGCATCATACTCGATACCAAATGACTTAATTCAAAAAGACGCTCGGCTTTAATGTTTGTATACAGTTCAAGATCTTTATGCACTTGTAAGGTCATGGCAATTTCTTCTAATGAAGTGTTACCTGCACGTTCACCAATTCCATTAATGGTTACTTCAGCCTGACGTGCTCCGTTTATCAACCCTGAAATGGTGTTCGCGGTTGCCATGCCCAAGTCATTATGACAATGCACGGAGATAACAGCTTTATCGATATTCTTTACGTTCTCCATTAAGTACTGAATACGCTTGCCATATAAATGCGGTAAGCAATAACCGGTAGTATCGGGAATATTCACAACATCTGCTCCGGCAGCAATAACGGCCTCTACCAATTGTGCAAGGAAAACGAGATCTGCACGGCCTGCATCTTCGGCATAGAACTCAACTTCATAACCCTTGTCTTTCGCATATTTGGTTGCCCAAACTCCCTGCTCTAAAACTTGTTCGCGTGAGCTACGGAACTTGTGCTTAATATGAACATCAGATGATCCAATGCCGGTATGAATTCGTCCGTAACGCGCATGACGCAATGCCTCTGCTGCAACATCAATGTCTTCTTTCTTCGAGCGCGTAAGTCCACAGACAATAGTTTCCTTAACAGCTTTTGAAATTTCAACCACGGATAAAAAATCTCCAGGACTTGAAATCGGGAACCCGGCTTCGATTACATCTACACCTAACGCTTCAAGCTCGCGCGCAATGATCACCTTTTCCTCAGTTTTCAACTGACAGCCTGGTACTTGTTCGCCATCGCGAAGAGTTGTATCGAAGATTTGAATTTTTTGAGCCATGTTTATTTTGTCAAATGTTTTAATTCGATTGAAAAGTAGAAGCAATGAAAGAAGCTGTGTTCAGCGCAGTTCTGTCAATGGATTTTGCATCTAATTGCTCCACTATGGTTGCACCCATTTTCTGGGTGTTTAAGATTTTATCTTTAGCTGTTTTCGTATCGGCTATATCAGTCGTGCGCCAACCGGCTTTAAGTGTTTGCTCAACAGCTTTGATCACCGCATCAGATTCTTTTTTCAAGCCGAAAGAAATATCCAACATTAAGGCAACCGATAGGATAGAGGCCAACGGATTGGCGATACCTTTGCCAGTGATGTCGTGCGCGCTCCCGTGAATGGGTTCATACAAGCCAACCGAATCACCAATGGAAGCAGAGGCCAGCATGCCCATTGAGCCTGCGATCTGTGAAGCTTCATCGGTGAGGATGTCGCCAAACAAGTTTCCGGTGAGCACTACGTCAAAGCTTTTCGGATTTTGAATAAGCTTCATCGCAGCGGAATCAATAAACTGATGATCAAGCTTTACATCCGGATATTGCTTGCTTACTTCGTTTACTGTTTCTCTCCACAAGCGTGAGCTTTCCAGCACGTTAGCTTTATCAACTGAGGTAACTCTTTTGTTTCGGGTTTGAGCAGCTTTAAATGCTTTATGTGCAATACGTTCGATCTCGTATTTCTCGTAGATCATAAGATCATAGGCAGTTTTGCCATCATCTTTTCTTCCTTTCTCTCCGAAATACACATCGCCTGTTAATTCGCGGAAGAACAGAATATCAGAACCTTTTAAGATTTCAGGTTTAATGCTGGATGCTTCAAGAAGCTCATCGAATAATTTGATCGGACGCAGGTTGGCATACAAACCAAGCTCTTTGCGCATTTTAAGCAAGCCTTGTTCCGGACGAACTTTTAATGTTGGATCGTTATCATATTTTGGATGACCAACAGCTCCGAATAAAATTGCATCGCAGTTTTTCAGCTTTGCTAATGTTTCATCCGGTAACGGGTTGCCCGTTGCTTCGATCGCATCGTGACCAATGGTAGCTTCGTCAAATGAAAACTCATGACCGAAAATCTCACCGATCTTTACTAATACTTTTTTCCCTTCGGCTGTTACTTCTTTGCCGATGCCGTCTCCGGGTAGTATGACTATTTTCTTTTTCACTAGGAATGTGCTAAATCAAATTCTTTAATCTCTTTAGTTAAGCTTAACAAGTAATCGATATCATCGTACCCGTTCATTAAGCAGATTTTCTTATAAGCGTTAATGTCGAAGCTTTCTTTCTGTCCGCTGAAGCTGATGAATTGATTCTCCAGATCAACTGTTATTTCTGTTTTGGGATTGGCTTGAATCGTCTCTAATAATTCATTAACAAATTGATCGGAGACAACGACCGGTAATACCGCATTGTTCAATGCATTGTTTTTGAAGATGTCCGCAAAAAAACTTGAGACAACCACCCGGAAACCATAATCATAAATAGACCACGCAGCGTGCTCACGGCTTGATCCACAGCCGAAATTTTTACCGGCAACTAAAATCTTTCCAGTATAAGCCGAATTGTTTAATGGAAAATCGCTGATTGGATTATTGCTACTATCGTAACGCCAGTCGCGGAAGAGGTTATCACCAAAGCCTTCGCGTGTTGTGGCTTTTAGGAAACGCGCAGGAATAATCTGATCTGTGTCAATGTTCTCAACAGCGATTGGAACCGCGCTTGATGTTAAGGTTATAAATTTTTCTTTGCTCATTTTTAGTTATCAGTTATTCGTTATCCGTTAATCGGTTTTAGCGACTATTAACGGATAACTATTAACATTTAAAATTCTCGTACGTCTGTTACCTTACCCGTAATAGCCGCAGCTGCAGCGCTTAACGGACTCGCTAAAAATGTTCTGGACTTTGGTCCTTGTCTTCCTTCGAAGTTTCTGTTTGAAGTACTGATACAATATTTACCTGCCGGTATTTTATCTTCGTTCATACCCAAACATGCGGAACATCCTGGTTCGCGTAATTCGAATCCGGCTTCTTCAAAGATTTTATCAAGACCTTCTTTCTTGGCTTGCTCCTGAACTTGTTTGGATCCCGGCACAACCCAAACCTCAACACCTGATGCTTTCTTTTTGCCTTTTACCATGGCAGCCACTTCGCGCAAATCTTCAATGCGTGCGTTGGTGCAGCTTCCGATGAATACATAGTCGATTGCTTTACCGAGCAACTGTGAACCTTGTTCAAGACCCATGTAATCCAATGATTTCTTAAATGAAACTTGTTCGTTTAATTCTTTCAGCTCATCTGCTGTTGGAATACGATCGGTAACTTTCATACCCATTCCCGGATTGGTTCCGTACGTAATCATCGGGGCGATGTCGGCCGCATCGAAGGTTAATATCGTATCGTACTTCGCGCCTTCATCGGTTTTTAATTTTTTCCAATCTTCAACAGCCAGGTCGAACGCTGCACCTTGTGGCGCAAACTTTCTTCCCTTGATATAGTTGAAAGTTGTTTCATCGGGAGCAATCAGTCCGCCACGCGCACCCATCTCAATGCTCATGTTACAGATCGTCATGCGTGCTTCCATCGATAATGCACGAATTGCATCTCCTGCATATTCTACAAAGTATCCCGTTGCACCACTGGCGGAGATCTTCGAGATCACGTATAGAATAATGTCTTTGCTAACTACACCTTTACCCAGCTTGCCGTTGATCTCGATTTTCATCGTCTTCGGCTTGTATTGCAGAATGCATTGGGTTGCGAGTACTTGTTCGACTTCCGAAGTACCGATTCCAAACGCTACATTGCCAAATGCTCCATGGGTTGATGTGTGACTATCACCACACACAATCGTCATTCCCGGTAAGGTTAAGCCCAGTTCCGGTCCGATGATATGAACGATGCCTTGAAACGGATGACCTAAATCATATAACTCAACACCAAACTCTTCACAGTTCCTACGAAGTGTTTCTACTTGGTGGCGGGATAACGCTTCTTTAATAGGAAGGTGCTGATCTTTTGTAGGAACGTTGTGATCGGCTGTAGCCGAAGTGCGGTTAACATTGAACACGCCAATGCCCCGTTTGCGTAATCCGTCAAAGGCTTGCGGACTGGTTACTTCATGAATAAAGTGACGGTCGATGAAGACCGCATCCGGATAACCTTCAGCGCGCTTGACCACGTGCTTATCCCAGATCTTTTCAAAAATTGTTTTCGGTGCCGACATGCTTAAATAACAAGCGTTAGTTCGTTGTGCCTCGTTTAAAATACAACTGCCCCGGAAATGAGGTTAATCAAGTCCGGGGCAGTTGCGCTGAGTGCTCTATACGATAGAACTTAACTCAACAGTAATCAATCGCTAATATCAAACATGTTGTGCCTAAGATCAACCATTATTTGAAAAAGTTTGTGCTTACGGGTGTTAGTTAAGAAGTAAGAACTTTTTGAAGCAATGCTTTGAAGGATTGGAAGCTATTGTTGAGTTTGATGGTTTGCTTTTTGTTTGTTATAAATGATTTAAGTCTGGCCGGTAACTCAACTGAGTGCTCTAATGTATCCTCAACTGTTTGTAAAAACTTAGCCGGATGCGCAGTCTCCAAAAACACTCCTGTTGCATTTGGGTTTTCATCCACATGTTTCTTCAATCCTAAATACCCGACTGCTCCGTGAGGATCCAGTACATAGTTTGTTTTGGCAAACACATCTCGCATTGCTATCTGTGTTTTCATATCCGAAAAATCATATCCTGAGATATCAGCTTTCAGTTTCTCAAAATCATTTTGATACAGATCAAGCATCCGGGCAAAGTTACTTGGGTGGCCAACATCCATTGCATTGCTGATCGTGGATTGAGAAGGTCTTGGATTGAATTTTTTTGTTCTTAAATATTCCGGAACGATGTCATTAATGTTGGTAGAAGCGACAAAATGTTTGATCGGCAAGCCCATGCGTTTGGCAATTAAGCCGGCCGTCAGGTTTCCAAAATTTCCACTCGGAACAGAAAACACAACATTGCTTTTATCTTTCAACCTCGACCACGCATAGAAATAATAAAATGATTGAGGAATTAAGCGCGCGATATTAATAGAGTTCGCTGAAGTGAGAAAGAATTTATTTTTCAGCTCTTCATCCAAAAATGCTTCTTTTACCAATCGCTGACAATCATCGAACGAACCATCAACTTCCAGTACAGTAATATTTTGGCCGAGCGTGGTAAACTGCTTTTCCTGAATGTCGCTTACTTTTCCGGAAGGGTAGAGGACAATTACTTTCGTTCCCGATACGCCTAAAAATCCATTAGCTACAGCACTACCGGTATCACCGGATGTAGCAACAAGAATTACAATCTCTCTTTTTTCTTCCTTCGCGAAATATCCCAACAACTGAGACATGAAGCGTGCACCAAAATCTTTAAAGGCCAATGTTGGTCCGTGGAAAAGCTCTAACGCAAAAACATTCTTTTCAAGCTCAATCAATGGAGCATCGAATGAAATGGTGTGCTCAATAATTCTTTTGAGCTCGCCCGCTGGAACATCATCTTGTAAGAACGCGTTCGCAACTTCAAGGGCAATTTCCTGAAATGATTTTGTATGGAGCTCATCGAAGAACGCTTTTGGCAATTGCGGAATATTTTCCGGCATGTAGAGCCCATTGTCCGGTGCCAAGCCTTGAAGCACCGCTTCTTTTAAGCTGACTTTAAGCGAGGGATTATTTGTGCTGTAGTAGTTCATTTTAATTTTTATACGCATGCTGAACGAAGTGAAGCATCCCCCAATGTGCACTGAATATGGGGATCCTTCGCTCTCGCTCAGGATGACGGTTAATTGATAATTCGTGCCCCTTCTTTATTTACTCCTGAAACATACACTTCACTCTGCAACCCAATCCGTGAAAATTCTTTTTGCATCGCTTCGCCCACACGTTGTGCGATACTCTTTCCTTTACAAAAGGCAAACATCGTTGGGCCAGATCCCGAGATGCCACAACCTAATGCGCCCGTCTCAACAGCTTTTGCTTTGATCGTGTTGAATCCGGGAATTAAAACGGAACGCACGGGTTCAGCTACTACATCTTGTAATGAACGACCGATCAATTCATAATCGGGTTTCATCATTCCAGCTACAAGGGCAGCGGTGTTACCCCATTGTGTGATCGCATCTTTTAGCGGAACAGATTGCCTGAGTACTTGTCGTGCATCGCGCGTTTTAACTTCAACATGCGGATGAACCAGTACACACATCAATTCATCGGGTGTTGGGATCTCGATAATATCTAATGGATGATTGTCGCGAATCAAAATCAATCCTCCCAACAGGCTTGGTGCAGCATTATCTGCATGCGCTGATCCGCAAGCCACAAACTCAGCCTGCATAGCAAAGGGAAGCAACTCGCTTTTCTTTATTTGATTTCCCATCAAATGATTTATAGCAACAACAGCAGCGACTGCACTTGCAGCACTTGATCCCATGCCACTGCCTAATGGAAGATTTTTTATGAGCGTGATTTCAGCGCCTTGTGAGCTGTTAATTGATTTTAAGTATTCAATCACTGCAACACCTGCTGTATTTTCTTCCGCTTTGCGTGGAAGCTTACCATCATCACCTTTAATATCTTTAAGTGTAACCTGACCAGAATTATTTAGGGTAATGATCACTTCATCGCCCGGTGCGTCTACAGCCATACCCATTACGTCAAACCCGCAAGAGACGTTGCCGATAGAGGCTGGTGCGTAGGCTTTTACTGTTTTGTTCATAGTAACAAGTTATCGGTTAATAGTTATCAGTTGTTGTTTCCCCTTTAACTGATAACTATTAACTACGATTATAATCTTCCACCAATTCTAATAATATCTGCAAACACTCCCGCTGCGGTAACTTCTGCGCCTGCACCCGGACCACGAATGACCATTGGTCGCTCATGGTATCGTTCAGTAGTTAATAAAATGATGTTATCACTTCCTGAAAGTGAGTAAAAAGGATGATCGCTGTTCACGGGTTTTAATTCAACTTTTACTTTTCCGTTTTCCAACACTGCCTGGTAGCGTAATTTTTCTTTTTTTGATTCGGCCTGAGCCCGTAATTTTTCGAATGCGGCATCATGCTTCTTCAAGTTAGTGAGAAACTCCGGAGTTGTCATTTTGCCCTGGCAATCGGCCGGTACGAGATTTTGAATTGGAATATCCCCAAGCTCTAAGGCTAATCCGCATTCGCGGGAAAGAATTAGAATTTTACGGGCAACATCAGTTCCGCTCAAATCATCGCGGGGATCGGGCTCGGTGTAACCTTTTTCTTTTGCTTCCTTAACAATCTCACTGAAGGGTTTTTCTCCGTTGAACGAGCTAAAAATAAAATTTAACGTTCCGCTCAACACTGCTTCAATGCGGATTACTTTATCACCGCTTAACAATAAATCATTTAAGGTGTTGATTACCGGTAAACCTGCGCCCACGTTAGTTTCGTATAAGAATCTTACCCCACGCTGACGAGAAGTTTTCTTAAGCTGCTGATAGGTTTCAAAAGAACCTGAATTCGCTTTTTTGTTCGGTGTAACGATCGCAATGTTTGAATCCAGAATATCTTCATACATTTTTGCTACCGCTTCGCTTGAAGTACAGTCTACGAAAATGCTGCTGGGCAAATTCATGCTGGTCATTTTTTGAAAGAAAGCCTGAAGATCCATGGTATCACCTTTTTCTTTCAGATGATCTACTGCGTTTAAGAAAGACAAGCCCTCATCACTGAAGATCATTTTTTTACTGTTTGCCATTCCGGTTACGCGAACTTCTAGTTTATTTTCTTCCGATAGTTTTTTGAATTGCTCGTTAACCTGATTCAATAAAGCTTTTCCGATCAATCCGGTTCCTGCCAGGAAAACGTTAACGGTTTTTCTATCGGACAAAAAGAATGCATCGTGCAATACATTCAATGCCTTGGCAACATCTATTTGCTGGATAACAACTGAGATGTTGCGTTCAGACGAACCTTGTGCAATGGCTACGATGTTAATGCCATTTTTTCCAAGTGCACTAAACATTCTTCCGCTTGTACCGGGATGATGCTTCATCCCATCACCTACAGTCGCAACGATTGATAAACCTTCGGTTACATGAACGTCATCAATAAGCTCACTTCTGATCTCATGCTGAAATTCTTTTTTCAAAGCAGATTTTGCTCTCACAGCCATCGTGCTTTCAATCGCTATACAAATTGAATGTTCGGATGAAGCCTGACTGATTAAGATCACATTTATTTTTTCCTGCGCCAGTGTTGAGAATAATCGCATCGAAACACCAACAACGCCAAGCATTCCACTGCCCTGAATGTTTAATAAACTGATTCCATTCATGGATGAGATGCCTTTGATCAATTTTCCATTTGTTGATTCGGCACTGATCAATGTTCCTTCAACCTCCGGATGAAAGGTGTTCTTTACCCAAATTGGAATGTTGTGTGCCATGGCAGGCAACAGGGTAGAAGGAAAAATTACTTTAGCACCAAAGTGGGAAAGCTCCATAGCTTCTTCGTAGCTCATGGTTGGAATCGTAAAAGCTTTTTTCACCATGCGTGGATCAGCCGTCATCATCCCATCTACATCGGTCCAGATTTCTAATGAAGAAACTTTTAATGCTCCTGCAAAAATTGCTGCAGTATAATCGGAACCACTTCGACCGAGCGTGGTTGTTTCTCCGCTATCGGAGGTAGCAATAAAGCCGGTTATGATTTGCAATGCATCGTGATGCTTGAAATGATCTGCGATCAACTTATTGGTTGCATCAAAATCTACTTTTGCATATCCGAACTGATTGTCGGTGCGGATAACCTTTCGTGCATCTAAGTATTGAGCAGGAATGCCGACATCCTTCATCGCTTCTGAAATAATGTAGGCCGACAAGCGTTCGCCAAAACTCATGATGTAATCCAGTGTGCGAAGGGTGCGTTCTTTTACTAAATACACACCATGTAAAACATCTTCCAGCTCATTGATTTGAATTTTTACCTGTGCTAATATGCCGCTTTGATTTTTTATGCTGATGAGATTGCGCACAGCATCCTGATGACGAAGCTCAATTTCTTCCAGTTTCTTTTTGTATTCAGCATTGCCTTCAAGCGCCAGCGTGCTCAATTGAATCAATATATCTGTAACTCCACCAAAAGCAGAGAACACGATCGCTACATCACTTTGCGAGTAAGGCTTAAGGATGTTGATTACTGCTTTGATTCTTTCCGGAGTGGCGACTGATGAGCCACCGAATTTTATAATTTTCATAACTGCTGAATATATGATGCTTGTTCGCCTGCGAAGACAATTGATGTATTGGGGTAATATGGTAGTATGAACGGGTTACCCCGTAATGATGGTAGTTGTGATCGTAGTGATCACTGAAGTAATCGCAGCACCACCCTGAATGGATGAAGAAAACAGAATATGATTGTTGTTGTGCTGCATGATGTTACTAAAGTAATTCTTTATCGGATAACTAAACTAAATACTCAAATAAATTTTCATTTCGTTTTTTTTCATACGTCATGCTGAGGCTTTTGCCGAAGCATCCCCGGATTTGGAGACGAGATAAACTCAAGCTCTCTATTTGGGGATTCTTCGCTTACGCTCAGAATGACGGCAAACTATTTAAACTAAATACTCAAATAAATTTTCGTTTTGATTGACTAACGTATAGTTCAACTTGTAACTATCCATACGTTCCATCAAACCTTTAAAATCTTCTTTTGACTTTACTTCAATGCCAATTAAAGCCGGGCCAGTTTCTTTATTATGTTTTTGAATGAATTCAAAACGAACAATATCATCCGTTGGTCCGAGAATGTGGTTAACAAACTCTTTCAACGCACCCGGACGTTGCGCAAAACGAACGATGAAATAATGTTTCAGCCCTTCGTACAATAATGATCTTTCTTTGATCTCCTGCATCCGGTCGATGTCGTTGTTACCGCCACTTAAAATGCAAACAACTTTTTTGCCTTTGATATGATCAGCGTACTGTTCTAGTGCCGCGATCGATAAAGCACCGGCAGGTTCAGCAACAATTGCATCTTCATTATAGAGTTGTAAGATTGTTGAGCTTACTTTTCCTTCCGGAACGAGAAGCATATCAACAATCGAATCTTTTGAAAGCTCAAACGTAATATCGCCTACTTTCTTCACCGAAGCACCATCTACAAATCGCTGAATAGAATCCAGAATAACTGGTTTTCCTGCCTTAAGGGCTTCTTTCATGGAAGGTGCGCCTAATGGCTCAACTCCAACAATTTTAGTATTCGGTGAATAGGTTAATGCATATTGAGAAATTCCTGCGCACAAACCACCACCACCAATCGGAACGAAGATGTAATCAACTCCGGAAACTTCATCAAAGATCTCTTTACCAACGGTTCCCTGACCTTCAATTACTTTCAAATGATCAAAAGGCGGGATGAACGTCATCTTATGTGCACCGGTATATTCAATCGCGTGTGCCTGGCATTCATCAAACGTATCACCGATCAATACGATCTCAATGTTATCACCGCCAAACATTTTAACCTGCGTGATCTTTTGCTTAGGCGTAATAGCTGGCATGTAGATCACGCCTTTAATATTGAGCTGTCTGCATGAAAATGCAACGCCTTGCGCATGATTTCCTGCACTCGCACACACAACACCGCGCTTACGCTGATCTTCCGTTAAGCTTTGAATTAAATTATACGCTCCACGAATTTTATAAGAACGAACAACCTGTAAATCTTCGCGCTTAATATAGATCTCCGCCTTAAACTTCTCTGACAACTTCTTGTGAAACTGCAAGGGAGTTTTAAGCGCAACAGACTTTAACGTTTCTGCTGCTGCGTTGATGTCGAGATTATGCTTGGTTGTTGTTACCATATACGTAGTATTTAGTCTTGAGTATTTAGTCTATAGTCCGAAGCTCAAGACTCAGGACTATAGACTCAAGACTTATTAGTTAATCATCGATGCTTCCACACCTGCCTTTTCCGGACGTAATGAACGCACCGCAGCACCGGCTTGCCACAGTTCGCTTTCGCGAAGCTCTTTTAATTCTTCGGCCAGTTTTTCGCGGTAATCAGGTTTGCTACAGGTGTCGATTGTGCGTTTTGCTTCTGCGCCTGATTCAACACTTTCGTATAATTCTTTGAAAACAGGAAGTGTTGCGGCTTTGAATTTCTTTTTCCAATCCAATGCACCGCGTTGGGCTGTAGTTGAACAGTTAGCGTACATCCAGTCCATACCATTCTCAGCAACCAATGGCATCAAGCTTTGGGTCAGCTCTTCGACCGTTTCATTAAATGCTTCAGAAGGTGAGTGGCCTTTTGAACGCAGCACTTCGTATTGTGCTTCGAAGATTCCGGCAATTGCGCCCATCAATGTTCCGCGCTCACCTGAAAGATCCGAGTAAACTTCTTTTTTGAAATCGGTTTCGAATAAGTACCCTGCGCCAACGCCAATGCCCAGCGCCATAGCTTTGTCAGTTGCTTTACCACTTGCATCCTGAAATACAGCATAACTTGCGTTGATACCTTTTCCTTGTAAAAACAACCTGCGAACAGAAGTTCCAGAACCTTTTGGAGCAGCAAGAATTACATCAACATCTGCTGGCGGAATGATTCCGGTTTGATCTTTAAATGTTATCCCGAAGCCGTGTGAAAAATATAATGTCTTTCCTTTTGTTAAGTAAGGTTTGATGGTTGGCCACAAGGCAATCTGGCCCGCATCCGATAACAAGAACTGGATAACCGTTCCTTGTTTAGCAGCTTCTTCAATATCAAATAATGTTTCGCCCGGAACCCAGCCGTGTGACACTGCCTTATCCCAGGTTTTAGATCCTTTACGCTGACCAACAATTACGTTGAATCCGTTATCGCGGAGGTTCAATGCTTGAGCGGGACCTTGTACACCGTAGCCGATGATTGCGATGGTTTCTTTCTTCATCACGTCAAGTGCTTTTTCCATCGGGAACTCTTCGCGGGTTACCACATCTTCTATTGTTCCTCCAAAATTGATCTTTGCCATTTTCTTAGTAGTTAGTATTTAGTAGATAGTATTTAGAATTTTTAGTTAGTCAACGTCAATGATGCGCTCACTGAGCGTGATATAATGTTCGCTTCCGCTGAAATAATTTGCGTAGTCAACCTCGATCAGCTTTTCCAATTGGTGTTTTACTTTTTCAATTAAATCAGGTGTTGTGAATACGAGGATGATCGCTCCGCCTTTGCGGAAATCATCTTCGTTCTCGTGTGCCATCAAGCGCTTGATGCGGACGCGTCTCCGGTTAAGAACATTGATTATCCTGTTCAGCACCGAAAAATTATTATCGCTTGAAATTTCTATCGTGAACTCCTGCTTCATCTTACTTCTTTGTTTCGGGTTCCAGTATAATTTCACCAACTCCGGCACCGGTAGGAACCATCGGGAATACGTTCTCTTCTTTTTCAACCACAACTTCCAGGAAATACGGGCCTTTTGTGTTGAGCATTTCTGTCAGGCAATCCCGAACGTCTTTTCTTTCGGATACTTTCTTGGCAGGAATTGAATAGGCTTGTGCCAAGGCAACAAAATTCGGATTGGTCATCTCAGTGAAAGAATACCGCTTCTCAAAGAACAATTGCTGCCACTGTCTTACCATTCCCAGGAAGTTATTGTTCAGGACAATAATCTTTACCGGAATTTGATATTGCATGATCGTTCCTAATTCTTGCAACGTCATTTGAAAGCCGCCATCACCAATGATCGCGACAACTTGTCTTTCCGGAACAGCAAGCGCTGCACCCATTGCTGCTGGCAATGCAAAGCCCATAGTGCCAGCTCCGCCTGAAGTAATGTTGCTTCTGGTTTTACGGAACGGATAGTAACGTGAAGCCACCATTTGGTGTTGACCAACATCGGTAACCAATACGGCTTCGCCTTTTGTAAGCTCACCGAGCTCACGGATTATCTCGCCCATCTTCAGTGACTTTTCCAACGGGTAGTAATCAAATTGAATCACTTTTTCATGCTCGATACGATTGGCTTCAATAAACCGTCTGTGCCATTGCTCATGTTTATTTTCTTTGATCAACGGAAGTAAAGCTTTCAGAGCTTCTTTGGCATCAGCATGCACTGCTACGTCAGCAGGAATAATTTTATTGATCTCAGCTTTGTCAAGCTCGATGTGTACAACTTTTGCCTGCTTCGCATACTTGGAAACATTCCCGGTAACACGATCATCGAAACGCATTCCGATGGCGATCAGTACATCGCATGAATTGGTTAAGACATTTGTACCATAATTTCCATGCATACCCAGGTATCCAACATACAGCGGATGGTTGGTTGGCAAGGTTGAAAGTCCTAATAAAGTAGAGGCGGCTGGAATTCCTGACTTTTCAACGAAAGCAAGCAATTCTTTCTCAGCTCCGCTTAATTGAATTCCTTGTCCAACGAGGATATAAGGCTTCTTTGCGTTGTTGATCAAATCAGCGGCAGCTTCAACGGAAGAATGATCAAGTGTTGGTTTTGGAGTATAGGTGCGAACCGATTCACATTTCTCGTACTCAAACTCTTCAATCATTTCGAACTGAGCGTTCTTGGTGATATCGATTAATACTGGACCTGGTCTTCCACTGCGCGCAATGAAAAATGCTTTTGCAACCTGGGATGCGATCGAAGATGCTTCAGTGATCTGAACATTCCATTTTGTAACAGGCAAGGTTGTGTTGATCACATCCATTTCCTGGAAGGCATCTGTACCCAATAAATGTTCGGCCACCTGACCGGTGATACACACAATCGGAGTGGAGTCAATGGAAGCATCTGCCAAACCGGTAACAAGATTTGAAGCACCTGGTCCTGATGTTGCTAATGCAATCCCGGTTTTACCGGTTGCACGTGCATACCCTTGCGCTGCGTGAATGGCACCTTGCTCATGACGAACAAGAATGTGGTTGAGCTGATCTTTAAATCCGTAGAGTGCATCATAGACGGGCATGATAGCACCTCCGGGATAGCCAAATAAAATATCAACACCCTCCGCGACCAGGCAGCGCAACAGCGCTTCCGATCCGGAGATCTTTTGTTTTACAACTTCTTTTGTTTCGGGCTTAGTCTTCGTCAGTAACGCATCCATCGGCAGCAGTCTTTACAAGTTTTGCATATTTGAACAGCACTCCATTTTTCGCAGGCAATGGCCGTTGAATATAGTTTGCTCTTCTTCGTTTTATTTCTTCTTCACTTACCAGCAGGTTGATCTGGTTCTTCGTAACATCAATCTCGATAGGATCTTCATCCTGCAAGAGCGCTATCAATCCGCCATCGAACGCTTCAGGCGTGATGTGTCCGATCACAAATCCATGTGAGCCTCCGCTAAATCTTCCATCGGTAATCAACGCAACAGTTTTACCAAAACCGGCACCAATGATTAATGAGGTTGGTTTTAACATCTCCGGCATTCCGGGTGCACCTTTCGGACCGACATAACGGATTACAATAACATCACCATGCTGAATCTTTCCGGATTTAATACCATCGGTCAGTGCAAACTCACCATCGAATACGCGAGCAGGCCCTTTGAATTTTTCACCTTCTTTACCCGTGATCTTGGCAACTGAACCTTTCTCGGCAAGATTACCATACAGGATTTGTAAGTGACCCGTTGCCTTGATTGGCTTCTCCAGTGGAAGAATAACATCCTGTTTTTCGAAATCGAAGTCTTTTGCGTTCGCAACATTCTCGGCTATTGTTTTTCCGGTTACGGTGATACAATCACCATGAAGGAATCCTTTCTGCAATAAATATTTCATCACAGCAGGAACACCACCGATCTTGTGTAATGCTTCCATTAAATATTTTCCGCTTGGCTTTAAGTCAGCGATCAATGGAGTTTTGTCTGAGATGCGTTGAAAATCATCCTGTGTTAATTTAACGCCAACACTTTTTGCCATCGCGATTAAGTGCAGCACCGCATTGGTTGATCCGCCCAGCACCATCACAACGGTAATGGCATTTTCAAATGCTTTGAACGTCATGATGTCACGCGGTTTCAGATCTTTTTCAAGCAATAAGCGGATCACTTTACCTGCCTCAACGCATTCAGCGGATTTCTCTTTGCTTAATGCTGGATTGGAAGCTGAGTAAGGCAATGACATACCCAACGCTTCAATCGCAGAAGCCATCGTGTTTGCCGTATACATTCCACCACAGGCCCCAGCACCCGGACAAGAGTTTTGAATGATGCCTTTGAAATCTTCATCACTCAATTTATTCTGAAGCTTTTCACCTAATGCTTCAAAAGCCGATACTATGTTAAGTTCTCTTCCTTTATAATGACCACCGGCAATTGATCCACCATACACCATAATGGCAGGACGATTTAATCTGCCCATCGCCATCAAAGAGCCCGGCATATTTTTATCGCAACCGACAACAGCGATCAAGCCATCATAATACTGTGCGCCACAAACTGTTTCAATTGAATCGGCAATCACATCGCGACTTACCAATGAAAAACGCATGCCTTCTGTGCCGTTGCTGATGCCATCGCTTACACCAATGGTGTGAAAAATCAATCCGACAAGTTCCTGATCCCACACGGCTTGCTTTACTTCGCCTGCGAGTGCATTCAAATGCATGTTACACGTGTTGCCATCGAAACCTGTGCTTACGATGCCAACCTGAGCTTTGGTAAGATCATATTCTGTTAAGCCAATACCATACAGCATCGCCTGAGACGCAGGCAACGTTGGGTCTTGTGTAATCGTGCGGCTGTATTTATTCAAGCTCATGATTAAATGATCGTATCTGCGTAAGATTTTTCTAATACAATGTTTTTATAAACCTCTTGTAAGGTTGATCCCAGACTTTCTTTCCACGGCTTTTGCATCGGACGGGCATCGATGGTTTGTACACCAACAATTTCCGCAGCGGTTCCGCACATGAAAGCTGAATCCATGCCTTCCATATCTTCAGGAGTAAAATGTTTTTCGATTAGCGGTATCTCCAGTTCGCGACAGATGTTAATAACCGTTTCGCGTGTGATACCAGGAAGGATATGACCAAGGGGAGGAGTGAAGAGCACACCATTTTTTTCGTAGAAGAAGTTAGCGCCCGGACCTTCGGCTACGTTGCCGTTCATATCTAACATTAAGGCTTCGTCAAATCCGCGAACCTTGGCTTCGCTTGTGGCAAGAATGGAGTTGATATAATGACCAGTAACTTTTGCTTCAACTTTTGTTGAGTTTGGATTCGGTCGCTGGTAGGATGAGATGCAAAGATTTAATAACGAATCGCCTAAATACTTTCCCCATTCCCAGGCGCAGATCATCAGGTAAACTTCCTTGGGTGCCTGCAACTGCATGTTCGGGCTACAATAAACCAGCGGCCGGAGATACGCATCCGACAAATTATTTTTCTTCAATACGCTGTATGAGATTTGGATTAACTCATCCACATCATAATCAAACGGAATGTTTACAAGCTCACAGCTTTTCTTAAGTCGCTGAAAATGCTCAACAGCTTTAAAGATTTTAGCACCATTCGAAGTCTCGTACGAGCGGATACCTTCAAAAACACCATAGCCATAATGCAGGGTTTGACTGTACAAGTCAGTGGTTGCATCTGTGGCTTTAATGTATTTACCGTTTAAGAATAAGATGGTGTTGCTGTTGTAGTACATATATTTTTAACAACTGTTAGTTTGTGTTAGTCGGTATAAAACAAAACCGCCCCGGGGTTTCCGGGGCGGTTGTAAGTTCTTTTGGTTAAGCACTACATCATCGCCCCGGGTTTATCCACGAGAATAATAATCACGATAATAATAGTGAGCACAGCACTGGTTAGCCCTTTTGTGAGGGTTAGCAGGCGTTCTGTCATGTTGGCTTTTGTCAGCATAATATTCTGTGCGGGTACAATTTTCACAAATTTTAAGGTGCTATTCAAGTCAAACGGCAAAATAATTTAAAGGTTTGCCAGAACGAACGTTAGGTTAACTGTTGAGATACTCAACAATTCCGTCACGGATTGCCGTGAAAGTTTTAACCAACGTTGCTTCATCTTCTTCCAGTAACGTGACCCGAAAGCCTTGAAGCTCCGAGCAAAATGAAGAGATTGGAACTACGCAAATTCCTTTAGCTCCAAGCAAATAATACACGAATCTCTTATCAAGCGGAATCTGAGGCGCGACCCATTGTTCCACCATTGTATTGATTTCTCTGTTTTCAATCTTCATTTTTTGACTCCCTTTCAATGTGCCTTCCCGGAAGATGATCGTGTTATAGAAAGCTCCAAAGGTTTCATTGAATGTAAGCTGCGGAACAGTTTTAAAGATGTCGGAAATGATCTTGCTTCGTTTGCCAATGTTTTGATTCGTTTGTTCCCGATACGCTTTGAACCGTGAGTCGCCCAGAATTTTTGGAATTGCTAATTGAGGAAGCTTGGTTGAGCATACTTCAATCATCTTCGCATTATCCAGGGCAAGGCAAAGCTGGTTGAACTCTTCGTCTTTATCGCGATTATAATACTCCATCCAGCCACAGCGTGAACCAGGCCAGGGGAGTTCTTTCGAAATTCCTTTCATGGAAATTCCGGGAACGTCCTCAATAATTTCGGCTAAAGGATGCGCCTTTGCTCCGTTGTAGGTGATATTGATATAAATCTCATCCGCAATCAGAAACAAGTTGAATTCCTTCGCGATAGCCACGATTCGTTTCAATGTTTCTAAGGGATACACCATTCCCGTTGGATTATCCGGATTGATGATCAGTATCCCCACAATGTTAGGGTTGTACTTTACTTTATTATAGAGATCATCCAGATCCGGATACCATTTGTTATTCGGATCAAGCTTATACGTTAATGGCTGATGACTGGCATGCGCAGCTTCTGCACTGGAATGAGTTGAATATGCTGGCGAAGGCCCAATGATCCGTGATGTTGGAGTAATAAATTGATAGGCTTTGGAAATCGCATCACCCAAGCCATTAAAAAAGCAAATGTCATCTGCCGTTATCTGAACACCTTTTTGTCTATTCGTTTGGGTTGCTAAAAACTCACGTGTCTCCAGCATTCCCTTGGATGGACAATAGCTATACGTATCGTCATCTTTAACAAGATCACTGATGACATCTTTAATCCATTGGGGTAGCTTGTGATTCTTTTGAATGGGATCCCCAATATTCTCCCAAACGATTTTCAACCCCGCCTTTTTAAGCTGATCGGCCTTTTTAACAATCTCGCGAATCTCATAACTGAGCTCACTTGCACCATCGTTCAGAAGTTTTTGTCTCATGGGGATCGTTAATAGTTATCAGTTAATAGTTAATCGGCCTAGCTAAGATAAGGCTCTTTACTTAACTATTAACTTTTAACTAATAACTCTTCTAAGGCTAACAACATTTTCAACATGCATCGTGTGCGGGAACATATCAACCGGTTGCACGGCCACTACTTCATATTTCTCAGAAAGAATTTTAAGATCGCGGGCCTGGGTGGCCACGTTGCAGCTGACGTATATGATTTTTTCAGGCGCGGCTTTTAGAAGCATCCGACAAACATCTTCATGCATGCCTGCTCTGGGCGGATCGGTAATGATTACATCGGGGCGACCATGCGTGAGCAGAAATTTATCATCCAGCAGATCTTTAATATCGCCTGCGAAAAAATCCGTGTTCGTTATGTTGTTAAGCTTTGAATTGACTTTTGCGTCTTCAATGGCGGGCGCTACATACTCGAGTCCGATTACTTTTTTTGCCTTGCTGGCGATGAAGTTTGCGATCGTGCCGGTTCCGGTATATAAATCGTAAACCAATTCATCGCCTTTCAATTCGGCCATTTGAAAAGCGATTTTATACAACTCGTATGCCTGTTCTGCATTGGTTTGATAGAACGACTTTGGCCCCACCTGGAATTGAAGCGTTCCTGAGCCATCCGCTTTGAGCATGGTCTCTATTATATATGGAGTGCCTTTCCAATTCTGGACTTCTAAATCTGCAAACGAATCATTCTTTTTAGAATTGACTACATAATTAATGGAACTGACTTGCGGGAATTGCTCAACGATCATTCCCAGGATCAAATCGAGCCACTCTTTATTATTAGAGGTCACTTGTAAGATCACCATCGCTTCTCCCGTGATTGCGGTTCGGATACAAAGAGTTCTTAAAAAACCTTGCTGGCTTCGCGGATCAAAAAATGGAATACTGTTTTTAACCGCGATGTCTTTAATGGCAAGCCGGATACTGTTCGAAGGCTCGGGTTGTAAATAACAGTTCTTAACATCAAATATTTTATCGAAGCTTTTTGGAAGATGATAGCCCAGGCCATCGCGCTGAATTTCTTCATCCTGGTTCATCTCTTCGCGGATCAGCCATCGATGAGAGGTAAAACTATATTCAAGCTTGTTTCGGTAGTGCGTTGTTTTTTTTGAGGCAACAATCGGCATTAATGTAGGCAGTGTTAATCCACCAAGCCTTTCCAGGTTATCAATTACTTGTTGTTGCTTATAACCAAGCTGCTCGTCATATTTTAGGTTCTGCCATTTGCAGCCACCGCATAATCCAAAGTGTTCACAAAAAGGCTCCGCTCGTTTATCGGAGAACTTTTTAATTCCAACCGCTTTGCCTTCCAGGAAGCTGGTTTTAATCCGCGTAAGTGATACATCTACAACATCGCCCGGCACAGCGCCTTCAATAAAAATTACCCGACCTTCTAACCGGCTGATGCATTTGCCTTCAGCAGCCATGTTTTCGACTAAAATATCATGGAGAATGTCGCCTTTTTTAAGATTCATGCGGGACGAAAATACGCAAATACAAGCTTTTTACCCTTCGTGGCAATTTGCTACATTTCGTAGTCCTATGAAAAAGGTTCTCATTCTCGTACTGTTGGCATTTGCGTTTATTACCGCTGAGGCATCCCATATCGTGGGAGGAGAATTTGAGCTTGTTTGGATTTCAGGTTCTAACTATAGACTAAGTCTTATCTATTATTTTGATGTTGAAGGTAATCCAGGCCGTGATCCCCTAGAAGAATCCAGAATTCAGGTTAGCATTTTTCAGAAATCCAATAATGTTCGAATTAGAAACGTAGTACTTTCTTTTCAATCAAGATCCAGGGTTCAGTATACACAACTTACATGTGCTAATAGTGAAATTGTAACGGACAAAATCGTTTATACAACTGTCATCCAAATGACCGCACTTGAGTTCCATCATGCGCTTGGATATTATGTCGCCTGGGAACGGTGCTGCAGGAATTACAATATTTCTAATATTTACAGTGAGAATCCACTGATGTTTCCACGCTTTGCAGGTCAAACTTTTTACCTGGAATTTCCGCCCGTTGTTAAAGACGGAGTGCCTTTCATAAACAATTCACCTAGGTTATTTCCACCGTTAAGCGATTTTGCGTGCCCTGGAATTCCATACTATGTAGATTTTGCAGGTGTCGATGATGATGGAGATTCGCTGGCCTATTCAGTTGTAACACCTTTAAATACGCACTTGCCGGATGCCATACCGAATGCCACGAATCAAAATATTTTAGGGATCCCTAATCCGGCTCCGTATCCACCTGTATTGTGGCGGCCAGGGTATGGACTTACAAATATTATTAAAGGACTTACTAACCTTACCGTAAGTCGGGAAGGTTTCTTAAATGTTACACCCGATCAACCCGGATTATATGTATTTGCCGTTAAGTGTGAAGAATTCCGGGATAATATAAAAATAGGTGAGATCATTCGTGATTTTCAGATGCTTGTTGTGGAACAAGGCGGATGTCCATTTCCTGCTTATCCTTCCATTGTTGGTCGAAAAGTAGGAAGTCCGTCTTTTACAGCTAACAATTTGTCTGTTACTTTTAATAGTGGCCTATCCGCTGCACAGCGCTGTATTGAAGTAAGCATAACAGACCCAAGCACGCTGCGCACCGATGAAAAAAATGAAGAAAAGATTAGAATCAAAGCTGTTGCGCTAAACTTTAATAAGTCATTGTTGGGCAACATTTCGTTAAGCGGAACAACGGCAACAATTACGAACGGTGGTGCAGCGGTGTTTACTATATGTTTTCCACAATGCCCTTTTGTTGAAAATGTGCCTATTAAAATTGGTATCGTGGTTTCGGATGATGCCTGTGCATTGCCGCTAACGGATACGCTGGAGATTACTGCTATTATTGAAATTCCAACCAATGAGCTTCCTGCTTTTACGAATGCTAAAAATATCGTTGATGCTGTAGAAGAAGGAGAAAGCATGCAAACCTATTTTCAGCAGGCAACCGATCCGGATAACGATGTAATCAGCTATAAGCTAGTTCCAATTGATTTCAATCTCGCAGATGTTGGGATGACGTTTAACCTTCCCTTAACCGGACAACAAACCGGCCCTATTAATGCTGAGCTTGCCTGGGATCCCCAGTGCAACATTTATGATTTTACCGAGAAGACTAATTTTGAATTGCTTTTTATTATTGAAGATTTGGATTTTTGTCTATTCAAGCATCCCGACACAACAAAGTATGATTTAACCATAGACTTACCCGGGAACAATGAGCCGCTTATTGCCAATTCGCTTACGACCGGTGTAGATACGCTTCGACTTGAGCGTAAAATTTATGGCGAACCCATTGTGATTGATGTTACAGGGTTTGATGAAGATATTGACGACAAAATTGTGCTGCGTGGAAACGGAATAGGTTTTAATGCTGCCGAGTATGGCGTATCCTTTCCTAAAAAGTCAGGGTTTGCAGAAGTTCAATCGCAATTCAACTGGCCGATTACATGCCTTGTTAACCCGGCTGAAAAGGACACGTTTGAATTTTTGCTTACAGTGGTTGACAGCACCAATAAGTGCCGGTTTTATAAAGCGGATTCTTTAATACTTATTGTAACAGTAGAAGATCCTGATAACATTGCGCCAACCCTTACAGCGGAAAGCGAAAATGCAATTCCCCTTGAAGATGGATCGATAGCTGCTGTTCGTGGAAATCCGATTTCAATAGCCTTTACAGGAATCGATCTCGATAATAATCCGAATGATCATCTGACACTTGAGCTTGTTGAACAATCCGGAAACGTTGAACCGGCTGGTTTTGCATTTGAAACGGAGGCTATGATTAGTCCGCTAACGGCAAGATTTACCTGGGAACCCGATTGTTCTATTTTTAAAGATGATGTTTATGAGAATTCATACAACTTCAAATTCATCTTGCGTGATGATCGTTGTTATTCGGAGCAAGGCGATACGCTTACCTTACACGTTAACATAAAAGACATTGATGGTTCCGATGATGGCTTCCTTCCACCCAATGTATTCACACCTAACGGTGACGATAAGAATGAATTTTTTGCAATGGTGCGGGAAGACAAAAACACTGGTGAATTGATCAACATACTCCCAAAAGATAATTGTGCCGGAGAGTTTAAGAGCGTTAAGATTTATAACCGCTGGGGCAGAGAGGTTTACGAAAGTGCTGAACGTGATTTCCGCTGGTACGGAACCGATATGCCTTTTGGAGTTTACTTTTACCTGATCACCTATACCAACAAGCAGTATAAAGGAATGGTTAGTATTCAATTATAAATTCAAAGCTTAACAGGCAACAAGCTTGAGCTTCGAACGTAGCCTTCTGATTCACCAATCTTTATTTTTGTCCAGACATCCTGCGTGCCCATTACATCTACGCGGTGACCATCTCGTACAATAGAAAGTACCGATGCACCGGCTGAAGGTCCGTTCATAACATAGGTATTATCTTTTGCAATGATGGCTTTAGTCCAAAAGGATGGCTGGCTTAAGTGCGCAATAAACAAAGCTGTTACAAGACACAAGGTAACAAACTCTCCGAGCGGTCGTTTTTTATATTTCATTCGTTGTGTGAGTGCAAGCGCCAGCGCGAGAAAGGCAATACCCAGCAGAACATACGTTATCAAATCACGATGTGTCAGGTAAAATGAGCGTAGTCCATCAATCTCATCGGTAGCGTATCCATCAAGCTGGTTTTTAGTGGCAAGCTCTTCAAGCTTCGTGAGCGCATCTTCATCCTGGGTGGCGAGGTAATACAGGTTCAGGTAATAGGCTGACCGCGAGACATTGCTCAAACCTTCTTCTACATAGGCCATGCGTAGCAACATGGCGGGAGTATACCGATGACCTTCAAAAAGTTTTTGATACAACTCCAGCGACTGAATGTAACGCTTCTGCTGAAAGAGCGAGTCGGCACGAACAAGTAGCGGATTGGTTGACTGTGCGTTCAGTGCAAGCGGAAAAAGCAGTAGAAACAGCGATAATTTGACAATTTTTAAAACCCGTCTTTGCATATAATTCACCTTCTGCTACCTTTGCGTCCTCAATTACGGAAAAGCTGTGAAAACAGCCAAAAATTGAGTTCTAAAGCATGACCAACGGTTTTAGAAGAACACAAAAGTACGATTCCGTAGCTCAGCTGGTAGAGCAATACACTTTTAATGTATGGGTCCTGGGTTCGAATCCCAGCGGGATCACGTTTTAGCACATACAGTACAACGTCCTGACGAAACCGTCAGGACGTTTTTTGTTTCAGAAAGGCGAATCAAGCTTTCGCTTGAGCTCGTCTGGATGAAATAAAAAATGAGTGCAATGATCCGAGGTAAACTTGATCCTAATTCACTCACAAATAATCGAACGCTATTTCTTCTGAATCAGATAAACTCCGCAGATCAAAATCACAATCCCTGCGATACGCCACCAGCTAATTGAATTGACGGGCATACCCAGCAGACCGAAGTGATCAATTATAACAGCCGCTACAAACTGACCGGCAACGATGAAGCCCAAGGCATTTGCTGCGCCAATGCGGGGAGCCGCTATTACCACGGCCGTAACATAAACGACTCCGAGTAAACCGCCCGTGAATTTCCACCACGTAAATTCAAAGCCAGTTGGAAAAACCGGGCTGACCTTAAAAAAGGAGAAATAAAGTATCGTCAAGGCAACCGTTCCAATGCTGAACGAGATGAGAGCCGTGAGCACCGGATTATTCGTGTCGTTACGAAGCTGAGCGTTTACCGCGGTTTGCACAGCCACCGCAACACCGGCCAGCAAGGACAAGAGATAAAAATAGTTTTTCATAATTTTCTTTCGCTACACAGCAAGCTTCTTGTTATCTGCTTTATCAAATCGAGTAATGAACGAACAATGCTGACAGAAGTCTTCCACAAGCACCCCATTTAAAAAACCATCTCGCATGTTTATAAAGCGCTCACTGGTGAGAATATCACGTAAGGATTGTTCTTTAACATTCCCCAGATTGATCACACCGTTTTTATCCAGACAACACGGCACTACTGTACCATCAGCATGAATGCCGATATGATTAACGGCTCCATGGCAACGACCACGTGTTCCTTGATGCGGCAATGAAAAAGACGGCCACTCAAAACGCGAATCGAAATGGAGGTAAAGCTTATTCCAGATTCTTTTTGATTTGATCGCTCCCGTCTCAACATTTCGATTGATGGTAACATTAAAGTAGGATTCTATTTTTAAAAAGACATCTTCATTATCCGAATCGTTACTCTGCTGATTCCACAACCGGTAATTGATATAGAGCTCAGGCCGCAATACGTGCGCTGATTTTGTAAACTCAACGATCGGCAGCAGATAGGGATCAAGATCGCGTTCAGGAAAATTGTCTTTAAAGGCCTGTACCGAGAAATTGACTTGCCGGATACAACGAGCGTTCAGCATGCGATCATGGTATCGCTTGATCAGAATTCCGTTGGTTGTGAGATCGATTTGCGTGTTGTAGCGTTCGCAGATTTCCAGGATTTCCGAAAACCTCGGATGCGCCAGCGGCTCACCCAATAAATGTAAACAGACAATCTCGGCCAGCGGGGCAACCTCTTTCAGCACGGCCTCAAATTCAACCAGGTCCATGAGCTTCTTGTCCTTCTCCACCACCGGGCAGAAAGAGCACTGCACATTACAGATGTTGGAGATTTCGAGATAAATTTTCTTGAACATGCTTTTATCAACAAGATTAAGCCAACTGATAGACTTGCTTTTACCGGATACATTGTCTTTGAAGATGTAAACTTTATTCGCCCTTCTGGCAATAATGATACAAAGATTTTATGAGTCCAGAGTTTGACTTCAATTCAGAAGTAACAGTTTTTTAAAATAGTCCAGTTGCTTGTTTGCTATAAATGATGAGCGCACTCACCAAACTAAAAATTTTCTTCGAGCACAATTTCATTTGTTTCGTTCGATAGTTGAACCGAATTAATGCTACCAGTTCCCTGAAAACGATATACAAGCCCCACAAGTTTTTCTGCATGCGGAATATCAAACTCAAAAGCTAACTGCTCATCTGCAAAAACTTCTCCATGTCCGTTTTTTACACGACATGTTACCGTTATCCAATCGGCAAAATCACAACCCAGAGCAGTAAGGTTAAGCTTATTTATGTTACCTGCTCTTGGTTTAAGATTTGATACGCAACCTTTAATTGAGAGCGGTATGAAGAGCGCATTTGATTCATATAGAATGTAAATTTCAGAGTACTGACAAATACCCGAGCCTGTTTTATATTGGTTCTTGATTGTAGTTTCGAAATTAAAATTGTTGATTTTTAGCTCCTTAAAATCTTTTACATAAAAATAACTAACCCAGGGGGGCTCGGGTTGCATGGAAATATTTGCAGAAGCTATTTTCTCCATGGGTAATCCCAATGCTCCATCCGTTCTTGCGTCCCCTTCTGTGAAATACACCGGTACTTCTTTTTGATCAATGAGGGGAAGCCAGCCATCCGTTTCGATATGTATTACATGTTCTTTAACAATTCTATTGTTGACAATAAGCTTTGCTTGAAAATAGCCCGGACGGTAATAAATCGAATTATGTGATTTGTTATTACGCGAAACCTGCGTGCGTAATTTAGTATTCCAGGATTGTTGAATATAAACTGTATCCGATTCGCCTGCTGCCGTTGCATCATACTGAAACAGTACAGAATTGGGCAGACCTTTTGAAACAATTTTGTTACTGGTAAATACAAAGTCGTTGGGTGTCATAGCGCGATCTTTCTTCTTTAAAATGAAGTAAAGCCCTGTGCTGATAACAAGCAAAGCCACAGCAAACATGAATATGCTTCTAGGCTTAGTGCTTTTATTATTTATACTGGGGGTTTCATCCTGATAATATATTTCTGCATTCGCAGGTGAGTCATGACTGCTTACAAAAGCTCTCCAATTTTCAAATCCTACAAATTGCGCAATTGTATTTAAGGTAGTAGTAGTTGGTTTGTTAGCATATTTAACTTTGCCCCAAAGTCGTTTAAGAGTGGCTAAACTGAGTCGGACTTTAGTTTCTTCGAAGATTTTATCGTGTAAAGTTTCAAAATCCTTAGTTGTCCACGCGTCACTTTTACCCCAATTCAGCTTTTCTTCTATCAGGCCAAGGCATTTCGACAAAAGAATATCATCACTATTTCTCTCTTTTTCCATAATGAATTGACTTCCCGTACTTGATCAGCTTTGATCAGGATTGATTTGATTTTGATCAATGAATCGCTGCAAAATAAATCATATTGAGCGTCTTTTAAACATAAATCAAATTTTACTAATCCCTCAAATGGAAATTACAACTCTAAATTTTAAAAATTGCCGGAGCCTGATTGCATTTTCAATGTTGTTGGTATCGGTCCTGTGTCATGGGCAATTGTTGCAACCGCCTGCAGGCGGAAATAAGAAAGCATCTGTTTCAGAATGGGTAGGTATTACAAATGTCAGAATTGATTATGACAGGCCTGCGGTAAAAGGAAGGGAAGGAAAGATATGGGGACAAGTAGTTCACTATGGGTTTGCTGACCTGGATTATGGAACAAGTAAGGCAGCTCCATGGAGAGCGGGTGCTAATGAAAATACAACGTTCGAATTCAGCACAGATGTAATGATTGAAGGGAAAACTTTACCAGCCGGAAAGTATGGATTTTTTATCGCGATGGGTGAAGCTAAAGCCACCCTTATATTTTCGAATTACAGCACAGCCTGGGGAAGTTTTTATTATGACGCTAAAGATGATGCCTTACGTGTTGGTGTTCCGATTAGTAAGACAATCGAAAGTGTTGACCGCCTGAAGTACGAATTCAGTGATCAAACTGAGAATGGTGCTATTATATCCCTTTTATGGGAAAAAGTAAAGATCTCCTTTTCCATAACTGTCGATCTCCAACAAGAACAAATCGCTGCGTATCGCGCAGCATTTAATTCAGGAGCTTTTCATCGTTACTGGCAGAATATGCATAGAGCCGCCAACTATTGTCTCACCAATAACATTAACCTGGAAGGGGGCTTAAGCTGGGCGGACCGATCCATTAACACTTATTTTGGAGAAGCTAATTTTTTGACATTATCGACTCAGGCCGGATTACTTGAAAAGCTTGATAAAAAAGCAAAGTCTGATTCGATTATGAAAAAGGCTCTGCCTATGGCCACCATGCTTCAGCTTGCTTCGTATGGAAACACATTACTCCGGTTGAAAAAACACAAAGAAGCCTTTGAAATTTATAGCCTGAATTATAGTAAACATCCAAACGAGGTTAATGCGATTATCGGGATGATAAAAGGTTATGCCGCGTTAGGAAATATAAAGGAATCATTAAAGTACGCTGAGAAAGGAATGTCCCTGGTTCCAGATTCAAACAGCAAATCATATTTTGAAAAGCTTATCTCCGATCTGAAAGCGGGGAAGGACATAAATAATTGAAGTCGCTTAGGCAAACTTAAGATATGCATTTGATCACAATCCAAATGAGTTTACATCGATACGTTATGCTTGCGGTGGTGTTCAGTCTGTTCCCTTATCAGGTTCAGTCACAAAAAATTCCGTTAACCATTAATAATCTTAATGCAGTTCATGTAAAAGCGGAAGAGCTCCACTACAAAAAAAAGAAAGCTATCCGGATTACGGGTATGGAAAGTGGCGAACAAATTGCAATTATAAATCACACAAACTTTAAAAATGGAACCATTGAAATGGAGGTTGCAGGCCAGCCACTTCCTGGCAGTAATGCTAATTCCCGAGGGTTTATTGGGATAGCGTTTAGGGTTCAGCAATCAGATTCAATTCGATATGAATGCTTTTATTTACGCCCCACCAATGGCCGTGCGGAAGACCAGCTCAGAAGAAACCACAGCACGCAATATGTCTCTCATCCACGATACCCTTGGGCGAAATTAAGGAAGGAAAATCCCGGTGTATATGAAGCCTATGTTGACCTGGCTGTTGGGGAATGGACAACAATGAAAATTACGGTAAAAGACAAAGATGCCCGCCTCTATATTAACGGGTCTGATCAACCATGTTTAATAGTACCTGCTATGAAGGGAGATATTGTAGCAGGTCCTATCGCACTTTGGATTGGCTCTGGCACCGATGGCTATTTCAGTAATCTTAAAATCAATAGTCAATAGAAAGCATTATAAATCAGCATAAATGAAATACAAATTTATTCTTGTCGCGGGACTTCTTTTAATAACAAGCTTCAATTCTTTTGCACAGAAGAAATCTGATCTGTACGCTTTTAAAATCAAGAAAATAAAAGAGGGTATATATCTGGCTTACAGGCCGGAGCCCTTGCGCAAATTTGTAGAAAGTAATGTTACGATTATCATCAATGAAAAAGATGTGATTTTAGTGGACGGAGGCGGCTCTGGTACATCAGCGAAAAATATCATTGCAGAAGTAAAAAAGTTGACCAAAAATCCCATTCGCTATGTAATCAATACCCATACGCATATGGATCACACCTTGGGGAACCAGGAGTATGTGCGTTCTTTTCCTGGAGTAGAGATTATTTCTCATTCTTTTACGCGGAAAGAAACAATTGAAAAAACACCTGTGGCTGTTGAAAGGTATTATAAAAACTTTGATGAGCTTAGAAATGGTGAATTGGAATTGATAAAGGAAATCACTCAGGAGGCCAAGCCTGGTTATGAAAAAGTGTTGGCCTATCTGGCCCGGTATGCCGATGAAGACATTTTTGTTCGAAGGGAAGAGTATAAAACAATTAAGGTAACTCCTGCCACGCTGATTTGTGATCAAAAAATGATTTTTAACAGAGGGGCAAGAACAATTGAAATCATGTTTATAGGCCATGGCGACACCGCTGGAGATTTAGTGGTTTACCTGCCCGAAGACAAATTAATATGTAGTGGTGATATGGTAACGCATCCCGTGCCCTATGGATTTTCAAAAAATCCGTTGGCCTGGATAGAAACCTTAAAAAAATTGTCAGGTTTTGACTTTGAGTATCTGATTCCGGGTCATGGTGAAGTACGGAGTAAAGCGTACGTTTCTGATTTGATTGAAATGTTGCAATCTGTCCATGCACAAGTAAAGACGGGCATTGAGAAAGGGGTTACCAAAGAAGTTCTCCAAAAGGAAATTGATTTATCATTTTTTGTAAAGAAATATCTTAATGCGGAAGACCCTGTCATGATATTCCGGTTTCAACGATGGTTTTCAAATCCCGCTATTGAAGAGGCTTATAAGATTTATAGCCCTCCTAATAATTGATTTATAGTATTCAGTAATTACGAAATGTGATGAACTATAAATTCCTCGTTACTCTTCTGATTGTTTTAACATTAGTTATTAAAACAAGTGGACAGAGTAAATCTTCTGATCTCTATGATTTCAAAATCAAGAAAATAAAGGATGGGATCTACCTGGCTTACCGGCCTGATCCGCTTCGTAAATTCGTAGAAAGCAACGTTACCATTATCATCAATGAAAAGGATGTAGTTTTAGTTGACGCAGGAGGCTCGGTTACTTCAGCGAAAAATATCATTGCTGAAGTAAAGAAATTAACAAAAAATCAAATCAGGTATGTAATTAACACCCATCCTCATAAAGACCATACGTTAGGGAATCAGGAATACATACGGGCTATCCCGGGAGTAGAGATCATTTCGCATTCGTTTACAAAAGATGATCTGCTTAAAGAGGGGGCGGCCGATCTTGAAAGCTTCCGCAAAAATTTTGATGAATTTAGAAAAAGTGAGCAGGAATTAATTGATGAGGTCAAACGTGAAGCAAAGCCCGGGTACGAAAAAGTAGTGGCTTACCTGTCGCAATATACCGACAAGGATATCTTTGTTCGCAGAGACGAATACGCAAATATTAAAGTTACTCCTGCCACCTTAACCTGTGACCAGAAAATGGTTTTAGACAGAGGTGCAAGAACCATAGAAATCATGTTTATAGGCCATGGCGACACGGCCGGAGATTTAGTGGTTTACATGCCTGAAGATAAATTAATATGTAGCGGTGATATGGTCACGGATCCTGTGCCATACGGATTTTCACAAAAGCCTTTAGAATGGATCGAGACATTAAAAAAATTATCGGATTATGAATTTGATTATTTAGTGCCTGGGCACGGTGAGATAAGGAATAAGGAGTATGTAAGTGATCTTATTAAGATGTTGCAATCTGTCCATAATCAGGTGCAGACCGGTATAAAAAAGGGGATTACTAAAGAGATTCTTCAAAAGGAAATTGACCTTGCATTTTTTGTAAAGAAATATCTTAATGAAGATGACCCGGTTGTAATGTTCCGGTTTCAAAAATGGTTTTCGAACCCTGCCATTCAAGAGGCGTATAAAATATACAATTTAAAAAACGGTAAGTAGTCTGAGTAAAAGTAAATGTCAGGATAAGTATTAAATGTAATTATAAAATGAAGTCTCTCGTAAAATCACTATCACTTTTGACCATTTTCATTTGTTTGTTTTTTTCGTGTAGAAAGCATTCATCCCATAATGAGTATGCCATGTTTCGTGGTAATCTCAATCACACAGGCATCTACCCATCACCGGAAGTTAAACCAGAACCAACTCTTAAGTGGAGATTTAAAACCGGAGGTTATGTAAACTCTTCGGCAGCCTTTGAAGGCGATAATGCTTATTTCGGCAGTGCCGATGGATATCTCTATTGTGTAACGGCAGCTAAAGGTGAGCTTGTCTGGAAATATAAAACAGGGGGTTCAATTGAGTCTTCGCCCGCGCTGTCAGATAGCAGTGTTTTTTTTGGAAGCTATGATGGAAACTTTTATGCTTTGAATGCTAACGATGGGAAGATGAAGTGGATCTTTAAGACAGGAGGAGAGAAATCATTCCCCTCAAAAGAGATTGAACAGAAATTGGGAAAATCAGATTACCATCTTTATGACACGTGGACATCATCTCCTGCAGTTAAAAACGATATAGTTTACTTCGGATCAGGTGATGGTAATTTTTATGCGGTAGACAAAACTACAGGTAAAGAAAAATGGAAGTTTGAAACGAAAGGCATTATCCATTCTTCTCCCGCCTTGGCTTTTGGTAATGTTTACTTTGGCGGCTGGGATACATACCTTCATGCATTGGATGAAAAGAGCGGTAAAGAGAAATGGAAATTTAAGACAGGTGAAGATACTGTGCGATACAATCAAACCGGAATAACAAGCTCACCGGTGTTAGTAGATAGTATGCTATATTTTGGCTGTCGGGATTCGAATCTTTATGCACTAAAAGCATTAACGGGTGAATTAGTTTGGAAAAGATATCATGATGATATATGGGTAAGCTCAACGCCATTGGTGTATGAGAATAAGATTCTTTACTCAGCCGGAAGACCTAATACATTTACAGCATTAAACAGAATGAACGGAGATTCAATTTATAAACATGTTACTAAGACTGGCACCAGTTCATCGCTATCTTTAGCAGGGAAGACCGTTTATTATGGAGATCTAAATGGGGTTTTGAATGCCCATGACGTAAACACGGGTGAATTGCTCTGGACATATCAAATACCAACCTCGGTAAAGGATACGTTTCAAATACTGGATCAAAATACCCTAACAATTAGTCAGGAAGGATTTGCAGCAGCAATTGAAAAAAATAGGGGTATACGAGAACGTAATTCCTTACGTTTTTCATTAGGAGCCATTCATTCTTCTCCCGTAATTAAAAATTGCATCGTGTATTTTGGAGCTTATGATGGTTATTTTTATGCTGTGGAATAGATGTAAACATTGAGTTTAAAGTACTTGCAATTAGCAAGAATATGATGCGTTAGAAAAAATTTCCAAAATAGAACTTTGGTCATAGGTTTATTTATGTGGAGTTTACAAAATTTGTTTGTCAGAGGATCAACTGTACCTTACTGAAAATTCCTTGCGCTACTTCTTTCACATCGGGTATAACGGTTTCAATTACCGGGGTTGGCAAAAGATGCCTCAGCTCAACAGTGTTCAGTTTATTCTTGAATCGCTGCTGAGCCAGGTTCTTAAAACCAACCTGACGATTGTAGGGTGCGGCCGCACCGATGCACAGGTTCATGCCAGCCAGTTCTTTTTTCATGTGGATATTGAAGAGGCGTGGGATTATGATCTGATGTTCAGGTTAAATAAAAACCTCCCGAATGACATTGCTATTTTCGACATCATTCCCATGGAAGGGTTGCCCCATGCGCGCCTGGATGCTGTCAGCAGAACATACAATTATTTTATTCATACCTATAAAGATCCTTTTCTCAGCACCATCAGTTCACAGTATTTGAGTAATGACCTTAATTTGGATGAGATGAAAAAGGCAGTTATGCTTTTGCCACTGCATACGGACTACCGGGCGTTCTGCAAAACTCCGGCTGTGCAACGAACAACCCGTTGCAAGGTCACGTCAGCAACGTTATACACCGATGAGCAGGGAGATAATATCCGCTTCGAAATTTCAGCGAGTCGCTTTCTGAGGGGAATGATCCGGATTATCATGCAAAAGCTTTTGCTGATTGGTCGCGGAAAAATGAGTGTGGAACAATTTGAACAGGAGTTGATTTCCAAAGAGACACCCGATGTTATTCGATGCGCTTACCCGCAGGGATTATACCTTTCGCAAGTAAAGTATCCGTACCTGGAAATTCCTTCACGCTCGGAATTGTTCAACTCGCTTGCGATTGAAAAAAGATGGAAGTCAGTTTAGAATTTTTACCAACGATGCGAGGCAAAATCTGTAGCATTCCATAGCGTATCGGGCAATTGCTTGGGTGCTTTTATATCACGGTACACTTCTTTCATAACAACTTTGCCATTCTCTAAGAACAAAACTTCCGTTGCTACCCAGCCACCGCCTAACTTTTCATACTTATTAAAAATGACTTCTGAAACCGATCCATCCTTTTTGATCTTCTTCAGGCGTTTAAACAACAATGACTCATCGTCAATCCAGAATTGTGCTTGATCAGGATTCCCAATTGCACACTCGATGGCATCGCCATTCAGGTCAAGCTCAAAAAAATTGAAGTCGTAACCGAGGTCACTAAGCTTTTTGATTGTTACTTCAGGCTGTTGACCGTATACACTAAATCCAAGCACCATTAAATCGTGTACTTTTTTCATTTTACTAACCAGCTTGTCTTCCTTGAAAACAAACTGGCTATCGGATTTAAACAGCAATCCATTTCCGCTGGCAAGATTGCCGAATTTAATTACCAGTGCGTCCGGTAATTTCATGGCTTCGTACCAGGTTTCTTCACGTTCCGGCTTTCCGTTTTTATAAAAAGTTGTTTGCTGAACAAACGTTAGATTTTCATGCCATTTGCCTGCGTATTTCTTGTGCATGTTTCCAATAACCGTCTTTGCATTTTTTATATCATTTGGTTCCTGCGCATAGAGAGAAGCACAGAAATTAATCAGGAATAAGGTTAACAGTAGTTTTCGCATATCATTAAGATCTAAATTCTGTTAAATGTAAAAAGAAAGGCATGGTAAAAATATCACCCCGGCATGGTGACGCACGACTAGAACAGCAAGTACAGCTGGAACTTAATGCGTGATTATCTTTGGCGTACTAATTCTTAGGAAATAGTATGGAGCTGAATTAAAGCAAATAGAAGTTATCCTCGCCCACGGCCACATCAAAACGTCCACTCGAAACGGTGATCGGTTCACCGTTTACCAGCGCCTGAAATTCAAAAGTTCCTGAAAGTACAATCTCAACCAGTTCCTTATCCACTAAAATATTCTGCGCACGCTTAAAGTGAAACGTTCCATTGAGAATTTGAATTTCTTCTTCAGAAGATTCAGTTTTAATCACTACCGAATAAGCTTCATCAGTCAAGTCAAGAACTGTATCGTCTAATGTCAGCAGGTCAGTATAGTGATCCGGAGTAAAATCAGAAATCGTTAACGCAAGAGACATATCTTCATAACCTTTGTCACCGTTGAGTGTAAAGATTGTTGCGCCATCTTCAATAATTACCTTAACCGGCACAATTGCGCCTGATGTAAATGCTTCCCGATCGTAATACGCTCCAAATGTATTGTACCCCAATTCTGAATACTTGGGCAGATTTGGGTTGGCAGGATCTTCTACAAAAATGGAACGCTGAAGATTGCTTTCATCGCTGCAGGCAGATGAGATAATACCAATGAATAACAGGATGTATATAAGTTGATTTTTCATAACTCAGAATTTATAATGTGAGATGAAGATTAATTTGTCCGCCAAACCCGGCAGAGACATCTACAATACTCGATGTACGACTATTTAAAAATACAGATGGCCCCAGCTCACCGCTAACAAATACTTTTGGATTTCTGCCAATTTTAAGACCAACACTTGTGCTGAAAATTGAAACGAGTTTTTGTGTGTCTCTTAATTGATCTGTTACAGCATCATTGTATTGATTCATTTCCTCATTAACAAAAACAACATCGGTTTTGCTGCTCACCCGGTAATTGAATTCAAGCCCGCCTTTAAAATAGATATTGAATAAATGTTCGCCAAAAGGTATCCATTTTACAGAAAGCGGAACTCCTATATAATTTGATGCTTCGTTGATCTCCTTGACTTTCAGATATTCAATGGAGTTGTCTGTTTGGGCTACCATAAAATAGAAGAAATCACTGGCGGAGGATGAGTAATAACTGTAATTGTCTTTGCCAAGCGAGCTGTTGATTTGCGTAAACCTCAAACCTCCGGAAAATCCGAATTTATTATTGAGCGAACGGATTTCACCAATTACCCCGGCATATGCTTTCCAGTTAATACTTCTCAGATTTTTTTCTGCTTCACCAAAGAATGAAGTTTCTGCACGGATGTACTCATGCTTTGGTACCGTGCCAATAACTCCATCAACTCCAGCCTCCAGGCCCACTAACGTTACCCGAACCTCCTGCGCCCAGGCACCTATGCAAAGCAGGCAAAGGCAACCTGCAATTAAAATTTTATTCATACTGTTGGGGTTAAACAATGCTAACGTATTAGGTGACTACAAATTGGCAATTTTTTTACATAAATATGGAAGATTTGAATGCCTGGCTTTTTGGAACTTTTTTGAACGCTTATTCCTTACCACCTTCGCAAAGTAAATCAACCTGTTTTTTTGAGCTCAACACTCAAAAGAAGCACTACCCGACCTTAGAAATCCATGAAAATTCTGCTCACCTATTTAAAAAACTATAAAGGACTTATTGCGCTTGCTTTATTCCTGGCTGCTGTGAGCCAGGTGTTCTCATTGCTTGACCCTCATATCACCGGTAAGATTGTTGATAATTTTATTGAGCGAAAGGATGCACTTTCCCGAGCTGATTTTATTAAAGGCATTCTTTACCTGGTAGGATTAGCGATTGGCGCTGCTATGGTTTCACGCATTGCAAAAAACTTACAAGACTACTTTACAAGTATTGTCGTACAAAAACTGGGCGCGAAAATGTATGCGGATGGTCTGAAGCATTCGCTGGAACTTCCATACCAAACTTTTGAAGATCAACGAAGCGGTGAAACGCTGGGTATCTTACAGAAAGTTAGAACGGATTCTGAGAAATTTATCACATCCTTTATCAGTGTATTGTTTGCCAGTCTGGTCGGACTTGTATTTGTAACAGTCTATTCGTTAACCGTAAGCTATAAAGTTACGCTCGTGTACTTCGCGGCTGTTCCGATTATTGCCTTAACAAGCTGGCTGCTCAGCCGGAAAATTAAGGTCGTGCAGAAAAGCATTGTAAAAGAAACCACCGCACTCGCAGGTTCAACTACCGAATCATTGCGAAACATTGAACTTGTAAAAAGTTTGGGTCTGGCTAACCAGGAAATCAACCGGTTGAATAACACGACTTATAAAATTCTCGGCCTTGAGTTGAAAAAAGTCAAGTATGTGCGTGGGATGAGTTTCTTACAAGGCACAACCGTAAACTTTGTGCGAAGTGTGATGGTGGTAATTTTATTACTGTTGATTTTTGATAATGATATTTCTGCCGGTAAATACTTTACGTTCCTTTTCTATTCATTCTTCCTGTTCGGACCTTTGCAAGAATTAGGGAATGTTATCATTGCGTATCGCGAAGCGGAAGTGTCGCTATTGAATTTTAGTAGAATCTTATCGCTTCCGAAAGAACCTCGTCCAAAAAATCCGATTTCCGTAGGCAGAGTAACAGATCTTACCTTTGATCATGTAAGCTTTAAACATCAATCTGCGTCTACTTATGCATTGAATGAAATTTCATTTGCTACGCGTAACGGACAAACCATTGCATTTGTAGGCCCTTCGGGTTCGGGCAAAACAACCTTGGTAAAACTCTTGGTTGGATTGTATCCACCAAAAGAAGGAAAGGTTCTGTATAATGGAGTGCCCAGCACCGAAATAGACCTAGATGAGTTGCGCGAGAAGATAGGCTTTGTTACCCAGGACACACAATTGTTCTCCGGTACCATTCGCGAAAATTTATTGTTCGTGAGACCGGAAGCAACAGATGAAGAATGTTTAACAGTGTTACAAAAAGCAGCGTGTCAGAGTTTATTAGCACGTGCTGATAAAGGTTTGGATACGGTAATCGGTGAAGGCGGAGTAAAAGTTTCGGGCGGAGAGAAGCAACGACTTTCGATTGCGCGCGCACTTTTACGTCAACCTGACATTTTGGTGTTTGATGAAGCAACGTCTTCATTGGATTCATTAACCGAGGAAGAAATCACTGAAACCATTCGTGAAGTTTCTACCATCAAAGATCACATCACCATCCTGATTGCGCACCGGTTGTCAACCATCATGCATGCTGATAAAATTTTTGTGCTTGAGCGCGGAAATATTATTGAAGCAGGCAAGCATGAACAGCTTCTTGCAGAAAAAGGATTGTACTACGCAATGTGGCGCCAGCAGATTGGAGAAAAAGATAGTGTGGAGGTTGTATAGCCTTACTGACTGATTCATTCATTTGAATCTTGCCGTAAACTGCCAATCACATCGAGTGATGTAATTTTGATGTACTTATCTCACAGTTTTCATGTACTGGATGTCAGTTTATTATGCGACTTTTGAGAACTTCAATCGATTGCGTACTATTCTGTTGTTCTGATAATGAAAAGGCACATGCTTCCGAAAAACTGCTTCAAAAAAGCTCCATTCCTTGTTCTTCTTTTGCTCAGTATTTTTTTCGTTAACCTCGATTCATTCGGGCAGTGTACAACACTTGTCTGGAGTGATGAATTTGACGGCACAACGCTCGATCAAACAAAGTGGGCGTTTGCATTAGGCCGTGGTTGTGACCAGCCTTCCGGATGCGGTTTTGGGAATGGTGAAGAACAGGCCTACACGAATCTGCCTAAGAACATCGCGGTAGCTGGTGGGAACTTAACGATCACTGCGCTCTTTGATAATCCTCAGGCGGGAGCAGCATTTTCGTCTGCAAAAATTCAAACGCTCGGCCTCAAAACTTTTCAATACGGAAAGATTGAGTCAAGGATGAAATTGCCTTCTGGTCAGGGTGCCTGGCCTGCCTTCTGGATGTTAGCGCAAAGCAACAACTGGCCATTCACCGGTGAAGTTGACATTATGGAAGCCAAGCATAGAAATCCAACGCAAGTGATGGGAACAGTTCATCACTACAACGGCCATACAACAGGACAAGTAACAACGCCTGATCTTTCAGCAGCATTCCACACCTACGCGATTGAGTGGGAGCGTGATGAAATCCGCTGGTACTTTGATGGCGAGTTGTATCATAGGGCATCACCCCAAACCACTGGTGGCGCATGGCCTTTTAACGACACTAACAACCCGTTTTATTTGATTTTCAACTTGGCCGTTGGCGGATTAGGTACGCCTTTTACGGGAAACCAGGCTTTTAACTCAGCAGATTTTCCAGTGAACTTTCAAGTGGATTATGTTAGGGTTTATTCCGGTACCTGGAATGTTGAGTTCACCGGTGACCCGTTTGTTTATAAAGGCGAAGAGAATAAAATCTATGCAGTTAGCGCAATTGACGGAGCAACATATAACTGGACTACACCAGCGGGAGTTACGATTGTTTCCGGACAAAACACAAATCAGATCACGGTAAGTTTTGAATCAATAGCGGTAAGCGGAGATATTCAGGTTGATGTAACAAGTGGCTGTGAAGCTAAAACGTATACAAAAGCAATTTCCGTAGAGGAAGCATTTCAGGTAAGCAATATTTTGAAAGACTGGGATGCTAATAACAACATGATACTCGCATCTTCTTCCGGAACATTAACCCAAGAAGTTAATCCTGCCGGGAGCACTAGCGTTGGCAAGTATGTTCGCAATGCTAGTCAATTGTATGACAACATTATTTATAAAAATGTAGCGTTTGGTAATGCCAGTGATTTCTTAACACGCAGAAGAAGAGTTCACATGGATTTGTATACGACTGCTCCGGTAGGAACAAAAGTCAGGATACAATTGGAGAATACAGCTCGCTCCGCACAAACATTCCCGGTTGGTCGGCATAGTGTGTATGAAGCATTAACAACGAAGCAAAATGGTTGGGAAACGTTAGAGTTTGAATATGTTAATTCACCTGATCTCGGCACAGCTTCAACTACTGTTGATCAACTTGCAATTTTGTTCGCGGTCGAAACTAATACTGCGCATACGTATTACATGGATAACATTGTGATCGGAACGGCCGGAGAGCCTTGTCCGCGAACGCTCAGTCAGACTCTAGAAGATTTTCAAACCAGCCGTAACATAACGTTTAGCAGTACAACCGGAACGCTTTCATCTGTGGCTAATCCGGAAACCGGAGGTATTAATCCTTCCGCACAGGTTGGAAAATACATTCGGAACAGCAGTGAGCTTTATGACGTACTTTTCTACAAAGATGTTGCGCTTAACAATGTTGCTAACTTCCGAAACGGAAAAGCAGTTTTCAAAATGCAGGTTCTTACTACAGCGCCTGCCGGAACTACGATATCGCTTCAGCTTGAAACCAGTGCATCCACACCTGCTAATTATCCAACCGGCCGTCATAGTTTATATCAGGCCGTAACTGCAGTTCAGAATCAATGGCAAACACTTGAGTTCAGCTTTATTGGAAGGCTTGATGCGCTTGCACTGGATGAAGAGGTAAACACGATTGTTTTTCTTTTTGCTCCGGGTACGAACACAGGCGCAACGTATCACTTCGATAATCTTCTGACAGAATCGGAAACGTGTGTTGTTGTTCCGGTTATAGGAGTCACACTATCGCCTGCAACTTTTTCCCTGGCGGGCGGAGCAACACAACAGCTCACGCCAACCGTATCACCTTCGAATGCAAGCAATAGATCAGTGACGTATTCATCCAGTAACACAGCCGTTGCTACTGTAAGTTCAGGTGGAGTTGTAACAGGACTTACTATTGGAACTTCAACCATCACCGCTACAACAGTCGATGGAAGCTTTACCGCAACTTCTGAAGTAACCGTTACATCGTCTATCGTTCCGGTTACGGGTGTAACGGTATCACCACCATCAGCTTCATTTGTTACCGGTGCCACGCAACAATTAACAGCAACTGTAGCTCCTGCCAATGCAACGATAAAAACAGTTACCTGGAGTTCCAGCAATACCACCATCGCGACAGTAGATGGAACTGGCTTGGTAACAGGCGTTGCTCCCGGCAATGCAAACATTACAGTTACTACACAAAATGGCGGACAAACAGCCATCGCTTCAATAACCGTGATGAGTATTCCGGTTACAGGAGTTAGTGTATCGCCAACAACCTCATCGATTGAGGTAAGTACAACCAAACAACTAACCGCAACCATATTACCTGCCAATGCAACCAATAAAACGGTAAGCTGGAGTTCAAGCAACACTTCGATTGCAACAGTGAATGCTTCCGGAATGGTTTCCGGAGTTGCTGCTGGTTCTGCAACGATTACTGCAACAACACAAGATGGATCTCACACAGCAACATCTTCGATTGAAGTAACGCTGCCGGTGACGAGTTGTTCCGGTAATGGCCCAACTGCATCTGGTGAATCCGTAGCAGATTATGCGTATGAAATAACATCAACGGGAACTACAGCAAATATTAAGTTCATTGTAAATGCTCCTATTGTCGGATGTGATTTTGTGATCTTCTATTGGCGCAACGGTTCATCCGGTGGATTTGCAGGTCAGGGGATGACGCAATCAGGAAATTTTTTCAACACAACCGTTAATGTTACCAATGGTTCAACGATCTCGATCTACTTTACCTATCGAAGAGGAGCAGGTGGAATGGAAAGCAACTCAAGCGCAAGTCCGCATTTGTTTGTTGCCGGTCAATGCAGTAGCGAGGTGAATGTACCGCCCGTTGTTACATTAACTTCCCCTTCAGCAGGTTCAAGCTTTACTACGGGTTCGGAAATTACGCTAACCGCCACCGCGACTGATACCTCACCCGGAACAATTACAAAAGTTGAATTCTTCCAGGGAACAACTAAGATTGGTGAAGATATAACAAGTCCGTACAGCATTGTGTGGAGTGCTGTTCCGGAAGGTTTATATTCATTAACGGCAAAAGCAACTGATAATCAATCTGCAACTGCTGCTTCGGATCCAACATCGATAACCGTGTCAGTCATTACAGGTGTTGATTCGGAAATTGATGGAAGTATTACAGTGTATCCTAATCCGGTAACCGATAAATTAACGCTGATGTTAGGAGTTGAGCTAGAAGGAGGATCATTAAAAATTGTGAATAGTATCGGGCAGGAAAAATTACTTAAGCACAACGTGGTTAGCGGTTCGATCAATGTTTCAACATTATTTCCCGGAATATATTTGTTAATAATTAAGCAAGGATCGCGTAAAGTTGTAAAGCGCTTTGTGAAACGGTAATCGGATTTTATTCAAATACTCTTATCGTTTCTCCATCATACGATGCAAACACCATTTTCGGATGGGAATCGATGTGACAAATGGATCCTTTTTTATCGATTGCGATTGCGCCCGCGAAACCATCAAATGGTTTTAATTCCCTGAATGTTTTTTCACACGCTTGCTGTAAGGTCATGCCGTCTGTGACCCGCGTAACAATTTTGGCAGCGATTGCTCCGCTAACAATATCTTCCCCCACGCCTGTACACGATACACCACATTGAGCATTGGCAAAATTTCCGGCTACGGTAGCTGAATCCGAAATCCGCCCTGGGATTTCAAAACCTTTCCCTCCGGTTGAGGTTGCAGCAGCTAAATTTCCAAAGAGATCAAGTGCAACGCAGCCTACCGTTCCAGAACGTGAATTGCCAAGCTTTGCTTCGTATTCCTTCCTGCGTAATTCAGTTTCTGTGCTGAAGTGTTCAAAGCCGTTATCGCGTGCAAATTTTGTTGCGCCTTCACCGCCCAGTACCCGATCATCAACTCCCATTAACTTTTCGGCAACGCGGATCGGATTTTTAACATCTTCAATGTTGATCACTCCCGAGAATCGCTGCGTAACACCATCCATCATGGAAGCACTCATGCGAATTTTTCCATCGCGCTGAATCTGCGAGCCAGTGCCTGCGTTAAAAAGCTCATTGTCCTCTAGTTGCTCAACTGCATATACTACCGTTTGCAGGGCTGTATGATTTTGGATGAAGTCAAAGGATTTCCTTGCAATCTCAGAGAGTGCTTGCTGCTTAGCTTTTTTTATAGCGTCAGAAGTTCCGGATTCACTGAAGAAACCTCCGTGCAAGATGATCTTAGGGTTTACCATTAATCCGGGAGCGCGTTTTTAAGCGGCTCTTTAACTACTTTGTGAACTTTCAGTTTGTGATTTTCAAGATCATACAGGCTGCCCATCGCCATTACATGGACAATCAGGTGATCGATAGAAATCGGCTCACCTAATTCAACATCGGTGATATTAGTATCATTGATATAACGGCCATCGACAATAATCACCAGTCCGGAGCCAATGGCTTCCATCTTACTTCCTTCCGTGATTAGTAAGCCAGTATCTTCGCCTAATCCAACACCTAACGCAATCGGATTGCTGACAACTGCTTGAAATAATCTGCCGATGCGGCCACGGTGAACAAAGTGTGTATCAAAGATTACATTGTTGATCAGACCGAGTCCGCTGGTGATCTTAACTTCGCCTTTGAGCAACGCTTCATGTGCTGACCCCTGATAAATCATATTGTTTGAACATGCAGCTGCTCCTGCAGAAGTTCCGGTGATGACAACCTCATCGTAAGCATACCTTGACAAGAGCACCCTGTGAAAAGCAGTTCCACCTAAAACAGATGTGAGTCGTAATTGATCACCACCCGTAAACATGATGATGTCAGCAGCTTCAATTCTGGAAATGGTTTCAGTTGCATTTGCATCTTCACGGGTTTTGATACCCAGCACGCCAACATTCTTTGCGCCTAGGTAAGAGAAGGCTTTCAGGTATTCGTTACCCACCTCATCCGGAACTTGTGAAGCGGTGGTAATAACCTCAATCCTGGAATCAATTTTATGGGCTGATTCTGTAATGACCCTTTTTAAAATCCCCCGTTCGAAAAAGTTGAAATTCTTTTCAATCTCTTTTTCGTAATTTTTTTCAGTAAAACTTCCTTTATCTACTGCCCCCCCGATTACAATTAGCTTACCCTTGGGTGCCATAAGTAGTTTGTTAAATACAATACATACCGTAAATCGATGCCGAAATATAAACAACTTTCCTTACCTTATTACCTCAACCGAATTCTATCCCGAATCATCTATGAAAATATTAAAGATCCAGGCGCTACGCGGACCAAACATCTGGAGTGTTAATCGTAAGAAACTTATTCAAATGCGGTTGGATATTGAAGAGCTTGAAGACCGCCCAACCAATAAAATCAAAGGTTTTAGGGAACGATTGGAGGCGATGTTTCCAACGATGTATGAACATCGCTGCTCAGAAGGAAAACCGGGAGGTTTCTTTTACCGGATAGAGAAAGGAACCTGGATGGGTCACGTAATCGAACACATTGCATTGGAAATTCAAACGCTTGCCGGAATGGAAACCGGTTTCGGCCGCACCCGCGAAACCAAAACCAGTGGTATCTATAATGTAGTGTTCAGCTACGAAGAAGAAAATGTAGGCTTGTATGCAGCAGAATCTGCGGTTCGAATTGCAGATGCGCTGGTGAATGCTACAGAGTATGATTTAGCTGCCGATATCCGGAAGATGAAAGAGATCCGTGAAGAGGTTAGACTCGGACCAAGCACCGGTTCATTGGTAGATGAAGCGGTTGCGCGTGAAATTCCGTGGATCAGGTTAGGATCAAATTCACTTGTGCAATTAGGCTATGGAGTTAATCAAACTCGCTTTCAGGCAACCATCACTCAAAACACAAGCAACATTGCGGTTGACATCGCTTGTAATAAAGAGGAAACAAAAAGACTACTTGGCATGGCCTCCATCCCGGTTGCGAAAGGTGATATCTGTGTCGATGAAGTAGATTTGAAAACAACAATTGATAATATTGGATATCCTATAGTAATTAAACCACTCGATGGAAATCACGGGAAAGGTGCATCCATTAATGTGCTTACCTGGGATAAAGCAGTGGAAGGCCTGCTTCATGCAAAGAAATATTCAAGACGTGTAATTGTAGAGCGCTTTATTACCGGCTATGATTTCAGGGTGCTGGTAATTAACAACGAGGTTGTTGCGGCTGCGCAGCGGGTTCCTGCACATGTTAAAGGTGATGGAAAGCATACGATACAACAACTTATTGAAACTGAAAATAAAGATCCGCGCAGGGGCTATGGTCATGAAAATGTACTGACTGAAATTTCAGTCGATCGCGATACGCTTGATCTGCTTGAATTAAAAAGTTATACAGTTGACACCGTCCCTAAAAAAGGTGAGATCGTTTACTTAAAATCTACCGCAAACCTCAGCACAGGCGGAACATCCATTGACGTAACCGATTTACTTCATCCAGAAAATGTTTTCTTAGCGGAACGCATCGCGCGTGTTATCGGGTTAGACATCTGTGGTATTGATATCATGGCCGATAATCTTACGCAACCATTAAAAGAAAATGGGGGAGTTGTGCTTGAAGTAAATGCAGCACCCGGTTTCCGCATGCACCTTGCACCTTCAGAAGGCCTGCCCAGAAATGTAGCGTCACCCGTAATTGATATGCTGTATCCTCCCGGCAAACCTTCGCGCATTCCAATCATTGCTGTAACCGGAACAAACGGCAAGACCACGACCACGCGCTTATTAGCGCATATGGTAAAGAACAATGGCTACCGTGTAGGCTTCACAACATCTGACGGAATTTATGTTCAGAATCATTTGCTTGAAAAAGGAGATACAACGGGCCCGTTGAGTACTGAATTTATTTTAAAAGATCCCACCGTTGAATTTGCAGTACTGGAAACAGCACGCGGTGGAATTCTTCGCGCGGGCCTTGGGTTCAGCCGTTGCGATATCGGTATCATCACAAACATCGCTGAAGATCACCTGGGATTGAATGATATTGAAACACTCGAGGATCTTGCCCGCGTTAAATCAGTTGTGGTAAGAAGTGTGAAAGAAGATGGCTGGGCTGTGCTCAATGCAGAAGATCCAACCAGCGTAACCATTGCAAAAGACCTGGATTGTAAAGTCGCCTATTTCAGTCTGGATGAAAACCATCCAGTAATTGTTGAGCATTGCAAAAACAAAGGCATCGCTGCGGTTTATGAAAACGGTTTTATCACCATTAAAAAAGGCGACTGGAAAATCCGCATCGAAAAAGTTACCACTATTCCATTAACCTTTGGAGGTAAGGCGAAGTTTATGATTAGTAATGTGCTTGCTGCATCACTGGCTGCATATCTCTATGGATTTAAAACAGAGGGAATTCGATTATCGTTGGAAACATTTATTCCATCCGCAGCTTTAACACCTGGTCGGATGAACATTTTCAACTTTAAGAATTTCACGGTAATGATTGACTTTGCGCACAATCCGGCCGGGTATACTGCGATTGAAGAATTCTTAAGCACGGTAAGCTCACCTAAAAAGATCGGAATCATTGCAGGTGTTGGAGATCGCAGGGATCAGGATATCCGGGATTGCGGAATGATTGCTGCGCGCATGTTTGATCACATTATCATTCGCCAGGAAAAACATTTGCGCGGAAGATTGGATGAAGATATCAATCGCCTGATTCTGGAAGGGATGCGCTCGGTGGATAAAAAAGTTACGCACGAGCTTATCCCGATAGAAGTTGAAGCCATCAGACATGCCATTTTAATTGCAGAACCCGGAACGTTTATTACCGCCTTGAGCGATGTAGTTACAAATGCTATCGGAATTGTGCAGGAATATCTGGATAAAGAAGCGGGTCTTTAATAATATTCTTTAACGTGGAGAATTTGTTTTCTTACGGAACGCTTCAACAGGAGAATGTACAGTTGAGTACGTTTAACCGAAAGCTTGAAGGTAATCAGGATGCTATAACGAGTTACAAGCTTTCGCTTCTTGAGATCAAAGACCCGCAGGTAATTGCTACGAGTGGTAAAACGCATCACCCGATTGTTGAGTACACCGGAAATGTTTTGGATACGGTTGCAGGAACTGTTTTTAAAATTTCGTCCAAAGAATTACAACAAGCCGATGAATATGAAGTATCTGATTATAAAAGAGTACGTGCATCGTTGAAGAGTGGTGAACAAACCTGGGTTTATGTAAAAGCATGAATTGATTCTGACCAACCATGCAAACATTATTTTCTCACATTCGTCAATATTGTCATCTCGGCAATACAGCGTTGAAAAGCCTGGGTGCTGTGCTCAAACCAGTAACCCTTGACAAAGGCGCACATTTAATTACAGGAGGAAAAGTTTGCCAACACGTTTATTTTCTGGAAAGTGGTTGCTTGCGCGGATATTATAACCTTGAGGGTCGTGAGATCACGTATTGGTTTGCCTTTGAAAATAATTTTGTCACATCATTGTTAAGCTTTGTTACCCAAAAGCCTGGCATGGAGAACATTCAATTGCTTGAAGACTGTAAACTTTGGGCGATTACGTATGATGATCTGCAACAACTTTATGAGAAGCATGCCGACATCAGCCGGTTGGGCCGGATCATGAACGAACGCTATTATGTAATGCTGGAAGAACGATTCGTCAGCAATCACTTCAAGGAAGCAAAACAACGTTATGATAATCTGCTTTCGCAGTCACCGCATATTTTACAGCGTGTTCCGCTGGGTTATGTGGCTTCCTACCTCGGCATGACACAAGAAACGTTAAGTCGAATGCGTAGTAAACCTTGATTCCAGCGCAATCGAAAGCGTTTTTGACATATATCAAAAACTATAGAAATCCTGCTTCGTTACAGTTGTTTGTAAACCAATTTAAAATGGAAAACAATGTGTATCAAAGGCCGTCAAATGCATTTATTGCGGCTTCGTGGATTGCCCTTCTTTCGGGAATGCTGGCATTCATCATTGGATTGTGGAATGCCGAAATGGAGTTGAATGAGAAGGGATATTATTTTACCGTATTGATGTTCGGGTTGTTTGCAGCAATATCGCTTCAAAAAGCAGTACGCGATCAGCTCGAAGGTATTCCGGTAACAAACATTTATTATAGCCTTGCCTGGTTCTGCGTAGTGTTAACCATTGTGCTGTTAGTGGTGGGTTTGTGGAATGCAACCTTGCTTCGCAGTGAAAAGGGTTTTTATGCGATGTCTTTTACGCTAAGCATTTTCGGAGCGATTGCCGTTCAGAAAAATACACGCGACAGTCAGCAGGCTGATAAGCACCTCGATCAAAATATTTAGTAATTCTAAAACAAAGAAAGTCAATAGCAGGATTAGCGCCTGCTATTTTTTTGTCCCTTTTGAATGGCGAATTGATCTTGAATCAAGGCTTTAACTTTAATTAACATTCGAACAGTAAACTTTGGATCACTTCTTGAATCTAATGTTCAAAAAAATAAAAGTTATGAAAACACGTTTGTTAGTGATGGTTGGGATGATGATCAGCACAACCATCTTTGCGCAGAAGTCTACCCTTGATTCACGCAAACCTGAAAGTAAAGGGTATGAGCGCATGCAGCGCGAGCTTGATCTTAGCGATAAGCAATATGCATCCATAAAGGATATCAATTCGAAGTATTCAAGGAAACACAATGAAGAACGTACGAAGTTCGACAAGAGACGTCTGGAAGAACGGGAAACGATGCGCTCACTTCGTCTGGAACGCGAACGTGAAATGCGCAAAGTGTTTACGCCTGCGCAAAGCAAAAAATGGGATGAACACCGTGCGCAGCAAAAGAAGCATCACTACGGAAAGAAAGGTGAAAGAGACCGTGGTGGTCACCGGCATAAGGATTTTCGGAAGAATAAGAAAGACGGAAGAGATTTAGATCATCGAAGAGGGAGAGATTAAAATTGGTTGAACAGGTTAGGTTTGAACGCTGCCGAAAGGCAGCGTTCTTTTTGAACATTAATTCAGGTCAGGTGTTATATTCTAAAGAAAAGATATGGCAGCGAAAAAATCAACCGCAAGTAAGAGTACAAAGAATTCTTTGGTGAAAAATATTAATGCACGTAAAAAGTCGGGCACCTCACGACCCAAAAGCAAAAGCACAATTTCTAAAAAGGCTTACAGCAAATTGAAAAACAATTGGGGTCGAAAAAAGTAAGGCATACAATATTATTCATGCCGTAAAGATTCTATCGGATTGGTCCGTGCGGCCCGCCAGGTTTCAAAGCCAACCGTAAGCAACGTTATCAATGCAATCACCAATAAGCAAACTACAAATACCCAAATCGATAACGGAGTTTGATACGCAAAACGTTCGAGCCATTTCGAAGTTAATAGGTAGGTTATGGGAATAGAGATCAGCGAGGAAATAAGTAATAACTTTCCGAATACGCTTAATAATAATGTTATAATCTGACCACTGCTGCTTCCCAATGCTTTGCGAATTCCAATTTCACGCGTGCGTTGTTGTGCCATAAACGATGCCAGTCCATACAACCCGATGCACGTGATAAGCATAGCGAGAATTGAAAATTTTTCAGTAAGACCGGCAATTTTTGTTTCCTGTTCATACATGCGCCCGAATTCATCATCCAGAAACCAGTAGTCAAACCCAAATTGCGGAAATACCTGTTTCCAGGATTTTTCCAGTACCTGAATTTTATCACCAATATTTCTGGCGTTCACACGCACATGAATGATACGATCATCAAAATGAGGTTTGCCAGCAATCCCTAACGGCTCAATTTTATGATTCATCGAACGAAACGGAAAATCTTCCACCACGCCAATTACTTTCCCGTGAACCGGCTTCCGGGTTGAATCCGTTGGATCAATCCAATAATAGCTTTGTGATGGGCGCGTTACCATTTTACCGATTGCCTCCAGAGGTGAAAGCTTCAGTAGCTTAACAGCTGTTTCATTTAGAATAACAGAAGTTGAATCGGCAACATTACCATGATCGAAATCGCGGCCAGCTAAGAAACGAAGTTTAAACGTTTTGGAAAAATCGTAGTCGCCATTCAGCTGTGCCCAATCAAAATATTCTTCCTGAACTTCGGGAAATTGAAACCGCATATTAATCGGACCAAAGTAATCCAGCCGCGGTAAGTGATTGGCCAAGGTAACAGCTTCAATCTGCGGATCTTGTAATAATGTATTTTTAAAAACACTATACTGCGAATCATTTGCTTTTCCGCCAAAGCCGCCAAAGCGGATAGACAAAACCTGATCGCCAGCTTCATTTAATTTTGAGTTCTGCATGAGGTTCATTTGCCTTACAAGCACTACACTGCCAATGAGCAAAATCAACGCAACGCAAAACTGAAGTCCGATAAGAAACTGACGAAACACATTCGAGCCTTTACGGAAAGCAAATTTGCCTTTCAGCACTTTAGCAGGATCAAACCCGGAAATAAATAAAGCCGGGTAGCTTCCGCCTAAAATAGTTACGAACACAATGACTGCGGCCAGAATGGCAAGCATGCCGGGTTGAAATAAATGGCTGATTAAAAATCTTTTCTCAGATAGTGAATTGAATTGAGGAAGCAGGAGGATAACAAATAAAAAAGCAAGAGCAACGGATACAATCACCAGTATAAAAGACTCAAGCATGAATTGAGCAAACACTTGTATCCGCTGGCTTCCAAATGTTTTTCTCAGGCCGATTTCTTTGGCACGTGTAACCGATCGCGCCACTGCGAGGTTAATGTAGTTAACGCTTGCAACAACTAAGATAAGAACAGCAATCGTCAGAAAAATGAAGATATAGTTTTTGTCTGCAGATTTTTGAACAATCGACCAGTCCATCTCGCGGTCGAAATGTAAATCCGTAACCTTTCGCACAACAGGTTTAAACTTAATATCAAGTTTCAGTCGCGCGATAATTTCATTTGCCTTGCGTTGCAGGTCGTCAATGATAATTGGCACCTGATTTTCATCGGTGCATACGAAGTAACTTTGTGTCCACAACATATTTTCGCTATCACCCATCGCTTCGTTCATCACTTTTTCCATATCGGGGTTGAATGGCTTAAGCGAATAGACATTACCAATGTATTGATAGTTGATATGAGAATTAGAAGGAAAATCCCGGTACACACCGGTAACATTCATCTCTATGGGTTTATTTTGCGTAGCCCATTGATGCGTAATGCTTACCGATTTATTAATAGCATCTTCGTCACCAAATAATTTACGTGCAGCGGTTTCAGAAAGAATAAGACTATTGGGTTCTTTCAGAGCAGTTTTCGGATTTCCGTGTACGAAATTTAAAGCAACCACATCACCCAATGTCGATTCTGCCCAAATGATTGATTCAGTTAAAAGTGTTTTATCCTTAGCTTCATAATGTATTGTAGTTGGCATACCAACCTGATAGTAGCTGGCGATGTCGGTAACACTTTTATAATTATCTTTTATATAATTATCCCAGCCGGAGGGCGCTTCAGGAAATTTCTCAACCTGCCCGTTCGGCTGTTGCATCCAATATCCCAGACGGTATGTTTGACTAGCCTTCGGGTGCATAGTGTCGAAGGTCAATTCATCGCGTACGTACAGTAAAATGAAAATCGCTGCAGCAAGACCAATAGCTAGACCAAGCGTATTCACTATAGCGTAACCACGCTGTTTTAAAATGTTTCGAATGGCGAGGAGAAAATAATTAGAGAACATGGGATTTGAGGTTGTGACGAATTTAAGTTTTTGTCAGGCAAATTCTAAATCCAGAGGCCTAACAAAAGTCACAATTGATAAGTATGCCTGCGGGACTTTAATAAATCACACTATTAGGGTTAGTAGTTTTTCTTCAAAAAATATTTTCAAAAAAACCTCAATTCACTAGGAGTTACTCCTACTAACCCGGGTTAAGTTTCTGTAAACACCTTAGCTTCATTTCAACTTCAGGGTTGTCTCTTGAAGTTGGCTGTTAATCTGTGTGCTTTATTCCGAAGCGGGATTGATCTTGATGCTGGAGAAGACTTACAGTCTGAATTCATAGACCTTTTAAGTTACATAATCTTAATTCACTCATAACAAACAAATCCCCCATGACTGAAACTGATGAAACAAAAAGAGTAATACACATTGCGGGTATTCCCGAAACTTCGATAGATGCTCCCTCTGATGTTGAACGTCCGAAAGTACCGCGCGCTGGAATTTTTATTACTGGCTTGTCCATTCTCATACTTTTTTTGGCTGTTGGATTTTGCATCTTTTGCTTTTGGCCGATCCAGACTAAAGACTCTACCGGAAACCCAGGTTGGAAGACTAGTGTAAGCATACTGGATATTAATGATCTTGATCCTGAACAGCGTATGGTTCTCTTGGTGTTGCTTGCTGGTCTGTTAGGAAGTCTCATTCATGCAGCTACATCTTTTGCTAACTACGTAGGCGAACAGCAACTTGATAAAAACTGGCTGTGGTGGTATGCACTTCGGCCTTTGATTGGCATGTCAGTGGCCATTGTATTTTATCTTGTTTTTAGAGGCGGACTTGTAAATAATACACAACTGGAAAGTCTGAATGTTTATGGTGTAATGACACTCGCAGCCTTAGCCGGATTATTTTCTGATCGGGCAACCCTGAAGTTGAAGGAAGTATTTGAAACGATGTTCCAGCCAAAAGATGATCGAAGCGGAAAGCTCAACACGGCTGAAGAAAAAATTGAAGGAAGTGAAGAAGCAAAATCTTAATGATTATGGAAATAATAAATAACCAGCTTGTTGGAGCAAAACTTTCGCTCACCAATAAAAACACTAAGCCTTTTCAGCAGGGGAAACTCGATACGATTATTATTCATTATACAGCAGGCAGTTCAACTGAATCTTCAGTTGCTTCTTTGTCCGATCCATCGATTCAGGCTTCTGCTCACGTAGTCGTTGGTCGTGATGGAGTAGTTACGCAAATCGTTCCGTTCAATATTGTTGCTTGGCATGCGGGCGCGAGTCAATACGGTGGCCGGATAGGCTTCAATCAATTTTCTATCGGAATTGAAATTGATAATGCGGGTTTGCTTGAGAAACGTGGCGATAAGTATTATGCGTGGTTTGGCCGTGCGTACGAAGAGAAAGATGTTGTTGCCGGAATTCACCGAAATGAGAAAACGCTCCGGTACTGGCATGCGTACACCGAAAAACAAATCGAAGCTGTTGAACAGCTTTGCAGAGCATTGGTAAAGAGCTATGATTTAAAATATATCCTCGGGCATGAAGAAATCTCACCTGTCAGGAAAGTTGATCCAGGGCCGGCATTTCCGCTGGATAAACTTCGCGATAAGATTTTTGGCGGTGGCCGCGATGCAGAAACTTCTGAAAGATCGATAGGTAAAGAGGGTATTGTTAACACTAATCTGCTGAATATCCGCGCAGACGCAAATACACAAGCTGAGAAAGTAGCCAAACCTCTTGCCGAAGGGCAAAAGGTAAAAATCCTTGCCGCAAAAGATGGTTGGCTAAAAGTATCCACGGAAGTTACCGGCTGGGTTTCGGCAAAGTATATTGAATAGACGAGATGAGCCGTTGACTTTTTCTACCTTTATGGTTTACAACCACTCACATGATCGAATTTTCCCAGGCCGTAGCCGAAGCGCTTATTTTTCACCGCATAAGCGTTGATGATGCTAACACGCAACTCAACACCGAAGAAACAGACATTAGCAGCGAAGAAGAAAATGCGCTGATAAAAAGTATTTTTCTCAAACCTTTTCAATCCGTAGGCGCAACGTGGGAGTTTCGAAATGAGGTCAATCCGCTCCATTCCCTTGCGAAAGAACTTCATACTGATGGAAACTTTGTAATCGGCTCCGTAAATATCTGCAAGCACCTGAAAGATGTTTCAAAACATCCTAACATTAAAGATGGAGACGTATTCGTAATTAAATTCTCGGATGTAACCTACAATGGAAATTTGTGTGAAGCACTCGGTATCTATAAAGTAGAGAATAAAGAAACTTTTATTGAAAACAGTCTTAAAGGCAGCAAACCCGAGCTTAAGTTCAGAAAAGGCATCAGTGGACGAAAGCTTGATAAGGCTTGCTTAATCCTTTTCACATCAGAACCGTTCACTGTGCTCAGCATCGATAACGTTCATGTTGATACGGAATACTGGAAGAATGATTTTCTGAATGTTCAACTTAAAAAAGATCCCCTGAATAACACCAGCAAATTTTTATCGATTACAAAATCATTCATCACAGAAACATTACCTGAACAATTTGAGATTGAGAAAGCTGACCAGATCGATTTACTGAACCGGTCGGTAAAGTATTTTAAAAATCGCGATGCCTTTACAATCCAGGAGTTTGAAGATGAAGTATTACAGGATAAGCAGGTGATCGATGCTTTTCAATCTCTTGATAAAGGTGATAATCTCTTTGAAATAAACCGCGGCTTCGAGATTTCTCAGCAGGCCGTAAAGCGCCAGGCAAAAATATTTAAGAGTGTACTTAAGCTTGACCGCAATTTCCACGTATACATTCATGGAAACCGGGAGTTAATAGAGAAGGGTGTAGATGAAGGTGGAAAGAAATTTTATAAACTCTATTACAACGAAGAATCTTAAAATGAAATGCCCTTTGATTTTTACTTTATTGCTGATCACACAGGTATCAAAGGCAAAGGAGGTTACTGATACCGTAACCTTCTGGACAATCAGTTATGATAAAACGGTAATCATCAGCGGCAATATTATGTTAGCGCGGGTTCCAACATATGAGCTGACCGTGAAAGAAGGATCTTTAAAAAATCTTATCGTGTCATTTGTATACGATACGGGTCAGCCAACAACCAGTTCGCTAGAAATAAAGGAAAAGAATGAGATATTAAGAACAATTCCGCACGATCCGGATATGGGACCTTATTTTGTAGTTCCTATAAAGGAAATGATCGGAACGCACCAACCCAATGTTCGCTACGAACTTGACTTTTATTATTCCGATGATCGTGGTCAGAAGAATTTGAAGCTTGGAACAATAGCATTTATTATGAAGTAGCATTACGGCTCTTCAAAAACAATAACTGATCCACCGGAAGGCGCGAGTTGTAAGGTGAGTTTGTCGGTCGGTTGAACCAATTGATTTCGCTTTTTTATCTTGTTAGGGTACTGGTGTGTATCAGCGCTATCCGCATATATTGTTGCTGCATAATTTTTTCCGGAAAGAAATGACAACGGTATTGATACGGTTCGTGCGCTGCGATTATTGATACATCCGAGATACCAGGTCTTCCCTTTTCTGCGGGCTACAACCAGATACTCATCAGGTTTTGCGGAAGGTATGTAAGTTTCATCCCAGGTATTCGGTACATGTTGAATAAACTCAAATCCTTCCTGACTTTCATACGCCTCAGGATAATCACACACCATTCCCAAAGCAGTTTCCAGTACAACGTACATCGCGAGCATGTGGCAACGTGTGCCGTGCATGAGCGGTCTCGTATATTGTGTTTGGTATAGCGAGTCTGGCACCGCACGAAAACCCCCTAAGTGATAATCAACCTGACCGGCAAGGCCCCGGGTAAATGCAATGTCAAGATCATGATCTGCGAAAAGTCCTTCACCCCATTTGTTTACTTCATAGTTTAAGGTTCCTTCACGTGTTAATTCGTTTGGGTATGTACGATTAAGCCCGGTTGGTTTGTAAGCTCCATGAAACTGAATGTGAAGACGATGCCGGGCGGCTTTTTCGAGCATTTCTGTTTGGATGTTTACCATCGCCTGATCGTCACGATCCATAAAGTCAATCATCATGCCACTCAAGCCCCAACGTTCAAATGCAACAAAAGCTGAATCAAGCTTCGGATACAACGCAGCCCAATGAACCCACACGCGAACATCAACACCCTGGCTGTGTGCATAATCGCAAACTTCTTTCATGTTTAGGCCAGGCACAGGTTTGGTAACATCGGCATTCGGACCGGGTTGAAAGTTTGTACCATCATCCGTATACCATTGATGCAGTCCATATTCAACCACTGAATGATATTGGATGTTGTTCCGTTTACAGAAGTCGATATAATATTGTTGAGTAACAAAATTATTTCCAGGAGCATTAATGGTATCTGGCAATACGTTGCCATTCCACCAGGGAAATGTTGTCTTTCCGGGTTTGATCCAAGAGGTGTCATTAATACGCGAAGGCGGACACAACGTTGTCAGTATGTTGGATGTTAATAATTCTTCGATCTTGTGACTTACAAGAATTACGCGCCATGGGCTTTTGTGCGGAAAGCTTCCGGTAACCTTTATTTTATTATTCTTTGGATTTGGTGAAAGCTTGCCACGCAATACATTTCCTTCTTTCAGTAAATACATACCGGCATAATCAAGCAACGCTGCTTCTGTTAATGCAACATAAGTGCTTCCGGAAAGCGTGAACAATGCTGGCATATCAAATAGTGTATTGGCCGGAAGTTTAGTTAGGGTTGCTGTTGTATAAAACCCTTCGTGAGAGCTGGTATAATTTGGCAAGGGTAAAACTTTGCCGACAGGATTTCCTGCCATCCGAAATTCATCATGTTCATCGGTTAGGGTAAATGTTCTGCTGCCATCACGACTAATGAATTCATACCGGAATGCAATACCTTCTGCGAAAGCGCGAACAACAAGATTAAATTTTGTATGCGGAGCTTTTCTTTCCTGAACATGGATTGTGATTTCACGGTAACGTGTACTAACACTACTGGTTTTACCTGTAATAAGTGAGTAGTGTTCAGTAGTGTCTTTTATCCTGGAACCTGATAAAACAAGATTATTTGAAAGGTTTACGTCATCAAATTCCAGAATAATTTTTGAAAAATTAATAACCGGTTTTTTATCGAGATCAATTTTATATTCAATACCAGCTTGTGTGTTGCGAACAGTATATGTCAATGCATTGCCCGGTGCCGCTATCGTAAAGTTTTTTTGAGCCCGACCCGGTAGACAAATGAGGATGAGTCCGCAAAGTATAACCTGCTTCATACTTAAACTTAAGGGAAATAGTTGGACTATTTTAACAACATCTTGCATTAAGCGTGAGGTCGGAAGCAGGTGGCAATATACTTGTCTTAAGAAGCCTTTTGCTCCAATAACAAAGCCTGAAAAGCCTCGAGGCCGATTTCATTTCGTACGATAAACGATTCTCCACGATAGCCGATCACAAATGCATGGTTCGAACGCCAGAACTGAACGCCCTCATACGTGTAGACGCGACTGTCAACCTTTTGCTGTAATGTGCTGAATACGGCAGCTAAGCCGAAAGCGTCTATTGAAATACCTTCCGTTGGAACTTCTTGTCCATTCCTCACTGAAATCCTCATTGTTGCCTCCATATATCCTTAACTTTAAATAGTTAAATATATTGCTATACACTGACAGGTTCTGTCACGAGCACACTATTGTTGATAACTTCTCTTGAGGATAGTCTACTTTTGATCATCTGATCTTCATTTTTTAAGCTCTATGACTTCTAAATCCACTTTTTTAACTAATTCTTCCCTTAATCCAACCGATCTGGTACTCAAGCTACGCAATGATCTCATCAAAGATTTTTTAGACGAACGTAATCTAATTACCTACTTGTCTAAAGAATTCAGAATGATGGATGTGTCGCGCGTGAAAGTGGAGTTTATTAAGCGCGATCTAAAACTTTTGATACAATCACCATTGGATGCTGTACACTATCAGGAAGTTTTGGAAACGATCACCGAAACCGGTGGGGCTGCCTTATCGCAGGGGAATGAAAAAATCTTCTACAAAGAAATTGAAGGAATTCTCAAGAAGTACATTTACACCGAATGATTTGGAGTTAAGCAGGGGCGACTAAAGATTAACCTCTAACTTCGAACTTCTAATTACTCTTTCGTCCAGATTCTTGTATTCAGATCAAGGTCCTCAACAATGCCGATGCATAAGGCGAGGTAATTATAGTATTCGCTAATCATTGTATAGTTAACCAGTGTGCTGAACAGAGGCGCTTCAAATAGATCCTTGTTAACCGGTACACCAATGTATACCTGCGATTGAATAAACGACATGGAAATGTCTTTCTGTGTCTTTTTTCTGAATTCCATGATACGCTGCATCAATGCGGGTGAAAGAATATAACGCGCTTCAATCTGATCTGTTCCGTAGACCGCGAAAGCTTTTTCAAACTCAATATCTTCAAGCTTTACCAATTGAGGCCGCGACATATTCATCTTTTGAAAAAATGTACCGAGCCCGCCAAAAGAACTTTCAGCTGTATCGGGTAATACAAAAGTTTCACCCACGAAATTTTTATTGAAGTCCGCCACAAAAAAAAGTCCGCGGAAGATTGTTACAACTTGCGTATTCTTGCCTGACTTACGAACCTGTTGTGTATGCAACTCGCAAAAACGAATGGCTGTTTTACCAACGGTTCCGCTTACCAGATCATCACCATTATACCGCGAGATATTACTGAGGTATAACTTACTTTTATGATAGGTTGCTTCTGCAATGCATTTTGTGTGATCATAGGCTAGGTCGCCATGAAGAAACGTAACAATTCTCCCGACAACTTCGCGCTTGAATTTTGTTTTCTTTTCGCTGATGATTTTTCCGAATTTGATGTAATACCAGATCAAGGCAATGACAAACGGAGCTATTCCGGCAATGGGATGAACAAATGCAAACAATGGAAGTCCGGCTACCGCTGCACCCGCCATGAACAAAGAAAAACTACGAACCAGTTTTTGACGCTCAGCTTCCAGTTCCTGTAATACAGGCAGAAGTGTAGCATCATAAAATGCCCGGAACGATTCCTGAGATTGCATAAAGTTTAGGAATTAAACATCGCTTTTGCGCTCACGTTTTGACGTTCAGCTTCAGGAATTTCCAAAACAAATTTCCGTTTGTGACCGAATATCGAGGCAAAGATGTTAGAAGGAAATTTTTCAACAGCATTATTGTACGCGGTAACCGAAGCATTATAATTTCTGCGGGCCGCGGAGATCTGTTCTTCGGTTTCATTCCAGCTGCGTTGCAGCATGGTAAATTGTTCGCTGGCTTTTAACTCAGGATAATTTTCAACAGACACCATTACACTCTTCATCATCCCGCTGATCTGGTTTTCAAGCTGAACTTTTTCGTCAGTTGATATTCCAGACGATAAAGCTCGTGTACGCAGCTCGGTGATGCTGGTGAGTGTTTCTTTCTCATGCTTCATGTAAGCTTTGGCTGTTTCGATCAAATTTGGAATCAGATCGTAACGTTTTTTTAGCATCACATCAATGCTGCCGAATGCATTTTCAACTTGATTTCTGGCACCCACCAGATTGTTGAAAATCGCAACGCCCATAATGAGCAGGACACCGACAATAACCAAAACAATGATCATACGCTGAGGGTTTAAGAGTTAGAATCAAAAATAACTAAAACTTTTGCACTAAATCGTCACGAAAAGTGAATAGTAACCGATAGGCTAAAACGCAAAGAAGGCGTGCATCGCACGCCTTCCCCGTAAAAACCTGTAAAAGTATTACGGATTACATTTCCGATTGGAACGTAATGGGTAAACTAACCCGTACGTCAACGGCTTTACCGCCTTGTGTACCGGCTGTCCATGTTGGCATATTTGAAACTACGCGTATGGCTTCTTCACTGAAATTTTGTTTTACTTCATCGCTGGTTGCTTCTGCAACCTGAGCATCACGAACTTTTCCATCGGCACCTACAACAAACTCTACGAACACTGTTCCTTCTATATTATCGTTTCGGGCAGCAGTTGGATAATCGATGTTTTCATTAATATATTGCTCAAGTTTCTCCTGGCTACCAAACTCTGGCATTACATCGACTTTATTATAAACTGTTTTGCCAGTAGCATCTTTATAGGTAACAGTCGTTTTTGAGCGTTCTTCATCAGCAATGCGTCTTCGTTCAGCAAATTCATCGCGTTCACGTTTAATGCGAGATTTTCTCTCCATTCGTACACTATCTGCGACACGAATAGAATCTGCTTTTGCAGCCGCTCTGGCCGCTTCTACTTTTTCTTTGTTTGGTCCACAAGCCTGTGTTAAAATAAGCACAGCAGCGAACGCGAAAATGGTTAAGATATTTTTCATAAGGTTTTCGTTTGTATTGATTGCGTTAACTCAGGTAAGAATAATGCCAATTTCGCTCAAGCCTTCTCCATAGCCGTAATGGATAAACCAAGATTTTAAAAGGGGATTTTAATCCACACTGCGCCACAGTTTTTATCTTTATAGAAATCTTGAATTATGACACTAGAACTCTTTCTTCGATACATACACTTCGTTAGCATTTTCACGATTGTAGGCACGCTAGCTTCCGAGCATTTATTGTTAAAAAGCACCCTGACGCGGGCGGAAATCGGAAGGTTAGCCCGAATTGATGCTGTGTACGGATTAGCAGCCCTGACACTTCTCGGGGCAGGATTAACCTTGTGGCTTGGAGGGATTGGTAAGCCAGCTATTTATTATACTAAGAACTGGGTTTTCCATACCAAGATTACGCTGTTTTTAATGGTTGGATTGTTATCCATTTACCCAACCGTTTTTTTCATCAAAAACAGAAAAGGAGATCAAACGGAAACAGTAAACGTTCCTAAAATTATTTTCTGGATGCTCAGATTTGAGCTTTTAATTCTGTTCATTATTCCGATGCTGGCCGGGCTCATGTCGCGCGGCATTGGCTTTTTCGGATAACTAATTCGACCAGACAATGCTCCAGCGTTTCAAGGCCGACCCACATACGGCAGCCGTTGTTGCTTTTAGCTTAATGGCCGATTGAACAACATTGTTAACCGAACGTTCGGTTTGTGCACTCGTATTTGCTGGTAAAGTTGCTGTTGTCATGCTTGATAACGTTTGCATTTTTTGTGACAAAAAGTAAACCATGTCCAAAATTTAATTTTTAAAGCATTTTTTAAGGTTAGGTGTGGTGGAAAATACCCACCGTACTTCTTCGCGAAGCGATTTATCTATAAAGTTTTCGTAGGAACTTTGGTGAAAGAGTGGGATATTTTGCGTTGATGACGGTGCGTTGGTATTCTATTCTTTTCCTGATGCTGGTGTGCAGCACTGTACATGCCCAGGGCAAACTTGTGCTGGTAGGCGGAGGTTCTGAAGATCAAAATTCCTGGAGTGATGAGCCTTACGGCTGGGCAGTTAATCAGTCTCAAAATAAAAAAGTAGCGGTTATCAGTTACACCGAAGAGAGTAATTTTATACCAGACTACTTCAAAGGGTTAGGCGCTCTTGAAGCAGACAATATAAAAATCAATAGCAAAGCCTTGGCCGATCAGCAAATCATGTATGATTCGTTGATGCAATACGATGTTTTCTTTTTTAAAGGCGGGGACCAATCATACTACTATAATTATTTCAAGGACACTAAAACCGAAGCCGCAATTGTAGACAAGTTTAATGCGGGTGGTGTGATGAGTGGAACTTCGGCTGGTATGGCTATCTTATCAAAAGTGATTTATGCCGCGGTCGGAGGTTCAGTTTATCCGGATGACGTTCTTCAAAATTTTAAAGATTCCGACATCACGCTAAGAAATGATTTTCTTCCATTTCTCCCTGGATTTATAGTAGACACTCATTTTACCGAACGTGGCAGAATCGGCCGGCTTTTAGGCTTTATGGCGAACTGGTTTGTTACCACCGGAGAAAAGTTAACAGGCATTGGTGTAGACGACCGCACGGCATTGTGCATTGATGAAAATAACATCGCTTATGTTTACGGAACCGGGGCAGTTTCATTTTTTAATGCTGATCAGTTTGCTGCCTACGAAATAACTAAAGTGATCAGCGACTCGGTTCACGTTACTCAATTATTATATGGTAATAGTATTAATCTTGAAACGCTGGAGATTATTGACGGTCCGGAGGATTCATTAATTCCCCAACTAAATGCTGAAAACGGTAACTACGAAGTTATTTTAAGCGGCAGTGAGGGATTGTCATCAAACACAGCTATGCTCGCATATTTGATTCAGGATGCAGGCGAGCCAACCGACACTGTAACTGTTATAACAGAACCAGGTGAAGCGGGTTCAATAATCGATCATCTTCGTACGCTGGGCGCTTTTGTTGTAGTGGTGGAGGCTTCAGCAACGTCTAATGAAGACGGTAATGCTGAAACAAGAAACCTGATCCGAAAATCCAAGAAAGTATTGTTTGCTGAGAACGATGATGAAAAACTTTTTAGTTTTCTAGAAGGCGGTGCAACTGGCCTGTTGATTAAGGGCCATATTCGAAGGAATAATATGATCACAGCATTTGTCGGAGAAGATAGTCGCTATGCAGGGAAAGTTTTTCCTAAAAATCATTTATCCGACATATATGCAGCATATTATGGCAGATTGAATTTTAAAGATGGTCTTGCATTGCTTCCAACTTCTGCGATCATGTCAAATACTTTTGATGCTGCTTCAACGGATTACTATGAGAACACAACTGCAGCGATTCCGTTCGCTATGGTTTCGGATAAATTGAAGTATGGTATTTACCTCAATCGAAATACTTTTCTAAGATTTTTTCAAAAAGGCGGAAAAAACTATTGGGAATCAACGGGAAGGTTTACGTCAGTAATTGCAGTCAATTCAGGTACGCTATCAGCGTTTGCTTCGCAACCTGTTAGTAGTTCAGGCGCAGTACGCGATTACGTAGGATTTTTAGAAATGCGTTATGTTTTGCTGAACGGAACTGAACAACTTGTTGCGGGAACACCGCAACCGTCTGAAGATGAGCCCTACATGCCCGAAATAATCACCGCAACGACTGAAGAAGAAGTATTGTCGCTGAAAGTATTTCCAAATCCGGCTGAGAATGGTATTTTTCATGTCAGAATAAACTCTCCACAGTTCAACTACACAATGACAGTTTCAGATCAATTAGGCAAAGTTCTTCAGGTGCTGAAAAGCATCCAACATGAAATTGTTGATCTGTCATCATTTGCACATGGCATGTATTACCTAACAATAGTTAGTAATAATAAAACATACACACTGAAATTGATTCGATAAGCGAATGCTTGCTGGTTAGTTCAGATAAACTTTTTATTCTACATAAACCTTTTACTTATGAGGAAAGCTCTACTGTTTTTAATTTTTTCCTTTTTAGCCTGTAGCGTCTATGCACAAAACAGGATTGTTCGGGGAAAAGTAACGAATCCTGAAGATGGAACAGGCCTGCCCGGAGTTAGCGTGTTTGTGAAGGGCACAAGTAAAGGAGTTGTTTCGGATCAAAACGGAACCTATCAGGTTGAGGTTAGTCCGCAAGAAAATGCACTTGTCTTTTCGTTTATTGGATATCTTACACAAGAAGTTACGATTGGCAACAGTGATGTGATTGATGTGTTGTTACAGGCCGATGTAAGGCAACTTTCAGAAATAGTTATAACAGGATATACAACAGTTGATAAAAAGCTGCTCAATGAATCCGTAACAGTGGTAAAGTCGGATGCCCTTAAAGATCTGCCGATTTCTTCGATTGATGGAATACTTCAAGGACAAGCCTCAGGCGTTCAGGTAATGCAAAATTCCGGAACACCCGGTGGAGCAATGTCTGTCCGCATTCGTGGAACAACTTCGATTTATGGATCAGGCCAGCCGCTTTATGTAATTGATGGAATACCGGTTACAACAGACGACTACGCTCAATTAGGGTATGAAGGTCAGGGAATAAGTGCCTTATCGGATTTAAACCCGAACGAAGTGGAATCCTTTAGTATTTTGAAAGATGCTGCAGCAGTTGCTATCTACGGTGCGCGTGCGTCCAATGGTGTTGTATTGATTAATACAAAGCGGGGTAAAAAAGGCAATTCAATTATCAGCTTTAATACGTATCAGGGCGTGCAGCAGGTATGGCACAAGCTTGATATGCTCAATACGCGGCAATGGATGGAGTATCGGAATGACTTAACGAACTCTACTGTTTTTACCGAAGCTGACATGAACAATCCCAATATTCCAAATACGGATTGGCAGGATGTGATTTTCCGGTCAGCGGCTATTTCAAGCTATGACCTATCCGTTACCGGTGGAAATGATAACACAAAATTCTTCGCATCCGGAAGTTATTTTAAGCAGGACGGTATCTTAATCGGTACTTCTTTTGAGCGTATTAATGCACGTGCCAATCTTGACCAACGGATTAATAGTAAACTTAAGATCGGTATGAGCATTGGTCTTACGTACTCAAAATCAAATCGTGTTGAGAGTGATGCATCATTGCATGGCCCGCTGCCTAATGGAATTTCTATGCCTTCTATTTATCCGGTTTATAATGAAGACGGAACCTATAATCAGGATGGACCTTATTCTAATCCGGTATCCATTGCTAAAGATGCCATCAACCAAAATTTTACATATCGGGGTATCGGCAATGTTTTTGCGGAGTATGAGATCTTACCAGGTCTAACCTTTACATCGAAGTGGGGCATTGATTTTTATAACTTACGGGAACATGCTTTTGAGTTTAACACAATACAAGGTCAAAAGTATAATGGCCTGGGCTTTGAAGCGTATACAAATGTTGTAAACATAGTAAGCAACAACATCCTCAAGTATGAAAAAGCTTTCGACAAGCATAATCTTGACTTTTTGCTGGGGTATAGCTTTGAAAAGAAACAAACACGTGACATTTATATCCGCGGACAAGATTATGCCAGCCCTGATCTCCAGTATTTAAATTCGGCCTCAACATTTGTTGATCCTACAGCCGGAGCTTCCGATAAAGGGATCAGGTCGTTTTTTGGTAAAGCCAACTATAATTTTGATGGTAAGTATTTACTAGGGGTGTCAGGAAGGATTGATGCATCAACCAACTTTGGCCCTAATAACAAAAACGCTTTTTTCCCTGCGGCATCTGCAGCCTGGAGATTGAGTGAAGAATCTTTTATCAAGGATAATATAGAAGAGATTTCTCAGCTTAAGATCAGGGCGAGCTATGGGTTGTTAGGGAATGATGCAATAGGAGCATTTCAGTTTGCGTCATTTTATGGTACCGGAACCTACCTCGGTAATCCAACCGTTTATCCGAGTAATATGGGTAACCCTGACTTAAAATGGGAGAGTACAGTTCAGTTTGACTTGGGGCTTGACGTAGGTCTGTTTGAAGATAAGATTACACTTACCGTAGATTATTACAACAAGCAAACAAAGGATCTTCTTCAATTCCGACCAATACCACCAAACTCCGGCTTTGGATCAATAGCGGAAAATATTGGTCAAATGGAAAACAAAGGAATAGAAGTTACCATTGGCGCAACACACGATCTTGGTCCTGTGCGTTGGACAACCAACTTAAACCTTTCAGCGAACCGCAATAAAATTACAAAGCTGTATGCCGGTCAACCTATTGATGATGTAGGCCGTGGCGGAAACCGGGTAATGGAAGGTAAGCCATTGGGAATTTTTTACAGCTATAAATCGCTTGGGGTTAATCCTTCAACAGGTGACATTGTATATGCCGATAAAAATTCTGATGGATCAATCACCACCGATGACCGTATGATCGTAGGTAATCCTCAGCCTGATTTCATTGGAGGCTTTACGAACACATTCGCGTACGCAGGTTTTGACCTGAGTTTATTTTTACAATTCTCGTATGGTAATGATGTATTTAACGGTTCAAGACTTTTCTTAGAATCACTTCAAGGCGGGGATAATCAGACAACCGATGTGTTAAGACGGTGGAGAGAGCCCGGAGATATAACAGATATTCCGCGTGCAACACTTGAGCCTGTAGCGGCCGACAATAAGCGTGTTTCTTCCCGATTCATCGAAGATGGTTCGTACCTGCGCGTAAAAAACCTTACCCTTGGATACACTTTTAACCGGGAGCTGATGCAGCGAGTCCATGTATCAAGCCTTAGGTTGTACATCAGTACACAAAACTTGTTCACGTTTACCCGTTACACAGGCCTTGATCCGGAAGTAAATTATGGAGGTAATGACACGTACCAAATCGGAACAGACTTCTTTACCTTTCCGCAAGCACGCGCATTTACAGTAGGGCTTAATCTTAAATTCTAAAGAACATGAGAAAGATATTCATACTCATTTTTATAATTTCTGCATGTTTCGCCTGTGATGTGCTGGACGTAAAACCTTATGACGGTATAGAAGCCGGCCAGGTTTTTAAAGATAAGGTGGCAATTGAAAAAGGAATTTTAGGGTCGTATGCCCCGTTTCAATATTTAAGCTATTACGGCAGAGGATTTTTAATCTTCTCCGACCTTTCAGCTGATAACCTTGAAAATCCAATAGACGGCACAGCAAGTGATTATCGTGAGATCGATAATAACAATATCTTACCTGAAAATGGTGGAGCGTTAGGAATATGGGCATCTGCCTACGAAAGCATCAATGACGCAAATAATGTAATTGCGCAGGTACCGAATATGTCGGACATGTCGGATGACGAAAAGAAGCTAGCACTTGGTGAATTGTACTTTATACGGGCGCTTAACCACTTTAACCTGATGAGTTATTTTGGTGCCGTTCCGGTTAAAACAAAGCCAACGTTAAGTACTGCGGATATTAATCCTGCTCGTGATCCGGTTGAAGTAGTGTATGCACAAATTGTTGAGGATCTCGAATATTCAGCAGCGAATCTTCCTGCGTCATCTTTAAAGGTACGTGCCTCTAAGTATGCTGCCATTGCTCTGCTGGCGCGTGTTCATCTGTACATGAAAGCCTACGATGAAGCCATTGCAAGTGCAACCGAAGTTATTGACGATGGTGGCTATACATTGCTCAGCAATTATGCTGCAATTTTTGCAGATGGTTCCGCAGAATCAATATTTGAAATTGACTTTACGATTCTAAGCCGCAATCGCATTGCTGAATATAATTTCCCTAAATCACTTAACGGAAGAAGAGAAGTTGCTCCAACTACAGCCATTGTAAACGCATACGAATCAGGTGACGTCCGGTACACAGCCTCTATTGCATTTGCCGGAACATTACCGTATGCCATTAAGTATGATGATCTTGCAACCGGAGCTGACAATGTTATTGTTTTGCGCCTTGCAGAGATGTACTTGATTCGTGCAGAAGCAAATGCTAAACTAGAACAGAATTTGTCAGCGGTACAGGACGATATTGATGATATCCGCTCAAGGGCTGACTTAGGGGATACCGATGCTGATACGTATCCGGAACTCCTGGCTGCCATTGAGCAGGAACGTTGGGTTGAATTTGCCTTTGAAGGCCAACGATGGTTTGATCTGGTAAGAACTGACCGCGCTATTCCGGTGCTTGTTAACGTAACAGTTACTGATCAAACACTTTTCCCTATTCCGGCAAGTGAAATCTTAACTAATACCAATCCAGGTATGGGACAAAATCCTGGCTATTAATGTGTAACTCTAAAATAAACCTATATGAAAACAAAAATTAATGTATTCCTTTCATGCTTCCTGCTACTCTTAGTAGTAACGGTTATCAACTCCTGTAGTGACGATGACGAGGGAAAACCAAAGCCAACAGCTTCGTTTACGGCTAGTAAAACTACCGCTGAAACAGATGAAGTTATTACATTTACGAACACGTCTGAAAATGCATCCTCCTACCTTTGGAGTTTCGGTGATGGCACAACGTCAACAGTAGAATCGCCAACAAAATCGTACACTGCAGCCGATACATATACCGTAACACTCGTTGCAACCGGACCAGGCGGTGTGTCCACTAAAGCAGTTGACATTACTATTACTGAACCCGAAGTAGGTACTGAGATTTTCTTTATCGATGCCGATGACGAAGTAATCAATAGATTTTCCATAGCCGATCCTGACGATATGACAACATTCCTGGAAGTTACAGGAATGGCAGGTGTTGGCCTTGCGTATGATGATACCCATGAAAAAATCTATTTCAGTGACTTTAATGCTACTGATGTAGGAAAAATCTGGAGTGTTAATCTCGCAGGTACGGGATTAGATGATATTGCTGTTGAACTGGTTGAGCCTTACGCGGTTGCGGTGGATGTTGCCGGAGGTAAAATTTACTATGCTGATGGTGCTGACTCGGAAGATGTTGGACATATCTACCGTTCAAATTTGGATGGATCAGGCGTGGAGACAATCGTCACTATGGATGGTGCAGGTTTCCGTGCCGTTGCATTAGACTTAACAAACGACAAATTGTATTTCTATGAGGTACAATTAGAGAACTTGTACATTTCGAACCTGGACGGTACAGAGCAAGATATCATTGTGGATGGTGTTTACGGATATGGAATTATAGTAGATGCTCCTAATGGCAAAATTTATTTTGATGACCAAAACAGCAACGATGGTAACGGTGCATTATTAATGGCAGATCTGGATGGCGATAATGTTGAAACTGTAGATAACACAGCTTCGAGAATCTACGGACTTGCAATTGATGCAGATGAAGACAAACTATATTGGTCAGCACGCGATAATGGAGAAATTTATCAGGCAGATTTAGATGGTTCAAATAAAATAACATTGAAAGACGGTCTCTCAAGCCCGCGTGGGATGTTCTTGAAAAAATAAGCATCAAATAACATGAGGAAGATATTTCTATTGCTCGCGTTGGGAATAAGTTTGATGGTGGTGGAAAGCTGTTCAGATGACAGCTTTCCGGTTCCACCGGCAACAACGGTTCCCAAGTTTTCAGTCTCGATTGATAATGATGGATTTGCTCCGGCCACAGTAACGTTTGCGGACGAATCAATTATTCCATCGCGGGCAGGAGAAGTTTCCTTCTCATGGAACTTTGGTGATGGAACTTCTTCTACGCAACCAAGTCCACAGCACTTATATACCGCACCCGGAGTCTATACGGTTAAATTAGTACTCGTTACAACCGGATCGTTTGAACTAGTTGAGTCATCGCAACAAGTTGTAATTAAGAATCCGAACGCTTCCGGTATTCCGGTTTTCTTTACCGATGGATCGGTTGTTTACGGGGCATTGATCAACGATGATGCTCCTGTTGCTTCCGCCACCGAAATTGGAGCCTTGGGAGATTCTTACGGAATGGCATTGGATACTGTAAACAATAAGCTCTACATAACCGACTACGATGGTGACAAAATTCTTGTAGCCAATACAGATGGCAGCGACTTGCATGATTTCCGCACAAGCGTTGGCGGTCCGGATGGCATTGCAATTGACTACGACAATGAGATGATTTATTGGGACACCGATAACGGCATCAAACGAGCGGATATGAATAGCACCGATGTTAGCCAAATGGAAGACTTCGTAACGGGTCAAGCCGCACAAGATCCGGAAGGGGTTTCTGTTGATCCCGTAACAGGCTTTGTATTCTGGAATACCTATAATGCTGGTGTCTGGAAGAAGAATGCTGATGGTACGGGTATGATAGAAATTATTCCTGACTTTGACGGTGCAGGTGATGGCGGAGGTGGCGGAAGTACACGCATTGTCGGATCGCGCCTGTTTTATGATGTGTATGTTGAATCAGGTGATGTACAGATTAAATCAGCTAATTTGGACGGAACCGGAATTGCAACTGTAGCAACTGGAATATCAAGGGTTGTATTTGCATTAGCGTACGATGATGTTAATGATAAAATTTATTGGGGAGACAGAACGCCAAAAGTAGTTATGCGCGCAAACCCTGATGGAACGGGTGCTGAACCTTGGTTAACCGGTATAAGCATTCGTGGACTTGTTATCGGAAAAGAGACGGAAGAAGATTAGTAATATTAACCTTGAGCTCATGCTCCCTTCACAGGAGCATGAGCTTTTTTATTTTTAGACTATGAAAAAAATTTTATTTCTGCTGTTAGCATTTGTAACCCTTCAGGCTTCGGCACAAAAAAATACAGGTAAGCTGATCATTATTGGCGGAGGCTCACGCCCCGATGCATTAGTGGAAAGAATTATTGAAGAGTCAAAGCTGCGCACAGGCGGTTATTGTGTTATCCTTCCCATGTCAAGTGAAGATCCTGACTCATCAGTATATTATGCCAGTCAGCAATTTCTTAAAAAAGGTATTACAAAATTGTATGGATTTAATTTCAAAAAAGATCAGCCCATCCGAACTACCTGGGTTGATTCTATCCGAACCGCTAACCTGATTTACATTACCGGAGGCGATCAAACCCGCTTTATGAACATTGTTGCGGGAACCGAAATTGAAAAGGCTATTCATGAAGCTTATCAGAAGGGCTGTGTGATCAGCGGAACAAGTGCAGGCGCTGCGGTGATGAGCAAGTTGATGATCACAGGCAATGAACTAAAGCATAAAGAGTATTCAGCAACCTTTCAAACCATTGAGCCGGATAATATAGAAATTAAAACCGGACTTGGATTATTGCCGAATGCTATTATTGACCAGCATTTTCTTATTCGCAGCCGTCATAACCGCCTCATAACGGCTGTTATCGAACATCCTGAAATGGTGTGTATTGGTATCGATGAATCAACCGCGATTCTTGTAAATGGAAAAGATGTTGAAGTATTGGGTGCTTCTCAGGTGATCGTCTATAAGAATCCAACCAAATCAAAAGTGGTGAAAAATGAAAAGCTCGGCACTCGAAAATTAAACGTTGACGTTTACCTTCCGGGAGAAAAATTTACGATTAACTAAATTTATTTCTCCAGCTGTTTGGAATCTATTGATAGTGCCATCTTCACAGCTTCGTAAGCATTCACCAATCCACCTGAGCTGCTCAGATCACTAAATTTAACAATTCCGGTTTTCGCTGACTTCTTAACCGTTAAATCGTCAAACTTTCGGGATGATTTAATCAGGATGTCCTTTACTTGTACGGGAGTAAGATTAGGGAAATAAGACATTAACATAGCTGCAATACCTGAGACGGCCGGTGAAGCAAAGCTTGTTCCATCCATGTAATCATATTCATTACCGGGTATAGAAGAATAAAGGTGAACGCCAGGTGCAAAAAAGTTAACCGACCTTTTTCCATAGTTGGAAAAATCAGCCGCCAATGTGCTGTCAGCCCCCCAGGAGGTGGCACCAACCTCAATCCAGTTGCTGGCTTCCTTGCCATCTTTATAATAACGTGATGGATAAGAAGGCTTAATGTCGTTGTCGTCATCATCATTGCCAGCTGCATGAATAAGCAATACTCCTTTTGTCTCAGCGTATTTTACAGCTTTGTCTACGGCTTCTTTTTGCGGAGAATAATCTTTACCAAAGCTCATGTTGATAATTTTTGCGCCATTGTCTACCGCATAGCGAATTGCATTGGCAACGTCTTTATCGCGTTCATCGCCTTTGGGCACAGCCCGAAGCGCCATAATCTTAACGTTATCAGCAATACCGTTAATTCCAATCGCATTCTTTCGGTTGGCGCCAATCACTCCAGCCACGTGGGTACCATGAACCGGAGAAGCGCCTTTAACATCGTTGCTTCCGTAAAACCTTTCTTCGGTATTGGAATACGTATCGCCCACAATACTTCTCGGATCAAACTCCGGATTATATCCATACTCTATCGCGCTTTTATGGTTATCGCAAACTTCTGTGTTATTATCGATAACGTCCTTTAACTCTTTCGCAAAAGCGTCAACATCTGCTTCCTGGCCTTGATTTTGAAAAACAAAATTGAAAATTGATTTTGCTACCCGGGTCTTGGCACCACCTTTCAAGGTGTCAATAAGTTGTGGAGTTATTGTTGATACTTTATATTCTGTCTTCACAAATTCAATGGATGAAGAAAGTGCTTTGTAGAATTGAATATATTGATCGGTAATTTCAATACAGGATTTATAATCTGCTTCATTCTTTTCTTTCGCTTCCGTGTAGGTAGTTTTTATTTTTAGCCAATATTCGTATTCAGCTTTATCTTTTTTCGAAACTTTTGCTTCATCAAGATTTTCATATTTGCTTTTAAGTCTTACGTATTCGCGTGTAAGCTCATACGTATCACGCTTTACGCTTCCATTCTTTCCGCCAATAAAACTCCAGCCGTGGAGGTCATCGATGTAGCCATTTTTATCATCGTCAATTCCGTTATCTGCAATTTCTTTAGGATTGGTCCACATCACATCTTTAAGATCTTCATGATCAAAATCAATTCCGGAATCGATTACGGCTACTGTAATCGTACGCGAAGGCCGGCCTTTTAATAAAGTAGTGTAAGCTTTGTCGACACTTAAACCCTGAACCTTATCAGTTTCCGGATCACGTAAGAACCAATCTTTGGATAAACCAGTCGTATCTGAGGTTTGAAACGAAAAAACGCTGCCGGAAACACTCAGAAAGAGCAATACGGCAAGGAGAAAACTTTTAGAATTTATCATTCTGTTGACAGTCTAATAGAATTTGCACTGCAAAATAGCGTCAGAAACAGCCATTTCATGGCGGAATATGACCAGCGGTACCTTGAAATTGTCAAAACCATGCCAAATATTACTTCTGTGCTGATCAAACCTGAATAGCCCCGTATAGTCTAATGGAAAATGGCTGATTTGTATTGTCAACTAAACGGAAAGGAGTTATGATTATGATAGCAGTAACTACAACCATTATGTTTTTTACGCTGTTTTTTTGGAGCGTGACCAAATTGTACAAAATGACTGCCGGTGTTGAACTGGTACATTGGGTTTGGTTGGATAAATAAGTTCGATTGAATAGACTTTACGATCCGCAAGCCTGATTGAAATTTGCCGCTTCCGCACAACCTGTGTGAGCACGTTACCTTTGTTAATACCCTAAAGCTTATTACATTTGTCGCCCTGTTTGGACAGAAAGGGCGATTTTTCTTTTTATGCCCGTTCTGAAACCAGTCAGAAATGCCCAGGTGGTGAAATTGGTAGACACGCTACTTTGAGGTGGTAGAGCCTTAACCGGTGTGCAGGTTCGAATCCTGTTCTGGGCACTTTAAATTCCGAATTATAGATTTCGAATTAAAAATTCGGAATCTGCAATTCGGAATTCTCTAGCCGAAGTGGTGGAATTGGTAGACACGCACGTTTCAGGGGCGTGTGTCGCAAGATGTGCGGGTTCGAGTCCCGCCTTCGGTACTCTGCATGATTAAAAGCCGACAGGCAAATCTCCTGTCGGTAAATCAAAAAATCACTATACTTACTGTCCTGATCTGAGATGCTTTCAAAAAAGTGTAAATACGCTATTCATGCATTGGTTTTCCTGGCAGAACGTCATGGGGAAGGGCCCGTACAGATTGGAGAAATAGCGGATAAGCAGAGCATCCCTAAAAAATTTCTCGAGGCCATTCTGCTCGAGTTAAAAAATGCCCGGATCTTAAACAGTAAAAAAGGAAAGGGTGGAGGCTATTATCTTCAGCGCAAGCCGGAAGATATAAACCTCACGGAAGTGATCCGGCTCATGAACGGAGCTATAGCATTGTTGCCTTGCGTGTCGATGAATTACTACGAGTCCTGCGAAGAATGTATTGACGAGAAGCATTGCACAATCCGCTCGACTTTCTTGATTGTACGCGATGAAACCTTGAAAGTACTTACACAAAATACCCTTGCCACACTTGTGCAAAAGCAGAAAAAAGGGCGAAAGTAATTTTCTTTGTAAAGATTAGTCTATCAATTCTATAGATTTTATACTTTTAACATTCATTTAACTTAACCGATCATTTATATGTCATTACGTTTGGGAGATGTGGCACCTGACTTTACAGCAGAAACCACCGAAGGAACAATTAATTTTCACGAATGGCTGGGCACCGGATGGGGTGTATTGTTCTCGCACCCTGCTGACTTTACACCGGTATGTACAACAGAGCTTGGCGCGATGTCAAAGCTTACCCCGGAGTTTACGAAGCGCAATGTTAAGGTTGCCGCATTAAGCGCTGATCCATTGGATTCTCATAAGAAGTGGGTGAACGATATTAATGAGACTCAAAACACAACCGTTAGCTATCCGCTAATTGCCGATCCTGAATTTAAAGTAGCTAATCTGTACGGAATGGTGCATCCGAATGTAACCGACAAGTTTACCGTTCGTTCTGTGTTTGTTATCGGACCGGATAAAAAAGTAAAGCTTACGATTACGTATCCAGCTTCAACCGGCAGAAATTTTGATGAGATCCTGCGCGTGATTGATAGCCTTCAGCTTACGGCTAATTATAGTGTAGCAACTCCAGCCAACTGGAAGCATGGCGAAGATGTGATTATTACTGCTGTTAAGGACGAAGATGTTCCTGCTAAATTCCCGAAAGGCCATACCAAAATTAAGCCTTACCTGAGGACAACACCTCAGCCGAATTTGTAAATCATAGACAAACAAAAAAGTCTCCCAATTTTCGGGAGACTTTTTTGTTTTAGGCGAAAATCAGATTACGGGACTACTACTTCATACCCAATCTTATCGTCAAACTCTGGAGCATCAACTTCTGCGTAGTAGACATCATCCAACAAGTAATATTCTTTTCCATCAATAGTTTCTACCTCGTAACCTTCCGGTAAGGCATCTACCACTGCACCTTCCGGTGCATCAGCCACTTCGTATTCTTCAGCATCCGGAGCTTTTGTGTAAAACGTTCCATAATAATAGTAATAGCTTGCCGGTCCGACCACAACTGTTCTATATCCAACTGGTAAGACTCTCACTCTAATACCTCTGGCTGGGCGAACTACCACGTAATCAGCGCCTCTACGATTGTAATAGACACCGTTATAAAAGTAGTAAGGCGTTCTTCTGTGTTTAACAACTACTGCTCCGGTTGGAACAACACGTACTGTTGTGCCCCAGCGCGGCATACCGACATAATGCACATGTGCTCTTCGTACAACAACGTTACGTTGTGGTCTGTGTACGACAACTGTAGTATGCCGTCTGGTCCTGACAACCTTTCTTCGTCTTTGTGCTTCTGCTTCTTCGCTGATCATGCCCAATCCGCAGGTAATCAGCATAGAGAATATGATGAATTTTAGTTTGCTCATAAGGTATTAGTCAATTTTTAAAGTTAGACTGAAAGGAAACAAAAAGGTTTAAAACCATTAATTAAATCGATAGAAAGAACCTTTTTTGACTATGTAGACGGTTTTTTTAATTGATTCTAAAATCTGTACTTCCGGCTGTAACCTTTGATACCCCTCCCAGTAAATAACACGAAAATTGACAAAAAAGCAGAACCTGATGACCGATGAGATGATCATGGAAGCCGTGAAAAACGGAGATCTTCAGCAGGCATCTGTGCTTTTTGAACGATACAATAAACGTATCTACAATTTTCTGGCGCGCATGACGATGAGTAAGGTATTGGCCGAAGATCTGACCCAGAACGTATTTCTGCGGATGATCAAATACCGGAATAGTTATCGCGAAGGCAATAAGTTTCATTCCTGGATTTACCAGATCGCGCGCAATGTGTTTAGCGATCATTACCAGATGCACAAGAACAAGTTTGCGGGGTTTGTAGATGTGGAAAAAGTAGGAGAATCAATTGCTGACAAAGAAGAAAGTATTGAGCAGCATGAACGCGAAAGGATTTTGCACAAGTCGCTAGCACTATTGAATGAAGAACAACGTGAGCTGCTGGTGCTTACCCGCTTTCAGCATTTGAAATACGAAGAAGTAGCAATTATTATGGATACAACAGTGGCGAACATTAAAGTAAAAGTTCACCGCGCTATACAAAAGTTAAGAGAACATTATTTTCAATTGGAGAAGATATAATTATGGAACGTGAGAGACTTGAAAGTATGATCATCGAGTACATCGATGGAACCCTGGAAGAGAAAGATAGAATTCTTGTGGAGGCTGAGATTGCAAAAAACCCGGAAGCTGGTATTCTATACAATCAGCTGAAAGAAGTTATGCTGAAAATGAATGATACAACTCAACTCGTTCCAGGAGAACCGCTAAAGAAAAGCTTTGAACATTTTCTTCTTCAGGAAATAGAAAAAAAATCTGAAGGAAAATCGATCACGATGGTTCCGATGTTTTACCGGATCGCAGCAGGGATTATCATATTGATGGTAGTAGGTGTAACCGCTTACTGGATTCGTAAAGATTTGCAAAACCAGGCGCGTATTGCCGAAATGGAGAAAGTTTTGGAAGACAACAAGCGTGTTATGATGGCCTTGCTCGACAATGAATATTCGGCAAGTCAGCGCATGCAAGGTGTTTCGGTAGCGTATGAAATGAGTAAACCGGATGATGAAATTGTAAGCATTTTGGTAAGAACATTGAATAGCGATCCCAATACAAATGTAAGACTAGCTGCATTGGACGCGCTCAGTAAGTTTAGCTCAGAAAATGAAGTTCGGAAATCATTGATTGAATCTTTATCAACGCAAAAGGATCCAATCATTCAGATTGCACTGATTCAACAGTTGGTGAAGATGAAGGAAAAGACAGTTGTTAAACAATTGGAGAGAATGACTAAAGACAGCAAAACTATGAAAGCTGTTAAAGATGAAGCGTATTCAGGAATATTTAAACTTTCGTAAGATCAGAAGCTCACTGCAGAGAGAAGATTGATCCGATGGTTATATAAAACAAAACAGATTTAAAACTAAAAAAATGAAAAAGATACTATTAGGTGTGGCTGCTCTTTGCTTAACATTAACAGTCACGGCACAGGAATTTAAAGTAGCGAAAAGCAGTGGTAAACTGCAGATTAATTTAGGCCGGGTAACGGTTGAAGGCCATAGCGGTAATGAAATTATTTTTTCATCGAAGGATAACGATCGCGAAGAGGATGAACGTTCAAAAGGTTTGCGGGCAATTAACGGCTCAGGCCTGGAAGATAACACCGGTCTCGGTATTAATGTGACAGAGAAGGATGGAATTGTAGTGGTAAGTCAGCTTAAAAAAATGAATTCACCGGACATTAAAATTCTCGTGCCGAAAGCAATCATTGTTGCCTACGAACACAACTCTCAATATGGCGGCCAGGCAGTTTTCAAAAACCTGGAGAATGAAATTGAAGTTTCAGCCAACTATAACAATGTTGAACTGGAGAACATCACAGGTCCGGCTACGGTGAAATCAGTGTACGGTGGTGTTGATGCAACATTCAGTGCAAACGTAAAAGGTCCAATCTCTATCGTTTCCATTTATGGCCACGTGGACGTAGCCATGCCCACAACAATCAAGGCTAATATCAAGATGAGCACTTCCTACGGTGAGATCTTTGCAGCGCCAGATTTTAAAATCGAGGTTGAAAAAGAGGGAGATTGGGTTAAGTACAGCGATCGTGTAGTCGGTAAAATTAACGGTGGCGGTATGAACATCGACTTCCGTTCGGACTACGGCAAAATCTACTTCAGGAAGAAATGAGAACGCTGATTGTTATTCTAATCAGTTTCGTTACCGGTAGTCTGGTTGCCCAGACTCCGGTAACGAAAAGTTTTGCGACAACAGCCGGACAAAAAATTTTACTTCGGTTCGATTACCCAGAACTGATCAAGGTTAGTACCTGGGAAAAGAATGAAATCGGCATTACCGGAAAAGTAAGTATTAATGGAGGTGAGAACGATGATGCGTTCGAGATCACACAATCTACTTCTGGAACTACATTGATTGTAGAAAGCCTTATCAGGAATATGAAAGATCTTCCGCATCGGATAACCATTCATCAAGGTCAGGAAAAAATCACCTTTAAAACAAAGGATGATTTTGATAAATATGCAGAGGAGCATGGTCGCAATTTCAATTATACCTCCCGGGGGGTGGACATGGACATTACACTTGAAATAAAAGTGCCGCGTAACATGGAAACAAAAATTGAAGCTACGTATGGAATGGTTGAGGTTCGTGACTTCTCAGGGCCACTTACAGTGGATGCAACGTATGGCGGCATAGACGTGGTTGTTCAGACCAAAACAACCGGAGAATTAATTGCCGAAACGAGTTATGGGCAGGTTTATTCAAACCTTGATCTTAAATTCAGCGGAGCAGAAATTGAAGATTTCCATACCTTGATTTCTATAAAGCCTGGAAGTGGACCGCGTTATAGCTTTGAATCAAAATACGGAAACGTGTATTTAAGAAAGCCTCTGTAAACGTTTGCAGCCCTGTCCATTTTCAGACAGGGCTAATTTTCTCAAGAAATCTATATAAAGTCTATTGAATTAGTAGAGTATTAATATATTTGCATCTTTAATACTGATGTAGACTTTAGAAAATGAAGATTTCCAGTTCCCGTATTTTATTTATTGCGGCATTACTTTCTGTTGTTTTTACTGCCGGTGCGCAAGATGATTTGACCGCATCTTCCAGGACGATTGATAAGACAGTAAAAAATGTATCGAGTACAACTCCAATCGAAAGAAGGCAAAACAATATTGTTGCGATTACAGGGACGCGATTTGCTTATCCGTTGGTTCAAAAATGGATTGATGACTATAATTTAATCCATCCCGATGTGCAGATCATTATTGAATATCGTGGAACGAATGATCCAGCTAAGTATGACATCTTAATTGAGGCCTACGAACCAGATGCTGACACAAAAAAGATGCGTGACTATTTATACATCGCGCGGTATGCAATTCTTCCGGTGGCTAATAGCCACTCAGCGTTTTCAAAAGTGTATTCAGCTAAAGGCTTAAATCAAGCGTTAATTAAACAGCTTTTTTTCCACGATATATTTTCGGAGAAAAAAGAAAACGTTGTAATCAAAGAACCCTATACAGTTTATACTCGTCTGCAAAAAGCCGGTGCACCCATTACATTTTCAAAATACTTTGGGTATCAGCAAAAAGATATAAAAGGTAAGTCTATTGCAGGATCTGATGAGCATCTGTTAAAAGCTTTGCTCCGGGATTCTACGAGCTTATCGTACCTGCCTCTGAATTTACTTTTTGATCAAAAAACGCAGAAACAGGTTGAAGGCATTAAAATTTTACCCGTTGACCTGAATGGTAATAATAAGGTAAGCGAGGATGAAAAATTTTATACTGACTTACCTACAGTCATCCAATTTCTGGAGGAGAAACCTGTGGCTGAAATTACCAATGTGCCTACAGAGTATGTGAATTTCTCGGTTACAAAAAATGATCCTAGTCCGGAGGCAGTGGCATTTCTCCACTGGATACTGGAACACGGACAAAATGATCTGCAAGCGTACGGTTTTCTAAAGCCAGAAAAATCACGTTTAGAAAAAGAGAAATAGAATGAGTTTCTGAAAAGTAGATCGTAGCAGAACAGTCAAAAGCTTTTATCTCCCAACTAATTCAATACCTAAAACCAAAAACCATATTCATCATGCGACAATTTTTACGATTCATCGTACCTATTATTTTTCTCAGCACGTCTGCCTTTGCTCAGGAATCTGTAACCGGTATAATAAAAGATAGCCAGGGCGCTCCTGTGTTGGGTGCAACGGCCTTTATCAAAGGCACAACAACACATGCCGAGACAGATGCTAATGGACAATTCAGTCTTCCGGCACCGAAGACTTTACCGTTCACACTCCTGATCAATTTTGTAGGATACAAAACTCAGGAGGTAGAAGTATATGAACTGTCCGGTGAATCGTTTGAGATAACATTGGTTGAAGATGGTCTATTGAGTGAAGTGGTTGTTACTTCCAGGCGCAGGAGCGAAGTAGCGCAGAATGTTCCAATCCCAATTTCCGTATTGAGTGGTGAGAAGGTTGAGCAAACCGGTGCATTTAATGTTAACCGATTGAAAGAGCTTATTCCATCCGTTCAGCTTTATTCATCCAATCCCCGCAACACAGGTATAAATATTCGTGGCTTAGGCTCACCGTTCGGACTTACTAATGATGGACTTGATCCTGGTGTGGGTTTTTATGTAGATGGCGTTTACTATGCCCGACCAGCTGCTGCGACATTAGATTTTATTGATATCGAACGAATTGAAGTTTTACGCGGGCCACAGGGAACATTGTTTGGTAAAAACACTACGTCAGGGGCATTTAACATCACAACCCGTAAGGCAAGCTTTACTCCGGGCGCTGATGTAGAAGTGAGCTATGGAAACTATGGGTATGTACAAGCGAAAGCTACCGTAACAGGTCCGATTAGTAAAAAACTTGCGGCACGTGTATCTTTTTCCGGAACGCAGCGTGACGGAACAATTGAAAATGTAAGCACAGGCAGATATACGAACGACATTAACAACTTGGGCGCTCGTGCTCAACTATTATTTGAACCGACCGACAATACTTCCATATCATTAACAGGAGATGTTTCAAGTCAACATCCGGATGGTTATGCGCAAGTAGTAGCAGGTGTAGTGACGACAAAACGTGCTGCCTATCGTCAATTCGATGCCATTATTGCTGATCTGAATTATCAGTTGCCAAGCAAGAATGCTTTTGACCGGAAAATCGATCATGATACTCCCTGGAGATCAGGCAATGAACTTGGCGGAGTTTCGCTTAACATCAATACAGAAATAGGATCAGGTACACTTACTTCCACAACAGCCTGGCGTTATTGGAATTGGGATCCATCCAACGACCGTGACTTCACTGGTTTACAAGCGTTGGCAAAATCTCAAAATCCTGCCAAGCACCGGAATTGGTCGCAGGAATTCCGGTATGCGGGAGAGATAACCTCACGTTTGAGTGGTGTCGTGGGTGTGTTTTTTATTGATCAGGAAGTTAACATAAATGGCACAGAGGAATCGGGTAATGCGCAATGGCGTTTTTCGAAAAGCACAACCAATACGGCCGCTAATCCAAACGATGATGCGTTATGGGAAACCCCGGGTTTGTTTGAAGGATTTGGTATTCGCACAAAAGCTTCCATTAAATCCAGGAGCGCAGCAGTATTCGCCAATGTTGATTTAGAAATTATTGAAGGGCTGCACATACTACCCGGAATCCGATTCAATTATGACGAGAAGGACGTAAGCTATAACCGCGCAGCTTACGGTGGATTAGACACTGCTACATACGCAGGTACAAGCGCAGAAAGAAAAAGATTACAGACTTTTAAAAATGGAGTATATACCAGTCAGGCATATGTTGCCGATGCCGATGAAAACAATTTCACGTATAACGTTACACTTGCGTACAAAGCAAACAGTCATATTAACGCATACGCTACTTATTCTACCAGCTATAAGCCTGTAGGTGTAAACGTAGCTGGCCTTCCGTCTCCGGCAGCCGGAAAAAAATTAACAGATTTGGCCATTATAAAACCTGAAGATGTACGGCACATTGAAATTGGAATTAAAACATCTCCTTCCAGTAATTCTACCGTTAACTTTACTGTTTATAATACAAGTATTAAAGACTATCAGACAAATGTTCAATCGCCTGAGCTTGGAGTTAACCGGGGCTATATAGCCAATGCAGAAGAAGTAAGAGTACAAGGCGCTGAGTTTGATGGTAACATCAGTCTGAATAAACATTTTTCGTTTTATGGATCTGTGGCGTATACAGATGGTGAGTATGTTAAGTTTACAAATGCACCGCTTCCCCTGGAAGAAACAGGTACAACCGTGGTGATTGATGGCGTAAACACGCAAGTAGCCTTCAAAGATGTTTCCGGTGGTGAGTTGCCGGGTATTTCCAAGTGGGCCAGTTCGATTGGAGGTGAGTTTACTGCGCCCGTAAACTTTTTACGTCAGACAGGAAAATTCTTCATTGCATTAGATACGTACTACCGTTCCGATTTCTCATCAAGTCCATCACCTTCAAAATACCTTAATGTTGATGGTTATGCTTTACTTAATGCAAGGGCTGGCTTTCGCGTATCAAAAGGAATATCGGCATCGATTTGGGGACGTAACCTATTGAACAAAGATTATTATGAGCAACTTCTGCCGGCTGGAGGTAATGCGGGTCACTATGCAGGTGTACTGGGCGATCCGGCAACTTACGGTATTACGTTGCGCTACACATATTAAGAATTCTTAACTTGTGAGCTCATATCATGGATATAGCGATAATCGGAGGCGGACTAAGCGGAACACTGCTTGCACACTACCTGTTGCAGGCAGACGCTCAGCCATTAACCGTTTATCTTTTTGAAAAAGATTATCAGCAATTATCCCGAGGCATTGCGTACCGAACGTCCAATGAAAATCAGCTTCTAAATGTTCCGACTGGCAGCATGAATCTTTACGGACTGCCAGCCGGAGATTTTTATCAATGGCTTTTATCAAAAGGACATAGCCATATCGTACCGGAAGATTTTGTTTCGCGGTCGTTATTTGGCGCTTACCTGAAAGAGATTTTTCAGGAAAGCCTGGATCGCGCAAAGCAGGTGAATGTGAAAGTTATTACCGATGAGGTAATTGATATTGTAAAGGATGAAGATGTTCTTCATGTGTCAACAGCCAATGGCCATGCATACAAGGTTACCAAAGCTGTTGTGGCGAATGGAATACTTCCACCGACTAGTCCTTTTGACGTAACGTTAGAGATAACGCTCAGTGGTCTTTATCAATCCAACCCCTGGAATTTCAGATATATTGATCAACTCAAAAGCAATGATCATGTTGTACTAATCGGCACGGGTTTAACTATGTTGGATCATGCGGTTGGGTTATTGAGAAGTAACAAGAACATTCGGGTTACAGCATTCTCCAGAAGAGGCTTGTTGCCACTCGCTCACAAACCGTATCAATCTTATTCTTTTCCGGATTATAGCATTGTTCCGAAAGAGGATATAGGTGTGCTGTTACGATCCATTAAAGACTACTATTCAATTCACCAGGATAAAGGCCTTGATTGGCGAGACCTGATGGATCGTATTCGTACGCAAGTACCACAGCTTTGGAAAGCTTTAAGCTCCGCAAGCAAGAAAAGATTTATTCGTCACTTGAAACCCTACTGGGAAATTCATCGTCATCGCGCTCCAGATCAGGTATTGCGTGTTGTTGAACAAGCGATGAAGGACAACAGGTTTAAATTGATGAAAGGGAAAATAAATACAGTAACAACCCATAGTCGGAAGCTTTCCCTTAACCTTGTAGGTTCCAATGAAACAATACAGATCCACGCGAACTATTTGTTGAATAGTTCAGGTCTGCAACAGGATGTTTCGCTAACATCAGATGTTCTGCTCAAAAAACTTTTGGAACGCGGATACATGGTTCCGGATAGTAATAGCCTTGGCATTGAAACAGACGAAACAGGCGCACTTCAGTGTACCGTGGGAGAGAAAAATATCTTTACGCTCGGTGCGCTTCGTAGAGCTGCAGTTTTTGAATGTACAGCTGCAAAAGAAATAGGAGAGCAGGCATTTCGCCTCAGTAAGAATTTGTTAAAACATCACGTTCATTAAGTCGATATGCACAGACTCAGATATTTTGTCTTATTTCTCCTTTTATTACCTGTAATGGGATTTTCTCAGGAGAAGAATACTGAATACACAGAACAGACCTGGTTTGGTTATTTTAATCAAACGCGACTTACCAACCGATCGGGTATTTGGCTTGATCTTAATCTTCGACTCAATGACAATTTTATTAAAGAACCAGCTGTTAGTATTTTTCGGGGTGCATATATCTTCTACCTGACAGATCAAACACGGCTTGCTGCAGGCTATGCATACGTTACACAGTATGCACATCTCGCAGGTGCTCCCGATATGCCCGAACACAGATTATGGCAGCAAGTTCAATGGTTTGAGAAAAAGAATTGGCTTACGCTGATGCAATGGGTAAGGCTTGAAGAGCGATTTAGAAGAAAAGTAGTGGCAGGTGAACTATCATCATCTGACTATAATTTCAACTATCGCGTACGGTATACCATGGCCTTTACAATTCCGTTAAAGGGAAAAACAGTTGAGCCAAAGACACCTTTTATTTTTATAAACAATGAGCTTATGGTGAACTTTGGTTCTGAAATTATCAATAATTATTTTGATCAAAACAGGTTCTTTGTCGGAGTAGGATACCAGTTTACAACTCACTTAAATGCTCAGATCGGATACCTGAATGTCTTTCAACAACTTCCTGCTCCTAATTCATTCAGGCATATTGATGCGATCAGGCTTTTTGTTTTCCATACTTTAGATTTCAGACATGATGAACAATAGTTCTAAGGAGAATATACCTGTTGAGGAAGAAGAAGGCGAGGTAAAAACTATTCGAAGCAAAAAGGTTTTTATCATAACGGTTGTATCGTTCATGATCCTGACGGTTTGTGCTTTCTTTTTTGATGAAATCAAGGATCAGGGAAAGACCGTTTGGAATAATATGGGTCCTGAATTTTTTCTTTTTGTTTTAGGCGGATTCATTGCTCAAATGATTGATGGATCGCTGGGGATGGCATATGGTGTAAGTGCTTCAACTTTCTTAATGTCGTTTGGAATATCTCCTGCCGCAGCGAGTGCAAGCATTCACGCTTCCGAGATTTTTACAAGTGGAGTTTCAGGATTGTCTCATTTAAAATTTCAAAACGTTAACAAGCGGCTTTTCAAAAGCTTATTGATTCCGGGTGTTCTGGGCGCAATAGCAGGGGCGTATATACTTTCATCTTTTGAAGATTATAACTATATCCTCAGACCGATTGTGGCAACCTATACGCTTATACTTGGTGTGGTTATTATCCTTAAGGCACGTAACATTCAACGTAAAAAAAGAAAGACGAAAAACGTTCCTGCCCTTGCTGGATTCGGAGGATTTATGGATTCCATAGGCGGTGGAGGTTGGGGCCCGATTGTAGCAACAACGCTCATTGCACGTGGTAGAAATCCCCGGTATACGATTGGCTCGGTTAACCTGGCTGAATTTTTTATTTCGTTCGCCAGCTCGATAACTTTCTTCCTGAGTATCGGAATCGGGTATTTTGAAATTATTGCGGGACTTATCCTGGGTGGCATTATTGCAGCGCCTATTGCAGCCTACCTGGTTAGGAGGCTACCTGTTAAAAAGATGCTCATTGTTGTTGGCATCGTGATCATAATCGTCAGCATTCGCCTGATTGCATTATCTTTCATCTAGATCGGACTGGTTTTTGCGGATGACTTTTCAAATTTTAACTTGCCGACTTTTTAGAAGAAACCATGGCGTTATTTGAAAAGAATTTAGTTGTTAAAAAATCAACCTTACCGAATTCGGGTAAAGGGTTATTTACCAAAGTTTTCATCCCAAAAGGGAAACGAATTGTTGAGTATAAAGGCCGGATCACTACTTGGAAAGAAGTAAAAGAAGATGATGGTGAAAACGGCTATATCTTTTACATCAAACGTTATCATGTTATTGATGCGCTACCAACCAAAAAACCATTAGCGCGATATGCGAATGATGCCAAAGGGTTTACGCGTGTGAAAGGACTTAACAACAACGCAGAATATTCGGTCGATGGTCTTAAAGCCTACATTGAATCCACCAAAGATATTCAACCTGGTTCGGAGATTTTTGTGGACTACGGTCCGGATTATTGGAAAACCATGCGTGAAAATCTGGCGATTGATAAGCGTTCTAAACGTGAAGCTGACAAAAAGGCTAAAAAGAAAAAGGTCAAGAAAAAGTAATTATTGCCCTTTGGCCCGAATTACTTCCAATTCTTCATACGCATCAGCTGCGAAATCATCAAATCCAATGCGGGTGGCTTCTGCAATGTAAGCCATCAGCAACCGCACCGATCCTGGATTGATCTGCTTGGCCTCCGCCAAAATGGTGTAAGCTTTCAGTCGATCAGCAGAATGATTCTTAAAGTATCTTGCGGCTGCGATAACACCTTCTTCGAAGAAAGGATTGTACACTGCGAGCAGTTCATAATTCTTTTTAGTTGCAACAGTATCTCCACTGACTTCATTAACAAGTGCGGTATACAATAGCTTCTGTAATTGTTTTTCCTGTGGAAATGTGATGCCTTCGTTAATTTTTGTTGCCAGTAATCTTACTTCATTTCTGGAGGCGAGTAATTCGAGTTCAAAATGATTGATTTTATCGCTCAGATTTTTATCCGTAAACACAACTCCATTCAGTGTATTGAAATAACGAATGGCCGCTCGCGTATTACCTGCGTTGAACTGACGTTGGGACATTTCTAAAATCATCAACGTTTTGTAATTCGGATTGTCGATTGTGTTGATCACTTTTTTGAAGAGTATGGAATCCGCTAAGGCAAGCCGGTATCTGCAATATTGATATTTTTCAAGATCGGTCTGGGTGAGAACTCCTGTTGCAGAAGTTGAATAAACCTTTTTTAACTGCTCGCCAATTTCGCGGTCGCTTTGAATTTTGCTTTCAAGCAACACAGAGGCGGCACTATTTGCTTCTTCCTGCATCCCGGCTTCGGCCAGTGCAATGGCATTATAAATTTTTGCTTCTTTAAAATTCTGTTTAACAGAGTAAGCAAAACAGCTAACCGCTAATTGCGGATTACCTTGTTCGAGCGCCCATAATCCCATTGTGTAATTAAATTTTCCCTGGAGCGATTGTGTTATGTATGCAGCTTCGCCCATTAGCGCCATTGCTTTCGCCACGTTGTTCTGATAATAATAAACATGTGCAAGTGTCACTTTTAATGCTTCTGCATAATCTGAATTAATCGAATCAGAAGCTACTGCAAAAGCTTTGCTGATAAAAGCTGTATCAAGCTCTTTTCGGTTATATACGATGTAGTTATTAAGTAATGTTGCAGAATGCAGATCAAGCGTTGGATTCTTGATAGGGTTGATTACAGTCTTTAAGGGTGTCTGTTGATGCTGGGCAATTAAAAGAGAATTGCTTACCACGGCATCTGATGACGTACCAAATGCTTCAAGTAATGAGTCGGTATTGATTGACGCTCCGATTTCAGCAAGAAGTCCTGTTATGTTGATAGTTGCGCTTTCTTTTGAAACTGCATTGTTACGAGCTTGATCAAATAGTAAGAAGGCTGAATCAGGTTGATTGAGCTTTAAGAATGTGTAGCCTAAATTATTTTTAATGATGCCTGACTTGGGTAATTCGGTAAGGGCTTCCCGCAAAGAAGCCGCTGCTGCAAAAGTATTGTTCTCCAGCACGAATAGATTGGCATTATTGATCAAAGACGATTCTGTAGGCTTGGTCCAATTAATAGTATTATAATAGAGATGAGCTTTTTCAAAATTGCTTCTTTCGGCTTCAATCCCAGCGAGTATATAAGCGCTATGAAAATTATTTCCTGCATATCCTCGTGCTTGAAGGTAATATGAGTTGGCGATTGACTCTTTACCGATTACCTGCTGAACATCACCCATGCTATTAAAAATTCCAGCCGATCCGTAATACACATACGTATGCCATTGAGAGTAAAAAACAAATGCCAGCGTTGCAATCAGGCCCGCGATGCGAAATGTAGCGTACGGCATACTGGTAGGATTATACAAAACCTTATAGACGTTTTTGTTAGTCGCCATCATTCCGATAAAGTTGGAAGTGAAATACAGCAGGAAGATCACTCCAAAACCAATATGACTGAAGATGATCAGATCCCGGATAATTTTTAAGGCTGCATCATTATAACTAAATAGGAATACTGCAATTGTAGTAAAAGCAATCACGCCTAAGGCAGCGATAAAATATGCCCCAAACGGATTGAATGTAAGAATGTTGCTGTACAAGGATTCGCGTTTCCGAAATCCCCAAATAGCCAGTATTCCGGAAATGGTGAACAATAAGTACAGATTTATAAAAATAAAATTCCATTCAATCAATCCTACTTCATTCATGTATGTGAATACGAGGTTGACTATGTAAATAAGACTGATGATTGCAAAATGCCTGAGACTTTTTGTACTCGTTGAACTTTGACTGGTTAAATAAACAAATCCGGCAATAATTTCGTGGGCCACCATAAAAATGAAAAGTATGGTGAGGATAAGACCGGGAATGAAACTACTTACCGACAAGTATAAAAACGGATGCTCAACACTTGAGAAGAAATAAATGATAGCCGCAAGACCAGTCGTGAGTAGTAGAAAAGAAACTAGCCTTACCGTAAAGCTTGCCGCGGTATTAAAGGCATTAAAGTAGAAGCTTGCTGAAACAAATGCAATCACCGTAACGATCGTTGCAATAAAACTGCGTTGTCCGAAAAGCTCCAGTACGTCCAGACGCATACTAACAATAAACAAAACAAAAAGCCCGGTACCCACATAATACCAAAAGCGCGGAAGTGTAGTGATGACAGAGAAGAGCAGAATACTCATCAGCGCCAGCACGCCAACAAATACATATGAAATTAAGATGTTGATTTTAAGAGGACCTGCATAAAAATATTCGAGTGTAGCGTAAGATTCAATCGGCACGGCAAATTCAAAATTCCCAACTTCGAATGTATGCGTTATACTTTCGATGTTTTTTTGAGTTTCCTGGATTTCCAAATCGGTTATTCCCTGAGGCACACGAAAGTATCCCGACCACATGAAAATAAGACTTGCGAAAAAAAGAACGATCAGAATTTGCCACAGGATTCTATATTCCCGGTTCCAATTCTTCCAAAAGAAAAAAGACTGCATGGTTTAGTTATTGTGCGCTTTGAAAACGTGAAATGGCTTACTCCAGTACTTTCGGTACCCTGAAATAATTTTCATTTTTAAGGGGCGCATTTTTTAGAATTTCATCGTGCGTTAACGGGGATTGAGTTTCATCATTCCGTAAAGCGTTTACTTCGTGCGACATGGTAGTAAGCGGCTCAACGCCCGTTGTATCAACTTCGTTTAACTTCTCCATCCAGCTTACAATAGCCGTCATATCCTGCATCATTTTTTCAGCATCCTTGTTGTCAAATTCAAGACGTGCGAGATGCGCCATTTTATCCAGTAATTCCCGATTGATGTTCATGGATTAAGCTTCTTTAATTCCTGATCGATAACATTGAAAACCCTGGTTTTTAATGTGTCTACATCTTTTGCTGTGTATGCTGAAGGATCAATTGGCTCATGAAAAATGAGCGATAATTTTTTCCAGCGGAGCAACATTTGCTCATCGGGCAAAATTATCCAATTATAAGGTAATGTTACCGGCACAATCGGAATTTGTTTTTCAATCGCAAGCCGGAAAGCTCCATCCTTAAAACGACTCATATGAGGTGGGTTTGTACTGATGATTCCACCTTCGGGAAAAATCATCAGACTTTTACCTTCATTCAATGCGTCAAGCGATCGTGTGTAAGATCCGTATTTGCTGGAAAGCTTACTTCTATCCACCGTAATGTGCAAGTTGCGATACATAAAACCGAACATGGGAATTTTCTCCATTGCGATCTTACCGACAAAAATTGCATTAACGGGATTCAAACCCATCGCAGCAATGTCCAGGTACGAAAAGTGATTAGGGCAAAAAATGTATTGCTTGCTTTTGTCAAGCTTGCCTCTAACTTCAACATTCCAGGGCATGCCGATCAGCGTGAAAAGCGCAAATGCCCACCAGCGATTAAAAACCCCAATCAGCTTATATTGACTTTTGAACGTAATCGGAATAAGAAACAGTGGAAAAAATAAAAAGAATAGAATCGCAAAAATTATAAATCCATAAGCTGTATGAAGTGCACGTATCAGTTTCATTGTTAGGACTCTTAGCCTTCTATTGGCAATGAAATAATGCAACGTTCGTTTTTCAGAATATCTTTTGCGCGCGTTACTTCTATATGCGACCGGGCATCATCCATTTCTTCTTTTACTTTAGCGCGGATTTCTTTCATCCGCATCGCTTCGATAAAGCGTTTTACTTCCTCTGTATTTTCAAGAATAAGCTTGGGTACTTCAGCAGGTTTATCATCATCACCCTTAGCGACCATAATAAAATAAGATGAATTGGTATGTTTGTTAACGTTCTTCTTAATGTTAAAGGCCTCAACACGAATACCGATGATTAAGGAAGTTCGGCCAACATAATTTACGGAAGCATGAAGAGAAACTAATTCTCCAACTTCCACCGGCTGGAGAAAATCCACACTGTCAACCGATACGGTTACGCAATATGTTCCCGCATGTTTACTGGCACAGGCGTACGCAACTTTATCCATCAGGGATAATAAAATGCCGCCATGGATTTTTCCACCAAAGTTGGCGTATGCAGGGATCATGAGCTCAGTAATGGTAGTCTGCGAAAAGCGGACGGGTCGTGCATCTGCAATCATAGGGGTAGGCGGTAAAGCGATGAAGTTACTGTAATCTGAGCGCATTAAAAACTTTTGAGCCGGGCTACTTTTAGAATTCCGGCAACGCTCATGCTGTCGGTGATTTCTCCGTTCATAACCATTTCAAGCGCCTCGGTAAAGGGAAGTTTTTTTACAATCAGATCTGCTTCTGTTTCTTCGAGCTCATTTTCACCAAATGTTAAACCTTCTGCCAGAAAAATAAAGCCTTCTTCATCGGTTACAGAATTTGATGTATGAAATGTCATAAGCTGTTGCCAGCGTGAAGCTATAATGCCTGTCTCTTCTTTTAACTCACGTTTAGCCGAATCAAGCGGCAACGTTCCTAACGGACAACCGCCTTCCGGAATCTCCCAGGAATAGGCATTCAATGTATAGCGATGTTGGCCTACCAACCACGTGTTTCCTTGGTCATCGATCGGCACTACTCCAATCGCATTATTTTTAAAATGAACCTTTCCATAAATCCCCTTTCCGCCTGACGGATTAATAACCTGGTGCTCTTCCAGTCTGATCCAATTATTATCGTACACGTCCTTAGTTGAAAGGGTTTTCCACGAATTGCTCATAGGCCTCAATTAAAAAGTTGGAGATATTCAAATATACGTTTGAATTTTGAACCCCGAATTTTGATTTTTGCACGGATATGCTTCGCTCTTGGTTTTCACCCACATTAATAGAGGCCGGCTGTGATGAGGCGGGCAGGGGATGCCTTGCGGGCCCGGTTGTAGCTGCGGCCGTTATCTTCCCGAAAGATTACAAGCATAAAAAACTCAACGATTCAAAACAGCTTAATCGCGAAAACCGTGAAAAGCTGCGCTCCGAAATAGAGCGTGATGCCATCACCTGGGCAGTTGCTGAAGTAACGTGTGAAGAGATTGATTTGATCAACATCCTCAATGCATCGTTTAAAGCCATGCATCGTGCCATTGACAAGCTAACGCATAAGCCGGAACTCTTATTAATAGATGGAAACAGGTTTAATAAATATGCCGAAATCAATCACGAGTGTATAATTAAAGGAGATTCTGTTTACCTCTCCATTGCAGCGGCTTCTATTCTCGCTAAAACCTATCGGGATGATTATATGCAGAGCTTGGCACAACAGTTTCCGGGTTATGGTTGGGAAACGAATGTTGGATACCCTACACTGCAACATCGCGATGGCATCCGTGAGTTTGGCATAACACCTTTTCATCGCAAATCGTTTACCTTGTTACCTGATCAACTTGAGTTGTTCGAAGATTAATTCACGATCATATACATGTGTCTGATTTTTTTTTCTATCCAGGATCACCCCCAGTATAACTTAATTGTTGCAGCTAATCGCGATGAATTTTATCAACGCAAAACAGCTCCGGCTGATTATTGGAACGATCATCCCCAAATTTTAGGCGGCCGAGATCTGGAAGCAAAAGGTACCTGGATGGCGATGAATAAAAATGGTCGCATCGCGATGGTGACTAATTATCGCGACATTAAAAATATAAAGCCCTCAGCGCCCTCCCGCGGTGCATTGGTTACAGATTATCTGCTTACATCGGGTTCTTCTGAAGATTATCTGCATCAGATTGCTGACAGAGATCAAGAGTACAATGGCTATAATCTGATTGTGGGTTCCGCGGAAGAGCTGTGGTATCACTCCAATTATAAAAACGGTGTTTATAAACTTACTCCCGGATTGCACGGGCTAAGCAATCATCTACTGGATACACCTTGGCCAAAAGTTGAGCGTGGCTTGGTTGAAATGAAAAAAGCGTTATCTGAGAATAAAATTTCTTCGGGTCAGTTATTCGAAGTTTTGCTTGATGATGTAACGGCTTCGGATGATAAGCTTCCCGATACTGGCATAGGATTGGAACGTGAGCGAGCTTTATCATCTATGTTCATTAAAAGTCCCGGCTATGGAACGCGATGCTCTACTGTAGTACTTGTTGATAAGGCTAACCATGTTCAGTTCTCAGAACGGGTATATGATCTTCAAACCTTTGCCTACACACAAAGAGATTTTGATTTCGTGATTGAGTAATGAAAAGCAATAAAAAAGCCTTCGATAATATTCGAAGGCTTTTTGTTTTATAGCGTTGCTGATTTTACTTAATAACCAATCTGAAAATTTCACCATCTTTAGTTCTGACTATATAGATTCCGGGAGCAAGACCCTCCGTGCTGAATCCTTCAACATCTGAATATTCGCGAACTGCCTGATTCACGTTATTGTAAACCGTAACAGTTTTTAAAATTGTTCTTCCATTTGATTTAAAGGTTGCAAAGGATCCCACGTTTATTGGATTAGGGACTACCATAAACTTACCCGATCCCGTTTCAGCCGCAGTAAAGTCAAGCGAAACGATACTTGAGTATTCAAAGTCAGGCTCATCCCCAAAGTCTACTTGCTTCAGCCTGTAATAAGCTAAGCCGAGCACAGGATTTTTATCTTCGAACTCGTAATCGTGCGCCTGACTTGATGTTCCGGCACCTTTAACACTTCCGATCGATGTAAAATTGATTCCGTTTTCAGAACGTTCAACATCGAAATGATCGTTATGAAGTTCTGATTCTGTGTGCCACTGCAATAGTCCCGTAGCAGAAGTCGTAATGGAAGCTCTGAACCAGGTCAGTTCCACCGGCAGCGGATTGGCTAGGGATGTAGAGGCCAAGGTAAATTGTGTTCCAAATGTTGTTACTGCACTTGCAGTAATAATTGTCCCGACTGTTGCAGGCGTAGGACTTCCTGAAGTTGTAGTACCACCGTTTCCAAGATTGAGCCAGCTGGTTCCACTCCAGCGGGTAACACGTAGTGTTGTAGGGTTAGTAACATAACCCGGTACACAGGCTGCTTCCTGCCAGCTTAGTGTAACCAATACATTTGAAGAGGCAGGTGGAGTTCCTGGGTTACGGTCTATCGTCCAGTATTCGCATCTGCTTACGCTTATGAATGAAGGATCTCGTGCAGTACCCAAACCATGATCAGCATTAAAGTATTGAGCAATAAAATAGTGAGCTGCGTTGGTTGGAGCCGAAATTCCTGCTGGCCTATAGAATATATTGTCTCCGATCGGGAACGTGAATGGATCGTTACCCGTTTTGCGAACAGGGCCATCCACAAAGCTTAGGTTATTAGCCCCGGTTGTAGTAGCGTCATCTGCAAAATTAAGGTAGTTAGCTGCGGTTGTGTTCATAATACCAGATGTGAACGTAGCCGTTATACTTACAGTCGCATCAGTGGCAAGCGTAACTGTTCCAGCAGCCTTGTTCATTGTCAATCTCCTAAAAATAGGAGAAGCTGCTCCGCCTTTGCTTACGCTCTGATTTGTAGTTCCGGTAAACGTTGCTCCACCTGCAGCAGCTCCAAATGTGATAGCTGCAGCGCTTGTTACGGTAACGTTTCCACGGAATGTGCTCGCTACGTTGTACGCAGGCTGTAAGGTTCCGGCAGCCTGATTAAAGATAACATTGCCAGCAAAGTCATCAGCCGTTACGTTTGCAAGACGGAAGATACCTGTACCAGAATTGATTACTGTGCTGGTCGTTCCTGTACTAAAGATGTTTCCACCGTTGCTATTGTCAGTTGTTGCCCCTGTTTTGTTTATGCTGTTGGTAGTTCCATTGAAGATAGTTCCGTCAAGGAATACTGAAGGTGAAGAGGCTGTCAGGTTTCCATTCCAAACAGCGGTTGGGCCCGTTCTGAATGTTGATGTACCGGTTAGTACGAGGTTTTGTGCTGTGTTACCGGTTTGTGTAAACCTTGGCATCGATAGTTCACCAACCGTAAATCCTGTTCCACCAACGCTAATTGTTCTTCCTGCTGCTAGGGTGGCAGAACCAACTCCGTTGTCAACGAAATATATACCCGTTCCGTTTGTATTGTTAACGACAATGTTTCCATTGAATGCAGTCGTACCGGTATAGGCACTACGAATACGGTTAGATCCTGTGTTTGTTAATGTGAGATTGCCATTATATGTGCTTCCGGTAGCCAGCTCAAGGAGCAGGTAATTTGATCCTGTGTTAATCAAAGAAGTTGTGCCATTAAATGTATTTCCACCATTCGTTCTGAGATAACCGGTTCCGCTAAGGCGGATAGTTGTTGTGGATTGAAAAAGCATGTTTCCGGTACTGCCATTATCGGTTGCTCCGGTCTTTTCCAGAAAAGCCGTTCCGTTGAATACACCGCCTTCCAGAAAAAGTTGTGGTGCGCGAAAATCCGAATTTCCAGAGAAAGCAATGGTCGGACCCAACACAAGAGATGAAGTTCCGGTGAGAAGAAGTGTTTGTGGTGTAGCTGCATCAGCTTGTGTAAATCTTCTTATACGCAGATCGCCAAGAGTGAAACCTGTACCACCAACAGCAATTGACTTACCGTTGCCTAATGTTGCTGTGCCTCCGCCACTTTCGCTGAAGTATATACCTCCACCATTAGTTGAGTTAACAAAAATGTTTCCGTTGAAAACATTGCCGGGTATGTTATCGGCCATGCGAATGGTTGACGTTCCGGTATTTGTTAAAATCAAATCCCCAGTACCAAACGTGTCCAGTGCTGTTAAGGCAAACCTGAACCATCCTGTTCCTGAGTTTACAATAGTTGTCGTTCCGCCCAGGAATGAATTTCCGCCTGCGCTATCATTATTGGCTGCGCCCGTTTTTTCCAGATATGTTATACCGTTGTAAATCGCGCCATCCAGCGCAAATTGTGGTGATCTGAAATTCACGTTACCATTAAAGGTAGTTGCAGGACCAATTCTTAATAAGGCTGTTCCGGTGAGTGTAAGTGTTTGAGCAGAGTTTCCGATTTGTGTTAATCGCTTTAAGCGTAGTTCTCCGCTGCTAAAGCCAGGTCCTCCTGTTTGAAGAGATGCACCATTACCTAACGTTGCTCCTGCCGTTGCATTATTACCGATGTAAATGCCATTACTTCCTAAGGTAGAGTTAAAGGTAATGTTGCCATTGAATTGGTTTCCGGTAACGTTGTTGGCTAGGTAAATAATATTTGAACCTTGGTTGGTAACCGTTAAGTCGCTCTGGAAAATATCCGGAAAATTTAACGCCATAGCGAGATAGCCGGCTCCGGAATCTATAATGGTTGAGCTTCCTACAAATGTATTTCCGCCATTGCTGTAGTTATCACTTGCTCCCTTTTTCTCGAGAATAGAAGTGCCATTGAAAGTTGTTCCATTCAAAAGTAATTGAGGTGATCGGAAGTCTATGTTTCCATCAAATATTGATGAAGGTCCTAAGGTAAGAATGGCGATGCCTCCAAGGTTGAGTGCCTGAGGAGTTGCACCTACTTGGGTAAAGCGAATCAGGCGCACATCTCCTGTTATAAAACCGGAGCTACCTACAGCAATTGTTCGTGTTGCAGCAAGTGTGGAAGTTCCGTTGGCGTTATTTCCAAAATATATTCCACCGCCAGAGGCCGAGTTCAATTCGATGTTTCCGTTAAATTGATTTCCAGCTGAATTGTCAGCAAGCCTGATGGTAGAGGATCCATTATTGAGAAGTATAAGCGTACCGTTAAAAACATCCGGGTTTGTAGCGCCTGTTAATAAATAGCTGCTTCCAGAATTAACAATTGTTGTTGTCTGGTTAAAAATGTTGCTACCTGATCCATCGTCTTGAGTTGCACCAGTTTTTTCAATGTAAGCAGTGCCATTATACCTCGTTCCATTAAGAAATACCTTGGGTGAAGTAAAGGCCACACTGCCGTTGAATTCAGAACCAGGACCAAGGTTCATTTGTGTTGTAGAGCCGGTTAAGGTTAACGTTTGAGCTGAAGTGCCAGTTTGTGTAAAACGTCTTAACCCAAGTTCTCCAACAGAGAAGCCTGAACCGCCAACGGAAATCGTTCTGTTAGTTGAAGCATTAAACGTTACCGCTCCTGTTGCGCTGTGTGCAAAGCGAATACCAAGCGCACTTCCGGTGTTATTTAGGATGATGTTTCCATTAAACTCATTGCCCGGTACATTGTATGCTAAATAGATATAATTACTTCCAGAGTTCGTTATTGTTGTATTTCCATTAAAAATATCAGGGGCCGTATTTGCAGTTAACAAATAACCGCTGCCTGAGTCTACTAGTGTTGTTGTTCCATTTAGAATGTTACCTCCATTACCTGCATCATCACCAGAACCATTTTTTTCCAGATAGGTAGTTCCCTGATATATTGCTCCATGTAACAATAGTCTCGGTGACACAAAGTTTACAGTACCTTCAAAGCTTGAACTAGGTCCTACTCGTAATATTGTGCCATCAACAGTCAACAAAAGCGTTTGAGGCGCTGTTCCTATTTGTGAGAATCTGTATAAATTAAGTGATCCACTTGAAAAGACTCCGGATGAAATTGAACCATTCATTGTTGAACTAGCCGATGCATTCTGATTGAAGGTGATGCCTGCTGCACCTCCGCTATTACTAACTGCAATATTACCTGCGTAAGTAGAGATCCCGTTATCTCCCATTAAAATAATGGTTGACGGATGCGTATTCGTCACATTTATAGTTGCTGAATTAAATGTACCAGTTGTTCCTGTACCATTAAGAAAGCGATGATTGCTTTGAATAGATCCTGCACAATTAATTACAAGATTGCCTCCGACAGAAATGCCTGTGTTTGTACCTTCTGCTACTAAATAAGACCAACCATCGGTCCCTCCGGATTTGTTCGTATTAAGCGTTAGGTCAGAAGCAAACTCAGTTGTTTGTCCTGGGTGATTGTGACCAAAGTAGATCCGGTAAGAACCGGTGTTATTAAATGTTGTAGCACTTAGGAATTGATCGCGCGCGCCATTACCTAATAATAAATAGCGAAGACCGCTGTTTGTGATTGTGGTTACGCCTGTGAAAATATTACCGCCTGATCCTGCATCATCCTGATCACCGGTTTTTTCAAATATACCCGTTCCACCGTATGTACATCCGTTTAAAAATAAACGTGGCGAGCTGAAGTTGACATTGGCATCAAACTGAGAGTTTGGTCCAACAACCAGTGAAGCGGTTCCGGTAGTAATCAACGTTTGAGGAGCTGTTCCGATTTCTGTGAATCGTCTCAGCCCCAATTCACCAGTTGTAAAACCTAAACCTCCGATGGAGATTGTTCGGGTGGTACTCGCATTGAATGTTGAAGCACCACCTGCATTATTAGAGAAGCGTATTCCTAATGCACTTCCTGTATTATTCAAGATGATATTACCGTTGAATTGATTACCCGGTACACTGTGTGCCAAATAAATAAAGTCGGTACCTGTGTTTGTTACTGTTAAGTCTCCGTTAAAAATATCCGGATTTACGTTTGCGGTAGTTAAATAGCTCGATCCTGAATTAGTAATAGTTGCTGTTCCTTGAAAAGTATTTCCGCCCGTTCCAATGTCACCGAATCCGCCCGTCTTTTCCAACGTGGCTGTTCCACTATAGGTACAACCATTAAGAAATAATCGAGGTGAAACGAAATTAACATTTCCACCAAAAGCCGAACCTGGACCTATTACCAATGTAGTTGATCCAGAAAAAGTGTTGAGAGTTTGTGGGGTATTTCCCAGTTGAGTAAACCTCAGAAGACTTAGCGTACCTGCGGTAAATCCTCCTCCCCCGAGGGTTATGGTTTTTCCTGTTGCAAGTGTTGAGCTGGCTGATGGATTGTTGTTAAAAATAACACCATTTGTTCCGCCTGCGTTAGTCACAACAATATTTTCAGCATACGTTGCTGTTCCATTAACACCCATCGTTACAATGGTAGACGCATGCGTATTTGTTTGGTTGATTGTAACAGGTCCGTTAAAAATTCCTATTGACCCGGGACCGTTCAGAAAACGGTGATCACTGCGCAATGTACCGTCAACATTTATGGTCAGACTTTGCTGAAATGTTACGTGACTGTCGTTGACCTCGCCTACAAGAAATGACCAGTTATCTGCACCCCCTGACTTATTTGAGTTAAGCGTAACTGGCTGAGCAAACGTTGTGGTCTGGCCGATGTGATTATAGGCGATGCGAATCCGGAAAGTGCCCGTATTGTTGAATATAGTAGCACCATTAAATGTATCAGCGTTTGTATTCCCTAAAAATAATTCTGAAGAACCACTATGTGTAATGGTTGTTGCTCCTTGAAAGGTGTTACCACCCCAGTAATTATCTGAGCTTCCTGTCTTTTCAAGTATTGCAGCTCCATTAAAAGTGGTGCCATTGGTCGAAAGCGAAGGCGCACGAAAATTTACACTTCCTCCAAATGTTGAAGCGTTGCTGATACTAAGAGTATTTGAGCCTGTAAGCGTGGCCGAGTTTGCTCCGATGCTGGTTTGGGTAAATCTGCTAAAAGATAATGTACCCCCGCTGAAGGTTCCGCTTGTTATATTACCTGCGGTCTGCGTTACAGAACCTGCACCGTTTCCAAAATATACTCCACGACCATTGGTGGACGATACAATTATATTTCCATTGATAGTTACTGCGCCATCGTTCGCAATGATGATTCCACCGTTAGGATCTGCATTTGTATTGTTAAGCGTTACCGTACCGTTAATAGTGGCAGTAGAACCTGCGTTTCGTGCAATGATGGTGTTAATTGTTGAGTTACCGCCATGATTAATAGTCAGGTTACCCGTAATCATATTACCGGCAGCATTAAGCCCGATTTGAATTCGGCCGCTTGCAGTATTTGTTAATGTTAAATTGTTATTAAAAATATCCGGATTTGTATTTCCAAAATTAAGTTCTCCGGAACCATTATTGTTGATTGAGGTAACTCCTTGAAAAGTATTACCGCCTGTAAGATTATCCGAACCGCCATCTGGTTTCACCATAGTTACTGCTCCCTGAAATGTAGAGGCAGTCATGTTGTATCGTGGAGAAGTTAAGTTTGCAGCTGCAGCAAAATTGCTATTATTAAAAGAAAGCGTTGCTGTTGTATTACCGGAAAGCGTAATCGTTTGAGCAGTAGTCCCGACTTGTGTAAAGTTTCTTAATGAAAGATTGCCACAGCCGCTAGCGCCCACAGTGCCGATACTTATCGTTCTTCCAGTAACTAAACTTGATGTTCCGCCATTAGCCCCGAAGAGAACTGCTCCTGTGGAATTGTAGTTGATAGTAATGTTCTGAGTGAAAAAATTAGCTGTGCTTGTTCGTGCTAAGGATATATCACCTGTATTATTGATATTAATAGTAATCGAACTGAAGATATCAGGATTAGTATTACCTAACCTCAATTCACCAGTTCCTGAATTCCCAAGCGTTAATGTATTAGCAAAGGTATTGTTACCGGTTCCTGTGTCTGCATTGTTATCTGTTTTAATAACATTCACAGCACCATTAAAGTAAGAGCCGTTGAAGAATATCCTGCCCGAACTTCCGGTGACGCTGGCATTAAACAACGTTCCGCTAAGAGTTGTAGTTAATGTAGTATTCAAAACAACTGCTGCGGCTCCTCCTGTATTAGAAATTGTACCCGATGCAAATGTATTCGTGCCGGTTGTAGTAAGATTTCTTCCTAGAAGATTAATGGTTCCATTATATCCGTTAACGGTTATTCCCGGAACGAGAGGCGCTATATCCAAGTTACAATTACCCTGACCGCCAGTGTTGAAAACAGGAACTTCCGAACCACCTGTACCCGGAATAGAAGCACCCCCGGCTCCTCCAGATGTTGCCGACCAGTTGGCCGCGTTATTCCAGTTGGCGGCAGTTGTTGCCACCCAGAAACGGTTCTGAGCGAATAAATTACCGGTAAATCCGGCTAAAAAACTGATAAACAGAACCAGAACGCACTTTTTCATACTTAGATTAAATAGAGAGGATAACCAACTGTTTTAGAAGACTTTAGAGTCTGCCAAACTACAAAAGTATAAACTTTTACTTGACTCGCCCACGTCTGCAATGGTATTAATTCAACATCAAGGTTACGGGTAACAACCCCGGCTTTTATAAATTGCAAAACCTTGAAAAAGAAATCAAAAACGCCTTTTGTACTACGACTGATACCTGTCGTTTTTCCTTGGATAGAGAGACTAAATCCATCGCTTGCAAACCGGTTTTTCGCTCGTCTGTTTTTTACTCCTATCGGGTATCCAACCCCCGAAAAAGAGTTAAAATCGGATGATTTTGCCAAAAAATTTATTCTTACGGTGAAGGGCATGCAGATTCAATCCTATCGATGGGGAGATGCCCAAAAAACCGTCTTGGTAGTCCACGGTTGGGCCGGAAGGGCAACGCAATTCAGGCGTTTCATTAAGCCACTCATTAAAGAAGGATATCAGGTTATCGGGTTTGATGGTCCAGCGCATGGAAAGTCTTCCGGTAAAAGCACGGATGTAATCGAGTTTGGGAGTGTTATTCAAGCTTTCGAAAGACAATTTAACATTCAAGCAATTATAGCGCATTCGTTTGGCGGAGCTGCGAGCCTTTATGCGCTGGCAGAAGGAGTTCCTATAAAGACGCTTGTCAACATAGCAAGTCCAACCATTGCCAACGAGATCATCAATACATATTTGAAAGCGTTAGGCGCATCTGTCAAAACAGGCGAAGCTTTTAAGGAATTTGTGATCCGTAAATATGGAAAACCGCTTGAGGAGTACGCTTCATTGGCATTTATAAAGCGTGTTCCCGAGGATTTAAATCTGCTTCTTGTGCATGATGAAGATGACAAAGAAGTGAGCCTGAAACATGTCTATGAATTGATCAACGTTTTCCCAAAAGCACAGCTTTTGAAAACTGCCCGGTTAGGTCATACCCGAATCCTCCGTGATAATGAGGTAATCCGGAAGGTTGTAACATTTATCCGCTCACATTCGTCAGAATCGTGAAAATCAAGGATTTGAAAAGGAAGTCGTCTAAATATGTAATTTAAAGGCTTGCAAAGGGACTAATTGAGCAGATTTCCGCGTTTAGTTAAATGTTGTGGCGAATTGAAACTTAAATCGTGAAGACCAGTATACTATAACGTTCAACTTTTCCGAATACCTCCGCATCTTAAAACCAATAATCCGAAGACATGAACATTATTGAGACACACAATATTTCCAGACGCTACATCATGGGTTCGCAGGAGGTTAACGCTCTGCAATCTGTATCGATCACTATAAAGAAAGGCGAGTATGTGGCTTTTATGGGTCCGTCTGGTTCCGGAAAATCAACACTGATGAATATTGTGGGCTGTCTTGATACACCTACGTCAGGAACTTACTCACTTAACAATCAATTGGTAAGTGAAATGACAGAGAATGAGTTGGCGGAGGTTCGGAACAAAGAAATTGGATTCGTGTTTCAAACATTCAACTTGTTGCCACGAGCATCTGCACTGGAGAATGTAGCACTTCCGCTTATTTATGCCGGCTACGGAAAAACAGAGCGTGAAGAAATTGCATTAGCTGTATTGGAAAGTGTAAACCTGGGTGACCGCTATCATCACAAACCAAATGAGCTTTCAGGTGGTCAGCGCCAGCGGGTTGCTATTGCACGGGCGTTGGTGAACAAACCTTCAATCATCCTGGCCGATGAGCCAACGGGTAACCTCGATACAAAAACCTCGTACGATATCATGAACTTGTTTCAAGAACTTCATGATAAAGGCAATACCATCATCATGGTAACACACGAAGATGATATCGCACATTATGCACACCGCATTGTTCGCTTGCGCGATGGATTGGTAGAGTGGGACCGTGTGAATGAAAATGTGAACCGCGCGCAAACTGTTACTGCACAGTAATTTCTAACTGTCGTTAACGATCAAAATTCTTTACCTTTAAAGAATGAAGATCTATACAAAAACAGGTGACAAGGGCACGACTGCACTATTCGGTGGCAAACGTGTTTCCAAAGCCGATCTTCGCATTGAAACCTACGGAACGGTTGATGAACTGAATTCATATGTTGGATTAGTTCGTGATCAACCCGTCAATCAAAACCGAAAAACAATTCTTGTTGAAATTCAGGATCGATTGTTTACCATCGGTTCCATACTGGCTACTGAACCCGGTAATACAAAAGTTAAAATCCCTTCTCTCGCACAGGATGATGTAACACTTCTTGAAAAAGAAATTGATGCAATGGATGCAGAACTTCCACCCATGAAATCTTTTGTGCTTCCAGGCGGTCATCAATCTGTTTCATTTTGTCATGTTGCGCGCACAGTTTGCCGCAGGGCTGAACGGCTCGTTATAGCACTTGATGCACAGGAAAAAACCGATGCTCTTGTTATTCAATATCTTAACCGGTTATCCGATTACCTTTTCATGCTTTCGCGGAAAATGTCGGCTGAGTTGAATGTTGAAGAAACGCCTTGGAAACCCAGAATGTAACGGTTTTGACCAATCATCAAGATTCCTAACAATCGTTAGTCTACTTACTAAAATCGTTCTATCTTTCCGCCATAAACCTCGAGGTATGGTAGCCACAGAAAGTATTCAAATTGAACGAGTAAAACATTCAAGAATCAGTCAGGTTGATTTTGCTGATCTGCCGTTTGGTAAGATTTACACCGATCACATGTTCATGGCAGACTATCGTGATGGTGAATGGAAAAATTTTCGGATTGTTCCCTACGGTCACATTTCAATCAGCCCTGCAACACCTGCAATACATTACGGTCAATCCATTTTTGAAGGAATGAAAGCGATGAAGTCACCATCCGGTGAAGTGCTTGTGTTCCGTGCAACGGATAACTGGATGCGGTTAAATATTTCAGGCGAACGCATGTGCATGCCGCATGTTCCGGAAGAATTATTCATGGAAGCATTGAGCACGCTTGTGTCGCTGGATGAGAACTGGGTTCCGAAAGCAGTGGGATCATCATTATATATCAGACCATTTTTATTTTCAGCTGATGAATACATTGGCATTCGTCCTTCAGAGAATTTTACCTTCATGATTATTCTTTCGCCAGTTGGACCGTATTACTCAACACCGGTAAAAGTTAAGATTGAAACGCATTATACAAGAGCCACTGAAGGCGGAACCGGATACGCAAAAGCAGGCGGAAATTATGGCGGAGCTAATTATCCGGCCAAGCTTGCACAAGATCAAGGCTATCATCAACTATTATGGACAGATGGTAAAACACACGAGTATATTGAAGAGTCTGGAACGATGAACGTAATGTTTGTGATCGATGACACGTTGATCACACCTGCATTAAGCGACTCAATTCTTGCCGGCATCACCCGTGATAGTGTGCTGAAACTTGCGAGAAAATGGAATATGAAATTAGAGGAGCGAAAAATATCAGTGCAAGAGGTGATTGAGGCAGCAAAATCAGGTCGATTGAAAGAAGCATTTGGTGCGGGTACTGCTGCGACTATTGCGCATATCGAGCTTATCGGATTTGAAGATAAAGATTATTACCTTCCGCCTGTTGCAGAACGTAAGTTCTCCAATAAAGTATACGAAGAGCTTGAAGGTATTAAACGTGGTAACCTGCCGGATCCATTCGGATGGATAACAAAAATGTAATTCTTGTTTTATTTTTTCTGACTATAAACTTGTGTGTGTCCGCGCAGCAGCGACAACTTGTCGTACTTAAGAATGAAACTGTTTTAGCGCGTTATAAGATTGGTGATGTGATTTCATTTGCACGGGAAGGCGATAGAGGTACCCTAGAGCAAAAAATCCTTGACCTGAATGACACGTTAATCATGATGAACCTGGATTCAGTATCGTACTTCCGGATCAAGAAACTAAACATTCGCAGAAGAAAATCGAGCACCTTCGGACAACGATTGGGTGCTTACATGATGGCAGCGGGGATTCTGTTGCCGGCAGCAGAACTAATAAATACCGGTTTGGTACAGAAACAAGGCGCATCAATTGATGACGGTGTTGCTATTTCATCCGGTGTGTTATTGGGTGGAGGCGCGGCTTTATTTTTTATCCGAAAGCCTTACTTCAAACCCGGCCGCAAAAACCGGATATTAATTGTGAAAAAAGGCTCACCTTTCTATGAAGGTAATTCGCCAGCACGACCTGTCAATCCCTATCTTCCGCGAAACTAGTTTGCTAGCCATTTAGAAATTTTAATTGTCCTCCTGAATTTATTCAGGCATCTTTGCTGCTTATTCACGTCATGAGCATTTTTACAACTCCAAGCCGAATCATCATTACCTGTAATAAACGTCTTGTTCCCTGGCTCAAGTTGGAAGTTGAAGAACTTGGCTTTGATGTAGTCAGTACATTCGCCACAGGAGTTGAACTTAAGGGAACAGTAGAAGATTGTATCCGGTTGAATTTGAATTTGCGGTGTGGGAGCCAGGTGCTTTATTCTTTGTATGAATTTCGGTGTAATAGTCCGGAAGAGCTGTATAACAAGCTGATGACATATCCATGGGAAAAGATTATTTCCATAAATGAATATTTTTCTGTTACAAGCCACGTAGATCATCCAAGTGTGAACAATACTATGTTCTCCAATGTAAAAGTAAAAGACGCCATTGCAGATCGGATAAGAAGAGAAACAGCAAAGCGTCCGGATTCGGGTTCAGCGATGGACGGTGCAGTTATTAATTTGTACTGGTGGGAATTAGATGCCGAAGTTTTCCTGGATACATCGGGTGAAACATTATCGAAACACGGTTATCGCAAAGTGCCTGGGAAAGCACCTATGCTGGAAGCGCTGGCATCGGCAACAATTCTTGCTTCGAAGTGGGATCGTCAATCACCGTTTGTTAATCCCATGTGCGGATCGGGAACGGTGGCAATTGAAGCTGTGCTGATGGCAACGAACCGCAGGCCCGGGTTGATTCGAAAGAATTATTCTTTTATGCATGTGATCGGGTATGATGAACAACATTATCAGGATCAACTTGAATTGCTTAATCGGAAAATAAAAGATGTTGCTGGACTAAAAGTTATTGCAACTGACATCAGTGATGATGCAATTAATGTTTCTAAAATCAATGCAGGCATAGCCGGAGTTGAACAGTATATAGATTTTGAAGTTTGTGACTTTGAAAAGACCGTGGTTCCTGAACAACCGGGAGTTGTCTATTTTAATCCGGAGTACGGTGAACGATTAGGTGAACTTGATGAGCTTGAGCTTACCTACAAACGCATTGGTGATTTCATGAAGCAAAAATGCCAAGGCTATACGGGCTACATTTTTACTGGTAATCTTGACTTGGCCAAGAAGATCGGTTTACGCGCGAGCAGAAGATATGAGTTTTATACAGCTAAGATTGATTGCCGCTTGCTAGAGTATGAATTGTACGCTGGTAAGAAGGAATAATTACTCAGAATCATTTCGCCACCCACCCGGGTTGAGCATAATTGATTGAAGTAAGGATCAGATTCATCATAGAAGCTCACATTAGATTAAAAATCGCTTTTCTTATATTTGCGCAATAATTCCATTTCGTAATGACAACTGAACAGTTGAAAGACCTTAAAACAAGAGTTGCCGCCCTCAGGCGGTATCTTTGACTACGATCGCAAGATCATTGAAGTAAAAGACGAAGAGCTTATTACCCAACAAGCCGATTTCTGGAACAACCCCAAACAAGCCGAGGCGACACTCAAGAATGTGCGTACAAAAAAAGTATGGACAGATGCTTTTGAAGGTGTAAATAAGCTTATCGAAGACCTTGAAGTGCTTAATGAGTTTCATGATGCAGGTGATGTAAGCGATGAAGAAGTAGATCGTGAATATCATCTTACAGAAAAATCCATTGAAGAGCTTGAGTTCAAAAAAATGCTGAGCCGTGAAGAGGATCAGCTCAGTGCAATCGTTGAAATTAATCCGGGGGCGGGCGGTACGGAAAGTAACGACTGGGCCGATATGCTAAACCGCATGTATATCATGTGGGGCGAGAAGAGCGGTTATACAGTATCTCAATTAAATTATCAGTCGGGTGAAGTAGCGGGAATAAAATCTGCAACGTTGGAGATTGATGGCGAGTTCGCGTATGGCAAGCTTAAATCAGAAATTGGAGTTCATCGGTTGGTGCGAATTTCTCCATTCGATTCAAATGGAAGGCGACATACTTCCTTTGCGTCCATATTTGTCTATCCAAAAGTTGATGATACGATTAATATAGAGGTTAATCCGGCAGATATTGAAGTTCAAACTTCACGGTCGGGTGGAGCAGGCGGTCAGAATGTAAACAAGGTTGAAACCAAAGTACAGATGACGCATAAGCCAACAGGCATTGTTATCGTGTGCCAGGTCGAACGTTCGCAACATGCTAACCGCGAACGTGCCATGCAAATGTTGAAATCAAAATTGTTCCAACTCGAAATGGAGAAACGCCATGCTGAACGAGATAAGATCGAAGCTGGGAAAATGAAAATTGATTTTGGTTCGCAGATCAGGAATTACGTATTGCATCCCTACAAACTTGTAAAAGATGCGCGCACCGCTGTTGAACGAACGGATGCACAAAACGTTCTCGATGGCGACCTCGATGATTTTATCAAAGCATTTTTATTAGGTGCACAGGAACAAAGCACTCAGAACTAATTTCAGTGAATAAACCACAACGGATTTACACTTCCCAGTTCTGGATTCTGTGCGTAAGCTCGTTATTATTTTTTGCGAGCTTTAACATGATTATACCCAAGCTGCCAGCTTATTTAACAAGCCTGGGCGGAGCAGAGTATAAAGGTTTGATCATTTCACTGTTTACGATCACAGCCATGATCTCGCGGCCTTTCAGTGGTAAGATTGCGGATAAAGTCGGACGAATTCCGGTTATGTTAATTGGTATTTCTGTTTGCGTTGGGATTAGTTTGCTGTATCCATTATTGACTTCTGTAAGTGGATTTTTGTTATTACGATTAGTGCATGGATTTTCAACGGGTTTTTCACCAACCGGAGCAACGGCTTATTTATCCGATATCATCCCGCAAAGCAGAAGGGGAGAAGCCATGGGAATATTGGGTACAGCAGGCACTGTGGGTATGGCAGCCGGACTTGCAATCGGCCCGAGCATTGCCAATGATTTTGGATTAGATGTAATGTTCTATTGTTCTTCGGCAATGGCGATTTTATCCATTGTTGTTTTATTGGGCATTAAAGAAACATTAAAAACCCGGCAGGGATTTTCTACTCAAGTTTTTAAAATTCATAAAAGAGATTTGTTTGAACCTAAGGTAATTGTACCATGCATCGTAATGTTGCTCGCTACGTATGCCTATGGCGCAGTGTTTACAGTAGTGCCCGATTTATGTTTGCATGTTGGAATTCAGAACGAAGGTCTTCCGTTTGTTTTCTTAACTATTTTCTCATTATCAATACGTTTGATTGCCGGAAAAGCTTCTGATAAATACGGAAGGAAAAAAGTTGTTATTCTTTCAACACTTATTATGGCCGTGGCTATGCTCATATTGGCCTTGAGCACAACACCAACCATGCTCATTACTGCCATTGCGATATATGGATTGGCACAAGGAATGACTTCGCCAACGCTTCTGGCCTGGGCAACGGATTTAAGCGATGAAAAACATCGTGGCCGCGGCATTGCCAGCCTTTATATTTTCATGGAGCTTGGAATTGGAATCGGGGCATTCATTTCAGGATTTATCTATTCGAATAATTCAGAGAACTTTTTTGTAACGTTTTTAACCTGCAGCTTGCTAGCAATTGCAGCATTCGTTTACCTGATCTTTCTAAAAACTCCTAAGCCACCTAGAATTACGCATGAGCTTACTGAGCCCATAACCGAACCGATATGAAAAAAATATTTCTTTACTTGTTTATTCTGGTAAGTGTTGGTGTGTTGCTGGCAGAGGTTGGTCATGCTGATCTTGTCTACCTGATCTGCAAACCCGCGATCATGATCATGTTGGGGTTGCATTATTGGATATTACAGCGTGAGCAGAATCAATCGCTTTCAACATCAGTTGTATTAGCCATTATTTTTTCCTGTGCTGGTGATACACTGCTTATGCTGCAGGATAAAGATGGAAAATTTTTTATGTTCGGGCTTGGTGCATTCCTGGTAGCGCACATCTTTTATATTCTTGCCTACCGGCAGCATCAATCAACGGATACGTCCAACGAGTTACAAGGTTTGCAAAAAATTCGCTATGCCTTTCCCATTATTTTATCCGGAACGGGATTGGTTGTAATTCTGTATACCCGATTGGGTGAAATGAAAATTCCGGTATTCATTTATGCACTTGTGTTAACAGCAATGGTGCTGGCTGCACTTTTCAGGTTTGGCAAAACCACTGCATCAAGTTTTGCCCTGGTATTTGGCGGAGCAATTTTATTTATGATTTCTGATTCGCTCATCGCGATCAATAAATTTCTGGAACCCTTGCCGATGATAGGTATATGGATTATGACAACCTATATTGCTGCGCAATATTTGATTGTTACAGGATTATCAAAACACAAAAATTGATGTTTGTTAATATATAAATGGTAGAGACGCACTGCTGAGCCAAATCGAAGCATGCGCCTCTACATAAATACCATTATAGCAACGTAATGGTTGAGGTAATCGGTACGCTCAACGCGCGTGAGATCACACAATTCTGTTCAGCACCTTTAACGATCTCTTCAAATTTTTCTTTGGAGATGCCAGGCACAGTCCCTTTAATTTCCAGGTGACTTCCGGTTACGGTAAGATTTTCAAGTGTAATGGTTGCAACGGTATCCAATGTAGTTGGTGTAAACCCCGCTTGTCCCAAGCCAGCACTAACCGCCATGGTGAAACAACCTGCATGTGCTGCGCCTAATAATTCTTCCGGATTGGTTCCTTTTCCATTTTCGAAACGGGTACCAAATGAGTACTGTGATTTATCAAGAACTGTGCTTTGGGTTGAGAGGTTGCCTTTGCCTGCTTTTAAATCTCCTTCCCAGTGTGCGGATGCTGTGCGTTTCATATAAGTTAATTTAGTTGAGTATTGATTTGGGAAGATAACCAATATCCTGCAGGGATGGTTCGTACGATCGTTAATTAAACAATAAAAAAGGGTGAAGTATTTCACCCTTGTAAAATCATATGTAATCTTTTTGGGCGTAGAGACGCAAAATTTTGCGTCTCTACATTTTTACGATATTACATTTTTTTAACGCTTCCACTTCCGCTGGCATTCCCATTAACGTGTGCCGGATTGCCTTTGTACAAGACTGTTCCGCTTCCGCTAATGTCTGCATCAAGATCTTTGTTTACAGTGATCTCTACATCGCCCGAACCGGTGATCTCAATTTTTGCAGTATTCGCAACAAGATTTGCACCTAATACCTGACCAGAGCCAGAAATATCTGCGCTTAGACTTTCGGCTGAACCAGATGCTAATACTTTTCCAGAACCTGAAATTTCAAAATCAGCTTTACCGGTAATTGTGCCATTAACAGCAACTTGCCCTGAACCGCTAACATCTGCGCTTACACTTTTAAATTTTCCTTTTATGTCAACTTCACCTGAGCCACTTACATCACTGTCAACATCCGCTGCTTCAATTTCTGCTGTAAGTGATCCTGATCCGCTCACATTTAAATTTATATTTCCTGCTGAAGTTATTTTTGTTTGAGCGATCAAATCACCTGATCCGCTAACACTCAGTGTTTCAATATTGGCAACGGTTACGTATACAGTAACTTTGTCATCGCTGCCCCAGTTCCAATTCGTCCATTTATCATCCGGGCCGATGGAAAGCTTTCCGCCTTCAACTTTTGTTTTAATTTTTTCAAGCATTTCAGCAGAGCCTTCGATTTCAACTTTCTGCGGAGTGCCTTGCTTCACATACACTTTACCCGCTGTGCGGAAGGATATTTTTGTGAATGTTGCAACATCGCGGGTTTCGCGTTTTTGAGCATGGGAAGCTGAAGTAATCAGCAAAATAGCCGTTAAAAGGAAGAATATTTTTTTCATAGTTAGATAATTACATGAGAAAGACTGTACAAAATTACCGGGGTTGCACGGTAAAACAGGTTTATTTGTAATCTTTAGACGGATAAATGACTGAGCGAGTTACGTGATCACTTCCTTTCATACAATAAACGGCTCATCGGCAGGTGAGTACAAGGAAAAAGGCAGCAAATTCATCGCGTTGGCATTTCCGGTTTCTTCGGAAGATGAAGTTAAAGCGCAACTCGCGGAGAGTAAGAAGAAATATTTTGATGCGCGTCACCATTGTTATGCGTATGTATTGGGGGCCGATAAAAGTAAGTCAAGGGCAAATGATGATGGTGAACCGAACCATTCTGCAGGCGATCCGATCTTGGGTCAAATCCGCTCCAAGAAACTCACGAATGTGTTGGTGATTGTCGTACGATATTTTGGAGGCACCAAACTTGGTGTAAGCGGATTAATAACCGCCTATAAAACGGCAGCTGAAGAGGCTTTGACCAAAGCAATAATTATTGAGCAACAAATTAAAGTCACGATTACATTTGAGTTTACGTATGATGTTACCCCTGCCCTTATGAAACTCGTAAAAGATTTTGATCTGATTATCATCGATCAGCAATTTGGAGACTCCTGCTTGCTAACGACTGAAGTTTTGCTTTCGCTGAAGGAAAATCTGTTAGAACGCATTCGATTATTAAATGTGACAGGTACTGTCTTCAAGGCTACAGTCTTGGAGTAGTCTATCCGGAAAATCATTAATTTGTCATCTTAATCTTTTAATAATGTCAAATCGTACACCTGCGCTCGGTTTTATCTTCATAACACTTTTGCTTGATGTAATCGGCTTCGGAATAATCATTCCGGTAATGCCTGATCTTATCATAGAGCTTTCAGGCAAGACAGGTTCAACCGCAGAGTTGTTGAGCTATGCTTCCAAAATTGGTGGTTGGATGATTGCAGCCTATGCCATCGTGCAGTTTTTGTGTGCTCCAATAGTTGGTGCATTGAGTGACCGCTTTGGGCGAAGACCGGTTTTATTGGGATCGCTTTTCGGATTTGGTATCGATTATCTTTTTCTGGCATTGGCGCCTTCGCTCTGGTGGCTTTTCATCGGCCGTATTATTGCCGGTGTGATGGGTGCAAGCTTCACCACAGCAGGTGCATACATTGCGGACATTAGCACACCTGAAAAACGTGCGCAAAATTTCGGAATGATTGGAGCAGCTTTCGGATTGGGATTTATTGTAGGTCCTTTAATGGGAGGATTACTGGCTGATTTCGGAACGCGTACACCCTTTTTTGTTTGTGCTGGCATAACCTTGCTTAACTGGCTATTCGGATTTTTTATTCTACCTGAATCATTGAAGGAAGAGAATAGAAGAAAATTTGAATGGAAGCGCGCCAATCCAATTGGTACGTTAAAAAGCCTGACACGCTATCCTGTTATTTCAGGACTTATTCTTGCGCTTGCATTCATCTACGTTTCATCTCACGCGGTTCAAACAAACTGGGCTTATTTTGTTAAAGCAAAATTCGGTTGGGATGCAGCTCAAATCGGTTGGTCACTTGCTGTAGTTGGGGTTGCATTTGCTGTTATTCAAGGTGGATTGATTCGATTCATAATCCCAAAGCTTGGGCAGGAGCGAAGCGTTTACCTTGGAATAGGATTATATGCAGTAGGATTCTTATTGTACGGTATTGCAACGGAAGGCTGGATGATGTATCCCATCATTATCATCTATTGTTTAGGAAGTATTGCTGGCCCTGCCTTACAAGGAATTATGTCATCAGCTATACCAGCCAATGAACAGGGAGAATTACAAGGAGGGTTTACCAGTCTAATGAGTCTTGCAGCGATCATTGGGCCGATAATGATGAATGGAACTTTTGCCTGGTTTACCGGAGAGAATGCACCTGTTTATTTTCCTGGCGCTGCTATGATTCTGGGAGCTATCCTAACACTGATCAGTTCATTGCTTGCACGCAATGTGCTCAAAAAGCATATTGTTAAAACTGCCTAATGAAACTCGCAATCAGTATCGTTTTATTACTTATGCTTCAGCAAGCCTCCTTTAAAGAAACACAGTTAAAAGAGGCTCGTGTAAAAGTTGCGTATCAAGAAGCGGAGAGCATTGTTAAAAAATATTTTTCGGATAAGAGTCTTTCCATGGACAAGTTCCAGCTTTTTATCCGGGCGTTTAAGAAAGAACAGATTTTAGAGGTTTGGATTAAAGAGAACAACAAAGATCAGTTCACGCTGCTTCATTCGTATGATTTTTGTGCAACCTCGGGGATACTTGGTCCAAAGCGAAAAGAAGGTGACCTGCAAATTCCGGAAGGGATATATCAAATCAATCACTTCAATCCGGTTAGTAATTTTTATTTGTCACTGGGAATTAATTATCCGAATCAATCAGACTTAATCTTAAGCGACAAGAAAAAGCCAGGGAGCGCGATCTACATTCATGGAGGTTGTGCAACGATTGGATGTATTCCTATAACCGATGAAAGTATAAAAGAATTATACCTGATTGCTGTGGAGGCAAGGAATAGGGGACAGGAAAAAATTCCCGTTCATATTTTTCCCGCACGATTGGAAACAGGTGTTGTTGATGAGCTTATCAAAACGCAACGCAGTACTGGTGTCACATCTGCATTTTGGAAAAATCTCCAGCCGATCTATGATGATTTCCGGAAATCAAGAAAATTGAAGACTGTATCCGTTAGTAAAGCGGGTGTTTATTCTCTGGATAATTAAAATATTATCTTGTTTCAGCAATCAATTTTCTGCTGACGTGAACCACCAATGAAAACTGGTGATTTCCGATTCCCGAGAAGGAGTCCAGATTTTTAGGGAAGTTATAACCATACAACAGATTCACAGCGCCAAACACGGTTAATCCCGCTTTGGGCGTAAGTACAAATACATCTTCATGATTTAAATCTGTTACGTATTTTAATTCAATCGCGCCCATTGCAACGCCCCAAGAGGTTTCGAAGCCTGTTTTGAAACCATAGTATACCGGATCGGAAGAATTTTGCTTTCTGTTTATTTCAACAGCTGCGTATAAAGCATTTGAACCCCAATTAAGTCCATCACTTGTAATCCATAATCGTGTTATACCAAGTTCTGCGTATGGGCTTTTCTGAATCCCGATGCCTACTCGGGCAGCCCATGTATTCAAATCCGGACTTACTTCTTCTTCTTTAACTTGTGCTTCGCAGCACAGCCCAATAACTACAAACATGAACAGGCTGGCAGTCTGCTTCATAAAATTTTATGTGTTTATTCCTAAAACAATTATTTTGATTGTCTATTATAAAACCTGTAAAAGAATAGCCGGAAATTTTCGGCTATGATGCAGTGCTGATGAAACTGTGTTTAAACGCGTTCACCTTCCTTATTCATCACTTTCGTCTGAATTTGGATAGATTCACTATGAATAATCTTCAGCATGTCTCTGGTGAATTCTTCACTTAAGCCCATCGCCATGCTAAGCGCTAAACGTGTTGCAATAATTTCTTCCCAGCGATTTACCTGTAAAATGGTAACGTTGTTCTCTTTTTTATACTGACCAATCTTTTCGGAGATTGCCATACGCTTCGCCAGTTTTTGCATGATTTCATCATCAAGCTGATCAATCTGCTCACGCAGAATGGCAAGTGTATCTTTGAAATTCTTGTTATCGGTAGACGGCTTGCGTGCTACAAGTCCCTGAATGATACTCCCAAGAACAGCCGGTGTAACTTGTTGCTTGGCATCGCTCCATGCAGCATCTGGATTGATATGACTTTCAATCATCAATCCGCTCATGTTTAGGTCAATTGCTTTCTGACTGATCAATGCAATCAAGTCGCGGTTACCGGCAATGTGACTTGGATCACAAAGAATATCAAGCTCCGGAATACGGGTTTTTAATTCGATTGCCAAATCCCACATTGGGGCATTGCGGAAAGGACCTTTTTCAAATGAAGAGAATCCGCGGTGAATTGCTGCTAATTTTTTAATGCCTGCTTTATTCAAACGCTCCAGCGCTCCAATCCATAATTCAAGATCCGGATTAACGGGATTCTTTACCATCACAGGAATATCAACTCCTTTTAATGAGTCGGCAATTTCCTGGACAGAAAATGGATTTACCGTTGTACGGGCTCCAACCCAAAGAATATTTACACCAGCTTTTAAACAAGCTTCAACGTGAGTTGCATTGGCAACTTCAGTTGTTACAGGTAAGCCAGTTTCTTTTCCGGCCTGGATCAACCAATTTAGTCCTTCTGCTCCGGATCCTTCGTATTGTCCCGGACGTGTGCGTGGTTTCCAAATACCGGCACGTAATGCATTTACTTTACCAGTTGCTGCAAGTTGTTTAGCCGTAGCGATTGTTTGACTTTCTGTTTCCGCGCTGCACGGTCCGCTGATCACTGCCGGTAAACCGTTTGTTGGCAACCAGGTTGACATTGCCTCAAGCTCAAGTTCCTTCTTCATATCACAAAGTTATTTATTTTCTACTGTTTTTTGTTTTAGTTCTATTCCATTCAATACTTCCCGGATGCGGTTTGCTTCTGTCATGATTTTATGAAGCTCGTTTACGTCACGCTTCATCAGGTGGTATTGAAATTTTTGTAAGTGCATAATGTACTCCAGCAATGCCTGGCTTAAATGTTCGGCATTTTGTTCGAAGATGGGCGCCCACATATCCGGTGAGCTTTTCGCCAACCTAACAGTGGATGAAAAACCACTTCCTGCCAAGGCGAAAATATTTTTTTCATCGCGTTCAATGTCCAAGACGGTTTGTCCGAGTAGAAATGAACTTACGTGTGACAGATGTGAAACATACGCAACGTGTTTATCATGTTCACCTGCATCCATATAAATCGTGTTCATACCCAACGCAGCAAAAATCTTTTCAGCCAAGGCTAATGCTTGTGTCGATGATTTTTCTTTTTCGCAGATAATGTTCGTTTTATTCTGGAACAATCCGGAGAATGCGGCTGTTGGGCCTGAGTTTTCTGTTCCGGCAATCGGATGTGCTGCTACATATTGTCCGCGGTTAGTATGATTTGAGACAGCTTTGCATACCAAACTTTTTGTTGAGCCGGTATCAATCACCACGGCATCTTTTTTCACAGAATCAAGAATAGAAGGAAGCAGTTGACTCAATACACTTACCGGAATTGATATAATAATCAAATCTGCAGTCGCGATTGTTTTTCCTTCGGTATCTATTTCTTTTACTAAATCAAGTTCAATTGCTTTCGCAGCATGCTCTTTATTCAGGTCAATGCCTGTTAACTCAGTAACAATGCCTGCCTTTTTAAGGTCAATGGCCATTGAACCTCCGATTAATCCCAAACCGATAATGGTTGCTTTCATACTTTTTCGGTTTGATGTTTATGTTTTGCGTGAACGAATTTCTCAATTCGGTCGGAAGCTTCTTTTAATTTTTCTACTGGGGCGCATAATGAAATCCGAATAAAGCGCCTGCCTGCTTCTCCGAAGATAAATCCAGGAGTAATGAAAACTTTTGTTCCATACAGAATCTCATCAATAAATTTCTCAACATCCGAAATCGAATCAGGAACTTTTGCCCACACGAATAAACCGGATTGTTTTTTCTCGTATGAGCAACCGAGTACATCCAGAATTTTATGCGCTGCCGTTCTGCGCTCGATATAGATTTTGTTCAGTTCCGTAAACCACTCACTGGTCGATTGCAGTGCTTCAACGGCAGCATGCTGTAGCCCCAGGAACATTCCGGAATCCATGTTGCTCTTTACTTTCAACACGGCATCGATGAATTCTTTTTTACCGGCAACCCAACCGATGCGCCAGCCAGCCATGTTGTGTGATTTACTTAACGAGTTCAATTCCAGTGCAACATCCTCAGATCCCTCAATGGAAAGAATGCTCATAGGCTCATCGTTCAGGATCAGGCTGTACGGATTGTCGTTAACAATCAGGAAATTATTTTTTCTCGCCAGGTCAACCAATTCTTTCAATTCTTCACGTGAAGCAATTCTACCCGTTGGCATGTGTGGGAAATTGATCCACATAACTTTTACATTGGAAAGATCAGTTTTCTTTAACGCCTCGATATCAATTCCCCACTTGAGCTCTTCCTTCATGGCATACGTTCTGATCTTTGCACCAACAAGTGTTGAGACCGAAGAATACGTTGGATAGCCCGGATCAGGAATCAATACATCTTCGCCTTCGTTCACAAAGGCCATCGAGATGTGCATGATTCCTTCCTTCGATCCCATTAAGGGAAAGATCATGGTTTCAGGATCAAGCGAAACGTTGTATGTTCTTTTATAAAAATCAGCAATTCCTTTTCTTAACTGTGGAATGCCTTTATAATTCTGATAGCCATGATTGGCAGGATTTTGTGCAGATTCAATTAAGGCATTGACCACAGAAGGAGCAGGTGCCATATCCGGACTGCCAATTCCTAAGTTAATCACACGATGTTCGGGCGTATCCAAACCGCGTACTTCTGCGAGCTTTTTGCTGAAGTAGTATTCTTCTACTGCGCTAATCCGTTTTGCTGTTTGTATCATACCTAGAACTTCAACTGTGCTTTCTTGTACTCGCCTAAAATGTTCAGGTTCTTCACCTGACGTAAGATGTCGCGCATGGCTTCATCGTAATTTTTTCTTTTCTTCCATTCTACATCAATGTGAATTGAATACTCGCTCGGCCTTCCAATAATTGGAATCGACTGGATCTTTGAAAGATTAATGCTATATTCTTTAAACGTTGTTAATGCATCGGCTAAACTCCCAACATGATTGGCTACCTCAAAGCTTAAAGAAGCTTTGTTGCTTTCAATTTTTGAATTTGCTCTTCGGTTAAGAATGAGGAAACGCGTGAAGTTCTTCTTGTTGGTTTCAATTCGTTTCTCCAGAATATTCAATCCAAATTTTTTAGCTGCATATTCGTTCGCAATAGCAGCGGTATCTTTTAATTTAAAATCTTTTACACGTTTTGCGGAAACTGCCGTATCATCGCTTTCACGGATTTCAACTCCTTTTAACGAAAAAAGAAATTCAGAACACTGGCGAATTGCCATCGGATGTGATTCAATAGAAGTAATGTCTTCACGCTTCACTCCGGGTAACGCCAGCAAGTGCATGTGAATGGGTAAATACAATTCACCTACTATGCTGAAGTGATAATCTTGCAACAAAAAGTAGTTCGGAAGAATGCTTCCGGCTATGGCATTTTCAATCGCCATTACTGCCACATCCGCTTTACCAGACTTTAAGGCTTCGCACAACTTGTGAAACGACAGGCACTCAACTGTTTCAATCGGCTCATTGAAATAGGTGAGTGCTGCAACTTCATGATAGCTGGTAGCAATGCCCTGAATGGCAACCCGTAATTTTTTCTTCTTTACCATATAAAACAAAAAGTCCCGGTTTGTCCGGGACTTTCTTGAGTTCTTGTATCGTTTCAGTTCAGCAACAACACTCCGCTCTTCTAAGTCCCGCCTGGGTCTTAAAATAGAAGTACCAAAAGTAAAAGAATGAGTGGCTGAGCTTCATTTGCTTTCTTATTCCATAAAGATAGAATCATTTTAATGGAAGCTGCAACACTGCACCGCAACTTTTCACAAAATTTTGTGCTAATGTACGTTAGGAAGGTTGTGGGCTTACCGATCTGTTATACCTTTGCCGGCAAACAAAATGAGCATGAAAAATATCCTAAAACTATTGTTTATAGCTGTTTTTGGCATGTTGGCTGCGTGTGGAAAATCTGGCAAAGATGTTCCGGTTGGTGACCCAATCGCTGAAAATACCAACCAGGTTTTGTACAATGAGGCGATGGATATCCATGATGAGGTGATGCCAAAAATGGATAATCTCATGTCTCTAAAACGTAAGCTAAGTGATACGCTTGCAACTCCGGGACTCACTGAGGCACAAAAAAAAGATATAGAAAACCGGGTTCATTTGCTGGACTCTGCACAACAATCGATGATGGATTGGATGCACGGTGTTTATCCGCCAGAAGACAGCACGGGTAAAGAAGAGTATCGCCAATACATTGAGGGTAAACTCGAAAGCGCTAAGAAAATGAGAACGCTTATTCTTGAAGCGATTGAAAAAGGAAAACTTTAACATCAGAAAATATTCTTCATGGAAGTAAAACAAATTCCTCTTAATGATCTTCACGTAAAGCTTGGCGGCAAAATGGTTCCCTTCGCGGGATATAACATGCCGGTTCGCTATTCATCGGATATTGAAGAACACATGACAGTTCGTAATGCAGTAGGCGTGTTTGATGTTTCACACATGGGTGAATTTTTGGTTAAAGGGCCAAATGCACTTGATTTGATTCAGCGCGTTACAAGTAACGATGCTTCTAAGTTGATTGATGGCCAGGCACAATATTCATGTCTGCCGAATGAAACGGGAGGAATTGTGGATGATCTGATTGTTTACAAAAAGAAAGACAATGATTACATGCTGGTGGTAAATGCCAGTAACATTGATAAGGACTGGAATTGGATCAGTAAGTTCAACACAAAAGGTGCTGAGCTGAAAAACATTTCTGATGATCTTTGCTTGTTTGCCGTTCAAGGCCCCAAAGGTGTACCAACTTTACAAAAATTGACTACCGTGGATTTAAGCACAATCAAATATTATCATTTCGCGATTGGTGAGTTTGCAGAGGTCAAGGATGTTGTGATGTCGAATACCGGCTATACTGGTGCTGGAGGTTTTGAGATTTATGTGCATAAAGATCATGCTGAAAAAGTATGGCATAAAATATTTGAAGCCGGAGCAGAGTTTGGGATTAAACCCATCGGTCTTGGAGCGCGCGACACATTACGATTAGAGATGGGTTTCTGTTTATACGGAAATGATATTGATGATACAACATCCCCGTTAGAAGGAGGCCTCGGCTGGATCACGAAATTCACCAAAGACTTTACCAATTCATCTGCAATCAAAAAACAAAAGGAAGAAGGTGTTAAGAAAAAACTTGTCGGTTTTAAAATGATCGAGAAAGGTATTCCACGTCACGATTATGTTATTAAAGATGCTGCCGGAAACGCAATCGGCAAAGTAACTTCCGGAACGATGTCGCCTATGTTAGGGATTGGTATCGGATTGGGTTACGTAACAACTGAGTATGCTGTCATTGGCTCGGAAATTTTCATCGATGTGCGCGGGAAACTCATCAAAGGAGAAGTGAGTAAGACACCTTTAATTAACTAATTTGACAATTCGTTGATTCGGTAATTTTCAATAATCGAATCAGCTGATCAATAAATCAACGAATTCATCTTGAAAAACATTGATGTTTGCTTAACGCCAGATTTAATGCACCTCTATTCGGTGGAAGACAAATCTGTTGTTGTAGTTGATATTCTTCGGGCTACTTCTTCCATGACGACTGCTTTTGCGCACGGCATTGAAAGTATTTATCCGGTTGCAAAACTGGAAGATTGCCGGGTCATGAAAGCAAAAGGTTATCTGATTGCCGGGGAACGAGATGGCGAAAAGGTTCCAGATTTTGATTTGGGGAATTCTCCATTTGAATACATGGCCGAGAATCTTAAGGGTAAACAGATCGCCTTCACCACAACCAATGGAACACAGGCAATTGCCAAATCTATTGGAGCCAAGGAAATAATTATTGGAGCTTTCTTAAATATTTCTGCCGTTGCTGATCATTTAATTAAAAGCAATAATGATATTCTAATTGTTTGCGCAGGCTGGAAGGGTAAAGTAAACTTGGAAGACACCGTATTTGCCGGAGCGTTGGTGGAGAAATTAAAAAACAAATTCTCACTTGCCTGTGATGCGCCACTCGCTGCGCAACATCTTTACAACAGTGCGAAAAGTAATCTAGTTAAGTTCTTGAGTGAATCCAGCCACGTGAAGAGATTAAATAAACTAAATATCCATGAAGACATGGAATTTTGCTTAACAACTGATAAGTACTTTATTGTTCCGGTTTTAAAAGATGGCGCCTTGACCGTTGCGCGCTAACGCAACTTTTCATTTTGCTTATGCCGATCTTGATCACGCGTTGTTTTCTTTTCGATATTCTTCTTAAGCGCTTCCGTTAAATCAACTCCCGTCTGATTGGCGAGACAAATCAACACCCATAACACATCGGCCATTTCATCTGCGAGATCTTTATTTTTATCCGATTCTTTTTCAGATTGCTCCCCATACCTACGAGCAATGATGCGGGCAACTTCCCCGGTTTCTTCCGTGAGGATAGCCATATTGGTTAGTTCGTTGAAGTAACGGACACCATGCGTTTTAATCCATTGATCAACCTGGGTTTGAGCTTCTTGTATGGTCATGATGTTCGTGGTTAGAGGTTTGAAGTTCGATAGTTAGGAGGAAAAAATGAAATCTTTACTTCTAACTTCCAGCCTCGAGCCTCTAATCTCGAGCTTCGAGCTTTTCAAAATCGATATCCATCACTTCATAATTTTTCCAGCCAATAAAATCAAAATGCCACCATTCTGATCCGTTTACTTTAAAGCCTTGCTTCTGCATAGTATCTATAATAAGCTGACGGTTTTTACGGATTATAGGATCTTTCACGGGTGTTGACGGCCAGGCCTCCTTTTTAAAAGAGTCGTAACCGGTTGGCATTTCAAGTTCTTCTCCGGTTTTTAGATTGATAATTGTCATGTCAATCGCGCAGCCACGGTTATGGCGTGAACCTCTGTAAGGGGAAGCTACATAGGTAGTATCTTTATAAACTTCATAAAATCTCACCGTTGCAGCGTAAGGACGATAGGCATCAAAGATTTTTATTCCAAGACCTTGCTTCGCTAATTCGGCCTGGGCTCTTTTTACTGCTTCAGCAACAGGTTTTCGTGCATAAGCTTTCGCGAGATTGTAAATTTTCTCACCCGTAAAATTGTTAGTTGTAGCATACCGTATATCCAGCACAATTCCGGGAATGAATTTCTCAAGATCAATCAATTCCTTATTCGGATTTGCCTTAACACTTTTTGAGTAACCTTCGAAATCGGTGGGAGTAAGTCCGTATTTATTCTGTGCGAAGATGCCAATGCAATTACCCAGTAAAATCATCAAAAAGAATAATTGTCTCATTTTCAAAATTAACGAATTGCAAATTGTTAAATTATTTTCTGTCTTTCGTATCAATAATAATCGTCACGGGTCCATCATTCAACAAGCTTACTTTCATATCCGCACCAAACTCACCAGTCTGAACAAGCTTTTCAAGCAGTAATTCCACTGCCTTTACAAACTTCTCATATAAAGGAATTGCAATGTCTGGTTTAGAGGCTTTTATATAAGACGGCCTGTTTCCTTTTTTTGTACTGGCATGAAGTGTAAACTGGCTTACAATAATCATTTCTCCACCATCTTCCTTAACACTTACGTTCATCACGCCTTCAGCATCGTTGAAAATACGCAGGTTTACGATCTTCCCTGCAAGCCAATCAATATCTTCCAGGCTATCGGCATCTTCAATGCCTACCAATACCAACAAACCTTTTCCAATACTGGCTTTTACCTTCTTATCAATCTCCACAGAAGCAGAGGAAACCCGTTGAATAACCGCAATCATGGTTGAAATATACTAAGGCTAATCTCTAACCGAAATTGCCTCAGGACTAATCTTAACAAAAAATATTTTAACGCCCATTGGCTTTCGCCACGACTAATTTTCGGATATTCAAAACTCCTTATAATAACCTCCGTTTTTATGAAAAACCTTCCCTGGAAAAAGATTGCAATCGGTATTGCAGGCGTTGCGCTGATCGCTGTTGTACTTTTTTATTCGATTAACCAGCGCAACAAACCTGTCACCAATTATATCAATCCTGCTTTTGGGGAATATATTTCATCGTATACAGCCGGAGTAGTTCCTTCTGGCTCAACGCTACTTATTGTGCTGGCTAATAATGTTGCCGATTCTGCGAGTATTGGACAGGAAAGTTCCGTTAGTCTTTTTGATTTCAGTCCGTCTATTAAAGGAAAGATTTTTTGGATAGATGCACGAACGCTCGAATTCCGTCCGGAAAACCGACTGCCTTCCGGCCAGGTTTATGAAGCAACCTTTAAGCTTTCGAAGCTGGTTACGGTACCGGATGAGTTGAAGAATTTCAAATACTCCTTCCAGGTTATTCCGCAAAATTTTGAAACCTCCATTGAAAACATAAAACCGTATGTTAAAACAGAACTGAAGCGCCAGAAGATCGAAGGTGTGTTGAACACGGCCGACTTTGCTGAGAATGATGCCATCGAAAAAATGCTGCAGGCCAAACAGGATAACAATGCTTTGAAAGTTACCTGGGTACATGGAACAGATGGTAAGCAACACAATTTTGTTATTGAAGATGTTTCACGCAAGGCTGATTCGAGTGCGGTAAATCTTGTGGTAAAAGGTAATCCGCTCGGTGTAAACCGTGACGATGAGCAACAAATTACAATTCCGGCATTAGGTGATTTTAAGATCATGAATGCGAAGGTTGTACAGAATCCAACACAGTATGTGATTTTACAATTCTCTGATCCGCTGAAAGAGAAACAGGAATTAAATGGATTGATCAATATACCGGAAGTTGCCGGTTTGGATTTTGACATTCATGATAATGAGATCTGGGTTTATCCATCTGCGCGCCAGGCCGGAAGCAAAACTATTTCGGTGGAAGCGGGAGTTCGTAACATTCTGGATTATAAGATGACCAAACGCGCAGTTTGGGAAGTTATGTTCGAGCAATTGAAACCTGAAATTAAAATTGCCGGAAAGGGAGTTATTCTTCCAAGCACCGATGGACTTGTGTTACCGTTTGAAGCTGTAAACCTTCGTTCAGTTGATGTTGAGATAACAAAAGTATTTGAGAATAATGTGTTACAATTCCTGCAGGTTAATAATCTAGGCGGTCAACAAGAATTAAGACGTGTTGGTAAATCCATACTGAAGAAAACAATCGCGTTAGATAATGCAGGTGTAACCGATCTTGGAAAATGGAATCGGTTTACATTGGATATTGCGAAACTAATCAACAGCGAACCCGGTGCTATCTACCAGGTAAAGTTTAGTTTCAAGAAATCCTATTCAGCTTATTTCTGTGATGACTCCGGTGAAGATAACTTGGAAGAAATTGAAGATGAGGAAGATGCTTACTACGATGAATACTCCGACTACGGAAGTGATTACGACTACTATGAGTATGACGATTATTATTATGGAGAGGATTACGACTGGGAACAACGTGATAATCCGTGTAATTCATCGTACTATACCTCGAACAGAACGATAAGAAGAAATATTCTGGCCTCAGACCTGGGCTTGCTGGCGAAAAATGGCAGTGACGGTAACATACTCATTTTCGTAACCGATCTTAAAACAACAAAACCGCTTTCCGGAATTGAAGTTGAACTCTATAATTATCAGCAACAGGTAATTGGAAAAGCTACAACTGATTCGGACGGTAAGGTTGAAGTAAAAACCAAAGAGAAACCATTTGTGTTAGTCGCGAAAAACGGAGCGCAACGCGGTTACTTAACGTTAAACGATGGCAACTCACTTTCCTTAAGCAATTTTGATGTTTCGGGCGAATATGTACAAAAAGGCTTAAAAGGATTTTTGTATGGCGAGCGTGGTGTTTGGCGTCCGGGTGATACACTTCATCTTTCGTTCATCTTAGAAGATAAAGCAAAGGTTCTCCCTTCTGCACATCCGGTTGTTTTTGAACTTCAGAATCCGCAAGGACAAGTTGTGAATAAGCTTGTGCGTTCTTCCTCTGAGAATGGATTCTATGATTTCACAACATCCACAAAACCCGATGCACCCACCGGCAACTGGACAGCCCGCATTAAAGTTGGCGGAACAGAATTCAATCAAAATATTAAGATTGAAACTGTTAAACCGAATCGACTCAAAATCAATCTCGACTTTGGCACAGAAAAGTTAACATCGCCTGAAGTAAACGGAACGCTGGATGTTAAATGGCTGCATGGCGCTCCTGGCAGAAATCTAAAAGCAGAATTCGAGGTTATGCTTTCAAAAGTGCCTACGACTTTTGCGAAATACCCGGAGCATATCTTTGAAGATCCTTCTCGTCAATTCTCCAGCGAATCAGTTCTGGTGTATGAAGGTTCAACGGACTCTGAAGGAAAAGCAAATGTTAATGCAACCCTTGAAACATCGTCCGCTGCACCGGGTTTCCTGAACGCAGTGTTCAAAGGCAAAGTGTATGAAGAAAGCGGAAACTTCAGCACCGACAGGTTTGCGTTGCCGTATTCTCCATACGATGCCTATGTGGGTATTAAATTGCCGGAAGGTGAACGCTATTCAGGAATTCTGTATTCTGATACAACGCATAAGGTTGAGGTAGTAACGCTGGATGAGAACGGAAGTCCGCTTTCTAAAAAAATCGAGCTCAATATTTACAAGCTCAACTGGCGCTGGTGGTGGGATAATTCCAGCGATTACATTGCCAATTACGTTGAAGGTTCTTACGCTCAGGTTGTTAAAAGTGGTACAGTAACGACATCAAACGGAAAGGGTTCATGGAGCTTCCAGATTAAAGCACCGGAATACGGAAGGTATTTTATTCGTGCGTGTGATTCTGAATCAGGTCACTGCACCGGTAAAATTATTTATGTAGATGAGCCCGGTTGGTACAGTCGCTCGCGAGGTGATGACAGCAAAGGCGGAGCTACGATGCTTTCATTCTCGGCTGATAAACCATCCTATAACATTGGCGAAAAAGTAAACCTCACCATTCCAGGTACAGGTGAAGGCCGCGCCTTGGTTAGCATTGAAAGTGGAAGCAAGGTTCTTAAAACATATTGGGTTGAGACTAAGCAAGGTGAGAACAAATTCAGCTTTGAAGCTACTTCCGAAATGGCACCAAATGTTTATGCCCATGTTTCATTGCTTCAACCACATGCGCAAACAGTTAATGATTTGCCAATCAGATTGTATGGTGTAACTGCAATTGGAGTTGAAGATCCGGCAACGCATTTACAACCTGAAATTTCCATGCCGGAAGTACTTGAACCAGGTGAAAAAGTCACCATCAAAATTTCTGAAAAGGAAGGTAGAAAGATGACCTATACTGTAGCGATGGTTGACGAAGGTCTTCTTGACATCACAAAATTCAAAACTCCGGATGCGTGGAGCAGATTCTACGCGCGTGAAGCACTTGGCGTTCGTACCTGGGATTTGTATGATGAAGTAATGGGTGCCTTCGGTTCACGAATTGAACGTCTGCTCGCTGTCGGTGGGGATGCCGAGTTGGCTGCAAAAGAAGATGATCCTCGTGCTAATCGCTTTAGGCCAGTTGTGAAATTCTTCGGCCCGTATACGCTTGGTAAAGGCGATACGAAATCACTTACATTCACGATGCCGCAATACATTGGTTCTGTAAAAACAATGGTGGTTGCTGGGTATGAAGGCGCGTACGGAAAAGCAGAAAAAGCTACACCTGTACGTAAGCCGTTAATGGTTCTCGCAACATTGCCGCGTGTGTTAGGCCCCGAAGAAACATTAAAGCTGCCGATAACTTTATTCACACAGGAGAAGAGTATTCGTAATGTTAAAGTTGACGTGAAAATAACCGGACCTGTTTCTGTGACGGGTTCATCAAGTCAAACCGTTGCCATGAGTCCGGCTGGTGATATGACGGTCGATTTTGATCTGGCTGTGAAAAGTGAAATTGGTATTGCTAAAGTGGAGGTAACAGCAAGCTCCGGAAACTTTAAGAGTACGGATGTGATTGAAATCGAAGTTCGTAATCCGAACACCCCGGTTTCTAAAATTGCCGAAGCAGTAGTTGATGCGGGCAAAACATGGGAATCGCCCGTGGCTCCGTTTGGAATTGCCGGGACAAATACGGCAATACTGGAAGTCTCTTCAATGCCTCCGATCAATTTAGGGTCAAGACTGGAGTATTTGATTCACTATCCATATGGTTGTATTGAGCAAACAACGTCATCAGTATTCCCACAACTTTATTTAGATCGTGTAAAAGATCTTACGGAAACGGAGAAGGCAAAAATTCAACGCAATGTAACGGCTGGTGTTGAGCGATTGAAATCGTTCATTACGCGAGAAGGCGGATTCGCTTATTGGCCTGGTCAATCTACGCCTGACGAGTGGGGCTCATCCTACGGTGGTCACTTCCTGGTAGAGGCAGAAGCTAAGGGATATTTTGTTCCGGCAGATATACTCAAACGCTGGAAAAAATATCAGAAGGATAAAGCACTCGAGTGGCGGAGATCGGATGATTATTACAATAACGATTTAATGCAAGCGTATCGCTTATATACACTGGCATTATCTGGTTCGCCAGAACTTGGTGCGATGAACCGCTTACGTGAAACCGGAAATCTCTCTACAACAGGAGCCTGGATGCTGGCTGCAGCATATGCAAAAGCCGGACAGCTTGAAGCTGCTAAAAAGCTTGTAGCGAATCTATCCACGGCCGTGAAATCGTATCGTGAGCTCGGGTATACGTATGGATCAGATATTCGCGATAAAGCATTTATCCTGGAAACATTAATTCTGCTGGGTGATCGTACAAAAGGCTTGCAAATCTTTAAGGAGATTTCTACTGCATTAAGTAATCCTTACAGTTGGATGAGCACACAGGAAGTTGCGTACAGTCTAAAAGCTGTTTCAGCGTTTGCTGGTTCTGAGAAGAGTGAGCTTAAGTTTGAGTATACATTGAATAACGGAAAGACAATTTCAGTTGGCAGTGAATTACCGGTTTCTCAAATCGTGGTGCCGATTGAGGGCATGAAGAAAGGAAGTGTAAAAGTTAAGAGTGAAAGTAAAGGTGCACTCTATACCCGATTAATTATGGAGGGCACACCCGCACGCGGTGCTGAGGAAGATGCAGAATCAAACCTGAGCATCAGCATTGCTTACACCGATGAAGATGGTGGGCCAATTGATCCAAGCAGACTTGAGCAAGGAACTGAATTCCTTGCCGTTGTAACGGTTAATCATCCAAGTGTACGTTCGGGCTATCAGAATTTGGCATTGTCACAAGTATTCCCATCGGGCTGGGAGATCAATAACCTGCGCCTCGATGATGATGAAAGCACGCTTGCTACTAGTAACTTCACCTATCAGGATATTCGCGATGACCGGGTGTATACGTTCTTTGATTTATACAAAGGCAACACAAAAACATTCCGGGTAAGTCTTACGGCAACGTATGCAGGAACTTATTATCTGCCAGCAGTAAGTTGTGAAGCTATGTATGATAAAACAATCTATGCCCGGAAAAAGGGAAAGGTTGTAGAAGTAGTAAAAGCTGCAGGGGTACAATAAAATAATCGGGACTCGGTAACACGAGTCCCTTCTTTTAGCTATGAAAAAAAATATTCTGATACTCTTGTTTGCTGTAAGCGGGGTTGTGGCAAATGCACAGACTCAACAAGAAAAAGCAATTCTGGAATTATCCAAAAAGAAGTTCGAATGGATGATCACCATGAATTACGATTCGCTCGTACCTGTTTTGGATGACAGAATGGTGTTTATTCATTCCAATGGCTGGGGTGAATCAAAGACTGAATTTATTGAGGATATAAAATCAGGAAAACTACGTTACACCGCTATTACTATAATTGAAGCCTCGGCTCGTGCTTATCCAGGTTCAGCCGTAATTATCGGTCGCGGTAAATTTATGGTGAAGCTTGACGGTAAAGATCTTGAGTTTGATTTAAAATACACTGAATTTTATATTCAGAAGAACGGCAAGTGGTTGCTGGCATCGCGCCATTCTAATCGCTTATAATATATGTGGGAAGATAGGTAGTGAGAGGATTCATCACCCGGTACAAAGTTTACATCATTTTATTTTCGCTGGCGATTGCGATTGCATATTACTTTTGTCTTCCGGGTAAGCTTTTCAATGAACGGTATTCAACAGTTCTTGAGGCGAGCAACAATGATTTACTATGCGCGTCTATTGCATCCGATGGTCAGTGGCGTTTCCCGGAGCTTAATGATGTTCCCGAAAAATTTGTTACTGCCCTTATAACTTACGAAGACAAACGATTTTTCAATCATCCGGGTGTTGACATTCTCTCTATGGGTCGGGCTATGCGCCAGAATATTTCTGAAGGCAGAATTGTGAGTGGAGGCAGTACAATCGATATGCAGGTAATTCGGTTATCCCGTAAAGAAACCGGCAGAACTGTAGTCGAAAAAATTTTTGAATCAGTCCTTGCAACACGCCTTCAGTTTCGGTACTCAAAAAAGGAAATCCTGTCGTTGTACGCATCGCACGCACCTTTTGGAGGTAATGTTGTAGGTCTTGAAGCTGCTTGCTGGCGTTATTTTGGTCGTGAACCGAAAGATTTATCGTGGGCGGAAGCATCCATGCTGGCCGTGCTCCCTAACGCTCCATCCTTAATTCACTTGGCTAAGAATCGGGACAAACTTATCAGTAAACGGAATAAGCTTTTGCTAAAGTTGAAGAACAACGAAGTCATTGATTCGCTTACCTACGAATTGTCAGTCACAGAACCCATTCCGGATGAACCGCTTCCATTACCGAGGATAGCCCGTCACTTGCTGCTTCGCGCATCTGCTGATGGCATGTCAGAACAGAAGATAAAAAGTACAATTGACATAAAACTGCAGGAACGAACCGAACAGATTCTGGATGATCATTATCAGCGATTGAAAGGCAACCAGATCCATAATGCGTGTGCTATTGTACTGGACGTAGAAACCGGAAGCGTGCTTGCTTATGCCGGTAATGTAAACTCCGGAAAGGCACATGGGTTTGATGTCGATTTGACCTCGGCACCACGAAGTACTGGAAGTATTCTTAAGCCATTCCTGTATGCGGCCATGCTCGATGACGGAAAAATTCTTTCCAAAACATTATTACCCGATGTACCAACCGTGATCAGCGGATTTGCGCCTAAGAATTTTACAAAAGATTATGACGGAGCAGTTCCGGCTGATAAAGCGCTGATCCGTTCATTGAATGTTCCCGCGGTTTATCTACTGAAAGAATATCGGTATGAACGATTTCATGAACTATTGAAGAACGCAGGCCTTTCTCTTACTAAACCAGCAGATCATTATGGACTGTCTTTAATATTGGGAGGTGCTGAAGGGACACTGTGGGACATTACCGGGATGTATGCTTCCATGGCGCGAACGCTTAATCACTATTTTGATTATCCGGGTAAAAATCGGTATGATAAAAATGATTTTCACAAACCGGTGTACATCAATCAACCAGAACAGGAAAAAATAATAGAAGAGAGCACATGGTTAAGTGCTGCCGCGATTTATCAAACCATGGACGTGTTAAAAGAAGTTTATCGGCCAGGCGAAGAAACAGGATGGAGGTATTTTAAGAGCTCAAAGAAAATTGCCTGGAAAACCGGAACCAGCTTTGGCTTTCGCGATGGTTGGGCTGTTGGCGTTACACCTAAATACGCTGTTGGTGTTTGGGTTGGTAATGCAGATGGTGAAGGTCGTCCGGGACTAACGGGAACTGAAGCTGCATCGCCTGTTATGTTCGATATCTTTTCTCAATTGGAAGGAAATGCATGGTTTAGTAAACCATTGCCTGAAATGATTGAAGTTATAACCTGCACAAAGAGCGGTCAACTCTTAGGACAGTTTTGTGAAAAAGCTGACACTATTCTGATAAATAAACCTGGTCAAACTTCAGGACTCTGTACATTTCATAAAAATGTTTATCTAAACGAAGATAAAAAGTTCCGGGTACACAGTGATTGTGAGTCGTTGGATAAAGCAGTTCAGCAAGACTGGTTTGTTTTACCACCGGTACAAGAATATTATTACAGAGCCAAGAACATAACCTATAAAACACTTCCGCCATTTCGTTCAGATTGCCAGCCTCAGCAAACTGTGGCTAGCATGGATCTTATTTACCCAAAGCCAAACGTCAGGATTTTTATTCCGCGTGACCTAGACGGAAAACCCGGCAATACAATTTTTGAACTCGCTCACCGCAGCTCAACAGCAATGGTGTACTGGCATATCGATGGTGAGTTTATTGGCAGCACAAAAAAAATTCATCACATGCCGATCAATCCGCCAGAAGGAAAGCATACACTTACCCTTGTGGATGAAGCGGGCGAAAGTCTTGAACGTCACTTTGAGATCATATCCAAACGGTGAACGTGAAGTTTAAATCCTGAAATTCAAATTGTTACAAAAATTGTTATAGCTTTATATAATTTTTTAATCTATGAAGGCTTTCAATTTTTTGGCCTTGGCGATGTTAACATCGTCCATTGCCTTTTCGCAAGCCGACACCACGAAGAATTTTGATCAACCTTACTACGTGGTGATCGGGGCATTTTCAATCCAAAAAAATGCCACGCGTTTTACGCGACAGGCTCCGAAGTATGATTTATCGGCCAAATATGCAATGAATCATAACCGTGATTTGTACTATGTGTATGTGCTCACAACAGATCAGCGTACCAAAGCGATTGATGCCGCATTGGCTTTGCAAAACCGCCCTGATTCTGTTTTCAGTGATGCCTGGGTTTATCATGGATCATTTGAAAAATCGGAACAAGGAGAGGTAATTTCAAGTAAAGAAATTAATCAGTCTTCCAAGCAGAAGTCCTCGGCAGAAGTTATTGCACAAAGTGACAACACGAAATCCACTCCTGAGAAAGAAGAAACCAAACCATTCATTTTTCGAATCACCCGCTTGGATGACAGCACAGAGGTAACAGGCGATGTATTGGTAGTGGATGTTGATCGGGCAATTAAAATCGGAACCTATGACGGGAACAAAACCGTTGATGTACCTAAGCCAAAAGGAAAGTCGGGTGAAATAACCATGACGTGTAATGCCTTTGGATATCGAAGAGTGCAGCACGATTTAAATTATCTTGATCCAGCGGGGGATAGTGTTGAAATTCAGGATAGCACAATCATCGTTCCTTTTCAATTAATGCGTTTGCAAAAAGGTGATGTAGCGGTTATGTATGACGTGTACTTTTTCAAAGATGCTGCCGTGATGCGGCCTGAATCAAGATTTGAAGTGGGAAGCTTGTTGGAAATGATGAAGGAAAATCTCAAGTATAAAATAAAAATTCATGGTCATACGAATGGTAAAGCCCATGGTAAAGTGATTTCTATTAAAGAAGGTGCAGAGAATTATTTCTCTTTAACAGAGACGAAGGAAGGTTATGGTTCAGCAAAAAAGCTTTCGAAAGAACGAGCTGAGTTATTAAAAGCTTATCTGGTTAACAACGGAGTTGATCCAAAGCGTTTAGTTGTTAAAGCCTGGGGTGGAAAAAAGCCATTATATGACAAGCTTAGTCCGCAGGCGCAATCGAATGTTCGGGTTGAGATAGAGATTCTGGATAATTAATCCATTGGAACGTTCACGTGACGTTCCGCATGGTAGGAAGAACGAACGAGTGGTCCGGCTTCAACATATTTTAAACCGCGCTTAAGACCTTCTTCTTTGTACATGGCAAACGTATCCGGATGGATAAATTCTGCAACCTCAAGGTGCATTTTGGTAGGTTGTAAGTATTGGCCAAGCGTAAGAATCATTAAGCCATTGGCAGCAAGGTCATCCATCGCTTTGAAAACCTCTTCGTGTGTTTCGCCAACTCCCAACATAATACCGGACTTCGTTCGTTTCCCGGCTTCACGAATTCGTTTGATCTGCTCCAGGCTTCGCTCATATTTTGCCTGTGGTCTTACCATTCGGTAAAGTCTGCCCACAGTTTCCATGTTATGCGATACAACTTCCTGCCCACCATCGATCATACGATATAGTGCATCCCAATTAGCTTTTGTATCCGGGATCAATGTTTCAATTGTAGTCTCAGGGCTGATAGCCTTTGTTTGAACCACTGTTTGATACCAAACCTCAGCGCCACGATCTTTTAATTCATCACGATTCACCGAAGTAATAACAGCATGCTTTACACCCATCAATTTGATTGCTTCCGCTACGCGCTTAGGTTCTTCAACATCATATTCCGTTGGTCGCCCCGTTGCCACTGCGCAGAATGTGCAACTGCGTGTGCATACATTGCCCAAAATCATAAAGGTTGCAGTACCTGCACCCCAGCATTCGCCCATGTTTGGACAATTACCACTTTCGCAAATTGTATGAAGCTTGTGATCATCCACAAGTCTGCGAACTTTCGCATACTCAGGCCCAACCGGAAGCTTCACGCGCAGCCAATCCGGCTTACGCTTTCGGGTTTCTTCTTTCGATATGACGGGGAGCTCGATCATTTTTTGCAGTTATCCGTGAGTGGTTAATAGTTATCAGTTAAATTCCTGATAACTATTAACTGATAACGTTTATCATTTACCAATAAGTTCCTTGTATTGATCAGCGGATAAAAGGCCATCGGTTGCACCGGATATTTCTATCTTGATCATCCAACCATCTCCGTAAGCGTCTTCGTTTACTTTCTCAGGATTTTTATCCAGCAGCGCATTGACTTCAAGTACTTTACCACTTACGGGCATGTAGAGGTCAGATACAGTTTTTACCGCTTCAACGGTTCCAAAAATCTGTCCATGTTCAACGGTTTGCCCTACTGTGTTTATATCAACGTAAACAATATCACCAAGTTCACCCTGAGCAAATTCAGTTATACCAACAGTGGCTGTATTTCCTTCAATTTTAACCCATTCGTGGTCTTTAGTGTACTTTAATCCGGCTGGAATGTTCATAAGTAATGATTTATTAAGCGTCCAAAATTAAGGACAATTATTCATTGTTAAGCCCTAATTATGAATTTTTACTGCGCCAGGCTAAAGCGCACTTGTGCCCCGAAACGGGTTGTTGCCCTGCGCGGAGAATTTGATAAAACCGGATCGTTAACCGTGCGCTCGTAATAAAGCTGAATACTAAGCTTTTGATTGACGATGTAGCTGATATTCGGGCGAAGCTGGAAGTTTATGTTACCACTCGTGAGTGTATTCGGAAGTTCTATTTTGCGTTGAATGGTTTTGGTGTCAGTAACTGTAACGTTTAACCGGAAGGTCACATCATTTTTAAGTACAATTGTCCGGCCTTTTGTTTTAAACGGAAGTCTGAAATTATTTTTTGTATAACCAACCTCAACAGAAACATCTTTGCTGCTCAGCTCGGTGATTTGTGCATTGGAGACAAACAAAGACAGCTCGCGTTTTGTTTTATAATCAGCGCGAACAGTAAGTCGGTTTTTAGTGCGAATATTCACACCAATAAGAGGAGAGAATTGTTCCGAGATCAACACCTGACTAACGATATAGATTGGTAAATCACCGGTTCCAAATGTTCCGTTGTTATAATCTTCAATCGGCACTTTTAACCCCAATTTATTTGGATCACTGTATTCCAGTGAATTCCTGTAATCCAGTACGGAGTAAGAAGATGTATATGCATGAGAAAGCGTAATAGCCTGAAACGTTTCTTTAAGAATGGGAATATTAATCAGGCCTGTGTAATCAATTCTCCAGTTTGGTAAGGGTGTTTTAGGGAACGGACTTAGACTAATTGTTTGTGCGCTCTTACCCGTATAAGCTGCAATAAAAGAGGCGATGGTTACATCCTGGCCTGTAGAATCATACAACGTTGGATCTGGATTCTCATCGTTAAAACGCGTGCGTATAATGTCGAGGTTTTTTTCGAATTGATGGAATACATCTGATGATTTCTCATCATTTGTTTTATTAAACGCTGTAAGTATACTGATCGTTGAGAGTTTATACGTTCCAAGCCGGGTTGGATTAAGAGAAGCAAAACCGGTTATCGGATCGGAATCCGGATTTAGAGGTGAGAACCTGAAAATTTCCTGGTAAGTATCCGTAACATCTTTCTTTATATCAAGCTGGATTTTCAATTCCTGCGTAGGATCAATAGCAGCACGAATTGACATCGATTTCGTCCTGGATTGTGCAAAGAAATTTGTGAGTTGCTGCTCAGTTGTCAGCCAGCTATTTTCAGCTGCTTTGAAGCGAATTTTGGCATCCTGACCGCCTAACACAAACTGCCATCCCGGGGCACCATACTTATCTACTCCAAACAACCAGGGGGAAGGCGAGAAGCCGGGGAGTATTGTCCCTTCTGTAAGCGTGTACGTTCCGTTAATTGAACGAAGTGACATTAGTAAGCGAAGGAGACCTTTTATTACAGGTGCTGTAGTGCGCACCGTATCCTGTTGTTTTGTTTTAAGCGAACTTGTTCGTGGCGGGGTATTGATGTTTTTTAGAAAAGTAATCTTGTTATATAACTTGACCATTTCAATGCGGCCGGTAAGAGTCTGCTCGCGACTATTCTGAATTATATTTTTAAAGTCAAGTGCAAGCTCATCCAGTGGATCATAAAGTGGTCCTGCACGCCAGTTATAGTTTACCTGATACCGATACTCTAATCCTAACCAATCTGTGAGCGGAAATTTATCAAGCGGAGCAACCCAATTGGCCGTAACCGATTGATCAAAGTTTTTCATCCTTCCAAAATTCTTCAGATTTTTCCGCAACGCTTCGTTAACTTCTTCTCCTTCACCCTGAGGCTCATCAATAATTGTATTGGCGCGAGATGCGTATTCAAGCGAAAGATTACCCGTGATGTTCCATTTAAGATTGTATTGGCGGTTGAATATGAAATATTTTTGATAGTTAGGTTCTGAGTTGGAAAGAGAATTCCGATATACATTCTTAATAAAAGAACGTTCTAAATCACCTCGTACCAGAATTGAGTTGGGTAATGGGCTGAATTTAAATTCCTTTAACCACCTTAAATAAGGTGATTTAAATCCGCTTGAGTTTTTGAAAGGCTCAATGCCGGTTTCTTTTGGTGAGAAGTTGTAGGCTGCCCCGCCACGATACAATCGCTGTATAGACTCATCAATGGTGAAGCTTCTTCGTGTTGCTTCACTGTATGAATAGTTAATAGATAAGTTTTCAATATCATACAAGTGAGCTTTAGCCTGTGGATTGGTTTTTACTTTTCGAACGTTTGTAAAATTTATACTCCTCCTTACCGTTCGATCCTGAATAAGACGCTTGTAGGCTTCACGTTCCTTTCCGGGCAGTGAATTCAGAAACCCATCCAATCGTACATCAGGATTGGCAGGATCAAATTGCGGATTGATGGTAGTATTCTCATAGCTTACCAGCATAGGCAATTTTAGCCCGGTGTTGCTCAGGAAAAGCTTATCAAGATTTACATTGGCTGTAACATCATATGCAGTTGTCTCATCACGTGTTCGTTCACTGATTTTTGAGTTAACACTACCAAACCCGAACGTTGTGTAACGTAAAGATCCCGATACAGTGGCAAAGTCGGCAAGTTTAGTATTGAGCACAGTATTTATTGCCCAACCCGCGGTGCGGTCAAAATCTGTAAGGCGTAGTTCATTAGCCCAAAGGCATAAAGTATGGGATCTGCCATCCGGTGACTTGGGATTTCGCACACCTATCATGATCACTTTAACTTGTGTCAGATCTGGCCTTCCCAGAATCCGGAACCCATGCCGGCCGTCAACGTCAGGTCCATTTAAGGGATAAAGTACGTTGAGGTCAAAATTTTCTTTATCTCGTTGAACTTTTAACTTATACAGTTGACTTAACGCAAAGTCAAATTCGTTTGCCTCAGGCCACACGGCACGTTCATCATCATCAAATGTATTTTTTGAAATTTTTAAGGGGATCTCTACTTCATAATAGTTTTGATCGAAGTCGGTACCGAGACGCATGAATACAACAAGTTCATCGTCATTGGTAAGCTCACTGTTGGCATGCGTGAACATTTTAATCCGGCCATAATTAAAGAAATCCATTCCAACGTTTTTATAAATGGCTTGTGCGTTATCATCCTCAAGATCTTCAATGCACATTTGAATGGACTGCTCATTAAGCTGACGCGGAATAGAGGAAGTGTTATCACGATCACGGATTACACCTGGTGGAATTACATAGGGAGATTTAATTTCAGTAGGTCTTGAATTTTCTTCCAGGTTTACAACCGAAACTGCAATTTTATCCGCGTTTGTTTCCTGATCGGGGCCAACACCCGTCTCTCTCAGATCTCCGTAGCGCCTCCATTGCGCTCCTACCATTCTGAAATTAGCTAATCGCAGCACTACGGGTTGGCTAAAGCCTGTCAGAACCATTCGCGCGTATCGCATAGAAGTAAATCCGCTGATGTCTCCAACCTTGCCATCATATTTTTGTACCGGTATCCGGAATAGATACCATTTGACTTTCTCATCCGGATGATCCTTTACATTAGCCAGGATCTCATCTACAATAAATTCGCTTCCTACCCGTAAACCGCCCGGTTTCAGGTCTATGTCATATAAATAATATTCTTCAAGCTCGCTGATGGTATTGTCAACATTCAGATCTTCATTGTCAGGATATGGACTACCAGCACGGGCAATCTGGTCATTACCGGAAATTATCGGGGTATTGTTTTCCATGCCGTTGTAATTCTTATACCGCTCAAGAATTTTCGCATTTCGATCATCTAACGTCCCGCCTAAAAAATACTGAAAGTCATCAGCCGAAGGATCGGCCGTAATGGAATCTAACGTTGCGGGATTAACAGTTAAGTGACTTAAAAAATCTTCCCTAAAAAAATTAGCCTCATTCTTATCCCCGCCTCCGGAATTCGGCAATCCGTCCAATCCTACATCCTGATTTTTGCGAGCCGTACTTGAGTTGTCAAATGCATTGGTAAGGTAATTTTGAGTTGTTACGTATCCCCACACAGTTGTATCGGTCAAAGATGGATCTCCCACCGTTCCTCCCGGCAAGCCATTTTCAAAAGCATGTCTTGAATCCGGCAGGATATCTTCAGAGATATTACCTAAGTGAAAACTTAGTTTACCACCCGTTGTGTTATTGGTGTTAGTTACACCATCAAGAACCTCTCCGTATTCAGTTTGAATAAATGGATCCATCATCCAGAACTCCACATATTCGATATTGGCTTTGGTAAAATCTACTTCGGTACGAATGGCAGTTGTTATACCGCCCCAATTCTTTTCGGCATTTGCTTTATTAAATCTGCCATTGACTTCCAGATCTGTATTGTAATTGTAAGGTCCGCGTTCATTGGGGTAATAGGCGATATCAAATATTTGCTCGAAGTAATTTCCTTGCGTAAAATTTTTCTTAGGGAATATTTCCTGAGGATTTACAGAGCGCACGTAATGATTACGCAAGTCTTCTGTATTAATGTTATCAGGTTTAAACTGCCCGCCATCGCGGTAGAACTGATTATCTACCTGATACCAGGCAATTTTTGCACGTTTGAATCCGGATCCCCTGCCAGTTGCATCAGATTCCCTGAAATCTTCAGGGGTAGAAGCAAGTTTCCAGGCCGATGGATTTAATAAAGAGTATGGAGTTGCTGTATTTTCAAAGTCATCGATATAACCTGTTCCATTTTCATCAACCAGGTTGGATGTTCCGGGAAGTAATTGTGCAAACTCAGCATTCCAGCTAAAGCTTGAAAGCTCTTTGGTTTGAATACCTGGAATTGCATCGATCCATTTGGTAAGAAGGCGACTGTCTTTTCGAACATTTACATCAAAACCGTACTGAATATTCCGGGCAGGCTCGGTGCCAATAGCATTGCGTGAAATTAACGGCCTTTCATTATAATATAAGAATGTTGAACCGAAGTTTACATCATCGTTTAGCTTATAATCAAAGCGTGTTCCCAATAACGTCCGCGTTTGAAAAGCGAATGGATCGGATTGTTCATAATCGACTGTTATGTTTTTGCCGGAATTCAGAATTGCATCATTTAAAATCGTGACCCGGCCAAAAGTATAATCGACTACATAATCAGTTTGTTCTTGTAAAGGTGTTCCACCGGCATACACCCGAACAGATCCAGGAGTGACACCAAATCCCGGAATCAAAATTTCTTTCGATGATCCCGTAGAGTTATACGTTCCAACCAGGTAAAACTTATTCTTATTCGCTAATAATTGTGCCTGCGACTTAGGGATTCGATACAATGTATCAAACACATATTTATTGATGAGATACGTTCGCTGCGATGATGGTTCTTCTGAAAATGCTGCTCGCAAGGGAGTATTAAACGGCTCCAGGTATGGAAAGATAATTAAGCCGGTTTGTGTATTAACGGTTATGCCATCAATAAAGTCAAAGTTACCATCCCCTGGAGGGTCGTTAACCGGATTTAAACGGTCAAGCCCCATGATTTCAATCAATTGCCGGTTACGCGCAACGTTTCCTTCCTGCAATTGTGGGTTGTCGATACCGGTCCGGTCATCGCGATAAATAATCCGCAGTTGAAAACCATCGCGACTAAGCTGATTGACATTTAGGTTATAAATGTTTTTCATCATAAGATTCCATACCGGGAGTACATACTCACGATTGTTAACGGTGTACTTTTTAAAGTAGTCACGCGTGCGCAAAAGCTTTAGGAAAATTACTGCGTTGTCAGGACGGGATGCATAGGCCTCCGAAAGTTCACCGACAGTAAAGTTTTGATTATTGTAAGAATATTGATAGGCTACAGCAATGGCTTCATCGCTCTGAAGCTTTCGCGATAAGGTTATATAACCCAATTGCTTATGGTAGGTAAATTCAGTGGGTGATAATCTGCGGGATGAATTTATTTTTTCAAAATCCAGACCGTTCTCGAAACTTACCGTACCATTTGCGGTAGTAATACCACCTTCCAATAGGTTGATGATATTATCACTGCTCCGGGCTTCATTCGAAAGCACTGATAAAGCATTGAATAAATTATTAGCTTCATTTGCGTTTGCTGAAGTGCGACTGACTGAAGCATTTCTTACGGCTTCATTATAGAGGACACGAGGCTCAGCCAAATCAGTAAAACCAACTACGCTGCGGAGTGTTTGTGTGTCATTACTTCTGTTGATCAGGTAAACTTCTACGCGGCTGATGCTAACACCTGAAATAATTTGTCCGGGGTTTCGCTGCCAGTTTTCGTAATTGTCGCGGAAGAATTGACCCAAAAAGAAGTGCCTGCTGTCATCATACTCTGAGGCAATAAACTGAAATTCACGACCCTGCCCATTGCTACCGCCTGCGATGTTTATCGATTCAATCTTACCGCGTTGTGTAGAAGCAACCGAGGTCACAAACAATTTCCCAAACTGCATCTGGGCCTTGATACCAAACAGGTTTTGCGAACCCTGGATGAGTGTGTTGTTTAAGGGAAGGCTTACGTTACCAATCTCCAGTTTTTTTAAGATGTCTTCCTTGAAGCCGGTGTACTCAACCTTCATGTTGTTTTGAAAGTCGAATGAGTTATTGTTATCAAAGGTGGCGCTTACGGCAAGCTTTTCACCCACTTTACCCACCACACTCATGTTGATCTGCTGATCAAACTCAAATCCGCCATTGCGCTGCTGACGAATGGCAAGATCAGGTTTATAAATTCGCTGGAATGATCCACCAAAATCAAGCGTTACAAAACCACGCGGAATAAGCTCAACGTAACTGCCACCAAAAATTCTATCAAGCACCGGGCTTATGAAAATTTTAGGAATAAGTCCGCGCCCGCTTACCGGACTTTCGCCATCCATCCCACGCGATTTATTCTGCCAATAACTCTTTAAGAGTTGCCTGTCTTGAAGACCTTTAAACTCTTCAAACGACATGGTTGTAACGGGCCTGTAGTTTAAGTCCCCAATCTTCTCATAAATCGTGTAGTTAAGATTGGAGTCAAGCTCCACATCCATGTTTACTTTTGTCGGATCTTTTAAGAAAAGCGGAGACTCGGTAGTGGTATTGGAGAAGGGATCGCCATAGCGGTCGCGTAACTGAAAGGTTGGTTTGCGGCTTGGACGGTAGGTTCGGCTTTTAACTGTATCCTGCTTAAGACGCGTGCTATCCGGGCGCTGCTGGAATGCTTCCGCGCGGGTGTGGATCACACCAAACCATGCTGTCAACAGGGTAAAGACGACAGCATGTGAGAGATTTATTTTCTTCACACAGGTCAAGCGAAAAGCTTAGGCGTTTTTCAGGGCTTGTTTAACTAAATCTTCTAAAGTAATGGTATTTCCTGATTTTTTCAGGACGGTATCCACGCTTCTCTCGGCCACATTCCGGGCTATACCCAAGGTGACCAACGCTGATAACGCTTCGTTGCGTAAAGTATTGTTTCGAACGCCAGTAACGGTCGAAATTTCCTCGTACGAGTCTTTTTTTAGTTTGTCTTTTAGTTCAATAATTACGCGCTGCGCGGTTTTGCCACCGATGCCTTTTATCCGCTGCAGGGTGACTGCATCATCGCTGATGATTGCGTTTCTGAGCTCATCAAGTGACATGTACGACAGCATAACAATAGCCGTGCTTGGCCCAACACCGTTAACCGAAACCAACAATTGAAACATTCGCTTTTCAGCTTCTTTGCTGAAGCCAAATAGTACGTGAGCATCTTCGCGAATGTTCAGGTGAGTGTACAACAGTATATTCTCCTGATCTTTTATTTCACCAAACGTTTGCAGGGAGATATGCACGTGATAGCCCACTCCGTTTACGTCAATGATTACGAACGTTGGATCTTTGTGAACAAGTTTTCCTTTCAGAAAAGCAATCATGGGGTTTTGGTTAGGATAATCTCAGCGTTTAACTTTTATTAAACGCTGAGATTTGAATTTAAAGATGGTCGTTTTGATCGTGTAGCTGAGCATCCACAACTGCAATGGCAGCCATGTTTACAATCTCGCGGATTGAACTTCCGAGTTGCAATACATGAACCGGCTTCTTCATGCCTAACAGGATTGGGCCAATCGCTTCTGCACCGCCAATCTCCGTTAACAATTTATAAGCGATGTTTCCTGATTCAAGATTTGGAAAAATAATTGTGTTGGCACCTTCTTTCGATAATGCACTGAATGGAAAACTTTCCTGCTGGATTTCTGTGTTGAACGCAACGTTTGCTTGGATGTCACCATCAATCACCAGATCAGGATATTTCTTTTTCGCAAGGCGGACAGCTTCACGTGTCTTCTCCGGCACTTCACCTTTCGATGATCCAAAGTTTGAATAAGAAACAACGGCAACCCGTGGTTCCATACCAAAGAACTTCACCCCACGTGCTGTTAAGCCGATGATATCAACCAATTGATCAGCTGTTGGATCAACATTTACGGTTGTATCCGAAAAGAAGAATGTTCCGCGTTTGTTGAGAAGAATATACATCCCAGCTACGCGACTTACTCCTTCGGCAATGCCAATGATTTGAAGCGATGGTAAAATTGTTTTAGGATAATCTTTCGTTAACCCTGAAACCAATGCATCGGCTTCACCAACTTCAACCATCATGGCACCGTAATAATTACGGTCACGCAATAATTGCTGGCAATCACGAAGCGATAATCCTTTCCGCTGACGTTTTTTATATAACACTTCAGCGAACTGTTCAACTTTCTCATTTTCCTTTCTTGGATAGATGATTGGGCAGTTGAGGTCAAGGTCGTGCTCTTTAATCAATCTTTCGATCTCATCTTTATCACCTAATAAGATTGGCTCTGCAATGCCTTCATCCTGTAAAATTTGCGCAGCCTTGAGGATTTTATGATGGTGCGCTTCTGCAAACACAACCCGTTTAGGATTTGATTTAGCCCGATCAATAATACGCGTCATTAATTTCTGATCGATACCGATGCGGTTCAATAACTCCTGGTGATAAGCACCCCAATCCGTAATTGGTTTTTTCGCCATACCCGAATCCATCGCTGCCTTTGCTACAGCGGGAGAGATAGAGGTAATCAAACGGGGATCGAGCGGTTTTGGAATTAAATATTCCGGCCCGAAGGAAAGCTTGGCATCGCCATACGCCTTTACAACCATATCCGGAACGGACTCTTTTGCCAGATCAGCAATGGCATGAACAGCAGCAAGCTTCATCTCTTCATTGATCTCGGTTGCGCGAACATCAAGCGCTCCGCGAAAAATGTAGGGAAAGCCTAAAACGTTATTGACTTGGTTAGGATGATCGGAGCGGCCTGTTGCAAGGATAATATCTTTGCGAACTTTTTTCGCAAGCTCGTATTTGATTTCAGGATCGGGATTGGCGAGCGCGAACACAATCGGGTTCTTCGCCATCGACTTAATGTCATCTTCCGTAAGCACATCTGCAACGGAAAGCCCGATGAAGAAGTCGGCATCTTTCATCGCTTCACTGAGCGTAGAAACTTTTCGTTTAGTGATAAATTGTTTTTTGATGTCGTCCAGGTCAGTACGGCCTTCGTGAATCGCGCCTTTACTGTCACACATTACAACGTTTTCTATTTTAACACCGAGTCGCAAGTATAGTTTTGTACAGCTTACAGCAGCAGCTCCGGCACCGTTCACAACAACTTTAATCTTCTCAATTTTTTTACCGACTACCTCCAACGCATTTAATAAAGCAGCAGCAGATATAATAGCTGTTCCGTGCTGATCATCGTGCATGACAGGAATCTTCATCTTATCACGAAGCTCCTGTTCAATCTTAAAGCACTCAGGCGCTTTGATATCTTCCAGGTTAATTCCTCCAAACGTAGGTTCGAGCGACTTTACGATGGCAATGAATTTGTCAGGATCCATTTCATCGATCTCAATATCGAATACATCTATGCCTGCAAATTTTTTGAAGAGAACACCTTTGCCTTCCATAACCGGCTTGGAAGCTTCGGGTCCAATATTGCCTAATCCCAAGACAGCTGTACCGTTAGAAATAACGGCAACAAGATTTCCCTTTGCTGTGTACTTGTAAACGTCTTCCTTATTGGCAGCAATTTCTTTACACGGCTCAGCTACACCGGGCGAGTAAGCCAGCGCAAGGTCAAGCTGCGAACTGAGCATCTTGGTTGGAACTACTTCAATTTTTCCGGGCTGTCCCTGCGTGTGATAATTGAGGGCATCTTCTCTTCTGATTTTGATTGACATCGTAGTCGTTTTTAGAACTGCCAAAGATAGCATTCTGGCTCAAAAATGAGGCATTTAACAGATGAAACCTGCCCTTAATGAACTATTAAAAGTTGAAATGGAACGTGTTTTGCAACTATTGCGCTACGATAAGCTTTTGGCCAGGCTGTAGCTTGTTGCTGCTGAGGTTATTGAGCGATTTCAGCTTTTCAATCGTAAGCCCTTCAAACTTACGAGATATATCCCACAAGGTGTCACCTTCCTGAACGGTATATGTTTTTGAGCCCGGTAGCGGAAGAAGTGGGGCAATAGTTTTTGGTTTAGTTGCTGCCACGGTTGAAACACCTCCGGCAGGTTGTCGTAAATAAATATTAAGACGCTGGTTAACACGAATGGTATTTCCATTTAAGTTGTTCCACTTACGGATATCCGCTACGCGAACATGATGGCGCATCGCGATTGAGCCTAACACATCTCCGCTTTTTACCCGATATATAATCCGGTCACGGCCATAGGTACTTCCTTCCGATGTTTTCGCCAGCATCTCCAGTTCTTTCTTACCAACCTTTGATGCTGAATCAAGAATGGCAAACCGGTTGAAGGCTAGAACTTCTTTCGCTATTAACGGAACGCGGATAATTTGTTTTGCGCCCTTATAAGGAACAGCATTACGTTGAACGGAAGGATTCAACAGTTGAAGATCTTCCAGGCAAATGCCCGTGAGATTAGCGAACGTTTCAAAATTGAAAAACCTGTCTAGCTGAAGCGTGTCAGATGGCATCATCATTTCCTGCCCTACATCATAGAAGTTGTGCTCATCTAAATAGTTCATTGCGTAAATGATGGCAACAAATTGCGGAACATACGATCGTGTTTCGCGTGGCATATACGGATAGGCCAGCCAGAAATTCTTTTTATAGCCCGATCTACGAATGGCTTTCTTAACGTTCCCGGGACCAGCATTGTAAGAGGCGAGGGCAAGCTCCCAATCGCCAAACATTCCATATAATTGTTTTAAATATTTACAGGCTGCTTCAGTGGCTTTATCCGGATCCATCCGGTCATCGATAAACCAATCGCTCTGTAAGCCAAAATGCCTTCCGGTAGGTCCCATAAATTGCCACAAGCCTACAGCACGCGCGCGTGAAACTGCTTTCGGATTTAATCCTGATTCTATAATAGACAAGTATTTAAGCTCATCGGGTAAGCCATATTTCGCTAAGTATTTTTCAAACAAGGGAAAATAGATTTCTCTGCGCGTGGCAACCATTCGGGTATACTCGCGGTCACGCACGGTGAAATAATTAATGAACGAATGAACCCGATCATTATAAATAAGCGGAATAGTTTGTTGAATGCAGCTTAACCGATCCGCCACAACAGCCGGTAAATCATTGCCTGGGATATATTCAACATCCGTTGGTAATGCATAAAATGCAAAGCTTGCTGAGTCTTCAGTTTCCTTGAAAAGCATTTCCTCTTCAGCAATAGCCAGTTCAGTTGTATCTGCTGGTTGAGGAACAACAGGCTCCTGACCATACGACACTACAGAAACGAAGCAAAAAATGATCGCAAAAAATAATCTGTTCTTCATGTCAATTCAAATTCATCATCATGTTTGCCGCTTGTAGCAGCTTCTCCTCTTCAAAATCGTCCGCGATCAGTTGTAAGCCAATCGGTAAGCCTTGTTTATCTTTTCCACACGGAATTGAAATTCCCGGGACACCGGCAACATTTGCATGCACGGAAAACAAGTCTGCAAGATACATTTCTATTGGATCTGCGGAATGTTCCCCAAGCTTAAAAGCAGTTGTGGGGGCTGTTGGCATCAGGATGAAATCGTAACGCTCAAAGATCTCTTTTGTTTTATCGCGGATAATTCTTCTGACTTTTTGCGCCTGCGAATAATACGCATCGTAATAGCTTGAGCTTAGTACAAACGTTCCGAGTAAAATTCTTCTTTGCACCTCTTTACTGAAACCTTCCGATCGAGTTTTCTTATACATGGAATGCAGGTCGGTAGCGTTTGGACTTCTATACCCATAGCGAACACCATCATAGCGCGAAAGATTTGAACTTGCTTCTGCGGTAGCAAGAATGTAATACGTTGGAAGAAAGTACTCAATAAGCGGAAAGCCAATGCCCTCAACTTCATGCCCTGCTGAACGAAGTTTATTAATTGTTGCTATAGCGGAGTCTTTAATTTCCTGTTGAAGTCCGGATGATTCTAACGTTTCATTCAGGTATGCGATCTTATATTTTTTATTTGATGTATTTACTGAGGTTGAATATGCAGGAACCTCTTTCTGTGAAACGGTGCTGTCGTATTCATCCTTTCCTGCAATCACTTCGAGTACAAGCGCGATATCCTCTACACACGTTCCAAAAATTCCGATACAATCAAACGAAGATGCGTATGCTGCTAAACCATAACGTGAGATGCGTGAATACGTTGGCTTTAATCCAAGGATTCCACAAAAAGAAGCAGGCTGGCGAACTGAACCACCAGTATCAGAACCCAATGAGATGCGGCACATATCGGCTTGAACGGCTACTGCTGAACCACCGGATGAACCGCCTGGAACGCGTGAGTTATCAAGATCATTTAATACCGGGCCGAATGCTGAGTTTTCATTGGATGAACCCATCGCAAACTCATCGCAGTTATTCCGGCCAATGATAATCGCATCCTCATCAAGCAAGCGCTGAACGGCCGTGCCATTATACTGTGCGATAAAACCATCAAGAATTTTACTGCTGGCTTGCAGCGGATGCTGCGCGTGCGACAATACGTCTTTGAGGGCTACTACTAACCCCGCAAGCTTTCCAGCATTGCCTTGTTTTATTTTTTGATCAACCCCAGCAGCACGATCAAGCGCTTCTTGCTCATACACGCTTAAGAATGCGTTGAGGTGCGCTTTGCTTTTTATATTACTGAGGTGGTGTTGTACTAAATCCTTACAAGATAAGGTGCCTTGCTGAAGATCATGTTGTATGTCGCGAAAGGTTGCGTATGACCTCATCAAGCTTGTTACTTCCCTTCTTCGATCTTGCCAGCGCTTGCGCCTTCGTCAACTTCTTTCTTAACGTCTTTTACAGCATCCTTGAATTCACGGATACCTTTACCCAAACCTTTTGCAAAATCAGGTATTTTCTTGGCACCGAATAACACCAATACAGCCAACGCGATGATCGCCCATTCACCAGCACCCGGCATTCCTAATAAAAGAACTGAATTCATATTCTCGAATTTAAAGTGTAAAGATAGGATATAGAAACAGAACGCAAAAACAGATCTTTTGGTCCTAGTTTCTCAGCCAAAGCTGTGGATTGAGCGGTGTGGTGTTTTTCCGGATCTGGAAACGCAATTCTGACACCCCATCACTATTTACCTGTAATTGGCCTAATTCCTGGCCAGTCGTAACCTTTTGCCCCTTTTTTACATAAACGTCCTTTAACCCCGAATAAACGGTAAAGTACTCGCCATGGGCTATGATTACCGAGTTGCCAATAGACGGCAGGAAAGCCACCATTTTCACTTCGCCATTGAAAATGGTTTTAACCTTTTCGTTTTGCTGTGTTTGAATGTTAATGCCATCATTATCAATTTGGACATGCTTAAGTGCCGGGTGTTGATGCCGACCGAAAGCCATCGAAACAAATCCTTGTGCTGGCCAGGCAAACTTTGATCGGTTATCTTGAAAAGAAGCTGAGAGCGCAACATAACTAGTATTAGTTTTTGATTTTGCATTTGCCTTAGCCTCGGCAGCAGCTTTCGCTATTTCTTCTTTAATTATCTCATTGATTTTTTTATCTAGCTCAGCCAGCGATTTTTTTATCTCATCCAGATCCTGCTTTAATGATTTCTCCTGCTTCTCGAGGTTCTTGACAAGCTTGTTTTGCTGGTCTTTTAACCCGTTCAGCTTTTTGTTTTCCGATACTTCTTCGCCAAGCAACGTGTTCTTTTCATTACGCTTACTTTCAATTATTTTTACCTGACCCGAAAGTTCATCCTGAACCGCAAGGATAGCAACAGCCTGTTGCTTGCGCTTCTCTGAATACTGTTTCATGTATTGCATACGCATTACCAATTGCTGAAAAGATTCGGCAGAAAAGAGAAATGTTAATCGCGTAGCGCTGTTGTTTGCTTTTTGTGCCGCGTATAACATAGACGCATATTCTTTTTTTAATTTTTTAAGATCGTCACGTAATGCACGGATGAATTCATTATTCTCATCGATATCATTGTCGAGGTAGTTGATCTCATTCTTAATAGATCCGATTAGCGTTTCCTGCGCATTAATACGCTGCTTAACTGCCGATAATTCGCCTATTGTATTTTTCTTCTGACTTGAGGTTTCGGAAAGTATCTTTTCAACCTCTTTGATCTTTTCCAGGTTTTGCTGCTTTTCTTTTTGAAGCTGAGCTTTAGTTTTTTGCTTCTGTGCTATTCCGGGAACGGCAAAGGTTACGAGTAAAAGCAAGCAGATGATACGCACGATGCTACCTGCGATCATATTTCTTTGGAATGTTGAACGGGAACCTGAGTTCTTTGTCACCCACTTCTACTTTAGTGTACTCAAAAATAATGGTTGTATTCAACAAACCCGCAGGCGCTTTGTAAAAAAGCGAAATCGTTCCATCATACGGAAACAGTTTGGTATCCAGTGGTTGAAAGTTTGCGTAGTTAATAACGAGTGAATTGTGTGTGTTATTTTCTTTCAGCTCTACTTTCTGGATCTTCATCGTGGTTGCGCTAATGAAGTTCATCACGTCAATTGAATTGGATTGCTGTTTGAGTAAATAGGAAGCTGTCTTTCTTTCAATCGTATCTTGAACTGCACGGGGAAGCAATAGATTGCCTAACATAGCAGATTGAATAACATCATAATTAATGGGGAAGTTGAATTTCCTGGAGAGCTCCTTATAATCGAATACAAAGTACTCGTTCGAAACATTATTGATGATGGTAATTGAATCGCGGTTAATCAACGCGCGACCGCCCTGCACACCAATCACACTAAAATTCATCCAGATCACGCTATCCTTTCGAACCCTGATGTTAGCTTTGACCTCACGCTCTTTGCTACCATCTTTGAGAATCATCCGTCCTTTACCGTGCAGGTACTCAAAATCAATTTCTTCGATTGATAAACTATCGTTCGGGACAATGTTCGTGAGAGACTTTGAAGTGGTAGAAGGTGTGATCTTTTTACTGCAGGCCGCAAAAGCAAGAATCAATAAAAGCAGCGTAAGCCGCAGAGAATTATTCATAAATTCTTCGGTTGGCGATTTTCTTATTCAACGTTTCGCTGCTAGTAGTGAGCATATTCTTGGCCTTCTCCCATTGCTTCACTGCGTTTTCAACATCGCCCAATTTAAAAAGAATATCACCGTAATGTTCAAAATGGGTTGCGCTGGCTAATCCTGTATTGATTGCCTTTTCTATAACCTTCTTCGCATCCTTGTATTTTTCCCGTGTGTACAATACCCATGCATACGTATCGAGGTACGTTGCATTATCCGGATTATTTTTAATCAGTTGTGCTGACATTTTTTCGGCCTTTTCAAGATTGGATTTCCGCAACGCAAGATAATAACTGTAGTTATTCAGGATAACGTCATGGTTCGTATTGGATGACAGGGCTTCATCATATGCCTTATCCGATTTTTCGTATTCTTTATCCGCATTGTAAGCATCTCCAAGTAAGCCATTAAGCTCACTGATCATGACAGCGTTGTCAGCAGAAAGTTTTTTCGCCTGCTCAAAAGATTGTACAGCTTCTTTATTTTTTTTCTTCTGCAGGTTGGCGAGGCCATTGAAATAATAAAGCATGGCCTGGTTGGGATGATATTCCATAGCCTGTTCGGAATGTGCAATCACATTATCAAGTTGATCGAGTTGCATCTCGAGATACAATAAATTCTGCCACACTTCAAAACTTGTTGAGCCATACCGGATGGCCGCGAGATACTGACTTTGTGCTTCTTGCTTTCTCCCCAAGGTTAAGTAAAGGTCTCCTCCTAAAATATGAACAGTCTCCTGTTCGGGATACTGTTTCTCCAGCAATGAAAATAATTCAAGTGTGAAACGCTCTTTATTGCTATCTGTTTGATTTTTAGCTTTCGCCTGACTAAGCTCTGTGTTATAAGTGCCTAGAACAATTAATTTACTGTTAAGCTCTAGATCGGGATCATTAAATGCAGTAATAAGCAGGTGTCGGGCCTTATCTTCCTGTTTGGTGTCGCGATACAAGCCGGCAAGCAATAACTGAGCACTTGAGGCAGACTTATTTTCAGAAATGAATTTTTCAAGGTAGCTGATAGACTTTTCCTTAAAACCATATTGCGACAATAACTCAGCCACTGCAACACTAAATTGTTCTTCATCTGGAAATGCGTTAATAAGCTTTTCACCTTCCTTTATCCCTTCATCACTTTTCTCTAGTTCAAAGTAGAGTCGTGCTTTTTGAAGCGATGAAACTTCATTAATTCCCGAAAAATTCTCAGCGCGTGTATAGGTTTTGATAGCTTCCTCTTTTTGATTGGCATATTGATACACGGCCGCGAGTTCAAAGAGGTGATCTTGTGAATCGGGAAGCTCAGCAAACATAGCCTCGTAAGTTTGCGCAGCCTTATCAAATTGAGTAAGGTTTGCATACACCTGTGCTGCCAGCAAATAGAAATATTCATTTTTCTTTTCAAGCGCAAGAGCTTGGCTGATGTTTGCAGCTGCGCGTTGCATGTCTTCGCGCTTATCGCTTTGTGAAAGAACCTGCGCTATTTTATAATAAATGGTAGCATTGTTCGCATGAATGTCGAGTGACTTTTGGTAATAGATCAATGCCTTGGCATAATCCTCCAGGATAAAATGCTTTTCGCCTTCGGTAAAGTAAAATTCCGCTTCCCGCAGCTTAACCGATGCCATGGGAGCATCATCTTCCTTTTTTTTCTTTTGTGCGATTCCATCCAAGGGTACCAGACAGATGAATCCTAAAAAGAGAAGACAGATAACTTTATATATAAGAGAAGGCTTCATGCACGTTTCGATCAGCGTAAATCCCAAAAATCACTCCAAAATTAACGAATTTTCCCGGCAAGAGTTCCTGAATAAAACGGCTTTATATGATCGGTTGGCGGAAATACTTTCTTTCAACGAAATACACAGTTATTACAAAGGCAGCCATAACCCCTGCATGAAAGCTTACAGAAAGCCATAAATTATCAATAACAACCGTATTTACTACTGCAACGATTGCCATTGTACCTGCGATGTATGCGATTCCTTTTCCTACTGCATAAGGAATTGGGTGAAATTTCTGGCCGGTAAAATAACAAGCTATCATCATGCTTCCATAACAAATAACGGCTGCCCAACTGCTGCCCATAAATCCAAAAATCGGTATGAGCAGATAATTGGCACCCAGCGTAATAATTGCTCCGGCTATGGTAATGATGGTTCCATAATACGTCCTATTTGTCAGCTTAAACCAAACACTGAAATTATAATATACTCCTAAGAATAAGTAGGCAAGTAATAACACAGGAACGATCGAAAGTCCCACACGATACTCCTTACCCATAAAGTATTGAAGAATATCCAGGTTAATACTTATACCTAACAAAACTGCACAACAGGTAATGACAAAGTAATGATTGATACGCGCAAACAATGCCGGAGAATTCTTTTCAGCTGCATTCGAAAAGAAGAAGGGCTCTGCTGCATATCGAAAAGCTTGAATGCCCAGGTTCATAAACACAGCAAGTTTATAGCACGATCCAAAAACACCGACTGCCGCTTTCTTGGTCATGGTTGAGTAGTAACCTTCCGGCAGCCAATATTCTAATGAAAGGCGTGAAAACATTTCATTAAACATTCCGGCAATGCCCGTGATCATAATCGGATAGGAATAACGAAGCATAACCGGAGTCATTTCTTTATCAAGTGCCGGCCGCCAGCTGAAAAGCTCTTTTATAAAAAATAAAAGATAAAATGAATTCGCTGCGAGATTGGCGATGAAAACGTATCCTACATTAATCGAAGGATCGTAGGCTACTTTTAAGAAATAAAGATTAAGACCAACCAGAATCAGCACGTTAATAATTTTAAGCGCTGCAAATTTTACGGCCTTGTTTTGAAGTCTGAGTTGAGCAAACGGAATGGCTACAACAGCATCAAACAACATAACCAGTGTAAGGTATACGATAAATTCCGGGTGTGCCGATAGATCGAGTGCACTTGCAATGGAAGAGGAGCAAAGGATGAAGATCACTGAGGCGGAAATACTGATAAGCAGTACTACGGTTTGAGCAATGTTAAAAATCTTTTTGCGATCTGCTCCTTCCTGGGTGGAGAAACGGAAAAAAGTTGTCTCCATCCCAAACATGAAAACGATATTCACTACGGCTACAATAGCCATCAATTCAGTGATCACCGCATACTCTTCCCTGGAGAAAGCGTCAATGGTATGAATTGGAAGCAAAAAGAAATTCAGCATCCGTGGCAGCATGCTTCCCATTCCGTAGAGTACTGTTTGGCCCGCTAATTTCTTGAGCTTATTCATCCGAACTTTCGGAGTTGAGTTTGAACATCGATGCGATAGTAATTCGGAATTGAACAATTTCCAAAACCGGGTCTCTGATACATATGTATTACGTTAATTAAGACAGCTTGTGGTGAGTAGCTTTGCCAAACTTCGAGGCTTTTATTGCAACAATTCTCAGTTAGTTGCCTTTTTGAAGGCCAAAAAGCCTTAATAAGTCGCCAAAACACCTTTTTTACGTATATCGACCAAGCCAGATTTGACTATATTTACTAGTTAGTATAGTGCAACCCTAGTCGTTACAACCCGAGTATGAAAAGAATATTGCTGTTGGCTTTTGTGTTTAGCTCATTGTATGCATCCGCCCAGCTAAGCGGAACAAAGAAAATTGGTACCCCGTTGGCCACAGGCTGCTCAGGAGGACCGTGTGATTACACCTCCATTACCGCAGTAGGTGGCCTTTTTGAGGATGTAAATGGCGGAGGTGGAATCAACGGAAATGTGGTTGCGCAGATTTACACTGATCTTACCGAAGACGGCTCAAACGTACTCAGCAATTTTGTTGATGCAGGTGGCCCGCACACTATTACCATTCAGCCCGTTGATGCCAATATGCGCACCTTGTCAGGGATTAATGATGGGGATGGGTTAATTCCAATTTTGGGTGGCGACCGCGTTATTTTTGATGGTCGTGCGCCTGGGGATGTTTCATCCAGTCATTCAACAGCACGTTACCTTACGATTCGAAACACGAGTGTAATAGGTCCGGCAGTTACGGTTAGCAGTGATGCAGTATCTGTTTCACTGAGGTTTTTAATTATTGAAAGTTCAAATGCTTCAAACCTAACCGGATCAATTGAAATTGGCGGAGGAAGTATTTCCGGTAATGATGATTTAGTTATTGACTATTGTGATATAAAAGATGCCGGTGCAACACTTCCCTGGTGTGCTATCAATTTGAAAGGTGGCGTTGGGCAAAACAACGACAACATCAGGATTTCAAACAACTACATTTATAACTTTTACGCCAATGGTATTAATGGCGGATTTGGAATAAACCTGGGTAACTTTAATAGTTCGGTTACCATTGTTGGAAATTCTTTTTATCAGACTGCCAACCGTAGCTTACCGGGAAGCCACTCGTATACAGCCATTCGCGTTAGCAGTGGAAGTGGTAATTCAATTAATGTATTAAATAATTTTATTGGTGGAACGGCTCCTGATTGTGGAGGAAGTGTAACAACATTCTCGGCTACGGTTGGGCCGGGTGGTGCTGTTTTAGCAAACCTGATTGATGTTGATGATACCGGACTAACAGCGTTATCATCTGTAAACGGGAATACAATAAAGAATATTGCAACTTCAAGTGTATCATCAGCAGGAGCTGCACAAGGAGCGTTAACAGGTATCACGGTTAGACGCGGATATGTGGATGTACGCGACAATATTATTGGAGACGCAACAGGCGGACTTACGGCAAATTATAATGCAACTTCTTTTGCGAGTGCCGGAAGACTATCCGGTATCGAATATTTAACAAACGTATCTGGAATAGGCGTTAAAAGCGAAATTGAAGGTAATCAGATTGATAACCTTGTCGTGAATTCTACAGGAGCGACAGCATCTTCCGATACAGAGGTTTCTGGAATCTACATTGATCAGCAAACCGGCACAGATCCCATATTGGTTAAGAATAATATCATTGGAAATTTAGCGGGAGTCGTTAGACTCACAACCAACAACAACTCTGTGAATGTTTTGAACACCGTTGGTATTAACGTTTTCCGGGCTTCTGTTACGGTTACACTCGATCGAAATAAGATCGCTAACATCTCCAGTCAGGGATTGAATACAAACGATTATGCCAGAGGTATATCCTCAACAGCATCCGCTACACTGCACGTGGTAAGCAACCTGATTTTTAATATCAGCTCGGCTGCCAATAATACGGCAACAACCGGTGCAACCGTTGGTGTTTTTGCAAGCAATGCAACAGCGCCTGCACTTTTGATTTCGAAGAATACAATCTATAACCTCTCCAACACAAATGCAGTAACCGTAGCAGGTGCGCTTATCGGGGCTGTAAATGCGGGTGTAAACCCCAGAGTGGAAAACAATATGATTACGTTGGGTAATGCACAGTCCAGCAATACACGCTTCGTGGGTGTTTACAATCAAACGGACATCACTGGAACGACACAGGTTTATGCTAACTCTGTTGTAATTACGGGAGCCGGAGCTGGCGGTAACACAAGCATTACTTCGGCATTCTTACGTGAAAGCAATACGATTTTTGAGTTAAGAGCAAACATACTTTTTAATAACCGAACGGGTGGTGGAAATCATCGCGCAATTTCCAGTACTACAACTGCTACGGGTACTTCTAATTATAATCTTTTGTTTACTGCTGTTGCAGGTAATCTTACGAACGTAGGCGGTGTAGCCCGGAATTTTGCAGCCTGGAGGACTGCATCAAGTCAGGATCTGAATTCACTAAACACAGATATATCATCGAAGTTTATTTCTATACCAAATGGTAATCTCCGTATTCCGGATGATGGCTCTACGCTTGTGCTGAACAACATTGTTGATAAAGGATCGGCCAGCATAGGAACCAATCCCGTTAGCGATGATGTAGATAAAGCGCACCGTTCAAACTTAACAGATATTGGAGCAAGTGAGGTATTGGTAACCTGGTTGGGTGGAACAAGTGCAGATTGGAATACAGCTTCGAACTGGTCAGGAAGTATTATACCATCTTGCGGAGGCCGCGACCTGATTAAGATTGGTCCGGGAGTTCCTAACCAACCAATCATCAGCGGAACAACTGTGGCAAATTTCAGGGAACTTGTTATTCTGGAAGGCGCAACGCTTACACTTTCAGGATCTGGAAGTCTGGAGCAATGTTCGTACGTAAATAGCCCGTTTGCTTTAATTGTAAATGGTACATTAACCGTTTCAGCTGCTCAATCTATAGTTGTGTATGGAGATTTTTACCAGAATAATGTATTCAATCATGGTACCGGTTCCTTCTCATTACTCGGTACTTCTACACAAGCCATTGATGGGGATGAGGATCCGATTGAATTTTATAATCTGATCATCAATGGTTCGGGCACAAAAACTCCAAGTCAACAAACCAGAATTACCAACAACCTTTCGTTAATTAATGGATTGATTGTTACCACAACGGCCAACGTATTGACTTTTACAGCAACCGGAAATTATACCGGGGGAAGTGTGAGTTCTCACGTCAACGGACCAGTGGCAAAAGAGACAAATTTTACAACGCCCACTTTCTATTTTCCTATTGGAAAGGGTGTTAAGTACAGACCGCTCGGGATAGATCCAAGTAATGCAACAACAACAACGTTTACAGCTGAGTATTTCAATCAGAGCGCGATTACCAATATCGGATCTGATAAAGTCGCCTCACTGCAAACTGTAAGTAATGTTGAATATTGGAGAATTGACCGTGGAGCAACTGGCTCTGCGAATAGTAAAGTTCATTTGACCTGGGACTTGGCCAGTGGGGTTTCAGCTAACCCCGCTGACCGTGCGTTATTGCGTGTAGCACGTTGGGACGGATCTAAATGGACAAACGCTCAGCAAACGGCAATCAGCGGAACACAAGCTGCCGGAGAATTAACATCTGGCCAGATTAACGTGTACAATACATTCTTTACGCTGGCTTCTGAGACAGCAAACAACCCGCTGCCAATTAAGATGTTATACTTCATGGCTTCGCTTGAGAATGACCAGGTATCATTGCGTTGGGCCACTGAAAAAGAAGAATACTTTGATCGATATGAACTTGAAAAAGCTTCATATGATTTGGTCTTTACCAAGATTGCCACGATATATCCGATTCTGCCGGGTGAACCCGTAACGTTGCGTGAGTATAGTCACATTGACAATGAGCCGTACACGGGGTATAACTATTATCGATTGAAATCTATTGACCATGATGGCACGTCAGAATATTCAAAAGTAGTGACCGTATTGTACGAAGGAAGCGGTGAAAAATTGAGTGTATATCCGAACCCGATTATCGGGAATGTGATGAAAATTAGAGTTCCGTTCAACCCAACTCCGCAAGACAAGATTACATTACTGAATGTTCAGGGAGTTGAAATGCTTCAGGCTGACATTAGAATTTCAGGTGATCAGCAGATTACATTGGGCAGCAACGTGAAACCGGGAATGTACATCTTACGGTATACGTCTCCTGCGGTGCTCAGAACTTTTAAAGTGATTGTGAAATAGTCTATCTATTAAATCAAAACACATAACTCCGGCCAGCTTGCCGGAGTTTTTTTTATTTGATACCACGTGTAACGATTCATAAAAAATTCCAGAATCTGGCTTTTTGAGCCTTGTAATGTCCCATTCTGGGTCTGTTCATAAAAATATATTTTTTGAATACGCCAGATCATTTTGTAAAAACTTTAATCTCAAAATAAAGTATCGTAGAAAAGGAAAATGTCAGAACCTTATGAGGTTTTCTTAAAGTATAATCAGATAGGCACCATAATCGCGAAGCAAGCCACATTGAATGCTTTAATCGATTATGAAAAATCTCCTCCTTACCGCTACACTCTTCTTAATTACCTTTTTTGCTTTTTCGCAAGGTTCATACACCTCGCAAGACAATAAAAAAGCCAATTGGGAAACTGCTTCCATTTGGACAAAACAATATTCCTGGATGGCCGCAGCGCCTCCCGGGCCTGCTGACGTAGCTGGATCTTATGTCGTTAACATCTATGGATACATAACCCGTAACGGAAACATGAGCTTTACGGGCGGATCGACACTTAACGTGTACGATACGCTTGTCATTCGGGGTAACTTCACCGTTGCCAGCAGTGTTGTAGTGCATCCAGGCGGAGTGCTTATTGTAGTTGGTGATTTTATCGGAACATCATCCAGCAGTAACAAGCTTGTTAATAATGGAAACGTAGTAGTTACAGGGGACTTTTCGAATGGCGGTGGTCCAATCACGACAAACAACAAAGTATATTCCTTTGATACTACACCGACCTTTGGTTGGGGCTCCAGCATTGATGGAGTTAACTATAACGGGAGTAACACAAATGGCATGAAAAATCAGCTTAAAACTAAAGCACAATTGAATTCCACGAATGCTCCTTTGGCAACTTTTGTAAACTCTCTTCTGGGAACGTTACCTATCAAGCTTATCGCTTTCATGGGTAGTGTTAAAAATAATGAGGTAATGCTCAACTGGGTAACAGCAAAAGAAGATGGGTTTGATCATTTCGAAGTAGAACATGCGGCAGTAAATCTTGCATTTGAAAAAATTGGTCAGCTTAATGGAACTGGATATAGTACGGATGATGAGCACGCATACACAATAACAGACCGTAACCCGATAAATGGTATTAACTATTATCGTTTGAAATCGGTTGATCAGGATGGTTCTTTCGAATATTCGGCAATCGTTTCTGTAGTAGTTGAAGTTTCAAAATCAATCTCTGTTTATCCTAACCCTTCAAACGGTGATTTTGTAAACGTTTCTTCTACGTTTGAAGTAAGCGAAAATACGGTGGTTACAATTTACAGTCAGGAAGGGGTGATACTGGACAACGTACACATTACAGAGCGTGAAGCACGTATTAACTTTACGAACCATCTTGCAGCGGGTGTGTATATTCTCAAGTACACATCATCTGCGTACTCACAAACGGTGAGATTATTTGTGAAGTAATTAAACTTCCTGTGCCAATAATGCAGGAAGATGTTTTAAAATTTCGTCAGTCATTTCCGTTAATCCAAATGCATGATTCCAACCCCAGTCTTTTCGGGCTGCTGAATCATCGATGGATTTTGGCCAGCTATCAGCAATAGCTTGACGAAAATCGGGATTATAAGTAATTGTAAATTCAGGAATGTGCTTTTTGATCTCGGCAGCAATCTCAGCAGGAGAGAAGCTCATCGAAGAGATATTATAGCTTGATCGGATCTTTATCTTATCAGCCGGTGACTCCATGAGATCAAGTGTTGCCTTCACGGCATCGTCCATGTACATCATCGGTAAATATGTATCCTGCTTCAGGAAGCATTCGAATTTTTTATCGGTGATGGCTTTAAAATAAATATCAACTGCATAATCGGTTGTTCCGCCACCGGGTTTTGTTTTGTAACCGATCAATCCGGGATAACGTAAGCTTCTCACATCAACACCCATCTTGCGGTGATACCATTCGCACCAGCGTTCACCGGCTTGCTTGCTGATGCCATAGATCGTGGTTGGATCCATGATGGTGTCTTGAGGTGTATTTTGTTTCGGAGTTGTAGGTCCGAAAGCAGCAATCGAGCTCGGCCAATAAACGCGGTCAAGTTTAAATTCTACCGCGGCATCCAATACATGCACAAGGCCATCCATGTTTAAATGCCAGGCAAATTTTGGATTTTTTTCTCCGGTTGCCGACAAAACAGCAGCTAAATGATAAATCTGGGTGATATTATTTTTCTTCACGAAATCGAAGAAGTTTTTCTGCTTCAATACATCCAGGATTTCAAAATTTCCCTGCGATAAAATTCCATGGGGATCTTTAATGTCGGTTGCGATTACATTTTCCTTACCGTACAATTTCCAAAGGCCTTGCGTTAATTCAGACCCTAATTGTCCGCCAGCGCCAATGATGAGAATTTTATGTTGCTTCATACCCTGAATATGGCGCGAAAGTTAAATAAAATTACGGTTTAGCCGTGAACCGTTTATGTACGCTTTGGCCAGAACAATTACCTTTGACCTGTGAATTTTGAAGAATATCTGTCCGAAAAGAAAATTGACAGCACTGCTTTTAAAACAGCCGAGCCTGATCGATGGAAGGAGTGGGAAAGCGAATTTACCCAACTTCACCCCGACAGCTTTACCTTGCAAAAGCTTAACCTGATCAATCCGATCCGCAGAAAATATCCGTTACAATCACTTCAACAGAAATAATATGTACAAGAAGCTTCAACCTGTTTTACAAAAAGAACTTGACTCCATTCGCGAAGCTGGGCTTTTTAAGAAGGAACGCATCATCACTACTCCGCAGGGAGCTGATATAAAGACAAGTACCGGTAATGAGGTGATTAACTTCTGTGCTAATAATTACCTTGGGCTTTCTTCAAATCCACGTGTAATCAAAGCAGCTAAGGCAGCCATTGATACGCATGGTTTTGGGATGTCATCAGTCCGGTTCATTTGCGGAACGCAGGACATTCACAAAGAGCTTGAGCAAAAGATTTCGGAATTCTTAGGTACTGAAGATACAATCTTATATGCCGCTGCCTTTGATGCGAATGGCGGAGTGTTCGAACCTTTATTGGGAGAAAAAGATGCTATCATTTCGGATGAACTGAATCATGCTTCTATTATAGATGGTGTTCGTCTATGCAAAGCCATGCGTTACCGCTACAAGCATAACAACATGGATGATTTGAAAAAACAACTTGAAGATGCTAAAGCAGCTGGCGCGAATCAAATCATTGTTGTTACCGATGGCGCATTTTCGATGGATGGAACAATTGCTCAATTAGATAAGATCTGTGACCTCGCAGATCAATATGAAGCGTTAGTCATGACAGACGAATGTCACTCCTCCGGATTTATTGGTAAAACTGGCCGTGGCGTTCCGGAATACCGAGGCGTAACGGGAAGAGTTGATATCATTACCGGAACGTTAGGTAAAGCATTAGGCGGTGCTTCAGGCGGATTTACTTCCGGCAGAAAAGAAATTATTGAAATGCTTCGCCAGCGATCACGGCCATATCTATTCTCCAATACGTTAGCTCCCTCTATTGTTGGCGCTTCGATCGAAGTGTTCAATATGCTTTCGGAAACAACAGCTTTGCGCGACAAGCTCGAAGAGAATACTAAATATTTTCGAACGGAAATGACGAAAGCAGGTTTTGATATCAAACCAGGCGAACATCCTATCGTTCCGATTATGCTTTACGAAGCACCATTAGCGCAAAAGTTTGCAGAAAAACTTTTAGACAAAGGCATTTACGTAATCGGATTCTTCTTTCCGGTTGTGGCAAAAGGCCAGGCGCGCATTCGGGTTCAGATATCTGCTGGGCATGAGCGTCATCATCTTGATAAAGCCATTAAAGCATTTACAGAAGTTGGGAAGGAATTGGGTGTATTGAAGTAGTTTAGATACCCAGCTTCTTTTTATTCTTGTTTACAATGTCACCCATTTTGGAGGTGTCTTCGGCCAGCAAATCATATGCAGGCTCGATGTTCTTAGAGGGCAGAAAGTAAATTGGCTTCTTGCGGTCTTTAAGCCTCATTTTATACACGTTGAACACAGGAATAAGTTTGATCGATTTGATCTCCGGCCATTGAAAGGTTTGGTTCCTGCCAAGTTCGATTACAACAACTTTGTCCTTGCCGATAGCCACACGTCTCATAACTTCCATCAGGAAGAAAAATATGACAAAGAAAATGCAGCCTAAGCTGATGAAGATAAAAATTGCTGCGGTGTTTTTGGGAGTGTTCTCAAAACTCACGGCTAGTGCAAACGACACTGCCCATAGAAGAAGTGCAAATCCAAGAAAGAAAAATTTTGCGAAGTAAAATTTTACCGGACTGGCTTGCTTGAGTTTCCCCATCGTATGTTCCTCCTGTTGTTAGTTGAACAAAGATACGAAGATTGATTTTAAATGTTACGGAATTGTTAAGCAGGCTATTTTGCTTCTTCGGTCTCTTCTACGGTTACATCTTCCCAGATCTCCGGTTCTTCGTTGTGCAGGTATTCCAGGATCTTGGTCTCAACCTGCTTAAGCTTTAAGCCTTTAATGTATTTGCCATTACGAGCCAAAATTAATCTACCTGTTTCTTCTGAGATTGCCACGACCAGTGTATCGGTGCTTTCAGACATGCCGATTGCGGAACGATGTCGCAAACCGTAATTGGCTGGAAGGTGATCGTTCTCACTTACCGGTAAAACGCATCGTGCAGCTTTAATTCTCCCTTTATAAATAATAACCGCGCCATCGTGGAGCGGACTGTTTTTATTAAAGATCGAGATCAACAAACCTTTTGTTACTTCAGCATCCAGCGCATCCCCTGTCTGGATATAGAATTTTAACTCTGTATCGCGTGAGAAAACAATCAATGCCCCGGTTCTTGATGCTTTCAAATTTTTTACCGCTTCTGTTACCTGATGAATATCGAAATCATCGTGGTATACATGTTTTCCGCTGGCAAGATTCCTCAGGAAATTTTCCCGAAACTCCGTTCCGCGTCCGATCACCAATAAAAATTTTCGGATTTCCGGCTGAAACAAAATGATCATAGCCAGCACCCCCACACCCATAAACTGCCCGAGAATGGTTGTCAGTAATTCCATCTGGGCAGCCCGAACAATGAGATAAATAAAATAGAGCGCTAGAATTCCAAGAAAGATGTTAACCGCTATACTTCCGCGGATCAACTTATAAATCTGGTAAAGCAAAATGCTTACAAGTGCGATGTCGATGACATCAACCCAGGCAACTTCGAGGAAACCGATACGGAATAGCAGTACCATAGGCGCAAATGTAAACAGAAGTACGCAGGCGGTGAAGTGTTTAGCGGTATAAAACGCAAACTTCCGGTAAGACGCTTATAGTTTAGCATTCAGCTGAATAGCTTCGATAGCTTCTTTCACATCATGTACGCGTAAAATGTTCGTGCCTTTTGATAATGCAACCATGTTGAGAGCCGTTGTTCCATTTAGCGCATCGTCAGCGGTAACACCTAATGTTTTCCAGATCATGGATTTTCGTGAAAGTCCGGCAAGGATTGGGCGGTCAAGATTTTTAAAGTAATCGAGATGCGATAGAAGTTCAAAATTCTGTTCAATAGTTTTTGCAAAACCAAAACCGGGATCAATAATAACATCATTAACTCCAAGCAATTTTAAACGATTGATCTTTTCAATAAAATAATCCATTACTTCTTTCGCCAGGTTATTGTAAGAAGTAAGCCCTTTCATGGTTTGCGGATTGCCACGCATGTGCATAGCGATGTACGGAACTTTTAACGAAGCGACAGTCTCAAACATTTTCGGATCCAGATCTCCAGCTGAAATATCATTAACGATGGATGCACCTTCCTGTACAGATTGTTTCGCTACCTCAGCCCGGAAAGTATCAATCGAAATAATTGCTTTCGGAAACTCTTTGATGATTGCTTTAATTGCTTTTGAAACTCGGGCGAGCTCGTCTTCCGTTGAAATATCCTCCGCGCCTGGACGGGAAGAGTAGCCGCCCACATCAATAAATGTAGCGCCTTCCGAAAGCATTTTTTCAGTTTGCTTTAAAATTTCGCTCTCAGTAGTAAACCGACTTCCTTCAAAAAAACTATCGGGTGTGACGTTTAAAATTCCCATAACAACCGGTGAGCTTAAATCCACAAGCTTTCCCTTAACATTTAAGGTTTTGGCGGAACGATTTGTGGGAACTTTCGATTTCACAGATTATAAATTTGGACTTATGTTTACAGTTTAAAGCGACAATTTTGATCGATAAAACCGCCTCCGAATATAAACAGGTGATCGCCACTTGCAAAACCCTCTTCGAGAAGAAGACCCGGGACTACGGAACGGCCTGGAGAATTCTAAGACTATCTTCCATTACCGACCAGATTTTCATCAAAGCTCAACGCATCCGCAGCATCCAGGAAAAGGGCACCCAAAAAATAGACGATCCGATTACCGATGAATTTATCGCGATCATTAATTATTGCATTATGGCACTGATTCAAATAGAATTATCAGGCTCACGGGAAACGGAAATGACATTTGAACAGCTTGAACCGCTATACGATAAAATGGTAAACGAAACGTTTTCCCTGCAACAAGATAAAAATCATGATTACGGAGAGGCTTGGCGCGACATGCGTGTAAGCTCCATCACCGACATAATTCTTATGAAATTGTTAAGAGTGAAACAAATTGAGGACAATCAGGGTAAAACATTGGTGAGCGAAGGTGTGAAAGCTAATTACCAGGATATGATCAATTACGCAGTATTCGCGATGATACTATTAAAAGCAGGTAAGAAATGATTCGTAAAGTAATAGACCAGTTTTCCAGATTCTTTGTAGGCGGACTATTCATTTTTTCCGGGTTGATCAAATTGAATGATCCTGTTGGAACGGAAATTAAAATGCACGAATACTTCGAAGTGTTTGCTGCAGACTTCGGTTCGTTCTTCAAAATCTTTATCCCGTATGCCTTAGAGATTGGGTTCATTATGGTAGTGCTTGAGATTGTTTTGGGTGTAGCAGTCTTGATTAATTACAAAATGAAGATTACAACCTGGGTGCTTTTTGCACTGCTGTTATTCTTCACGTTTCTCACATTTTATTCTGCCTACTTTAATAAAGTTACTGACTGTGGCTGCTTTGGCGATGCGATTAAACTTACACCTTGGGAATCGTTTACAAAGGATATTGTTTTGATGTTGTTTGTGCTTCATCTTCTGTGGCATCATAAGCGTTATGAACCTGTGTTGAGAACGCGTGAAGGTCATGCCGTTATTTTAGGAGTAACGATTCTCAGCACATTCCTGGGAGTTTATGCAATCCGTCATTTACCGTTTATTGATTTCCGGGCGTATCGCATTGGTAATAATATTGCCGAACAGATGAAACCGCAGGAGCAACCCATTATTGAATACATATTTGAGAAGGATGGAAAAGAAGTTGCTTCCCAAACTTTTTTAATGGACGGCTACACCTATAAAAGCTCCCGTGTTTTAAATTCAGATAAAGCTGTCGCTAAGATCACAGACTTTTCAGTGACCACTCCGGAAGGGGAAGATGTAACACAGCAAACCTTTACCGGTAAAAAACTATTAATTATTATGTACGATGTTAAAAAAGCATCCGACAAGAATATCGCTGAAATCGTAAGCTTAACAAAAGCATTGGATGGAAAGATTGACATAATGATTTTGACCGCATCTCCAAGCGAAGAAATAGATGCTTTCCGTCATCAGAATCAATTGGCAGTACCTTATTTCTTTACGGATGGTACAGTATTAAAAACCATTGTTCGTTCCAATCCAGGAATTACACTTTGGATTGATGGAACCGTAAAAGGCATGTGGCATCACAACGACACACCGGACGCAGCCGAAGTGCTGGAACTTGTTAACTAACCTTCATGAAAGTTTATCTCATTGGCTTACCGGGTTCGGGCAAAAGCTTTCTCGGGAAGAAGCTGGCAGATAAGGCAAAGATTCCATTTATCGATCTTGATCAGGCTATTGAACAGGAAGCCGGATTATCAATCAGCAAAATTTTTTCGGACAAGGGTGAGGAGTATTTTAGAAACCTGGAAGCTGTTGCCTTGCGGCAACAAAGTAAAGCGCCAGAATTTGTTATGGCCTGCGGTGGAGGTACGCCTTGTTTTCATGATAATATGAAGTTCATTAATCAGACGGGCACAAGTATTTTTCTAAATACACATATAACTGAAATCGCGGAACGTCTTCGTGCATCAGAAAACACCCGTCCATTGATGACGATGAAATCTGATGATGAAAGTTTAGAAGATAAACTTGAAAAGTTATCAGTTAACAGATTACCATTTTACGAACAGGCAGAACTTATATTAAAGGGTGGAGAAACTACTATAGCGGAAATTTTACAACAACTAAAGACTAAAAATTAAAGCCTGTTGTAATCATAAAGCTTGTCAGCGTGTTTTCTAATGCTGCTACCGGACCAGTGCCATCTTGAAAGGCGAATGCACTAAATTGTGAAGCACCTTTGCTTCTCAACCATGCCGCATCAATGAAGAACTCTTTAAACTTTAGTCCGGCACCGGCACTAATGGTCGTTGTTTCGTAGCTAACATCGTGGTATGGATTGTTTTGAATGCTATAGCCCCCGCGCAATCTGAATATATCATACCTGAATTCGCCTCCCAATCGGAAGTTTGTCACAGCTTTATAGGCAGATTTTATAATATCATTTTCAAACTGGTAAGAAATTCCGGTTACTTCTGAATTATACTTTGCCTTACTGTAGTTAGTAAATTCCACATCCCCTGTTATGAAGCCATACTTGCCAATAAAAAAGGCAACCCCTGTGCTGAATTTTAATGGCGTAACCAAGTTGTACTCAGAAACTATGGATGAGCTCAATTCACTTCCCTCACTGCTTAACGTTTTAGGATCACCTGTCACTGGGTCATATTCAAAGTTATTCCACTGTGAATTAAGACGGGCAAAATAAGTATCTGTTAAGGTGTAGAACGTTGGTGTTACAAACGAAGCACCTACCTGAACAAAATTCGCAGGCCTATATATCATACCAAGTGTAAGGTTCAAACCAGAGCCTCTGATATCAATGGTTTCCTCCATGCTGAGATCAGAAAGTGGTTGGTAGCTGGGATCAAGCGAAAATTGAAAGTTTGATTCACCATACGCTGCTCTGTATTTATAGCGTATTGATGTAAGGCCAACGCTTCCTCCAAAGTAAAACTTGTCAGAGAAGTTTCCGCCATAGGCAAACGAAACCTGGTACTGAGCTCCTCGAATATTAACGGAGCCCCTTCTGTCTAATGTACGAACATCTGTCGGGCCGTCCGGATTTAAAAAGGAAAAGTAATCTGTATCACTTCCGCCATCATACGATTCTGATTCGATCAGGTAATTGTCATATCCTAATTGAGTTCTTACATCCCGAAATTCTTCCGGATCAAGTCCTTGGGCATCTTCCTGAAAATAGTCAACAATGGACGTGAAGTTATCACTTCCGCCATATTGAAATGTATTTTGAAAGTCATTGATACGAGATAAGCTTACCCCAAATGATCCGCCAAGAAAGCCACCTTTTTCCATTGGCAAATGACGAACGTAGCTTACTCCTGGAATATTAAGAACAGTCTTAGAATCGTTCATTCGGGTACCTAAATGCTCCGAATCGGAATTGTAAAAATTCAATGCGGGACTAAAGGTAAACTCCGAGCGATTATACATCCCCAAGCCTGCAGGGTTTGATAAGGCTGAACTGTAGTCTCCGCCCAATGCCACTTGCGCTCCACCCATCGCTTGAATACGGGCACTTCCCCCCGGCTTGGTTCTGCTGAATAATAATGCGTTCTGTATAATTTCTTGTGCAAACGCGCCTGCTGAACAGGACATAAGAATTACACTAAGGCATATTTTAAAAGACCTCATACGTTGAATTTGCTAAAACTGATTGTATTAATCCCGACCTCGTGTTCTACCACCACCCGATGATCCGGATGAACTTCCGCCACTGCTGCTCCTTGAAGGTGACGGAGAAGAGGATGGACTATAAGAAGGCGTTCTTTCACGAGGTTGGCTATACGTTCGTGAAGGCTGAGAAGAAGGCGAAGAAAAATTACCTGAGTTGCTCCGTGTATTAGTGTTCGAATTAGAAGGTCTTGTTGAATTGTTAAAACCAGATGTTCTTCTGGCGGGTCTTACATAGTATTCATCTTGTGACTGACGCGTACGATTACGGGTAACGGTGGTGTTATTTCTGTCACTACCTGTAACTGTATTTGTACGGGTTCGAGTTTGACCTTCTCTAGGTTGTACTACCGCTGTGCGACTGGATGGACGCTTACCATAATTCACTACTCTTGGGTTCTCATAGTAACCTCCTCCGTAATAGTTTCCACCACCATAGTAGTTGGAATATCCGTAGCCTCCGTAGTATGGATAACCACCATATCCAAAGTTGCTATACGGATTCCAATAATTTCCATAGCTCAATGTAACAGACCAGCCAGATGAAGGATATCCATAACCATATGGAGAATAGAAATCGTTATAATATCCGTATCCTCCATAAGGTCTATTCATGCCCCACGAGGAACCGCAATATCCGCAGCCTCCATAGTATGCACTTGTTCCCCAACCCGCATTAGAATAATAACTGTTCTGTGCCCAATTAGCATTATTGTAATAGCTGTTATTAAAATTATTGTTTGATGTAGCCGGAGAATAACCTTCTAGGTAATAATTGCTCTCATCTTCACTTGCTTGTTCAGAGCTGGAGCGGGAAACATATTCAGGATTTACGTTTCTCGCGGAATAACTGTCCGTAGGGTTTGAGTTGTAATCTTCCTCAACAACAACTTCCTCAGTTTTTTTATTTCTGGTCTTAACAGACGCTGTTATTTCTTCTGCATCTATAGCTTTATTTCTTTCGCGATCTTTAGCACGAAAGTACATATCATCATTTTCTGCGCGTTGTGCTGAAACCTGCAGCACGGTTACTGTCGCCAATAAACTCGCTAAGACAATCCCTGTTTTCATAATACCGATGTTATGTTGTTATAATAACGTTTAAACCCGGAAAAAGTGTTCCCTAAACTTACAAATTTGATGGGGTAAAGACTACAGAAATTGAACGAACCCCTTTATTCCAAACCTTACTGCTTTATATTTGCCGGATAGTTCAAAAAAGGCAATAATTATACCAACATGGCCAAGGCATTACCAACAAGAAGTGAAGATTACTCGTTGTGGTACAATGAGTTAGTGAAAAAAGCAGACCTGGCCGAGCATTCCGATGTGCGTGGTTGTATGATCATTAAGCCTTACGGTTACAGTATCTGGGAGAAAATGCAGCAAGTACTTGACAAGATGTTTAAAGACACCGGTCACGTAAATGCTTATTTCCCGTTATTCATCCCTAAATCGTATCTGGCAAAAGAAGCCAGTCACATCGAAGGCTTTGCAAAAGAGTGTGCCATCGTAACACACTATCGCCTGAAAACCTCAGAAGATGGAAAAAGTGTTATTGTTGATCCGGACGCGAAACTGGAAGAAGAACTGATCGTTCGTCCAACGTCCGAAACTATAATCTGGAATGCATACAAGAAATGGATTCAATCCTACCGGGATCTTCCAATTCTGATCAACCAATGGGCAAACGTTGTTCGTTGGGAGATGCGTACACGTCTTTTTTTAAGAACTGCAGAATTTCTTTGGCAGGAAGGCCACACAGCGCATGCTACTTCCGAGGAAGCGGTAAAAGAAACGTTGCAGATGCTGGATGTGTATGCGGAGTTTGCAGAACGCCACATGGCATTGCCTGTCGTGAAAGGAAAGAAATCGGAAGGTGAAAAATTTCCGGGCGCGATTGATACGTATTGTATTGAAGGATTGATGCAGGATGGTAAAGCATTGCAAGCCGGAACATCCCATTTCCTCGGACAAAATTTTGCAAAAGCGTTTGACGTGCAGTTTGCCGGTAAAGATGGAAAACTGGAATATGTTTGGGGAACATCTTGGGGTGTAAGCACACGATTAATGGGTGCATTAATTATGGCGCATTCGGATGATGATGGATTGGTATTACCACCTAAGTTGGCGCCTATTCACGTAGTGATCGTTCCAATCTTTAAGAGTGATGAAGAATTTGAAAAGATTTCTGCTAAAGTAAATGAGATCAGCGCGGAGCTGCGTAAGCATAACATCACCGTCAAGTTTGATAATCGCGATACGCATAAACCAGGCTTTAAGTTTGCTGAATGGGAATTGAAAGGCGTGCCTGTGCGATTGGCTATTGGTCCGCGTGATCTTGAAAACGGAACCGTAGAAGTTGCCCGAAGAGATACCAAAGAGAAAAAAGTAATGAACATGGATACCGTTGCGGTAGATGTGTTGGTATTGTTAGACGATATTCAGAAAAACATTCATCAAAGAGCACTCAAGCTTCGCGATGACATGACTACTTCTGTTGATACTTTCGCTGACTTTAAAAAAGTAATGGAAGGAAAAGGCGGGTTTATTCTGGCACATTGGGACGGTACGAAAGAAACGGAAGCCGCTATTAAAGATGAGACAAAAGCCACCATTCGCTGCATTCCATTGGATGCTGTGGAGGAAGCGGGTGTATGTGTATATTCCGGAAAGCCATCCTCAAAAAGGGTGCTCTTTGCGCAAGCATATTGATCGGCAAATTGTGTATTTTTGATTCCCCTAAATTCGTTGGTATATGTGGTTGATTATTGCAGCGCTTATCCTTGCCGGAATCGTGCTCATTATTGCTGAAGTGGTCTTTATCCCCGGAACAACTGTGGTTGGACTATTGGGCGCAATTTTTATTGTTGCCGGAGTTGTATTTGCCTACAAGCAATATGATAATCAAATTGGTTTTTACGTTTTGTTAGGAACCGGAGTGATAACCGGTGTAGCGCTTTATTTAAGTTTCCGAAATGGAGCCTGGAATAAAGTTTCCAATAAGTCAGCTATTAAAAGCAAAGTTAATGAAGGCATGACTGCGCACTTGAACGAAGGTGAAGAAGGAGTAACCGTTTCGGCTTTACGTCCAATGGGTAGTGCGGATTTTAACGGAAAGATTTTCGAAGTAAAAACAACCGGAGAATATGTGGCGAATGCGATTCGCATCAAGATCATAAAGATCCGCGTAAACGATATTTTAGTAGAACCAATTCAATAACCCCCAATATTTAACATATGGAACCCGTAGCTCTAATAGTGATAGTCTTTGCAGCGATAATCCTGTTTTTCATCTTTCTTTATTTCGTTCCGGTTAATCTTTGGATCACGGCCTTATTTTCAGGCGTTCGTGTCGGGTTAGTGGAACTTGTATTCATGCGCATTCGTAAAGTTCCGCCACGCGTTATTGTTGATTCCTTAATCACAGCAACAAAAGCCGGATTGAAACTTACTTCAAACGAACTTGAAACTCACTACCTCGCAGGAGGTAATGTTCCAAACGTAATTCGTGCATTGATTTCTGCCGACAAAGCAAACATTCACCTTGAGTTCAAGCAGGCTACTGCTATTGATCTTGCTGGTCGTGATGTATTTCAGGCTGTGCAGATATCAGTTAATCCGAAAGTGATTACAACACCCAAAGTTGCAGCCGTGGCAGCGGATGGTATTCAGTTGATTGCTGTTGCGCGGGTAACGGTTCGGGCAAATATTCAACAGCTTGTTGGTGGTGCCGGTGAGGACACAATTCTGGCTCGTGTTGGTGAAGGTATTGTTTCATCTATTGGTTCTGCAGCTTCGCACAAAGAAGTATTGTCAAGTCCTGATAAAATTTCTAAACACGTTTTATCCCGTGGACTTGATGCCGGAACAGCCTTTGAAATTCTTTCCATTGATATTGCTGATGTTGACGTAGGCGCTAACATTGGCGCAAAGCTTCAAATCGATCAGGCTACTGCTGACTTAAAAGTTGCGGAAGCAAAAGCGGAAGAAAGAAGAGCGATGGCGGTTGCATTAGAGCAGGAGATGATCGCGAAAGCTCAGGAAGCTCGTGCAAATGTAATTCAGGCTGAATCTGAAATTCCAAAAGCAATTGCTGAAGCCTTTATTAAAGGTAATCTTGGTGTGATGGATTACTACAAAATGCAAAATGTTCAGTCTGATACGGATATGAGAAATTCAATCTCCGGAAAAGGCGCAACGAAGAAAGAATAATGTGATTTAATAATTTTTGCGAATACAAAAAAAGGGCGGTTATACGCCCTTTTTTAATTTCTTATAAATCTCCAGACAAACCCAGGCATCGGTGGCGGCATACACAATTTGTTTCTCATTCAATTGTTCAGCTTCCCAGTTTGATGTTTGTGCTCCTTTTGAAATTCTAAAGCCTAATAATAACGCGGTTAATTTTTTTACGCTCTCCACTTCAAATCCGGTTTCACGCGCCATGGTTGAAAGCTCGGCAAAACCTTCGGGTGTAAAGTTGCTTAATCGATGTAGTGTTTTAATATCATCGCGGAGGCCAACGCCTGCTTTGATAATGTTACCGTTCTCGAAGAAATTGGTGATCTCCTTTGTAAGCCCGGTCATGTTTAACCGGATGAGGAAAACTTTTCCAGGAATAGCGAGTTGAAGAAGCGCAACCTTGAATACCTGCCCTTTAACAAATGCAGGTTTCGTTTCGGTATCAAATCCAACAACGTTATGTTTTTGAATTTCAGCAAATACTTCCGGTAGCTGTTCGGCTTTTGTGATGAGCAGAATTTCTCCCATGAACGCCTTCAGCGGAAGCGCGTTGATCTCATCATGAGAAATTGTCTTACCTGGATTCACCCCACTCATTCTTCAGAAAGCGCAAAGATAGAACGACTTCTGAGACACAAAAATGTAAGCACGCAACTTTCCCTACAGACTTTCATGTAAGGAATCATCCGGTTAATGCTTGAATCCACAGAATCCTGATCTTTTTTGCTACTTTACAGTTCCTAAAAACTTAACCCATGGCCGGCTCTATCTTCCGAAAGAAACCCATTTCAAATGTTGTCCCGGACGGGCATGGTCATCAATTAAATAAAATTCTCGGTGTACGCGACCTTACTGCGATGGGTATCGCAGCGGTTATCGGAGCCGGAGTTTTTTCAACCATCGGCCAAGCAGCCTTTAACGGTGGACCCGGAGTTTCTCTTCTATTTGTGATCACTGCCGTTACTTGTGGTTTCTCGGCTTTGTGCTATGCAGAATTTGCGAGTCGCGTACCGGTATCGGGAAGTGCTTATACGTATTCGTATGTTGTGTTTGGTGAAATAATCGCCTGGATTATAGGCTGGGCATTAATTCTTGAATATGCGATTGGAAATATTGTTGTTGCTATCTCCTGGAGCACATATTTTAATAATTTATTAGTTCATATTTTCAACATCCATCTTCCAGATTGGATGCTGATTGACACCACAACAGCACGTGATGCTTTTAATGAAGCAACAAAGTTTATGGCAGCTGGAAATTTTTCTAATGCAGCCGATGTTAAGAAATATGAATTTGCCATTAATGCCTGGAACACCGCTCCGATAATCGGAGGTAATCACATCTTCTTTAACCTTCCGGCATTTATTGTTGTCGGACTCGTCACCTGGCTTGCTTATATCGGGATAAAAGAAAGTAAAAACTCAGCCAATTACATGGTTATCTTTAAAGTTGCTGTGATCATTTTCGTGATTATTGCCGGAGCTTTCTTTGTGGATGTTAATAATTGGACACCATTTCTGCCCAATCGATTTGAAGGCGTATTAAAAGGAGTGTCTGCTGTGTTCTACGCTTATATTGGATTTGATGCAATCTCCACAACAGCAGAGGAATGTAAAAATCCGCAACGCGATATCCCAAAAGGGATGATGTATTCACTTGTAATTTGTACAGTACTCTATGTGTTGATTGCACTTGTGTTAACCGGCATAGAAAATTATTCTAAGTTCAACGGGGTCAATGATCCATTGGCCTTTGTATTTGAAAACCGCGCACCCTGGATTGAGAAAATTGTATCGGTCAGTGCAGTTGTTGCAACTACGAGCGTATTGCTTGTCTTTCAATTAGGTCAGCCACGCATTTGGATGAGCATGAGCCGCGATGGATTGCTCCCGAAAAAATTCCAAACCATTCACCCGAAATTCCAAACTCCATCTTTTGCTACAATCGTTACAGGGATTTTGGTTGCCATACCGGCTTTGTTTATGCAAAGTAATTTCATGACTAACATGACGAGTATTGGAACGCTGTTCGCGTTCGTGCTTGTTTCTGGTGGTGTACTTTTATTACCACGTATAGCGAAGGAGCCAGGCAAATTCCGACTCCCGTACATCAATGGTAGGTTCATTGTTCCACTATTACTAGCGTTGTTTGTTTACTTATTCAGAACCAGAATCAGTACAATCTTTGATGTGGAGATGACTGCTGAAGTAGTCTTATTTATGATTTTCCTGGTACTCGCATCTGTGCTAACAATTCTTACTATTATTTATGAGTATTCATTGATTCCAATCTTAGGTGTTATGTTCTGTGCCTACCTAATGATTGAAATTCCGGCAGACAGTTGGGGCTATTTCTTCCTCTGGATGGCGTTAGGATTGGCTATTTACTTCGCATACGGATACCGCAAGAGCAAGCTTGCTAAAAGTTGAGTGAACAGAGTCCATCGCTGCTAAAACATATGCGGGATATATTAATCCTGCCTTTTACGGTTACGGTAATCGTTCCTTATTGGATTTATAATCCTGCACAACAACATATTCCTGACACTTTTTTAATAAAGACAATAGGAGGATTGATCGCGTTGTCAGGGCTCTCGCTTTTCCTATATACGGTATCACTTTTTAGAAAAATAGGAAAAGGTACACTTGCTCCGTGGACACCTACACAAAAACTGGTTGTCTTCGGCCCGTATCGTTATTGTCGCAATCCGATGATCACAGGAGTTTTTTTTACGTTAATCGGAGAGTCTTTTATTCTTCACTCAACAAATATTCTGATTTGGTCAGGCATCTTTTTTCCGATCAATACAACCTACTTCTTATTGAAAGAAGAGCCTGATCTTTATACAAGATTTGGCGATGAATATCTTGTCTACAAAGAAAATGTTCCGCGCTGGATTCCAACAGTAAAGCCTTACAAGCAATAACTATTTAACGGTAACCTGATAATTTACATTTCGGTCTTTCAGGTATTGCTGAACAAACTCAAAATGATTTTCGGCTTCGCCTAAATATTCTGGCGGACAAATTCCTTTGCGAGTGAATTTCCCATCCGCTACCAAATGCGCAGCAGCTGTACACGTGTAGCCTGTGGTTCGTGCCATCGATAATGTTCCACTGACTTTATCTGTACGATCAAGGAGATTATATTGATAAGTTTTCTTTGCTCCATTTTCATCTCCGCTAATCCGGATACGCATAACGGTGAATTCTTCTTCACCTGGTTTTAATTTCCATTTTGGAAAGAGAAGCTTTGCCGTAAGATCAATCGGCCGAACTTTTTGGCCTTTTACATCGAGCTCTTCATACGAGAAAAATCCACTCTCACGCAATACGCGGAGATATTCAATGTTGCCTGGATAGCGTAAAGTCTTTTCAATCATGTTCGGAATGTTGGGCATCGTTTTAATCAATGACCGAAGTCCGTCTGAATTCCACGACTCTAACGTTCCTACACCGTCAAACTTGATCAGCTCTGAATCAGATAATGCTTCTTTCGTTACAATCTCACTGCTCTGAACATAGCGCGCAGGGCGAACGTATTCCTCAATAACATCAATCGGTGAAAAAACAGCTTTGTAATCATAAGGCCATTCACGTACAAGGGGCAATCCGCCTACAAGACATTCATATGATTTTACGGTCATACGTTTATTATGATAACCTAATATGATATTGCCCATGCCTGGCGCAACGCCACAATCCGTTATAACCGTTACATTATGTTTTTTGGCAAGGTCATCCAGTAAAAACGGATCTTCCGGGAAGAAAGAAATGTCAACCATATTCTTTCCGCTTTCAATAACTGTCTTCACGGTTTTAAAGCCCATGAAGCCCGGCACCGCTCCAATCACCAGATCAAAAGGTTTGATTGTTTGCGCAAGGAGTTTCAGGTCACTGAAATCAAGCTTTTGTGTTTTAATGTTATGCTGTTTCAGCGTGGTTAGCGCCTCTTCGCTGAAATCCGCAGACGTAACATCAAATTTTTTCGAAAGATCAATAGCCATTGCTTTTCCAACAAGGCCGGCACCGAGAACAATTACTTTTTGCATGCCTGAAATTACATGCATTTAACGCACAAATCCATGCACAATAACAAGTACTGCTGGTGCCATAAGCACAATATCTACTAGTGAAAATCTTTCTTTTAGTGTTGCGAAAATTTGGGCAGTCTTTTCCATGGTCAGAAAATGGTTGGGGTTGGTTTTAAAATAAATTGGGAGGTCTTTCGGTAGGTCTGTCAGAAGTTTATTCTGCGATTAAAATCGCAAACGGAATCCCTTGTTAGGGGTTACATAAATTTCAGGTAACTTTCATTAACTAAATCACGTAGCGCATGCTAAACCCGGAGAAAATTCTGCAAAAAGCCAAGACTTCGGCCTTCTATAGAAGCATTTTAAATTGGTCGCTTGCACGAACAATCCCTTTTAACAAACCACACGGATTTAAAATTGTTGAACTGGAAGATTTTCGGATCAAGACGCTGATTCCCTATAGGCGAAGTAATTTCAATCACATTCGGGGATTGCATGCCTGTTCATTAGCTACTATTTCAGAATTCACTACTGGCTTTCTGCTGATCAGTAATTTGGACATGAAAAAATATCGCTTGATTATGCCCAGACTGGAGATGGATTATCACTATCAGGGAAAAATGGATTCCTATGCTGAGTTTTCAATTTCACGATCTTGGTTGGATGACAATATTATAACACCATTAAAAACTCAGGATGCTGTTGTAGTTCCGTGCGAAGTTAAAATTCATGACGCACAAGGAAATAACCTGACGACTGGCAAGATTTTTTGGCAGATCAAAAGCTGGGACAAAGTTAAAACCAAAGTTTCCTAACTAGATTTTTGTAACTTCACCCAAAGCTTATTCCTATGAAAAAAATTGATGCACTTTTTCTGGAGTATGGTGAAAGTCACCAGAACGAAACCAACAAGGCAATTCACTGGATTTGTGTTCCGCTGATTTTTTTCAGCATTGTAGGGTTGATTGCTTCAATCCCGGCTGAACCTTTGGTGAGATTAATGGATGGTAGCCCGTATGCAAATTGGGCAACTGTATTGTTGGTGCTGGTCATTGTTTATTATGTATCGCTGTCCATCTCATTAGCGGTTGGAATGATGCTGTTTGGCGTGCTGTGTTTATTTCTTGTGAATTTGATCGTTCGTCTGGATTTCGCTCCGTTATGGTTAGTAAGCGTGATTATTTTTGTTGTAGCCTGGATTGGCCAGTTCTATGGCCATAAAGTTGAAGGTAAGAAACCTTCCTTCCTGAAAGACATCCAGTTCTTAATGATCGGACCAGCCTGGCTCATGCACTTTCTTTACAAAAAGGCGGGAATCCCATATTAATTTAATTGTGCCGTTCTCGTTTCATGAAGGATCACCGGAAGGATTAAAATCTAATCTTGATGCCGGAATATTTCATGATGCCAATCATTTAAAGTTGCAAGTCACTTCAGGGTGGATTACGTTTTATATTAAACGAAATGAGATTATAGAAGGACTTGTTCATTTTCACGTAGACACTAACGAAGCAACAAGTCCTTATCGTAGTCCGTTTGGATCATATTTATTTTCTGATTCTATAACGGATGTGACTTTATCAGAATTCATTACGTATTGTGAGAAGCAGTTGAGCGATAGAAAGGTTAAGTCAATCGTTCTTAAAAATCAACCTGAGCTTTATTCTGAAAGGAATAAATTATTAGTAACGGTACTGAACAAGTTAAACTACCAAGTAATAAAAGAAGAAACCAGTGCGGTAATTTCCATTACCGATAAGCCGTTTGAATCGGGATTGCATAAATCGGAAAAGAAAAGATTGCGTAAGTGCCGTGAAAGTGAGTTGATATTCGAAATCATTCCGCTAGAACAACTTCAGAAGATTTATATTTTTTTGGAAGCCTGTCGCGAAGAGAAGGGCTATGCCCTAAGCATGTCGTTTGATGAGATTCAAAAACTGGCTAAAACTTTCCCTGAACGCATAATACTTACCGCAGTTGTTGACAAAAGTCAACTTGTAGCAGCAAACATTTCAATTCGGGTATACGATCATGTGTTATATAATTTTTATCACGATCACGCCAGTGAGTATGATCTTTTAAGCCCAGTGGTATTGCTGAATGAGGGACTTTACAATTTCTGTGAGGCTAAGAACATTAAGTTTCTTGACTTAGGAACCTCTAATATTGATGGCGAGCTAAATGAATCCTTATTGAATTTCAAGCTCAACCTTGGCGCAGATGCATCCCGTAAGCTTACCTTTACCAAAAATCTTGGGTAATGGAAAGGCCGTTGGTGAGTGTTATTTGTCTTTGTTACAACCAGCAACGATTTGTGGAGGAAGCAATCCAATCGGTTTTAAAGCAAACGTATTCAAACGTTCAACTGATTGTAGTGGACGATGCCAGTACGGATAATAGTGTGAATGTGATTAAAACTATTATCAGTTCGCATTCTAATATTGAATTCATTCCATTAAAACATAATCTGGGTAACTGTAAAGCTTTCAACAAAGGAATGGCCTTAGCAAAAGGTTCTTTTATAATTGATTTGGCCGCAGATGATGTACTTCTTCCGGATCGCATTGAAAAAGGTGTTCAGGTTCTCTTGGAAAAAGGACAACATTATGGAGTCCACTTTTCAGATGCGGAAATTATTGATGAATATGGAACACATCTTTATCTTCACTCAGATCGATTTCCGCACACCACAATCCCGCAAGGAGATGTTTACAAAGAAGTAATCAGTAGATATTTTATATGTCCGCCTACGGTAATGTTTACCAAACAGGTTGCAGATGTTTTGGGAGGCTATGACGAAGCTCTGTCGTATGAAGATTTTGATTTTTGGGTTCGCTCATCGCGGACTTTTAAGTACACCTATTCGCCTGAAGCATTGGTTAAGCGAAGAGTTTCTAAAAATTCACTAGGCAATAAACAGCTTAAGCTTTTCAATAAACATTCAAAATCAACATATAAGGTTTGTGAAAAGATCTTGCGATTGAATAATTCAACTGCTGAACAACTTGCGCTAACAAAAAGAATTCTTTACGAGATCAAATTGAATTTGAGATTGCTCAACCTGGTAACGGCAATGCGGTTTTTCTTTTTGCAGATCCGCAATAAGCGTTTTAAATACGATAGCTAGCTATTTACGATTGTCTTCACCCATAACCATACTGTAATAGCTGGCATATCGACTCTCAGCAATTTCACCGGAGTTAACTGCATCTATCACAGCACATTTTGGCTCTGTCAAATGCAAACAACGCGCCCCGAACTTGCAATTCAATCGAACCTCGCGCATTTCCGGAAAATAATCCGATAGCTCTTCGCGCGCCATGTTGATCAGCCCGAATTCTTTTATACCCGGAGTGTCGATAATAAAAGTTTTATTGTTAAGCTGGAACATTTCAGCAAACGTAGTTGTGTGGGTTCCTTTTTCAGAATAATCTGAAATCTCGCTGGTCTTTTGCTGAACCTCGGGAGATATTTTGTTTAGCAAGGTTGATTTTCCAACACCTGAATGACCCGAGAGAAGTGTAATTTTTCCTTCAAGGATTTCGCGAACCTTTTCCTGCGTTTCATTCAGGGCAGAAGTTTCTATGCACGTAACACCTGTCTTCTCATACGTTTGAATGAGGCGCTGCTGTTCTTCAAGCGCTTTTTCATTCAGTAAATCTTTTTTATTGAACACAATCACCTGTGGAATCCGGAATGATTCGGCCGCGACTAAGAACCGATCAATAAATCCAACAGAAGTTCTGGGAAGCTTGAGTGTTGCAACGATCAGCGCTTGATCAATATTGGATGCAATTACGTGCGCCTGGTGAGCTTTCTTAACGGATTGCCTAACCATGTAATTTTCGCGATCGAGAATTTGTGAAATCATGGCTTCGTTGTTTTCAAAATCCATCACAACCCGGTCACCCACTGCGATTGGATTGGTTTCTTTAATGTCGTCTAACCTGAATTTTCCACGAATTCGTGCAGGGATAACTTTACCGTCATCGGTAAGCACATCATACCACGAACCGGTTGAACGCATGACTAACCCTTTCATCTTACAATGTTACGGATTGCCTGCCAATAATTTGCGGCAGTATTGCATCACCTTTTCAGTTGCCCCCAGATTCTCCTCTACGTATTGACTAGTTACTTCACACGCCAGCAAAAAAGTTTGTGGCAAGGTTACGGTTTCGTATTTGTTTTTAAAGTCTAGGTAATCCGCCACTTCAAAAGCACCCCCACGATTAATCAGGTCAACAGCTTCCTGAAATTTTTGATAGTTTCTGTTTCCAAAAAAGATTGGAATCCCATAACAGGCTGCTTCGAGAATATTATGAAGTCCTTTACCAAAAGCTCCACCGATGTACGCAAACTCGCCATACTTATACAATCTGCCAAGCATACCGATGTTATCGATGATCAATACGTGCGCATTTTCAGATTTCCCAGTTTCCGCTTTTGAATATCGAAGTGATTCTGCATTCAGGGATCGTTCCAGGTTGATCATGAACGATTCTGTTATCTCATGCGGAGCAATAATGAATTTAATGTGATGATAATTTTCGTTGATGAATGGAATCAGTACTTCCAGATCCTCAGGCCAGCAGCTACCGATCACCATTATTTTTTCATTGCCTTTGAATTGCGTAACGATCGGTAAATCACTTCCACGTTTCACCATTTCATTTACGCGGTCAAAGCGGGTGTCGCCTGCTTTTGTAGAGTTTGCAATTTTTATACTTCGCAGAAGCTTAACCGACTCTTCGTTCTGCACAAAGAAATGGTTGAAATTGAAAAGTATCTTTCGATAGAATTCGCCATATGTCTTAAAGAACAATTGATCTTTTCTGAAAATGGAAGAAACCGACAGTATCGGAATGTTTTTCTTTTTTAATTCGGTAGTGTAGTGATACCAAAATTCATACTTAATGAATACGGCCAATGTTGGATTGGTGATGGAAATTAATTGTGAAGCATTTTTTCGTGTATCCCAAGGCAAATAGAAAATGTAATCTGCCTGATCATAATTTTTCCGCACCTCATACCCCGAAGGTGAAAAAAAGGTGAGTAGTATTTTATGCGTTGGAAATTCCTGCTTCAGTTTTTCAATAACCGGCCGGCCTTGCTCAAACTCACCTAACGATGCACAATGTACCCAAACCAAAGGCGAGGTATTTGATTTCAGTTGAGATTTTATTTTTTCGAAAATCTGTCTGCGGCCATCGTTAAAGGCTTTCGCTTTGGGATTGACTAAACCGGCTACAGAATACGCGAGTCGGACTAAAAACAGGAGAGAATTGTAAATAAATAACATTGGGTGCGAAAATATTAACATTAAAGCCTCATTCCCTTGTAGTTAGCAAATAAATTTAAAAGTTTTGAAGTGGCATGATTACCAAAATTCCTAATTTAGGATTCATGACCACGTGTCTAAAACCGAAAACCAATAAATATGAATAAAGTGTACAAAAAAGTACTTCCCCTAACAATGCTTATCTCCCTAGCATGGAGCGCTTCGATGGCTCAGAATCAGGAAGACATTGCTGCCTTCTTAAGCGCAAGTAAGGAAGATGCCTCTAAGCTTGTTGAAGCGTATCTACAACCGACTGTTAAAAGTATCTCCTACGGAATGACAGGCGGTTGGTATAACACAGCTGCTACGCATAAGTCATTAGGCTTTGACCTTGGTATATCTGTTAACCTGGCTACTATTCCATCATCTGAAAGTTACTTTAACCCGAATAAATTAGGCTTACAGACCACAACTTTTAATGGAAACATTGATAATCCAGGTAAAGGTGCTCCAACTTTTTTTGGTCCTAAAGATGAAACCAGTTATACAGCTTCATACGATCCGGATGGTTCAGGACCCATAGGCACTCAAAGTGTTAACTTTAGCGGCCCTGAGGGTTTGGGTGTAAAAGATGAACTTGGAGTTTCAGGTGTTCCTGTACCGGTTATACAATTGGGTATTGGAATTATTAAGAATACAGATTTGAAGTTACGTTTCGCAAAAGCAGATGCTGGCGGTTCAAGTATTTCAATGTTTGGTATTGGTGTGCAGCATGATGTTAAACAGCATATTCCAGGACTGAAATTATTGCCATTCGATCTTTCTGTTCTCGTAGCGTACAACTCGATGAAAGGAACAACGGATTTATCAAACAATGATCCGGATGATAGCAGACCAGACAGTGATGATGGTGAAGGGGTTTATAAGTTCAACTCAATGGTTTACCAGATTTTGATTTCGAAAAGGTTAGCAGTTATAACGTTTTATGGCGGTGTTGGATATTCCAATATAAATACGAAAGTTAATATGAATGGGACTTATAGAATTGAGGCGACACCAACTGATTTCGATATAGAAGATCCGGTTTCCATGACCATCAAAAACAAGAGCTTACGTTTTACAGCAGGTATGCGCTTGAAGCTTGGACCAGTTTACTTCGTGGGGGATTACACGCTCCAAAAATACAAGATGGTTAGTGTTGGTTTTGGATTCTCAATTCGTGAGAATAAAAACCTGCTCTAATTCTTCTATAGTTATTTAATAAAAAAGCCCTGACGATTCTGTCAGGGCTTTTTTTATTTTCCTTTATAAACAGGCTTCCGTTTTTCAATAAAAGCTTTCATGCCTTCTTTCTGATCCTCAGAGGCAAACGTGAGGTAGAAATTTTTTCGTTCGAACATTAAGCCTTCATCAAGTTGAGTTTCAAATGATCGGTTGATGGCTTCTTTGGCAAGCTGCACAGCAATCGGTGGCATTTGCGCAATCTCTTTGGCTAGCTCAATCGCTTCATGCATATACATTTCAATTGGAACAACTTTGTTAACCAGTCCGTAGAAGTGAGCTTCTTGTGCAGATAAAAATCTTCCAGTTAGGATTAGCTCCATTGCTTTCGCTTTACCAACTGCTTTTGTTAACCGTTGCGTTCCGCCCGCACCAGGAATCGTTCCAATCTTAATCTCAGGCTGACCGAATTTCGCAGTCTCGGAAGCAATGACCATATCACACGTCATCACAAACTCACACCCGCCCCCCAAAGCAAATCCTGAAACTGCTGCGATGATTGGTTTTTTTGTTTTGCGGATTTGATCCCACGTACTGAACTGATCCATGATGTGCATATCAATGGCTGACTTATCGGCCATCTGCTTAATATCCGCACCGGCAGCAAATGCCTGATCGTTTCCGGTGATGATAATTACTTTAACGCTATCATTCTTATCGAGCTGTAATAATGCGTCCCGAACTTCACCCATCAGTTGCGGGTTGAGTGCGTTTAATTCTTTCGGACGGTTGAGCTGGATTAAGGCAATGCCGGGTTGGTGTTGTTCTGTAACAATTATCAGTTCCATGATTCAGGATTTTCACAAATCTAATAATCCCGGCAGAACTCTGATCAAAAAAGAAAAGCCCCCTCTGAGCAAGAGGAAGGCTCTTCAAACCAATACTCGGTAAATTGTGCTATGTCGATTTATGCCGGGTGAGCGATTTTTGTAACCTCACTTTCCATTATTTTTGAAGGCTTTATGACCACGAAAAAGATAAAAATCCTGTTTGTTTGCCTCGGAAACATCTGCCGTTCTCCGCTTGCAGAAGCTATTTTTAAACATAAAATCAAGGAAAAAAGACTAGAGAATCGAGTTGAAGTTCATTCCTGTGGAACTGCTAATTATCATGTTGGGGATACGCCCGATCCGCGTACAATCAAAAATGCGCTTAAAAATGGGGTGATGATTGATCACCTTGGCCGGCAATTATCGAAGCAGGATTTAGATACGTATGATTTTATTATTGCGATGGATAAGAGCAATCATACCAATATCCTGAAGCTGGAGAACGCAAAGGATCATTCTCACAAGATCAAGCTCATGCGAAGTTTTGATTTAAATCCTGCCGGAGATGAAGTTCCTGATCCTTACTACGGAGATGAAGCCGGATTTCAAAACGTGTTTGACATCCTGAGCCATTCGACAGATTCATTTATTCATTTCCTGGAAAAGGAACATCTTAAGTCTTAAGCAATACTTGCAAGGTAGAGCGGGAAGATTGCTCAATCAGTATTCCGGACTTTTTACGATACTCATCAAACGTAGCTGCATCGTAATTCTTAACTGTAATCAACGTTAAGCCGGTGTTGTAGTACACTTCAAAGTATTGCTGTAACCTGTCCAGTAAACTGTTCAATTTACTTTCGCGGAAATCAATGCAAAACGAGAAAGAGATTGCTGAGTTTTGCATAACATTTACCTTAATGTCCAGATCGGCAAGCGCATCGAAGATAATGCTCATCTGCTCTTCGTTAATAAATGTATAATCGGTTACGCGACACGAAAGAAGACATTGATTGTCTTTAAACACAATTAAGGGTGGAAGCTTCTCAACCTGGCACTCATGAATTTTTGTTCCCGGTAACGTGTGATCGTCAAAGTTCTTTACGTATAAGGGAATTTGTTTCAACGCCAGTGGCTTGATTGTTTTTGGGTGGATAACCGATGCGCCATAGTACGTCATCTCCGCAGCTTCGGTATACGGAAGCTCATCGAATACAATAGCGTTGGATAAACGTTTAGGGTCAGCACTCATAACACCGGGAACATCTTTCCAGATCGTAACCGATTCGGCTTGCAGGCATGAAGCAAAAATAGCTGCTGTATAATCAGAACCTTCACGCCCAAGTGTTGTGGTAAAACCAAGCTCATTCGAACCAATAAATCCCTGCGTTAGAATAATATTGTTCTGCAGGTCAGCTTTCAAGTGATGAATATGTTCCTCCGTTTTTTTCCAGTCAACTTTTCCTTCGCGAAAGGCAGTGTCGGTTATGATATATTTCCGTGCATCAAGCCATTGGCAGGGGAGACCTTGCTGTGTAAAATAGTGGGCTACAATTACCGATGATAGTACTTCTCCTAACGAAATAACCTGGTCGTAAACCTGATCGTATTCTCCGGGTGTTTGAAGATTTTCAGTTAGCTCTTCAAGGACTGAGTCAATTTTTTTCTTGACCTGATCAGAGTCATCAAACAAGTTTTCAGAAATCTCGAAATGATAGTTTCGCAGCGTCTGGATTTCGGATTGATAATTCCCTTCTTTCTTAAATGTGTTAAGGATGCTCTCCAACGCATTGGTTGTTTTACCCATGGCAGAAACAACTACCAGCAACGGGCTGTCAGCGTAAGCTTTTACGATAGAAGCCATATTTTGAATGGCTGATGCGTTCTTAAGGGAGGCTCCCCCGAATTTAAAAACCTTCATTTTATTGTAATGCAATCGTTTGCGGACTAACTTTGAGCCCGATTTCAGTCCCAATATGAAGTTAAAAACGCAAGCAGCAAAGAGTATGGAAGAATCCCGGATCGCCCACTCAATTGGTACTGCACTAGACCGGTTTATTAAAATCAATCAGGATCAGTTTGCCTATGCCAGTGGCGAGCTTTCTCAATTGCTGCGGGACATTGCCTTGGCTTCTAAAGTGGTTAACCGCGAAGTAAGCAAAGCCGGACTTATCGATATCATGGGTTCAGCTGGTTCGCAAAATACGGGCGGTGAACAACAACAAAAACTTGATGTACTCGCGAATATCCGTTTTACGCGAGCGCTTACAAAAGGTGGCGAAGCTTGCGCACTTATCTCAGAAGAAACAGAATCATTTGTCGATTTGAGTAACGATGGCAAGTATGTAATTGCTATTGATCCATTGGATGGCTCGTCTAACATTGACGTGAATGTTTCAATCGGAACAATCTTTTCAATTTATCGCAGAAAAAGCCCTGTCAACACTCCCATCAGTGAAGACGATATTTTACAGAAAGGATCTGAACAGGTTGCTGCCGGATATATTTTATACGGATCATCTACCATGTTGGTGTATACAGCTGGTCATGGTGTGAATGGGTTTACCTATGAGCCAACGCTTGGTGAATATTTTCTTTCGCACCCGGATATGAGAATCCCGGAGGATGGAAAAATTTATTCCATCAATGAAGGATCCTATAATTCATTTGCTCAACCGGTAAAAGATTACGTGATGTATTGTAAAGAGAAAAATTATACGGGCCGGTACATTGGATCGTTAGTCGCAGACTTTCATCGCAATCTTTTAAAGGGCGGTATCTACATTTATCCGGCTACCGCAAAAGACATGAATGGAAAGCTTAGGTTAATGTATGAGTGTAACGCATTAGCGTTTGTAGCTGAGCAAGCAGGGGGTAAGGCAACAAATGGTAAAATCAGCGTACTGGATATTAAACCAAAAGACCTGCATGAGCGCACGCCTTTTTATGTGGGATCAAAAAATATGGTTTTAAAAGCAGAAAGCTATTAAGCCTTCTCTTCCTTTTTGTCTTCTTTATCTTCTGAAGGCGCGAGAATTTCAGGTGCATATTTTAAAAGTACGCCATACCATTTCACAAGCTTCTTAATGTCAGAAACGTATACCCGGCTTTCATCGTATTCGGGTATAACCGATTTAATGAATGACTTTAATTCACTTGGATCAGCTTCTGCATCCAAGCCTAAATCGTCACCGTATTCTGTTTTAATCTTCCTGAAAACATCAATCAAGGGTACAGTGCCTTCCTTGGTTGTTGTATAAATTGAAATTTCGCTGAGAATGGATAAGCGATTGTTAGCAGTAGCTACAATTTTTGTTTTAGTCTCATCCAGCGATTCAAGAATTACTCCTGATTTAGCAGGTTTGAAAACTTTATAAAGTCCGCCCTTTCCGGAAACGGTGGCAATGTCATCTAATGTCATGATCGTAAACTGTAAACAGAGGCAAAACTAATCATTTTTTGCGCACCCCCGGAAGTGCGTTTTCAATAAAAGTAAGCACCTCATCTCTGCCTTTTTTTGCGGTAGAAGATGTTAAAAAAATCGGTGGCAACTCATCCCAACGCTTCAGCAATTCTTCATTGTATCGATTAACATGCAGTTGTACTTTTCCGGTAGCAAGCTTATCTGCCTTTGTAAAAATTATTCCCAACGGAACTTCGTTTGAACCAGCCCATTCCAGAAAGCTCAAGTCATTTTTTTGAGGTTCCAACCGAATGTCGATCAACACAAAAATGAAAAAGAAATTTTCGCTGTCGCGGATATAGTTGTCAATGATCTTGCCAAACGTTTGATGGGTATCCTTACTTACGCTGGCAAAACCATATCCGGGAAGATCTACCAAGTACCATGTCTGGTTAATGATATAATGATTGATGGTTTGAGTTTTACCAGGTGTGCTCGAAACCTTCGCGAGACTCTTTCGGTTAGTGAGCATGTTGATCAGCGAAGATTTACCAACATTTGATCGCCCGATAAAGGCAAACTCCGGCAGCTTTTTGCCAGTTAATTGCTTTACATCCGTAATGCTTGAAACAAATTCTGCCTGTTGTATCTCCATAAGCGCTAAATTCTACCGTCAAGCGCGTATCATGTAAGTTTTAAACGCTTTATCAACGAAATTGAAGTCCTCAAATTGACGGTTTTTTCTATATTGGCAAGCGTAGTTATGCCTTTTATTCATAACTTTATTTGATTAACCGACTATTGACATGTACAGTATCCGTTGTGTACTGATTTTTTTAGCTGTCGCGGTGTTGAGTTTGGCGGGTTACAGCCAGGATGCCACCAAAAAAGCAGAAGCTGAACAGTATTTAGCCATGGCCGAGGACATGCGCAAGAGTTCTCAGGCTGAGAATGATATTCGCGACATTCTCGTGATGGCTGCTACAGCTGATCCAACTAACCTGAAAGCAAATTTCGATGCCGGTTATGCGCATTTAATAACCATTGGTAAAGATCTTGCAGTTCAATACTTCATGCGTGTGTATGAGCTTGATAAAAACTATCGCTTTGATCTGGAGTATCAAATCGGACAAGCCTATCAATTCGGAATGGAATTCGATAAAGCCATTGAATTTTATACCAAGTATAAAGACAAAGTAGCAGCAAACCCTAACAAGCAAGATAAGTTCAAAGTTGATCTTGAACTTGTAGAACGGAATATTTACGAATGTCAGAATGGGAAAGAATTTGTTGCTAATCCTCAGAATTTTTCCATTGTAAACATTGGCACTGAAATCAATTCTGAATGGGATGATTATGCTCCTGTACTCAACGAAGCAGAAGATGAGATTGTATTTACTTCCAGGCGCAGAGATGGTAATCTCAATGAAAATGTGGATAATGATAATAAACCCTTTGAAGACATTTTCACGGCCAAAAAAGTAGGTGGTAAATGGACGGCAGCAAAAAATATCGGAGCACCTATCAATACAACTTCGCACGATTCAAACCTCGCCATGTCTGCCGATGGTAACATGTTGCTGATTTGTTCTGATGAAAATGGCGGTGACATTGTTTATTGTAATCGCCAGTCGGATAAAAGTTGGGGTAAACTCGAGCCGTTACCGGGAAACATTAACTCCATGTATCAGGAGAAATCTGCTACATTATCACGCGATCAGAAAACAATCTACTTCTCGAGTGATCGTCCGGGTGGGTTTGGCGGAATGGATCTTTACAAAGCCACGAAAGATGCTAAAGGAAATTGGGGCACTGTGAAAAATCTCGGGCCTAAGATCAACACCGCAGATAACGATGATGCTCCCTTTATCGATTACGATGGAAAAACATTGTACTTCAGTTCAATGGCCCATAAAGGAATGGGTGGCTTTGATATTTATAGAACTGTTTTAAATGAAAAGGAAGAGTGGAGTGAACCTGAAAACGTAGGTTATCCGATTAACACACCTGACAATGATATTTTTTACGTTCATACGAAAGATGGCAAGCGTGCTTATTATTCTTCCGTACGGGAAGATGCCTTAGGGTATGAGGATATTTATCTCATCACAATCCCCGATAAGAAAAAGGAACCAGAACCGGTTACTGAGGTGCCAAAGAAAAAAATTCCGCTTAAGTATATCGTTCGCGTGATAGATGCCGGCACCAAGAAAAGCATGACCGCAAAAGTTAAGCTTCAGGGGGCAACGGATAATGTTATTGTCGGAGGTTCGTCAACCTCTACCGGTTTGTACGAGTTTAAAGTTTCTGAAGCAAAGGATTATAAACTTGCAGTTGAATCAGACGGATTTATGTTTGTGAATGAAACCGTAACACTGGAAGGCACTGCGGAACAAGAGAAGATTGCGATGAAAACCATTGAGTTGAAGAAGCTTGAAGTTGGGTTTGTTTCAGTTTTGCGAAACATTTATTTCGATTTCAACAAAGCAACGTTTAAGCAAGATTCTTATACAGAGCTAAACAAGCTTGAACGGATGCTGCAGCAAAACACATCCATGAATGTTGAGATTGGCGGGCATACCGATATTGTAGGCACCAAGAATTACAACAAGTTCCTGTCACAGAAACGTGCAGAAGCGGTTAAAGATTTCCTTACCAAAAAGGGTATCGACAGCCGCAGAATCACAGCCGTAGGTTACGGTTCCTCCAAACCATTAGCGAGTAACGATGATGAGGAAGAAGGCCGCGCGCTTAACCGCAGGGTTGAATTTAAAGTGCTCTCCGGCAAATAGACCTCTAATGCCGTTTTCTATCCACGGATTCATTAAAAGCCGGGATTCTTACAAAAGAATTTAGCAACTTGCACACCGCATTTACAATGCGCATACGCATGACTGTTGTACCGTATAAAGAGCAGAATATTTCCAAAAAAGAGCAGGTTGCAAAGATGTTTAACAGCATCAGTGGCCGGTATGATTTTTTAAATCATTTCCTGAGTTTAGGAATCGATAAAAGCTGGAGGAAGAAAGCAATTAAGATTTTGGCTGCTGCAAAACCGAAACATATTCTGGATGTGGCAACAGGTACGGGCGATTTCGCACTTCAGGCGTTAAGCATTAATCCTGAAAAGATTACTGGTGTGGACATTTCTGAAGGAATGCTGGAGGTGGGTCGAAAAAAAATCGCGCAACGCGGCTTAAGCAATAAAATCGAAATGCAATTGGCCGATTCCGAGAATCTTCCCTTTTCGGATAATAATTTCGATGCTGTAACCGTTGGGTTTGGAGTGAGAAACTTTGAAAACCTGAAGAAAGGATTGCTTGAAATTAACCGTGTAATGAAGCCGGGTGCTTTGTTGGTTGTGCTTGAATTTTCAAGACCTTCCCGGTTTCCTTTCAAGCAGGTTTATAACGTTTATTTTAAATTCATTTTACCGAAAATAGGCAGTCTTGTTTCGCGCGATAAATCTGCATACACCTATCTCCCTGAATCTGTTGAAGCATTTCCGGATGGAGATAAGTTTGTTGACATACTTCGTGAAACCGGATTTAAAAATACTGCATGCAAGCCACTAACCTTTGGAGTAAGCTCTATCTACACCGCGCAAAAATAATTGTGCTTGGCCTTATGCTGGTGGCGGGTGCTTCTCACGCCCAGCAGTATAAATGGGCCAGGCGTAATAATCCCAATTATGATGAGCGTAAATGGACCTATGGTTTTTTAATCGGGATTCATACTTCAACATATCAAATTAAGTATGCCGATACAATGTCTGTTGCCGGCACTCCGCAAAATCCGGGATTAGATTCACTTCATTCAGTAATACCATCGTGGGGTGGAGGCTTCTCGCTCGGGTTTATTGTCAATTACCGCATCAATGAGTTTTTAGATTTGCGCTTAACGCCAAGTGTTGCGTTTTACGAGCATAACCTTACCTATAACTATACGGATGGATCCCACCAGGATCAACTTGTGGAAACTACCATGGTTGAATTTCCTTTTCTGTTGAAATATAAGTCGATGCGAAGAGGTAACATTCGGATGTATGTAATTGGAGGAGTTAAGCCGGGTATCGAAGCATCCGGGAAGAAGGAACTTGAAAATGTTACTAATTCTCTGGAAGTAAAGAATCTAAACATGAACCTCGAAGCAGGTATTGGATTGGATCTATATTTCCCTTTGTTTAAATTTTCTCCGGAAATTCGATTTTCAAGAGGTGTAATGAATGTTCTGGATAATACTCGAAATGATTATGGCCTGCCCTTGAAATACGTTAACACCAACACCATCACGATCTATCTCCTCTTCCAATAATGCAAAAACGAATCGTATTGATCACCGGAGCAACTTCGGGGATCGGTGAAGCCACCGCTCAACTACTTGCTGAAAATAACTTTAAACTAATTCTTTGCGGACGCAGGAAGGATCGTCTCGATGCATTAAAGAACAAGTTATCGGGTACTACAGAAGTTCATACACTTGAGTTTGATGTTCGGGATAAAGAAGCTGTTAAAAAAGCTATAGGTAGTTTACCGCAGGATTGGAGACAAGTTGACGTTCTCATAAACTCAGCCGGCAATGCCCACGGTCTTGACCCAATTCAAACCGGCAAACTGGAAGATTGGGATGCCATGATCGACATAAATGTGAAAGGGCTTCTATATGTATGTCATGAAATTGTTCCGGCTATGGCTGAACGCAAGTCGGGACATGTTGTGAACATAGGATCAATTGCAGGGAAAGAAGTTTATCCCAATGGGAACGTGTATTCGGCCAGTAAGTTTGCGGTAGATGCACTCACACGCGGAATGCGCATTGATTTAAATGCAAGCGGAATAAAAGTTACTTCGATTAATCCTGGCATGGTGGAAACCGAATTTTCATTGGTTCGCTTTAAAGGTGATGAACAGCGCGCAGCGCAGACCTATAAAGGGCTTGATCCGCTAAAAGGAAAGGATATTGCTGATCTTATTCTATTTACGATTACACGTCCGGCTCATGTAGTGTTGGCGGACATTACAATTTTCCCGACAGCTCAGGCAAGCAGTATGCACGTGAAGCGTGATGCTTAAATCAAGGTGAGTAAGGTGGGCTCGTGAATTTCATGTACTCCATCAAAGACTAGTTGATTGGGCGTGATCCCTAGTTTTTCAGAAAGTGATTTCATTTCACCAATCCGGGATTCATTCAGAAAAGGGTCGTTCTTTCCGTAAACAATTCTTATATCTTTCTCCTTAAACAATTGTTTGCCTTTTTCAAAATCCATGTCGTTTGGAAGGATGCCTGCCCAAAGAATCAACCTGTTGAAATAAATTGAATTACTCAACGACCAGCGTGAAGCTGTTGCAGCGCCTTGTGAAAACCCAAGCAGTGTAATGTTGAGATTTTTGTTGTTACCAATCTCACGTTCAAAAATAGAATTTAAAAACGCTAAGTAATTATCAATGTCAGCAAGACGGTTTTCACGGGTCATCCAGCTCGCGCCTACCCGGGTACTGCCGCTTTTGCTTCGCGAGGAAGCGTCTTCCAGGTAATAATGCGAAAGTCCTTCCGGGGCAATCACGCAAATGTTATGCTCAACAAGACTTTTGAATTTAGGCACGAAGTATTGCGCTAATTGCCCATAGCCGTGCAAAACAAACCACACAGATTTTGTTTGTGGATTGATCTCACCCAGTTTAAAATACCGGCCCTTAAAATTAAATTCAATCGGTAGCTCCTGCATGGTATTGAAATAAAAAATCCCGCGTGGGCGGGACTTCATTAAACTTTTAAACTTTGATAATTAGCGTTTGAATCCTAATGCACTTCCACCACAATACGAAGAGGATTTCTCAAATGTATATTGAATGTAGTAAACACCCGTGGCATTGCATGGATACGCGATAGCGGAAATGTATTGGTCATTTAATTTGCTTGAGGCAACCTTATTACGGTTTTGGTCATAAAGGCTCACGATAATCCCATCCGTAGGCTGACTTGGAGCGCAGATATTAATCATATACTGTGTTCCTTTCAGGAAAACATATGAATATTCAACCTTTTCCTTCGAGCCGCCATCACCGTCAATCTTATAGCTCTTCAGGAAATTGAATCCTGTTGTGAGCTTGGGAATGCACTGGGTGCTTAGGTTTTCTGAATTGCACTGTGCAGTAGCATCAGCTGAATTCAGCAGGAAAATAATGGCAATAAAAAAGATCAGCTTTTTCATAAGGGGTTTTAGCTAATGATTTTGGTTCGGATGGAAGATGTAATGTTTTTGATTTCGGCAACCTGTTCAGGTGTAATGTCTACCGTTGTGGTGCTGTTGTCTTTGATCACCATAACTCCATCAACTACTTCAAACGTTGATTCTTTGTATGTATACGTAATGTTCACGTTGTCGTAAACCTGCTTCAGGCCGTCAAGGTCAGACAATAACGATGCCATATGCTGATCGGTATCCTTATAAAAGGAGAGAAGCTTCACAATTTTCTCTAAAATGATCTTTTGCTCCCCAATTTTCTCATTCAATTCCTTGTTTTTCGGATCGCTTGCAGCCACACTGCACGTGATGTGCATGGCTTCAAGCCAACCACCGGTAAGCAACAACACGCTGAGATTTGAGCGGTTTTGCGTTTGGAAGTAATGGTTGATGTTGTTAAAGTTCTGGGTGGTGATCAGCAGCAAAGAATCAAGGTTTTTGCTGTTTGTAGCCAATCGGCTAATTGTTTCTAGGTCGAAAAACTGACCAATGTTCAGGTCATCCGCCAGACTCTTAATAGATCCCATAAATTTAATGCCGTCCGTATTCTTCTCGTAAATGTTGGTGTAGCCTAAATCCGTACCGTAAATACCCAGATTCATCGCTTTCTGGAAGTTATTATTGTATTTGGCGATGTTGTCGGTTGAATTGAGGTACTCCGAATTGTATTTTTTGCCGGATGATTTTAGCAGAACCGAGATTTCGAGCGGACTCGGGATTTCCTGCAAGAGGTCGTCAATCACACTTTCCGAGATATGCGGACCTTTTGCTCCTGCAGAATCAAGACTATTGAGCATAGCCTGTTCGTCCGTCTTATTACCTGATCCACAAGCCGTTAAAATGGCCAGAAGAAATACTGTTTTTACTACTTTCATGGTTGAAAAGTAAGAGTTTACAAAGTTAAAAATTCGGCATTCCCGTCCAAAAAGTTACAGGAACTCAGTTCTTTTTGGGAAAAGTCATCTTCGGCAACGAAACTTTAGGCATCTGCACCTTCGGAATCGCCATCTGCGGCAGCGGAACTTTACTGAATAAGTTCAGGAATTTCCGCAAGCCTTCAAAATAGAGGAGTATATAGAGTAAAAACGTTGCAAGCCAGATCACAAGAATGTTAAAGAAGTAGGTGTCAAACTTGATACCCAGAAAGTTTTTAGTTGGTGCAAAGAAATGAGTCCGGTAATTCAATAGTCCTGTTTGATCAGGATCATTAAACACAGGATTAATCTGCTGAAGGAGTTCTCCTTTATATTCAAGTACCCGTTCTTTGGTATTAACATTTTTTACCAAGTCGGCCATGTCTTCATTGTAAAACCTGTTTTTGTATTCAAGCACATGGTAGTCAGATGTTTTCTGTAATTGTGCAATATCATTTTCCTTTCGCTTGACGATGTTGTTGTATTGATCAAGATACTTTCTCTTAAATTTATCAAGATAGGATGATAGTAAATTATCAAACTCGGGTGTAAACTTTTGTAAAGTCCACGGTGAATTGAAATCTATATTTTCGAATCCTTCTTTATAAGGCTCGTCTTTTAAGCTTTTACGAATGAGCTCCAGATCATTTGCTGCCCTTTCTAAAACTGATTTGTCTTTTGATTGGATATTATCCGCAACAAATCTTCTTTTCTCCGTTAGCTTATCAACAAAGAAGGATGATTTATAATCCGATTCAGATTCAATCTTATCATGAACATAAAAGGGTTTCTCAAATGAGTTGTTTTTAAACTGGTAAACGGCCATTGCTTCATATGCCCAGCGCGAGGCCATCATGTCGGCAACAATCGGAACTTTGCCTTTTGTGCTGATGGTGCTGTTAAGCTTATCAAAGCTGAATAGGAGTCCACTTAAAATCATTTGTGGAATCAACAACAGTGGAATCAAGACATAAACTGTAACCGCTGAATTGAAAGCCGATGAAATATTCAATCCCAATACATTGGCCATGCACGATGTAGTGAACAGCACAAACCAGAATGGAATAAGCATCGCCCATTCAATTTCGAGAATAAGATTGCTGACAAAAGCAAAGCACAACATTTGTATAGCGGAGAGCACGAATAAGATTGTAAGTTTTGAAACCAGGTAGCTATTCCAGCTTAGATTCAGAAATGACTCGCGTTTTAAGATTTTGCGATCGTGAATAATCTCTTCTGCACTTACCGTAAGGCCCATGAAGAGCGCTACGATAATGCTCATTAGCAAAAAGGCCGGGTAATTTTCGTTGTAGCGGAAACTGTAGTCTGCGCCACCGGGTGCACTTTTGTATTTAATGATGAAGGCAAGGATCAATGCCAGCAATGGGCCTTCCAGTAAATTGATCAGCATGTATTGTTTATTGCTGACCTTGGAAAGAACATCGCGTGTAGTAAAGATGATGGCCTGCTTTAATCTTGACGGCAGGGTTAATGATTTTGGCGGAGCTTCCTTAACGTTTTCAATGATGGGGATTTTAAACCGTTCGCGGAACCAGATGTGCCATTGAGTTGGAGAAATCTTGCGTTTGGTAGTTGATTGGCCATATTCATCCACAACCTTGGCCTCAATAATGTTGAAGATCTGTTCCGGATTTACGTTACCGCAGATCTCGCACTGTCCGCGGTTACTGTCAACCTGCCTGGTGGATTTTTTGAAATAGGTAACTGCTTCTACCGGAGGGCCATAATAGGCAGGTACACCACCAACATCCATAATGATCATCTTATCAAACATCTTATAGATGTCGGATGAAGGTTGGTGGATCACCACAAACACAAGCTTGCCTTTCAGCGAAAGTTCTTTTAATAAGTCGATTACATTTTCGGAATCGCGGGAGCTAAGACCGGACGTTGGTTCGTCCAGAAACATAACGGCTGGCTCACGAATAAGCTCCAGTGCAATGTTGAGTCGCTTGCGTTGTCCGCCACTGATTGTTTTGTCAAGCACACTTCCGACTTTCAGATCCTTGCGTTGATCAAGGCCAAGATCCTCCAGTACATTCATTACACGTTTGTGCAATTGCTCTTCGGTGAAATCTGCAAAGCAAAGCTTGGCGTTATAATAGAGATTTTGATAAACCGTTAGTTCTTCAATTAGCAAATCATCCTGCGATACATATCCGATTACTCCGTGGATCTTGTCTTTTTGCGTATGAATATCAAACCCATTGATCAATACTTCGCCTTTGGTTGGTTTTTCCAATCCGGCCAGCACATTCAATAAAGTTGTTTTACCCGCACCGCTGGCTCCCATAATACCAATCAGCTTACCGGGTCCTTCTGAAACAAGCACGTCACTTAATCCAATGGCCCGGTTCGGGAAACGGAAAAGTTTAATCTTTGCGTTGAATGAAAGTTTGGTGGTTTTAATTTCTTCATTGAAGTCACCAACAACATCACTGTAATAAAGTGCTGCGCCTTCCTGGGTTTTAATTGTGCTACCGTGCGAGAAGAGGTATACCCTATTTGGTTGCATGATAAAACCGTTGAGCGTTGTAGGTTCTTCTCCGAGGTATTTAACAAACAGCATGTCTACACTACGCACGCGCATGAAAACTAAATTTCCATTAATGTGAATGTGCGTGTGTTTGTATTTTTTTTCGGCTGCAGCTTCAGCATCCGTATTGGCGATTAGAATTTCAGGAAAATTGAGTGTGCCTTCATCGGTCGAAACCACGAAGCTTTCGATTACTGCATTTTCAATTTGTGGGATATTAAACACGAGTGATACCGTGTTGATGATATCCATACGCTGGGAAGTGAAATGACCATCGGAACCGACCAGTTCCAGCAGCTTAATAAGTACAATGGTTTTTTGCTTCTGTGTAAGTGTTTTATTGATCTTCTTACAGATCGAAAGAGTTTTGAGCGAATCTTTTACAGATGGGGCAAGTGTACGATCTTCTTCTGCGACCAGCCCGACTTTGCTATACCCAGAATATTCATCGTAGAGTTGTAGGTATTCCTTTACGCTGTCGCGATCAAGTTCGGCCTGGAAGAAATTAATGACGAATTCCCGCTCGTTAATAGACACCCCGCCATCCTGCTTAGTGATGATTGCAAAAAGTTGGGTTAAGGCTTTGAGTATTTCTTCACTCATCGGGGCTTCCTATCGGGCTAAGAGGCCTAAATTAATAAGTTTTGAACTCAAAAGGAATGTTCACAAGCTCAAAAAACTCCTCACCGGCTTCTTTCATGTCTTCATCATCTTCCTGGTAATACCACAGCACTTTAGTGTTCTTGATAAACGACAAGGCCGAAATCGTATCCAACAAAGCTTTCGAAGATGCTGTATTGAAATATTCCAGTTTAAAAACAAAAACCGTTGTTGTTCGGGGGTCTTTAGCATAGCTGTTTAGCCATTGCATGATTGGCGTATAAACTTCCGAGACCTCGTCCGCGACTGACCTTCCGGTGATTTCAAACAAACCCTTTTCAACGTCTAAGGTTACTGTGGGCGTTGTTGGTGTTCCGGCTATTACGAGTGGTTTCATGATCAGGCGTTGAGTGTTACGTGAAGTGAGAATAAAAAATGATTGTGACCAAGTTGTGTGAATAATGGTGTTATCGGAGAATCAGATCGCATGACAATGCGAAAGAGCCCTAATCCCGCACCAGATTTTTTACCTAGAGTGGTTTGACTTAAAGCTTTTGTATGCTGCTCTTTCAACGCAACTCGATCAAGCTTATTGATGTGCTTAATTTTTTCCTGCAGGCGCATTGCTTCACGGGCAGTAACCATGTTTATTGAACAAACAGAATACGATGATTTTTCTTTTGTAATGGTAAGCTTGCTCGTTTCTGATTGAACGGTATGCTTTCTAATGTTTTGAAATAGCTCAAGTGTGATTTCTGTTAATCTCTTTTGTTGGCGTAGCGAAGAGCCGGCAATATTTTTCAGGTGCGCAAAGAAAGATTCTGTAATACCGGAAGAAAGATCAACAGAATACGTCACGCTTATTTTTTGGAAGGTGGTTCAAGATTATCTTTTGTGAAGCCGAACGGAAGCAGCGAAGCGGCCGATGAACATTTGATCCACTTTCCATCTTCCACCATCATCACAACTTCATAAGGTTTTTTCTGGCGGTCTTCATATTCCGCCATAACTTGTCGGCATGCTCCACACGAAGCAGCTGGTACGAGCTCTTTATGATTTTTCTTATGGGCTACAATGGCCATCTTCATAATTCGCTTGTCGGGATATAACGATGACATCGCGTATAATGCAACGCGCTCAGCACACATGCATAATGGATACGATGCGTTCTCCTGGTTCGCGCCCGTAACTACTGTTCCATCCTGCAAGATCAAAGCAGCGCCAACATGAAATTTGGAATACGGTGCGTATGAATGTGCAGTGGCTTCTTTGGCTTTATGAACAAGATACTTTGATTCCTGATCTAAGTCATCTAAATCCTGTTGCGGTTCAAAGTCTTCCATAGCTGAAAGGTTATTGAGGTAAGTTAAAAATTTTCAGGTGGTAATTCTACTTTCACTCAAATGTGGGTACTTTGCCAACCGTTGAAATTATGATGAAAACGATACTTGTATTGGGTGCCGGGCGTTCTTCTTCTGCGCTGATTACCTATTTGTTACAGCAGGCAGCTTCCCGCTCCTGGAAAATTGTAGTGGGAGATGTGTCGGAAGCAGCAGCCCGGTTACGCATTGGCGGTTCAACCCGCGGCCACGCGATTTTGTTTGATATTCATGACGAAGCGAAAACTGTTGAAACCGTTCGTGCAGCCGATGTAGTGATTTCACTTATGCCGGCCCACTTACATCACCTTGTAGCTAAAGTTTGTGTTGAGCATGGAAAACATTTGTTGAACGCCAGCTATGTATCGCCTGAGATGCAAGCGTTGCACGAAGAAGCATTATCAAAGAATGTTTTATTATTGAATGAATGCGGACTTGATCCGGGCATTGATCACATGAGCGCGATGCAGGTAATTGATAAGATCAAGCATGAAGGCGGTAAGCTGATAACCTTTGAAAGTTTTACAGGCGGATTAATTTCTCCGCAAACTGATCCTGAAAATCTATGGCGCTATAAGTTTACGTGGAATCCGCGCAATGTGGTAATGGCCGGACAAGCCACTGCCAGATTCTTACAGGAAGGCCAGTTCAAATACATTCCGTACCAGCAATTGTTTAAGCGGTTGACAAAAGTTTCCGTTGCTGGCTTTGGTGATTATGAAGGTTACGCAAACCGGGATTCATTAAAATATATTGAGACGTACGGATTGCAAGGCATTCGCAACATGCTGCGTGGAACCTTGCGTAATGTTGGTTATTGCGCTGCCTGGGATGTGCTGGTTCAGTTGGGGTGTTGTGATGATTCATTCAAGATGGAAGGTGTTGCCAACATGACACACCGCGACTTCATCAATTCATTTTTGAATTATGATTCGCAACTCATGGTGGAGGAGAAGCTTTGTACTGCATTTAAGATTTTACCGAATGGTCCGGAGATGAAACGATTACGTTGGTCAGGGTTATTTGATCGTGAAGTGATCGGACTGAGAGAAGGAACGCCCGCGCAAGTATTGGAACACATCCTGAATAAAAAATGGCGCTTGCATTCCGGTGACAAAGACCTGATTGTGATGTGGCATAAGTTTGTATACGAAGTGAACGGACACAAAAAAGAAATCCAGGCTTCGTTAACCGCTTTAGGTGATGATGCAAATTATACGGCTATGGCAAAAACCGTTGGGCTTCCGCTGGGCATCGCTGCGAAATTATTGCTGGAGGATAAAATTAAAACACGGGGAGTGTGTATTCCGGTGATAAAAGAAATTTATGAACCGGTGCTACAGGAGTTGAACGAACTTGGCATCGCATTATTTGAAAAAGAAATTACACATTAGATGGTTGCACGCATTAAGCTTCTTTATTACCGCATCATGCGGACATTTACGCAACTCTCGCTTTCCTTTTTCTTTAGAAAATGGCAGGTGGAAGGCAAAAGCAATATTCCTAAAAACGCCCCGATCATTTTTGTGGTCAACCATCAGAATGCGTTTATGGATGCCATCCTGGTAGAAACCAGTTCGCGCACCGAAACATGGTTTCTTACCCGTGCGGGAGTATTCGGAAATAAATTTGTGGCCTGGCTGCTTTCACTGTTTCACATGATCCCGGTGTATCGTTTCCGAGATGGCGTGAAAAACTTGCGGAATAATGACATCGTTTTTCAAACCTGTGTTCGCTTACTGGGTGAGCGGCAAACCATTTTGATCTTTGGCGAAGGTGACCAGAACATGCATTACCATTTACGCGCGATGCAAAAAGGCTTTGCCCGGATTGCCTGGGCGGTGCAGCAGCAAAACGATTGGAAGCTTCCGTTATACATTGTGCCGGTAAGTGTGCAGTATGACCATTACTATAACTTCCGAACACGCGTACTGGTGAATTATGGAAAAGCCATTCCGGTAGATGCCTCGTATCAGCAATTACCGGAGCGCGAATTTCTCGATGTGGTGGTAGAGAAAGTTAAGCTGAATTTAAAATCACTCATGGTGCACATCGAGCATGAGCATTACGATGAGATTGAATGTGCACTAAAGAACAACCGGAATAGAAAAGATTTATTGGAGCAGCTTACGCACGATCAACAAGTGGTAGCTAACTGGCCAAGCAGCAAACCTCCCGAAGTTAAAAAGACAACGAACTACGCGTTGTTGATTTTAACCTTGCCGTTGCATCTCTATGCGTGGGCAAATAATTTCATTCCGTATTTTCTGATCCACTTTCTGCTCAACAAGTTTGTTACGGTTAACTTCCGGGGCTCCCTGAAGCTGGGTTTTGGGATGGTACTGATCCCGATTTTTTACCTTGTTCAAACAACTATTGTTCAGACTGTTCTTCATGACTGGCGGATTTCCCTTGGTTATTTGATCACACTGCCTTTTTTAACGGTGTGGAGTGTAGATATCTGGAAGAAGGGGACGAATTCGCTTTAGGAACTTGTTTGGAAGATTTCTTTTAACTTTATAATAAAGAAATATAGGCCATATGGCTTATAGCGAAACGTTGGCAGCAACCGCCTGGGACGTATTGACAATGAATTAAAAGATGAAACATAAAATTTCCATAAGAGTGACTGTCATCTTTTTCATATTGTACTCATTAGCGTGTACGTTTGGTTCTATCTTCCTTGTGACATGGGGTTCGACAAACTGGTACAAGAAATTAATAAATTTTATGCTGACTTGGCCCCTTAACTGGGACAAATTAATTATCGACTCGATTATATGGCTTCCGGTCAATATTTTATTCTGGACAACTTTGACTTACTTACTTGCGACAAGTATTGAAACACTCATTGTACGTTTGACCTTGAAGCAAAGTTAATGTAGGACTAGGCGGCAGCTGCCAACAAAAGCTATGAGCCATTGTTTTATTAATTATTTTTAAAGGCCAAAACAACGGCTCATAGCTAGACGTTGTGTGCCATATTTTTTAGGACGACCCGACAAAATGAAACAGACACTTTTAATACTCTCAACCTTATTCTCTTCTCTGGCTTTTGGACAAACTTCAAGAAGCGAACTTGCAAATTCTAGGATTTACGTCCGGGCAACTTACTTTGACAAGAAGAATGAATTTATTGGACTTCGGACAAGGACGGATTTGACTGACACTGCTATTAGTAACATCAGGTATAAAAAAATTCAAACCGCTGACTTTACCGACTATTCCGGCAAAAAAGAAATTAAAATTTACTACGAAGCATTTACAGGCGACTCTTATTACCTACTTGACGATAAGTTTGAATTCGTTCACAAAATCAACTATCAAACTAATGAAGAACAGACAGGGATCGTTTTCGGCAAGCAATCAAGATTATCATTGGAGTTCATCGATACCCGAAGTAGCTATCCAAGAGATAGCCTAATTGCGACAGAGAAAACACCAAGAAAATATTATCAATTGGATAATACAGAAGTTTATGTGGTTATTATTCCTGACTTGAAGACAATAGCAGTTGCCAGCAATGGACAGTTTTACACGAAGCAACTTTTCGGAGATAACTACAATGACATTTCAGAAGGTATTACAAACAACATTCAAACAAACAACCGATTTGACATTCAACCAGGGGACGAAATACAATTGTTCTACCGCAGAAAATGGTACAATGACACGACCGGAATTGCTGAATATGAAGACAAACAATTTAAAAACATAAAATATGTAGGCAAGACGACAATTGACGGAAAGACATCTCTCAAACTTCAAATTGAAGGGTACAATTACCTGAGCGGTTCAAAAGATGACCCCGAAGAATTTTTGATGCAAGTCACCGATAGCGGGTATTATTACGGAAATCAATTTATTGAATTCAAGAACTACTTTACAGACCTAAAGATTGTTGAGCAAAACGGACAAAAAGGCTTCTTCCTTCAAGGAGTGAGTAAGGATACAATCAACGGGTTTACTTATGAAAAAATAGTTCAAGCAACCCCTGATCCTTACCGTTATTTTATTCTGCCGTTTTTTCCAATGCCATTCGTAGAGTTTGGGAATGTTCAAGGGATAATTACATATTCAAGAATTAAGGGAATAGAAAAAGGAACGAAAAGAGCAAGGACATACATAGCAGACAAAAGCAACATTAGAGATATTTACACCATATCTGACCAGAAAGTAGATGTAGAAATTTATCTTCTTGACAAAGTTGACATTGAAATTGAGATAAAGGATTATGAAACAGACAAAGCAATTGGTTCCTTGAAGACCAAATCCAAAAAAGGAATAAACTCATTCATTGTAAAAACAGAAAAATTAGAAAAGGGGAAATCTTACAGCGTTCAGATAAGCTATAAAGGGAAGAATAATTCGGGAAGTTTCTCTAATGGATTTAAGTCAAAACATTAGGGTGAAAAAATACGGCACACAACAAAGTGCATAATCAATGGCGGGGTTCAGTGTAAATTTGTAGTTTAGTTTTTCAAATTACGTTTGGTGTCGTTGGACAGTGACGCGCTTCGAAGACCCGCCACTGCTTATGCACAAACGTTGTGCAAGCCTTCAGAACAGATTTGCGACAGCCCATGAAACTCTTTGCCACTTTCATACTCTTGTCGATTTGCTTAGCAGCAACCGGACAGACCTTCTCAACAAAAACGAAAAGCTGGGGTCGGGCTGATACGTTGTTTACCAAAAAACTCCAAAGTCAAAAAAGACTTACCTATTATCCTTACACGTATGTTGATTCGGAATTTTTGTATACGGATTCAAGCGGAATAATTGTAATCATACAAAACAGTTTACGGAAAGCCGGAGGGTCGCTTGACGCTACCGGAAAGAAAGGATACACCAATTCTACCGGAGAAAGATTCGGCTACGCAATATTCTGGACCCGGATAGTGAATGAAACTGTTACACCGCTAGCGCTAAGCATTAATCTTCCCGCTGACTCATTTGCAATCTCGTCTTCGCCAGGCTCTTACTTTAAATTGTTTCTTCCTTCGGATACCATGAGCATTGCGAAAGAAATACTGTACAGCTATGGTGCTACCGGCCTAAAATCGTTTTTGGATACTCATTTTTATAAACCGGGTTTGCTGCAACGAACTATTAAGTTTAAAGAGGATTGTCTTTTTTATATCGCAGTGATTGACCAGCATCCGGGAGAAGGTGTAGATAGAGTAGAACTTGTCTTACAAGGTCAAAGCCTTTTTTATAGCGTTAGCATTGTTGGGCAACCTGATCGGGTATTAGTTCCCTGTGGCCAGATTGCTTTAAAGAAGTAAACTAACAATTCTCAACCACCTCAAGTTGCTAAAAAGAGCGTTTCCAAGCGGTCTGGAAACAATTATCAACAATATTTTACTTTACTTTTAAATTAAAAGTACTTTTAATTAACTTAATAAGCGTTTAGAAGCACCTGCTATGAAAATTTCAAGATCAAAGTTTGTTATTGTCTTTGTTGTTTCTGCATTCGTATTTCAATTTATCGCTAATTCTCTTTTGGGATCTGAAGTCCAGCTCTTTCCCGCAGATGGAGTATGGTTTCCGGGAACCGACTCGTCAATAGCCTGGAAGAGTACCGTAGCGGCAATCATCTATCCTGTAAAATTTGTTTTGATCGGCCCTTTGGCAGCGTTCTTTGGAGTGACAGGCGAGGAGGGGGCGCCTCCGGTTATAGCGTTGGCATTTGCTTTCTACTGGACAGCTATAGCATTAGTTCTTCATTTTCTCCTCAGTAAAATATTCGCCCTTAAAAAATAAATATGTCGTTGTGAATAGAATGGAAGAACTATACCATGAAGCAAAGGCTGACGCATGGTTTAAAGGGTTTGCTGTTTTTTGTCGCTGGTTTCTGGCTGCAGTCTTTATTCCCATGGGCTTAGTAAAAATTATGGGTCAACGATTCGCAGAGGGTCTGCCGTCTAACAACCCGTTAGGACATTACTTTGATGCTTTACTCCAAACCGGATATTACTATACGTTTATCGGAATTGCTCAGCTGATCACTGCCATCCTATTACTGATCCCCAGAACTGCGCTGCTTGGTGCGCTGATGTATTTCCCTATGATGGTCAACATTTGTGTGCTGACGTATGCCACCCGCTTTGCAGGTACGAGGGGCAACACCATATTGTTAATGGCAAGCTTGTTTTTATTGCTCTGGGATTATGATCGTATAAAATACATTTTGCCATTTAAACAGCCTAAAGCAGATCCACCTGTGATAAAAAAACCATGGGGTATGCGACTTCGGATTATATTTTTTGGAGGCTGTTTCGCAATTCTGACTTTTATTATCGTGGGTACTTTCTATTTGTATGAGATCGGGCCCGGCAACTCGGAAGCGGAGTGCAGAAGCCAATGTGCTGGCAGCAAGAATCCCGAAGCTTGTGAAAATTTCTGTGACTGCATTTACATACAAGGGCAACCGCTGAATAGCTGTTTGACAACTTTTGATAAGGCGAAAGATATTCGTTGATCGAATGGGAGTAATCAACTACAAAGGTTTTGACAACTAAGCTAATCTGCATTCATTTCATACCAGCTATCGGCAGGTAGACTTCCGCTTTGTGCAGCTTGAACGGCTAGTACATCACAGCGTTCATTTTCCGGGTGACCGGCATGACCTTTAACCCAAACAAATTTTGGCTTAAGCTTTTTGTGTAATGGAATGTAGCGTTGCCATAAATCCGGATTAGCTTTTTTGGCGAAGTTCTTTTTCTCCCAGCCCCAAATCCAGCCTTTCTCAACTGAGTCAACAACATATTTTGAGTCGGAATAAATAGTAATGGGAATGCCGTCTTTTTTTATCGCTTCGAGTCCAACAATTACTGCCATTAATTCCATTCGATTGTTAGTGGTCAATCGAAAGCCGGCTGAAAATTCTTTTTCGTGCTGGCCATACTTCATGATTGTTCCATAGCCTCCAGGCCCGGGATTGCCTTGCGCTGCACCATCTGTATAGATTCGGATCATTCCTTGATAATCTTTAACGTCTTTAACCGGTTGCCCGATTTTAGGCGCAAGATATAAATTCCCGGAGGGTTGTTTACGAGTGACAACTGTTGTTGTCTCACATTAGAGAATGTTTGAATCGGTCGGCCCAAACAATCTGAAAGTTCAATGTGCTGGATCGGGTAAGGTGAATCAACGTACACATAATCTTTAACGGGATTCGGGTAAACACTTACCAATATGTTTTCCTGCTCAACTCCGGTAATGATCTGATTCATTTCATCGGGCGTACTTACTTGTGTAAATACAAAAGAACCCGTTGCATTTGGAATCCGACTGAACGAACCTTGATACAGTTGAGCATTATACACGTACTCATCAATTACATGAATATTTTCACCCATAACTTGATAGAGTCCAACAGCTTCACCATCTGCTGAAAGTTTGAAATCTAAATGGTCAACACCTTGAGTTAAATCTTCATCCGCCCAAAGAATTTTGTATGCTCCGGGTTGGAGAATCATTTCGTTTCCTTCTCCGGCTAAAAGCTGGTGTTTGGTTCTGGTGTTCAGGTTATCCGTTAAATAAAGTCCGGCAAGGTTTATGGGTTCAGTAGTTGCGTTGTAAAGCTCAATCCAATCTTCGGCTTCGCCTTCATTGTCCAATAAGTCTGAAGGGCTCGAACTGATCTCGTTGATTACAATCCCATTTATAATTGTTCCGGAAGGTTCAAAGTATGCTTCATAACTGATATCCGTGAAAGCAGTATCAAGTTGAAGGGGTGTTGTGGAAGTTTCAATAGTTGCATTGCCTAATCGAACAGTGCTCAACGAAAGATCAAAACTTAAGTCTGAACTTGTTACATTATTTTGATGAACTTCTATAGCCAGTACGTTGCTTCCGGGTTTTATCAGACCTTTCGGGATATTAAATGCTGTGTAAACGCCTTCGGCCGTTTGATCGAGTGCAAGGGTTGAGTTGTCAACTACTCCACCCGGCATGTTGATTCTGGTCATTTCGGCTCCATTGAGATAGATTACTGCGCCATCGTCTATCAGTATGCTGCCCGTTAATTGTGAAATGCCTACCGTGTCAGCAATAGAAAATGTTTTTCTTAAGTATGTTGTGACAAATTTATTACTCGCATTACTGCCATAGCTCACAATAGTCTGTTCGTCACCCTCACCGTAACCGAGTTGTGCTGCACCCCCGGCCCAAGCAGCATCATTAAATGCATTTGTATTCCAACTCACAGGCATACTTCCCTGATCAAAATATTTCCAGCTTGCACCAGCTTCAATCAGTGGAACGAATTCAGAATCTGTTTTCCGAATCTTCCATTCCTTAAAAGCGTACCCCAACGCAGGAACCGGTTCAATTCTTACAGGCAAATTTTTAAAGTAAGCCTGATTTGTATTTGCATCAGCAGTAATTTCATTCAACTTCAATTTTCCTTCACCTTGTTTTACTTCCGTTGAAATGTTAACCGTGCCATTCAGTCCGAAGAATTCGGCCATGTGCTGGCGCATGTACACATTTCGGTTTGTAGCAAAATCACGAAGGCGTTGTACCTCCCAATTCCAACTGTTCATGTCACCTGTCCAACGTACCTTATGATAGGGCATTTCAGTTGCAATGCGACCCTGAAACTGATTGACCATATCAATAACCCGATCCGGATGAAAAGTTGTGTTGAGCGCAGTATTCATGGTTTGAATAAATCGTGCGCGGAAGATTGGATTTTCAAGCACCATGCGAATGTGTAGAGTTGACCACGGTGGATTTGGCCAATCGGGGCCATTCGTTGCTGTTGCAAAGCTTAAGGTTGGATGCCAGGGATCACCTACAAAATAAAATCCAAAATCGGTATCCCATAAGATCCATCTGAACTTTCCATTAACCGAAGCATCACGCCAAAACTTCATGTTGTTACCGGGCCAATCTGTGTTTGCATAATAAATTTCGGCAACGAGATAATTGATGTACTCCTGAATATCGATTTTCTGATCGATATAGTTATAGGCAGCCAGTGTTGTACGGTTCATGCCCGCGAGCGTGCTCATATAATTTTTATAGGCAACGTTAGAGCCTTCTAGTGCATTCTCGTAGGTTTCCAACAACTCGACATCATCTTTATCAACATTATAGTTGCTTTCAATAAAGTCGCCATCAATTTTTTCGCGAAGATTTTGAATGCCCATGTATTGTCCATTCAGGTATAAGATGGTTGGCTGGTACTCCATGTAATCAACATCCATCTGGCCAATCGGCAAAGCCTGCATAAAAGCATCGCGGAACATCGTTACATTAAAATCGTTGCCCGCGTTGCGCAACATGAGTCCGCCAAACTGATTGATACTTTTCCCGTCAAAAAACTTATAGTTCATGATGTTGCTGCCGTATTTATCACGCGCCTTAATAGCAAATGACTTTTGAGGCTGGGCGCGTGAGCAATTGCCACCAATGCGGATGTCAACCGATTGATTGAAAAGACGATTTCCATTTGCATCAAAGTATTCGAATACCGCATGACGGTCCCAGTCCTGGTTCCAGTTAAATCTTTCCCATTGACAATATCCATCGATACCATTCGTGCCTTGGACATAGATACCAATTGTGTTATCGTACAAATATTCAGGCCGCGTTGAAATGGAAATTACCGGCAGTGAAAATGCATGCTCATTAATGAAATAGGTTTGCGTTTCAGTTTGCCCGGGTAGAAAACCGGGTAGGAAGGCTTTTGCTTTGAGAGTTTGGGTTTGACTTACGGGTACAGGAACAGAAAATTTTGGCGAAGTTATCGTTGGCTCGCTTCCGTCCGTTGTATACCGGATTTCGGCTGCTGCATTACTGTGCGTGAATGAAACCTGTACAGGAGACGCGTATCGCCCACCCGCCATTGAGAAACTTGGTTTGGCTAATTGTTGCGATGCAGTTTCAGAATTATTTCCAGTGCCGGGTGTTGGTAAAGAAAGATAAGCCCAGGTTCCAGCACCGTTGGTAGTTCTGCCGTACGCGATATTCGTAAACTGTTTTGGATACGATATTTTATCCAACAACAATCCTGCTCCATTAGAAAGCACAACATCTTCGCCCTCACTATCCAGTGAAAAATTGCTATGCCTTCCATTGTTCATGTCATCACACCATAAAAGCAGAAAGCCATTCGCTGGAATAAATGTGTTGAATGGAATTCGCCATTTCAAGGGATTGTTTTCATCATCCGAAAGATAGTAGCTGCCAATGTTGACACTTGCCGGGCCGGCATTGTATAGTTCAACCCACGAGGAATAATTGAAATAATTCGGGTCGTAAATAATGTCGGCATTGGCCGGACATATTTCATTCAGCACGATTTGCGCTGACGCTGAAGAAACAATCAGCAAAAACAGAATAGAGAACGCTTTCTTCATCAGGTCAACAGCCTTCCGGCTTGGAAGTTTACGTTAATGATAACTTTTAAAACTATGTAACCTTTTAATCCCGAAGGGTTTCCAGGTTTCGCGACAAATAATTAGTGAGCGGTAATTGTTGCAAGGCATCGGTGCTGGCAAGCCACTCCGTATAGGTAATTAAAATGTTCTGCTTCAGCTTGAGCGCAAGTTCTTCCAGCTTAATCAGATTTCCCTGGAACCGCACGCCTGCAGCCGGATTGCTTTTTTGAATGATATTTAATGTACGTGCCAGTGAACTAACGTTGAGTGCTTTGATTTTTTCTTCAATCTTCCGGTGACTTGCAATCAGGTCGCGCAATTGTTCGCGTAACCGTACCTGGTCTTTACTCATTTCTACTTTTGCTTCTTTGAGTTCTTGTTGCGATTCGATAGACTCAAGCTTGCGTTTAGTCATGTCACCTTTGTTGGGATTGAATACAGGAATAACAACGCCTAATCCAACGCTCCAGGGTTTACGCCCTTGATCGATCCTAAAATCCTGATACTTGGCCTGTAGATATCCAACGTTGATGTTGTTTCGTTCAAGCTTCAATTCACGTTCAGCTAAATCAATTTTTTTCTGATAATACGAAAGCGATGTTGCTTCTGGCAACGCTGTTTGCAAACTGTCGAGCAGCTTTTCAATTTGTTCGATTGTAATAACGTCAGCAATGTTCCACGTCTTTGCCGATTGGGCAGCGTCCGGGAAAATGGAAATAACTTTTCGGATGGCGTTCTCGGCTTCGTAAGTAGCTTCATCTTGCTCTACGGATTTATCCATTTCCTCAAGCTTGAGGTCAACATAATCTTCACCGTCAAAATAGCCGGAGAGTTGTTGCTTCTCCAGCATGGATAATGATGTTTGGGTGAGCTCAAGCTTGCGTTGTGCTAAATCGCGCAAGCCCGCATATGTTGTTAACTCTATAATTAATGTGTAGCGATCAATCAGAACTTCTTTTAATATAATCCCTTTTTCAAGCGCAATGCTTGACTTGAGTTCTTTAAAGTAGCGGTTGTTTTGGCGAAGTTCCCAGGGGTTGGCAGGATTAACACGTAATGCATATTCCTGGCGGCTTGGATCGAGTTGATTGGCTTCTGTTCTGAGCTCAAGTTTTTGGACAGGTGCGAGGCGGTAAGGCCGGTTGTTTAAATACTCAACTTGTAAATCGAACATCGTTACAGTCGGATCATCCTTCGCAGCACGAATAAACGCTCCAAATCCGGATTGAGCGGAAAGATTGCAGCACGCGAAAAAGAAAATACCGAGTAATGCCAGCCTCATGATGTTACCGGATTAACACCTTTTCACCGTTGGCAAATTTATTGGCTGCAGGAATTTCAATAAAGATCTCCCGGCCAAAAGCTTTTACAGCGGTTGATTTTTGTAAGATGTCAGGAAGTTCTGTAACGGCTCCGTAACCAATAACTTTTCCGGTAATTTTAATTGAACCATTTCCATATGCTGACACACGAACAGAATCACCTACAGCAAATGCATTATTGTTTTTTCCGGCTAAATAGCCAATAACCGTGGTAGGATGTACGGGTGTAATCGACAGGAGTGGTGTAAACGAGCTAATCTGTTCGCCTGGTTTGATGTAAACACTTTTTACTACGCCATCGGCATTCGCGTACTTAACGAGCTTGCTTTTTTCAGTTTTCAAAAGCTCGAGTTCTTGTTCGAGTAATTTGATCTGATTGATTAACTGTTGCTGATCAATAAATCCTTCCTGACGGATATCGGTTTCCTTGATCTTGATGGCTTGCTTATACTTTATTTTCTGTTTGTTGAGGGAGTTAAGCTTTACGCGCAATGGATTATCAGCATCGTTCCAAACAGAAGTATCACTGTTGGTAGCGAGTTCCTTCGTGAGTTTCTTGTTAAGCTGAATTTCACTTTTGGCTTGCTCGATCTCTGTTTCAATTTCTTCCAACGGAATGCCCTGATCGGCATACAGATAATCAACCTGGGCCTGGATTAGTTTGGACTTGCTTTGTTGCTCTGCTTTTAAAAGTATAATGCGGTTGGTAGTTTTTTCAATATTCATTTCCAATTCGGCACTGGTAAGGTCTACCAAAAGTTCACCGGACTTTACCTGCTGGCCTGGAACAACGCGAACGGATTGGATTAATCCGGAGCGTTCAGAATTTATTCTATATTCTTTTACCTCTGTGATGCCGATGGAAGAATAATCGCTTCCGCGAAAATACTTTCCGCTAATCCAGATCATAGCTGCGAAGACGACAACTATCAATCCGTAAAACCAGTTAATGCCGGAGGTCCGTCTGTCGTTAGGCATTGTCAGGTTCGTTTACAGTGATCTTCGGTTGACTCAATCCTTCAACAACTAATAAGGCGTTGAAAAGAACATCCTTCTCCTGCTCTTTGTGAAAGGTGATTGCGTATTGATAGCGCGTGGCATTTTCTTTTGTAACACTAATGGTTACAAGACGATGTGCGGCCGTGTGTTGTTCAACAATTTTAAGTACTGCATTCAAATCTTCATTGTTCTTGAGGTTGAAGAACAACATGTTGGGACTGGTAAAGCTTCTGAACGGAGAAAGGTGTAACAGAAACGCTATGCCACAAAACAAAATTGTTCCGGCAAAGGACACTGTAAAACCGTATACCCCAACCGCAAGTCCGGTACTTAAGGCAGCAAACAGGAAAAGTACATCGCGCGGATCATCAATGCGCGTACGGAAACGAATGATCGCCATCGCACCGAAAACACCTAAACCCCGGGCAAGACTATCGCCAATCGCCATCATCACCATGGCGGTTACAATTGATCCAAGTATTAACGACTGGAAAAAGTTTTTAGGATAGTATTCTCCTGTAAACGTGAGCCGGTGAGTAACAGCAATAATGGCAGAAAGCACAAACGCCCACGCAAAGCAATAGATTACATTTACTAATTGCGGATATTCATAAACAGGTTGATCGGGGAAGAGCTCAAACATTTATTACGTTCGTTTAAAATATTAGTCGTTGGAAGCTCCCGGAGTTGGGCTTGTAAACTGTTGCCAGGTACCTCCGCCATCTACAGAGCGGCCGAATGATTTATCATCGTCCTGTTCTCCAAAAGTTTTACTGTCAATCGTTCTTCCATCAATATAAAATAATCCTACAGCCTCTCCGCCTTTGCCAAGCTTAAAGCTCATGTGCAACGGCCCCTGACTTCCTTGTTCATCAGCCCAAAACCGCACGAAACCACCTGCAGAAACTGTTAATCCCGCAGGAATTTTAGATTTGAAAGGATCGGTAAGATCATCGGATAGATACATTCCGCTAAGGTCAACCGTTGTACCACTGGCATTGTAGATTTCGATCCAATCGTCAAACTCATCTGTTTCGCCATCATTATCAGGAAAGGTACTTGTGCTGGAAGCCATGATCTCATTAATATAGAGTTGAGGCAGTACATCTGTGTTCAATAAATAATGATACGCATCATCGGGTGCATCAAAAGGTTTATAGCTGACAGCTCCGGTAGTGCTTTTTGCCTCGACATAGTAATCTACTTTGCCTGTTACCGATTGACCGGGAATACTTGCTGTATAAAAATTTCCGGGCTTGGTCATGGCGACTTCTGTGTATGCCCCTGTGCTATTAAATCTATAAAAAAGTTTAACCGTGCTTAGTTGTGCAGTATTGGTTAACTCAACCTGAATGGTAACAGCTTGATTTAATGCAGGAACAAGTGGTGTACGGGTAATGGTAGTAATAGCGGGAGCATTTGATTCGTTGTTAGATGCACCTTCGCTGGTTATTCCGGAGATCGCGAAGTCATCTGATCCATCCGGGTAGCGGCCGTATGATTGACCATTATCCAGTTTAGGATACTTTACAACTTCTGCTATTTCGTTAGTTGAATTTTTTAGTGTAACCGTTTCGCCATCCGAAGAAAGCTTAAAGTTGGTGTGCAGTCCATTATTTTCATCATCGCAATACAGTACGAGGTATCCGTTGCCTAAGATTGTTGTGCCTTCCGGTAAAGTATATTGGGCATCGCCATCATCGTATATAACGTAACCGCTGATGTTCTTGGTGTTACTTGTTGAATTGTACAATTCAATCCAATCATCACCGGAGGCGGATATCTCATTAATGAAAAGTCCTTCCGCTGCCGTTATATCCGGATCTTTGTCTTCATCAGAAGAACAAGCAGAAAAGATTACAAGAGCACTGAAAACAAAAAGAGACAGAGCGAGCTTCACCAAATTCTTCACAACCATTTTATCGAAATAAGATATTACTTAACAATTTGATAAAGATAAGGCAATATTCGAAAATATGCGCACGATTTCGGAGCATGAATCTGCTGTCGACTGACAGGTGTTAGGAAGGAAAGACGTTGTCTTTAAAGATCTTAACCGCGATGGCAAGAAGGATCACGCCAAAGATTCTGCGCAACACAGCGAAGCCCGCTTTACCAATAACACGCTCAAGCCATGCAGATGAACGCAGCACGATGTAAACGAAAATCAAATTGATTACAATACCAACAAGAATGTTGACTTCAGCATATACCGCGCGTAACGAAAGAATAGTTGTTAATGTACCGGCCCCTGCGATTAATGGAAAAGCAATGGGTACAATAGAGCCTGTTCCTTTAGCGTCCGGATCGTCTTTAATTAATGTAATGCCGAGTATCATTTCCATGGCAACAATAAAGATCACAATGGCTCCGGCTACGGCAAAGGAGGCAACATCAAGTCCGAATAAGTTAAGGATAGATTGTCCGAGGAAAAGAAACACAACCATCAACACAGCTGAAATGATCGTTGCCTTCTCGGCATGAATTCGTCCTTCGCGTTTACGAATATTGATAATGAATGGGATTGACCCAAGAATATCAATTACCGAAAATAGAATAAGGGTTACTGAGAAGATTTCTTTAATACTCATGCTGCAAAGTTAACTAAACTTTGCTTTTTGTGGGTTGGGTTATTACCCCACCTTGATTTACTGGATTTTAAAGCGCTTTTGTAGGTTCAATTCTCTGTAAGAATTGCTTTGAAAGCTCATGCTCGGGATCAATCACAAGCGCACGGTTAAAGTATTCTTTTGCTTTGACAAGGTCTTTCAGCTTTATGTAGCATTCTCCGATGGAGAATTCAGCTAATGCACTGTAGGGATGGATGGTAAGTGATAAGTTAAAATCTTCGATTGCTTCCTGCCAGCGTCCAAGATCCATTTTGCAAAACGCGCGGTTATCTAGGGCTTCGTATAGTGTTGGAAACAAGTTGACGGCCATCGAATATTTCTCAATAGCTTCTTCATGTTTCTTCTGATCCGTTAACGAATACCCTTCATGAAAATAGCGCGTAGCTTCCTGAATGATCGAATCAATGTTTTGGGTTTGACGTAAGTATTCGTGATAGCCTGTTAATTCCTCATCGCGGACCGTACTTTTCTTAAATAGGACGGGATTTTTAAATCCGTTTTTGTCGATCGGGAAATGATAAATGAAAACTGTAAGCTCATCTGCTTTTTCAGGATCAGGTAATGTATTCATAGGCGAGTAGCCCAATACGTGATACACATTAAAATCCTGATCTGCTTTTAAGACTTTATGCAGATGATACTTATTCTCAAGAATGGTATAGAAAATATCGCCCTCGGTGAATTCCATGTGGGGTTTTTCGGGTTGTCTGCGAAGATACTTGTTTATTCTTAATTGGTGAAGCTTCTACTTCACGCGTTTGTTAGCTTTTTGCATTTGCGTAAGCTTACCTACGGTTAGCCCCTGAACAACAATCGAGAAAACCACAACGTAATACGTGATCGCCAGGAATAAATTATGATGAAGATGATCGTCAATCGTTAAGGCCAGCGCAACGGAAACACCGCCCCGTAATCCGCCCCAGACAAGAATTGTTATGGTTCGCGCATCGAACGTGCCGATGTTGGGAACAAATTTGATTGGCAGCCAAATGGAAACGAATCTTGAAGTTAATACAATCAGAATCGTGATCGGACCGATGAGCCAGTATTGTTGCAGGTTAGGAATTAACAACAACTCAAAACCAATAATGAGGAACAGCATGGCATTCAAAATTTCATCAATCAATTCCCAGAATTTATCGAGGTAATCTTTATCCATAGTTGACATGGCGATAGCTTTGCCATAGTTACCGATAACCAATCCGGCTGTCACCATCGTAAGTGGGCCTGAAATGTGCAACATTCTGGCGACAAGGTATCCGCCCATTACAACTGCCAGTGTAATCATAACCGTAACGTTGTAACTGTTTATTCTTTTAATACCCTGCGAAGCAATGTATCCAAGTACTAAGCCCATCAGCAATCCGCCACCGGCTTCCTGGATGAACAATCCGCTTACATGCAAAAATGTTATCTGCACTTCACTGCCTTGCGCAAGCTGAAGCAATACAGCAAAAAGCACAACGGCAACACCATCGTTAAAGAGTGATTCACCGGCAACTTTTATCTCTAACGATTTCCGGATGCCAGCTTTTTTCAAAATTCCGATAACGGCAATCGGATCGGTAGGGGAGATGAGTGCCCCAAATACAAGACATTCGATAAATGGAATGGGAGCGCTTAATAACATGAAGGTAAAATACATCAGCGTACCGACTACAATCGTTGATATGATCACACCCACGGTAGAAAATATCATCACCGGAATTCGTTGTTTCCGCAAATCATGCAGGCTGATGTGGATCGCTCCGGCAAAGAGCAGGAAGTTCAGCATGGAACCCATCAGCACTTCGGTGAAGTCAACACTGGCAATGATGTCGGTGAAGCCGGTAAACAAATCCGGATACGACTTACCTACAATAACCAGACTGATCGACACGATCATCGCCAGCAGCATAATGCCGATGGCAGACGGTAACTTTAAATACCTGAGGTTCAGGTATGAAAATATTGCCGTAAGGACAATGAGGACAGAAAATGAGTAGTATAGCTCCATAAGTCCGTTTGCCGGACTTTAAAGATAAAAAAATATGGCGGACGATGAAAGGATTTTGTTGATAGTCATGGTCTGTGAAGACATAGATCATTGTAAAAAATGAAGGCCAGCCCGTCCGGCCAGCCTTCAAACCCTGTAGTTACTCTAAACCTAAACTACGAAGACCTGTATGCCATTTCGTAAACAGATTTTGCATGCGGCCCGAGAAACACGCGCGCATAAATCCGCATAATGGACAATACGTCAATGATAAAACACAATCCAACGATTATCGCTAGTACTGCTTGATCGGTATGGATGTGGGTGAAAATTAAATCTTCTCCGACAAACGATGGTGTTACCGGAAAAGCTCCCAGTCCTAAACAGGCAAACAAAAACACTAATGCAATTTTTGGATGCTTATACGAGTGACCATGAAACTGATCGAGATCAATATTACCTTCCAAAGATTTTAAGCGCAGCAGAACAATGAATCCAAGTAACCCGGCAACGACAACGCCACCGAGGTAAAGCAGCACTTCGTCAAATCCGAAATGTTCGTTGAAGAGAATTGCCAACGCAATCCAGAAATGTGTGAGAATGATCAGCAGCCAACTCATGCGGGCTTGCTTTCTTTCGGTGAATGATTTAAGTACCATGATCAAACCGATTGCTGCATACAGTATTGATAAGTACTCGTGGTAGCTAACCGGAATCTGATCTTCATAATACAAGCTTAATAAACCTGCTCCGAAAGCCGGGATGAAGAAAATGATTGTTCTGCTTAGCGTCATAAAGTCCAGTCTTCTACCAACCCACTTCATCGGATTCCATAAGAAGCGGTACATGAAAGAATCCAGATTCCACTCTTTAATACAGAGCATATATAATGTATACTGGATTTTTTTCGGAAATGAATCTTCAATGGAGCGTAAGCGCGGAACAAACGTATAGAACTGCTCGCGAATCATGTACGTCACGACAGACGGAGATACGAGTAATTGATATGTTCTCAGGAATGCGTTTCCGGCAAAGTGAATGAGCGCAAGTGTTTCAAGTCCGGCTGCAACTTCAATAAAGATCAATCCGATCTGTGCAATGGATGAATAGGCAATCTGACTTTTCACAGAAGATTGAACCCGGGCAATACCAGTCGTAATAACAGCGGTCACCAATCCGAGTGCTCCAATAAAGATTCTTATCGAAAGCTGATGCTCCCAAAAAGGAAATGTTCTCAACAACAAGAAAACACCTAAGTGAACAGACAGTGATCCGTAAAAAATCGCACTCGAAGGCGTTGGGCCTTCCATCGCGCGCGGAAGCCATGATGAAAACGGAAGCTGCGCAGATTTTGCCATCGCAGCAATCAGGATCATCGAGGATAACAGAACGCCAATCAGTGAGTGCGTTTGCAAATGCTCATGGATGAGATTGTAATTGCTCAGCTTCAGGAACGTAATGTTCTCATGAAACAAATGGTGACTCAGCCACATGGCCAGAATCAATCCAATATCACCCACGCGATAAATCGAAAATACTTTTACCGCATTTTTAACAGGAAGATACCGATCGCGATAAAAGGCGATCAACAGAAAAGAAGAAACTCCAAGAATCTCCCAGCCCACAAACAATGTTTCCAGGTTTCCGGAAAAGATTACGATGTTGTAACCAATGTAAAAGAAAAGTATGGTGTTGAAGAATCGCTTGTAGCCGGTTTCACGATGCAGATAGTACCGACTGTAAAGTGTTACCAGAAACGTAAGCATCGATCCAACAAACAAATAGGTGGCTGTGATCTTATCGAACATAAAGTCTATGAAGAACTCGTAGCCATCCGTTTGAAAAAGACTAATGTCTTTAAGGTTAAGAACTTCGTATCCGTTAATCAGCCAATAGATTAAAAACCCAAAGGCAGCTGCCATGTGCAAGCCTGCGGTAAGAAATGCGGTTCGCGAAAGCCAGGTTTCCTGCTTATCCGGAATGAGTAGACTTATAATAAAGCCTGCCACCGGAATGAATATGAAAAAATTAAGAAAGAGTGTCATGTTATTAATATTCTAAAGCGTAAACCGAAATATTTTCCTCCTGCGTTTCCAGTACGGATGTAATGTCTGCCACAGTTTCAATATTATTTTTCAGTGGAGTGTATGGATTGAATTTTCCGTTCTTGAAAACAGAAAGCTCCTTTGTTTCCGGGTTTACCGCAGTGATGTGAACCCACTCATTAATAAACCACTCATAAACTTCGGGCGCACGCTGGATAACATTCAGAACAACATCCGGGAAGTGCTCAACGATTACCATTAAGCGAACGGGATCATGCACTTCAATCATTTGACTTGGTAAGCCAGGGCGTAAATCACCATCAATGCCATTAGCCACCCCAAACAGGCCCATAACATTGTGCGGCAACTTCGTCCCAGCCCCAAGTTTTTGATTGTCTACGCGTGAGAAAAAATATTCAAGATTAATCCCACCGCAAACAGGACCTACCGGTTTCATTACTCCGAAGAGTATGTCGCCTTTCGGGTCGATGCTATAATCGTATGAATTAAGGAACGAGCGTCTATCGAGGAATAATCCTTTCGTCAGCTCTCGTCTTCCGATAATACAAAGTGTATTTGTAGCGTGATTTAACTCTGGCCTCGGCTCAAACAACGAAACCGAGCGCAGCTTCACCTGTTCGTGTACTTTTTCAGGAGATTGCATTGTATCGATTGATTCAAATCTCCGGGAACGTTCTTTAGCGTTAAAATCTAGTGCGTTAGCGAAGATGACTTCATTTTTAGTATGACGTGCAAAATTTTCAGGTGACAATGAGTTCTCGTCAAAGAACATCACTTCATCGCGTGTCGTATCATGCAAGCCACCTACAAATTGTGTCGTGAACGGAATGTCAATGCCTTTTGATTTTAAGATCTCGCGAACTGCAGGATGGTTTGCCATGAAGCAAAGCGTTCTGGAGTTTACCGATCCGGCCCGACCGGAACATGCACCGCAATCGTAAGCCGCATAATGCGGATTGTTTACACTACTGGAACCATGACCTACTACGTAAACCAGCGGAGCAAAATCTTTCATCAAGCCAATGCTTTTTAAAAGACTCTCAACCCGGATTGCCATCTCTGCCACGGTGAACCCGATCTGCAAATCATTCTCACGGTCGTTCAAATCTTTATTCTCGATGGTAAGTCGGGAAAACTTATCCATGTGCTTGAATGATGATGCCGTTGCCGGACTCATCGATGGTCTGAAAATATTAATGAACAGTTTAAAAGCCGACCAGAAGCCAAGCGTTTGTGAAATCAACCAACCTCCATAAAATGAATGTGAATGCTTAGTGAAATATGCATCCTGCTCACGCTTGCCTTTTGAGTCAAGCTCTTTAATAAGATACTTGGGCTTAACAGGAGCAGGGCAAAGCTTGGTGTAAAACTTGCCGCCTTCCGGCTGAAAGAAGAACTCCACGCTAAAAAATCCGGGTGTGCCGAATGTTTCGCAGGAAGGATCGATTTTTTCGAGGTATCGTCTCAATGAACATTCACGATCATCAATGCAAAACATCGCCTGGAAGCTTTTGTTCGCGATGAGTTTCTTCTGTTTTTTATTTCCTTTAACACCTGCCAGCACTTCATCGTAGTATGTCCACTCAAAAGCTTTTTGCCAGATCGCCATCACTTCGTTGTATTCTGTTTCAGGAACTTCTGCGAAAAGTGGAGTAGGTTTTTCTTTTAAGCTTCGCGACAGCGGAGACCAACTCTTCCCCAAGTGGTCATCAAGGGCATCAATCTCCAGCAGTAATTCGAAAACAATCAAATCGTGTATGGAAATTTTGCGTTGATCGAGCAAGGTTTGCGGTTGATCTTCAATAACGGAAATCATTCCCGACCAACCCTGATGTGCAAACTGCTGATCGAAAAGATATTGTTGATAAAGCGATTCATCGCCTACAACAATTTTCAAGAGCTCAGAAATTTCGCACGTGCTTTTTAATAAGAGTTCCTTTGCTCTTTTTCCTCTAAAGAAACTCGCAAACGTATTGCGCTCCATCTCGCGGATAGAAGTAAGAAAGCTTTTTTCGCGGATTGGGAAGTTCCAGATGGAAATACCCTGATCCAGATAACTGCACAGGATTCTGAACAAGATTGGATGAACCAGCGAGTCCAAATCCATGCGATATTGTTTCTTCCAATTCGCACGAAGTGAGCCAACGCGCGGAGGCGTTGATGCTTCGTAACGTTTGTTGATTACGTTATCTGACCACGCTGTTATATTCGCTGCACCTTTTTCATCGCCAATTACTTTAGTAAGCACATCTTTTCGGATGCGTCCGGATTCATACATTCTTCGGTACTCACCAATGGAGAGTGAAACTTTGTAGCCAAGAATTTCAGAAGCGCTGCGCAATGCAACATCGAATTTTAGATTTTGAAATGCGTGCAGCGTATTGTGATGAATGAAATCTTTTAATGGAGCCTGCGCAGGTAAGTAATGCTTCAAATCATGAAGCACGGCATGCTCATCAAAAGATGTGTGATTGTTATCCATTTTGAGGTTTTTCTAAAGCGTTAAAAGAAGATCTGGTAATGCAATACAACCTGACCTTTGGTACTGTCTTTAATAAGATCAGCTCCATCAGCTTTGTACACAGGTCTGTTTTGATAGTCAAGGGTAAGCTTGCTGGTGTGACCTTTAATGAACCAGTTAACACCCACATCCATAACATTCATGCGATCGGCTAAGCGCTCATAGTCTGCGCTCATCAACGAAGCGTAAGGCATTAATGTACCATGACCTTCACCTAACAAGTCTCTCTTAAATAAATAGCCAACTTGTGCGTATAACACTTGACCAGTTCCAAACATAGGGAATGCATTACCAAAGCTTCCGCCAATTGCAGCCGCGTTAGTTGATCCGTTTGCCGGATTCATTACGCCATTATAACGCAAGTATCCTTTTCCATAGTCCATGTTATAGTATCCTGCGTAAGCAGAAATTGCATTTCCTTTTTCTGCATTAATTGGAGCATCGTAAAATAGTGCAACAGAAAAGAGGTTCATGCTGTGATACACGGTATCAGAAGCGACAGTTTCGCGTGACCACGTTGCATTTTTCTGAGCGATGAAGCCGGCTTCGAGGTTAAGAATTTTCTTCTTGCCTAAATAAGTCCCGGTCATGTACGGTGTAACGTGCGATTCTTTGTCAAAGAAATTCCAGGCAAAGAAACCCTGATATTGTTTCTCGTGACCCATCAACGCAAACGTTGAATTAGTTCCAAGGGCAGGAACATTACCACTTGATGTTACCGGGAATGGATCACTTAATACTAAACGATAGTCCAATCTTCCAAGCTGACCGCGCAGATACGCGCTCAGTTTTCTGGAGAATTCATCAGTCTGGTCAACGGTAGCCTGTGCAAATACAGGTACATCCATCGTCATGATGGTTCCAATACTTGGCTGGCTGAAGCGTGATAATCCGTTAGTGATTGTTAAGCCACCACCGATAAACAATTTATCGTTGCCTTTCCAGACTTTGTATTCACCTAACGCATCGTGGAAAAATACCTGAAACTTGCGATTACCTGAATTTGTCGTATTCTGTCCGGCAAGGAAATTAAAATTGTTCTGTCCGAACTGTGTATAAAAGAATACGTGATCGGTAAGCTGTCCGTAGAACTGAATTCTTGTTCTGCGCAAGCCAATGTCAAACGTATTGCTTTTAGGATCACCCAACACCGTTGTGTTGGGATTGCTGTCGTTAAAACGGAACCAAACCTGGTTCAGAAAAGTAGCTTTCAAATAATGACTTCCGTCTTCATTTAGCTTGAGGCGCATCTCCTCAATTTCTTTTGGCTTTTCTTGCGCATAAGCAGATGCAGTGAATAGCAGGAAAATTATGATCAATATATTTTTCATGAAGAAATGATTAAGCAAGCTGATTAACTTTTTTGTTGATGACTTCCAGGAAGTCTTCTGCGAATTCTGAAACGTATTGGATTTCAGACGGCTCAAGTGTATCACGCTTCTTAAAGAAGATCAGACGATTTTTATGACACTCAATGTGCATCTCTTCGCGATTCTCAAGAAAACGAACAACGGATTCAGTAAAGAATGTATGAATCTCATTTTCATTCTCACCACGCAGGTAATACTTCTTCGAGAATACAGGATAGGAAGCGAAGTCGATATCTTTTCCGGAAACACCTTCCGCGAGTTTTGACCATAAGCTCTCAGGCTCAAGAGCAAAGTCAGGGATGTGAAGATCAGTTTCAGAAAGCTGAATGATGGTAATATGCGTCTCGTCTTTTGCCTGGCGTGCACCTTCTTGCAATACAATATCAGATGCTTCTAGCTTACCGGCTTCCAGATACTTGGATAGAATGTTTTCTTCGTACGGAATCTTATTTCCTTTTTGGATCGGGAAGTCTTTATACTTCATCAGGTTACGGACTTTTTGCGGGAAGAATGCATAATCGTTTCCATCAGCAAATTTGCGCAGCTCGATCTGGCGCGGACTAAGCTTAATCTCAATTTTATTCTGATTGCCAGTAGCAAGCTTGCGCGCAGCCAATGGATGACTGGAGAAGAATTGAAAATGTTCAAAACCTGTTACAGTTACATGTCCACCCTTGTTATGATACTCTTCTTCAAAGTGGTGCAGGGTTTCCATGAAGGTATGATCAACTATACGCGCATCCGCGAAATTGATCGTTACCTTTTTGCCTGGCTGAATGCGTTTAAACATACTCTTGAAACCAATCAGGTTAGAGAAGATCGCTGCATCTTTTACCGAGATGAAATATTCACCGCCTGTTTCGGCAAACTCATAACGAGGCTTGAACAAGCTTCTTAATGGAGCGCCATTCAAAATATGGAAAACGAATTTGGCCAGAATACCAGATCCAACACCAATCAAAAGGTCGGTAGAGATGGTTACAATGATGGTAATGACAAACACAACCAGTTGTTCTGCACCGATCTTATAAGTCTTGAAAAATTCTTTTGGAGAAGCTAATCGATATCCTACTGCGATCAGCAATGCAGCCAAAGCAGCATTCGGGATCATTTCAATCACCGGGATGAATAGCAACATCGCAATCAACAAGCATAACCCGTGGAAGAAATTTGACCACCGGGTACGACCCCCAAACCCAACGTTGGCCGAGCTACGCGCAACTTCAGAGATCATCGGAAGTCCGCCTAATAAACCTGACAAAGCATTACCAGCGCCCAGTGCAGAAAGATCTTTATTATAGTTTGATTCGCGTTTGTATGGATCGAGTCCGTCAACAGCTTTTACAGTTAATAATGATTCAAGACTGTTAATGAACAGAAACATTACTACATATTTCCAAAATACCCCAGTACCAATTGCAGCAAAGCTTGCATTGAACTTGATGTTTTCCCAGAAATTGCCAATGCTTACTAAGTCAAACGCTGGCTCCGTGTGACGGAAATCCATGATCAATGCTAATGGAATAGTTACCAGCAACACCACCATCGGAGCAGGAACGATCTTGAAGATCTTACCTTTCAGCATCGGCATTCCGAAAATGATTATCAAACTGATAACGCCCACTAATGCTACACGCGGATCAGCATTTGCAAAGGAGTGTGGTATCATTCTGTAAAGCTCAAGTGGTTCCATGCCTTTTAATGTGGCTGGATCAATCCCGAGCAATACGTGAATTTGTTTTGAGAATATAATTAACCCGATCGCGGCCAGCATACCATGCACAGCAGATGGGGGAAAGAAGTCACTCAACGATCCGAATTTTAAAAATCCGAATACGATTTGAAGTAGAGCCATCACTACAATAGCACCACAGGCAAGTTGCACTCCGGTAACGCCATCAATGTTTAATGCACCTAGTTCGGCTACAGCGCCTGCGCAAATGGTAATCAAACCGGCAGCGGGGCCTTTGATCGTCAATGCAGATCCTGCAAAAATACTAACGAACATACCACCAATCATGGCTGTGAGTACGCCCATCGCGGCAGGAAATCCGCTGGCTTTTGCAATCCCGAGGCTAAGGGGTAATGCGAGTAAGAATACAAGGAAGCCTGACACTGCGTCTACCTTCCAGTTTTGTTTGAGGCCGGCCAGGCCGTCTTTGGGGATTTCGAGAGTTTTCATTTTTGGGTTTGAAAATGTTGAAAGAAAAAAGGAACTCACCCCAGCCTCTTCGGGAAGAAGAGGCACGTTGGCTACGGTTGGGGTGAGTATATTTTTATATCTGTTTTTAGATTAGTTCTGACCAATAGAAAATAGGAATGCAGTTCTGGCGTAAGCCAAAAGCAATACAGGTCAGCAGAAGCAGACCTTAGTCAGGAAATAAATCAGATAAGAAAGTTGCAGTTCAGCTTAAAGAGCGGCTCGTGTGCGAGCGCGAGGTTGCTGACATCCCAATCAAAGCGGGAATGGTGTTGTGTAAGAACAGTGGTAAGGAAAGTAAAATCAATCAGTTCGGCTGTAAGAATGGGAGCTTTATCGTCTGCTTCATTTTTTTCTTCTGAGTTTTCTTTGAGTAGAATGCTGAGGCAGATGCCGGTTTCGTGGTGAACAACGCTATACCAGTTATTTTTTTCACGAATACTATTTTCCCCTGTGTTTACCTGCGCGAAAGCCGGGGTAACAAATTGAAGTACAAGGAGAAGTAGTACGAAACGCATTAAAGGCTTAGTGATCTTGTGTAACTGAAGCATATGAACGTAACCGACCTAAACAAAGGTGACAACTATCCTGAATTTTCTTACAAAACTGTTAAAATTATTTTAGAAACGCGGGTTCAAACGTGTGCGGAAGCAATTAATGACCTGAAAGAAACTTCATCAAGCTGCGCACTTCTGAATCTTTCAGTGCCGGAAAATTAGCAACCCGGAACGTTGTCGCCTTGAGATCGCCATACCCATCGCCCAATAAAAAGCCCTTGGCCTTAGCTGATTTTTTAATTTTTTCAATGACTTTTTTGTCGGCCTCCAATGGCAAAACAGTAAGCGAATGGACTGCTTTATTCTTGATTAAATGATGGAGGGAAGGATGACTTTTCAGGAGCTTCATCCAGTTGTTGTACCGGCTTTCAATTTCCTTATGAACTATGTTTATAGACTTTACTTTTTCCATTATCCGCATGAGCAAATAGATACCTAATACATTCGGTGTGTAGGAGGTTTGCCACTTCACCATCATATCCGCCATGAGAATGACGTTGTTATAGAAACGCGTATTATTAATGACTCTCGCTTTTTGAATGGCGTTGGGTGAACAAATCATAATCCCCAACCCAGCTGGAAGACCAAAGCACTTTTGTACCGATCCCAACCAGATATCAGCTACTGTAAAATCAAGTTTGATTCCGGCAAGTGAAGAAGTTACGTCTACTGCAATTAAATGATCAGGACTGCCTTCCCGGATTGCACGAATGATGTCGTTACTTACCTGCGTTCCGTTTGAGGTTTCATTTTGTGTAATGCAGATCACATTCTCGCTTCTTTCAAAAACTGATTTGCCTGGATTCAAAATGGTTTCGCGGCCGAAGGGCAGGGCAGTGGCGCCTGTTTTAAGCTTGTAGGTGTAGTCGTACCATTTTTGGCCGAACGCTCCATTATAGAGGTGAAAGCTTTTGTTCGTCACCCAGGACTGCGCAACAATTTCCCAGCATTCCGTAGCAGAAGATGTAAACAGAATTGTATACTCTTTCGGGATGGAAAGCTTTCGCTTCAGCAGTGTTACGGTTTTTTTCATCATCACCTCAAATTCTTCGCTGCGGTGATTCATGCTCAGGATGCCTTTAGTGTGCGCATCTTTTACATATTTCGGAATGTCATTGTAGACGCGCGATGGTCCTGGATAGAAAGAAACCATAATCAGTTAAGATTTTGGATTGGTGAAGAACTGTACCGCCAATGCATAGCCTTCCATACCAAAGCCTGTAATCAACCCTGCACATTTGGAGGTGATTAAACTGGTGTGCCGAAATTCTTCGCGCGCATATATATTAGAGATATGCACCTCAACAACAGGAGTTTTGATGGAAGCAATTGCATCGTGAATAGCGATGGAAGTGTGTGTGTATGCGCCTGCGTTTAAAATTATCCCATCAAATGAAAAGCCAGTTTCCTGCAGCTTATTGATGATCTCACCCTCAACGTTGGATTGATAATAGCTGAACTCAATTTTCGGAAAGCGCTTTTTCAGCTCTTCAAAAAATGTATCGAAAGTCTTGTTGCCATAAACTTCCGGCTCGCGTTTGCCGAGCAAATTCAGGTTCGGTCCGTTGATGATCTGGATCTTCATATGTCTATTTGCGATATCTAATTTCTTCGTTACTAAATTTTATGCATCGTTCTTAACATGCATTGGTACCAATACCTATGAAATGTCATGCCAGATGATTACGTAGCAATAACATGGTACCGGATGAACATTTCATGCGACTAAGTTAAAATAATTCGCACATTTGTACATCAACTGCGCTTGTGAACTGGGATTTACACATTAAAGGATTTGGCCATTACCTGAAGCTTGAGCGCTCGCTCTCTGAGAATTCCATTGATGCGTATGTCCGGGATGTGGAGAAGCTGAAAGGTTTTATGGAAACTGAACATCCTAAAATCAGTCCGTTAACGCTCGTTCAAAAGCATTTACAAGGATTTTTACAATTCATTAATGAATTAGGAATGAGTGCCTATAGTCAGGCGAGGATTCTTTCGGGCATCAAAAGCTTTTATAAATACTTATTGTTTGAAGAGCTTATCACCAAAGATCCAACGGAGTTGATTGAGGGCCCGAAGATTGGCCGCAAGTTGCCGGATACATTGAGCTACCCGGAAATAGAAAATCTGCTGAACGCCATCGACCTTTCAAAGCCAGAAGGCGGAAGGAATCGAGCCATGCTGGAAGTTTTATATAGTTCAGGCTTGCGGGTTTCCGAACTTGTTGAATTGAAACGAACAAACGTCTACTTCGATATAGGTTTTTTGCGTGTGATCGGTAAGGGAAACAAAGAACGGCTTGTGCCGATTGGACGGGATGCCATGAAACATCTTAAAATTTATTTGGAAGAGATTCGTGTTCACATTCCGGTTAAAAAGGGGTTTGAAGCTGATGTATTTTTAAATAAACGCGGTACGCGAATCAGCCGGGTTTCTGTTTTTAATATTATTAAAGAATTAGCACAACGAACCGGACTAAAAAAAACGATCAGTCCGCATACCTTCCGGCATTCCTTTGCAACTCATTTAATAGAGGGTGGAGCAGATTTACGGGCGGTGCAAGAAATGCTTGGCCATGAATCCATTACAACTACCGAAATTTATACGCACCTCGACCGCGATTATCTGCGACAAGTGATCACTGAGTTTCATCCACGCAGGTAAAAGGTGTATATTCCATTAAATAGAAGGTTATGAAAGGATTTATTGTTTGCTGTTTTGCATTTCTCTTGAGTACAACCGTAATGGCTCAGGATTTCAAAGCGTCAACTCAGAAAGGTATTGACTTGAAGAAATATGAAACCTTTTCGATTGAGCAAGGTGAAGTTGTAACCAGTGAGGATAGCAAAATGGATAAAGAACAATTCTATAAAGATTTTAAACGCATCACCATCCAGGAAATGGAATCAAGAGGATACACGTTCACGGAAGATACAACTGCTCAGCTATCAATTTCATACGTAGTGGAAACGATGCGTGTTATCGAATCAGAAAATGTTGGTCCGTTAGGACAGATGCCGCAACGTAATGCAGGTGATGTACAAACTCAAACCTGGTCGCGGGATTTTACACGCGGGTCATTAATAATTTCAATGGAGGCAGGAAAGAGTAATCTCGTGTGGTCATCCGAAGGAACAATGGATGTTGCCCGAACGCGAGGTGGAAATGTATTGGAGTATGCTATTAAAGCTGCGCTGCGGGATTTTCCAGACAAGAACAGTAAATCCAAAAAGCGTAAGCGCAATAAAAAAGGCTGACCATAGCCAGCCTTTAAAATCATTCGAGAGAATTAAAACTTAAGCGAAACGCCTAACATCAAGGGAGCCAATCCATAACCAACTTCTCCGTTAACAGAAAACGCGTCCGAAAAATACCAGCGCGCGCCACCAACAACACCGGCACGAAATGCACTTCCGTATGGATCAAAGTCAGGATTTCCATTTTTGTAATTAGAGACCGTGTAACCGAGTAAAACACCACCATAGAGGTCAAGCTTATCGGTATCTAAGTTCAAGTGTTTACTGAAATGGTATGAACCGCGGCCACCGAAATCAAAAAATGTGTATTTATAATCATCACCAGGATAACGGTACGTGTAGGAGGTGAAGCCCATGTATGCGCCAATGCTAACAGCATCGTTAACAAAATATTCGAACGATGCAGTAACAGGAACGCCACCGGCAAAAAGATTACCAAACCCTAGGCCGGCATTAAAGAGTATATTGCCTTGATCATATTGTACCTGGGCAGCGGCCGGGTAAGCGAACGAAATCAATAAGCCAAGGACTAGAGGTTTCAAAAGTTTTTTCATGAGTACGTTAATTTTAAGGAGTTGTAAGTTTCCAATTTTACGGGAAATGAATCTGTAAGTTACACAAGGATGTTATCTTTGTGGCATGTATAAGCAGGTAATCCGAAAGCTGTTGTTTTTGCTGGACGCTGAAGATGTTCATCATAAGGTATTTACAGGATTAAGTGTTAGCGGAAAGGTGCCGGGAGTAAAATCTCTACTCAATTCATTTTTTCGGTATAAGAATACAAAGCTTCAACGTACTATTTTGGGTTTACATTTTGATAACCCCGTTGGACTTGCGGCAGGTTTCGATAAAGATGCTAAACTAATCGATGAGTTGAGCACGTTTGGTTTTGGGTTCATTGAGATCGGAACATTAACGCCAAAACCACAGCCGGGTAATGATAAGCCGAGATTGTTTCGGTTGAAAGCTGATGAGGCGTTGATCAATCGAATGGGCTTTAACAATGGCGGAGTTGAAGCGGCCGCTAACCGATTAAAAAAAAGAAAGTCAAAAATTATAGTTGGCGGAAACATTGGGAAAAATAAAGTTACCCCGAATGAACTTGCCTTTGAAGATTATGCTGCTTGCGTTGAAGCACTTCATCCATATGTTGATTATTTTGTGGTAAACGTAAGCTCCCCCAATACACCGGGCCTGCGGGAGCTTCAGGAGAAAGAACCTTTGCGAAAATTAATGGCCGATGTTAAGGCGTTGGCGTTATCTAAACCAAATCCCAAACCTGTACTACTGAAAATTGCCCCGGACTTAACATCAACGCAACTTGATGATATTGTTGAGATTTTAAAGGAAACAAAAACAGACGGAGTCATTGCGACCAACACAACAATCTCACGCGAAAATCTAATCACGCCAAAAGAACAACTTGAAGCAATTGGCAATGGCGGATTAAGCGGCAAACCTGTTGCTGATCGTTCGAATGAAGTGATCCGTTATTTGCGCGCGAAGCTTGGGTCACAATATCCAATAATAGGAGTGGGAGGGATTATGACACCTGAAGATGCTGTTGAAAAAATTAAAGCCGGTGCTGACCTTATTCAGATCTACACCGGCTTTGTTTATGAAGGTCCGGGTTTTATTAAACAAATTAACCGCGTCCTTGTAAAGCTTTAATTATTCTTTGACTCCTGCGAGATCAAGGATGAAAGCATATTCCTGCGCAGTTTCTTTATAAACTTTAAATCTTCCCGTTGTTCCACCATGCCCGGTTTCCATATTCGTGCGAAGCAGTAATGTATTGTTATCTGTCTTCATGTCACGCAGCTTGGCAACCCACTTGGCTGGTTCCCAATATTGAACCTGAGAATCGTGTAAGCCTGTTGTTACCAACATGTTTGGATAATTCTGCGGCTTCACTTGGTCGTAGGGAGAATAGTCAAGCATGTACATGTATGATTCCTGGTTTTTAGGATTTCCCCATTCATCAAATTCACCGGTTGTTAACGGGATACTTTCGTCCAGCATGGTTGTTACAACATCCACAAACGGCACCTGTGCGATTACACCTTTGAAAAGCTCCGGACGCATATTTACTACAGCTCCCATCAACAATCCTCCCGCACTTCCGCCTGAAGCGAAAAGATGCTCGGGTGTTGTATATTTTTCTTCGATCAGGAATTCCGCGCAATCAATAAAATCCGTAAACGTATTTTTCTTCTTGAACATCTTTCCATCCTCATACCATTGACGGCCCATTTCCTGTCCGCCCCGGATGTGCGCGATCACATAGATAAATCCACGATCTAACAAACTCAATTTGGTCGATGAGAATGTTGGATCCATGCTCGCGCCATACGACCCATAACCGTACAACATCGTAGGATTTGTTCCATCCTTCTTGATTCCCTTTTTGTACACGATTGACATTGGAATTTTTGTACCGTCATCGGCTGTAGCCCAAAGCCGTTCGGTTTGATAATCTGCCGGATTATATCCGCCTACAACTTCCTGCTGCTTCAACAACTTCTGCTCGCGCGTTTTCATGTTGTAGTCGTAGGTCGAGTTGGGTGTGGTCATGGACGTATAGCCATACCGTAATAAGTCTGTATCAAAATCCAGGTTGGTGGAAGAGTAAATGGTATAGGCCGGTTCAGCAAATTTCATATAATGCTCATCGTTCGACTTTTGATTCATAATACGCAACTGCGTACTCGCCTTCGATCGTTCGCTGACCACAAGATAATCTTTGAAGATGTCAATGCCTTCCAATAAAGTATCATCGCGATGCGCGATTTTCTCTTTCCAGTTAGATTTAGCAGTTTTTGTATCCGGAGTTTCCATCAACCTGAAATTCAACGCATCCCAGTTTGTTACGATGTAAAACTTATCCTGGTAGTGATCAATTGAATATTCGTGACCACGTTCACGGGGCGAGAAATTCGTCCACTTCGCGTCAGGTGTGTTTGCATTCAGAATTTGGTAATCGCTGGTAAGCGTACTTCCTGAAACAATCACCAAAAACTTTTTTGATTTGGTTTTATAAATGCTGGTGTAAAACGTGTCATCCTGTTCCTCATAAATACTAACATCTTTTGACGGTGATGTGCCCAGCTTATGTTTCATAATCCAGCGCGGTAACAGGGTTACTGAATCTTTACGGCTGTAAAAGATTGTTTTGTTATCGTTAGCCCAGGTCACTCCACCGGTGGTGTTGAGAATAGGTTCACCTACCAATTTGCCTGTCGTAAGATCTTTCACATAAACGGTATATCGTCTGCGGCTTACGGAATCTTCCCCGTATGCCAACAGATTATTATCTTCGCTTATGCTCAATCCCGTAATGGAGTAGTAGCTATGGCCTTTCGCCATCTCATTTACATTGAGCAAAATTTCCTCAGATGCTTCGAGTGTTCCCTTTTTGCGACAGTAAACAGGATACTCCTGGCCTTCCACGAACCGGGTATAATACCAGTAACCATTCTTTTTATAAGGAACAGACTCGTCAGTTTGTTTAATGCGGCCAACGATTTCCTTGTAAAGTTTTTCTTGTAAAGCTTCCGTGTGCTTCATTTTTGCTTCCAGGTAATCGTTCTCACGGGTGAGGTAGTTGATTACGTTGGTTGTCACTTCATCTTTTTGCTCAGCATTTTTTTGTGCATCGCTAAGCTTCATCCAATAATAATTGTCGATACGATTTCCGGTGAGCGTATCGGGTTTCTTCTCAGCAATCGGGGCAGCAAGATCATCTTGCTTGGATTCTTCTTTGGCAGGGTTACAGGCGCTCATAATCACAGCAGTGCATATAACTGCATAAAAGTATTTTAATGGTTTGTTCATAGGATGGGTTGAATCTCAAAAATAGAGAAATAACCCAAAATGGAGTACAGGATTAGCCGAAAACTCTTGCTAATCCTGGAGTAAACTTGGTATAAGCCTAAAAGGAGTATTAAAAATTGCTGATCGTGGTATCGTGGAAATCGAAAACCGAAAGTCTTATGCCGAGTGAAATCTCGTGCGTTGTAAAATTCGTGCCTACGGATTTATTGGTAGGTAATTCAAACACGTATCCAAATTTGAATTTTTCGCGGTATAACGTTTGAAGAAGTATGCCGTACGTTTTGAAGTTCCGGGTAAATGCTCCCGCGGTGTGAATGCTGTTAAAAATAAAGTTTGCGCCTATATCGGTTGAAGCAGTTGCACCCTTCACGGCACGCACCAAGGCTGTTGGTTTGAACTTGATTTGCTCATTCAGATAGAAAACATAAGCTCCGAATAGATAGTAGTGTTGATTATAAAGTTCAAATTCACTTTCTCCGGCTGAAAATTTTGTGGGCAGAAGTCGGGGTACGGAAAGACCGATCAAAAAATCCTGACCTTTTAAAATCAGCCCTGCCCCGAGGTTAAGCTTTGTGCCGCGTTCGTTATTCATGAAGGCTTCGTCCCCTTCATCAAAAACATTTAGGTCTGAATTATCAATTCGATAATTTAATACTCCGGCCTGCATACCAAAGCTTAAGATCCGATCGTGACCTAATTCGAGTTTGTATGCGAATGATGCATTGAATTCGGTATTTTTTGTGTTACCGATTTTGTCGTGTGAAAACATAAAGCCAACGCCAACTTTATTGTCTACCAAGGAGGTGCTGCCATTAAGGTTAAAGGTGTTAGGTTGACCTTCAATTCCCGTCCACTGCATCCGGTAGCTTCCGTTAAGATTCAGATTATTGGGTAAACCAGCATACGCAGGATTAATCACCAACGGGTTAAGCATGTATTGTGAATATATCGGGTCCTGTTGAGCAAATCCATGAAGACTAGTCAGGAGAAACACAAGGGGTAGTAGTTTTTTCATCTCGCAGAGGATTTTTTGACAACCCAAGGTGCAGATAAACTGCCTGCCGGTAAATCGCATAATGATGTGAGGGAACCTTCCTTTCTTGCTTCCCGTTCAAGACTTCTTAGGCATTTTCATGAGTGAGCGGCAGAAATATTACTTCTTATTAATCCTGATTCTGGGGGCGTTGGCTACGATCAGCCCGTTTTCGATTGATATGTACCTTCCGGGTTTTCCGGCTATAGCCCTGGATCTTCGGACAACAATTGACCAGGTTCAGCTTTCGCTTACGGCTTATCTCGTAGGGATTGCCTTTGGTCAATTATTATATGGGCCGCTGCTCGATCGATTTGGAAGAAAGCGCCCCTTATATGTTGGTCTTGCGGTTTACATTCTCGCGTCCATTGGATGTGCTTTTACAGAATCGATTCATGCGCTGATCTTCATGCGCTTTTTGCAGGCGTTAGGCGGATGCGCAGGAATTGTTTCTGCTCAGGCACTGGTGCGCGATCTGTTTCCGGTCAATAAAACAGCACAAGCATTCTCGTTAATAACACTGGTGATCTCCGTATCTCCTATGATTGCGCCAACCTTAGGCGGATATGTTACCGCTCATTTCGGCTGGCATTATGTGTTTGTAATCCTGGCGATTATCACGCTGCTCATTCTTATCCTATCGTATTTCTTTCTGCCGAAAGGGAGAGGCGCTGATCCATCGGTTTCGCTAAAGCCTAAAGCGGTTGCTAAGAACTTCTATTCTGTTGTTCGCAATCCGCAGTTTTTAATTTATGCCGTTACCGGAGGCATTGCTTCGGCTGCACCGTTTGCGTACATCGCAGGTTCGCCCAATGTGTTCATGAATATTTTCGGACTTACAGAACAGCAATACGGCTGGGTGTTTGCGCTGCTCGCGTTTGCGATGATCGGATCAACGCAATTCAATCATTTCATTTTAAAAAAATTTACCAGTGAACAAGTAATCCGGTTTGCGTTGTGGTATCAAACTGTTATGGGTGTTTTGCTTGTAACCGGAGTATACTTTCAGCTATTCAATGTGTACACGCTTATTGCCATGATGTTTATATTCTTTGCCGGCCAGGGAATTACCGGTCCAAACGCAACGGCTTTGTCGCTTGCGCCATTCTCTAAAAACGCAGGAAGTGCATCGGCTTTGTTTGGCAGTTGGAGATTGGGAGCAGGTGGGATCATCTCTGCCATTGTGAGCTTATTCCATAACAATACAGCATTGCCCATGGTAGCTACAATGGCTGGTTGTGCGATTATCAGCTTGATAATTTTATCGCTTGGAAATTTTCGGGTGAACTATAAAGCGCATCAGAAACAAGTTGAAGAGGAGACATCGATCATTCATCCGGTTTCGCAAACTGAATAAAAATAGATGGTCCCTAGCCGAGTAGCTGTTACTAGCATTTCGCTTACTTTTCCAAATCGTATTCATGTTGCACCAGCTCAATCAACTCTGCTGCTTTTAGCTGCTGGCTCTTCAGTTGCCGAATATAATATCTTTTCAAAACCATCTGATTGGCTGCTTCATGATTAAAGAACTGAAGAATCAAATTTATCTTATCATTTCCATAATATGCTATGTCAGGACTGAATGACGTGGGATTGTTGCTTTCTTGAAAAGCTTTTTGATAATTAATAAATCTGGATGCACTCTGAATGGCATCATTTTGATGTTGCTTCAAATAGTCGCCATTGGCATAAATAATTGTGTTGGCCTGATCATACGCATAGATACTATTAAGCACTGCTTTGTTCTTTATTAATTTTATGCTTCCGGAGGATTTCATTTGTTCAAAAGCTGCCTTATTAGAAACAAAATAAGAAACTTGTCCACACTTGAAGAATAAGGAACCGAAACGATAGGAAGCCAGTGTATCAAGATTGCGTGTTCCCTGAAAAGAAAGAAGTGTATCCAGGTATTTCATTCTGGTAGTATTGCGCAATATGACATCATTTATTTGCGTAGTATCATTTTTTAACCCATTCACCAGCATTTCCATGTTTAACCGTACGGTTTCTTTTTCAGCAAAATGCTCCCGTATGTTCTCGGCAACAAAACCCAAGGTTACAGCCAGAAATATCATCAGAAACTCCAGAAAATATTGCTTGAATTTTTTCCTTTGCATCTGCGAGAGTTGAGGCCCGAAGTTTTTTATTTTATGATTTTCGGTAACGGTGTATTCTGATTGATTGTCTGGGGGATGAGCTGAATGTTCTAGGTCTGTATTTTCGGCCATTTTTGCTAAAGCTAATTGTAGTCAATTAAAATTAATTACCACTCTTGAATAATAACGCCAACTTGTTCGTCCTTTATTGCAAATTCCTTCGCAGTCCACGGCCTGAGCGTGATTACGTTGAGGTTTGGATGGAGAAATTCAGGGTGAGACGTAGAAACCTTGTCGTAAACTTCTTTAATATTTTTTGTTACTAGTCTGAATTCAGGATAATGTTCATTGGCAAGCTCTGCGTTTTCAAAAAGATTTATACGCAATCCGTCTTTTTCCAAAACACAAAATGGATTTTTGGATTTAATTTCATCGTGTCCGATTTCAAAATTCAAACAGTCAACAAAGAATTTTAACCCATCGTTAATGTCAACATAGAAAATGTTTGGAACTAGTTTTTCGAAAGTCATATTTACTTTAGTTTATGTTTACGATTAGTGTCGGTTTTCTATAAGTCTGAGTTTTTCTATCCAAGTATCGTTTGGTGTTGTTTTAGTAGAGGTGCAGTCAGTCATTCTCCGATTTAGTTTATTCTTGTTAAATGTTTGTTCTCAGGTAACTTCCTAACCTTGGTCCAATACTCTTCTCTTACATCTTCGTCAATAAGAATTGGAAGCCGTTCTCCATATAATCTATCCTCACCGTTTTCCTTACAGCCAGAAATCCAATACGGGTGACCAGTCTCAACGTCACGATAATTCGCTTTGAATCCACGTATTCGCTCAAACGTCTGTCCCTTGTAATGAATTGATTTTTTTGTTTTGGAAAAAGTCACAAGTCCAATTCTAGCGTCACTAGTCAAGTCGCTTTCACCATCCTTGTTCTCAATAAACATTATTCTTGTCTGTCCCATGTTGTAACCTTTTCCTTACCGCTGCATGACCGCCAACAGGCGTAATTCCGAAAGCAGATCAAGGCAATTCTTTAATCCCAATATTCCGGTATTGATGTTTAGCACCCGGCACCCAAGATTCTAAATGTTCCCAACGACCAGCAGAAGAAGAGTATAAAGCTGTCCAGTGTGATTGAAGTCCAATCATACCTTCCGTTGCCTCATTAATGAAATCATTTTTAGGCTGGGTAACATCCCACATCTCTACACCATTAATCCATAGGGTAAGGTGCGGAGTATCACCCGTCATGCGGAGACGGAAAGAATTCCAGTCGCCCGGCTTCCAGACTTCGGAGAGTTTTTCAGCTCTCATGGATTGACTTACGCGCATGCGTTCGCCATATAAACTACCTGTGCTGCCCGCGATTTCATCTAACTCGATTTGATACGCAACTCCGCTTTCGGTTGAACGGATAAAGATTCCGCCATTGGTAAATGAATCTATCTTTACTTCAATGTATAGCTCAAAATTTTTATACTTTTTATCGGTTAATAAAACACCGCCTTGTCCGTACGGTTGCTGGGTAACAACCATCACGCCATTCTCAACATGAAAATTGGGTGTTGTTCCCTGGTGCGTTGTGCGACTTACATGCCAACCTTTTAAGTCTTTTCCGTTGAAGATTGATTTGAAACCTTCTGGTAATTGCGCAGCAGCAGTTGCCGGGCTTGTCCCGGCATCCCCTTTATCAGCACCGTAAGAAGGGATCGCGGCACGGGGCCGCGAAGGTGAAGTATTGAAATTTTCTCCAGATTTTACTTCCATCACCAATCTTAACCCGACATCAAACCCATTACCCGGACCAGCAGAGTGATTCATGTATGTTGCATTCTTTACATCGCCTGTAAACGATGAACCTTTTAATACATGTTCGTTGCCTGACTTCGGAGGGGTTGGATCGGCAAAAATCTTTTCATTATAAATGTCCTGAGTCCATTCCCAAACATTGCCTAACATATCGTAGATGCTCCACGCATTCGGCTTCTTTGTTCCGACAGCAGTTGTTGTTTGACCTGAGAGTACAGCACTTTCAAAAATTTCTTTCCAGGCAATGTCATCTTTATTACCAGCACGGGCTGCGTATTCCCATTCAAACTCAGAAGGCAAGCGATAGCAATGCACTTTATCAAGCTTGTTGAGTTTCTTAATAAATTTTTGGGCGTCTTTCCAGGTTACATTTTCAACGGGATGCTTGTCAACATCAACCGATACCTTGCTGGATGTAAAAACAGATGGATTGCTTCCCATTACTTTCCGCCATTGCGCTTGTGTAACTTCAAACTTTCCGATGTAATAAGGCTTATCAATCTTAACTTCAAATCCAGGTTGGTAAGCGGCCGTGGCTAATTTTTCTGCTTTAATGTATAACGAATCGGGAAGACGTTCTTTGGGATCGGTTGGTCTGTCAACCGTAGGTTCGAACTTGCCAACAGTCATTGTACCCGGTTGAATTAATACAAATTCAATTCCAAGTTTATTCGTGAAGGTTTTATCCTGTGAATAAGCCGGCAACATGATTACCAGGCACATCAGAATTCCTAACGTGTATCTCATGTGTTATTTCTTTTTCTTCTTCTCTCTGTCGCGATCCCAGTTTGTATTTTCTGCACGGCCCAGTTTTCCGATTTCAAGTGAACGCAGTGTTGTGCCGCCTTCGACTTTATATTGTGTGAAGCTTCTAACTCCTTTCACTTCATCTATCGTAACAATGGAAGATTTATTACCCAGGTCGTTACTGTTTCGGATATAACTTAATACGGACGCAATATATTCATCCGAGTTACCGGCCATGGGGAGCATATTGTTTGTATATTCTTTTCCATCAACAGGACCTTGTAACCCCAACAACATTAATTGAATGAGTGCAATCTTGTCTCCGGTTACACGAGCAGAGCCAACAAGCGGAGGCGCAGGCATCGGGTTACTTCCGATCAAAATACCTTTACCATCCGGGCCATGACACGATGAACAAAGCTGTTTGTAATTCACCGCGCCTTTTGAAATCAATTCCCGATCGGCTGGTGTTAAATTTTTTATCCTGGCAAGTTCGGCTTCTGCTTTGATGCGACTTTCTTCAAAAACTTTATTTGAAAACTGTATGAGCTCATTGTCTGGATTTTCAGCTAACAAGTCCTTTACAAGTTTCTGTGCAGAAGCTGACTTATTTGCTCGAAGCGAGAGCGTAATTTGAATTCTTACATCTGCACTGGAATCGGTTTTTAATCCGCTGATGGCTGCAATTGTTTCTTCGTCATTTTTATTGATGAACACTTCGCTTGCCCAAACGGCTGTCTTGCGAACATTAGCATCGTTATCTGTTAAGGCAGTGAATATCGTTTTCTTATCAAGCGACTCTAGCCCTTCGAGCGTCCAGATCGCATGAATGCGGGCTAACGGATTTTTATCTTCAACTGCTATCTTCTTGAGTTCCGGAACAATCGACTTATCATTTCTTACGATAAGCGTTTGTTGCGCCATATCGCGCCACCATCCGTTTGGATGACCAAGATGTTTTATCAATTTAGCGGGAGTTTCATTGAGCATGTTGGGTTTTGTATTGTCGGGCTTGAAGTTATCATGCACGATGCGGTAGATGCGACCCATGCCTCTGATCTTGTCCAGACCAAGCTCTGCAATTTTACCAGCCACGTATGATCCGGGCTGAGTCCATTCACTTTCCTGAATAATACCATGATACATGTCCACGATATAAAAACATCCATCAGGTCCTGTATAGGTATTAACAGGTCGAAAGTTCATGTCTGCCGAAGCAAGCCATTCTTTTTCATGGTACGTTGGCTCGATAACAATTTTTCCGTTTTGATTGATCACATTGCCACGCTTGATCACCCGGGCAACAGGTTCGGGAATGAAGTAATCTCCAATCATATCAGCTGGAAGTCGGTCGCCACGGTAAACAACTTGACCAGCGCCTGAAGTAAAGTTGATAAGTGTATTGTCATCGCGTCTTCCATTTGGGCCCGTGTTAGCATCAACATTTCCGATAACCGGCCACAGGAAAGTAAAATCTTCCGAGTATTGATCGCGTAGGTTCAATGAACCATAGGCAGGCATTTGCTGAATTTGTACAGCGGGTAATCCGGGCCCGGCTTCTGAAAAATAAAGTTTTCCGTAGTTATCATTCGTCAGTCCCCACTGACCAAACATATTGTCGATCAATGTATCGACCAGCAACTTTCCGTTTTTGTATTTATAGCGGAGATTATCGCGTGAAGGATAAATCCAGTTGTCGAGATTCCAGAGGAACCCACCATTCTGATGTTCCAGATTGCGTGAGTCGATGGTGTTATTTTCAAAGACGATTTTCTTTTGATCGGCTATGCCATCATTGTTTGTGTCTTTGTAACTCCAGACGTGCTGTGCATTGGTAACCGTAATGTAAACTTCATCACCAACGGGAAGAACTGTTCTGGGAAGCACAAGACTATCCACGAAAATACTTGACTTGTCCATCTTACCATCACTATCGGTATCTTCCAATCGCATCACGCGACTTGTAGGCTCATACTCTTCCGTTCCGTTGGCATCTTTCATGTAGGTGTTCATTTGAACTACATACAATCTTCCATTACCATCCCAGGCCATGCCTACCGGTTCCTGAACCATGGGTTCGCTCGCAACAACTTCCGCGTGATAGCCCGGAGGTAATTGAAATTTCTTTATAGTTTCTTCCGGTGATAGGGGAGTAGGATCCGGATTGGCGGTAATGAATTGGCGTTCGAAGCCTGAACCATCATCCACTTTTTTTTCAGGAGCGGAACAGCTCAAGCTCAGCAGTAAAATTGAAAAAATAAAAGCCTTTTTTGAGTGAAAATTCATAACAAGAAGGGTGATTTATCCCAAGGTGAAAAAATATTCTAACCTGTACAAAGGTTTAAGGCTGGATGGATGATGTAGATTATTGACTGCTGGTAGATATTCGGGATTGCTTCATTTTTAATTTTCATATCTTGACCTCACAATCTAACCTTATGAAGAAACTGTCTGTATTAATTATTGCATTTATTCTATTGCTGACCGCCTGTAAGGATGAAAGCAATCCTCAAACTTTTGCGCGCATCAATTCGGAGATACTTCAAAATTCGAAAGCGTATGAAACGTTAGGAGAGGCCACCTCGACCATTGGTCATCGCCTTACCGGATCAGAGAATGGAAAGAAAGCAGAGGAATACACATACAACAAATTTAAAGAATATGGTTTTGACGATGTGCAGTTCCAGGAGTTTGAAACTAAGGCCTGGATGCGCGGAAAGATTGCAGTAACAATCGATGGTGACAGTGTGAAAGCTGTAACGTTGGGTCACGCACCGGTTGAAGCAGATGTGACCGGAGAACTGGTAGATATGGGTAATGGTCTTGAAGCTGATTATACAGCAAAGCCCGGAGCAGCGAAAGATAAAATTGCTCTTATATATATAGGCCTTTTGGAAGGAAGTCCTGAAGAAGCGAAGAACCTGCACCGCAGTGAAAAAACCGCTATCGCTATAAAAAATGGTGCAGTAGGTGTTGTTATATTTAATAAGGTTGATAATGGAGTATTGTTAACCGGTACTGCCTCCGTTACCGGAGAGTTAATTCCGATCCCCGCTATTTGTATTGCGAAGGAAAAAGGATTAGAGCTGAAAGAAAAATTAAAGGCTGGAAAGAAAATTCAGACTCACATTAGTATGACCAATCACAGTGATGTGATTAAGGCGCGCAACGTGATTGCCACGTTAAAAGGTTCAGAGCTGCCAGAGGAAAAAATCATTATCGGTGGACACCTGGATTCATGGGATTTGGCAACCGGAGCGATTGACAATGGGATTGGTTCATTTGCGATACTTGACATTGCCCGTGCATTTAAAGCCAATAAGCTTCAGCCGAAAAGAACCATTCAGTTTGTCATGTTTATGGGTGAGGAGGAAGGGCTGCTGGGTTCAACGTATATGGTTGACGAAGCCGTAAAAGATGGATCGATTGAGAAAATTAAGTACATGTTTAATATTGACATGGAAGGAAACCCGATAGGTATAAATGCAGGTGGGAAGTTAAATGACACAACGTTCTTCAAGACTACCGGTGAACAAATTATGGCGATTGATACCGTTTATAAAAACAAACTCAGCAACCATTCCGAGTTGCATAGCGATCACCAGCCATTTATGCTGGAAGGTGTTCCAATCCTAAGTGTTATCAGTAATCTGGATCCATCGATCTATAGTTGCTATCATGCAGACTGCGATGATTTCAAGCTGGTGAACAAAGACCACATCACAAACACTGCCCGGTTTGGAACAATGATTTTATATGCGCTGGCCAATGCCGATAAGCTTCCGGCTGATAAAATGGATAGCGAGACCACTAAACAATTTATGATTGACAATGATCTGGAGGAACCGTTAAAAATTGCTGGTGATTGGAAGTGGGATTGATTATAGTAAGAAAGTAGAGATCAAAAAATGTCCCGAACATTGGGACATTTTTTATTTGCACTATTTATTTTTTTCAATGACTTGAGGTTTTGGCTTCATTCCGATAATGTCGGCAATCACAACCCATTTTCCATTCTCTTTACTCATTACTATTAAAACCGAATTCAGCGATTCTTTATCTACCCCCTTATCTGTTAAATGCTGCCATTCTTTAAAGATCAGAATGGCTGTATTCTCATATTGATACAATACTTCATCGTATACTGAATCAGCCATTACCTTAAAATTGTTTTTGGTTTGCCGTTGCGTCAACCCTGCCAGGCTGATGGGCGCGCCATCAATACCGTGATAGAAATAGGCCGGTGAAACAAGGTCTTTACGTTTGGCATCGCGTTCAGCTACATCGCGGATGTTGAATGCTTCGCCATATTTTTTTAATAACTGCAATACGGCACTATCTGGTGTCGAAGTCCCTTCATGTTTTTGAGTTTGTGAATATCCGGCAATTGAAAAAACAAGAAGTGCGATAATGATTTTTAAATTTTTCATACTGTATTCCGACTATCGTTTTAATGACAGATAGCCCGTTTTGGTTTTCCGCCCGCCAGGGAACTCTATCTTATAATAGTAAGTACCGGAAGGAAGATCATTGCCATTTTTATTTATTCCTTTAAATACGCGATCGTCATTATTGTAGTCGTTCATTTCAAAAACCAGATCGCCCCAACGATTGAAGATTGATACTTTGTTTTTGACCGCATCCGGCAATACATCCAGGTACTGAAGAAGAAGGATTTCATTTTTGCCATCATCATTTGGAGAGATAGCATTGAACACAATAACATCTCCGCCAACTTCGATGGTAAGCTGCTGTTCTGCACATTCACCTTCCAGATCACAGACTTCAAGATCAACATGATCTATGCCCAGGAATATTACACCGTTATAGTTCAGGGTCAGCGCTAATTCGTCAAGACTTGCCTGGGCGCCTTGTTCAGAAATTCCATTTGCCAATTGCAGCGTTGAAAGATCAAGGTTATCATCCGGATCTGAGATTAATGAGGTTAAGTCGATCGTTACAATGCCGCCTGCCTGTAAGGCTGTGGTGCTGGGCTGGATAACGGGAGGCTCGTTCCCTGATTCACAATCGAGCTTAAGTGTAACCGAAACTTCATTTGTAAATACTTCAGGTGCGCCATCGCCTGTAATCCGGCAACGGAAAATACCTGCACCATTGTTTTGATTGGTGTTGATTGTAAACGTTGAAGTGTTTACTCCGGCATATCCATTTCCATCATTGATGTCAGTAAAGAATCCATCGAATTCAATTTGCCAGTGATAGGCGATGTTGCTTGCACCTGTTGCGGCTGTAGTAAAGGTGGCAACATCTCCCGGGCAAGCCGGAAAATTTTGAGGTTGAGCAGTGATGCTGATCGATGCCGGCATAGTAACAGTAAAATCTGTTGCGCTGGTTGCTGTATTTCCATCGACTGTAACCGTAATTTTTCCAGTGGTAGCATTCACCGGAACGGCTGTGGTGATACTGGTAGTTGTACTGGCCGTCACTACTGCGGAAGTGCCGTTAAATTGAACAGTGTTACTGACAGGCGTAGCGCTAAAGTTAGTTCCGGTGATCGTGATCGTTGTGCCTACAGGTCCATTGACCGGTGTAAACGAAGTAATCGTTGGCACAAGGGCTGCGCCTATTGTAAAGTTGCTTGCGCTTGTTCCGGTTAAGCAATTTGTTGTAACGGAAATCACTCCGGTTACAGTGCTTGCGGGTACTACAGCCGTTATACTTGTTGTTGTGCTGGCCGTTACGGTTGCTGTTCTGTTGTTGAAAAATTTCACAACATTTTCTGAAGGTGTTGCACTGAAGTTAGTTCCAGTGATAGTAACGCTGGTTCCAATTGGGCCAATAGCAGGTGTAAAAGAGGAAATTGTGGGTGCAGAAATCGGAGAGCCTAAGCGGAGTTTTTTAATAAACACAGCGCCTGGGTTTGAGGTCAAAACGCATGGGCCCGGATCAAGATCACCGTTCGTGCCAGCCGCCATTTGACCCATAACATACAGGTTAGGCGATTGTATTTTGATGCTGCTTGCAGCGCCACCACTGTTCATATCATATGCCCAGACAAAATTTCCATCAGTATCTAGCTTTTGAAGGAAGTATCGGAAACTACCGCTAAGATTAAATGTGCCTGCACCCGGATCAAAATCTACCGTTCCGGTGAATGTTCCGGCTGTGTAAACATTCCCTGCTCCATCAGTGTCAAGGGTGGAGGCATAGTCACCACTTCCGGCACCAAATAATTTAGCCCAGACAAAATCTCCATTACTGGTTAGTTTACAAATAAAGATATCAGAACTGCCTGCTGAAGTAAGAGTGAAGATTCCCGAACCGGGATCAAAATCCGAAGTACCATAAACACCACCTGTCAAGTAGATGTTTGCGGAAGCGTCCAATGCCATGTCACCAACATCTGCGACACCGCTTGCTGCTCCACCTAATATTTTTGCCCAGATAAAATTTCCGCTATTATCGAGTTTGGAAACAAAAAAACCTCCACCACTGGGCGGGATTAGGTTAAACGTTCCCGGACCCGGATCGAAATCTGCTGTGCCTCTTAAAAATCCGCTCGTGTATACATTGCCGGACCCATCAAGTGCAATGCTTCTGCCTTTGTCATCGCAAGCACCGCAGGTACCTGCACCCAGCATCGCTTTAGCCCAAACAAAGTTTCCATCGGCATCCAGTTTGGAGATAAAGATATCCCTGAATTCACCAGCAGTTATGTTGAATGTTCCTGCCCCTGGATCGAAGTCGACCGTTGTTTGAAAGTACCCGGTTGTATAAATATTCCCTGCTGCATCAAGTGCCATGCTTTGAGGAAAAACGTGCGCGGCAGCAGATGTCCCGCGGATGTGTCGCATCCAGATAAATTCGCCATCGGAATTTAGTTTGAGCACAAACATATCGTACCCAAGAGCCGATACATTGAATGTACCGGGGCCCGGATCAAAATCCATTACATCACCCTTATCAAAAAACCCTGTAATGATCACGTTTCCTGAAGCGTCAACCACTATGGCATCAGCCGTATTGTAAACGTTCTTTATCGATTTTGCCCAGACAAGATCTCCATTTGAATTTAACTTGGAAATAAAAATGCCATCGTCCGAACCGGTAACGCTCATGTTAAATACACCCGAACCCGGATCGAAATCCTGTGTGCCGAAGAAGTTTCCGGTAGTATAGACGTTCCCGGAAGCATCTGTAGCTATACCGTCTCCAGCGTTATATAAATTAGCGCCAAAATTTTTTGCCCAATTTAGTAAAGGCGTCTCTTGCGCCATACTGTTTCTGGCAACGATCAGACAGATCGAAAGAAGGAGTATTGAAAATGAGAACTTATTCATGCTCCAAATCTCAAATAATCTGGTGCATGAATAAATCACATAATGATGTGATAGGTTATCGTTTCAAGGCCAGATAACCCGTTTTGGTCTTTCTGCCACCTGTAAATTCTATTTTATAATAATACGTTCCGGAAGGAAGATCATTACCATTTTTTCCAACTCCTTTAAATACGCGATCCTCATTGTTGTAATCTGTCACATCGAAAACCAAATCACCCCAGCGGTTAAAGATGGATACTTTGTTTTTGGCCGCATCGGGTAAGATATCAATGTATTGGAGATACAGAATTTTATTCAGGTTATCTCCATTTGCTGAAACAGCATTGTAGACTTCTATATCACCGCCAATCTCGATAATAATTTCCTGCTCTGTACAAGCCTCTTCATCATCGCATACACTTAATGTTAGCCTGTCAGTTCCGGTAATGGGTGTTTGACTGTAGTCTATAAATAAGTAATTACTATCAATGTAGGCTGTTGCACCGCTTTCGGGTGAAGATGTGATTTCGGCAGATGAAAGATCGATGTTATTATCTATATCGGTAATGATGTCTGGTAAATAAACAGAGATGATGCCTTGAATTGGAACGGATTTAACAATTTCCTGTATCTGAGGGGAACTGTTTGTATTTTCCGGAAGAAGATATTCTGCGTACCCATAGCGCCCGATGCCATCAATTTCGTAAGAAAAATTTCCACCCATTAATAGCTTTGAATCTGTCACTGCGATGGCGTTAATCGAACCTTCACTATCCCAAATGTTTTCAAAGTCTGGTTGCCATGCTGCGAGTTCGGCAGTTGTGCCATCTACATGGATAAGGCCGGGTTCAAATCCGCCCACTATAAAAACGGAATTGTTATGAACGGCTACATACTCAACACTTGCACTTGTTTGTGCCGGCTCCCAGTTGTCTGCTACGCCTGTTACTGGATGAACGCGTCTTACAATCCCATTTCCAATAAGGTAGATTTGTGAATTGGCTATCGCGCCAATAATCGGACCTTCTGAGTTATCTAACTCGTCTATCCGCGGACTCCAGGGGAGAATTGATCCGGTTGTGACACTCCAGGCAGCAAAACTATTTCGTTCTACTCCATTATCACTGAATGTAAATGCTCCTGCTACATAAAGCGCATCATTCTCTATCGCCAGGGAAGTAATGTAATGTTCATCAAGCGCAAGCGGAAAATCTATTGTCCAGGGTAATAATGCACCCGTTTCAAGGTCAACGGATGCAAACCTTTCACGGGATTGACCGTTGATGGTCATGGGATCATTGCCTTGATCAGCGAGATAAAGCGCATCGTCAGAAAAGGCCCAAGATTGAATATGGTGATTAATTGTTACCGACCAAGTGTTGATCACGCTGCCGTCAGCCGCATTGAGTGCGCCAAGAAGTGTTGTGCCATCCGATACATTCAGGTAGTAGTACAGTCGGTCTCCATGATAATGAAAATCAAAGCTCTCGTAGTATTCATCTTCCGGAGGAGCAGGCAGGTGATCAGTCCAGCCGGGCAAGCCCGCTCCTGTAGTTTCGTCAAGCGAGGCAAAACCATTGACAGATGTACCAAGGTGTCCTATGATATAGCCTCCCACAAAAACATTTTCTCCGTTTACTAAAAGGACGTTAATCTGCTGTCCATAAATTTTCTTGTCGCTCGGTTCCAGTACTCCGGTTACTTTATTAACGATTGCCAGGTTGGGTTGAGGTTCATCGTTTACGGTTGGGAAAGTGCCACCAATGAAAAGTCTATTGCCATCCATGCCGATGGTATTTACCTGATCGTATCCATAGAAATTAGAGTGCGTGTTGCTAAAGAAAATCAGCTCGAAGGGTGTTAACGTTGAAGTAGCCAGTTCAATTCTTGCAACGCGAAATCTAGTAGTGTTTAATACCTGATCGAATCCACCTGCGAGGTATAACATTCCTCCATCCAGTAACAAAGCATTTACCCGACCATCCGGTCGAGGATTAAATGTTTCCAAGGCGGCAGTTGTTGCATTTACAGCAGCAAAATGTCTCCGGCTTTGTGCAGCGGCATTAACGTTAGCAAAATAACCTCCGAAATAAACAATGCCTGCATTCACAAGTATGGCAGACACTTCACCGAATGACGTTGGTTCCGTTACCGTAACATTCCACGAAGTAGCCAGACCGGTAGTTGCGTCCAGCGCAGCTATGTAGGTTCGTGCCTGTCCACCGATGTTTGAAAAGACTCCACCCGCATACACGGTGCTTCCGGAAACCGTGAGAACATTAATATATCCGTTTACGTCTACAGTAGGATTCCAACCGGTGAGAGTATTGTTGGTAAGGTTAATGGCCGCTGCGCCACTGCGTGTTGTTCCATTTACCGATTGGAAGTAACCACCGAAATAAAGTATGTTTCCTGATTTTGCCAGTGCTTTAATCCAGGTGCCTTCACCTAACGTTACAGGAAGTACTTCTATAGTTTTGTCCGCTTTGATATGGAGAATGTTACTTGTATTGGTAGTCTGATCCTGTATTCCTGCATATACTCCGCCTGCATCGTCAGATACTGCGCACATAACAGTCTCTCTAATTTTTGGATAACTCTCGTCTTCGACTAACGTATTGCTAAACGAGGCAGTGCCTCCGTTATACGCAGGACCAAACCAGTTAAATTCGCCAACCAAAAGAACTTTACCAGCGCCTGTTTCTATGTGGTTAACACGTGCGTTGGTTATCCAGGAGCTTTCAAGCGCTGTTTGGGCCTGGATAGTTAGTGCAGAAAGCAGGAAGATGGAAAGAGCAGACAGGATTTTCATACATCAAATCTGCCCAGATTTGATGTGCTATGAAATCACATAATGATGTGAGACTAACGCCTCAGGCTGAGATACCCGGTTTTAGTTTTTCTTCCGCTGGCGAATTCTATTTTATAATAATACGTGCCTGCGGGAAGGTCTGTTCCATTCTTGCCAACTCCCCTAAATACGCGATCTGTGTTATTATAATTCCTGATCTCAAAAACAAGGTCGCCCCAGCGATTGAAGATTGTAACATGATTATTCACAGCATCCGGTAATATATCTATGGACTGAAGCAGTAAAATTTCATTTTTATCATCCCCATTTGGTGAGATTCCATTGAACGCAATAATATAGCCTGTCACTTCAATGGTAATTTCTTGCTCAACACATTCATTCAGCAAATCACAAACTGCTAAGCTCACATGATCCGTTCCCAGGAAAATCACTCCTTGATAGTCCAGTGTTAGCTCTAGTCCGATAAGACTTGCTGCTGCACCTTGTTCGGAGACATTGCTGAGTAATTGAAGTGAAGAAATATCCAGGTTATCATCCGGATCGGATATGAGTGAACTTAAATCAAGCGTTACAATTCCGCCTACTTGCGTGGCAACCGTACGGGTTTCAATAACCGGAGGTTCATTAACCGTTTCGCAATCAGCTTTCAGTGTAATCTTAACTTCGTTAGTAATTACCTGAGGCGCGTCATCGCCATTGATCCGGCAACGGAAGTTACCCACACCATTGTTCTGATTAGTGTTGATGCTAAACGTTGATGTAGTTACTCCGGAATATCCATTTCCATCCGTGATGTCAGTGAATGTGCCATCGAATTCAATTTGCCATTGATAGCTAATGTTGGTTGTGCCTGTTGCGGTAGTTGTAAACGTGGCAATATCTCCGGGACAAGCTGGAAAATCTGCAGGTTGAGTGGTAATGGTAATGGCTGTACATCCTGTATTAATTGTAGCAGTTACAGGAGTGCGTGAGCTTTCACATCCTCCGTTGTTGAGCGATACGTAATAGGTTGTTGTTGTCGCGATAACGGGAGTTGTATAACTGCCTGATGTTTGTCCCGGAATAAATGTTCCTCCGCTTGAAACAGTATACCAGCGATATTGTCCGTTACTTCCACCCGATGCATTCAGCGTAACGGCTGACGCACCGCAGGCAGAGCCTCCGGTAACAGAAGGTGCTGAAGGTGTGGAAGAGATTGTCGCAACAACCGGTGTGCGTGAGCTTTCGCAGCCTCCGTTATTAAGCGAAACGTAATACGTAGTTGTTGCGGTAAGCACGGGTGTTGTATAACTGCTATTGGTCTCACTGGCAATAGGTGTTCCTAACGTGGGTACGGTATACCAAAGGTATTGTCCATTGGTTCCACCGGAAGCATTGAGTGTTAAAGAAGCGCTTACGCAGGAAGAGTTACCGGTTGTTGTAGGTGCACCGGGGAACGTATTAACGGTTAATGTAGCAGCATCGGATGATACTTCGGCAGCTACATCACCTGAGACAAGACATTGGTAGCGATATCCGTTATACGTAGCGGGCACATTGAATAATTGTAACGTGGCCGTTGTAGTTCCGTTGTAAATTCCGGTGTTGGATAAATCAGTGAAGCCAGAGCCGCGATCTTCTTGCCATTGATATTGCAAACCGGTATCTCCTGTTGCCTCTATGGTAAATACGATATCATCGCCCGCGCAGATTTGCTCATCGGTTGGTTGTTGTGTGATAGTGATTTCAGGAGGAGGCTCAACAAATTCGCAAGAGACAGTAGTCCAAGGTGTAAATAATACGTTAGCGCTGATTCTGTTTCCTAATCCGGATGGGTTAAGGGTTGCATTGGTTGGACCCGTGATGTGACCCCACCAGTTGTTGCGGGCATCCACCGTTCCGGTGCCGGTGTTATTAATTCCAAAAGTTGTGTTAGCAGAAAAGCAAGAGTTTGAAATTACCGGAGATCCTGCTGCTACAAGCATTCCCGTTACACTTCGGTAAATCTTACTGTTTGTAATGATGGGGTTCCCATTTTCTACATAAACTCCACGTACCGAGCTTCGGTCTATTTTGGTGTTAGTAATATCCGGAGAAGCTCCGTTGGTCACCAGGATACCACCACGGCAAAGATAGAAGCGGCTGTCAATCACATCCACGGCCGAGCTTCGGATGTAAATTGCATGCTCGCGGGAACCCACCGCATCACCCATGCTAATAAAGCGGTTGTAATTCAACGAAGCAGAACTTCCGGCCAACAATTCAATACCTCCTCTTGTACTTCCGCCTTCCCCGATAAAGGAGATAGAATCCGCAGCTGTTCCGATGGCATTGAGCGCACCGCTGACATTGAGGTTTTCGTTAGCACTTAAGTATACCTGCACCCCGGGCTGAATGGCGAGCGTGACCCCGGTGTTCACCGTTACATCCCCGATGAATGCATAGTTCCAGTTTTCGGGACTGACAGGTAAGTGCCAAGTACTATTGGTCGCAATAGCTTTGTTGTCAATATAGATTCTGGAAAGTCCGTTGGTATCAAAATATGTATCGTCCACGATCTGCGGATGCGTGATCACATCAATCCAGTTACCAGAAAAAGTATTGTTATTAAGCACAGGGATCACAGCGGCATCAATGTGGAGGCCTGCATCTTCGCCTGCGTTACCGTTGCTGGTGAAGGCCGTGTTCTGAATAGTAGCCGCCCCAAATAATTGAACACCTTTATCCCCATTGCGGTGAAACCTGCTGTTGGAGATCGTAGCACTCCCGGCTTCAACAATGAAAGCGTTTAATGCATTCTGCTGGAATGTTGTGTTGGAGATTATGGGTGAGCCTCCGCCATACACCCGGGCTCCATACCGGTTTTGAAAGAACCTTGAATTACTGATCGTCACCGTTCCGGTTGTGCGGATGTAGAGCGCATGTTCTCTTGAGCCCACCGCATCGCCCATGCTGATGAAGCGGTTGTAATTCAACGAAGCTGAGCTTCCTGCCAACAATTCAATACCTCCTCTTGTACTTCCGCCTTCCCCGATAAAGGAGATAGAATCCGCAGCTGTTCCGATAGCATTAAGCACTCCGCTGACATTGAGGTTTTCGTTAGCACTTAAGTATACCTGCACCCCGGGCTGAATGGCGAGCGTGATCCCGGTATTCACTGTTACATCCCCGATGAATGCATAGTTCCAGCTCTCAGGACTGACAGGTAAGTGCCAAGTACTATTGGTCGCAATAGCTTTGTTGTCAATATAGATTCTGGAAAGTCCGTTGGTATCAAAATATGTATCGTCCACAATCTGCGGATGTGTGATCACATCAATCCAGTTACCGGAAAATGTATTGTTATTGAGCACGGGGATCACAGCGGCATCAATGTGGAGGCCTGCATCTTCACCTGCGTTACCGTTATTGGTGAACGCAGTATTCTGAATCGTTGCCACTCCGAAAAGCTGAATACCCTTATCGCCATTTCGGTGAAACCTGCTGTTGGATATGGTTGCACTTCCGGCTTCGACAATAAATGCAGTGATACCATTCTGCTCGAATGTTGTGTTGGATATTACAGGTGAACCACCGCCATACACACGAGCGCCATACCTGTTCTGGAAAAATCTTGAATGGTCAATAGTTACGGCTCCGGTCGTGCGGATGTAGAGCGCATGTTCTCTTGAGCCAACCGCATCGCCCATGCTGATGAAGCGGTTGTAATTCAACGAAGCTGAGCTTCCGGCCAACAATTCAATACCTCCTCTTGTACCTCCGCCTTCACCGATAAAGGAGATAGAATCCGCAGCTGTTCCGATAGCATTAAGCGCACCGCTGACATTGAGGTTTTCGTTCGCACTTAAATATACCTGCACCCCGGGCTGAATGGCGAGCGTGATCCCGGTGTTCACCGTCACATCCCCGATGAAAGCATAGTTCCAGCTTTCGGGTGATACAGGAATATGCCATGTGCTGTTAGCAGCAATAGTTTTATTGTCGATATAAATACGGGAGAGTCCGTTGGTATCAAAGTAAATGTCATCGACAATCTGCGGATGCGTGATCACATCAATCCAGTTACCTGAGAACGTATTGTTATTAAGCACAGGCACTACGGCCGCATCAATGTGGAGGCCTGCATCTTCGCCTGCGTTACCGTTATTAGTGAACGCAGTATTCTGAATAGTTGCAACGCCCATCAGCTGAACGCCTTTATCACCATTGCGGTGAAACCTGCTGTTGGATATGGTTGCGCTCCCAGCTTCGACAATAAATGCAGTGACACCATTCTGCTCGAATGTTGTGTTGGATATTACAGGTGAACCACCGCCATACACACGAGCGCCATACCTGTTCTGGAAAAATCTTGAATGGTCAATAGTTACGGCTCCGGTCGTGCGGATGTAGAGCGCATGTTCTCTTGAGCCAACCGCATCGCCCATGCTGATGAAGCGGTTGTAATTCAACGAAGCTGAGCTTCCGGCCAACAATTCAATACCTCCTCTTGTACCTCCGCCTTCACCGATAAAGGAGATAGAATCCGCAGCTGTTCCGATAGCATTAAGCGCACCGCTGACATTGAGGTTTTCGTTCGCACTTAAATATACCTGCACCCCGGGCTGAATGGCGAGCGTGATCCCGGTGTTCACCGTCACATCCCCGATGAATGCATAGTTCCAGCTTTCGGGTGATACAGGAATATGCCATGTGCTGTTAGCAGCAATAGTTTTATTGTCGATATAAATTCGGGAAAGTCCGTTGGTATCAAAATATGTATCGTCAACAATCTGCGGATGCGTGATCACATCAATCCAGTTACCAGAAAAAGTATTGTTATTAAGCACGGGGATCACGGCCGCATCAATGTGGAGGCCTGCATCTTCACCCGCATTACCGTTATTGGTGAAAGCCGTGTTCTGAATAGTAGCCGCCCCAAATAATTGAACGCCTTTATCACTATTGCGGTGAAACCTGCTGTTAGAGATCGTTGCACTGCCTGCTTCGACAATAAACCCCGTGACACCGGACTGCTCAAACGTTGTGTTAGAGATCACAGGTGAGCCTCCGCCAAACACACGGGCTCCATACCGGTTTTGAAAGAACCTTGAATTACTGATCGTCACCGTTCCGGTTGTGCGGATGTAGAGCGCATGTTCTCTTGAGCCCACCGCATCGCCCATGCTGATGAAGCGGTTGTAATTCAAAGAAGCTGAACTTCCGGCCAGCAATTCAATACCTCCTCTTGTACTTCCGCCTTCCCCTATGAAAGAGATAGAATCCGCAGCTGTTCCGATAGCATTAAGCGCACCGCTTACGTTGAGGTTTTCGTTAGCACTTAAGTATACCTGCACCCCGGGTTGAATGGCAAGCGCGATCCCAGTATTCACCGTTACATCTCCGATGAAAGCATAGTTCCAGCTCTCAGGACTGACAGGTAAGTGCCACGTACTGTTGGCTGCAATAGCTTTGTTGTCGATATAAATGCGTGAGAGTCCGTTGGTATCAAAGTACGTATCATCGACAATCTGCGGATGCGTGATCACATCAATCCAGTTACCGGAAAATGTATTGTTATTAAGCACAGGCACCACAGCCGCATCGATGTGCAATCCGGCATCTTCACCTGCATTTCCATTGGCAATGAATGTAGTGTTCTGAATAGTTGCCACATCAAATAGCTGAACACCTTTGTCACCGTTTCTATAAAACCTGCTGTTGGAAATGGTTGCACTGCCGGCTTCGACAATAAAGCCCGTGACAACCGACTGCTCAAATTTTGTGTTAGAGATTACGGGTGAGCCCCCGCCATACACACGCGCACCATACCTGGTCTGGAAAAATCTTGAATTGCTGATGGTCACCGTTCCCGTTGTGCGAATGTAGAGCGCATGTTCTCTAGAGCCCACTGCATCGCCCATAGTGATGAAGCGATTGTAATTCAACGAAGCAGAGCTACCGGCAAGCAGCTCGATACCCCCTCTTGTTGAACCGCCTTCACCTATAAAGGAAATAGAGTCCGCAACTGTTCCGATTGCGTTGAGCGAACCATTTACAAGTAGATCCTCATTAGCGCTGAACCGTACTTGTACTCCCGGCTGGATGGTAAGACTTACTCCGGCATTTACCGTCACATCAGCTGTTAAGGTGTACGGACTTCCGGCTAACGTCCAAACAGTATTTGTGCTGATCGCTCCGCTTACGTTTGTTTGAGCTTTTAGCAATTGAAGGCTAAAAACAACTAAAAGCAGAAGTAAAGGGGTTGATTTCTTCATCTCCTAAACTTCATCATTTTTAGAATAGAGAAAACCCACATGATGATGTGAGAAACTACCGTAAAAATCGGGATAGAATCTATCTTTTTACAGACAGGTACCCGGCTTCAGACTTGCGACCACTCGAAAATTCAATTTTATAAAAATAAGTGCCTGAGGGCAGATCATTATTATCTTTTGATTTTCCCGCAAAAACTACATCGGTGTTATCATAATTGTCACCTTCCCAAACTACATCGCCCCAGCGATTAAAAATTGAAACGTGATTTTTACGAGTGTCTTCCAACGTTCCAATATGCTCAAGGCGAAATATTTCATTTTGATTATCTCCATTTGCTGACACGGCATTGTAAATAACAATAGCTCCAACAACTTCAATTGCAAAAGCTTGCTGAACACAGGCATCATAAATATCGCAAACTTGTATAGTTATGTTCTCTGAGCCTGAAAATTTAACTCCTCTGTAATCGATGACAAGATTGCTTCCATTAATCGTTGCGATTGCACCGCTTGCTGGTTGTGTTACGATCGTTAAGGTTGAAAGATCAATGTTATCATCGCTATCACTGATCAGACTGGTTAAGTCTAAAGTTATGATGCCTTCAATTTGAGTTGATACAGGTGTCGTCTCAATCACGGGTGGATGATTGTCACAACCGGGTTCAGCAACTGTAGCAGTAACAGGCTCGCGTATACTTTCGCAAGTGCCATTGTTTATGGAAACATAGTAGATTGTTGTTGTGCTTAATACCGGTGTTGCATACGTGGCATTTGTTTCTCCCGAAATTGCAGGGCCGGTTGCATTGGTATACCAGCGATATTGACCATTCGATCCTCCGGAAGCAGAAAGTGTTACACTTGCTGCTGGGCACGATGCTGCCCCAGTTACAGTAGGTGCATTAGGAGGTGTGTTGATTGTAGCCGTTACTACGGTTCGAGTACTCTCGCATGTTCCGTTATTAATGGCTACAAAATAATTTGTGGTTGCTGAAATTACAGCAGTAGTATATGTACTATTTGTTTGTCCCGCGATGGGGGACCCTAAAGTTGCAACCGTATACCAGCGATATTGTCCCGCTGATCCACCAGAAGCAGATAATGTAATTGCAGCTGCTCCACACGAGGCATTCCCATTAGCAGACGGTGCGTTTGGAGGTGTGTTGATGGTTGCCGTTACCGGAGTACGATTGCCTTCACATGTTCCATTGTTTATGGAAACATAATAGATAGTGGTAGTAGAAAGTGCCGGAGTTGTAAACGTGCTATTGGTTTGTCCGGCAAGGGGTGTTCCTAACGTAGCGACAATATACCAGCGATATTGTCCGGCCGATCCGCCCGAAGCCGATAATGTTAACGTTGCTGAAGTAGCTGTACAGACTGAGCTTCCCGTTGTAATTGGAGCGTTTGGTGGTGTGTTAATGGTTGCAGTTACCGGAGTGCGAGTGCTTTGACACGTGCCATTATTTATTGCAACATAGTAAATTGTTGTTGCTGAAATAAGAGGAGTAGTATAGTTGTTGTTTGTTTGTCCGGCAATAGGAGTTCCTAATGTTGCCACAGTATACCAGCGATATTGTCCGGCCGATCCGCCCGCAGCAGATAACGTAACCGCTGCCGTTGTAGCTGTACAGGCTGAGTTGCCCGTTGTTGTTGGAGCAGTTGGTAATGCATTAATGGTTAATGTGGCAGAATTTGTAAATTCATCTAACACTGCAGTTCCTGAAACGCGCGCGCGATAATTTCCAGCTCCAAAATTTCCGGTTGTGTTTATGGAAAGTGTTGCAGTCGTTGCACCTGAATAACCACCGCCATTGGTTACGTTAGTCCAAACACCTGGAGTTGTTTCGCGTTGCCATTGATAGGTGATGCTTGGATTGCCGGAAGCTGCTGTTGTAAAGGTTGCTGTTGCTCCATTACAAATTGGAGTTGATGTTGGTTGAGTATTGATGACAATGGGCGGCATCAGCGTAACATTATCAAGACGGTTAGTTGTGTTGGCATCCCGGTAAAGTCCACGTATGTTTAAATCTTCCAGGTTGGTAAGCATGTTAAGCACCTGTGCTTCGGTGGCTAATGGGCCTGTAGGACTATCCGCTGTTTTCCAAAATCCGGAAGCATTGCTCATTCGAATCGAGAAGGTTGTCCATGCAGGCGCTGCCACAGGTTGGTGCGGGGTTGAGGGATAATAATACAAGGAAATGCCTGCACTATTGGTAATGATTACTTCAGCATATACATTGGGCGTACCCGTTGAGCTTTGCTGAATATCATATCGCAGCGTTCCATTATAATATCCGCTTCTGTTGCCTGAAAATTTTCCAGGCGCCACAAAATAGAAGGGAACATAAATTGTACCTGCGCCAAGGTTAAAGGAGAATGGAGTTCCGAAAACAAAACCACCGGGGTTTCCGCCTGTGGCTGAATAAGCGATCGTTCCGTCTGCATCGTTGGGTGTTGTCCAGCCATCTGCGTTACCGGAAAAGTCACTGCTAATTTGGGCTGACAAACGGATCCCCGCAAGTAATAAGACAAGTATTAGTAGGCCCCTGTGGGAAGTTGAGAGCATATAGAGTGTTTCTAGAACACTAAAGTTAGAGACTTTCTACAGGCTATGATTTCAATCTGGCGATCTGTTTGGTAAATGGTCGGGACCTTAAAAGCGCATAATACAGGACTACCTGAAAAATGCTCATAAAGACATGAAGCATAACGCCTAAATCTAATTATGATGCCTTGGGATTAGTCGACTTTGTCAAAACGATGATGCATTAATCGGCCATGCCGCACAACAAAGTGAGTACCCTTACCGGAATCATTGAAATAAAAATGTACCCGAAAATTAACTTCATAATTTGTTTCCTGAAAATCGGTAGGAAGCTTAAACTCGTCAGTGGCATAGGGTTCTAAAACCTTATCTGCAATTGTTGGCCGCTTCACAACCAGCTTGCCTTCATCACTCAATACAATCGTGAGGTAGAAGTCAAGATGTTTGCTGTAGTATTTTCCGGTAAGCTTTTGAAGATACTCTTTTGAGTAAACAGGCTCTACGGCAGTATCCTTTTTCCAAACATTAGTCTCAACTTCTCCAAATTGTTTATGAGCTTCTATGCACATTAATGAATCAGGATGCGGCTGAAAGAACCGAAGCCAGACAGCAAAGTCAGGATCTTTGAAAACTCCATCGCCAACGTATTGTAATGGAACTGCTTCGGTGGAGGAGTATTGCCAATACAAGGTATCTCCCAGCACTTTCATAGGATAAGTGGTTCTGCTTTTCACGTGACTTTGAAAGCTCTCGGTGAGCCAAACATAACGGCCTGCATATTTTTGTAGTTCTTTCTCTTTAATTGGCACCGGGCTGGAGGAAAATTTTTTCAATACTGGTTTTGTTTTGGTATCGAGGTTCAGAAGCCAAGTTGCCAGTGCAATAACTTTAGCATCATACTCAGTTTGATTATTGGTAGTACAAATAATCGCGAGCTCAGTAGTGGGTATGCGGGCAAGATAGGAGTAGCCTGTTACACCTTCGTGAAAAATGATGTCATACGCGCCCAGCTTTTTTATTTTATGACCATGCACATAGTTTGTTTCTTTCAGAACGGGTATGGGTCTTGCATTTTTCTTCAGCCGTTCTGAAGCTTTTGTGATAAACGAATTTTTATCTGCGAAAGCAGTTGCCCATTTTTCCAGATCATTCGCTGAAGTAAGAATATGATAATTGCCTCCGGGTGAAGTTTTATCGCGAAGCCACACTTTGTAAGTGTTTTGTCCATTTTCAAAATAAGAGAAAGCGTGGTTTTCAATCACTGCTTCTTTATCCCTTCGTATTGTTGTTGACGACATCTGTAACGGCTTGAAAATTCTGCGCTCCATATAGTCGGGTAATTTTTCACTGGATGCTTTTTCCAGAATTAACCTCAGCAATCCAAAATCAGAATTGCTATACATGTAGCCTTTACCCGGTTCGACTTGTGGATCGGGTTGATTGTATAAGAAATTTAAAAATTGCGAAACATCCAGCCGGTTGTTCATGCTCGCTTGTGTAAGGACCAGCGTGGCCCATTCATCGCAAAAGCCGCTGCTGTGATTGAGTAGATCCTGTAGTGTTACGGATTCACTCCATGCTGGCAGCCTTGGAAAATACTTTCGGACCTTGTCATCCAATGTTAGTTTACCATCCTGCTCCAGCAAAGCGGCAGCGATGGAGATAAACTCCCGCCCCTCTGAATAGGGTATCGTTACAACTGTGTTATGGGTGAAGGGTACTTTAAATTCAAGACTTGCCTGACCGTAATTTCATTGTAATCACTTTTCCGTTTTGGATAACGGTAATCGCATAACCGGGAGAGAATGTGTTGTTAAAATCTTTGAAAAGAGAATCAAGCTTTTTATCAAGCTCAGACTTGTTAACAGTTTTTGGCTGGGCAGCAAGCGACAAAATTCCAAAAGTGCTCATCAAAATTACTGCTACGATAATCACACGTAATTTTTTCATGGTTAAAGGATTAGTTCTACAAATGATGTCCAAAAAGGAGTGTGGGTTAGAAACAACAGCACTGCTATTCCTGCACCATAGATACCCAATGCTACACTCACTGCTTTTATTGAATACCCATTTCTCTTCTGATAAATTGCTAACGCTAAAAGCACCAACACGATAAAAATCAATACGGCATTCTGTGCGAAAAAATTATACTCCATCTTATAGCTGTCGGTAATATTATAAATCAACCGATCAACACTTGGGCCAAGCACGGTAAGCGTTGCCGCAAACATATAGGTTGCATGAAAAAGTATTTTTTTTCGATTGATAACCGCGAGAATATAAAATATAAAAAGCCAGATAAAGTAGATTAGCCCAATATCAATTGAAGCAGCTGCCTTTACCAGCAATTCTTGCGAATTTTGGGTTGATGTTCCGTTAGTAACGCGTGAAGTGTAACGTTCAAGATTGGTATAGTAGGTATGGCTGATTACCAAATAGCCCGTAATAAAAACAATGGGCATTATACCGTAACTAATCTTACCAATGAGTTTATGCGCAACAAGTTTTTTCTGTTGAATGAGAAAAGGTTGAACAATTGACATCGCCACCCAAAGAATCATAAAGAATGCATGGATGTGATAGATGTTATCGGTAGGGGATAACAGTATCGAAAAATAGCTGGGGTAGAATCCTAAAAAAATTAACGGAATCAACAACAAGAGAAACCAGGAAATTTTCGGAAACAAAAATTTATTCATCGCTATCTGTCCTCGAGTAATAAAGTGGAGGCATGTAAATGTGCAATTTTCCAATCGTCTTTTGCTTTTACCATCACCAACGTTCTGCGCGATAAATATTTCTCCCCCTTGCCTAAATGAAAGGTTACGATCGCTGTTGGTCCGTACATCTGAATTTTAATGTCTCTTGGAGCGATGCCTAATGTTAATGTGCTTGTTGAATCTTTAAATTCAGGAAAAAGCTCCAGCCATGTTTTTTCTACATTATTTATTCCGCTTACACGGGTTGCTTGCTCCCAGTCAGGAAAAAAAATGGTCGCATCATCAGTAAAATATTTTCGGAAAGGCTCCCATTCAAGAGAATTAAAAGCGGTTAGAAATTTTTCGACCGATACTTTTACGGCAAGAGAATCATTTTGCGCACGAACACTAATCGTCAAACTGGTTAAGACAAATAGTAAAATGAGACCTCTATTCATCATTTTGCTTTGACTTGTTTTAAAGCAGTCGCCTTACGCTCAACCTCTTCGAACACGCGTAAGAAATTTTCTCCTGAAATTTTTCTTAATTCAATCTCTGTCCACCCGCGCATGGCTAGCTCTACTAATAATTTCGGATAAGTACTTATATCTTCCATTCCCTCAACCAGGTAATCCATACCATCATAGTCGCCCGCAATGCCAATGTGATCCGCTCCGATCAGATTTTTAACATAATCGAAATGATCGGCTAAGTCTTTGATGTTAACAACAGGCTTGGGGTTTTCCTTTTCCCACTTAATTCCAATTTTATCAAGCTCCAGACTATCTGCAGGATTTTTTTGATAGCGCGTGTACAATTGAGCATAAACGCTATCAAGCCGATTTAGCCATGAAACATAGTTTGGCTTTATGAAATAAGGAACCGGTGTTAACATGATAATTCCTTTATTTGCCTTTAATCGTTTTAATACTTCATCCGGAACGTTCCGGTTTACATCGCATAAAGCTCTTACATTTGAATGACTGAAAATTACCGGTGCTTGTGACGCATCCAGGATATCGTTCATTGCCTTTGCTGAAATATGAGACATGTCAATTAGCACACCTAATCGATTCATTTCTTTAACCATTTCTTTTCCGAAAGGTGAAATGCCATTGTATTTTGGAGCATCATCACTGCCGTCAGCCAGCTGATTGGTTTTGTAAGCAAAGGTTACGCTTCGTAAACCCAATGCATAGTATGTTCGTAATAAATACAGGTTATCACCCAATCGGGTAGCACCCTCTAAAGAAGGTAACAACGCAATTTTACCTGCCTTGAAAGCTGTTTTCATTTCGGCTGCGCTCTTTACGATTTTTAAGTCGTTAGGATGTTGCTCTTCCATGCGATACACTAAATCCCATCCTTGCAGATACGACTCCAATGTTTTTTCTTTTCCAAATACGTTCAGTAACACACCACCCACGCCACCTTTTCGAAAGCGGGGTATATCTGTATGGCCGTTATTCACAGTATCAATACGATAATCTTTTAAATCTTTAGGACAGGTTTTGCAGTCAAAGTATCGAACCAGTAAATCGTTATGTCCGTCAATCACCGGAGATAACTTTAATACTTTTTGAACCAAGGCAGAGGCCTGAGGTTCAGTAACGGAATATTTTCGTGCAGGTGTCTGTGCAGGTGAATATTGAATAAAGGAAAGGAGGAATCCAGTAATAAAAATTTTCTTCATACAGCTTTACGTTTTGATTGAATGGATGGGATCCAGATCATTATGATCTCTACAAGGATCAAAGGTAAAATTGAAAAAGTCCACTCAACCACCACGGCAAACACATTATCATCTACAATAGGCTGAAAAATAAAATCCAGCGGTAACACCTGATATAGCCGCACAAATACAAAAGCAAGTGCACAAACATAGCTGCGCACCATAAACTGTTTGTGTGCCGTAATATTCCGTTGCCGTATCGCATACCAGGCCAGAGAAGTAGTAAGGAAAAGGAGCACCGATAACGGTATAAGTGAATACCTGCACCCAACACAATTAAAAGCCAACGCTAGCCTGAAAGCACCCACTGCTGCAATCAATGAACCGATGACATAAATTCTACCCGCAATGCGATGAAAGCGAATGTATTTTGTTCGAATAAATTTCCAGAATTGGATGGGCCCTAAAAAAAGGGAACACGTTGCACCTGCAATGTGCAACACGAACCAAACCTGGTTTGCATCAAAGCGCGGGTTATGATATCCAAAAAAATATACAATAGCATTATCGTAGTAGAAATAAGCGGATAGTAAGATGATTACAGTCCAAAAAATTATAAGCAGTGGCTTGCTGATTTTTTGTTTGATCTGTTCATTCATCTACACAAGCTTTTCATTAATGGCTTTGCTCACCGCTTCAGTCTGCGAATGAACGTGCAGCTTTTCGTAAATTTTTTTGATGTGCGTTCTAACGGTATCAATGCTAATTCCAAATTCAGAAGCAATTAATTTATAGCTATTGCCTTTGCTGAGGGAAGTAAGAATTTCTTTTTCGCGCGCGGTTAATTGATACGGATTCTCCACTGTTGGTTTTAGCTGCATCGAGGCTAACACCATTCGAGCAATGCTGGGCGACATCGGAGCACCGCCATCCAATACATCCTGTATTGAATCAAATAGCTTTGTTGAAATGTGTTTCTTTAATAAGTAACCCGATGCGCCTGATTGCAACGCTTCAAAAACGTGACTGTTGTCATCAAACACGGTAAGCATGATAATTGGAACCTGAGTATTGAACTTACGGATTTTCTGTACGGCTTCAATTCCACTCATGCCTGGCATATCAATATCCATGAGAATAAGATCGGGCTTGTAAGACTTTACTTCAGCTTCAACATTCAGCACATTTTCAAAAGCTGCGTGTAGCTTAAATGTAAGGTTGCTTTGGATCATCGTACCCACACTTTCGCGGAGGAGGGGGTTGTCTTCGTAAATAAGTACTGATAGCTTCATGGCCAGTATAGATGATGTAAAGCTGCTGATTTATTGAGTCCTTAAAATACCCCGATCATGTGAGGGGGAGAAAGAGATTTATTTCTGTACCTGATGTTGTCGAAGATTTTAGCTCAAGCCTGCCACGAAGGTTGCTTGCCCGTTCTTTCATGTTCCGTAAGCCATTGCCCGATGAACCATTTTGTACATCAAATCCTTTTCCGTTGTCATGAATGCTCAGCTCAATGTTGCCATTCTGTTTTTTGAACTGAATTTTAATCGCCTGTGCTGAGCTGTATTTCGCTGCATTATTAATCGCTTCTTTAAAGATTAAAAACAGATTTTTGCGCGTGGAAACATCCAGCTTAATTGCCTGAAGATTTTCTTCACCCGAAAATGTGTAATTAATATCAAGCGGATCAAGAATCTCGGCAGCAAACTCTTTCATTTTACTAATCACTTGTTCGAGTGAATCATTATTTGGATTGATCGACCAGACAATATCACTCATGCTTTCCATCATGCTGGATGAATGCTGGGCAATGCGCTGAAAATGAGGCGTGCTACCGTTCGCATCTTTTAATGCCATCTGACTGATGATGTTTATGCTCGATAAGGTTGAGCCGATGTCGTCATGAAGATCTCGTGCAATCGTATTGCGCATACGCTCCATCTCTACTAATCTTCGCGTCCGGTTTAAAACCCGGTATCGGTTAATTAACAGAAAGCTGATAATGACAACCGAAATCAACACCACAATAATGATACTTGTGTTTGCGCGTTCCCGGCTGAGCTCAAGTTTATGAAGCTCCTGATCTTTCTTCAATAATTCAATCTCTTTTTCTTTCTTGTCGCTTTCGTAACTGTTTTCCAGTTCTTTTAATTGAAGCAGCACCTCTGTGCCGGCAACACTATCGGTTACGGCTTCATACTTCCTCAAATAGTAAAGCGCTTGTTCAAAGTCTTTGTTTGATGCGTAATATTCGCTGAGCCTATGGTACTCAACAGCCTCCTGTTGCCGATCGCCTGTACGGAGTGTGGTGTTCAATCCATTCAGCATTTGAGTTTCTGTTTTCGCTCTATTTTGTTCTTGAAGGTCAAGCGCAAGAATTTCCGACCGCGTTGTTGAAACTGTTACACTGTCGCCCATTTGTTTGGATAGTGCAATGCTTCTGTTAAAATTCTCGCGAGCTTTTTGATTTTCTCCCATGCGTCTGTAGAGCAACCCCGACTGGTGCAATGCCCTGGCTTCTTCTCCTACTAATTTTAATTTACGGGCTTCCGCAAGTGCTAGTTTATAATGCGCTTCAGCTTTACTATACTGTCTCATATCTTTATAGACATCACCCAAACTACTGGTGGTTGTTAACACTCCGCGTCTATCCTCCAGTTGCTCTTTTAAACGAAGGGATTTCTTAAAATATGTTTCTGCATCCGCCAGCTCTTCCAGACAAAAGAAATCGTTACCCAGACTTTGCAGGCAAAATGCCTGACCGCGCAGATTCTTTAACGTTTCAAACAACTGGAGACTTTGCAGATGATAGTCTGCCGCGGTTTTAAAGTCTCCCATTTTGGCATATAAGTTTCCAAGATTAAGCAATAAGCCGCCTCTGTTTTCATCTTCAATCTTCCAGATTTTAAGATTATCCAGCATGTAAGGCAAAGCTAGCTTATACTCGCCCTGGGTTTTATAGAATAATCCGGAAGCCTGATTGTAATTATATTTCAATTTTAAATTACCCGGATTTTGTTTTGTAACCTCCTGCGTTAGGGTTAGGAAATGTCGGGCGCTGTCGGGTTTGCCGGTTTGTTGATAAATGCTCACCAGATAATTATACGCTCCACCTAACCATTTGGCTTCAGCTTGTGCATTGGCCTGGTTCACTATCTGAAAACTGTAACGTTTTGCTATCGACAAATCCTTTCGCAGGAATTCATTCGCAAGCGATAGAAGAGCTCTTAACTCCATCGTATCATGTTTTTGCAAGGCAACAATCTGTTGCAAGCTGTCAATTACGTTGGATTGCGCTGTAGCCGATAGCGAAATAATCAGCGTTAATAATATGGAGAGCGCGGTTTTCAGGAGCCTGGTTTTTGATCAAGTTAAGAAGAAAAAGAACGAGTTGCTCGGCCTTTACAGCGTGTCGCAGGTTTCCAAATTTTGCTTAGCTTTGAATACTTTTTAAACTAAATGGCAGAAAACACTTTTAAAACAAACACCTTCAAGAAGCCAGAAAAAGAAAAGAAGGGTAAAAGCTCAAAGTCAAAAGGAAATTTTAAATGGTCTCTCGATTTCCTGAAAGACCCCCGGTTCATTCTCGCAGTTGGCTTTGTGCTGATCGTTTCTTCGCTGTACCTGTTCATCGCAATGTTCTCGTATTTGTTTACGGGAAAGGCCGACCAGAGTGTGGTTGAAGGATTAGGTCAATCCGGCCTCATTGAATCCGGCATCGAAGCTGAAAACTGGCTTGGTCTTTACGGAGCGATCACATCTCAGTATTTTATTTATCGCTGGTTTGGAATCGCGGCATTCTTAATACCGCCAATCTTTTTCCTGTTAGGATTTAAGATGGCATTCAAGCGCACGCTATTCCCGATTTTTCCGGTTACAATATTTTCTGTTTTTGCTGGCTTGTGGTTAAGCCTTTTGTTTGGATACCTTACACTAAGTGTAGATGGCGTTACCGAATGGAGCTTTTTGGGCGGAGGACTTGGTTATAATTTAGCACTGGTTTCTCACGGCCTGTTAGGCTGGGGAACATTCTTATTATTAGTGCTCTCGCTTTTCATCTTTATCATCTTCTTCTTTAATGTTACCGCGATCAATGCGTTTCAAGTCAAAGATCCGAAGCCGATGGGCAACGATGCAATCCTGGCGACCGATACTCCCGCTGAATACTTAGATGAAAAAGATAAATGGGTTGATCCAAAAAATGATATTATCATTCCGGAACCTATTGTATTGGTAAAACCACCCGAGCCAAAAGTTCCGGTCAATGAAATGAAGCTTGAGCTTGAAAAACAGCCCGAGCCGAAAAAAGAAAAACAAGAACCAGTATTCATTGTTGAAGAGCCAGTCGAAACCGATGCGCTTGCAGATAAGCTGGTTGAAGAAAAAGGATTGTATGATCCTACCTTAGACCTAAGTGGTTATAAGTTTCCACCGCTTGAGCTGTTGAATGAATACGAAGTCGGTAAAGTTCAAGTAACACAGGAAGAATTAAATCAGAATAAGGATAAAATTCTTGCTACGCTTACCAACTTCAAGATTGGTATCACCAGCATTAAAGCTACCATTGGCCCAACCGTAACACTTTACGAAATTGTTCCGGATGCCGGTATCAAAATTTCACGAATCAAAAACCTGGAAGATGATATTGCATTAAGTCTTGCGGCTTTAGGAATTCGTATCATAGCGCCAATCCCCGGAAAGGGAACCATTGGTATTGAAGTGCCGAATAAAAACCGTGAGATGGTTAGCATTCGGTCGGTACTTGCTTCCCCAGGATTTCAAAAAACTGATAAAGAGCTTCCGATTGCGATTGGAAAAACAATTTCCAACGAAGTTTTGGTTATTGATCTTGCCAAGATGCCACACTTACTAGTGGCGGGTGCTACCGGGCAAGGTAAATCAGTTGGATTGAACGTGATTCTCGCATCACTCTTATATAAGAGACATCCATCCCAATTAAAATTTGTCCTGGTCGATCCGAAAAAGGTTGAAATGTCGCTGTTCAGCAAGATTGAGCGTCATTACCTCGCCAAGCTTCCCAACAGCGAAGAAGCGATCATCACTGATACCAAGAAAGTTGTACACACGCTCAACTCGCTTTGTATCGAAATGGAAAACCGTTACGAAATCCTGAAAGATGCAGGCGCCCGTAACTTAAAAGAATACAACGCAAAATTTGTTGGCCGGAAGCTGAATCCGAAAGAAGGTCACAGATTTTTACCATATATCGTTTTAGTAATCGATGAGCTTGCCGACTTGATGATGACAGCCGGCAAAGAAGTTGAAACTCCGATTGCCCGTCTTGCGCAGCTTGCCCGTGCGATTGGTATTCACTTGGTTGTAGCAACGCAACGTCCTTCGGTTAACGTTATTACAGGTGTTATTAAAGCAAACTTCCCGGCACGTTTATCGTTCCGCGTAACGTCTAAAGTTGACTCACGCACAATTCTTGATGCCGGTGGTGCTGATCAATTAGTTGGACAAGGTGATATGCTTTTATCATCAGGTTCTGACGTTATCCGGATTCAATGTCCGTTTGTGGATACGCCTGAGATTGAGAAAGTTTGTGACTTCATTGGCGCGCAACGCGGCTATGATTCCGCTTATTTGCTTCCTGAGTTTGAAGGTGAAGATGAAACCGGAGCTTCTTCGGTTGATCTTTCTGAACGCGATGCCTTGTTTGAGGACGCTGCTCAACTACTTGTTAACCATCAGCAAGGAAGCACTTCCCTTCTTCAACGTAAGCTGAAGCTGGGTTATAATAGAGCAGGCCGGTTGATCGATCAGTTGGAAGCTGCTGGAATTGTAGGTCCATTTGAGGGTAGCAAAGCCCGCGAAGTTTTAATCAAGGATCAGCTCAGTTTGGAACAATTATTGAATAGTTTGAAGGAAAAACACGGTAAGTAGCCTATTTTCGCCCCGGTTTTAATCAATTCGTTCACTAACGGCAGTCATACTAATGAAAAATTTCATTTTCCTGATTTTTGTACTCGTTGCAGCCCACGTTGCATATGCGCAATACGATCCGCAAGCACTCACCACATTGGATGCGATGAGCAAGAAATACAAAGCCTATACTTCCTTCGAAGCCAACATCACCACCACGATGACAAATGAGACGGAAGGTGTAAAGGAAGAATACAAAGGAAAGATTACCGTAAAAGGCGATAAGTATCGCCTTGCCATGAGCGATCAGGAAATCATCAATAATGGCACTACGCAGTGGACATACATACCCGCTGCAAAAGAAGTAACGGTTGATAATTACGATGCCAATACAAGTGAGATCAATCCGTCAAAAATCTACGAGATTTATAAAAAGGGTTTTAAATATCTTCATAATGGTGAGCGCACAGAAGGCGGAGTGGTGGTAGAAGAAATAGACCTTGTCCCTGAAAAGAAAGACGCCCAGTTCTTTAAGATTAAAATGATCATCACTAAAAAAGAACGCACCATTCAAAGCTGGACGATGATGGATAAGAGCGGAAACAAATACAAGTACACAATTTCAAAATTCACACCGAACGTTACTGTTGCCGATACCTTCTTTGCTTTTGATTCCAAGAAGTATCCGGGCGTTGAGGTTATTGATTTGCGTTAATCGTTATTCGTTAATCGGAATGTTGAATGCGATTAACGAATAACTTTTAACTTTGCACTATGAACAGGGCGCAGCTCTTCGAGCAGATTAAGAAAAAGAACTCATACCTCTGCGTAGGCCTTGATACCGATATTTCAAAAATTCCGGCTCATTTAAAAACTACATCTGACCCAATCTTCGAATTCAATAAGCAGATCATTGATACTACGCATGAATTTTGTGTTGCGTACAAACCGAACATAGCATTTTATGAAGCCTTGGGATCGAAAGGCTGGGAGAGTCTTGAAAAGACATTAGCCTATATTCCCAAAGAATGTTTCACCATTGCCGATGCCAAGCGCGGTGATATTGGAAATACATCTTCACTTTACGCAAAAGCTTTCTTTGAGCAAATGAATTTCGATTCCATTACGGTTGCTCCGTACATGGGTGAAGATTCTGTAAAGCCATTTCTGGAATTCAAAAATAAATGGGTTATTCTACTCGCACACACTTCTAACTCCGGCAGCAGTGATTTTCAATTAATAGAATCAAAGTCAGGTAAGAAACTTTATGAAGAAGTGATCACAAAATCCCAGCAATGGGGGACACCCGAACAACTGATGTATGTGGTAGGAGCAACCCGCGCTGACAAAATTGCTGAAATCAGAAAGCTTGCACCTGAACATTTCTTTCTGGTTCCAGGGATCGGTGCACAAGGTGGTGACCTTGTTGAAACTTCAAAGCATGGTCTTAACAAACAATGCGGATTGCTCGTGAACTCAACTCGCGCTATCATTTATGCCTCGGCCGATAAAGATTTTGCCAAAGCAGCTGCCACTGAAGCAAAGTCGGTGAAAGAAGAGATGAGCAGGCTTCTCCAGCAATATCTATAGGAGTAACTCCTACGACACTGACAACACGTGTCAAGATTTTAATATCCAACACCAAACTTCGAGCCTCCGGATTGTATTTACATCTACAAAGGCGTAGAATCGTAAAGGTAAAATCTTAATCCCTTGACCGAGTCTTTTATCCATTACGTTTGGCAGTTGCAGTATTTCCGAAAAGATGACTTAAAAACTTCATCCGGAGAGATTGTGCGAGTGTTTCATCCCGGTAGCAGAAACTCAGATGCCGGTCCGGATTTTTCAAATGCCCGCGTAAAGATTGGTGAGCTAGAATGGCGCGGAAGTGTTGAGATACACATCAAGGCTTCCGGCTGGAACGATCATAAGCATAGCACAGATGAGGCGTATGAAAAAGTTATCCTCCATGTGGTTTGGGAAAATGATAAAGCCATTAATCGAACGGATGGTTCTATCATGCCAACCATTGAGTTAAAAAATCTTGTTGACCAGAGCTTATGGGAGCGTTTCAAAAATCTATATACAAGCGCAGATATTGTTCCATGTGCCAGTCATTGGCAATCAGTTCCGGATATCACAAAGCTCTCAACACTTGATAATGCTTTGATGCTCCGCTTGCAATCCAAAGCAATCACTGTACAGGAATTATTTACAAGGAACAATAACGATTGGGAACAAACCTGTTATCAGCTTCTGTGTAAGAACTTTGGTTTTAAAGTGAATTCAGAACCTATGCTTCGGCTTGCTCAGATAATACCGTATACTATATTGCTGAAACATTTCGACAAGCTAATTCAGGTTGAGGCTTTGCTTTTTGGAGCAGGAGGATTTTTAGAAGAAGGCATTGAGGATGAATACACAATGCTCTTGAAACGAGAATACGATGTGCTACGAAAAAAGTATAGCCTGGATAGTCGCCAAATGAATCTCGCGCAATGGAAGTTTTTACGCCTCCGACCGGCAAATTTTCCAACCATTAGAATTGCTCAGTTGACCGCATTGTTAACCAGTCAGAAAAACCTTTTTTCAAAAATTATTGAAGTAACATCATACAAGCAAGTTCGCGAATTGCTGGACGTTGATCAGTCAAACTATTGGCTTAGTCATTATCAATTCGGAAAACCTTCAAAATCCAATGTGCTTTCACTGGGTGAAGCAAGTATCCAGAATATAATTATCAATACCATCGTTCCATTATTGGTAGCCTACGGTCAACTTCACGATGAGCAATCATATACTGACCTCGCTACTGATCTGCTCCAGCATATCCCGGCTGAAGACAACAAGATCACCCGGCAATGGCTTCCGCTTAACTACAAGGCAAAATCAGCATTCGATTCGCAAGCCCTAATTGAGCTGTACACTAATTTTTGCATGAAACGCAGATGTCTGGAATGTGGAGTTGGTTCGTGGCTAATAAAATCCTGATCTTGCAGGAATGCTTGCTGCGATCAATATTTTTTTTCTATTACTGATTTCATTCTTGCTCTGGAAGCGCGACATCAGTCTGCTCCACAGATTTTACTGGCCAGCGCTTGTCACTAAATGCAGTGCCGGAATAGCGTTAGGTATTATCTATTCAACGTATTATGAAACCAGTGATACGTTTACATTTTTTAAACTAGCCACAGATCAGGCTGATCTTGCCCGAGAGAATCTTGGCTCTTATTTAAGTTTCCTTTTCAGTCAGCGAGAAGGTTATTTTCTAGGTGAGCACCGAACAATTTTTTATGTCAAGATCACCAGTATTCTGGCTTTATTAACCGGCAACAATTACTGGATTACTTCTATCTATTACTCGCTGCTATCGTTTTTTGCAGCCTGGTATTTAAGCAACACGATTGCAAGACTATTCCCGGATTACAAGATTGCAGCATGTATCGCATTTTTATTTTTCCCATCAGTTGTTTTCTGGAGTTCGGGAATTATTAAAGAATCGCTTGCCATGGCAGGTATGTTTTTTCTTGCAGCCCTGTTCTTGCGGCTTTGGGTTAGAGAACGGATTTCAATATTGCTGATCGTGACAACTGTTATAGTTGGATTAGTGATCTTCAAGCTTAAATATTATTACCTGGCTGCATTTCTTCCAATCACCCTATCAGCACTTGCAGCAAAAAGACTTAGTGAAAAATTTGAAATCAAAAAATCATTAAACCAAGTTCTGCTTTGGATAATTATTTTGGCTTGTGGATTCGTAATCGTCACTTTTTCACATCCTAATTTTTCGCCTTCCAGAATCCTTGAAGTTATTGCATTCAACAATAAAGTTTTTATGGATGCTTGCACACCAGATGATGTAATTCATTTTTATAATCTTCAGCCTACCTGGGCAAGCATGTTGATGAATTCGCCTTGGGCATTGATCTCAGGTCTTTTCAGGCCTTTTGTGTGGGAGGCAAATACAATTTTTAAATTCATTACAGGACTTGAAAATCTTGCCCTGTTAGCCCTGGTAATTTTATCTTTCAGATCAATGAAAAAAATTATTCATTCTCCTTATCGACTTTTGATTTTAGCAGTGATTCTGTATTGTGCAGTGTTAAGTATTTTTCTCTCCTTATCAACGCCAAATTTCGGAACCCTTGCACGGTACGGAGTCGGGTACCTTCCATTTGTTGCCTTATTGGTTTTCAATAAGCCGTTGATTACAAAATGGCTTTCGAAACTGTTCTAGTCAAAATTTTGTAGCCTAATATTAACGGATGTATTTTTGCGCCTCACGTTTCAACTATGGAAAATCCAGTAATAATTTTCGGGGCAGGGGCTCAAGGCCGTGCAGCAAAAGAGATCTTTGAAAGCAACGGAAACGTTGTGTATGGTTTCCTGGACGATAATAAAACGCTTCACAATAAAGAAATCGATGAGTCCTTTGTACTGGGAAGCACCGATGACGATGGATTTCTAAAGCTGATCGGTAAAAAATGTGAAGCCTGCATTGCAGTAGACGATAACCGGTTAAGAAAAAGTCTCGTAAAAATGCTCAATGATGTGCGTCACGTTCAACCCGTAAACGGAATTCATAAAACGGTAAGTCTTTCAAACCATGTTGAAATGGGCCATGGAAATCTGATCGACCAAGGAGTGGTAGTGGGGGTCGGTTCAAAACTTTCCAGTTATGGAATTATACAATCAGGTTGTGTGATCGGAGCTGAAGTTTCAATTGGAAATTATGTTCAGATCGGATCAGGCAGTGTAATTAGTGGAGGCGTTACGATAGAAGATGAGGCTTTCATTGGCTCAGGCGTTACAGTTGTTTCAGGAATTACAATTGGTAAAGGTGCACGTGTCGGGGCCGGTTCAGTTGTAATCTCACCTGTTAAAGCTGGCGAAACCGTTTTCGGAAATCCCGCTCAACCCATTAAAAGTTGATCTGCCGTTAATTCAAAATATTAATTTTTCATTCGTTGAACGGCAGCTTTTTAAAGCTTAACTTTTGATACAGTAAAAGCGATGCCGAAAATTTCCGAGACTGATCTGATCTTAAATCCCGATGGTAGTGTTTACCACCTGAATCTCCTTCCAAAGCACATTTCCGATACGATCATTACCGTAGGCGATCCAAGTCGAGTGTATAAAGTAAGTCAGTATTTCGATGATATTGATTTTGAAATGAACAAGCGTGAGTTCATCACACACGTTGGCCGATATAAAGGAAAAAAGATAACCGTGATGAGTACGGGAATCGGAACCGATAATGTTGAGATCTTTCTAACAGAAATTGATGCACTTGTCAATATTGATCTTAAGACCCGCGAGCCAAAAAGCCGAAAGAAGAAACTTAAGATTGTTCGAATTGGAACATCAGGGGCTTTGCAAGAAGATATTCCACTTGGTTCTCATTTGTTTTCAAATTATGCGGTTGGCTTTGATAACCTGATGCAGTTTTATGACCTGCCCATGGATGATTTTGAAAGCAAAATTGCGGCAGATATTCAGAGCAAGACTGGTTTACCGTTTAAGCCCTATGTTGTAAACTGTTCAGAAGCGTTAAAAGAGCAGATTGGTTTTGATATGATCTCTGGTAATACCGTAACTACTCCTGGATTTTATGCTCCACAAGGGAGAGTTGTTCGTGCGCAAAACAAATTCCCCAAGCTTCTGGACGACTTGAATTATTATCATAATAAAGCCAACGATTTCTGGCTGACTAATTTTGAAATGGAAACTGCAGGCTACTATGCAATGGCCCGACTATTAGGCCACGAAGTACTGAGTGTAAATGCCATTATTGCAAACCGGATAAAGGGCAAGTTTTCGAAAGACCCCGATAAGGTTATTGATTCACTAATCAAAAAAGTATTAGAACGGATTTAACAGATTGCGTTAATAGGAAGACGCCATGCTGAGCGAAGTCGAAGCATGAGCGAACTCAAGCACGACATATCTTCATTTATTTCTTATCTATTTCCGTTAACCGCGCTATCCATTCGGATGATGAATTTGCCCGCGTTGTAATGATCGTTATTATAAAAACCTGAGAGGATCCGGTGAGCGATCTGTTCAATGATCAACTCGTCATCAGTCTTTTCTGTTTTGCCTTGCCAGAAAACCCGTTGCGGGTGACGCTTCATATCCTCAACATACAATTTTGCATGATTGAATTGATCGTCCGTGAACGTAATCGTAAAGCAGGTTTTTACTTTTTGAGTTTCCATAGTACTCGGGTTTTACAATTGTTATGCCAGTAAAAAAGTTGATAATTATAACGAAAAATTAACAAGAAAGTTAGGTCGCTGCCCGTTAGCGGGCATTCCTGTTCATCGTTGGGACGAGTAGGTATTAACGCGTATTTTTGCGGCCATCCATGAAAAACGAATATTTTTTTACGTTACCTAACGGCATACGCGTTGCTTATCAGCATGTTCCGTCAACAAAAATTGTACACTGCGGAATCTTTCTTGACGTAGGCAGCCGTGATGAAAATAACGCAAATCAGGGGATAGCACATTTTTGGGAGCACATGGCTTTTAAAGGCACAGCAAAGCGAAAGTCTTTTCACATCATTAGCAGTCTCGATGCAGTAGGCGGAGAGCTGAATGCGTATACCGATAAAGAAAAAATAGTTTTCTATGCATCCATTCGTGATGAGTATACCGAACGTGCCATTGATATTCTTTCGGATATAACATTCCATTCCATCTTTCCTCAAGCTCAAATTGAAAAGGAACGCGGTGTTATACTGGAAGAAATGTCGATGTATTTAGATACTCCGGATGATTCCTTACAGGATGAGTTCGATTCGCTCATGTACAAAAATCATCCGATGGGAATGAATATTCTTGGCAGACAGGAAACCATTTCATCGTTTATGCGGAAAGATTTCCTGACCTTTTTTAAGGATCATATTGATACGAGCCGAATAGTCTTCAGCTGCGTAGGCAATATTCCGGTAGATAAAATTGAAAAACTTGCCAACAAATATCTAAACGTTCGTAAAGCTACTCGTAAAGTTCAGCGTAAACGGGCAAGCAAATATGTTCCGCGTGAAAAGGAAATAGCGCGACAAGTAAAACAAGGCCGTTGTGCGATGGGCCGAGAAGCGTACTCAATTCATCATGAAAACCGAATTCCGTTTTATATGTTGGTGAATATGCTCGGTGGCCCAGGCATGAATTCACGACTTAATATTTCATTGCGTGAAAAATATGGGTTCGTCTATTCGGTAGATGCCCACTATGTTTCCTATACCGATACTGGGATGTTTGTTATTTATTTTGGTACGGAGATGAAGCAGCTTGATAAATGCATCGGTTTAGTGAAGAAAGAACTTGTTAAGCTTTGTAACGAGAAGCTTTCCACACGTCAACTTGCAGCTGCCAAGGAGCAGATCAAAGGACAGCTTGCGATGTCAGAAGAAAATAATCTTAATCAAATGATGATGATGGGTAGGAGTATTTTGAACCGTGGGTATGTACCATCACTGGATGAGATTTTCGGATTGATTCAACAAACGGATGCGAAAAAAATCCAGCACATGGCTCGCGAAATGTTTAACCCAGATCAATTGAGCTACTTAAAAATGGTTCCCCTTAAAAAGTAAGTATGGACGTTATCAATCCTGAACTTCAAAAATATTCAGAAGACCACACCTCAACTGAAAATGAGCTTCTGAAAAAGATCAATCGCGATACACAGGCAAACGTGATGATGCCTCGAATGCTGTCGGGTCATATGCAGGGCAGAATTCTTTCTATGATCAGCTGTATGCTAAGACCCGCGACTATTCTCGAGATCGGAACGTACACTGGGTATTCTGCCTTATGTCTCGCTGAAGGTTTAAAGCCAGAAGGCAAGCTTATTACACTTGATATTAATGAAGAGCTTGAAAGTAGAGTAAGAGGTTATTTTAAAGAATCTTCATTTAATGCTCAGATTGATTACCGGATCGGGAACGCGCTTGAGATTATACCCACACTAAATACGGATTTTGACCTTGTCTTTATCGATGCTGACAAAGAAAATTACGCCCGTTATTACGATTTAATCATCAATCGCGTACCTTTGGGTGGATATATCTTGGCAGACAATGTGCTGTGGAGTGGTAAGGTTCTTGATATGAAGGCTGACAAAGACACGAAAGCCATCAAAGAATTTAACCGCAAGATCCAGGATGATACTCGTGTTGAGAATGTATTGCTGCCTGTGCGTGACGGAATTTTAATAATGCAAAAAGTCCGTTTGTAAATTTTTTCAGGCCGATTATTTTTTTAAACTTTTAATCATGAAGCTAGCCACTGTGCTATTGTTCTTCACTAGTAGTGCCTTTGCTCAAGGCCCGGAAGTGCCTGCTAAAATGCAGTTCGCAGGAATGACCCTTACTATCCGTGACGATGCACGCAGGGAAATCCAGAAGGATGTTGACATGCTTACGCAATCTGCCAAGCATCACAATATTAAAGTAGAACGCGCGAAGACTTATTTCCCAATCATTGAAAAGATTTTTGAAGAAGAACGTGTGCCTGATGATTTCAAATACCTGGTTCTTCAGGAAAGCGCATTAATAGCTGATGCAGTTTCCGTGTCCAATGCTGTTGGCTTTTGGCAGTTTAAAGATTTCACTGCTGTTGAAATGGGCATGCGGGTAGACAAAGAGGTTGATGAGCGAATGAACATCGTGTCAGCTACTCGTGGTGCTGCGCGGTATATCAAAAAGAACAACTATTATTTTAATAACTGGATATACGCGCTTCAGGCTTACCAAATGGGCGCAGGAGGTACAATGAAAGTTATAAAAGATTACCAGAGCGGAACCAAGCATATGGAGATCACGAGTCAAACGTACTGGTATGTGAAAAAATTTATCGCACATAAAATAGCGTTTGAAAATTCTGTAAAGGGTGCAGGAGAGGTAAAAGTTTACATCATTTCGAATCGTACAAAACGTTCGATGAAAGATGTTGCCGAGGAATTTTCAATCGATGAAGAACAGCTTAAATCCTACAACAAATGGGTCCGTATGGATCACATTCCGGATGATAAGTCATACATGCTCTCCATCCCAACCATTGGTGAAACAAAAGCCCGCACCGATGCTATCGCACGCGCTGAATCTAAAAATCCCCTTGAACAGTCAACTCGATTGGATGCAAAACCTGCAGATGCTTCAAATGTGACAATGATTCTTCATGGCATCGTGGCAATTAAAGCAATTGCAGGGGAAACACCGGCTGCTTTGGCAAAGCGTGCTGATCTGGATATTTCAAGCTTTTTAAAGTATAATGACATTTCTATCAGTGACCGGATTGCGCCTGGTCAATTCTACTATCTCAAGAAGAAGAAAACAAAAGGCCCCATCTCACATCATATTGTAAAGGCTGGGGATAATCTCTGGTCAATCAGTCAACTGTACGGAGTTCAGCTTCGAAGATTGGAACGGTTTAACAAGTTAGATAAGAACAGTGTGTTGAAGGAAGGTTCGATAATTTACCTTTCCAGTAAGCGAACTGTTACGGATGAACAATTTATAGAAGACGCAGTTGAAGTTGAAGAAGGTGAAACATTTAACTGGAGTGTTAAGCCGGAAGCCACTCCAATTCTAGATGTTCCAGTAAGCATTGTTGTTCCCGAGAAAATAATTCTTCAGCCAACGATCTCATCTGTAGATTCTGTTACAACAGATACTCTTACAATTCAGCAACATGTGGTCGTTGCCGGAGAAACGCTTTACTCGATTGCAAAACGTTATCAAGTAGGTGTAATGGAACTTGTTGAATGGAATAATTTATCCTTGTCTGTGGGAATAAAACCTGGTCAGGTTCTTATGCTAAAAGGTGAAGCAAAAAAAACTGTCGCAGAACCGACATCCACTGAAGTAATTCATACAGTAAAATCCTCGGACACACTTTATAGCATCGCCCGTGAATACGGTGTTACGATCAAAGAATTGATGGACTGGAATCAAAAGAAAGACTTTTCATTAGCCGCAGGTGAAAAATTGCGGATTATGAAAAAACAGTAACCCTGTTTTTAACCTTTTTGCCTTTTTTATTACTTAAATGTCCCATTTTTCGGAAAGTCGTTAAAAAAGGTGTGCAAAAAGGTATATTTTTGCAGGATTAGGAATTCAACAATTGAGCCTATAACCCCCATAATAGGAAATTAGATGGTAGTGGAGACGAATCTTGATTTAGTGATGTTGGTCGATGACAACGATACCGATAATTTTATCAGTAAGCGTATTATTGAGATTACGAAATTTTCAAAAGGAGTAGAAGTAAAGAGTTCAGGAAAGACAGCCCTCGATTATCTTAAAGAAAATCAGAACAGTATTGAAAAAATCCCCAGCCTGATCTTCCTTGACATTAATATGCCTATCGTTGACGGCTTTGTTTTTTTTTATGAGTTTGAAAAATTTAATGAGCTTGTCCGAAACAAGTGCAAAGTGATCATTCTTTCCAGCTCGGATAACAAACGCGATATCGATAAGATTGTGAACAACAATCACGTGATCAAGTTTATTACCAAACCGCTTACGGAAGTAGCGCTTGACGAAATCAAGCTTACGAACATCTAATTCACCACGTTACCATTTTAAGTTTGTTTTAGTATTTTTATCAGCATAACCGCTTGTGTATGCCTGAACAAAAAACAAAACCCACCGCGCAAACTGTCGAGAGCTTTATAAATAAGGTTGAGCGTGAACAGGTTCGTGACGACTGTGCTACATTAATCAAGATTATGAAGAAGGCTACAGGGTCTTCTCCAAAAATGTGGGGGCCAAGCATTATTGGATTTGGCCAATACCATTATAAGTATGAGAGTGGTCATGAAGGTTATTCTTGCCTGGCAGGATTTTCTCCCAGAAAAGCAAACCTTACAATTTACGTTATGCCAGGCTCAGCCAAGCATGTAAAACTGCTTGCGAAGCTGGGGAAGTATAAAGCTACCAAAGCCTGTTTGCACATAAAAAAACTCGAGGATGTGGATATCGATGTGCTGCAAGAGCTTGTAAAAAATTCAGTTGAAGAGGTGCGGAAGAAATATCCAGATAAGAAAAAGTAAAGGGACATTTTAAGTCCCTTTTTTATAAACGCAATTTATCATTCTGATCGCAATACTTTAGCGGGATTAACATTTGCTCCGCGAAGTATTTGCAGGCTTACAGTTCCCAAGGCGATTGCTGCAAGAATAATCACTGGCACCACGAACAGGTCCCATTGCATGCTGATTCTAAAAGCAAAACTATTTAGCCATTGATCGATTGCATACCACGTAAGCGGAATAGCAATGATACTTGAAATAATCACCAGCTTTAAAAACTCCCAGGAAAGTAACGTTAGAATTCCTCCAACGGATGACCCTAAAACTTTCCGGATGCTGATTTCTTTCAGCTTTTGTGCGGTGGTGAATGAAGCGAGTCCCCAAAGACCAAGGCAGGCGATTACAATAGCGAGAATGGGGAACAAACTGAAAATCTTTCCGAATTGCTGCTCGCTTTTATATTGATTGTTGAAGAAGTCATCTAGAAAAAAATAATCAAATGGATTGCCCGGAAAAGCTTCCTTAAAGGTTTCTTCAACTTTTGCAATTACTTCTGTCATGTTACTGCTGTTTACATGAATAGAATAGTTTCTGCGCGAAATTGTATCAGCTTTCAACAACCAGGGAGTATGTTCTGTTTTTAATGATGCCCAGTTGTAATTTTTGAGTACACCAAGAATAGCGATTGAATCGTTTCCTAAAACAATTCTCTCCTCCAGGGCTTGTTCAGGAGTTCCTAAGTCGAATGCGGCTAATGCGGCTTCATTAATTAACACCGATTCCATATCGGATTTTATGGCTACGTTGAAATTTCTTCCCGCGATCAATTTCATATCGTAGGTGTCAACAAAATCCGGATCAACCCAAACTACACTTCCGTTTTTATTATCCTCTGATAGTTGACCAACTTTTCGAATGCTAGCTCCCCAATTGTGGCCGCCACCGGGTATCGCGCCAGATGTAGTAACACTTTCTATCCCTGGAATTTTTTTAAGTTCCTCTTTCAGCGAAACTAACTGGTTACGCACTAATTTGGCGTTTGTCCAATCCAGTACGCTGGGACCGTTAATGATTAGCATTTGATCCATGGTTAACCCTTTATCCTGTGAGCGCATAAATACCATTTGCCTGTATATGGCGAACGTGCCGGCAATCAACATCAGGGAAGAAACAAATTGAAATACTACTAATGCTTTGCGCAATGAAAAGCCTCGCGTTGTCTGACCTGATTTGCCTTTTAAAACTTCCGTAATCTTAAAAGACGAAAGCAGGTAGGCTGGATATAATCCGGAAATAAATGAGCCGACTACAAAAAGTCCGCTCAGGATTAACCAAAAGCTGTAATCCGTAAAATCAAATTCAAGATGTTTTCCAACAATTTCTCCCAACAACGGAAGAAGTCCGAGCGCTATACATACCGCAATGATTACACTCAACAGATTTACGAGAACTGATTCAAAAACAAATTGCAGCATTAACTGACTTCGGAAAGCGCCAATTGATTTTTTGATTCCCACTTCGCGTGCACGTTCCATAGCACGAGCTGTGGAAAGGTTAATGTAATTCACCCAGGCGATTGCAAGAATGAAAATGGAGATTGTCAGGAAAAAATAGATAGTGGTGAAGCTTGTTGTTGAATTAGCTTCGTGGCGTAAGCCGGGAGTAAGGTGTATTTCACGAATCGGCTGTAAGCTATAAACCGGCCGGGAGTTTGATTTGGCAATATCTTCGCCTTGATATTTTTCAACGAAGGCGGGAAATTTTTCCTGAACAGATTTATAATCAGTTTTTTCTTCAAGTTCTGCATACGTAACAAAATTGTTCCAACCCCAGCCATCATCTTCTTTATATTGGCCATTGCGCAAGAGGTTATGCATGGGCATCACCATATCAAATGTGAAATGAGAATTATCAGGAACATTTTTAATTACTGCGGTAACTTCGTACGTACCATCGGCCCAGCCACCGTTAACCTTAAAAAGTTTTCCAAGCGGATCTTCAGCATCTTTAAAGTAACGGGATGCAATTTTTTCAGTGATTACAATGGAATTTGGTTTTTGAAGGGCAGTCTTCAGATCACCTTCAACAACATTGTAGTTAAAAACAGTAAAGAATGTTGAGTCAACAAACTGAATATTGTCTTCATGAAAAATAATAGGATTGTTTTCGCGCTCATACGTTAGTACTGCGCCTCCATACATGGGATGTGTTCGAACGTATGTTTTAACTCCCGTAATTTCTGAAACCATAGTCGGGCCGAGTGCATAACCGGATATAATTCCAGCTCCTCTGTCTTCCCCGTTTTGAATCCACGTCCTGTTAACCCGGTAAAGGTGTGAGGCGTTTTGATGAAAGCTGTCGTAGCTCAATTCGAAATCAACATATTTGAGAATGACCAGACATACAGCCATTCCAAGCGCCAATCCGAAGATGTTGATGAATGAGTAAAGCTTTCTTTTAAAAAGATTGCGCGCGGCAATTAAGAGGAAGTTTCTGAACATGGCGGTTTTGCTTAGTTCAGAGGATACTCACCTTTTTCGCTGAGGTTACCAGTAATGTATTTTAATTGTATTTAACGTAAAGAGTAGGTTTGTTTAAACAGTTCTACTTGTAAACTATCCGTAGATCTGATTCAGAACTCCTGCAAGTCGGATACCCGCTTTTGAGATTTGATCCAACACAGTATTGAAATTTTTATAGCTGTATTGATATCCTAACTTCCCGTCTCCATACGCATAAATCTGAGTTCGATAGGTCATCGCTTCAGTGGCCATTTGACGAACAGAAACAGTTTGCAAGGTTTTAATCCTTACCGCATCAGGCTTTGGCAACGCGTTGGCCAGTTCTGTATAGCTAAGTTTTGAGCCATCAATCATGTCGCTATCCCAAACGCGGTGTAAGTTACTGTTGGAACCAAACCAGGTAACTTTTACGCTGTTTCCGCCCTGATCATTTCTTCCAACATGCAAAGGCTGATGAATGTCACCAATCAGGTGGATGAGCATTTTCAAATGCTCTGCTTCATGTTTAGCGGATAGCTTTTTGGATTTTAATTCGGCAATGATCCGCTCTAGCGCGCTGACCAAATCTCCTTTTGGATTTTTTTTGGCTTGTTCGTAAGTCTCATTATCTTCAATTGTTACCCAATGCCAATCCTCTGCATAGTCATACACTGAATCAGACTTGATCTCATCCATCCAGGAACCTGTCATAGCCAACGGCTGGCCCTGAAGAATTTTCTGAATGGCAAGGCGGGCTTTTTTATTCAGGTGCTGATCTGCAATCAGGCTTACCGCCCTATGGCCGGTGGCACCCCAGCCAAATACTGTTAATACTGAACCCAGAAAGAGGAAGGAGAGAAGAAGCTTTTTCATAGCGGTTAAACTTACCGCAAATCTCACCTAATTTTTAATTTCTGAAAGAAGAATAATTGATTTTCGTGTTATGGAATAATGAATTATAAGAAACGTCATTTTGAGCGAGAGCGAAACATCTCCCTATTGAGAACACTAAAGAATTAGAGTCTCAATTAGGGGATACTTCCGGCTACGCCTAAGTATGACGTTGTAAATAAAGGGGAGTCTTTAATTGGCCGTAATTGCATCAATCGCAACAGGAGATGAACTTATCGATAATTTTACAATGGTGCCTTTAATTTTATTGTTCAGCGTGCTTTTAAGAATTAATTGATACTCGCCCTCTTTTGCGTCTGGAGCAACTGTGATAGTAGCCACTGAACTTTCAAATAGACCTTCAGCAGGTGAAAATCCTATGGTAATGCCTTCTGGTAAGCCAGAAGAAAGACCAAGCTTTGCCTGTGCACGCGAGAATGATTTTGACCGGAGAATAGAAACGGTAAATTCTTTTGATTCACCGGGTTTAATCTGAAGCTTAGCCTCAGAAAGGGAAACTGAATATTCAGTACGGGGAGCAACTTTGTCCTGTGCGGCCACAGTAATTGTTAGCGCAACAATGGCTAAAACTGAAAGTATTAATTTTTTCATGGTTGTAATGTTTATAACAACATTACGCCATGAGCATGTAAAAGATTTTGAATTTAATGCGATTGAGGCTAACAGATTAACATTTGTGGCTACCGACAATCTGTGTGGCGAACTGAAGATCAGTTGGGGTGAATGGGATCAATACAGTTCCATCATGTTACGCAGCTCACTGATCTTCTCCATCAGTTCTTTTCCCTTAGGCCGGGAAACAGGAATTGAGAAATCGGAATCGCGAATCTGAAGCTTGTAACCGTTTGTGTTTCCGGTAACGTTTGTAATCGCATGAACATTTACGATGTAAGAACGATGACAACGAATGGCATATGTGTTATTGAGTTGACTTTCAATATTCTTAAGATTTATTCGGAGCAGTTTCTTTTCTACGCCATGGCCGTTTTTCCAAACCACGGTGGAATAATTATCATCAGCTTCAATAAAAAGAAGATCAGGAAGTTTAAAAGTCAAGGTTTCGCTTGTATCGGAATATATGGTAATGCTGCTGTTGGATGTTTTTGAAACTTCGCTTTTTAAATCCTTGATTTTGCTGATTTCCTGATTAGTACTGATGGCACTTTTCAGGTTTTGCTGAAGCAGGTTGTTCCGGAACAGCAGCGTCATAATTGCAATTGGGATAATGCCGGTTAGCGCAATCTGTTGAAATACGTGCGGAATAATAATGGCCAATGACTTGTCTGGACAGATAAGGAGTTTTTCAATAGTGGTATTGCAGCACGCGACTACAAAACAAATCCAGAGTACATGCGCGATATACTTTTTAACAGTCCAGTTAATGGCATCTAGAAAAGAAAAGATGAAAACACGCGGAATCAAAACGATATGAACAAACATGACTGCGAATGTTATTCCACCAAAAAGCGCTTTTTGAGCATACGTGAGTGATATGTAGTTTCCCGGAGTTTTGTAGATCAAGTGAAAAAGAAACACGAATAGTCCCACGGCTACGCACAAGGCGGTGTTTTTCCGGTCATCGTTCAGATAATACGGAAATGGAGCATTTAGCTTTTGACCTAAATTCATAGGGATCTCAGAAGACAGGGGTGAAGTTACATCTGATTTTATGGAAACTACAGTGCTGGGTGTCACTGTAATAGCGTAAACTGTTAAACTATTGCAGAGGTTCGGTTCGCCCCCTGAAAGTGGGGTAAAAAGAATGGCTTTGGGGTAAATTACTAGCCTTGCAGCTCGTCCAGAAGTTCTTTAAGCTTAGCAAGGTGGTTGCCGTAAAGCTTTTTCAGGTAGAAATTTGTAGCAATAAAGGTGAAGACAAAAAAGCCACCTGTTATTGCGGCCAGCAAAATTACTGTTTCGGCATCACGCATCAGATTCAGAAATCCATCGAATCCAACGTCCAGTGCACCAAAAAATATTCCGAGGAAAAAATAGGTCGGATAAAGAATCGCATAGCTCTTCCGGTAAAAACTTATGTAAATACTCAGCTTACTATAAAGGTTTTCGAGATTGCTTTTCATATTTCCATCAGAAGCATCAAACCGTCTAAGCAGCATCAGTTTTTTAACGTAATAAAAGAAGTAGGCAGCAAAAAGCACAAGCAATGAAATGATCGTCCACATGATCGCGCCTGCTTCCAATGTAATTGTGTATACACCAAGCGCAATACTGCACGCGATCGTAAAGATCAATTCCACCCAGATATTGCGTTTAAGCTTGCTGATGATCGAATTACTTTTGCCCTGTAGCATGATAGCAATCTCCGATTCCTTTTTAGGTTCGTACCCTTGCTCATGGCTTTTCCAAATCTGCTTCAAATCTTCCAGTTCTTCCATAGCGTTTAGCGTATGAGGTTTCGTATTTTTTCACGGATGCGGTTCATGCGCACCCGAACGTTGTTTTGTGTGATGCCGATGTTCTCTGCTATTTCATCGTACGGCACTTCGTCCAATGCCATCATAATCATGGCTCGCTCGATTTCGGTAAGCTGACGAATTGCCCATTGAAGCTTTTGAAAATCTTCTTCAAAGTGATCTTCCGAATGATCGGAGATATTGAAGTGAAATTCATCAAGCTCTTCGGTTTTGATTTTCCGGCCAAGCTTGCGTAAACCTGAGATTGCCGTGTTCAGTGCGATGCGATACATCCACGTAGTGATCTTGGCTTCGCCCCGAAATGTTGGAAACGATTTCCAAAGCTGAAGAACAATTTCCTGGAACAGGTCGTTGCGCAACTCCTTATCTGTTTCGTATAGAATGCAAACCTTGTGAATCAGGCCTTGATTCTCATTAACGAGCGTAACAAACGATTTCTCCTGTTCTTCGGTCAAGGCAAGCGGGTTAATTAGATAAGTCGAAAATAGTAAAAGATAATTACAGGTAACCCCTTTGGGGTTAGGAGTTACTCCTATAGATTTTCAGGCTCGTTCTGTATTCCTTGTACATTTAAAAATTGTCTGTACGAGCGTGAACGGCTTTAAGAAAACGATCCGGAATTTTTTCGGGACAACCCGTGCGCAAACCAATGGGTTTGTCGGCTTACTGTTTGTTATCGTTATTGCACTCTTTTCTCAACCGCTTACGCGTTGGTGGGTGAGTACCCGGCCACAAGATTTTTCAAAGGACGCGGCATTGCTTGACAGCTTAACCCGTAACTGGAAGGCTTCCGAAGAAAATGAAAAAATTGAAGTGCAAGAAGAAGTTGCCATTGCGTATTTTGATTTTGACCCAAACACGGCTTCACAGGACCAACTTAAGTCATTAGGGTTTTCAGAGAAACTCGCTTCGCGGATCATAAATTATCGTACAAAAGGCGGGAAGTTCCGGATCAAATCGGACATGATGAAGTTGTACGGAATGGATTCAACATTGTATGGTAACATAACTCCCTATATTAAATTACCTGATCAGTTCACGAAGCATGAATTTGAAAAGAAAGAATTTGCGGATCGGACTAAACCACCTAAAGAAAAACGTCAGAAGTTTAATCTCAATGAGGCGGACACCATTCAACTTGAAAAAGTTTATGGAATCGGTCCGGCTTTGGCTAAACGAATTGTGAAATACCGGGATAAGCTGGGTGGGTTTGTTTCACAGGATCAGTTAAAAGAGGTTTTTGGATTGGACACTGTCGTGGTAAGAAAAATAGCAGAAGCCTCATACCTGTCCGATACGCCAACCGTTAAAAAGATCAACTTGAACACGGCTGACGAGAAAATGCTGGCCGCTCATCCGTATTTTGGACGGAAGATTGCCAGCGCAATTGTAACCTACCGGTTTCAGCATGGAAATTTCAAATCTGTTGATGATCTTAGCAGAATCCCGTTGATTGATAAAAATAACTTGGGAAAGCTGTTTCCCTACGTAACCGTTGATCCATAACACCCATCATATCCTCCGAACCTATCTGAGGAGGCTCACTAACCTAAGCGGTAATAATCGCTCACTCTTATTACTACGACTTCACAGCGAACAATTGATGGATCTGCATCGGCTCACGTTCCTCAACGGAGATTCATCGTTCGAAATTCTCAAGTCAATTATAGCAGATAAACCTAAAAGAGTCTGCGCCATCCTGGATAGCCGGGTTGAAGCTGTCAATCAGGCAAGCGCCAAGCTCAAGAAGCTGCAACGGTTAGATAAATTTATTTTCGAAGAACGGGGCTCAAACGATCTGCATATTGGTTGGCCGATGATTCGAGGAAAGTTTGCGGATGGAACACTCGTTCGTTGCCCGCTGCTGTATTTCCCGGTTTCTATTGTTGAAGAAAACAGTCACTGGGTTCTAAAACCGCGAGAAGATGCAGGTGTGACACTTAATAAATCATTCTTGCTGGCCTATTCGTTCTATAATAAGGTGGCCTTGAACGATGACTTACCCGAAACAACCTTTGATGATTTCGACAAAGACAGTACGGTATTCAAAACGCAGCTTTACCAGTTACTAAAGGATTCGATTGAATTAAATTTCAATCCCGATACGTTTACCGATGAGCTCACGGCTTTTGAGGAATTTAAGAAAGAGGATTTCGAAAAACTACATAAAGACGGTGAGCTGAAATTATATCGTGAAGCTGTGCTGGGGATTTTTCCGCAAGCGGGTTCACAACTTGTACCGGATTACCTGAAGCTGATCGAAAGTGAATCGTTTGCTGATCTAGAAGAGTTTTTCTCTCAACGGATCCGCGATTCTGGTAAACCGATTGAACAATGGACTTCGTCTGTTAAAGAAGAAAAAATTCTAACACCTTTTCCGCAAGACGCTTATCAGGAACATACACTTCGCGTAGTGAAAGATGGTCGTTCGGTTGTCGTACAAGGTCCGCCCGGAACAGGCAAGTCTCAATTAATTGCCAACCTGATTGCCGATGGAATTGCTTCCGGGAAAAAAATTCTGATGGTTTGCCAAAAACGTGTGGCGCTTGATGTTGTCTATGATCGGTTAAAAAAAATCGGACTCGAAGATTTCCTCGGCCTTATCCATGACTTTAGAAACGACCGTAAAACTGTGTATGAAAAGATTGCTCGCCAGATTGATCACATCGAAGATTTTAAAACACAGAATCGCAGTGTCGATGTTATCCAGCTTGAAAGAAGATTCTTGCAGGTATGTCATACAATTGATCAACTAGTTGAAGAGCTGGAAGAATTCCGAAAGTCATTGTTTGATGAACGTGAAAGTGGAATTAGCATAAAAGAATTGTACCTGACATCCAGGCCGCACGAAAAATTTGTCGATCTCCGGCAACAATACCGCCAATTCAATTTTTCAACGCTTCCGGATTTTGTTACTAAACTCACAAGTTATGTTCGGTACGCCTCGCTTTTCGACCGGAATGATTATGTCTGGAAGAATCGAAGATCATTTTCTGCTTATACCCTAAGTGATTTGCGTACACTTGAACAAACCATTCAACAGGTTATTGATTTTCAGAACCAGATAAAGAACGAACTTCAAGCTGTTCTTAATGCGTCTTTAAATTTTGAGGATAGTGAGTCATTGCTGACACGAAAAAATGACATTGATGAAATTATCAAACTTCTAGACAGTGATAAAAAGTACAGTTACTTTCAAAAATTGCTTGCTGAGCAGGAGGACATAACATCTGACTGGCTTGAAGCGATGGAGGATGCGTGTGTCAACTGCTATGATGAAGACGGAATTGAATCAACGCTTAGTATGCAGCAAGTAATGGTTGCGCAGCTTGTGTTACACGAACGTATGGAAGCGCAAGGCAACCTGATTAAAATACTGCGTTGGAAATTCTTTGCGAAAGACCGGTTCTTTCTGAAGCGTGTGCTAATTGCCAATAACCTGAAAGGCAATAAAGAAGGTCTAGACATTCTCGAAAAACGGATCGACAACAGGCTTAACCTGGAACATCAATTAACTGTGCTGCGGGAAAGAAGATCGTTCACCGATGTCCCCATACCAGACGAAAACGTGGCGAAAATAAAGACCTGGTTTGTTCGCCAGGAAAAAGCGTTGCGCGCGAAACTGATGCTTCAATCTATTCGTGAACTTCGGGAAGTTGTTAATGTTCAAAAGCTATCGCACCAACAATTTGTAACGCTGCTTCAGGCAGTCTTTGAAATTATTGGAAAAATTCCAGCTCAGCGAACTACGTGGGAGCAATACCTCACGCCTTATCAGATTCGCGCTTTGATTGGTAACTCAGATCAAGCTGTGAATTTCATCAAAGCGTTGCGCGATGATTTTGATAACCTGATTGAGTTTGATAAGCTTAAAGAGGCATTACAGATTTATGAAACAGAAGTTATTACAAAACTAAACGATGAGATCGGAAACTGGGATAGCCATAAAATAGAGGACTTGTTTCAGAATAGTATTCGACTTGCGTGGATTGAGCACATTGAAATAAAGTATCCTGTACTTCGAACGGTTTCTACGTTTAAAATGGAAGAGATGGAAACATCACTCCACAAAAGCATAACCGAAAAGCAAACACTTAGCAATGAAATCTTAAAAGTTCGCGCACGTGAACGCATTTATGAACCGATTGAATATAATCGCTTAAATAACCGTGTTACCTATCGCGACTTGCATCATCAGACAACTAAAAAGAAGAAGATATGGCCGGTGCGCAAGGTTGTGGCTGAATATTCTGAGGAGCTATTCAACCTTATGCCCTGTTGGATGGCTTCACCGGAAGCCGTGTCTGCGATCTTCCCGATGGAACAGTTTTTTGATCTGGTGATTTTTGATGAAGCCTCACAATGTTTTGCAGAACGCGGAATCCCGGCTATGTATCGGGGTAAGCAAGTTGTTATTGCGGGTGATGATAAACAATTGAAGCCTTTCGAGTTGTATCAGGTTCGCTGGACAGAAGATGAAATCGAACAGCCTGATCTTGAAGTTAGCTCATTGCTCGAACTTACCGGACGTTATTTGCCAACCGTTCATCTACAAGGTCATTATAGAAGTCAGTCGTTGCCGTTGATAGAATTTTCAAACAAGTTTTTCTATGAAGGTCGCTTAAAACTCTTACCGGATAAAGAACTAATCAACAAACAGGATACGCCCATCACGTATCATAAAGTAAATGGCGAATGGTCTAATAATACAAACCTCGTGGAGGCAATAGCAGTTGTTGATTTTGCTATGTACATGATTCAAAAATTCCCGGGAAAGGAAATCGGGATCATTACATTCAATGCGCCTCAGCAAGTGATGATCATGGATTTGATGGAAGAGAAAGCGAGCCGCGAGAGCTTCGTAATTCCAGCATCACTCTTTATAAAGAATATTGAAAACGTTCAAGGTGATGAAAAGGACATTATCATCTTTTCCATTGGGTATGCACCCGATGAGAAGGGCAAGTTAAGTATGCAGTTTGGAAGCCTGAATGTTGCCGGAGGTGAGAATCGATTGAATGTTGCTGTAACCCGCGCGCGTGAAAAGATTATTATTTTTTCCAGTATTGATCCGGAAGACTTAAAATTACAAGGTATCAAAAATGAAGGGCCTAAACTTTTAAAGAGATATTTAGAGTATGCGCGGGATGTTTCAGAAGATAAGTTTGAAGGTTATGAACATCAGCCCTATCAATATTCTTCCGGCTGGTATTTGAATCGACATTTGGTTAATTCTGGTGCGATGAAGTATCCGCAGCTTTCATTCTCCCTGAATGAGATGCCGTTTACGGATATAGCGGTGCGGGAAGGGAAGTCGTATCACGCAGCCGTATTAACCGATGACCAGACGTATCAATCAAGTCTTACCGTAAAAGAACCTCATGCTTACACACCTGCTTTGCTGGAACAAAAGCACTGGCACTATCACCGCGTATTCAGTCGCAACTGGTGGAGCAATCAGCAGCGAACGGAAGATGAACTTGTTAAGTTTATTTATCAGGCTACCGAAACCTGATTTGGCAGGTAAAACGAGAGTTTTTTCTTCAGATAATTCTTGGTAAGATTATCGTGTTAAAAAGTTCTTGCATGAACCTAAACCTCAAAAAACGCATTTCGCGCATGTACGCGCCAAATTTGTTTTTACCCGCTATTCTTTTCCTGTTGATTGCTTTACCTGGGTTTACACAAATTGACAGTTTACAAAAACTGGCGGCTTCTAATACTCATGATACAGTACGGGTTAAGGCACTCTCAGATTTATGTTATACATTTTTGTCAATTAACCCGGATTCTTCTATATTCTTTGGTGAGCGGGCTGTTTTGCTGGCCGACAAAATCGGATTTAAGAAAGGAAGTGCAAGCTCTCGCAGCGACCTTGGTCTGGCATATTTTTATAAAAGCGATCTTTCAAAAGCCATTTCGCTTTGGGAAGACGCTTCCATCATTCGGGAAAAGCTTAATGATAGGAGCGGAGTCGCTGCCCTTAATATAAAGATTGGAGCTGCATACTTTAAGCTGGGTAATTTTGAAAAAAGCTTGTCCGCTCAGATGAAGGCATTAAAAATGTTTGAAGCCTTAAAATTTGATCCGGGCTCAGCGCAAGCATTGAACAATGTTGCGGCTGTATTTGAAATGCAGAAACAATATGATAAAGCCAGGGAATATTATTGGAAGGCTATTACAATGAATCTCAAGAATCGAGATACCATTCAAGCTGCTTCAGTAATTATTAATGTAGGGAACATACATTATCGTCAGAACAATTATGACAGCGCAGCATGGTATTGGCGTGACGCTTTAAGAAGAATACCTAAAAGAGCATCACCGCATTATGAATCGATCGCTTACAATAATCTTTCAGAAACCTATACACTTCAAAAGAAGTACGACAGTGCTTTTATTTTCATCAACAAAGCCATTGAATTACGAAAGCTGACAAAGGACTATCAGGGTCTTACCTCAAGCTTAAACAATTTGGGAAGGATTTATTTTTTGAAAAACAATTACGCGCTTGCTGAAAAAACCCTGAACGCTGCACTTGACTCTGCATCGGCTAAAAATTTAAAGCTTGAAGAAAGCAAGATATTGCTGAGTCTATACCAACTGCACGAGAAGACAGGTGATCTTAGAAAAGCACTTTCAGAATATGTTAAGTATGCAACGCTTGAGGATTCACTATCCAGTGAACGCAGTCGTAAAAATCTGGATGAGCTTCTGGTGACATATGAAACAGATAAAAAAGAACAGCAAATTGTTGTTCAAAACGCAGAGCTTTCCTCTCAAAGAATATTATTGGAGCGCACGTACCTCGTGATCGGTGGTCTCATTACTATTGTTGGTCTGCTCGTGATCATATTTCTATTGGCGCGAAGCCGGTTCCAGAGAAAGCAGCAGCTTGCTGAAAATGAAAAACAGCTTGCGGTCCGGGAAGCTTATATTGATGCCACTATTCGCTCACAAGAAAATGAACGAAAACGGTTTGCCCAAGACCTGCACGATGGCATGGGTCAGCTTATTTCTTCTTTGCGATTAATGGTTAACCAGCTCGACAGGAACGTTTCAATTGAGGAAAAACTTTCTATTGCCGAACGTTCAGAAACCATTTTGAACGACATGCATACTGAAATCCGAAGCATCGCTTTTAACCTGATGCCCCAAACGCTCATTCAGCATGGACTGCTTCCTGCATTACAGGAGATGGCCTTGCGGATAAATCAAACCGGAAAAATCGGAGTGAGCGTAAGAGGCTATGACATTCCTGAACGACTGCATGAAGTGCACGAAATTTCACTTTATAGAATTGTTCAGGAATGGATAAATAACGTGATCAAGTATGCCTCGGCTTCAAAAATAGAAGTTCAGTTAATCGGTCATGAAGAGGAGATTAATATAACGATCGAAGATAATGGTGTGGGCTTTGATCCAATCAATCTTGAGCTCAGTAAAGGCAACGGCTGGAAAAATATTAAGTCCAGAGTGAACTTGGTGAAAGGGGAAGTTGAAGTTGATTCCGTTTCTCAACGCAAGGGTACAACACTCATGATTCGAATTCCGGTTGTAGCTGCTCAGCAGGTGGAGCAAATTGTTGTAAATTGATCAGCCGTATGAAGAGATTTTTTTTATTGCTGATTATCCTTAGTTGCGGTTTCCATACAACTGCACAAGTTTCAAAAGCCGACAGTCTTGAGCGCATTCTTCCTAAACTTACCGGAGTGGATCGTGCTATCGTACTAAGTGAGCTGGTTTCTATCTATAACCGATCTGATTATAGCAAGCTAAAACAAACCATTCAAGAAGTTAAGAAACTTTTAAGTAGTGATGATAAAGTTATCAAAGCATATGTATTACTCTCCCTCGCCATCGATAAAACATCAAACGGGCTTAACGATAGTGCCATCTATTTGCTTAAGAAAGCAAAAGAGTATGCTATTCAGGCTAATAATCCGCGCGCACAAATTCGTACACGTGGAGCATTAGGACGTTTTTTGATCAGCGAAGGCAAGGCTCAGGAAGGATTAAAAAATCTTTTCGAAGCACTCAAATTATTAGAGTCGAATCCGGATACTGAAATTGAATTTAAAGTAAGAACGAATGTTTCATATGCTTACCTGGAATTGAAGCAATTCAGAAACTGTATTGATTTTGGGAATCAAAGTTTGGGGCTGATGAAAAACCCCAAGTATGACTACATAATGCTATACATTTACAACAACTCAGCTGTTGCGTACGGTTCCTTGCAGGTGCTTGACTCTGCTAAATATATGGTGGACAAAGGGCTTGCTATAGCAAAAACCAGTTGCGATAATCAATCTATCGCAAATTCGTATTTTATTCTAGGCACTATCTATGCTGAAGCGAATGAATATCAAAAGGCTATTAAGCAATATGAACTTGCAAAGCCTTATCGTGAAAAAGTAGGGAATCCATTTTTTATTGCAGCGGATTTGCAGTCGCTATCAGATCTCTACTATAAGAGTGGGAAATTCCGGGAAGGTATTAAAGCCGGAGAAGAAGCGCTTGCGGTTGCTACCAAGCATAACTTATTACTGAAGTTTGAGAATACCTACGTTGGACTGGCCAAAAACTATCGGGGCTTGGGTGATCATCAACAGGCAAGCCGGTATTTTGAACTGTGGGCAATTGCTAAAGACAGCATTTATAAAAACTCCAGCGCCAGTGCTGTTGCTGAGATGCAAACCAAATACGAAACTGAAAAAAAAGAGCAACAGATAGCCTTGCAAACCGCACAACTTTCTGAGCAGAAACTTCAATTGCAAAAGACCTATCTTATTATTGTTGCCCTTGTTGTGGTGGTTGCATTGATTGTTATTGTAGCGCGGGGACGATTTAAACGTAAGCAGTTGATGTCTGAGCAGGAAAAAGAACTTGCTGTTCGGGAAGCGTTTATTGATGCCACCATTCGTTCGCAGGAAAATGAGCGGAAACGTTTTGCCCGCGATCTGCACGATGGCATGGGCCAATTGATTTCTTCACTCCGCCTGATGGTGAACCAACTTGACAAAACCGCATCCTTAGAGAATAAAATAAGTATTGCTGAACGTTCCGAAGTTATTCTGAATGAAATGCATACGGAGATCAGGAGCATTGCTTTTAACTTAATGCCGCAAACACTTATTCAGCACGGTCTTGTTCCGGCTTTACAGGAAATGGGGTTGCGTCTTAATCAAACCGGGAAAATTTTTGTTACCGTAAATGGATTTGATATCCCAGAGCGCATGAATGAAGTTCATGAAATTTCTTTGTACCGGATTATCCAGGAATGGGTAAACAATGTGATCAAATATGCAGAGGCTTCGAAAATTACGATCCAACTCGTAGGGCATGAAGAAGAGATATCCATCACCATTGAGGATAATGGGAATGGATTCGATATTGGCGTGCTTGAAAACAGCCAAGGCAATGGCTGGCGGAATATAAAATCTCGGGCAAGCCTGATCCGGGGCGAACTTGAGCTCGATTCACGAAATGGGCATAAGGGCACCACGTTTATGCTCCGGTTATTATCCTCGGCCGTTATGGCTAATCCGCCAATAAATACCGTGCAGCACGGATAGAAATTGAGATTTCCATAAGTTTTATTTACCGGTATGATCACTTCCGGTATCTTCCGTATTTTTAATGGGGCAAACGAATCTGTGCGCATGAAAATACTGCTGGTTGATGATCATACAATCCTTCTGGATGGAGTTAAAAGCCTGCTCAGCCAGGAAGAAGGACTGCAAATTGTAGGGCAAGCCGGGAGCGCTGAAGCAGCATTGGAATTTTTGAAGAAGCAGGATGTAGACCTGATCATTACGGATTACAGTATGCCGGGTATGGACGGATTGTCGCTTCTCAATACTGTTAAGCGTATCGCTCCCAATACAAAGATTATTTTACTCAGCATGCACGATGAAGTGCACCTGGTAAAGGAAATTTTAAAAGCCGGAGTTAACGGTTATGTCTTGAAGAAAGACACGCATAAAGAATTGCTAAATGCCATTCACGATGTAAGCAATGGCAAGGTTTACCTGAGCAGTGACGTGAACAAAATGCTTATCACGAACCTTAACAATCCCGATGAGGGCAAGCTGCTCACTGATCGTGAGCGCGAGATTCTTAAGCTTATCGCGAAAGAGTACACCAACAAAGATATTGCGGAAGAGCTTTTCATCAGCGAGCGTACAGTCGAAACGCATCGCAAGAATATCTTTAAGAAAACGGCTACTAACTCGTTAGTGGGCCTAATTAAGTTCGCGTACGCGAACAATCTAATTTGATAAATTAATAAAATTTTATCTGTGCTCTGTGCTGTCGAGGGTCACTTCGGGTTGTCAAGCTTCGACAGGCTAAGTTTGACATTGATAATAAAAAAGGACTGTCTTCCGACAGCCCTCTTCCAATCAAGCCAAAATTTATTTATTTCTTAGCAATGCCCAGCTTACCGAGATAGATGTAATTATCATTCTTGCTGAATACGCCCACGCTCATCCTGTCTTCACCAATTACCAGCACGCGTTTGCCATCACCAAAAGGAACGAAACGAATATCCTTGCGGAGGAAGAAATCTTTCTTGCCTTTGGTATCATCGCCTACGGTTTGAATTGCCGTCATGTTGTTGGTAGCAAGATCAATTGTGCTTACCAGCAATTGCTCACGCGGAGTCCAGGTTGTGGTTTTTTCGTTCAGGAAGTAATATGACACACTTGTCTTATCCACTTTAGTAACAAGCGCGGTTGTCCAAAGCGCTGTATTGCCATCTTCACTGATAAAAATTTCAGAATCAGAAGGGCGGGTTGCCGGTGAGCTAACCGGATCAGTTGAGTTATATAATCCGCCTTTAGCCGGTGTATCAATGCTGTACACTTTTTTCAACTCACCATTCCCGGCAAAGTGAAACACCAGAAAATCTTTATAGATAATCAGTTGACTTACCACATTGTAAGTAACCATTTGTGCCATGATCATAACGTCACCGTTAGGTGCAGTTTCGATACCGGTTACGCGAATGCGGCCGCCATCATATTCTTTCGCTTTCTTCTGGCCTGAAGGTGCAGTTGTTTTGGCAGCGATTTCATCCAGGTTAGGGGCTGAAACATATTGAAGCTTGCCGTTCTTTAAACCAACTACCTGCATGTTGTCGAAACCTTTGTAAACGGGTGCGTAGTTTTTATAGTCAGCGTATGCATCTTTTGGCTTACCGATTTTGAAACCGGCTCCGTAAATAGTCGTAACACCACCTTTGTCATAAACACCACCAATCATCCAGCGGGTTGCTTTTGTTTCAAACGTAACGCGTTCTACAACTTCGCCTTTTGGATTTATTCTTACATACGTGTATTCGGTTGGTTTTTCAGATTCGTTCTTGATTCCCATTCCGGCAGTAGGCGCGAAAACTGCTGCGAAATCTCCGGTGTTATCAAACACGCCTTTCCAGATCAGGTATTGCGGGTTGTCAAACATAATATCAACCTTGCTTACAATGTTCAGGTCTTTGTCGACTTTTAAAACATTGTATTCCATCATCATTTTGTAATAATCTTTACCGTTGATTTTTGGAGAAACCAATGCTAAAAGCTCGCCTGTTTCATCGTTATCAAAGTGCCCACGATAGTAGTACTTGTTCCCTTCATCATTTCTCGGTTTCAGTTTGTCAGTAACTTTAGATTCAGTTCTGTAGCCGCCATAATACCAGCTCCAGAAACTGGTGATTTCTTTACGCTTGAACACCAGGTTTCCCATCATGGTCGGCTCTGCCGTAACGCCAATTGTTTTTTCAACCTCTTCGTTACGGAATTTGAACCATCCGTACTTTGATTTTACATCTTTCGCCTGTTCGTACTCTTCTTTTTCAGAGTTCTTGAAATTCAAGTCGTAGTCGAAAATGTATTTTTCAACTTTAATTTTTTTGGCTTTTGTGGCTGTGACAAAGCTTAAGGTGATCTCTTTTTTATCGGCATTCATGTTTACATCACCCAGGTATCCTTGCTCAGCCTTGTTGGAGATCTGGTGCGCGATTTCATTTTCCATATAGCTGACCTGCGCCAGGCTTATGGTAGCAGATAAAAACATCACTGCAATAAGCAGCAATGCCGATCTGTGGATTAAGGAGGTTACAAAATTCTTCATGGCTTAAGTTTTTAATAAAAGTAGATTAGGTTGAGATCGCCTTCTATACCAACAAGGTTGCATTTTGGTATACCGTCTAGCACGGATAGAGAGGCGTTTGGTGAGGCAGAAGGCAGATTTTGTTTTAAACTGAACTTGCTTAGCTTGATGCGACAAACTCTATACCCTATGAAAGGCATCCTTCTAATTCTGTGCGCACTCACCCTTGGCGTTCAACTTCAGGCCCAAACCGTGTGGTCAGAAGATCTTATCCTGACACCTGAAAAATCAAACTTTGTCAAAACATCAACCTATGCTGAGGTGATGGCATTTTTAAAAGCTATTGAATCGAAAAGCGATGAGGTCTACCTAACGTCTATGGGTAAGAGTCTGGAGGGAAAAGATATTCCGGTTGCTGTTCTGGCAAGGCCAAAAGTCACATCAGTAGCCGAGGCAAAGGCTAGCGGAAAGCTGATCATTTATATGCAAGGCAATATTCATGCAGGTGAAGTGGAAGGGAAGGAGAGTGTTATGATGTTGATGCGCGATATTCTGCTGGGAAACAAAAAGTATCTGCTTGATAATCAAATTATCCTGTTTGCTCCCATATATAATACAGACAGCAACGATAAGATGGCAAAAGGAAAACGTCCTTCGCAGGAAGATAGTCCGCTGGAAACGGGCGATCGGGAAAATAGCCAAGGCTTTGATTTGAACCGCGATGGTGTAAAAATGGAGACGCTTGAAACGAATACGTTATTTAAAAATATCATCGTTCCCTGGGATCCACACGTGTTTGTTGATCTGCACACAACTAACGGAACCTGGCATGCGTGGAATTTGACTTGGGCACCCAGCTATCATTCAGCCGGTGAAAAATCAACCTATGATTATACCGTGAACATGTTGAAAAGCATTACGGAATCAGCCAAGAAGAAATATGATCTAAACCTTGGCCCGTATGGCGATTACGATGTTAACGAAGCCTGGCCTCCGAAAAACTTCTACACGTATAATCATCACCCAAGGTATTTGGTGAATCAATTTGGTTTGCGAAACCGCTTGGCGATCCTGAGTGAAGCGTTTGCACATGATCGTTTCTATGAACGCATTTTCTCAACGTATTCATTTGCTGCGGAAATTCTGGAGCATACAAATTCACAGGCTAAGGAGATTCAGCGAATTACGAAGGAGGCAGATGCTAAAACCATTCAAACGGTAAGAAATGAAGCCGGTAAGATTAAGAAAGGTGTTCGTTTTAAAATGGTGCCGTTGGAAACCTTAACTAAATTTCCAACCTACGATTACGTATCGTATACTAAAGCTGATGGCTCGAAAGAATTTTATCGCACAGGCAATGTTATTACAGTTGATGATGTTACATACTATGCAAAATTTGATGCTGAAGTTGAAAGTACTTTACCTAAAGGCTACATCATTCCCGCAGCGTTTACGGCAGTTGCTGAAAACCTGAAAAAGCACGGCATTGTGGTAACGCAGCTAACAAAATCAGTTACTAAAGAAATTGAAGTTTTTGAGATCGCAAAGCACGAAAAGAGCCAACGCAAGTTTGAAGGGCATTTTATGGCACGGATACAGGGAAAGTATGCTACTAAAAAACAGAAATTTAGTAAGGGTGATTATGTGGTTGAGCTTGCGCAGCCGTTAGGAAATCTTGCATTCTATTTATTGGAACCAGAGTCGGATGATGGTTACGTAACCTGGAACTTCTTTGACGAATATTTCGGTAATCAACTCGTAAATTCTAAGACTGTTCTATATCCCGTGATGAAGTATTACAAGTAGAAGGAATTATAGATACTATCTGTTTCATTAAGGTAAACGTTAAGCAATAAAGGACAGTTAATGATAGTATGATGAAGTGTAAAATGATTTCACTATGGATGGCGATAGGATGGCTCGTAAAAAACATGTTAAAACTTTGTTAATTCAAAATGAAATCTTACCTTAACGTAATGTTTAACTTAAATTTTTAACGCTATGGCAAAGAAAGTCGCTAAAAAGAAAGCAGCAAAGAAAAAAACTACTAAGAAAAAAGCTGCTAAGAAGAAAAAGTAATTGATCTATGATCAATGAAATAAAAAAGTCCTGACTTAGTCGGGACTTTTTTATTTTTAACTATTGCTGCGAAAACTTTTTATCTATACATGTGTTCTAGACATAACCAATAACATCAATCAAACCTACTTGTATGACAGCCGCCAAAGGATATGCCGCGCAAAGCGCAACTTCAAAACTAGAATACTTCCCTTTCGAAAGACGTAAAGTAGGCCCAACAGACGTTCAATTCGAAGTTTTATACTGTGGCGTGTGTCATTCGGACTTGCACCAGGTGCGAAACGAGTGGGGTGGTTCGCTTTATCCCATCATACCCGGCCATGAAATTGTGGGGAAGGTAACACAGGTTGGATCAGCTGTTAAGAAATTTAAAACAGGCGATCTTGCAGCAGTGGGTTGTTTAGTTGATTCATGTCGCGAGTGTGAGAATTGCAAACATGGTCTTGAACAGTATTGCTATAATGGAGCAACCGGAACGTATAATGCGCGTGATAAAGTGCATGGCGGAGTGACATATGGCGGATACTCAAATCATATTGTTGTACGCGAAGAATTTGTTTTAAAAGTTTCAGATAAGCTTCCGCTGGCGAATGTGGCTCCGCTACTGTGCGCGGGTATTACAACCTATTCACCGCTTCGTCACTGGAAAGTAGGCAAGGGTCACAAGGTTGCTGTGGTTGGTTTAGGCGGCCTGGGCCATATGGCGTTGAAATTTGCCGCGGCTTTTGGCGCAGATGTAACGATGCTGAGCACTTCCCCCAATAAGGAAGCAGATGCTCGCAAATTAGGCGCTCATCACTTTGCTTTGCTCAACGATGCAAAACAGATGAAAGAATTAAAAAACAAGTTTGATTTTATCATCAACACTGTTTCAGCACCACATGATTATAATCAGTTACTGCGTACCCTCGATACGAATGGTGTAATGATTTGTGTGGGCATTCCGCCAACTCCAGTCGAGATTCAGGGCTTTGCGTTGTTGGGTAATCGCAGAAGTATCGCGGGTTCTTCGATCGGTGGAATCCCGGAAACCCAGGAAATGCTTGATTTCTGTGCAACGCATAACATCACTTCTGACATTGAGCTGATCGATATCGCCTACATCAATGAGGCTTACGAACGGATGCTGAAAGGCGATGTGAAATATCGGTTTGTGATTGATTTGGCCACGCTGAAATAGCTGATCTCAAACGTTTGCTGTAATTTTTACGGTTGGTGGTTAACCAAATTCGCGCGTTTAACGTTTATTTTGGTAATCGCATTGGCATGTTGGCTACTGTCATAGATTTACTGATAAGGAGTTACCTTTTCTGAAAATCAGAATCTAATGTACCTTTGCACCCTTCAATGAAACAGATTTTAAACACGTTAACACGTCAGCACCCTTCCGGCTTTTGGAAACGGATGGGATTCAATTGCTGTTTTGCAGTGTTTTCGGCTGTTTTCTTTTTTGCTTATGTAAGCGGATGGGCTCATGTTCCGGTAAAGGAAGAAGTGCCAGGCTTGCATACAGCTTTCGCTTCTGAAGCCAATTCAATTTTTAACAATCATCATGCGGGTCCGCATCCTTTCAGCACAAATCTGGTTTTCGTAGAGACAGAGGTTGTTGATGAAACAAGATCAGACAACGAGCACAACACTCCCCTGAATGATGTAAATATTCCTGAACCAGGCAGGGCTTTCCATACTGGCAAATCTTTATTCTTACAGCTCAAGCTTGTAAATGAATGCCGCGAAAAGATCTCTCTTTTCGTGTTGCACCACTGCTGGAAAAGCTTTCTTCAGTAAATCTCTCTTTTACCTTAAGTGACAGACACAAAGGTATTCTTTGTGTGCAATAGCGTTAACTCTTAAGTGCGCGTTCTGCACACGATTCCATTCATACACTTAATTAAAATCTCATTAATCACTAATCATGATGAAAACACTTTCATCCCTCATGTGCGTAGCCGTGGTACTTTTTACAAGCTGTAGGCATACCGAACATGAAAAACAGGAAGAAACAAAATTCCTGGTCACGAGTCCGGTAGAAAAGGACACATTGGTTTATAAAGAATATGTCTGTCAGATCCATTCGATCCAGCATATTGAAGTACGCGCTCTTGAAAAAGGGTATATCCAAAATATTTATGTAGACGAAGGTCAGGTGGTTAAAAAGGGCCAACTGATGTTCCAAATCATGCCGATGGTTTACCAGGCTGAAATGCAAAAATCTGAAGCCGAAGTAAAGTTCGCAGAGATTGAATATCAGAACACAAAAAATCTTGCCGATAGTAATATAGTTTCTAACAACGAACTCGCTTTAGCTGCAGCAAAATTAAGCAAAGCGAAAGCAGAGTTATCGCTATCACAAGCGCACTATGGGTTTACTCAAATCCGTGCTGCATTTGATGGCATCATGGACCGTTTCCATGTTCGGAAAGGAAGTCTTGTAGATGAAGGTGAGCTTCTTACTTCGTTATCAGACAATAGCAAAATGTGGGTGTACTTTAACGTACCCGAAGCTGAATACCTGGATTATATCACGCGAAGCAAAACCGGTAAGCCCGCTGTAGTGAAGTTACAAATGGCAAACAGCCAGTTGTTTGGTTCAGACGGTGTTGTTGAAACGATCGAAGCTGATTTTAATAACGAGACTGGTAACATTGCTTTCCGTGCAGGATTCCCAAACCCTAACAGGATTTTAAGACATGGAGAAACCGGTAACATATTAATGCCAGTTGCTTTACAGAACGCATTGTTGATCCCTCAAAAAGCAACGTTTGAAATTCTCGATAAGAAATTCGTTTTCGTGATCGATGATAAGAACATGGTTCACTCCCGGGAGATTACTATCGGAGCGGAAATGCCGCACATCTATGTGGTGACAGAAGGACTGAAAGAAAGTGACAAGATTCTTGTTGAAGGATTGCGGAAAGTTAAGAATGGCGATGAGATCCAGTATGAGTTCGAGAATCAAGGTAAGATCCTCGCGAACCTGCAACAGCTGCATGCGGAATAAACTAATCTTAACGTAACTGCTTATGTTTAGTAAATTTATTCAGCGGCCGGTATTGGCTATTGCCATATCACTTGCCATTATTTTTCTGGGAATTCTGGCGATCACGTCAAGACCTATTTCCCAGTTTCCTGAAATTGCTCCGCCCCGGGTAAACATCTTTATTGCCTTCCCGGGCTCAAGTGCAGATGTGCTTGTAAACTCAACGCTTATTCCGCTCGAACGTGCCATCAATGGTGTTCAGGGCATGCAGTACATTATCTCCGATGCAACTAGTGCCGGTGAAGCTACGATTCAAATTGTATTTGAACCCGGTACCGATGCCAACGCAGCAGTTGTAAACGTAAAAACGCGCGTTGATCAGATCATGAATAACCTTCCGCCTCTTGTACAGCGCGAGGGTATCATCATCACACCCATACAGCCGAGTATGTTGATGTATGTTAATTTATACAGCACGGATAAAAAAGCAGACGAGAAGTTTCTCTACAACTATGCCAGCGTACACGTTATGCCGGAGTTGCAACGTATCAGTGGTATGGGTCGTGCGCAGATATTGGGTAGCCGTCAGTATGCCATGCGTATCTGGCTGAGGCCGGATCGAATGCGCGCCTACAACGTTTCGACTGAAGAAGTGATGGATGCCATGGCTGAGCAAAGTGTAATTGGTCGTCCAGGTCGGTTAGGACAAGCATCCGGAAAAACAGCGCAATCACTTGAGTATGTTTTAACGTATAAAGGACGGTTCAATAAGCCGGAAGAATACGAGCAGATCATTATTAAGGCTAATCCGGATGGAGAGAGTTTAAAATTAAAAGACGTTGCCAATGTTGAGTTGGGCAGCGAGTTCTTTGATATTTATTCCAACAAAGATGGCGAGCCGTCAGCTTCTATTGTGCTGAAGCAGAATTTTGGAAGCAACGCCAGTAAAGTTATCAGTGGTGTAAAAGAAAAATTAACCGAACTCGAAAAAGATTTTCCTCCCGGAATGCACTATGAGATCAATTACGATGTATCGAAATTTGTAAACGCATCGATTGAGAAAGTGCTTCATACATTGGTTGAAGCATTCATACTGGTTGCCTTAGTGGTATTTATATTCTTAGGTGACTGGCGATCAACGTTAATCCCGACTATTGCCGTTCCGGTTTCATTGATCGGAGCTTTTGTGTTCATGCAGATGTTTGGGCTAACGATTAACATGATTACCCTCTTTGCACTCGTGCTCGCGATCGGTATTGTAGTGGATGATGCCATTGTGGTTGTAGAAGCCGTTCATGCCAAAATGGAAGAAGAACACTTAACTCCTTACAAGGCAGTGAAGAAAGTTCTGGGCGAGATCAGCGGTGCGATCATTGCAATTACCTTAATCATGACTGCTGTATTTGTGCCAGTTGCATTCATGACAGGCCCTGTTGGTATTTTCTACCGCCAGTTTTCTATCACGATGGCAAGTGCCATTGTGCTTTCGGGTGTTGTTGCGTTAACACTCACGCCTGTATTGTGTGCTATGATTCTGAAGAATAATCATGGTAAACCAAAACGGAGAACTCCGGTAAGCATCTTTATCGATTGGTTCAACAAGAATTTTGAAAAGGTTACCGGTAAGTACACATGGGTACTCCAAAAAATAGTAAACCGGAAAGTTGTTACGTGGACTATCTTACTTGTGTTTGCATTTGGAATTTTCGCAGTAAATAAAACATTGCCTGCCGGATTTATTCCGAATGAAGATCAGGGAATGATTTACGCGATCATTCAAACACCTCCCGGAAGTACGCTTGAGCGGACAAATGATGTTGCCCGCAAGCTTCAGGGAATTGCGGAAGAAGTTGAAGGTATTCAATCTGTATCATCGCTGGCCGGTTACGAAGTATTAACCGAAGGCCGTGGTTCAAATGCAGGAACGTGTATCATCAATTTAAAGGACTGGTCTGAAAGACATAGTTCTGTTAAGGAGATTGTAGAAGAGCTTGAAGAAAAAACCAAGAATCTTGGAGCCGTTGTTGAGTTCTTCGAACCACCCGCAGTTCCGGGTTACGGATCGTCTGATGGCTTCTCGCTGCGGATGCTTGATAAAGGAAGTACCATCGATTACCAGGCATTCGATAAAGTGAATACCGAATTCATGAACGCGTTGCATAAACGCAAAGAGCTTACCGGTTTGTTTACATTTTTTGCCGCTAACTATCCGCAGTATGAGTTGATCATCGACAATCAAAAGGCAATGCAGAAAGGTGTATCCATCGGAAAAGCGATGGAGAACCTGAACATCCTGATCGGGAGTACGTATGAGCAAGGCTTCGTGAGGTTCCGTACGTTTTATAAAGTTTACACACAAGCTGCGCCTGAGTATCGCAAAATGCCTTCTGATATTCTTGACCTGTTCATTAAAAATGATAGGGGAGAGATGGTTCCGTACTCAGCATTTATGACGATGAAGAAAACACAAGGACCGAACGAGATTACGCGTTTTAACTTATATACATCTTCCTCTATCCGAGGAATTCCTGCTCCGGGATATACCAGCGGTGATGCAATCAACGCGATCCGCGAAGTAGCTTCACAAACACTTCCGCACGGCTATGATATTGCGTGGGAAGGCTTGTCGTTTGACGAAGCGCATCGGGGCAATGAAGCGGTGTACATTTTTATTGTTGTATTGATTTTTGTTTACCTGGTACTGGCTGCGCAATACGAGAGCTTCATTATCCCGCTCGCAGTTGTGCTATCGCTTCCGGCCGGAGTGTTTGGTTCATTCCTGTTACTTAAGACTATGGGGCTAGCCAATGATATCTATGCCCAGATCGGACTAATTATGCTTGTCGGGTTGTTAGGTAAGAACGCGGTGTTGATAGTAGAGTTTGCTGTGCAGAAACATCAGCAAGGCTCAACGATTCTCGATGCCGCTATTGAAGGTGCGCGAGTTCGTTTCCGTCCAATATTAATGACTTCGTTCGCATTCATTGCCGGTTTGATTCCGCTCGTAGTGGCAACTGGTCCAGGTGCTATTGGTAACCGCACGATTGGTTCTTCTGCATTAGGCGGGATGTTATTCGGAACGGTGTTCGGAGTAATTATCGTTCCGGGTCTCTATTACATTTTTGGAACGCTTGCAGATGGCAGAAAGCTTATTCACGATGAAGATGAGAATCCGCTAAGCGAAGAATTTGTAGAGAGCTCATCGCAATCCTCTTTGATTAAAAAGATCATCAAAAAACTCAAACGTAAAAATGAAAACGAAGATAATCAGTAATACACTTGCGTTCATCCTGCTGTTTTTTTTCGTGACGAGTTGCAAGCTTGATCAGAAAACAAAGCAAGAAAGCAAGGCAGTGCCGCAACGGTTTTTAAATTCGAGTGACACAACAACACTTGCAAGACTTAACTGGAGAGAATATTTCAAAGATCCGAACCTCATCGCGTTAATCGATACAGCACTACAAAACAATCAGGAGCTTAACATAACGCTGCAGGAAATTCAGATCAGCAAGAATGAAATCCGGGCTCGGAAAGGTGAGTACCTTCCGTTTATCGGATTGCGCGCAGGTGCTGGTATTGAAAAGTCAGGCGAGTATACGCGTAATGGGAGTGTGGAAGAGAACCTAGAGATCAAACCAAGCCGCTCGTTTCCTGAGCCTTTACCTGACTTTATGTTTGGTGCTGTTGCCTCCTGGGAGCTTGACGTTTGGAAAAAATTACGCAATGCGAAGAAATCAGCTACAATGCGATACCTGGCATCTATAGAAGGCAAGAACTTCATGGTTACGAATTTGATTGCCGAGGTTTCCAATTCGTATTATGAGTTAATGGCGTTGGATAACATGCTTGATATTATTCAGCAAAACACAGCGATCCAAACCGATGCGCTTCAAATTGTAAAACAACAAAAAGATGCCGCTAAACTTTCTCAGCTTGCGGTTAACCGATTCGAAGCACAGTTGCTCAATACAAAGAATCTTCAATATCAGATTCAGCAGAATATTATTGAAACTGAAAACCGGATCAATTTTCTAACGGGACGTTTCCCTTCACCCATACAGCGAAGCTCAATTAACTTTAATGATATGGTTTTGGATTCTGCTTACGTTGGAATTCCGCCTCAGTTGTTGATTAACCGTCCGGACATTCGCCAGGCAGAAATGCAGCTCGCTGCAGCAAAGCTTGATGTGCAGTCAGCACGTGCGAATTTTTATCCTTCGTTTTCAATCGTAGCAGGAGCAGGCTTTCAATCATTCAATACAGCGTATTTGGTTTCGCCAAAATCAATTATGTATAATCTGCTGGGAGATATGATTGCACCTGTTGTTAACCGAAATGCAATTCAGGCAACGTACAACAGTGCCAATGCCAAACAGATTCAGGAGGTGTATAATTACCAACGTACCATTTTAAATGCGTATGTCGATGTAGTCAACCAGCTTTCAAAAGTTAACAACTTCTCGAAGAGCTTTGAAACGAAATCGCAAGAAGTCAATATTCTAATGCAGTCGATTGTTATTTCGAACAATTTGTTCCGGTCTGCACGTGCGGATTATTTGGAAGTGCTGCTAACGCAACGCGAAGCGCTGGAATCAAAAATGGACTTAATAGAAATCCGAATGAAGCAGCTCGATGCTAAAGTAAATATCTATAAAGCATTGGGCGGAGGCTGGAGATAAATTTTCAATACGCTAATTTTTTGGGTTGATCCTCGTCACATCGGATTATGGGTGACGGGGATTTTTTATGCACTATACTTATAGAGTGAGGAGAATTTAAGTTTGTCGACAAATACGTGACTCCGTTGATCACCCTAAAAGGGTGAATTTATTTGCTTAGTGTGCTATTTGGAGAGTATAATTGCTGCTTATGTAAAATCCTGACACTGTTCAACGCTTGACCCGTTTCATTGCTAACTAGGCTTATAACACACATTAGGTTACTGTGATACAAATAACATCACACTTCCAATGGGATAATTGCTGGAACTGTTAGGATGAGACGTATTGATTTTTGCATTAATTCATTGGTTATTATAAAACCTATCAGCCTGGTTGGGTTGCATATTTTCCTGACCCTACTGGTGTTAACGTCTCATGCACAGGATTTTTCATTTGTCAAATTCGGTCAGAATGAAGGTCTCAATCATTCACAGATAATTAGTATTTCTCAAGATCAAACCGGAAATCTGTGGCTTGGAACAGTAACACGTTCAATTTATCGCTTTGATGGAAAATCTTTTTCTGAGTATAAAATATATGTTGATGGTTATACGGGTACACTGTACACGTTTAGAGTTCAAGTCGACAAAAAGGGCGGGATTTGGATATTATCGAATATCGGGCTGATCTTTTTTAATGGAAAGGAATCAAAAGTAATCCCCACCAGTGGCAATATGATTCTTGGTACGCAAGTCGATTTAATTCTTGATTTAAAAGATAACCTGTGGGTAATAGATGGCAAGGGTGACGTTTTTACGATTAAGGAAGACACCCTGAGGCTTAAGCAGGACATTCAGCAAGCACTTCCTAACATCATGGGAAACTATACAAATGAACTGGGTATGGTGTGTTTTTATTCCGCGAATGGTAAGCTTTTAACCGTATCAAAGAATGAAGAAATAGTTCTATCGAAAGGCCCATGGGCAACTAAAAAGAATATTCACACAATCTATAGTGCCGGTAGTAATTCTTACATCATAGGATCTGCCAATGGAATTGAACGATTCAGCTCATCAGGAAGTAGAAAAATTCCAATAACCGGAATGAGTGGGAGTGATTTCATCACCAAAGTATTTGTGGATAAGCAAGGCTGGATTTGGGGAATTATGTCTGGAAGGGTTTTTATGATTGATCAAAACAATGCTTTGCATTGGATTGCGGATTCAAGTGAGCTGAAGAATGATGCGCTTTTCCTTTTTCAGGATAAAGACAAAAGTATCTGGATTTCGATTGATGTGATTGGTATAGTAAAGTATAAGCAACATGCCTGGAAAAAAATATCGTCTACGACTGGCATTGATATAACCACCATAGCAGAGAAACCTGATCGATCGGGATTAATCTTTGGAACCTATAATGAAGGGATTCTGGGGTTTGGTAAACCTATTTTAAAAAACAATCCCATTTCTACCATTTACTATGATAACACAGGTCGTTTGCTGGCTGGTGCATTAAAGAAAGGTCTTTTCAGTGTGGAGAACTCAGTGCCTCAAATTGTTTTTCCGACTTCAGAGAGCTATATGGATGTTAATGGGATTGCTCAGCATGGAGACTCACTTATTCTCGCAACACAAGAAGGACTTTATATTATCCCCAACTCGACTAAACCGAAACTGTTTTCAAAAAAAGTCCAGGGATATAGTCTTCCGGTTAGTAATCCAATTATTATAAATGATTCTGTTTACGTTGCCGGAATGGTATCGGGTGTGCTTAAGCTTTCAGGCGACAGTCTTGTTGAAGTCGGCCCCCAACGTCTGCATAAATCAACAGTTTACGGCATTCGTAAATTACCCTGGAATGACTACATCGTAACCGGAGAGTTTGCTGAACTTCTTTTTTTTGATTCAACATTTACCTTTAAAAAATCGATTGACTTAAGGGCTATCGTTTCAAATGTTCTCCTGCTCGAATTTTTAGATCAGGAACATATTCTTGTAGGTTCTAACGATGGGTTGTTCAAGATTGCCATCGGAAAAGATTCTGTAAAGCAGGTAAAAAAATATGGAAAAATTGATGGCTTTGAAGGAGAGGAGCTTTATGTAGGCGCTTCGCTTTCTGCAACTGATAAAAGTATTTTTATCGGAACCGTTAACGGTGCTTATCAATATCAGGAAAAAAACGAACTGTATGATTTATCTCCGCCTTCAACGTATCTAACCCAGGTATTATTCAGAACAGCCAACCTTGTCGATAGTTTAGCAGGATACTTTCGGTTACCGGTTTCGCCCGAATTAAAACATAACGAGAACTACATCACGTTTTATTTTTCATCCACCAGTCTTTCAAATCCCTACAACACAACCTTCTCGTATAAAATGGAAGGTCTCGATGAAGATTGGTCTGCTCCCAGTGCTGCGCGAATTGTTTCATACTCCAATCTTGCCCCGGGCAATTACAAATTCAAAGTTCAATCGATCAGCGAAAATAACACCATGGGTACAATTGCGGAGTATTCATTCATCGTTAAGCCTGCTTTTTGGCAAACTTCTATGTTTTATGGTGTAATGCTTATTGCTGCCGCTATAACTACACTTACCGTAATTCAAGTAGCAACAACAAGAGGCGTGCGCAGACTAAGACTTAAAGAAGAGTTGCGCGCGCAGGAATCGATTCGTCTGAAAAAACAAATGTCCATGGATTTTCATGATGAGATGGGAAATCGTCTTGCGAACATGCTGACACGCGCAAGTTTACTAAAAGTCCGGTATCACGAAGGTGAGCTGCATTCAATTTTTAATTTCTTTGAGCTGCATGCACACGCAATTTATCATGGAACAAAAGACTTTATCTGGTCGATTGATATAGATTCAAATAATTTAAAGGAGGTGATTTCGTACCTGCGTGATTTCGGAGCTGACTACTTCGAAAAGAATGGAATTAAATTCCATGTTCAAACGGAGATTCTATCCGATCAGTTTAATGTTCTCATGCCCGATGGGTACAACAGGAATATTATCCTAGTTATGAAAGAAGCGATGACGAATATACTAAAACATGCACAGGCGAAAAATATTTACTTCAACGCGCATACCCGGGGAGAAACGTTCGAGATTGCTTTGAAAGATGACGGAACAGGATTTTCTGATTCAGGTAATGGCAATGGATTAAAAAATATGAAATCCAGAGCAGCAAAAATTAATGCAACGCTAACGATAAACAGTAAAAAACATGAAGGAACATTAATAACCCTTTCGTTCTCAGTAAAGAAGCAATATGAAAAATTTTAGCAGTAATAATATCAGGAGAATCGTAATCGTTGAAGATAACGATGACCTTCGAAATGCCTACGAGATGATCATCCGTAGTTTGGAAGAGTATTTTGTGGTGGCCACGTACTCGCGCTGCGAGGATGCGTTGAAGAAGATTGTAAAGGATAATCCGGATCTGGTGCTGATGGATTTATCCTTACCGGGTATGAACGGCCTGGACGGCATTCTTAAAATAAAACAAAAGCTGGCGGCTGTTAGGATTATTGTTCTTACAGTTCATGACGATTCTGAAAGTGTTTTTAAAGCTTTTTGCGCTGGCGCAATTGGGTATATCACAAAAGACTCAAATCATCTTCAGCTGATTGCTGCAATCAATGAAGCCTTTACCGGTGGTGCGCCCATGAGTTCAAAAATTGCGCTTATGATTATACATTCTTTCCATAAGAACCCTCAATCACCGCTAACAGAAAGAGAGACAGAAGTTCTTAAAAATCTGGCCCAGGGTAAAACATCCGATTATATCGCCAAGGAATTGTCGGTTAGTATAGATACGGTTAAAACTCACATCAAACATATTTATGGCAAACTGCATGTTAATAACAGATCGGATGCCGTAGTAAAAGCGAGGGCTGAAAAACTGGTCTGAGATCATCCTCCTGGAGTGATGTATGGTATACTTGACTTATTTAATTTTACATTATGCGTATGAATGAAAAATTAACGCTCAAAAAAAGAGTTGTTATCATCGAAGATGAGAGCGACATACGGGATGCGTATAAAATTATCATCAACGGTTCAAAGAACTATGACGTTGTTGGAACCTATAATAGTGTTGAAGCCTGCCTGAAAGAAGTTCATAAGATTTTGCCAGACATTGTTATTATGGACATCGGCCTTCCGGGCGTAAATGGGGTGGAAGGAACGTTTCAGCTTAAGAAAATTCTTCCCTACATAGAAGTAGTCATCATTACCGTTTATGAAGACAATAATTTTGTCTTTGAATCGCTGAAGAATGGCGCTTCAGGTTACATTTCCAAGAGCTCTAATTACATGGAGTTGCTGAATGCCTTAGATGAAATTGGTAAAGGAGGTGCTCCGATGAGTTCCCGTATAGCCAGGATGGTAGTGAAAGAATTCCATGCAACCGGTAATAATTTGCTTACCCGAAGAGAAACTGAAGTTTTGCAATTGATTGCTTCCGGTAAATCATACACGCAAATAGGTGATGAGTTGATAATTTCCAAGGAAACTGTTAAAGTTCATACGCGCAACATTTATAGAAAACTTCAAGCGACAAAAAAATCAGAAGCTGTTTCGATCGGCTTTGAAAAGAAGATTATTACCCGTTAAAACCTTACTCTGAAAGTCTACTACACAAAAAAAGCCCCTGAATGGGGCTTTTTGCTTGCAGTACTATTTCAAACCTAAACCTTATGAAGATCCTACTCCAAGTGAAGCAAAGATAAATCACCAGCACTATATGAAGCATCACACGTATAGGGTGAGCCTTTGCGGATAATTATAGAATTTAGTTTGCTTAAATTCTTTAGTGGCATACCGAAGTAAGTATTAGGGATTGAATTAAACCACACACATTTAACAATCCAGTAACACAATCATCTTAATTGACTGCATTTCCTGCATGATTATCACCTTGCGCGTGTGATTCCTTTATCATGAGACATTAACACTTTTGGGATAACTCAATAAACTGTTGAGTACTATAACTAAACTAAAATCTATGAAGAAAATTCTACTCATGAAGTTCATGCTGCTGATGCTGATCTCAGTTGCATGGGCACAGGAAAGAACTGTTTCGGGTAAAGTAACCGAGGAAGACGGAGCTCCTTTACCAGGTGTTAACGTTATTGTTAGGGGAACAAGCATTGGCGCGATAACGGATGCGGATGGTAACTATTCGCTTTCAATCAGCGCTTCTGTTGCTGAACCGGTTATTCTCGCCTTTACATTTATCGGCATGAAGACCCAGGAGGTCGCACTGAACAACCAGTCCCAGATAAATGCCACCATGGTAGCGGACGCAAGTCAACTAGCTGAAGTGGTGGTAACAGGTTTGGGTTTTGAACGGGCAACAAAAAGTCTTGGTTATGTAGTCACAAAAGTTGGTTCAGATGATATAACCAGAGGCCGTTCCACAAATGTTATGAGCGGACTGCAAGGGAAAGTTGCAGGGGTTCAGATTTCTACTGCTTCAGGAGCTCCCGGAGCATCAACAAAAGTAGTTATTCGAGGATACACTTCTTTGGCAGGCGGAAACAATCCATTGTATGTAATTGATGGTGTTCCAATTAATAACTCGGCTGGAAATTTTGGTGGCACGTTTGATCGTACTCAGGATTTTGGAAACAGGGCCAACGATATCAATCCCGATGATATTGCCGAAATCACAATTTTGAAGGGTGCTTCTGCTGCTTCTTTATATGGATCACGAGCCGCTTCCGGGGTTATCATGATTACAACAAAAAGAGGAAAAGCAGGTTCGGGTGTAAGTGTTGACTTTACCACTTCTGCAACGTTATCAACACCACTCAGGCTGCCTCAACGTCAAACTGTGTTCGGCCAGGGCTGGAATGGTCATTACGCCTCTGAGGAAAACGGAAGTTGGGGACCTAAACTAGACGGAAAAGATCGCTTATGGGGAAATGTAGTTGACAACTCACAACAAATAAAACCATTTACGGCCCAGGAAGATAATTTGAAAGACTTCTTCGATGTTGGAAAGTCTTTTATTAATACCCTTGCCATTAGCGGTGGTACTGATAAGGCAACTTATTATTTATCCTATAGTAATGTTAGTGAAGACGGAATTGTTCCTTCTGACAGAGACTCCTATAAGAGAAATACATTTTCGTTCAGAGGATCAACAATCGGAAAGAAATTGTTTACGTCCTACTCAGTTAATTATATCAATAAACGCAGCCAATTTATTACTGCTGGTCAGGGAACCGCATCCCCTACCCTGTATCAGGAGATTATTCAAATGCCTGTCGATCTTAGCATTGTAGACCTTAAAGACTATAAGAGCAAGTTCAATAATCAGGATAACTTTTATAACCTGTATGCATTTAATCCATATTTTGTTTTAAATGAAAATGGCAACCGGTTTGAAGAGAACCGTGTATTCGGTAACGCCCAGGTTGATTATGAATTTGTAGAATGGCTTAAAGCTACCGTTCGGGTTGGAGGAGATATCGCTAACTCTAGTCTGCTCGACTGGACTGCCATTGCCCACACCGATCCGACCGGCCATAATGCAGATCGTAAGCAAGTAGACGGAAGTGTATCAGAAGGCACTAGGTTTGCAAGAGAAGTTTATGGTGATTTTATTGTTTCGGCAAGTAAAGAACTTACAGAATCCTTTTCGTTGCAAGCCCTGGCGGGATACAGTGTTCAGGAGCGCTACTTTAAAAATTTCAACGCAGCAGTTGCAACACTTTCGATTCCAAATTTTTATAATCTAGCCAACAGCGATGAAGATCCGATAGCTGGAACAACCGAAAGTAAAACCCGCCTGGTAGGCCTCTACGGTCAGGCAACATTGGGTTACAAAGACTACTTGTTTTTAACGGTTCAAGCCAGAAATGATTGGTCATCAACCTTGCCAACGCAGAATAACTCTTTCTTTTACCCAAGTGCCAATCTCAGCTTTTCTTTTGTTGACGCATTTAAGCTATCGGGGCCTGTGTCAAGCGGTAAGATTCGCGCAGCGATTGGCCGTACAGGTAAAGATGCAGCAGTTTATAATGTTTATACAACCCTTGCGAATGGAGGTATAACGATTCCGTTTGGTAGTATTGATTTCCCGTTTGGCGGAGTGAATGCATTTGAAATTTCAAACACACTCGGGAATGAAGAGCTTAAACCTGAATTATCTACCGAAGTTGAGGTGGGTGCCAACGTGCAGTTCCTGGATAACCGTGTAGGATTTGATCTTGCCCTTTACGATAAAAGAACTGTAAATCAGATTTATGCTGTACCATTTGCATTTTCTTCGGGTTATGGATTTAAGACGTTGAACTTTGGTGAAATTCAAAACAAAGGCATTGAGTTGTTGATAACAGCAGTTCCGGTTAAGACCAATAACTTTACCTGGAATACCTCTGTTAATTTCACCAAGAACATGAACAAGGTTCTTTCTTTGACAGACGGCCTTGAACAAGTTACACTGGGGGGAGTATATGGATTCTCGTACGTTGCTGAACCTGGCCAACCGCTGGGAACATTCTATGTTCCGGATGTTGTTCGTGATGATAATGGAAACCTTGTTGTTTCAGCAAGCACTGGTATACCATTAAACAGCGCTACAGATGTCAGACATGGCAACGCCCAGGCTAAATGGATAATGGGTTTTAACAATCAGTTCACCTATAAGGGCATAACGTTATCTGCCGGTATTGATATCCGATATGGCGGACTTATTTATTCATACTCTAAAAGGCTAACCACATTTGTTGGAAATGCAACACAAACGCTTTATAACGACAGACAGCCATTCATTGTGCCAAATTCAGTAATCCAACCAATTGATGCAGGTACTGGAGAGCCTCAGGTGGATGACGATGGAAATCCTGTTTATGTTGAAAATACTACTCCGATTAGTATTTCAAATATTTCAGGATACTGGAATCCAAATAACAACCACGCCAACTTTGATTTCTTCCTGGATCGTTCGTATATGAAGTTACGAGAGCTTGCATTGAGTTATAGATTGCCAAAAGCTGTGCTTTCAAAAACACCTTTCAAATCAATCGATGTAACACTTGTAGGTCGGAACTTGTTATTGTGGACTCCAAAAGAGAACAATTTTATCGATCCTGAAATGACCACTTGGGGAAATGATATTGAGAGTGATCTCGGTGAATTTGCCGGAGGACCTACTACTCGAAGTTATGGATTTAGTTTAAAAGCTTCTTTCTAAAAATTTGATCTATAAATAAAATGAAAAGGACAAAATATATTTTCATAATCGGCATGCTGACACTGTGCGTTTCATCATGTTCCGATTTTTTGGACATTAACCATGATCCGAACGTACCAACGGATGCTCCGGTTGAATTGATTTTACCTGCAGCAACACTTTCAACAGGTGGTCAAGTGGGCGGACAATTAGCTACCCTCGGAGGATTTTGGGCACAGCATTGGACACAAAGTAATTCAGCAAATCAATATAAAAATATTGATGGCTTTGACCTTTCAAACGCAGATTTTAATAATGCGTTTGCGGAATTATATGGAGGTGCTTTGAATGATTACGAATACATTCGAAAGCAATCAAAAGCCTCTCAAAACAGGTTAATGTATTTGATTGCCACCGTTCAACAGGCTTATACCTGGCAGGTCCTTGTAGACTTGTATGACGAGCTGCCTTTTGCGGAAGCACTTCAGGGTGCCGAAAACCGTGCACCACACTACCAAGAAGGTTCTGTTATTTATGACTCGCTTATTATACGCATCGATAATGCGCTCAGTCAGGATTTCAATGAAACATCTGCAGGAATTCGGACATCCAAGAACCCTGGAGCAAGTGATTATATTTTTGGCGATCCCCTTGACGAAGGGGATGATCTTGACGAGCTCATTGATACGAGTATTGAAAACTGGACTCATTTTGCAAACACATTAAAGCTTAAGCTATACCTGCGTCAGATTAAAGCACGGCCAACGGTTGCTGCAGCAGGTTTGCAGGCGATGTATGATGATGGAGTGGAATTTCTGGAAGCAGATGCAGCGGTCACGCAATTTGAAGATGAAACGGGCGGAAGCAATCCCTTATTTGAAACGGAGGAACGCGGTCTAAACGGGATTAATTTAAAAACAAGTCGAACATTCTTGTCATACCTGCAGGATATCGGGGATACCCGTATTCCGAAACTTATTGTCCCTGGAAATGCCGGGCAAAAAGGACTTGATCAGGGAAATTATGAGATATCAACAACCGTTGTAACAGCTGCAAGCTTATCCAAACCTTTAATTGTAGCCGATGCTCCCATCTACTTCTTTTCAAAAGCTGAAAGTTATTTCCTTCAGGCTGAAGCCGCGTTAAGGGGATATGGAACAGGGGATCCTGAAGCCTTATTTGATTTAGGAGTAACAGCGTCTTTTCAACAGTTGGGGCTAACACCGCAAGATTACGATTTACCAGGAACAAATTTTGAAGCTGATTTAGAGCAGATCATTGTTCAAAAATGGATTGCCCTGGCAGGTACATATCAGAACCTTGAGGCTTACTTTGAAATGAACAGAACAAACTATCCATCTAAAAGTGCTGTTTATTCCGGGCTTGACAATGGAAATGTAAATCCAGCCTATGTGCCTGGTGAACTGGTGTATCCTAAAGAAGGTGTAACAGCTGGGCTGTTCGCAAAAAGACTGCTCTTCCCGGATATCGAACGTAGGAGAAACCCTAATACGCCCGAACCGGTTGCACTGACAGAAGCAGTGTGGTGGGATGTTGATTAATAACTAAAAAATTAATGTATGAAAAAGATAATGTATTGTTTGATATTATTTGCATCTGCTGTCGTCTCGTGTTCGGATGAAGTCACGGAGGGTCTTTCACGTACTACCTATTATCCTATTTTCGAAGTCACAGGAGATGAGGAGATTTTTAGTGAAACAGGAACTCCTTATGAAGATCCAGGCGCAGAAGCTACTGAAGGGGGTGAGCCTATTGAAGTAACTACTTTTTTTTCAGGTGATTACTTTGGTGTTTCGGGTCCTACATTAGATATAAATGCTCCTGACAGGTATAGTGTTGAGTATACTGCTGTCAATGTAGATGGAATTGCAGCAACGGCTCATAGAACGGTGTGGAGGGTAGGTGAGGGAGATTTTGCACCTAATATTGAAGGATTATATATTTCAACAGTAGCGCGTAACGGTGTTACTCCGGTTACTGCTATTGACATGGAGTATATAATCATCAAAAAGACAGGAGCTAATACGTATACAGTTTCTGATGCTATTGGAGGCTGGTATGATATTCATCGGGGATTAGGACTTGCTTATATAACAAGTGATATAACATTTACCCTGAACGATATTGCAACGAACAGTATATCCTCTACTTCAGAATCTCCTATGGGTATTTTTGGAGGTGCCTGCGAGCTCCAATCGATGACGTTCGATACGGTTAATAAGAAGATCACAATGACAACACAATGCGTGGATCCAACTTTTAACTACACGTTTGTTTCATCTTTAACACAGGTAAGCTTACCGCTATAACTTAGTTTTTAAACATAAAGACATGAAAGGAATTTTTAGAATTATGACATTACTTTCCGTCATCTCGCTCGCAGCATGTGAGCCTGATGCACCGGAAGTAAAATACACCTCAACCTTTCCATTAAATGGAGAATGGGCTGTTATATATAGAGTGGAAACAAGTCCGGGGGTATTTGAAGACCAATCTGGGTATACACCGTTGATAATTTCCAACACTGCTTCCGATAACGGAGATAGTATCTGGATGACAGATGATGAAAACTTCTGGGATTTTAAGATCAAAGCCGCAGCGAAAGCAAAATCAAGATCATTCTCCTCCGAAGGTAGTATCAGTGTTGTTGATGACTATAATATTGAAGTTATCGTAACCGATGGAAAAGTAATTCTTGATGCCGTTGTTACAAAAGGAGCTCAAACGGTAACTGATAGTATTTACATGCAGCTCGAATTTGAAGATGATCCGGGTGTAATCTATCACTGTTCAGGTGTGAGGCGAACCGGCTTCCTCGAAGACGATGATTATTATGGATTCTAGTTTTTAGTTTTAATAAGTCCCGGTGTAAAGCCGGGACTTTATTATTTGATGTTTATGAGAAAGATGATATTCCTTGCAGTAGCTGGCCTTAGTTTCATTCTTTGCCAGACAAGTTTTGGTCAAGCCAATCAAACCCGCACGGCACGACCAGATGCTGTTTTTGATACTCAATTTGGGATTGTTAGTCAAACCAGTCGTCAGCCGATTGAAACCTCCGGTACAGAATACCTTGAAGCGGATTGGCTTAGAACTGTTGTCTATTTAAAACCGAGTGTTTATTCCGCTATTACACTGCCTGAAATTGATGCGAAACTCGATTTGCTTACCGATGTAGTAGAAATCAATACAACTTTCGGAATCAAAGTTATAGAGCCTATGAAGATTGATTCTTTTACCTGGGTGAAACCGGGTTCGCATAGGGAGAAGTTTATTTCAATAAACAATCTTTACAATGATGGGAAGAAGGAAAGGGGTTTTGGGAAAGTACTGGTTGAAGGTCAGGTTAAGCTCTTAGAGATAAGTCATGCCAGGCTTAAGCAATCATACAATGAAACATTTGCTGTAGGTGACCCAGCCCGGAGAATAGTGATCAGCAGTAAGCTCTATATCCAACGCGAGGATGTACTTCACAACTGCACTAAAAAGAATATACTCACGGTTCTACACGAAAGAGAGGCTGAGTTGAAAAGTTACATCAAATCGAATCAGCTTAACCTTCATGAAACGGCCGACTTAATTAACCTTATACAGTATTACAATACGCTGTAATGGATTTTGGAACTTCTTACTTTTTTGGAAGTGCATTTTCCTGTTTGTACGTTCCGTAGATCGTCCAGTTAGTAAAGAAGGATTTTAATGCCCACTTCTTAACGTCATCCTGCTGCGTAAATGTATTCTCGAGATCAGGAGGAATAATAATTTTAGCTCCGGCATCTTTATACAGAATTCCGGCCTTGATCGCTTCGAGACTTTTTTGTTGAACCACTTTGAATAATTGCTGTTCTGATTTCACATACGATGTTCCCTGTTGAATTTCGCCATGTCCGGGAATGATAAAACTTGGATTCATATCAATAATCTGTTGCAACGATTGGATCATTTCATTTACCCTTCCACGAATAGCGTAGGGAGTTGGGCCCACAACAACATCTCCTGCAATCAGGATTTTCTTTCCCGGCAACCAGGTCATCGCATCACCTACATCATGCCCTTCTCCATAAACTGGCATGAGTATAATTTCATGATTGCCAAACTGGATAGTTAATGTATCCGTAAATACAATATCTGCGTTGGCGGGTTTAATAGGTTTGTAAAATTTTACATATTCTTTAGCTTCCTCAAGTTGCCAGCGCCAGAAAGCTTTCATGGGCTCGCTTAATACAAGACCTTTAGCTGTTTTCCCATCTGCTAATTCTCTTTCGAGTTCCAAAATCGCCTCCGCATGCGATTTGATGTCTCCTCCATTTGTAAACTGACTGGGATAATCAGCAGCAGATATACTGTTCATGATAATGCTGCAGGCCGGGAATGCTTCTTTGAAAACGGAATTGCCGATAACATGATCGGCATGAGCATGCGTATTAAAAACATATTTTACAGGTAATGACGATATCTCCTTTAACCGTCTCACGGCTTCATCCGCATAATTTGTTTGCAGGAAGGTATCAATTATAAAGAGGCCGTCACGGCCAATAATTACTGTGCAATTACTATGCGTCCAGTCAATTTTGGGCTTGAAAACATACACACTGTCTGCTACTTTAACGAGTTCAAGATATTTTCCCTGCGCAAAACCGCTTAGTGATAAGCAAATCAGGATCGGGAGTATTATTTTTTTCATACGTAGATGAAAGCTTTATATGCAATGAAAGCAGCTTAAGGGTTATAAGCTGGGTAAGTTAAAGATCTGATTACATCACAGTGTAATGTAATCAGAAACAATTTTCCAGTTGGCAGTTTTCTCCCGCTTCCAGATCCGGAAATAGAATCCTTTTAATTGTCGCGTAGTTCCGGCTCGTGTAATTTCAACATCAACGTTACCGTAGGTAAAAGCCATGTCACCTGCAGGTGCAACCGTAATGTTAACCGGTAAGGTGTATGTAAATTTTTTATCAGTCTCTGCCAGCAAAGTAGGGATGTCATTTTTGCGATACGGGGGAGCCATGGGGCGATACATCCTTGCTTCTTCGGAAAGATATGTTGTAAATGCAGCAGCTCCTTGCTGTTTCCATTGTTCGATTAACGCTGCTTCCAGTTTCTGAAGTTCGGATTGAACCACCGTAGTTGAAGAGCTGGAAGCAACGGAAGGTATGGAAGAAGAAGTTTCCCAGGTGCTCTCATCAACCGGTTGATGTCCGGTTCCTCCATCAATTAATACTTTCCAAACACCATCTTTCTTTTGCCAAACGGAAATGTAGTGTCCGCCAATTTCAGGTTGAGTATCGGTTCTGTTTTTAAATATCTGGAAAGGTCCTGTGGTGTATCCAAAATCTCCTCCTGAAGAAATGTCGGCAAACTGGGGTGACCATGCGAGTTTGCCTTCGTCTTCCGGCATCTGATTCCAGAATTCTTTTCCATTTACCAGTGCCCGCTTAAACAGGATGGCATCATCGGCAAGATTTTCAAGAAAAGCTGTTCGGGTTCCTTTCTCAGCAGAGATGTTGGCAAAGTTTTTTTCAGCTGCAAGCAATTCTTCGAGCGCTTTGTTTGGTTGTGCGTAAATAGTAAATGAACAGATTATTATAAATAATAGCGTCTGAAGTAATTTTTTCATTGTGAATAATTTAGTCGAAGCAAGGTATGAACTGACCTTGACGCAAAAATCACCCCGATGGAGTGAATAAAGGCTGCATTCGTTTGGGGACAATGGACCAAGAACCCTCTGAACAAGTGTTTGTTTGAATAATAAAAAAGGCCGCCTTCATCTTGCAGACTATGGCGGCCTGGTGGAGTCGGAGGGAATTGAACCCTCGTCCAGAGAAGATAAAACAACAGATTCTACATGCTTAGTTGACTTTGATTTTCGGGAACCGGAAGGCAGGCAACAGCCTAACCAACTCCTTAGTTACTGAGTCTTAGCTGTGCTTAGCAACATCGCACAGAGCAGTCCTTTCAATCGACACCGTTATACTAGTTCCAGCAGAACATAAGAACTAAACGATGATGGCTTTCCGGATCTTATCCGGACGAGGCTAACCTAACGTTACGTCAGATTAAGCAGCCATGGCGTAAGTATTTTCGCCACGTAAATTGTTGAGAGCAGTGATTAAGGCTCTACCCTCATGAGCCTGCATGCTGGCCTGCGGAATCACACATCCTGTCAAAACCGGTCGACCCCAGAATTTTTATTGAAACTGGATTACAAATATACATCCAAAAAAGTTTAAAGTTCCAGGTTTAAAGTTCACTGCACTAACCTGAAACATTGAACCTTGAACCTAAACGCTGTGTAAAAAACAAGCTTTAAATCGTGTTCGGGTCAATTGATAATTACCGTTTCAATTCTATCTTGCAGCAGATGGAGAATTTTGTTGTATCGGCACGGAAATACCGCCCTACGGGTTTTGACGAAGTTGTTGGTCAGGAGCACATTACCACAACCCTCAAAAATGCCATCGATAACAACAAGCTTGCACAAGCCTTATTGTTTTGCGGACCACGTGGCGTGGGTAAAACTACCTGTGCCCGGATTGTAGCCCGCCTCATCAACGGCTTCGAAGAAAAAGCCGAAACCAATTCCCTCAATATTTTTGAACTGGATGCTGCCTCCAATAACTCGGTGGAGGATATCCGAAACCTGATCGACCAGGTTCGCTACCCGCCTCAGTTCGGAAAGTTTAAAGTCTATATTATAGACGAGGTTCATATGCTTTCGAATGCGGCTTTCAACGCATTCCTGAAAACACTGGAAGAACCGCCATCGTACGCGATTTTTATCCTGGCGACAACCGAAAAGCACAAGGTTATTCCAACCATTCTTTCGCGCTGCCAGATTTTTGATTTTAACCGGATCCAGATCTCCGATATCGCGAAACATTTAGGCGTTATTGCGAAGCATGAAAAAGTAAAAGTTGAAGATGAAGCTTTGCACCTGATCGCACAAAAAGCAGATGGCGCCTTACGCGATGCGCTTTCAATCTTTGATTTGATGGTTACGTATTCGGCCGGTAAACCGATTACATTCAAAAATGTATTGGCGAATCTGCACATCCTCGATTACGATTATTACTTCGGGGTGGTGGATGCATTGCTTTCTCAGAACCATACACAACCGTTAGTGTTGTTTGATGAAGTTCTCCGTAAAGGCTTTGACGGACATAATTTTATTGTCGGCTTATCGGAGCATTTACGTAATCTGTTGGTATCGCAAGATGCACGTACAACAGAATTAATGGAAGTGCCCGACAGCGTGCGAAAAAAATATGCGCAACAGGCACAGGCATCATCGCCATCACTATTGCTATCCTGGCTTAACATTGCCGGTCAAAGTGACATTAACTATAAAGCCAGCAAGAACCAGCGCTTACTGGTTGAGCTTGCGCTGATGAAGATGGCGCATGTTCAGGCTGCGCTTGAGCCCGGACAATTGGCAACTGCGGAGACTTCTTCGGCAGTAAAAAAAAAAGTGACCGCGTAGCCACTCCAAAACAAGAGGCTGAACCTGAAGCGGAACTGATTCCAACGCTTGCTGAAGAACCGGCAGAGGATTTTTCATCCCCAGTTCCGGAACCTGAAAAGAAATCTGAGCCTGAGCTTACGTTAAATACCGAACCTGTTAAGCAGGTAAAAACCAGTACGCCCAAAATTTCAGATTTGAAATCGGTGCTGAAGGGTGGATTGAAAAAGGATTCAGGTGTTGTCAACAAGGTTATTGAAAAAAGAGATTCCCCTTTTACGCAGCAGGAGTTGAAAAATGCGTGGGATCAATTTGCGGAAAAGTTTAAAGCGCTACAGGTCACGTACAGACTCTTATCCCAAGGGTTTGAGTTTCGGGACAATCAGGTCATTCTTCAACTCCATAATCCTTTTCAGGAAACTGAGTTGAATGTTATCCGAGTTGATTTGTTAACGCATTTGAGATCAACGCTGAAAAATGATTCCATTCAGCTGGTGGGTGAATTGAAGATCATCCCCGAAGAAGACAGAAGTCATCTTTACATGAATGATAAAGAGCGACTGAATGTAATGATGAAAAAGAACCCACTGATTAAGGAGTTAAAAGATCGGTTTAAGCTCGATACGGAGACTTAAAAAAATCCGCCACTTCGCCTGATTGTTCTTCTTCGAGGTGTAGTGCCAAACAACATTCCAAAAACTCCACGCACGAGCTCACGGCCAACCTGTTTTGTTACGGGTGAGCTCATCACTTCTTCGAACGTAGATTTTTCAGCTTTTCGACTTGTTGTTTTCTTCTGTTGTTGTTCTTCTTTCACTTCTTCCGATTGTTGCTTCATCCTTGCTTCCAGAATATCAAATGCACTTTGTGGGTCAACAACCTCTTGATATTTTTTGAAGATGTCGGATTGCTGGAGATGACTTTCATATTCAGCTGCTGCTAAAGGTCCCATCACTGATGCGGGTGGAGCCAGATGCGTGACTACTGTTTCGGTAGGAATACCTTTTTCATTGAGCACTGTAATAAATGCCTGGCCCGTTCCAAGCTGCGTAAACTGCTGCTCCATATCATAGAACTCTGACTTCGGGAAAGTTTTGATCGTTTCTTTCAATGCCTTTACATCGTTGGGCGTGAATGCCCGGATAACGTGATGTACGCGATTGCCAAGCTGCGACAGGATTGTTGCCGGAACATCCTGCGTTAATTGTGTGCAGAAGAAAACGCCCACACCTTTTGAACGGATCAGGCGAATGACTTGCTCGATCTGATCCATGAACGCTTTCGGTGCGTCTTTGAATAAGAGATGTGCTTCATCTAAAAAGAAAATGAGTTTTGGTTTGTCCAGATCACCGGCTTCCGGAAGATTTTGGTAAAGTTCTGCCAACAGCGCCAACATAAACGTTGAGAAGATGGCAGGCTGCTGTTGAACATCGGATACATTCAATATGCTGATCACACCGCGACCGTCAACTTTATCGAGCATGTCCTGGATGTCGAATGAACGCTCGCCAAAGATCTGGCTTATACCTTGTTGTTCAAGTGCAACAATCTTTCGGAGCATGGTGCCAGAGGTTGCGCCCGAGATTTTTCCATAGTCCGCTTTGATCTCCTGCGCCCCGATGCCTTCCGATAAATAATTCAATACTTTCTTTAAATCGTTCAGGTCAACGATAGGAAGATTTTTATCATCGGCATATTTGAACACAACGGCCAACACGCCCGATTGAACTTCATTCAACTCAAGAATTTTTCCTAATAACACCGGGCCGAACTCCGTAACGGTTGCGCGCATTTGTGCACCTTTCTTTCCGCTTAATGAATAAAGCTCTACCGGGAATCCGGAAGGTGTATACTTTAGGCCTAATGCAGTTGCACGTTCGTTGATCTTATCATTAACCGATCCTTCTTTGGCCATTCCGGAAAGATCACCTTTCATGTCGGGCATGAATACGGAAACTCCGGCTGCTGAAAGTTGTTCGGCCATGAGTTGCAGCGTTCGGGTTTTACCCGAGCCTGTTGCACCGGTTACTAATCCGTGCCGGTTCATCATCCGCAACGGTAGATTGACTTTTGCATCAGCCAGTATTTCACCGTTGAGAATTCCGGCTCCTAAATAAATGGATGGAAGAGGAGTAGTATACGATTGGTTAATAACCTGGATGAATTTTTCGCGACTCATAATGAAGATTTGAGACTCGAAAATTAGCACTAATTAAAATGTGTGCATAGAGGTTAAGGAGATTTCAATTCGAGGCTAGAAACTCGATGTTCGAAGCTCGAATCTAGAACTTCGAACTTCAAACCTCGAACTTCTAAGTTGTTCCCAACTCTTTTTCATGCTAATTTTAATTCTTAAATCATTACCATGACCCGCACGCACTCCCGAATCCTCTTTGTATTGATTGGCTTGTTCATCTTCCCATTGGTAAGCAACGCGCAGATCGTTGTGCCCGACAGCACCTCCAAGTGGCGAAAGAAGATGATCTTTAATCTTAACCTAAACCAAGCCGCGTTCTCGTCAAACTGGAAAGGTGGCGGTATCAATTCCATCGGTCTTAATACCAACTTTGATTATAAAGCGGATTATAAAGACGATAAGCAATCGTGGGATAATGAGATTGGTTTTACCTATGGCTTTGTGAAGAACTCCGGCCAGGGATTTCGCAAAACACTGGATCGTTTCTTTGTCGATACCAAATACGGCCGCACCATGAGCAAGAACTGGGATTATTTTGTCTCGTTCAACTTTGCTTCACAATTCTATAAGGGCTATCAATATTCGGAAGATGGCGATGCCGCCCTCGTTTCCGATTTCCTGGCACCGGCTTTTGTTACAGTTGCAGTCGGTTTCGAATATCACCCGGTAGATTATTTCAAAGTGAGGATTTCACCGTTAGCCCCACGTCTTACATTATTAAAAGATAACAACGGTCGCTTTGATGCGGTAGATTCTATTGCTCCGTACGGTGTTGAAGTAGGTGAGGACACCCGCTTTGAATGGCTCGCGTTTCAGCTCACCGCTGACTTCGATAAAGACATTGCTAAAAACCTGAACTTGAAATTTAAGTACCTGATGTTTGCCAACTATGAAACGTTCGAAGGCAAAACCATTGATCACCGCCTTGACCTGATGATTACCGCTAAGGTAAACCGTTTCATTGCTGTTAGCGTAGGCGGTATACTACTCTACGATTACGATCAGGATGATGAAGTACAATTGAGCCAGGCGTTTAATCTTGGTTTCGCATATTCGATTCAGAATTTTGTAGATAAGAAGTAAATTCTCCCGCCACTTCGAGCGTATAAAATGTTCAGCAAAGAACCTGAGTTATCTGCGAGAAGTCTCAGTCTTTAAAGTAGCTCGGGATTTCTCGCGGCATGATTGCATTCTATAGTTTTACTTTGCTCACTCGAAATGACGCGTATTACCACGTGCTCACCTCATCAAACAGATCTTTCCACTCAGGGTTTTTGATGTTAATTAGCTGAACCTTTTTAAACCTTGAATATTTTTTAATCTGCTTCTCTCGGTCAATAGCCTCCTCAATTGAATAAAAGGATTCGTAAATAAATGAGCTTCGTTATGTTATAACGTGATGTAAAACTTGAGGGATACTTTTTTTCTTTGTGATCAATAATTCGTGAATATAGGTCAGAAGTAACACCTGTATAAAAAACTGTATGATTTTTATTGACCATGATGTAGACACAACCACCGTGAACCATAATGGAAGATAACGAAAATGCACTAACGTCACTTCGAGCTCAATGTTTTCCGCAAAAAGTTAAGTCATCTGCGAGAAGTCTCACGTGTAAGAGGAGACTGAGATTTCTCGCGGCACGGATAACCTTTCGTGGATTTGCTTTGCGCGCTCGAAATGACGCGTGTACCCCAGCAGGCGTGAGTACGAAACACCACAGCTAACTTCCCTTTGGAGGCTCCAAAAACACATCTTTTCATGGCACAAAATTTTGTCTGCTAGTGAAAAGTTTATGTTATGAAAGCAATTAATATTTTGGCGGTTATTGTCTCGGCTGTTGCATCTACTGCGTTGGGCTTTTTATGGTACATGGTGCTGTTCCGCGAACCGTATGTAAAAGGTCTTGCCCGAACCAAAGAGCAGCTCGACCAGGGACCTAATGCAATGTGGGCTTCCGTTATTCAATTGGGCGGAAACTTAGTAATGATCTATATCCTTGCCCTGCTGATGCAGCAAACCGGCAACGACACGGTTGGTCAAGGCATTAAGCTCGCTATTCTTCTGTGGGTTGGATTTGTAGCCTGTGTTATCGGACCGATGTATGCCTTCGAAGCATTTCCATTTTATTTCTTCCTGATCACAACGGGCTACACACTGGTGTGTATGATTATGAGCGGAGCAATACTTGGGGCGTGGAAGTAAATTTTTAACGTCACTTCGAGCGTATAAAGTGATCAGCAAAAAGCGAAGTGCCTGCAAGAAGTCTCACACTCCTATTGAACACGGGATTTCTCGCGGCACTGACAGCATGTTATAGTATAATTTTGCTCGCTCGAAATGACGGAAGTAACGTCACTTCGAGTGTGCTGTATGTTCAGCAAAGAATAAGTTACCTGCGAGAAGTCTCACACTCCTATTGAACACGGGATTTCTCGCGGCACTGACAGCAGGTTATAGTATAATTTTGCTCGCTCGAAATGACGAATATTAACGTCACTTCGAGTGTATATAGTGATCAGCAGAAAGCGGAATTATCTGCGAGAAGTCTCGCGCTGGTTTTGTATTCTTGCTGAATGGAATTAACACAACTCCTTTCCGGGTTAATTGGTATTGTTGCGTATGCGCTGTTGATCAGGGCGTTGTTGCGCACCTCTACCGAGCAAAGCTTTGCAGCATTCCTATTGTGGGCTATGCTGGACTTGATTGCTACGATCACCACGATCATTGCTGGAGGGAATTACTGGCTTGCATTAGCGAACGCAATCGGCTCAACGGTTATCACATGTTTATTGATTTATAAGAAACAAGTTACGTGGTCGTGGGTGGAAACCATGTCTTCCGTGTTGGTTGTTATTTGTTTGATCGTTTGGTATACCGCGGGAGAACGCGCAGGGATTATCGCGAGCAGTATTGCGGTGGTGATTGCGAGTGTTCCGCAAATGGTTGATACCTGGCGGAAGCCGGAAGCTACTCCGTTAGTTGTCTATTTGGTATTTCTGGCAGCGAACATTACCGCACTGGTTGGAGGTAAAGCCTGGACGATTGAAGAACGTTTTTATGCGTGCAGTGGGATTTTTCTTTGCAGCGTGATCTTGTTGTTCTCACTGCGCAAAAAAATTAGCTGATGCTTATCTACTCCATGCATAGTGCATTTAAGTTATTGCGCTATACCTGAGCGATAGTTTTCCATAGGCGAGCTTTGTTCTTTTTTGTCTTGATACAAAAAAGAACCAAAAAAGATCAAGACAAAAAAATGCTTCCCCACTCGTGCCAACGCACGCCCGCTTTTTTGTCAGGCCACCGCGCCACGTGCTACGAAAATGATTGATCAACTTGATCTGATCTATCAATAAATCTGCTCTAATTTTTACTCCCTGGCTCCTCCATGATCAACCACCGAATACAAAATACAGAACCCTCATCTGATACACTGGTCGCCTGTATCGATCCTCCTAATTTAGTAATTGCACTTTGCGCGAGGTAAAGTCCAAGACCGGAGCCGGTGGAGAGCTCGCTGCCCCGGTAGAACATTTTAAAGATTTTATCCATCTGGCTTTCATCCATCCCAATACCGTTGTCGGTTACGGTAATTTGATGATACTTTGAATTGATGGTTGAGTATTGAACGTTCACTTCCGGATCGCGGGTTGGGTGACTGAATGTTATTGCATTCGCCAACACACGCTGAATCGACATCGTGAGTAGTTTATTATCAGTGAAGATTGTACTATCCGCTTTGCTCTCGGCTATTTCGAAATTGAAATAACGCGCATGATCCTCAAGACCTTCCTGTGCATGATTCCATACCTCCTGGATCGTAGTGGCGATTGGCTCGATTTCTTCCTGCTTGATCCGGACAACATCCTGTAAATTCCGGATGATGTCGTCCATGCGGTCGGCCATCTGACCTACGCGTGAGAAAAAGTTTTCGGCTAAAGGCGGAAAGGTTTCTGCCTGCGCCAGGTTAACAAGTCCTTGTACAGAAGCCAGCGGCCCGCGGATGTCGTGCGATACGCGATAGATGAAAGTTTCCAACTCATCATTTACAGACTTCAGCTGTCGTGCAATGCGCCTGGTATCCGTAATATCTTTCACCATGATGGAATGCATATCCACCGAAGGATAGATTGTTACTTCGTAGAAATGTTTCGAATTTTCAATCACGTATTCAACTTCAATCGTATTATGCTCCATGGACGCAATGCTCTCTTCAATCTTTTCTTTGATTGGAGAAGATTTTGCTACCGGCAGGATTTCAAACAAGTGTTTTCCAATCGCATCGACTGCTTTAATGTGGGTTATTTTTTCGGCTGTACCATTCCAGAAGGTGCAGATCAACTCAGTATCCGTTGCGAAAAACATATCCTTGATACTTTCCGTAAGCATGCGATAGCGTTCTTCACTTTCCGTAAGCTTGCGTTCGGCTTCAACTTTCTTTAACCGGCTTTTGGCCTCTGCTACTTCGCGCTTCACGGCCGGGGCAAGCCGTACCAGGCTATCTTTTAAAATATAATCATTCACGCCAAGCTTCATCAGCTTCACGGCATTTTCTTCATCAATCGTGCCCGACACTATAATAAATGGAACGTTCGGGTTAACGTTGCGCAACAGCTCGAACGAATGCTTCGGACTCACGCGAAGGTCCGGAATGTTGTTATCGGAGATCACCACGTCCCAGTCCTTGTTCGTCAACGCTTCGTGCAACGATTCGGCTGTATCGACCCGCATCGCGTCCACGGAAGAAATTTCCTTCGACAGCGCCCGTGTCAATAACTTAAAATCATTCTCACTATCCTCGATTACGAGGATGTTCATCGCCCGGTTATCCATTGTATTTGGGATTGGTCTCATTCAAGGTCATCCAGTACAAGCCGAGCTGACCTACGGCTTACAAAAATTTATCAAACTCCACGGGCTTGCGGATGTAACTGTTCGCGCCCAGGTTATAGCTTTCTATAATATCTTCCTGCTCAGTAGAAGTGGTTAAGATGATCACTGGTAAACCGCGCGTATAGTTGTTCGCGCGGATGGCTTTCAATACTTCGAGTCCGTTCAGCTTAGGCAGTTTAAGATCTAAGATTACGAGCGAAGGCATGTGGCCGTTTTGGGCTTCCATGTCAAACAATGTTTCGAGTGCCTGTACTCCGTTTCGGGCGATCACGATCTCGTTGTACATGCCATGCTTTTTCAGCGCACGCTTTAGCAACGCTACATCATCATCGTTATCTTCTACCAGTAATATTCTGCCCGTATTCATATCGTTGTAGGATGTGTGTATCATTATAGCGTGAAATAAAATGTTGCCCCTTCGTCTGTTTTAGCTTCTACGCGGATCGTTCCGCCATGCTTCATGATGATCCGCTTCACGGTAGCGAGCCCGATGCCCGAGCCGTCAAACTCACCTTCATGCAACCGCTGGAACGCGCGGAATAACTTATCGGCAAAAGCCATGTCGAAGCCGACACCGTTATCTTTAATAAAGAATTCAGTTTCACCCGATTCACTGATTTGTTTTTTGAATTGCACTCGCGCAAACGGATTCCGCGAACTGTACTTCACGGCATTACCAATCAGGTTCTCAAGTGCGATCTTCAGCAGCTTGCGATCGCCTTTGGTCATTAGGTTATCTTCTATGTCGAACGTTGCTTTAATATTCGGGTCGCGCTGGATGAGCGATGAAATTACTTCGTGTGCGAGCGATGAAAGGTTTACCGCTTCGAGTGTGATCTCGTTGCGCGAGATCTTCGAAAGCTTGAGCATATCGTCAATCAGTTCGCCCATGCGCGAGCTTGCGTTGCAAATGCGGTTAAGAAAATCCTGTGCTTCGCCATCGAGCCTGTCGGAGTAATCTTCGAGCAATGCCTGGCTGAAGCCATGAATGCTGCGCAACGGTGCGCGTAAATCGTGCGATACCGAATAGCTGAACGCCATGAGCTCCTGGTTGGAGGCGCGTAAATGGTCGGATGCTTTTTTGCGTTCCACCATTTCGGCATGCAGCTGGTCGTTCACTTCCTGTAACGCACGTGTTCGCGCTTCAATTTGTTTCTCGAGGTAGGCCGGACTTTTCAATTCCAGCACAGCCGGCACAACTTTAATTAACGACCCAACCGTAACGAGTGACACCACAGCCGTTCCGGCCCTGAGTAATGCACTGAGTTTATACGCAGGCCACCAGAAGATCGCAGCATCCATTAAATGCGTAAAGCCACAGGCGAGAATGAATACGATAAAGAGTACGAGTACAGTTTTAAACGGAATGTCTTCAATGTTCTTTTTATACACGAAGAACCCGAGCAACACCGGGATGGCAAAGTAGGCGAGCCAGATGAGCACGTCCGAGATAATATAGATCCAGCCATGCACGGGCGACCACACTCCGCAGTTCCAGCGCTTCGGCCAGAGGCTTGTATCAAACAGGTTTCCGAAGAAGTCTGAGAATTGTGCACCTACACCAGCATTCTTAATAGAGTCTGAAAGAATCACTTGGCTGCCGGAAGGAACTGAAGGCAGGCAGTGCCCGGTCTTGCAAACCGTAATCCGGTCAACAGCCGTTTCTGCGCTGTTTTTCCCAAACGCCATGACTGCGAACAGCAAAAACAGTACGATCAAAAGCAGTCTCATCTGCAGGGGTTTTTAGAATTGGTACTTCAAACTTACATGGGAAGGCCCCGGGAGCGGGAGATAGTCGATGACGGAGGGGGGAAATCCGACAAGTAGGGGGTTGGGGTCGGTTGGGAATGTAGGTCAGAACTTAAAAGCTCGGCATGCCGAGGACACGGGGCTGATATACGGTATATCGGGAGATGATGGGGGGATGATCGGGAGATGAGACGAAGGATGATGCCTTCATCGCGGCCTTGCCTGTCCTAAGGGATTCATCGGCCCATGCCCCGACCGGCTCGTAAACGTCATTGCGAGGGAGTACCGAGATGATCGGTGTACACAGAAGGATGATCGACCGCGGCAATCCCGCGAATAGAAGTCGATCTATCCGCTACCCAACGTTATTCCTCGCTTACTGATATTGCCCCATTGTGCTTTCTATTGATCATTGTACGTCATCATCACTTCTCTTTCTCTTCTTACTTTTTCCCTTGATGGAAATCGATGATCATCATTTCAGTATAGAGTTCATCCTCATTATCAGCGATTCATGAGGGGCGGTGTGCATGGCTGTGCGTACGAATAAAAAGTAACAAAAAGATCAAGAGCCAAATATGCTTCCGCCCGCGTCCCATCGCGCCCCCGCATTTGGCTCAACCCCACGCGCCTACTAATGAAACGACTCCTAACGTATGCTATCAGTTATAAGAAAACATTTGGGTTAGACAGCGCGGTGGCTCGGCAAAAATGCGGGCGTGCGGTGGGCAGGAGCGCGAGGCAGCATGTTTTTGCCTAGACTTTTTTTGTTACTTTTTTGGGGCAATGCCAAATCGAGGATGATAAATCTTCGTGGTAAAAAAATACTATTTATCCGAGATTCACGAGGGGCGGTGCGGTGTGGATGCGGGTACGAGTAAAAAGTAAGTAGAAGGCATATCGCTTTCTGACCGCACGACCGCATTTGAATATTACGCAATGAGACAGTGACATTTCGCGCCTATCTCCCCTCTACCTCCCACCCATATCCCGTCTATATCCCGTCTCTATAGCTCCCCGATAAATACCCAACATATCCGGGACATATACGGAACATCTACAGGACATCCTCTATATATAGATACATCACTTGCTCGATTGCGCTGTCAGCACCCAGCCGCTTCAGGCCGGTTCTTCAGCTCCGCTGCTCCCGCCACCAACCTGGCAAACACTTCCTTGGTCTGCGCAGCAACCTCTTCACTAAAGCTTTTCCCTGCCGAAACTCCGGGAAGGCTGGCCGCATGCTCATCCATGATTGTGAAATAAAGCTCCAGCGTAGCATTATCCTCTGCAAGGCCGAGCCCCTGCATGATCAGCGCATCCAGCGTGGGCTGGTAAGGCGAGCCATCGAGGCCAACCTGTTGCAGTGTGCTGAAGAGCCTGCGGCTTTTGAGCTCTTCGGAGATGAGGGCGAGGAGGAAGGGTTCATTGATGGACGTAGCGATTGCGTTGGGATTATTTTTTAATTCCATAATGACTAGTTTCTATACTACTTTACTGTAGGAGTAAATATAGCATTGTCGTATATATACTACAAGAAAAAGTTGTACTTCCCTATAGCTTGCTTGAATGAAAATGGAGTTAAAGGAAGCTTTTGGTCAAGTCATTCGTGAATTGCGAGAGCAGCACGGATTGAGCCAGCAGGAGTTGGCGGATTATTCGGAAGTTGACCGAACCTTTATTTCTGGACTTGAAAGAGGGATTAATACCCCCACTCTTAATACCATTTATAAACTTGCTGAAGTGTTTAAGCTCAAGCCTGGGGAGTTAATTCAGAAGGTGGATAAGCTAACATTAAAGTAAGCGTGCCATTTCAGCATTGATTTAATCCGATCACGGTATTACCTAATTCTTTAACAGGCTGAGATCGGGCTTTCCTTTTCAAGTCCTCGCTCGTTACTCGCTTTGGCTTCTATCCCTCACGCGAGGGCAGTTTCGATAGGAGTTACTCCTATGAATTTCATAGGGAGTGGATTTAAAGCGTTAAATTAACAAGGCCCCTTAGTCTATGGAAAACTTGCTTTACTACCCATATATCAATCTGCCTAAATCAGATTGGTCAACACGTACATTACTATACTATGATAAGATTGGGACTATAGTACCGGAAGAATATCTGCATGATGATAGGCGGTTTGATCCCTTCATGCGTCAATTAGTACGAGACAATCTTATTAAGCCTATTAGCCCAATGCTTGACTTAAGAAAACCCGAAAAAGTTACTAGAAAATTCCTTCAATATGTCGATAGTGATGAGTTTAAATTGAAGGTTAGACGAAAGAAATTCGCTATAGCCGGATCAAGCAAGATTCATTCGGGAAAATTCACTCCAATCATTTCCAAAATACATACTGGAAAATTTGATCGTGAATTGTTTTATCAATTGGAACACGCTGGACTTGCCAAAAGAGAAGGCAAAGGATGGTGGTATAATGTTGAACAAACAACTGCTAATGAATTAATGACATTTACAGCATCCGTTCTTGGAGTTAAACTTAATTACCTGCCAACGACAGATAATCTCAAACGAAGATATTCTAAACCAATAGGTCTGAAAAAGAAAACCTATAGAATGCACAAACTGGAAAAAGATAAGCGAGAACTTATTTTAGAGAAATTAATTCCATTTCCTGAGAATTTTGACTTGAGGAAATTGAGGAGGTTTAAGGACACTCACGCTGATTTGCTTGTTGCTTTTAAAAATAAAATTGAGGGGATAGTATTAGACCCGGCTATTAAAAAGAACTCAGATCGATTGGATAATAAAGTCGAAGAACTAATAATTCATCGTGATGAATTGTCTGAAAAGATGAATGAATATGGATTGAAGAATTATTTGATCTCTGTTGGTGGAATTGTTGGGGCTTCTGGAGCTTTAGAAGCTACTACTGATTTTGGATTAACAGCTGCTGCTGTGGGATTCACTGCAGCAGTTATGCAAGCCATTAATATTGAAAAACCGGAGCACGTCCGTGATCAAACGGGTTTAAAATATCTTGCGTTAGCTGAAAAAAGGCTGAGAAATTATTAGAATAGGCGATATAGCTTAAATTTTTAAGACTCTGAAGACAAAGCTTGTCATTCAGAAATCATTAATTTTCAGTCTGTTTACTCCCAAAAATGGCCAAGAAATCGAAAACAGCAGCTCCTAAACCTGTTAAAACTAAAACTGCCTCCAAACCAAAGGCCGATATCGACTTTGAAGCCGAGTTGTGGGAAGCAGCCAACGAACTACGCGGAGCAGTTGCCGAAAATCAGTATAAAGATTTCGTGCTGTCGCTGTTGTTTGTAAAGCATCTCTCTGAAAGATATAAGTACCGCTACGATGAACTAACCAGCGCACTTAGCGATCCTGAATCCGATTATTACACGATCAAAGAAAAAGAAAAGAAGAGTGTACTCGAAGATGATTTAGAGTACACCTCTAAAAACGTTTACCGCCTCCCAGCCGAAGCGCAATGGAACTACTTACGCGAAAATGCTTCTGCCGATGATATCAAAGTAAAAGTTGATAAAGCGTTTATGCTCATCGATGATATTCTGGCTGAACGCGATGATAAACTCAAAGGCATCCTTCCACCCATCTTTGTGAAAAGCCAGTTAACGGCTACCCAAACTGCCGGACTCATTAACATGTTTTCGAGCGATAAATTCTCGGAAGCAAAAAACCCGGAGAGCGATTTATACGGCCGCATTTACGAATACTACATCGGCAAGTTTGCCATGGCCGAAGGCAGTGGTGGCGGACAATTCTTTACACCCGGCTCGGTGGTTCGCCTGCTGGTAGAAATGATCGAACCGTTGCAGGGCCGCATTGTTGACCTTGCCTGTGGCAGCGGAGGAATGTTTGTGCAATCGCTTAAGTTTGTGAAAGCGCATGGCGGTAACAGCTCACAACTTTCTATTTATGGGCAGGAGCGCTACGAAGGAACTTTGCGCTTGTGCAAAATGAATTTATTGCTGCGCAACCTGCAGTTCGATTTACGGTTAGGTGATTCCTTGCTGGATGATAAACTGCCCAACTTAAAGGCCGACTATGCGATTATGAACCCACCGTTCAACATCAGCAAGTGGCACCCCGAGTTGTTGCCCGAAAACGATCCGCGCCTGTTGGGGCCGCGCGATAGTTTTACCACCGATGGCAATGCAAACTACATGTGGTTCCAGGCGATCTGGCATCACTTGAGTAATAAAGGCACTGCAGGTATTGTAATGGCGAATGGTGCCATGACTACCGGAAGCCAGGGCGAAAAAAATGTGCGCGAGTTTATGATTGAAAAAGGCATGATCGATTGCATTGTGCAAATGCCCGACAAACTTTTCTTAACCACCGGCATCCCGGCCTGTTTATTTATCCTCAGTCGAAACCGTGATGGCAAAGATGGCGAACACCGTGAGCGCATGAAGGAAATCCTTTTCATTGATGCGCGCAAGCTCGGTAAAATGGCAACCCGCAGGTTACGCGTTCTGGAAGATGCTGATGTTGATAAAGTAACAGAAACATATCACCGCTGGAGAAACAATAAAGGAAAGTATGCGGATGTGGAAGGCTTTTGCAAAGCAGCTACCCTCGATGACGTTAAAAACAACAACTACGTATTAACCCCCGGCCGGTACGTGGGCAACGAAGCCGAAGATGATGATGGTGTTCCGTTTGAAGAAAAGATGAAACATCTTTTAGAAAATTTAAACATCCAATTTGAGGAGAGTAATCGATTGGAAATTCAGATTCGAGAAAACCTCAAATCTATAATATGACTAAGGTAACAAAAGTCAAGTTGGGAAATATTATAGACTTCTTGACTGATTATCATGCGAATGGATCTTATGAAATTTTAAAGAAGAACGTTTCGCTTCTAGATCAACCCAATTATGCTGTGATGATCAGAACTAAAAATTTTGAGCAAGATAATTTTGTTGATTTTAAATATATTAATGAGCATGCGTATAATTTTCTTTCAAAATCGAAAGTTTTGCCGGGAGATATACTAATGAATAAAATTGCGACACCTGGGTCTGTTTATCTAATGCCGGATTTAAACAGGCCAGTGTCTCTTGCGATGAATCTGTTCTTGATCAGAATCAACAATACGATTGCAAATAGTAAATTCGTTTTTTATTACCTTAAACTTAACGAGGCATACATCAAATCTTTTGCTTCTGGCTCTGTAACTCAAACAATTACAAAAGATGCGGTTAGAAATCTGATAGTTGAATTACCTGAGAGAGAAATTCAAGAAAAGATTGTTCTAATCATTGAATCTATAGAGAAGAGAATCACTCTTAACAAGCAAATGAATACTACTCTACAACGTATTGTTAGCACATTTTTTGGTGAGTTGTTTAAAAATGATAATAATCAATGGCCAGAAAAAAGGTTGCGAGAATACATCAAAACCATTGGAGGGTACTCTTACAAAAGTGATAATCTTAAAAAATCTGATAATGCTCTCATAACGTTAAAGAATTTTGAAAGAAATGGGGGATTCAGATTGGATGGTTTCAAAGAGTATGTTGGACCATACAAAGAGGAGCAACTTGTTGAGACTGGTGATCTGGTAGTGGCTCACACAGACGTTACGCAAAATGCAGACTTAATCGGTAATCCAATTTTAATAATTAATCCGTTTTCTTATAAACATCTAATTATTAGCACTGACTGTGTTAAAGTTAGTCTTGTGGACAAATCATTAACAAATGAATACCTATATTTTTTGCTTAGGACTCAGAATTTTAAAAATCACTGTTTAGAACGAACCAACGGAACAACTGTGCTGCATTTGGATAGATCTGCTTTAGGCGATTTCAAATTCTCTGTGCCTCCACAGAATTTGATTTTGACATTCACAGAAAAGGCGCGACCGATTATTCAAATGATGAATAGAAATACGGAAGAATCTATTCTTCTGGATAAGATCAAGCATATTGTAGTTCCAAAATTGATCAATGAAACATTTAGTTTGAATTAATGAAACCTTACTTGGTAGAAAGCGATATTGAACTGGCCGCCATTGAGTGGCTCACCCAATTGGGCTATCGCTATGCCGAGGGTGCCGAGCTTCACCGGTCGTTAAAAAAGGTAGTGCTGGAAGATGCGCTTGAACACTTTCTCCTTAAAAAATATGCTCACCTGCCCGATAAAGTAATTCAGCAAGCCAAACAGGATTTTCTCTATAATAAAGGTGCCGATTTACACGCCCGTAATCATGCCTTTCACCTCAAGCTCAGCAAAGGCATTGATGTGGATTGGAAAGACGAACAGGGTAGAGAACATTTTGAGCATGTCTATTGCATTGATTACGACAATGTAAACAATAACGATTTTCTGATCGTTAACCAGTTCAGCATTGAAGGTCGAAACAACCGCAGGCCCGATCTGATTATTTTCATCAACGGCATTCCTGTAGTGCTCTTCGAATTCAAAAACCTGTTTGATGCCGAAGCCACTGTTGAAAATGCACACAATCAGATTCAGCATTACATCGAAGACATCCCGCAGATTTTTGAGAACAACGCCATCACCGTCATCAGCGATGGTCAAACAACCCTGCACGGCATGTACAACTCAAACCTCGAATGGTTTGCCGCATGGAAAAGTGTTGACGGGTTAAAAATCGTAGAAGAAGACTTTGCGCTCGAAACATTGATCAACGGTTTATTCAAGCCGGAACGGTTATTATACTATCTCCGCTTTTTTATTTTCCATGCACAGGAAGGGGGCAAGCTTATTAAGAAGGGCGCGAAGTATCACCAGTTTTTTGGCATTCAATACGCGCTGGCCGAAACCCGCAAGTCCATCCGCCCAATTGGTGATGGTCGCATCGGGGTTATCTGGCATACCACGCGCTCGGGTAAAAGCATTACCATGGCTATTTACTCGGCCATCCTACGCCAGATGCCCGAACTTAAAAATCCAACCATTGTCGTGCAGGTCGATCGGTACGATCTCGACAAACAATTGTTCGATGATTTTGTCGAAGCAAAAGATTTAGTAGGCGAAGTAAAGCGTGCCGACAACAGCGATCAGTTACGCTCCTTATTAAGTGGCGAGGGTGGAGGTGTCATTTTCTCTACTATCGAAAAATTCAGACTCAAAGAAACCGATACAGGAAAGGAATCAGAACACCCGGTGCTTTCACTGCGCGATAACGTAATTGTGATTGCCGATGAATGTCACCGTACGCAATACGGATTAATTGACGGCTTCGCGTATAACTTGCGCAAAGCGTTACCTAACGCCAGCTTTATCGGTTTTACCGGAACACCAGTAGATAAAAAAGACGCTGACACCGTAGCCGTTTTCGGTGAAGTAATTCACACGTACGACATCAAACAGGCCACAGCCGATAAAGCCGTTGTTCCGATTTACTACGAGCCGCGCCTGGCTAAGCTTCACCTGGCCAATCCTGAGATTGAAGAAGAAGCTGAAGAGATTTTAACGGGTTTGGACGCTGACAAACGCAACAAAGTTCTGTGGGCTGCTGCGGAAGATGCGGCAGGTTCTGATGAACGTGTAGCTGAAATCGCGAAAGATATTGTTAAGCATTATTTGCAACGCACTGAACAAGGTGCCCGCATTGAAGGCAAAGCCATGATTGTGTGCATGAGCCGGAGAAACTGCGTGAAGATGTATAATGCGCTGATGAAGATTGAGGGTTGTCCGGAAGTAGCCGTAATCATGACAGGCAACATAGGCAAAGACCCTGTTGCGTGGAATCCGCACATCCGCACCAAAGAAGCGATGGAGGCGGTAAAGTCACGCTTCAAAAATCAAGATGATCCGTTAAAAATTGTTATCGTGCGCGATATGTGGCTCACCGGTTTTGATAATCCTTGCCTGCATACGCTGTATGTCGACAAGATCATGAGCGGCCACAACCTGATTCAGTCCATCAACCGCGTGTCAACTATTTTCAAAGACAAGCCAAGCGGATTAATTGTTGATTACATCGGCATTGCCGATCGTTTACGAGATGCCACCAAAAAATACACCAATGGCGGAGGCAAAGGCGAAGTCACCATCGACATTAACGAAGGCTTTGCGCTGTTGCTGGAAATTGTGGGAGAAATCAGGATCCAGTTTCCGAAAGAGATTGATTATTCACCCTGGAATGGCTGCGTTCAAGGCGATAAGCTAAAACTGGTAAGCCGGGCAGTTAATCACATTGTAAAAGAAGATGATGCCTGTAACCTTTTCTTATTAAACGAGAAGAAACTGAACGGACTTACCCCGATTGTTAAAAGCCATCCGGAGATTCACACAGTAGCAGTTGATATAATTTACTTTCAACATGTTGGCGCAGCTGTGCGAAAAATAAAATTCCCCACAACGAACATCCGCCAGAAAGAAGGTCAGATAAAAGAATTGATCCACCGCAGCATTGAAAGTGAAGAAGTGGTTGATGTCTTCCAGATGGCCGGAATTCCCAAGTTCGATATTTCCATCATCAGCGATGAGTTCCTGGCATCAGCCAAAGAGAAAAAGACCGGAACAGAAATAAAGCTTGAATTGATCCGCCAGATTTTAAATAACGAAATCAAACTTCGTCAATACAAAAATATCATCAAGAGCAAGCGCCTGAAAGAAGAAGTAGAAAAAATCATTGGCGACTACCATAATCATTTCTTTGATAGTCTGGTTGCACTCGAAAAACTGCGTGAAGTTGCCCGCGAAATGCAGGAAGAAGACGAGCGCAGAAAACAGTTAGGCTTATCCGATGAAGAAGAAGCTTTCTATGAAATCCTCGCCAAGCACAAAACAGCCGTTGCCGACTTTAAGCTGGTCAAAGAAATCGTGCAGGAAGTAACGGCTACGATTAAGAAGAATCTACAAATAGACTGGTTCAAGAAGCCTGATGCGCGAGCGCAGATTATGCTGGCTGTTCGCAAAAGTCTAACCCGGAAGGGAGTTGAAAATGAGCTTCAGGATATTCTGGCTGAGATAATGGAACAAGCAGAGGCGAGGTATAGGGAGTGGCAGGCCTGATTTGTTGGATTACCAGAATTTGAACAGGGCTAGAGGCCGGAATTTGCATTTTAGTGCACTGATTTTCAGTAATTTGAGCATAATATCAGGTTGTTTAGTTATAACTAAACCAAAATGGCTAAGTTTACGTTACAGAATATCCCGGAGGTAAAAGGTCAGATTCAGTTCAAAAAGCTGATTATTGATGGGCAATGCCATTTCGATGAGTTTTTTAACGAAATCACTCGTGACGGCAACCTGCGAAAGCAGCTAATGGGAATAGTGAATAACATGAACCAGGTAGCACAAATGAACCGCCTGCCAAAACACAAGTTCAGAGACATAACCCCGGCTAAAGAATCAATAAAGGAATTTGAAATAAAAAAAGGCGACTTGCGCGTTTACGTTATCAAAGAACAAGGACATATCGTAGTTCTGGGAGGTAAGAAAGGCACACAAGACGAAGACATCAAACAGTTTCGATCCATCAAGAAGAGATATTTAGAATCCAAAAAATAGAAATAATGTTTACGAGAGAAGAATTATTACGCTCACCTGAATATTGGTTTGAGGATGCTCAAAATGAATTATACAGACAAGTAATAGAATACAAGGAAAGAAAAGGTATTAATCAAACTCAATTGGCCGAAGAACTCGGTGTGAGCAAAGGATATGTTTCTCAAATCCTGAAAGGAGAGTTTAACTATACATTAAAAACGCTTATTGATATTTCATTAGCTATCGGTATCGTTCCAAAAATTGAGTACAAGTCAATCGAGTCTGTTATTGAGGAAGATAACAAAACCCAGTATCTCCAAAACCATTATCTCCTCTTCAAAGAAACCGGTAAAGTTGCAACTACTGAACTGGCAGGAGAATTAGCGGGAACGTCTGGTAGCTTAGTGAGTGAGCCAATTACAGCTTATGGAATGCAAGCTTAAGTTATGAGTCAGATACACTATGCAATAAAATCGATTAAGGAAACAGAATTCTTCGTTGATGAATCTGTAGAATTGGAGCCACAGTGCGACCTTACTTATAATGCCAATATTCAAACAAAAGTTGATGCAGAAGAAATTCACTATACCATTATGGTTAGCTATAGCAGCAAGTCAACAAAGTTGGATTTTATGAGAGGTAAAACAGTTTCTGTTTTCTTAATTAAGGATCTAAAAAATTACGTCCCTAAAAATGCCACACTAGAAGGAGTGGATTTACCCGATCCGTTATGGATTTCTATGTTCAGCATATCGTTTACACACGCTCGCGCCCTGTTGGCGAAAAGTGCTGCTGCTACCAAATATGCACATATGATGCTTCCCTTGATTGATCCTGAGAAGGAGTTTAGAAAATTGTTTGCCCAGCAATTGGCGAAAGGGCAGGTAAGTAAATCTTAGGTAAATACTTCATTCGGATGGGAGTTAGTCCTTTTCCACTAGTTCGTTATTCTATCCCACTTCAGTCGCTCGGCTGTGCAGAGTGACGGCTATTAATCAGCATCTTGCTGTAGCAGCATATTCTTCGAGACTTAATATCACTACTGCACCCGATATGCTTGGCTGGCCACCATCATCCTATTCACCTCTCTTGCCACTGAGCATTTACTTACATTCAGCCGCAAAGGGTTCTGCTTCCTGATAGCCTGCGCCTGCTGCTTTCTTAAAAGCATCACACGCTCCGGCTTTATCGTTCAGTCGCTGTTTAGCCAGGCCTAAGCTATAGTAGGCAAATCCATAGGTTGGATCAATCTCCAGCGCTTTGGTATAATCGTCAAGGGCTCCTTGCGAACGGCCTTGTTCACCTTTTGAATCGCCCCGAAAAACATACGCTTTTGCATTGGCAGAATCTAATTGAATTGCACGTGAGAAATCAGCTTCTGCTTTAGCGTAGTCATCCGTCATGTAATACGAATCACCCCGATCCATAAAGAACTTAACCAAGGTCGGATCTAATGCAATTGCCTGGCTGTAATGTGGAATGGCCGCAGTAAAATCTTTTTGATCGAATTTCACATTACCCAATCCATAATGCGCGAGCGCAGATTCAGGATCAAGTGAGATTGCTTTTTCGAAGTCAGGTTGGGCTTGCGCAGGATTTTTTTTCAGAATATACGCATCGCCTCTTCCCGCGTAAGCCCTCGCAAGCGTGTTATTTTTGGTAATCGCGATCGTATAATTATCAATCGCGGCATCATATAACGTTACATTCAAATAGCAGTCGGCCAGATCTGCGTAGATTTTACCAAGCCCGGCATCGTTGTCACTATCCTTCGGCCAGTACTCAATGGACTTTGTGTAATCTGCGATAGCACCCTGGTAGTCGTTGATATTATAACGGGCACTGGCGCGGGTAGCCAATGCTTCCGGGTGATCCGGGGTGAGCTGTAACACGGAATCAAAATTGGCAATTGCCAATTCATAATTTTCCTGATCGAAGGCAGCCTTAGCTTTTTTTAAATACTCATCGCTCTTATTGCACGACAGTAGTGTAACGGATAACAGGAGAAGACCGACTATTTTTTTCATAGGGTTATTTACTATAGGAATATTGATTTCTTCGTGCACCTTAGTTCGATGTTCAAGTTAGAATATTTTGTATCAAGCAGATAACTTTTGTTTCCTCTATTTCGGGATTGCCACGTTATTACGCTGCGCTCCATTCCTTGCAATGACTGTTGGGGATTTAATTTGCACTTCAAAAATACGAACGCGGTGCGATGAAGGTTGATTATGCCTTCCTCACATAAATCGACTTCAATCCCATAGCCCCGAACCCTTCCACCTTGCAATCAATGTTGTGATCACCGCTTGTTAACCGGATGTTCTTCACTTTGGTGCCAGCCTTGATCGGCTTCGAGGCACCCTTCACCGGCAGATCTTTAATGATCACAACCGTATCACCATCTTGTAAGATATTACCGTTCGCATCTTTCACCACGGATGAATCGGTTTCTGTTTCCGGAGTTGTTGTACTTTCCTCAGGGCTCCACTCATGACCGCATTCTGGGCACATCATGGACGTGCCGGTGGGGTAGCCGTAGGGTGAGTTGCATTTGGGACATTGCATAGATTCGGGCATAACAGAAATTTTCTGCAAGGTATCAAATCGTGTAATGTAGTCATTGCGAGCAGTAGCCGTAGAATTATTGTTACACGGCAGCATCATGACCGCGGCAATTCCGAAGCTACGGAGCACAGAACGTGTGCGGATTGCCGCGCATGTCGCTCAGGGGCCATGCTCGCAATTACGGTTCCGAATTGAATTTAAAAGTTTCAACAAACCGGACACTGCACTGAGCTTACTTACTCGGATACACGCGTGTAGGTAACTTCATGGTTCCAGGCATATTCGTATGAATCGTAGTCCTTCGGATCTGAATCGCAATACCGGTCGTATTTGTTTACCTGTTTTTGGTTCCGGAACCAACCTACCACCAGCGTGTTTTCAGAAAGTGAAACGATGCGGTAATAATGAATCCAGGTATCTGTGCAGGAAGTCGTGTGCGTAGCGGTAAAATACGGGTCACCGTTGATCTGTGTAAACTTCAGGTCGCGGCCAACAAAATTAACGGGTTCAAAGTCCATTTCCTGCGAACTGATACATGATGGATAATTTACTGTCATCTCACCTGCTTCAAAGTCCAGCGTAAATTGCTTGTGCACTAAGGTTTGCAGCGGGGTTACATGCGCAAGCTTATAATGACAAATGTTCGTGCGTGCTGCGCCATCGGGGGTATCCGTTAACTGATTGAATTTCCAGGTTCCGGCCAATTCGTTCGCAGCGTAAGGAAATTTTTTTTCGTCATCCGAGCAGGAGCAGCAATACGTTGCCAGGAGAAAGATCAGGAGTAGGCGGAGGTTCATGGTGCGGAACGAATAGTTTTCAAAGATAACAAGTTGGCGGTAATACACAGGTAACAACTTCACACGACCTTAGTTGTTTTCAGCAACATGAAGCTAATTGAGCTGTGAGCCTGTCGGATTTTTACTTTTGGGGAGTGTTCGGGATGCAAACACCAGTGCCTGCAGTACCACCAGGATTACGATCGTGATGGCAAAAGCAAATTGTGAAGCCGTCTTGCCGGACCGGTACAAATCCTCAGCATGCTTCATAATGAGTGTTGATTCGGCCAACTGAATTGCGGAAAGCTCTTGCAATAGCGTAAGTGCCCGGTTCGCCAGCACCAGTTTTTGTTGCGCATCGTGTGTCGAGGCGGACTTAAGTTGACTCATGGTATTAACCAAGGAGGCAAACGCAATGTCTTCCGCTTTCGTAAGCTTTGTTTTCTGGTAAGCCTTGCTTAAGCCCTCAATGTGTGAAAGTAATCCTGCTACCTGGTCGGTCGAGCGCACATCATGCTGCCCGGCAAGATGCAGGGCCTGTTTGATTTCATAGATGTCGATGGTCATTTTGAGAATATAATCCTCTACCACCAACCGGTCTGCGTACAACGTGTTGATGGCATTTTTAACATTATCGGTATGCGTTCGGTCGGTATAGTTGCTGAACAGCACCACTATACATAGTGTGAACAGTGCAGCCGAAGCAGCCACCTTATTTTGAATACTGTACGTCCATTTCATAGCGTAACGTTAGGGCTCAACTAATTTCTATCCATAACATCCAGTAAATAGTCCGAAATTTCATTCACCTCCTGACTGAATAAAGTAGGTTGAAAATAATTTACATATCCGAGGAGTTCAGGCAGGGTTAAAATTTTCATGTACTCAAATACTTCCATTGGCTTATTATTGATCATTACAATAAGATTTCTAATCGGAACTTTTCGGTCACCCCAGTGATGCTTGCCCAGGGTTGAATTGAAGTTCGCGGATAATAATTTAAAGAGTACATAACTTGTTCTTTTGATCTGTTCTACCGGAGAACGGAGACTGATATTCTTCAATGATTCTTTGCTCCAGTTCTTCGTCTCAATCAGAAAAATCCCGGCCGGAGAGATCAACAGGTGATCGATTTGTATGGATTTAATGTGGCTCTTCTGATAATGGATTGCTTTGGGAAGTGTAAGAGAGAAGTCGTTTATTAAAATGTATTCATCAGACAGGCACGCTAATTCATCCACAACTTTCTGTTCACCGATCGCACCATAGATCGAAGAATTGATCTCATCGATCACGCGCTTTTTGTGATCGAGGTCGTTCAGCGCCCACCCACCCCGTTGTGTCACCACTTCTTCAAAATGTGAAACAAGATACTGATATCGTTCCCGCTTGGTCTCGATCAGGTCAACCTGTGGTTTGACAGCACGCGTAATAATTTTATTGGAGAATAAATCCAGGTAGGTTATCCGGATCAGGTTGAAGAGTGCTTTAAAGCTGTAGGTGAACTCCTGAACAAATGTCTTTTCTGCTTCCGCTAATGTATTGTACTCCGATCTTAATCTTTCAATTTCCGTGTTGAATTTCTGCTTGCGTTCCAGTTTATCATGCTCGAGTGCTTGCTCAAGTTCTGGAATCCCGGTTTTCAGGTTATTTCTTTCTTCCGTAAGTAATGTTTTTTGATTGGCAACAAGTTGCTCACGTGAAGCAGCGTAATTCTTTTGAAAGGATAGCAGTTCATTTATCGAATTGAACCCGGTAACATAGTTTTGCAGTAAATGCTTCTTAATGGTTGTAAGGCAGCCAATGGAATTATAGACTTTACACATATGAAGCAGGGCGGGGTATGACTACTTGCTAAAGCTTGCAGTTCGCAAATACTAAGGTAACGGCTTGGGTGCGGATATCAAATGGTGGTTATTGCAAGCGAGTTGTGCAACGCACTGCCGCACTGGCCCCCTTGTTTTGTCTCAATCACACCCTCTTTAATTACCTATCCACGGCCATCTTTACCTGGAACAAACAAGAACACTATGGCATTGGAAAAAGACAAGCTTCAGCAGGCGCTCAAGACCGGCTTCGATGAATTCATCGCTGCATTCAACCGCTTTGATGCGCAGCAGATTAATCAAAAGCCAGGTATGGACCGCTGGTCGCCCGCGCAGGTAGCGGTGCACATTATCCTGGCAACAGACGGGATACCGGATTCAAAAACCAAAGCTGCAGACCGTGATGCCGATGCATTACTCCCTGCCATCCGGCCATGGTGGGAGGACCTAAACCAGAAATTCCAATCACCCGAACCGCTGAAGCCGGATGACCTACCGCACGATAAAGCGGAATTACTTTCGGAGCTGCACCGCGTCTGCACAAAGGATTTGGCCTTGATTAACGAGCAAGACCTCACGCAGATCTGTCTCAGCCTGGAGCTGCCCACCATTGGCTATCTGACCCGGTATGAATGGCTGTGGTTTATCCAGATGCATCTGCGCAGGCATACCTTTCAATTACAAAATATAAACGTGTAACGGCCGAATACGTATTTTGAAAAGCCTGCCATATTACCATGCTATCTTTCTTTGTACTACAGGATAGGTATAATAATTGTGGATCAATAACGTATGAGAAAACTAATCGTAGAAGAATGGATCTCGCTGGATGGTTATGCAGCGGACCGCAACGGAACAACAGACTTTTTTCCATCATCCGAGGAGAATCGGTATTCGGATGAAGACCAGCTGAAGTTTTTGGAAAGTGTTGATACAATTTTATTAGGTCGTAAGACTTACGAGATCTTTGTAGACTTCTGGCCTACCGACAAAAGCAAGCAGGAGATCATTGCTGACAAGCTGAATGAAATACCTAAGGTTGTAATTTCAAATACATTGAAGCAAGCTCCCTGGGGTAACTGGCCCGATGCAACTATTATACAAGGAGATGCCGTAGAAGCTGTGCGAAAGCTGAAACATGAGAAAGGTAAAAACATCGTGCTGTGGGGAAGCATTTCCTTAACCCAATCGCTGATGAAAGCCAACCTGATTGATGAATATCATCTTCAGCTTATTCCCACACGGTTGGGAGAAGGCCGGTTGTTGTTTCCAAAAGAGGAGGAGAGCAAGGAGCTTAAACTGATTGGAAATAAAGTGTATGATGCAACCGGGGTAATGTATTTAAAATATGTACCAAAGGTTCTGGGTTAGAACTTAGAGGTTCGAAGTTAGAGGTTCGAAGTTCGAGTCATATCTGTGAACTTTTCATGAATTGGATTGCTTTTGGTGAGACGCAATCGATAGCGGGTTTATGCTCTGGCATAATCAATCTTCACGTGCAAATTTCTCTTCAAATCCTTACCTTTGCGCCCGTTATGAAAAGAATAGTCGCAGCCCGGAAGCTTTTAGGTGTTGAGAAAGGGGCAACCTTACAGGAATTGAAAACTATTTACCGCTCTTTTATGAAAGAGTGGCATCCCGATAAGATCCAGGATAATCCCACAGCCAAGCTGGAAGCAGAGGAAAAAAGCAAATCCTTCATTGAAGCGTATCATTTATTGGTGAGCGTAGCACCGGAGACGCACGAGCTGCAGCGGCCGCAATATGAACAGACGATGAACGCCTCACGCCTCATCGATTTTCAATACAAAGGCTCAACGTTGTCCATCAACTTTGCCGATGGCAGCAGCTATGAATTTTTCGGAATCCCAAAGAGTGTCTACAATAACCTGATCAATTCGAATACTCCGGATCGCTTTGCGCGCAGGCACATCTATCACAGCTACGTTTATCGCCAGGCAAGCAAGGCGATGGAAGTTGCTGCCAGTTAACGATTGGCTTTTCATTCACGCTCTATATTAAAAGACTTCGTTAACAAGTCTTTTTTCTTTTTCTGCACACTATTTCGTGTATTGGAACAATTCCTCGTTGTTGGAAATTGATTACTTTGTAATACAATTCCCCCTTGCCGTGTTCAAAAATTAAACCCCGAAACCGTGAAGTCATTTTATAGTATTGTGCTGTCAGTTTTGTTAGTTACCCTTACCGCGTGTGGCGATACAGATAAGAAGGCTGTCGATAATCCGCTTCTCGTTGCCGGTAATACTCCGGTTGGATATGCAAAAGTTAACGCGGATCATCTTGAGGAATACGCTCATCTAACGGTAAAGGATGTTGCCGCTTCAGCAGAGGCGATTCGAAACGAAGGGGCACCCGGCTTTGATAACATAGTGGCTGCGATGGATGACATCTACAATAAGCTTAACAAAGCGTCAAACAACTGTTACATGCTTTACTGGGTTTCTCCGGATTCCGTATCACGCATAAAAGGCCTGGCAGGCTTTCAACGACTGGATTCATTATCAACCGTTATATTTTCCGATAAGGAATTATTCGATAAGCTCATGAGTGTTCAATCATCGGATGCCTATGCAAAACTCACTGGACATCGTAAACTGCTGGTAGACCAATTGATCCAGCAATTCAAATTGTCAGGTTCTAATTTGAATGATGAAGAGTTGAATAAATTCAAAACGTTAACAAAGGAAATCAATGAGTTGAGTGCAGCGTACTCCACGAACATGAACTCTTCAAATGAAACGCTTGAGCTGGATGAACAAGGAGCTGAAGGTCTACCGGATAATTTCAAGAAGTCATACGCAACAGGTGAGTTCAAGTATTCCATTCCAATTGCTAATGCAACCTCAGAACCTGTTATGAACAATTCCCGGAAAGAAGAAACCCGAAAGGCGTACTTCATGAAGTTCAACAACAGGGCTTCTGAAACAAATTTAACAGTACTGGACAAGTTGGTTAAAAAGCGGTATGAGCTTGCGCAGGTCATGGGCTATAAAACGTATGCTGCCTATAGTCTGGATTCTAAAATGGCAAAGAATCCTGAAACCGTGTGGGCATTCATAAATGATCTTGTTGAGCGTTCGAAAGAAAAAGCAAAGAAGGATGTTGAGCTTCTCAAACAAGCAAAGAAGAAAACCGACAACAATGCACTTCAGCCTTGGGACCTACCATTCTTTAACAATGAGATCTTAAAAACGCAGTATGCAGTTGATCATGAAAAAATCAGGGAATACCTGCCGATGAAGAGCTGTCTGGAAGGCGTGTTTACAATTTATCAGCAATTGCTCGGGCTCGAATTCAGAAAGGTTGAGAATCCATCGGTGTGGCATGAGGAAGTGGAGCTGTATGAAGTGTATGAACAAAATGAATTAAGAGGTAGATTTTATCTTGATCTCTTCCCACGGCCTAATAAAGAAAGTTGGTTTTATGCAGTAAACATTACTCCCGGCAAAGCGACTTCAGCTGGATATGAAATTCCGGTTGCGATGCTGCTGGGAAATTTTACACGGCCAACAGAAGCGATGCCTTCATTATTAAGTCATAACGAGCTGAATACATTATTTCATGAGTTTGGTCATATCATGAATGCTATGGCGTATGAAGGAGAGTTCGCCTACCAATCAAATACAAAAGCGGATTTTGCGGAAGCCATGTCACAGATCTTCGAAAACTGGACCCTGGATTACACCATGCTCAGCACCTTTGCGAAGCATTACCAAACCGGTGAAGTGCTACCCCGCCAAACGTTTGACAATTTGTTGCGTGCAAAAAATGTTGGCTCAGGTCTGGCTTCATTAAGATCATTACGCAGGTGTATCTATGATTTAAATCTATACGACAAGTTCAATCCTGAAGCACCGGTCAACACCGATGCTATCTGGAAAAACATAGATGCTCAATTGGGGGTAATGCCCTTGCACGTGGAGGGCACACATCTTCAGGCAAGCTGGATTCACATTAATACCCATCCGGTTTACATGTATGGATACTTATGGTCGGAAGTGTATGCGCAGGATATGTTTACTGTTTTTGAAAAGAATGGGCTCACTGATCAGAAAACCGGAATTCGGTATCGGAAGCTTATACTTGCCAATGGAACACAGCGTAACATTGAGGAGGCCGTTGAGGAATTTTTGGGTAGGCCATCGAACAATGAGGCGTATATTAAAAGCCTTGGGTTGGATTGAAGATCACTTTACTGTTTGAGTGCGAGAAAACCCTGCTTATTTTCTTATTATCCGATTTTTAACCAGGCTGACTGCATATCAATTTAAGTTGCTACCGTAGGAATAAAGCTTAGAAGATAACCTGTAAGCAGGTTAATAGACAACTTTTACATCATCAGAAATCAGTGCCTTTACGCCTTTCTCAAATACCGGTTGTATTTTGTAGTAGTACACATTATTTGGGGAAATTGATTTGTCGGTAAAGCTTTCAACATTCCCTTCTAACGTAGTAAATATCTTGAATGCATCATTATTGACCTTGCGATAAATAATGCAGGTAAGCCCGGGCTGACTATTTTTCCAGGTCAGCATAATTTTTTTTGCTTCACGGTCAGGTGTTCCTTTTAGCGCTGTTGACGCTTTTCGGAAACCAGGCTCGAAATAAATCTTGCGCGACACTGCTTCACTGGAATTGCCGGAGCTATCGGTTGCCAGTATTTTATAAACATAGGTACTACCCGGCTTCAACGTGTTATCGCTATATGTTGCACGTGGGGTGTTCAGTAGCCAGCTGGTAACAACAGAAGCGCTATTGGTTGCGACATCAATCCGGATCAGCTGATGGCTAACGACATCATCGCTTACACTATTATGCCAGGCCAGCAACACGGTATCACGCGAAATATCTGAACGTGTAAACACGGGCACAGCAGGGGCAATCATGTCGGGCCTTTTCAACAATAAAGACTGTGAGTAACCCGATGGATTGAAGTTTTTATCGACTGCTACCACTGAATAATAAATGTTTTTATTCAGAACCTTTATGTTAATGGAGTCTCTGAACTGTGGTTTCGGGATGATTGTATTCGTTACTTCTGTAAATTCTTCCTTTAGGCTATTGGTACGAAATACACGATACCCCAATAAGTCGCTTTCAGCATTGGCTGCCCATGATAAATCAACCTGACCGTTTTTATCCACGATTCCCCGCAGACTTACCGGCATCGCAGGTGGGGCTTCATCTGCGATCTGCACTAAATATGGAAATGACCTGGCAACTTCTTTTCCATTTTTGTCTATCGCTCGTATCTTGTAATAGGTATTGTTGTGGGTGGTTTCATGTATGTATTCACGCACGCCTTTGGACAACGGTTTTTTATGTGCGTCCAGGTACGGCCCGTCCGGACTTGCAGCCTGGGTCACATGAAAACCTGCTATTTGCTTCTCCACTTCTGCGGGAAACTCCCACGTAAGCTTTACTTTATTTTTTTCGAGCACATTCCCTTCGCGGATGATTAACAGCCCGGTGAGGTCATCATGCCCTTCACCACTTACAAGGTTAGAGTAAGGTCCGGTTTCTGCAAAAGGACTGACTCCGCTGATCCGATAATAATATGTTTTTTGATTAGCCTCCAATGAATCAACGAAATAGGTTGTTTCAGTATTTACCTTTTCGCTCATCTGTACATAGGGTAAATCCGAAAGCCGCTTAAAATTCTTACCGTCAGGAGAGCGTTCCACGTAATAGGCGGTGTACACGCTCTTATGAAATAATGTTGACCAGCTTAGGGTAGCTTTTTTATTGCCAAACTCTGCCTTAAGGTCTTTGATCTGGAGAGCCGGTGGAGGATCAACCGCATTAACAATGGCTACTGCAGGCGGCACACTAATCTTTGGAGACATTAATTTAATACGGTAAGCATAGCGTTTTCCCTTTTCAGCTGTTTTGTCGACATAGAACAGACCCGCGGTCCGGGCAGCATCCAATGAAAGATCACAGAGCAGGAGAGCAAAGCCAAAACGGTTTTCCAGCTCACTGTTTTTTGAAAGTAACGAAGCGAAGTCAGTAGCTTTCGAGTTCAGTTCACCTTCCTTATTATAGATCAATTCAAGAAGGGCCTCTGCCTCGGCTGAAGCTCCGGTAAGCTTTTCAAACTCGGCTTCACTGATGGGCTTTAAAGGAGTGTCCGTGAGTGTACGTAATGTGTTGGGCTCCATATCCCCTGAAGGCAGGAGGGTAAAGCGTTCCAGCTGATATCCAAATTGGTTTCCCAGTTGCCAGTTGGCTGCCTCCGTAGGAGCCCATCGCAGCCAAACTCCATCAGGCTTATACTTGGAAATAACGGCAAGTGAATTTTGCTGCTGACTATGTCCCTGCGTTATAAAGAACAATACGATCGTAATGCATGAGACAATCCTGCTGACAACCATTCTTTCAGAAATTAAAATTTGATGGATACCTGTGTTTCAAAATTGGGTTTATCCGTACCCGGTAATATGTATTTTATGTCAACGGGATAGTTTCCCTTCAGCAAGTCGGTATAACCGGTTGCAGACATGATTCGTTTTACGCCTGCCGGCATCGCGTTCCAGTTATCATAATATTTGGCAGATGCCTGGTTGACAAGGTCATTGTAATCCCAGAAGACATAATACGACAAGTAGTACCCAACCAGCACGTTGCCATTGGTTGACGGAACTCTGCCTGCTTCCACATATTCATCATTGAGCACGAAGCTTTCGGTGCTGTTGGTCAGCTTAACGCCTTTCAATGGCTTCACACCTAACTCGTCTGGGTCTCTCCAGTAAATCTCAATATCATTATCGTAGGGATAGAGGTCATAGATCAACGGTGACATGATGTTCTTCAGCCAGGGGTTTTCGGGTGAAGCTGCTACCCGCACCAACGGCTCCATGTCATCTTTACCGGTCAATTCAAATTCGTCAAAAGTCTCTGTAGTGTTTGAACGCTTTCCAATGACGGCAATATTACCCACCGCTACATCAAACGCATCGGTGCCATTACCCAATGCCGCCCATTTTTCCCGGAACGTATTGAACTGGCTTGCGCGGAAGAAAGATGAATAAATTGTTTTTTCAACATTTTGAGTTACCGTGCCTTCCAGTGTATTGGATGTTGTTGTCACTTCATTTTCGCCCTGACCTTCAGCGGTAACATCGGCACGTTGCACATTGGCATCAATTGCTCCACCAGGCTGCGGCCTTTTTACAAAGGTAAGTGTATAGATGCCCTGCTTCTCGAGCTCAGGGAAATTGAAGTCTATCTTTGCTTCGCTTAGTGTATAGGTGATCGGAACCTCGCTCACCTTGCCCTTATTATCTTTGAACCTTGCGATAAAATCCCAGGTGGTGTTGCCTTCCGTTGGCTTGAATAAATATTCCTGCGCGTAATCGAGCTTTACATAACCTCGCCCGGACTCATCTTTATAAAGATTGAATTGCCGGTACACGGGATAGCTGTAAGTAACATTCTCTTCCGGTATAAAATTTGGCGCTGCTCCCGTGGTAAAGGTCGTTGACTTTGTTTCGTAAATGACAGCATTGGAATTATCCACTACAGCCTCCCAGACTCCGCTGCTATTTTTCTTTTCCCAATGGATCTTAACTTCGATATGAAGCTTTGATTGTGGCGGAAGAATATCGGCAGTTTTAATAGCAGCAACATCGGAAGCTGTGTTCCATCGGATGGTTCCTGGGATGACTACACCCTCTTTGGTTATCTCAAACTTATCAAGCGCAATGCGATAGGAATTCAGGTTATCATTAAAGTCCATCATGCTGAAATCCTGGCCGATCGCTGTGTTGAACGATACCTGGGGTGCGGTAAACACATTCACATCCGTTCCGCCATCATCGGGTTTAAGGTCGGCTATTACAATAATGTCTTTAATCTCTTCTCCCTGATTGAGCAATTCACATTCTTCCCCAACTGTGAATTTCAAATTGAATTTACCTTTGATCAGGCCACCTAAAATCCTGTAACGGCCTGCAAGCATTCCGCGCATCCAGGCAGGGTTAGGCAGCTTCGCCTGCAGGAGCGCAGCGAGGCCTAAACTGACAATATCAAATTCGCGGCTTTTTACGCGGATACCGACCCGACCGATCAGAAAGGCATACGCCTGGCCGGATGCATACCAGCCATTGATACCGATTGGTCCTTCACGCCCCACGCACTGTGCAGTGCCATAGTTTCGAATCATAATATCTGTACCGGCTCCAACCGAAGCAATGACATAGAATGGTCTGATCTTATTTTTCGTATCGAATGATACTCTGAAATGAACACCTGCGGCAAAACCCTTTCCACCCGCTGCTGCAAGATCATCGCGCATCAGGTTTACATCAATGTCCCCAAATATTTCACGGACCTCAGGCGGAGGTGGGGGCAGGTTTTCAATTCTTGTACCCACCATAAAATAGGTTTGCGCTTTAGCAAGGCCCAAAACTTCAACTCCAAACATCGAGCTCGGGCGGCCAATGTATGTGTACCAATCTTTACGGTCTACGTGGATTACCGCTTCGCCCACCAGTCCATTGGCGCCAACGCCTGTCAGTACACCGGCATAATTGATATACGTTTTCATGTTTGCATGAAACACATCATTGTCGTTATCGTACAACATGCTCATCATGGCATAGATTGATGCCTGAGGAGTTTCATTATCTTTCATGCGTCCGCGCGATTCGATCGGAGTCATAAAGAAAGCCGCACCATCGAAGCGCAGGTATTTTAATCCACCGCCCTGGTTAAAGACAGCCTCAAGCATAGCATCTGCGTTGATGGCTCTTTCATTTCCTACTATTAATGTAACACCTGCTAAAAATCCGAGGCCAGATTTTTCATCCGGAATATAGACTAACGATTCGTTGGCACTGCCAGTCCCCAAGGCTGCTGCACTCTCTTTACTGAGGTCTGAGAAGTCAGGCACCAACGGTTGCTGCCTTATCATTTTGTAAGAAGCCCCGCCCATAAATCCGGTTATTGCCATAGCGGGGGGAATGGGTATACTTCCGACAGGCACATAGCCGTCAAGATGCCAATACCGATGGGTGTTATTGCTTCCAAAGTATGCATTCACTTTAACGCCATTCTCAAGCACCTTTTTTAGTGTAAAGCTGATGTTGCCATGAAATCCATTACCGTAGACAGGATCATCATCAAATACCTCCAGCGTACCTTTCAGTCCAAATGCCTGCGTTTTTACATTCAGGGATATCATGCCCACTTTTACCTTTTCAAACTCCCAATGCTGGGTGGATTTAGTCCTGGGAACATCTCCCGTTACAACAACCTCTTCTTTCTTATTTACTTTCGCGAGAATTTCAAAACGTGTGGAACCGGAAAATCCTTTATCCTCTTTATTCATGAAGTTAAGTGAGACTGCTAAGCTTAACGCCACCTGGCCCTGATATACTTTCAGCCCGATGTCGTTGATTTGAATGGGAAACCCGCCACCACTTGACTGGCTATTTCCTACGAGCGAAAATGTTCCGGAGGTGATATATGGTTCACGGGTTGTAAGACCGAGGTTTTCAAACTTAATGCCTTTAGCATTAACCTTGCCGCTAAGGGAAATTAACCCGTGAAGGTTAGCCGAAGCGCTAAGACTACCCGAACCTTTTTTCTCAAGTGTAATGGTTGAGCCGGGCCGAATAGTAACCGTAGCGGAAAGCGGAGTTTTAAAAACTGCCGAATCGGTCAGACCAACTGAAAAGCGATAGTTCATTCGGCTTTCCTCTTGTTCCATCATGGCAACATACGCCAAGGTATCACTACCCAGAAAAGGTATTCCTAAAAACCCTTCCAGTGATCCGGCAGTTACCTGATTAAGCTGAACTTTCACTGAAATTTTATCAATGGAAACAGGCCAGCCATCCGCAGAGCCCTCTTTCAAAGGCAACAGGTTTATGGCGGAGAAGAGGCCTGAAACTCCCAACTCGTCAATGATCACATTTTGCGCATTGATCACCAATGGTTTTTGTGCACCTGTACTGTCGGAGAAAGATTTTACGCGCACAGTCAACTCACGCAAATAAAAGCCGCGCCAAAGCTGAATGTTCTCACCGTACGTTTGTTGATAACCTTGTGGTAAAGAAAAGGCTGGTGGATTAATAAGATCACTGTAATCCACAACAGCATCCCGGACTTCAAACGATAAATCTTTTAACCCGCTTATTTTAAAAGGTGTAATGTTTACACTGGCCATGATGTTATTCAAATCATGTGTGTTGATTTCAAAGCTTGCAGTTACGGCAGTTGCATTTTTATCCAGGTCAGTATCAGGTTCCAGCAATCCATCCGAAAAAATAAAATTGCCTTTCAGGTTAATGGCTTTAAATCCATCGCAATCAAACTCAATGAAGTTTCGGCCATCGGCCGGTAATTCAAGTATTACATTCTCATTAATTTTTATTCGTTGCGGGCTAAGTAACACTAGACGGGTTTGCGTTGCGAGCGTTAAACCACCTTTATTGAAGCCAATGTTGCGGGCAGCAAATGCAATTGGTTTGGTGGTGCCGGGAATAACGATGGATGTATACGCACTGAAAAACATTCCACCACGGTCAGCCCGGTAGGCGCTATCAATAACAATGATGGTTGTTCCATCACAACCCCGCGGAGCGATTCCAACCGGCAAGGCCGCAAGATCACCGGGCTTAAGTTGCGCTTTCGTATTACAGTTTTCTGTAACGTGCTTAACATTAGCGATAATCACATTCTCCACTGCGTTTACCGTTTGGTAACCGGCTTGCTGAGCAACAACGGCAACTGGCGAAAGAAGTAATAACAGAAAATATAGCAGAAGGGGCGTTTTCAACGGGAAGCTGGCCATTGCTCGGGATAGGGGTTAAAAATCAGCAGACAGTATCTTCATCAATAATACTCTTTACTATTCAATGAAAAAATCCGTAACTGGTAAAAATCTTACGCCACAGGTAAATCCAGAATAAATTTATCTAAATTTATTAACGCGCATTGGTAATACCGTTGGCGATTATGAAACACCCCTCCCCCAAATCATCCTGTTTTCAGGCCAGCACAGCGTGTATGCTATTGCTTGTGTTCTGCGCAACAGGTGTTACACATCAAGGCCTGGCTCAAGCCAAGAATACAAAGGTTACGATCAAAGCGATGGAGCTACGATCAAACAGAGGGTCTGATGGTGAAGAAAATTTCGAATACAGGTGCAACAACTGGTTCAATGGCACAAAAAACAGTAACTGTATCAATTTCAGTAATGTCAAACCGAATAAATGGCATACGGTAAGCGCAGGTGATCAACTGAGGGTTAACAATGGGCTCGTGGCTGATATGCAAGCTGCGCTTCAGTTCCACTCGGAGTTTTGGGAAGAAGATGGTTGTGACGGGAATTGCTCCTATGATTATGGATGCGGAGGATCAGATGAGGCGCATTGTGGCAAGCGATTGCCAGAGGACGATATGATTCTGTACAACATGGTCCCTGGTAATTTCAACGGATACCCCAATCTTAAAACATACCTTTTCTGCGGTGACAGTTATCAGATCAAATACCTGCTCAATTTTGCTCCACCACAACCCGACCGGCCCACCGTTAAAGTTAACGGTATAAAACTGACCGATAATATGTCTGTAACGGACACCAACTGTAACGATCCGATGATCGATCTGACATCAAATATTTATCTGCAGCAAAGTTCCACCATACTAGGTCATGTTGAGTATGCCTGGGAATACAGAATTGGCAGTCAGACGTATGTCCAGTATGTGCCCAATCCGGAGTATTGCGGTGAGTTTACCGATTGCACGGGCGGAGGCGGGACTGATATTTCGTTGAAAGTGGGTGCGCCTAAAGTTGGACCCGATGATCCTGACCTTCCTCCGCCTCCTTGCTGTGATGAACCCCCGTACCTCCCGGTAACTCAGGAACTATGGAACAACGTTCCGGGTGGGACGATCAATGCGTGGACTCAGCTTTCTACTGGAAACGGAAAAAAGTTTTCGTTACGAGCACTTCCCGGGCTCGAAAATATAGCTCAGAATACCAGAGTGACATTCCGGGTAATTGCCCGTGCCAATGGCATGAGCAGCGTGGTAAGTCAAACCAGTCTTCAGGTCGCGTTAAGTCCTGAATCACCTAAGGCTAACCCTCTGAATATAACCAAGACTCCATCTTGTCCGCTTGAGGCAACCGGAACAGTTACCATTACAGGGATCACATCACAATTTGCTGACTATAAATATATTATGCGGGCGGGTATAATCGCTGAATTTGGGGGCTGCAACCCTAATAGCGGCAGTTGTTTCCCGGCAACGGATAAAGTAGGATCAAATTCGGGAAGCACACTTGTCATATCTCAAGTGATGCCGGGTCCGTATACACTGTTCCTTTTAAATAGCGGTGGCAATGACGGTTTCTGTCCGCGAAGAATTGGTGACTTCACCGTAGGCGAAGTTTCCAAACTAATCGTTAACGAAAACCCCGTTGTTCCGGAAGATGCCGCATGCCATGGTGTTAATACCGGTAGGATAACTGTTTCAATATCTGCTGGCAGACCCGACAATGTTTCCTACCAGTTAACGCATGCAACATCCGGTTCTATTCAGACCAAAACCTCAACTACTGCAAATGCGTCTACAACTTTTGACGCCCTGGCAGTGGGAAACTATTCCCTTAGCGTCAGCGATGGTTGTACACCCAGCGTACCGCGATCATTTACCATCCGGCAACCCAAAAAAGTATCCAGTACAAGTTTTTCAACTGTAAATGCTACATGCTCTAACCCGGGCAATGGTGCAGTCGCTATAACAGTTGCACGTTCTTCCGGTACTTTTGACAGGGAGGTGAGTAGCCAGCTTCATTACCGGCTTTTCAAAGGAGAGACGCTTTATCACCAACAAACACAAGCTGGTCTTTCGATTGCCTGGACAGACCTGCAAGCAGGAGATTATAAACTTATTGTTACCGAAAACGGAAGTGCGGAGTGCAATGGTGTTGTACAATCTTTTACGATAAGCGCTCCGTTACCTTTAGGCGTAGATCAACTCACCACTACCCATGTCTCCTGTTATGATGGAAATACCGGTACTATCACCGTTAAAGGCAAAGGTGGAACAGGAGCCTATACATACTCATTGGTATTAAGCGGTGAAACTATACCTGCAAACACTACCGGGATCTTTACCGGGTTAAAAGCAGGTGACTACCAGTTGATAATTAAAAACCAGCTTACCTGTAACGACAGCTATAGTCAATCACCTGTACATATTGATCAACCGGAAAAACTTGAGATAGTTATCACCGGGACAGACATAACCTGCCACAATGTTAACGATGGAAAAATTACTTCAGTTGTTACCGGTGGAACGCCCGGCTTTACCTATGCATGGCAATACCTGAACGGTGCTACCTGGCAATCGCTGGGCAGTACCGGTAGTGCAATTAGTGGCCTTGAGGCGGACCGCTATCGGGTAACTGTAACTGACAGTAAAAGCTGTCAGGTTATTTCAAATGAAGTTACCATTGCTAATCCCCCGGAGCTGAACATTTCATCCATTGGCATAACCGACATAAAGTGCTTTGGTGATAAAGGCAGCATAACCCCTGTTATTACCGGAGGTACTTCCCCGTACACATGGCTGTATGCGGTCGGCAGTAGTTCCTATTCCACTTTTACTGCGTCTACACTATTCAATGCGGGCAGTTATAAAATTAAGGTGAAGGATAAGAATGGATGTGAATTTCTGTATGGAAACGAAATTGTAATCACTACGCCTTCAGCTTCCTTAAACTTTACCGCTCAATTATCAGACTACAGTGGCTTTAACATCTCCTGTTATGGTGGCAGCAATGGCACAGCCACCCTTACGGCTACCGGTGGTAATGGAGGAAGTTATAGCGGCTATCAGTATGCAGTGGATGGGGGTGCATTTACCAGCAATCCATTTTTGCAGAACATGGCTGCCGGAGTTCATAGCTTCACAGTAAAAGATGCCCGCGGCTGTATCATCAGCAAGAACATTACATTTACTCAAACATCAGTAATACTGGCTGTGCAACTTGTAGAACAAGTGAATGTAGCTTGCTTTGGTGACAAATCTGGCGAATTGAAAGTGACTGGCAGCGGGGGTGTGGCTCCTTACGAATACCGCATCAATGAACAGGCTTTTCAAACAACGACTCACTTTACACAACTGGAATTCGGAGACTATACGGTAACGATAAAAGATAAGAACGGTTGTACGAATACGGCTAGCTATACTATTTTGAGTGTTAACCCACTCATAGAAATTGATACTGAAGTAACACACGTAAAATGTTTTGGCGGGAATGACGGAACAATTGAAGCGATTGTCTCAGGGGGTGTGAGCCCGTTTTCATATCAATGGCAAAACGGTAGCGTAGTTGATAACATTCAAAATCTGAAACAAGGTAGTTACACGGTAAACGTGACTGATGCCGCTGGTTGCAAATCGAGTGCCTCCATTACAATTGAGCAACCGCTGCAACCTTTGAACTTGCAGTTGGTTACCGTACCCGTGTGCTATGGCCGAACCAATGGCTTCGTTACAGCACAGGCTGAAGGTGGGACCGCCCCGTATGAATATTCGATTGACAACGGACTCAACTTTCAGAATCCCACTCAGTTTGAAAAGCCCGCAGGCAGTTATGAGATCGTAACCCGGGACGCTCACGGATGTATCGATAGCGCTCCTGCACAAATTACAATCCGAAACAACCGGCCGGAGCCTAACTTTTTAGCAGCAACTTCTCGTAATGCACAAGATGTAATTGCTATTGTTGATATCAGTGTACCTAAACCCGACTCTATAGTCTGGGTATTTGACCCTGCGGCCATTATTATAGACGATAACCCGTTGTCACCTGCAGTAAAGTTTATGGAACCCGGCACGTACATGGTAAATATGACAGGCTACTTTGAAGGCTGCGACTATACTACTATTAAATCCATTACCGTAAATCCGTTTGATCCGAATGCTGCGCAGGAGGCTTTACCGGGCTACCAGGCTATTCAAAGTCTTTCAGTATCGCCCAACCCAAGCTCAGGCGAGTTCGACATCAACCTGAAGCTGAACGGTAAGTATCGTGTATCCGTGATGATCTATGATGTGCTGGGTGTAGAACGTTACACTCATAACTGGGCAGATGTTGTAGAGCTGAACGAGACGATTGCCATTACTAATGCCACAACAGGTGTGTACATGATGCGGGTGGTAACAGAAAAAGATGCGCGCGATGTGAGGATTATAATTAACAAGTAGGAATGGTTTACACGACAAACCGTAAACGGTTACGAAAGACCAGTAAATTTATATTTGTGTGGTCGCTGACTTGTCTTATCTATAGTCAGGCGCAGGCACAGATATTCCCTGTTCAAACTACCACCCAACTGGTTCCGCCCTATTCAGTTTACCTGAGTGATTATGCCACCCCGGGTAACGAAAGGCTGAGAGTTATTTTATTGCAACGTGATCTTACTCAACCTTCTTACCAATTGCGATTGGTAATGCGCATTGAGTTGAACGGTAGAGAAATAATCCGCACAGCCCGTACCTATGCACCTGCACCCATTAACCTGAACCCGGGCATACCCACCGTTATTTCCGGTGCTGATCTGTCCCCGTATTTAGACAGCCGTAACATGGAATTTGTAGGTTACAACCGCGAACAATATGAACGTACTAAATCACTTCCGGAAGGCAGTTACCAGATTACTTTCACGGCATACGATTACCGCAGGCAGGATGTCCAGGTAAGCAATGCAGGCACAAGCTTTTATTATCTTTCTAAAAGTGAACCCCCACTGATTAACTTTCCGGCTTGTGGCACGCGAATTCCATTACGCACACCGCAGCAGCTGATTTTTTCGTGGCTGGCACGCAATACAGCCGCGCCTAATTCGGTAGCCGATACGCAATATGAATTAGCATTGTACGAAACTCGCCCCGAAGGTCGTAATCCCAATGACGTTGTACTCACCACACAGCCTGTATTCAGGGTAACGCTTGATATGACACAATATGTGTATAGCCCTGCAGACCCCATGCTGATCGAAGGCATGAAATATGTTTGGAGGGTTCGCGCGATAGACCGCAATGGTAAAGATGCTTTCCGCAACAACGGCTTCTCGGAAGTATGCACGTTTACCTATGGTGGCGTTGATCCCAATTTTGATATAGGTGTAGTACAGCAGTTACAAGCTGAAGGTGAAACGGAACGCAGGGGCCGGATCTGGTGGGCTATGGGAGAGTATGACGGCTATCGCGTTAATTACCGCAAGACAGGCGAAGGCTATGAATGGTTTACCGCGAATGTGGCCACCGAAGATCTGAAGCGTGCCGGCAGAACGGAAGGTGAAGTAAAGGTATTTGATCTTGAGCCTGACACCGAATATGAAACGCGCGTGCAGGTAAAGAAGGGTGGCTTCTTTGGGAATTACAGTGAGCTTATCAAATTCCGTACGCAGCCATTGCGCATAGCCGTGTGCGGTCAAAACGCAACGATGCCTGCCGGAGATCCAACGCGTCCCTTGCGCGGTGCCACAAAGGGTATGATCATTACCGTAGAAGACACCGAAGTTCAGCTGATGGAAATCCTGCACCTGGGCGATGGCTGGTATAAAGGCACCGGTCGGGTAAGCATAGATTATTTAGGAGGTGCTGTTTTTCCGGTAACGTTCGATCGGTTGTTTATTGATGACAGTCGTGTGGCCGGTTTGGGCCGGATTGATTTTGTGACCGATGGCGTAGCTGCTCTGATCGAACAGCAAATGACCAACGTAGACTTTAACAACCGTCAGCGGATACAGGAGCAGAACCGTGAAGCGTGGGCAGGCACTGATTTTTATGATCGCATATTTGTGTACGACCAGGTTGAGATAGACAGCGTAGCGATTGGCAATGGTGGCATTATCCTTACCGACAGTGAAGGGAACACGATGATCAACACCGAGATTCTTCCCATACTTGTTACGGCACCTGAAAAAGCCATCATCATTCAGGATAAAAACGGAGACCAGTATGTTGTGCAGAAGGATGCGGCTACGGGAGAAGTAAAAGTCACCAAAGTTGCAGGAGGCGGATTGCCTGCTGCCAGTGATATACCCGTTACGCGTGATGAAATTGATCTTTTGAAAAAGGCGCTCGCGAAAATCAGGAGTGAGTATACAGATTCAAAGATCCGTGACTTAGGAACAGATTACACTGCAACAAAAGATGAGATAGTTCGCTATCGTGAGGAGGCCGTGAATGAAATATTATCCGGTAAAGAGCCTGCTGCCAATAGCAACGGAAACGATGCCATACTCATCAGCAGTCAACCCATCGCGGCTGGTACAGATGAATTTTCAACGATTAGTATAACATTCAAAAAAGCTGAACAAGCTTATAACCTGGCAAAAGTCGCGCGCTTTTTCTCCAAAGAAATTAACACAGACGAAGACCGAATACTCATTATTCAAAACCTGCGGATTTCGGAATTACCGTTCGGTCAATACGTAACGAAGCGGAAAAGCGAAGGTGCAACAGAGGACGTTATCGCGGGTGAGATAAAAGAGGCCATCCTGCAAATGATCAGCGACATATTAATGAACAGACCTTGATTTGTATGCGTAGAATATTTTACCTCATCCTTTTTTTATTGGGCACGCTCCATGCCCGGGCAGATGATGCTTATTCGGAATGGAAAGAAAAGCTAATCCGGGAAGGGCGTAAGCAGATCGCAGACGTGCAGCAACAAAATGCATTGAATGATGCCGCAGGCAATTCTCATCGTAACAACTATGTAATTATTGTTTCTACGAATGCCGAATATCCTAATGGAGAATTTATTCACCAGGAGAAAGGATCGGGGCAGGCGAGCAGTTACGTTCTTGATGCGGTCAGTCTTCAGTCAATGGATGAAAAGCTGCGCGCGGTCAATGCGGGCAGTACCATAACCAGCTATTTGCTGATTGTAAACTTCGTACCACTGGAATTTGTAGACGAAATCCCGGACGATATGTCCATTAAGAATTTTTTTGGAAGCCAGGACCGGAACATGCTCGGAGATATTGGTGCCCGGGCCAGGGCAGAAGCAGCAGGCATTGTTGATGGCATGACCAACATAACAATTGGTGAAGCATCAAAACCAAGTGTGTACAGTGGACTGGTCAAATTCAAAGTATTCAAAAATAAGAGCGCAGGAATTGAGCAGTGGGTTTATCACCATAACAGCAAGCAGGTAGAGCATACAGAACAATACCGGAACATTCTCAGGAATTCTGTTCAAACCGCAAAATGGCCGGTCACACCGGATGATTATAGTAATGTGCCGGTGATGATTGAACAAATAGAAAAAAGTAATGCTACGTATAAAAGTGTTTCAGCCACCTTATCCTCATTACTGCAGATTAATGACCCGGTTATCGTGACTACCCTGCTGAAAGACCTGACCCCGAACGGGTTTGCATCTTTTACGGCTGAACAGCGAATCCATGCTTTGAAGGTACTTTCCTCTCTGTCTATACCGGATGATCGTGAATTAATTATCGTAAAACTGATCGAGGGCGTCAGCGCTCCTGGAGATGCGGATAAGATAATTGAGGCAATGATGAAAATTAATGATAAGCTACCGGTCATTCCAAACGTAAAGTCTGACATGTGCTTGCTTCAATGTATTACTAATGAGACAGGCGATGCAGGATGGGGTGTTTGGCTTGGTGATAATTACAGTCGGTTGATAAAAGGACTTGCTTCAGTATGCTATAAATCAGATGACTTTAAAGCTAAGGCTAAAGCGCTTAATGATTCCTATCTGAATTCAGTCAACGACAAAATTCCTGACCGAGTCATATTATACACTTACAATTCTGTATGGAGCAAAATATCTTCGACTTTTCAACACAGTCAATTTCTAGTTATTCCTAAGATAGATTGGGATATTAATTATGTAAACAACTGTGAGTTGCAGGCAGGAAGAGAATTGTTTTTTAGTTACCTGGCCCCTAACAGCGATTTAGGTGCAAAAACATTGAGCCCGTTTGAGCCTATTGTTTTTGAAAACAAAAGCGACTTGGGAATGCTTACTGATTTTGACGAACTATCCTCAACCACCGATCATATCCTTCCTGCTATTATATTGAAATATGCAAATGAGAAAGCTGGCAACCAAACTCTTACCGATGCAACTTTTGCGGCTATCGATGTTGCCAGTCTCGCAACCGGTTATGGTGAACTTAAATTAGGTATAACCGGACTTCGCAAGGCGTGGGTAATTGTCGACATGGTAAATGCAGGTATTAATTTAACTGTCAACACTGCAGCTTATAATGATCCTGCGATCAAGGAAATGCTGAATTATTATAATATAGCCACAGGAGGCATAAGTCTGGCACGTATTGGTACAGCTGGGGTAAAAAGTGTCCAAAATGTTTACAAAGCCTTGAAGGCAGAGCGAACTGCTATGAGTGCAAATGCCATTCGTAATTTCCTAAAGTCATTTAAAGAAGCATCTTTCGATGCGTCAAAGTTGCAACCTGAACATGCAGACGACATCAAAGCTTATTTGCTACACATAAAGACAGAGGCAAAGGCCCGCAACTTAGGCAACCTGGAAGAAGCAATAGACGATGCGTTAGATATTTTGAATGTTAATAAGGTGGGGAATGTTGTTCCAACTAGTTTAATCGCTAAACTAACTCAACCTGGAGCAGACAAATTAAAGGCATGGACGGCCAATAGAAATTTAACTTTTGTAGATGATGCAGGAGACGTTTACACAGGGGCTAATGCAGAAGCAAAGCTATTTGAAAAACTTGACAATTCTATAGGAAACCAAAATGTACTCGGAACTTTTGAAGATGCGCAAGGAAGATTGCTGATACAATGCGAGGGATCAAACAGGAATACAGTTTATAGCATTCTAACAAATGAAGATGGGCAGCAAATAATTCGCAAGTTTGAACCCGCTTACAAGCCTACTGCCAATGCAGATATAGATGTTGGGTTAAGTGAGTATAAGTTAGCTCCCGATTATACAAAAGATATTAGCGGAGCTTCAAGTAGTAGATATTTATGCCCTAGCCAATATCTGCCGCCAAACAAGACTGCTGTAGTTAAAATTGAAATGCAAGGAAACAGGCTTGACGATTTTTTAGAAGCCAACAAAAAGATCGGTCTTGATAATACATTTGGTTCTGAGTCGCCATATTTCTTGGATAATGGTGGCAATATGATAAAATATACTTGGCACCATCTCGATGACTTTGTTTTGAATCAATCTACTGGCAAATGGGAGTGCACTATGCAATTAGTAAGAACAGATGCACATGGAGGTCTGGGTTGCACAGGTATGACTCACGCTGGTGCTCCGGCAGTATGGAGAGCTTTCTTCGGAAGTGGCTATTAAACCTTTAACATGCAAAAACTTACAATTAAGCTGAAAGGTAAATTATCTGGAAAAGATGAAATCGATAATTTAGCACTTCTTTTAAATGAGAAAATTCCTATTTCTTTTACTGAATTTTTATCAGCTTATAGTGACTCGCGTGTATTAGAGAATAGATACGTGTTCAAAAAATCTTTGTATATCATCAATGATTTCCTATCACTTGCTGAAATAAATGGATTAACTAAAGAATTCGTGAAGGAATACAATCTAAAACTTATACCATTTGCAATGGATCCAGGTGGATGGCACTTTTGCCTAAGTGTAGACAAAGAAACATATGGAAAAATTCTTGTTAATCGTTGGACAGACTATTCCCCGGAAGAGCAATTTTTGGTAATAGCCTCTAGTCTGGAAGAATTTATAGATGGATTAAAGACAGAATCGCAAGCTGGTACTAATGCTTGAATAAGTACAGAAGGTAATGTAATAAGGTCAATGTCATGTAGATTACGCTAGTATGAAATTTTTAAGTAAGGTGATTTTAATGAGTTTACTCATCGCAGGAATATCCTGCGATAATGAAGGCTCTGAATTCAAATGGAATTGTAACAAGAACAGTGACGTCATTCACGTACGCTATGATGACGCAGAAGAACTTGAAGTTAAAGTTAACCATGTAATTGATGGTAACACCTATAAAAGCTTTGGCTTCGAAGTATTCCAGGCTGGTAAAATTGACATAGAAACCAGGGCCCGAGTACGCAAGGTAAATGTTGACGACACCCTTGTGACTGTGTATATGTTTTACCCGGCCACGGAGTATATCATACGGGTTTATAATACCCATGACGATGATCCGTCATACGATTGCTGGGAGAAAAAATTCACGACCGTTTGTGCTCCCTTCAATTCACTGTATGTCGCAGATATAACAACTTCTTCGGCTCTCGTTACCTGGTCTATCGGGATTGCAGAATATAGTGATATTAATATAAGCCAGTTTGAACTCTTCACACTCAATTTTCGGAAAAAAGGTGAAACGGAAACCACGCTTTTCAGTACGGATGAATATTCGCAGGCTTTGAGCAGCCTGAGCCCGGATACGGAGTATGAAGTGCAAGTAGTTTATACCTGTACCGATAACATTGTTTATCCCAGTGCATGGATGACTTTTAAAACGTTTTAGCAAAATTATAAACCAGCCGCTATCGAATAAACCTCTACTAACCCCTCATGAACCCAAACCGTTTCACATACCTGACACTTGGGCTGTGCATGCTGTGCTGCACGGCTGGGTTTTCACAAAACCTGGAATCACTCAGTGTGAAGAAAGGTGTGAAGGCTAGCGGTTCTATTAATATTAACACCGTGGGGTATTATGTTCATGGTATTGAACAACGGAGAGATCCATTTAACTGGTTTCTTACCGGCAATCTGAACATAGATTTGTTCGGATATAACGCTCCGTTCACTTTTAGTTACAGTAATGCCGGTGGTAATTACAGTCAGCCCTTTAACCAGTTCAGTTTTGCACCGCAGTACAAATGGATAAAAACTTATATCGGTTATAACTCCATGACATTTTCTAACTACACCCTGGCAGGCCATGTTTTTTTAGGGGGCGGTGTTGAGCTTACACCAGGCAAATGGAAAATTGCTGCGATGTATGGCCGGCTGAGAAAGGCCGTACCATTCGAGCTAAGTGATTCGCTTCAGCACACCAATGCTTCATTCAAACGTATGGGCTATGGCTTGAAAATCGGTTATGAAGACAATGGTGATATCATATCGGCTAATATTTTTGCAGCCAAAGACGATGTAAACTCTATTCCGTTTGTGCTGGCCGAAAGCCAGCTTTCGCCCCAGCAAAATGTAGCCATGAGCTTAAATTTTCGTAAGAAATTCCTGAAGCGTTTTTTTATTGAAGGCGAGTATGCTGTATCGGCACTAAACACAGACATACGTGCAAATTCTTCCGAAGATGATAGTACAGCCTTTAAGCCCACACATAACCTTATAAAAGGATTGTTGCCAGAGAATGCTACCAACCGTTATTTTGATGCACTGAATGCCAGCATTGGATACACAGGAAACTGGTACACGATGCAGGTTAAGTTCGAGCAAATTTCTCCGGAATATCAAACGCTGGGTGCATACTATTTTAACAACGATATGCGCAACATCACGATCATGCCCAGTGCACGGTTGTTTAAAAACAAGCTTACGCTGGCAGCCAATGTGGGCGTGCAACAAAACAACCTGGATAAAACTCGGGAATCTACTTCCGAACGCATTGTATCTTCATTCAATGCTAACCTTACACCCAATGAGTTATGGAACTTTACCGGTAGCTACTCCAACTTTTCATCCTTTACTAACCTTCGGCCGCAGCAAGACCCGTTCTTTAGAAATTCATTGGATACACTGGATTTCTATCAGGTAAGTCAAACCACGAACTTCTCCGTAATCCGTAACCTGGGTGATAAAGAAAATCCTCAAAGTATTATGCTTACACTAAGTCACCAGCAGGCTAAAGACAAAGCAGAATATCAGCATAAAAGCAATGTCTCTAACTTTATTATGATCAATGCGGGATACAGCTATTCGGTAGTGCCTTCAAACCTTACGGTTGCCATTGCGGGCAATTATTATTCATCCAATGCCATGGGAGTTAAAACATCGTATTGGGGCCCTACTCTGAGCCTCACAAAAGCCATGCTCGAAAAAGTATTACGGTGTTCCTGGGCAAGTTCCTATAACGCTTCGTCAGGCAATGGTATAAAAACAAGTCCTGTATTAAACAACAGAATCAGCCTGAGCTATACTCCAAAGGGGAAAGAGAAAAATACCGGAAGTCCGCATGCGCTTTCATTGGGTATTAACCTGGTAAATCGGTTAAAAGAAGTTATGGAGCAACCGGCTTATAGTGAGTTAACGGGTACATTCAATTATACTTATCAGTTTTAAAGTTTCTTCAAACTAATATTTTGTTGCTATAGCTAATTGTAGCTGTGATGAAGTTAGTGTGTTTAGATTGATGCTCCTCACTTTAAAAGTACCGAACTAGATACGAAGCGGTATCATTAATTTGTGGATAACAGTAGGTTAAAAGCAAAAAAAGCAACCTGAATTTGTTTCAAGTTGCTCTCTTGGTAGCCCCGGCAGGAATCGAACCTGCATCCTAAGTTCCGGAAACTTATATTCTATCCATTGAACTACGGAGCCATTACTCTCTATATTCTATCCCCGTCCGACTGGCGTCAGCCGGGCATTGAACTACAAAGCCAATTGCCTAGTGTGGCAAGGGGCACAAAAATAATCCAAATTTCTAAATAACCTGCCTTAAGGTACTAGACTGTATTCCAGCGGAAGCAAATTAAAGGTAAGGTTGTGTCACATTATAAAGTTGTAAAGAAAACATTTTGCGCGGCTCATGAGCTGTTATTATCTCATAGCGTAATCAGCATCAGACATTCTGTCAAATTGATATGCTTGTTACTAGTAAAGTTCTTACCTGATTAATGCCTTAAGGCTGCAAAGCCTTGATATTTAAGAAGAAAGCACTATTTCTTTTGGGTCAGAAAAAGTACCTTTGATAAGTTTTTGTCTATGAAAAAGTTATTTCCCGCCCTGCTTGTCATCCTTGTGATATCCAATAATCTTCTGGCCCAAAGTCCGGGGGGTGTTTCCGGTAATTTACGCTGGTGGCTGAAAGCAAATGCAGGTACGTTTACAAACAGCGGTACTACGGCTGCTACGGATGGCCAAACCGTGGAGCAATGGAATGATCAAAGCCCGGTGGCCAACCATGCCCGTCAGTTGACGTTGGGTAATAAGCCGGTTTATCGGACAAATATCATCAATGGCAATCCCGTGCTGCGCTTCTCGAGCGATCAATTCCTCGATGGTCTCGCAGCCCCTGGTGTAGGGCCAACAGAAAGCTTCTATATGTTTTTAGTCTTTAAGCAAAATTCATATGTGGCTGGAGGAACGGCAGATGGCAACGGTACATTCATTATTGACAGACCTACCGGCACTAATAACCTCATGTCCTTTAAAATTGTAAACACAGATAAATATTTCTATCAAAAGAGAAACGATGCAGGTGGAAGCTTAACAGGCCCTGTGTCTGTTGTATCTGCACCCACTGGCACATTCACGGTGATAGATTATTTCCGAAACGTTGGCACGAGTTACGGAATTCATATTAATGGCAGACTAGATGTTACATCTGGCGGAGATAGCGAAGGTATTACCGGCCCAAATATTCGTATTGGTCGGCACGCTACAACAACAAATGGTGGTTTGAATGGTGACTTTGCTGAAACAATCATCTATAATACTGTTTTGTCAAATGCAGACCGTAATCGCGTTGAATCTTACTTAGCACTGAAATATGGAATTACACTCGATCAAACCGTTGCCACAAATTATGTAAACGCTGCAGGAACAACCGTTTTCCCTGCAGCAACATCACACGATCTTTTTGATAATGATATTGCCGGTATTGCGCGCGATAATACATCGGGTCTGAATCAAACCGGATCTCAAAGTCAGAATTCGTTGAGCATTGTTCGCATCTTTAATCCCTCTTCACTCGATGACGGAGATTTCTTAGTGTGGGGACATAACGCACCTACGATTTGGAATTCTACCGATGTACCATCACCATATATTAATAGACTTACAAGATCCTGGCGTGTAGCCGAAACGGGAGAAACCGGTACATTTTCAATTTCATTTGATGTGTCAGGTCTTGGAATAGACATGACCGATGCTACAAAATTTGCATTGCTGGTGGATGATGATGGAAACTTCAGTAATGCTGCAGCACACATTACCGGTCGAAGTATCGTTGGCAACGTAGTTACGTTTACCGGAACTGGCATTAACAACAATGAATATTTTTCATTAGCCTGTCCATTGATTCCAGGACCAGGTGGTGTAGCCGCTACGACCGTATGGCTGCGTGCCGATGAAGATGTTTATGTGAATGCGGGAACTACACTTGCAACAAACGGGCAAACTGTTCAACAATGGAATACCCGGGGTGGAGTTACTGCTGCAAATGCAACCCAGGCAACAGCCGGCAACCGACCTACCTATCAGACTGGCGTGATGAATGGAAATCCAATACTGCGATTTTCGACTACGCGTTTTTTAGATCTTGGAACACTCGGCATAAGCACAACCAGTGATTTGAATATGTCAGTAGTTGTTCGACCTACAACACTCAATGGCGGAACATTGACCAATACTACCGGAGGATACATCCTGGATAGAACATCGAATACAACTCCAGTGTTCTCCCTGAAATTATTAACAACCAGTAAGGCTGCGTTACAAGAGCGAATTGATTCGAATCCACCCTTTGATGGACCAGCTACTACTTCAAACATCACTACAGCTGTTCCGCAGATAATTGATTACTACCGGGATTATGCTGTTCGCTTTGGTATTTATCACAATGGAGCACTTGAAAATATTTTAACAGAGGCAGGAGGATCGCTTACGTTTCCTGCTCCCAGAATCGGTGCAGCCGAGGGAGGTGCAAACGGATTGAACGGAGACATTGCAGAGTTTATTTTTTACAACCGCGATCTTAGTGCCGGAGAACGAAACAGGATTGATTCATACCTGGCAATAAAATATGGTATTACGTTAAATCAAACGTCTCTTACCAATTACACAGCATCAACGGGAACGGTAATATATCCAACCACAACAACGCACAGTTCTTATAAATTCGATATCGCTGGCATTGGCCGTGATGTTGTTTCACGCCTGAATCAATCCAATTCGCAAAGCGCTAATTACAATCCCGTAGTACGCGTTCAAAGCCCCAGCAGTTTGGATGATCTTGACTTCCTGATTTGGGGAAGCAATAACGCTACCATTAATGTGCGCAATACAGTTGACGTAGATGCAACATTAATAAAGGGTCGCATGAGTCGTGTATGGCGCATGGCCGAAACTGGTGAGACGGGTACAGTAACCATCAGCTTTGACTTAACCTTGGTGGGAAATAAGACTCAGGCCGATCTTCGTTTATTGATTGATCGCGATGGTGATGGCTTTGCGGACAATGATGTAACCCCGCTTACCGGAACACTTACCGGTCAGATCTTCACCGTAACCGCAGTGAATTTTTCGAACAACGATTACTTCACTATTGGTTCAACAAACTTGACTACAACACCGCTGCCGATTGAGCTTGTGTCGTTTAAAGCTTCGTATGAAAGTCCGGTTGTTGCGACAACCTGGGAGACTGCAAGCGAATTGAACAATGATTACTTTACGCTTGAACGATCTGCTTCCGGTACCCAGTTTGAAGCGATAGCAAAAATTCAGGGTGCAGGAACTTCCTCAGAAACGCATCGTTATGAGTACATCGATTCAACTCCGTTTCCGAAAGAAACTTACTATCGCCTGAAGCAAACGGATTATGATAGTACAATCTCATACTCTAAAATCATTCGGGTAGAAACAGCGCAAGGGAAAGAACGTAAAATGTCAGTTTATCCAAATCCAACGAATGGAAATGAGCTTAATTTGACACTGGATCGTGCAACCCCTTTTCAGCTCAGTCAACTGGAAATACTTTCTCAGCAAAATGTTTTACTGGTGTCGCACACGGTGGAAACGGGAAGTACTTCGAATTTCTCATTCCAGTTAAGCCGGCAGCTTGCACCCGGACTATACATCGTCAGGGTAAAGTATAACAATAAGCTTGAATCCATTAAGCTAATTGTTCATTAATTGGCTTGTCGAACAGTGCTGAATTAGAGGCACTATGTTTTCTTAATTCCTGCTATTTCCCGCGACTTTAAAAATCGTTAGAAATAAGGCCTGTTGCCTTTAAATTCCCTACTTTTGCGGTTTAAAACTCATTGAGGAACTGACGGGAATGGAAAACATCCGCAATTTTTGCATAATCGCCCACATTGACCACGGCAAAAGCACCCTGGCTGATCGTATGCTGGAATTTACCGGCACGCTGAACGAGCGCCAAATGGAGAACCAGGTGCTCGACAATATGGATCTGGAAAAGGAAAAAGGCATTACCATTAAGGCCCATGCCATCCAGATGAATTATACACTGGATGGTCAGCAATATGTTCTTAACCTGATCGACACTCCGGGGCACGTAGATTTTTCATACGAAGTTTCGCGTGCCATTGCTGCTTGTGAAGGAGCGTTACTGATCGTAGATGCAAGTCAGGGAATTCAGGCTCAAACGATCTCAAACTTATACCTCGCCTTAGAGCATGATCTGGAAATTATCCCGGTCATGAACAAGATCGATTTGCCACACGCGAATCCGGAAGTTGTTGCCGATGAGATTATTGATTTGATCGGTTGCAAACGTGAAGATATTCTTTCCGCAAGTGCAAAAGAAGGAAAGGGAATTGCTGAAATATTACATGCTATCGTGCATCGCGTAAGCGCCCCGAAAGGTGATCCAAAAGCTCCACTGCAAGCGATGATTTTCGATTCGGTATTTAATTCTTTCAGAGGAATTGAAATTTACTTCCGTGTCTTCAACGGCACGATGAAGAAAGGTGATAAAGTTAAGTTTATCAGTACCGGCCAAGAGTATGGTGCCGATGAAATTGGTGTGTTGAAATTAGATAAGCACCCGCGTAACGAGATCAGCGCTGGTAATGTAGGCTATCTCATCTCGGGTATAAAAGTAGCGAGTGAAGTTCATGTAGGTGATACGATTACGAATGCGATCAATCCAGGTGAATCCGTGAGAGGATTTGAAAAAGTTAAGCCGATGGTGTTTGCCGGTATCTATCCGGTGGATACGACTGAGTTTGAAGAGTTACGTGCATCGATGGAGAAACTTCAGTTAAACGATGCTTCATTGGTGTGGGAGCTTGAAACTTCGGCTGCGTTAGGTTTCGGTTTCCGGTGCGGATTTTTAGGAATGCTGCACATGGAGATCATCCAGGAAAGATTAGAACGTGAGTTCGACATGACGGTAATCACTACCGTTCCTTCGGTGGGCTTCCGGGCAATCTTAACCGATGGTTCTGAACTGTTTATTAATGCGCCTTCGGAAATGCCGGATCCTACCCGGATGAAGAGCATTGAAGAGCCGTATATAAAAGCGCAAATCATTACGAAATCTGATTACATCGGTGCGATCATCAATTTATGTATTGAAAAACGCGGCCAGATCATGAACCAGAATTACCTCACCCAGGATCGGGTAGAGATGTCGTTCGAGATGCCGTTGTCTGAAATTGTCTTCGACTTTTTCGATAAACTTAAATCCATTTCCCGTGGCTATGCGTCATTGGATTATAGCTTGATTGGCATGCGCGAATCGGATATGGTGAAGTTGGATGTGATGTTGAACGGTGAAAAGGTTGATGCCTTAAGCGCGATTGTTCACCGTGGAAAATCCCAGGATTGGGGCCGCAAGCTGTGTGAAAAATTAAAAGAATTGATTCCGCGCCAGATGTTCGAGATCGCGATCCAGGCTTCTATCGGCCAGAAAATTGTAGCCCGTGAAAACATCAGTGCAATTCGTAAAAACGTAATTGCCAAGTGTTATGGTGGTGATATTTCCCGTAAACGTAAACTGTTAGAGAAACAGAAAAAAGGTAAGAAGCGCATGCGCCAGGTGGGTAACGTGGAGATTCCACAGGAAGCATTTATGGCTGTATTAAAAATAGATTAAGCATGACAGAGGCATCAACATACACGCTTATTGACGGTCGCAAAATCTCTTCGGATATTAAGAAAGAGATTTCAGAGAAAGTTGCTGCCCGCAAGTTAGCCGGTAAAAAAGTGCCGCACCTGGCAATCATTTTAGTAGGAGATGATGGCGCGAGTCAAACATATGTTGATCATAAAGTAAAAGCGTGCAAGGAAGTTGGTTTTCATTACACGATGATGCGCTTTGCCGATACAATCGCGGAAGATAAGTTGATGAAACACATCGATCAGGTAAACCGCGATGAAGATGTGGATGGTTTTATTGTTCAGCTTCCATTACCGGCAAATATTTCCGTTGAAAAGATTACTGAAAAGATTCGCCCCGATAAAGATGTGGATGGCTTTACCAATAGAAATTTTGGAAGCATTGTTTCAAAAAATCCATTGTTATTACCTGCCACACCGTATGGTGTTATGGAATTATTGAAGCGTTACAAAATAGAAACGGAAGGAAAGAATTGTGTAGTGATTGGCGCAAGCCGATTGGTAGGTGCTCCACTCAGCATGATGTTGGTGGAAGAAGGAAGAGCAACAGTAACCGTTTGTCATAAGTACACAAAAGACATTGCAAGCTTCACGAAGCAAGCTGATATATTAATTGTAGCGGTAGGTAAGCCGGGTATCGTTACGGCCGATATGGTGAAAGAAGGCGCGGTTGTTATTGATGTGGGCACTACGCGCGTAGAAGGTTCGCAATTTAAAAATGGCTTTGCATTGAAAGGTGATGTTGATTTTAATGGAGTCGCTCCCAAAACTTCTTTCATCACACCTGTTCCCGGTGGCGTTGGTCCAATGACGATCGCTTCTCTGTTGCTGAATACGCTTCGCGCGACCGAACTAAGAAATCCTTAAGACTGTTTGATTTTTAGATTGCTAAATCTGAAATCGTGAACCCTGAAATCGTAAATCCGAAATCCGAAATCGTAAATCAATTACCGTTGATGGAAGATTTCTATACCATTCAGGGTGAAGGATTTTACCAGGGACACGCTGCTTATTTTATCCGGTTAGGAGGTTGCGATGTTGGCTGTGTTTGGTGTGATGTAAAAGAATCTTGGAATGCTGATGCACACCCGCTCGTTTCTATCGAAGAGATGGTGAGGCGCGCGAAAGCAAGTGGTACAAAGCTGGTTGTCATAACCGGTGGCGAACCTGCAATGCACGATTTAACGGCTCTTACAAAATCCCTGCAACAAGCTGGTTTACAGACCAATATTGAGACTTCGGGCGTTTATCCGCTCACAGGAAGTTGGAATTGGATCTGCTTTTCTCCAAAGAAATTTAAAGCACCTGATCCGTCAATTTATACTCAGGCGAATGAACTGAAAGTGATTGTTTATAATAAGAGCGACTTCAGTTGGGCTGAAGAATTTGCGGAAAAAATAAATCCGAATTGCAGGCTTTTTTTACAGCCCGAATGGTCAAAGGAAAAAGAAATGCTTCCGTTGATTATTGCTTACGTAAAAGCTAACCCCAACTGGGAAGTATCCTTGCAGATTCATAAATACATGAACATTCCTTAATGACGCTTCCGGAATTCAAACTGTCATTAAATGCGTGGGGGAAAACCAAGACTTCTTTTTTCTTTTGCATAGATTTTGAACTTGAAAAACCTTTTGCATGTGAACTCAAGGAAGTTGATAGCGAAGAAATGCTTTTCAACATCAATGGATTCACCAATTCGAATCAGCCCCCTCTCCACTGGGAGAAGGCAGGGGTGAGGGAATTTAAAAAAAATCCAATTTCATTTTCAGACTACGAAATCAAATTCAACAAAGTACTGCAACATCTGGAATACGGTGATTCATTCCTGACCAACCTTACAATAAAAACAAAAATCGAAACAGATCGGTCGCTTCAACAATTATTTCAAGCAAGTACTGCCAAGTATAAACTCCTGTTCAACGATCAGTTTCTCGTGTTCTCACCAGAAACTTTTATCAAGATTGAAGGCGATAAAATTTTTTCGTATCCAATGAAGGGAACTATCGATGCAAACATTCCAAAGGCGGAAGATGTTATCCTGAACGATGAAAAAGAAAAAGCGGAACACATAACAATTGTTGATCTTATTCGAAATGATCTCAGCCTTGTGGCTGAAAATGTTTACGTTTCAAAATTCCGGTACATCGATAAAATCAAAACCAGTAACAAAGATCTTTTACAAGTTAGTTCTAAGATAACAGGAACATTGCCTGCCGATTGGTCTTCACGCTTAGGCGACATATTACTTTCACTATTGCCGGCAGGCTCTATCAGCGGAGCACCCAAGCAAAAAACTATTCAAATCATCGCAGAAGCTGAGCAAGAGAAACGCGGTTATTATACAGGTGTGTTTGGCTACTTCGATGGTGAAAAGCTTGACAGTGGTGTAATGATCCGGTTTATTGAACAAACTAATAATCAACTATATTACCGTAGCGGAGGAGGCATCACTACTCAAAGTGATGCGAAAACCGAATACCAGGAAGCGATCGACAAAGTATATGTTCCGGTTACTTGAATCCATCAGGCTGCAAAACGGAAACTTTCATCGGCTGAGCTATCATCAGCAACGGATGGATCGATCCGTCAAGGAATTGTTGGGCGAAAAGAACTCCATTAATCTTTTTGAAGATCTTAAAAAATATAAGCCTGCTAAGATCGGGTTATATAAATGCCGGGTTGTTTATACAAAGCAAATTGAATCCGTTGAATTTATTCCGTACGAAATTAAACCGGTTAATAGTTTAAAAGTTGTGTACGATCAGGAGATTGAATACGCACACAAATACACTGATCGAAATACGATCGGAACACTTTTCAATCAGCGCCAGTATTGCGATGATATCCTCATCGTTAAAAATGGCTTCGTTACCGATTCTTCATATAGCAACATTATTTTTTACGATGGTGTAAACTGGATTACACCTAATGCTCCTTTATTAAAGGGAACGATGCGGCAATTCCTGCTTGACACAGCCGAAATAAAAGCTGCGCCCGTGCGTGTGCAAGATATTCCATCCTTTAAAACCTTCCGCCTGATCAATGCCATGCTGGCATTTGATGGCCCCGAAATTGATGTATCAAAGATTGTTTTATAGTTTTAAACATGATTCGTGTACTTATTTTAGGCATTGTTCTGCTTCCCGCAGTGTTGTTTGCACAAGCCGGGCTTGATACCAAATCAAAAAAAGCAACTGAGCTTTATATAGAAGCAGATAATTTCCGCGTGCGCGGCCATTTCACACAAGCCATCGCTGCGTTAACGGAGGCTATTCAAAAGGATAAAAAATTTACAGAAGCATATTATCGCTTGGGCATTGTGTACATGAACCTCAAAGATTATGAGCGAGCCATTAATAATTTCAAGTACGCGTTAACACTTACGCAAGACCTGCGCAAGCAGAAGATAATCTGGTACGACCTGGGTGAGGCCTACATGGTTTCAGGCCAGTACAACAATGCAATAACTGTGCTGTCAGACTTTGTGAAAGCTGAAACGCAAAACAAGCAACGTATTAACAAAGTGAATGGCTGGATTCAGAATGCTCAGTTTGCACTTGATAATCAAGGCGTTAATAGTAAACATCAGCCAAAGCCTCTGAGTGATACGGTTAATTGCTTTGCACTGCAATATTTTCCAGCGCTTACAGCTGATCAGGAAGAATTGATTTTCACCAGAAGACGAGGTCAAGGCAGGGATGATGACGAAGATCTGGTAGTAAGTCAGAAAGATCAATCGGGTCGGTGGCTCGCGCCTCAATCTATTTCTCTCAACATTAATACACCCGATAATCAAGGTACTTGTACGATTTCAGCGGATGGTAGAAAGCTCATCTTCACCGCTTGCGGAGATGGAGGGTACAGTGGGAACTGCGATCTATACGAAAGTATAAAAACCGGTAGTGAATGGTCTAAACCTGTGAATTTAGGTCCAAACGTTAATTCAGGCGATTGGGAATCACAACCTACACTTTCAGCCGATGGAAGGGTACTCTATTTTGTATCGGATCGGAAAGGGGGATTTGGTCGAAACGACATCTGGTATACCACGCTTGGTGACAATGGAAAGTGGACAAAAGCACGAAATTTGGGTGAGCCTGTCAACACACAGTACGATGAGCGATCTCCTTTTATTCATGTAAACGGAAAGACCCTGTATTTTGCTACAAATGGGTTAGTAGGATTTGGAGGGTATGACATATTTTACACTGAGAGGACTGACAATGCCTGGTCAAAGCCTGTAAATATGGGAGCACCGATTAATGACCACGAAAATCAATACTCTTTATTCATTACCGCAGATGGGGAAAAGGGTTATTATTCTCACGAAGAAATCCTTCCAAATGGCCAGGAGAAATCAATTCTTGTTGAGATAAAAATACCTGAAGATCAGATACTTAGATTTAAAAGTAACTATGTAAAAGGCATTGTTACCGATTCAAAAACTAATCGTCCGCTTAAGGCACAGATAGAACTCTTCGATATCAACAAAAATGAGATTGTTTCATTGGTAGAGTCTGATTCTATTTCAGGACAATACTTAATGGTATTAACGCAAGGTTCGGAGTATGCCTTGTATGTTAATAAAAAGGCGTATTTGTTTAAGAGCCTTAATTTCAATTATGTTGAGATAAAGCATTTCGATCCGTTAGTAATTAACATTCCGCTTGATCCTGCTTTAAGAGGAGAAGGATCAGTTCTTAAGAATATATTTTTTGATATAGACCGGTATGAACTCAAGGAAAAGTCATTTACTGAACTGGAAAAAATCGTTAGTTTTCTTACCCAAAACCCTCAAATCAGCATGGAAATAGGGGGTCACACCGATAACACAGGCAATGCAGCCTACAATCAACAACTCTCCGAAAAGAGGGCAAAATCTGTCTATGCCTACATAATTTCTAAGGGAATAAATCCCAAAAGACTAACCGCAAAGGGTTTTGGTTCCTCCAAACCAGTGGATACAAATATTACGGATGCTGGCCGTCAACTTAACAGAAGGATAGAATTCACCATTCTTTAGCATCCTTTGTAATACATGGAATTGTAAGCCTACCCTTAGTAAGATTACCCTGGCTCTTAGGGCAAATCTATTTACACCTTCATTTCTAAATAATATACCCTAAAAGGGTACCACCTATGGTTTTTAGTACCTCTAAAATGGGTATAAAATTGAAGCCTGCGTTTCCCGTCTACTTAACATAAGGGTATGATTTGCCCTTATTTAAGACCCTTCTCTTCAATTTTTAACCCATTATTGGGTATTTAATAGTAAAATCAGTAGCTAATTTTAAGTTATTAATCTTTTTAAGATTAAAATTTTGTTATATGTTTACTGCTCAAGTTTTGTTTAACTAACCTAAACCTAAATCTTATGAAGAGACTTTTACTGTCTTGTGTGACAATGGTGCTTATGCTTGCTTCGTTGCAAGTTTCGGCTCAGGATCGCACGGTCTCTGGTCGCGTAACCTCTAATGAAGATGGTTCTGCGCTTCCCGGAGTAAACGTTTTACTAAAAGGAACTGCAATTGGTGTCCAATCGGATGCTGATGGTCGTTTTTCCTTATCTGTTCCGTCAACTGGCGGTACAATCGTATTCTCCTTTATTGGTTTGAAAACCAGTGAAGTTGAAATTGGAACACAAAGTGTAATTGATATTGCACTTGAATCTGATGTTAACGTACTGAATGAAGTTGTTGTAACAGCTTTCGGTGTTCAGCAATCTAAGAAAGGTCTTGGATATGCTGTTCAGGAAGTAAAAGGCGAGCAGTTTACATCTGCACGCGAACAGAACATTATCAGTTCTCTTTCTGGTAAAGTTGCCGGAGCGCAAATTACAAGCTCATCTGGTGCAGTAGGTTCTTCAACACGTATTGTGTTAAGAGGTGCTTCTTCTATTACTGGAAACAACCAGCCATTATTTGTGGTTGATGGTATTCCTATCAGCAACAGAGCTACTGGTAACTCCGGAAGTGGCGGTGGTACTGACTTTGGTAACGGAGCTGCTGATATTAACCCGGATGATGTTGAAACATTAACCGTACTGGGTCCAAACGCAGCTGCGCTTTACGGATCAAGAGCATCAAACGGTGTTATTCTTATTACTACGAAGTCAGGAAAAGGAACTAAAGGTCTTGGTGTTTCAGTTAACACTTCCCTGCAATTCGACCGCCCGATGAGATTGCCTGATTTTCAGAACTCTTATGGCCAAGGTGCAAGCGATAGCTATTTTGAATACATAGATGGTTCTGCCGGTGATGAAGGTGTGGATGAAAGCTGGGGTATGCCATTGGATGTCGGCCTCGAAGCTGTACAATGGAATTCAAATGGTCGGCCTGCTCCATGGGTTTCTCAACCAGATAACCTTAAAGACTTCTTTGACACAGGTGTTTTAGCAACCCAAAACGTTGCATTATCTGGAGCAAATGACAAAGGAAATTTCAGACTTTCATTAACAAACCTGAAACAAACCGGTACACTTCCCAATACAGATTTATCAAGAAGAACAGTTGCTGTTAATGCTGGATTAAACTTGACTTCCAAGCTTAGCACGGATTTTTCGGTTAATTACATTAAAGGAAAAAGCGATAACAGACCACAAACTGGTTACACCGGTCAAAACCCGATTCAACAGTTTATCTGGTCAGGAAGAAACGTTGATTTCAATGCTTTAAAGGATTACAAAAACCTTCCGTTGGCAACAACAGGCTTGGGTGCAGGATATTCTCCGGTAAACTGGAATGATCGTTTTCAAAACAACCCTTTCTGGGCAGCTCATAATAACATAAACGCTAACGATAAAGACCGTGTGTTTGGAAACGTTAAGGCCAACTACAAGCTTACAGATTGGTTAAGCGTGTTCGTAAGAACAGGTGTTGACTACTTCACAGAGTCTCAAGTAAGAATAAGAGCAAAAGGAATTGAAAGTACAACCAACGGTAATGGTTTCTATCAGGAGTATACAGAAACAAACTATGAATCGAACACTGATTTCTTGCTCTCTTTCCGTAAGGACATTGCAACAGATTTCGTTCTGGCAGCTTCAGCCGGTGCTAACAGAAGAGATGAAAAGTTCTCTCAATTAATAGGCACTGCACCTGAACTTGAATTACCAGGTGTTTACAACCTTTCTAACGTGAAGTCAGGTGTTGCAGTAACAACAACTAACTTCAAGAATAACAAGCGTGTGAATAGTGTTTACGGATCATTAAATCTGTCTTATAAAAACTATTTGTTCTTGGATTTAACAGGACGTAACGACTGGTCAAGTACACTTCCTAGCGAAGAAAATTCTTATTTCTATCCAGGCGTTTCAGTAAGTGCTGCCCTGTCTGATATTTTAGGCATCGAATCCAATACCCTTTCATTCTTGAAAGTACGTGGTAGCTGGGTACAGGTTGGTTCCGATACTCAACCTTATAACCTGATCCAAACCTTTGCTTTCAGAGCACCTTGGGGTTCAGTATTGTCTCCTTCTGAAGCGAATAGCTTGCTAAACCCGCAATTGAAACCTGAAATCACAACTTCTCTTGAGTTTGGTGTTGATGCAAGTTTCTTCCAGGGAAGATTGAATGCAGGAATTACTGTTTACGATAAGACAACCAACGATCAGATCATTCCTGTTCAGGTATCCGGAGCATCTGGTTATACCTCAAGAAACACGAACATTGGAGAGATGACCAACAAAGGTATCGAGCTTCAATTAGGTGGTTCTCCTGTTAAATTATCGAATGGATTTGAGTGGAATGTTGTAGTAAACTGGGCACGTAACATCAACGAAGTTACTGAGCTGGCTCCAGGATTGGAAGCACTTAACATCCCTGGCGGTGGTCAGTGGAACGTTACAGTTCAGGCAAGAGTTGGAGAGCCTTATGGAGCTATTTTCGGCCCAGGCTTTGTGAAAGATCCTAAAGGTAATATCGTACATGGCGACAATGGCTTGCCGTTGATCGATGAAACTTACCGTGTTTTAGGTAACGTAACTCCTCAATGGACGGGCGGTATCACAAATACATTCTCCTTTAAAGGTTTAACCCTGGATGTATTGGTTGATGGTCGTTATGGTGGAGATATCTACTCTATGACTACTACATGGGGAAGATATTCCGGAGTGCTGGAAGAAACATTGAAAGGTCGTGAAACGGGTATTGTGGGAACAGGTGTAATTGCTAACGGAGACGGAACGTTCAGAAAGAATGACGTAGTAGTAACTGCTGAGCAGTACAACAAAGCTGCGTATTCAAATGATGTTGCTGAATCATCAGTTTTTGATGGCTCTTACATCAAGCTTCGTCAACTGCAATTAGGATACAGAATTCCTAACTCATTATTAGGAAATTTCCCAATCAAAGACATCACGGTCTCAATTGTTGGTAGAAATCTTGCATTGTTGTATGCTACAATTCCGCACGTTGATCCGGAAACTTCTTTCAACTCAGGAAACGCAGGTTTAGGTATTGAGTTTGGTCAGATTCCGACCAATCGCAGCATAGGATTCAACGTCAACTTTAAACTGTAGTTAATTTTAATCCTTACGAACATGAAACTAAATAAGTATATACTATCAGGTCTTCTCTCTTGTGTAGCGGTATTTTCCTGCACAGAAGATTTTGACTCAATAAATAAAAACCCCAACGGGCCGATCGCGGTGCCTGCGGAACTGTTGATCCCTGCATTGGCAGAGAATACAATGGATCAATTGTATAGCACCTTTAATGGTGGCGATATGGGAAGCGCCTGGGCGCAGCACTGGGCGAAAGTTCAGTACAACGATGAGGAACGCTACAAGCCGCGTGATACGCAATTTGATGCGATCTGGAACGCATTATATGCAGGTACTATTCAGGATGCCAGAATCATGCGCACGCTTGCGCAAGGTCAGGCTAACACTAACCTGGAAGGTATTGCAGTGGTGATGGAGGTCTATGCATTTTCAGTATTAACTGATATTTTCGGAGACATTCCTTATTCAGAAGCGTTGCGTGCTAAAGAAGGTATTAATACACCAAAGTATGATACACAGGAAGAAATCTACACTTCCTTGTTAGCTAAGCTTGATGAAGCGGATGCTTTGTTTTCAGCAAGTGGCGGTACAATCGCTGCAGCTTCAGACATTGTGTATCACGGAGATTGGGCAAAGTGGGAAAAATTCGGTAATGCATTGAAGTTTCGTTTGTTGATGCGTATCTCAAATCGTTCAGATTTTAGCAGACAGGCTGAATTGCAAGCAATTGTTAGTAATCGCTCAATCTTCACATCTAACGATGACGAAGCGAAGCTCGTTTACCTAGCAGCTGCACCAAATAACAACCCGGTAAATGCAAATATTGTTGCAGGTAACAGGGGTGAGTTTAAGGTTAACAGTGCGTTGGTTGACATATTAGCAGCTTCAGGCGATCCACGTTTACCAGTCTACGCTCAAGAAAACAAAGACGGAGACTATAGAGGTAAGCCATCCGGAATAATTGATGTTCCGAGCGATGAGTACAACTATGATAACGTTTCTCCAATTGGCACATTATACCTGGCTGCTACTGCACCAGCATACTTTGTGTCGTATGCTGAACAGGAATTGTTGATCGCTGAAGCAGCAAAACGTGGATTGATTTCAGGAGGAGATGCGGTTGCAAAAATACATTTTGATAATGGCGTTCTTGCTTCTATGAGCAGTAACGGAGTGGCTACAGGTGATGCAAACGCATACCTCTTAGCGCACCCTTACAGTTCAGGTACAGCACCTGCTCAAATTCAAACAGAAAAATGGATAGCATTGTTTGGCCAGGGTATTGAAGCCTGGACTGAATGGAGAAGAACCGGAATTCCAGTATTAACTCCTGCTATTGAAGGTGCTGTTAATCAAATTCCATCACGGTATTCGTACCCACCAACAGAACAAGCATTGAATGGTTCAAGTTATAAGGCAGCAGTTACGGTTCAAGGTGCTGATTTGTTAACTACACCTATCTGGTGGATGCAATAATTGTTCCCAACACATTAATATGGATAACATGAAAAACATAATAAAAAATAAAATATGGATTGTTGCGCTTCTCCTAAGTGCGGCTTGCGTAAATCCGGATGATCTGGTAACAGAAGATTCGAAATCCGGAGGCGCTGTATTAAAGGTAGATGGAAGTGGTAAGCTTTTAGGGACTCCCGATTCTGAAACAAATGAAGTGACGTTCTCGGATAACGAGCTTAGCATGACAGTTGACTTGCAATTTCCTGTTTCGGATGTTGAGGAATACGCCATCGTGAAGCGTTTTAACGGAGTGGAAGTCGTAGAAGAAACATTTACTGAACTGCCTCATACTTTTGCAATTTCGGACTTGGATAACTTTCTGGAAGGTCTGGATGTTGAAGAAGGTGACTTGAGAATCGGTGATGTATTTTCTTTTGTTGTGAGAATCACGCATGAAGATGGAAGAATTCTGTATTCGGATGCTGCTCAACTTAGCATCACGGTAAACTGTTCTTCTGCTTTGGCAGGGTCTTACACATACTCAGGTACCTGGGATCGTGCCGAAACTGGAAACGCTGATGTTCCTGTTGGGCCATTCCCTGAAACAATTACCGAAGTATCTCCTGGTGTTTACAAAACAACAAGATCAGGTCACTATACTGCAGCTACAATTGATGATCCGTGTCCATTCATTTTTGAGGATGTGTGCGGTGTGCTGACAATTCCTTCACAAAACTTATGCGATGCTTATTCAAACCAAGTTGAAGGAGAAGGTACATTTGATCCGGCTACTGGAAACCTGCATTTTGAGTACATCATCACGTTTGCAGCAGGAAATAGAGTATTTCATATGGACTATGTTAAAAATGATTAATTATAGCCTTTAACCAAGAGTAAGATGAAATTCAATAATAAAATATATTCAATAGCTATCGCATTGGGAGTTTTGATCTCCGCCTGCGACAGCGATGACTTCACGGGTGAATCCCGTCTTAAACCAACTTCGCCAACAATAACAGTTGATGCATCTTCCATTGCTGCAGGTACAACGGTTAGTGAAGGAGATGAAGAAACGTTTGATATCGAGGTAACACTGAGCGAAGCTCAAATTGTGGACGTAGCTGTTTATGTAGTTCAGGTTGGCGGTGATGCCGTTGCAGGTGAAGACTACGATGTAGCGACACGGACAATTATTCCAAAAGGTGAAACTTCAGCAACCATTACCGTGTCAATCTTAACCGATTGCGGGATTGAAGCATCCAAAACACTGGAGTTACAAGTTGGTGACGACAGAACAGCGAATGCAGACATCACGCCTGTAACGCTTAACACCATTACTATTGAAAATAGTGTTGGTGAAGCACTTGATGTAACAATGGAGTGGGTAAACGCAGGAGATGAGGTTGTGGGTGGCTTATTTGCCGGCCAGGGACCTTACGCCTTAGCTGATATCGATTTGCTTTTATATTCTGTTGAGGAAGACGATGTGATTGATGCCGGTGCAACACTTGCAGCAGAACATCTTTCGTTAGAAGGTCTGCCGGACGGTGAGTATATCCTCTATGCTGATTTCTGGGAACAGAGAGTTGATATAGGAGAGTTTTTAGTAGAATATCCTATCACGTTAACTTTTGAAAGATGCGGTTCTATTGATGCTTTTGAAATTGTTCAGGAAGCTGACATCTATAATTCAGATTCTCCAACTTCAGCAGCTGATCCAGGTGATGCAGTTTCAGTTCCTCTAGCTTCCATCGTAGTTACTGATGGTACGTACGAGATCTTTAATCTGGATGATGAATCAGTTGGTTCTGGTCGTAGCAGTAAGAGACTAAGCTCCGTTCTTACGAGTGATCTTACTTCTGTAAGAAGGGTTAAATAAATATTGAAATTTTGAAAAAGAGCAACGTTTTCCGTTGCTCTTTTTTTTCGTTTATGAAGTGATCCTGCGTTGTTTGAAACGTGTTGTGTTTGCAAGATGTGAGAGGTTAAGTACAGTAGTAAAGGCTGTGCTGATGGAGAGTGTGATAGTTAAGTATAACATACCAGCGTGATGCGTAATTTTTCTTTGTTTTTAAGGAAGAGAGTTATTGTCATTTATATGATAGTTACCTGTGTAGGTTGTGCAGATTTACCTCAAGTCCAACCTCCCCCTGCAGCTTTTAATGACCCCTTGGTTATTGACCTGGAATTTGACGGGGATTTTACCGGAACTTCTAATGAATGGAAGCTGCTGGATCAGACCGCGACTTCAAAATTTTCTTTTGAAATAAGTAAGTATCAGAATATTGATTCAATTATCTTTAAGGCCTCCTTAAGGAGCGAGCGAGAGAGCGTACGATGCGTAGTTGATATATATAACCTGACAGATGATATGCATATTGAAGGATCTTCATTATTCTCCAGAATCAGGTATGAGCTTCACTCCATTCGTTCAGGAGATATACAGTATGGTTTCCCCAATAAAGAAGTGTTGCTGGGCGTTAGAATTAAAAGCGAGGAGAAGGGTAATCATATAGAGGCTCGTCATTTTTCACTACTAATCTATTATCATTAAAAAAAAGTTTATATGAAAGTTTATGTGACGTTGTTGGTTCTATTGGTTGTCGGAAATCTGTATGGTCAAAATGTATTGGGAACTCAGTCTAAAAGCATGGATACAAATCCATTAGCGTTGGGATTTATACGCGAAACGACTGCGGATACAAAAGAGATTAAAGGAAATACATATTTATATGAGCAGTGGTTTTCTGGAACGCTCAATTTTATTAATGGTTCCAAATTGGCCGATAAATCTATTCGCTATAATTTACAATCGAACATATTTGAAATTCTTATCGATGGTGTTCGGAAAGTGGCAGAGCATAAATTTGTTCAGAGTTTTACGATTTTTAATCAATTGACTCTGCAAACTGAAAAATATGTAAATGCATCAACCCTCAACAATACCAGTGGACCCAAGTTTCTGGGTTTCCTGAGAGAACTTCACACTGGAAGTTATACGCTTTACTCAAGAACAGAAGTTAAGCTGGTTCAGGGTAAATATGTTTCTGCATTGGATATGGGCGATCAGGATGATTATTACACTCGGAAAGTTGTATACTTTGTAATGAAGGATATGAACCTGGTTGAAATCAGCTTAAACAAAAAGCAATTCGCAGATTCCTTTTCTGAGTATGAGCAGAAAATTCTTGATTACGTTAAAGAGAATAACTTATCGCTGAAGAAGGAAAATGACCTCGTTGCTGTGATCTCTTACCTCAATAGCCTGAGTGTTTAAAACACGGGGATAAGTAGTAATTTTGGGACATGCTTTACATTTCCCGCAAAGAGCATTTTAACGCAGCGCATAAGCTCTACAATCCCGATTGGTCGGAAGACAAGAACAGAGCGGTGTTTGGCCCGTGTGCTAATGAAAATTGGCACGGCCATAACTTCGATCTCATCGTAACCGTCAAAGGAATTCCTGATCCCGAAACAGGATTCGTAGTTGACATGAAAAAGTTGAGCACACTTATTCGCAATGAAGTAACAGATAAGCTGGATCATAAAAACATCAATCTCGATGTGGAATTTATGATAGGCAAAATGGCCAGTTGTGAAAACCTGATTGTCGAAATCTGGAAAATTCTCGAAAAGCATCTTCCCTCTATTACAAGTCGCGGTAAGCTGCACAGCCTTCGTCTCTACGAAACACCGCGGAACTACGTGGAATATTTTGGAGAGCAATAAAGAACTGCCATCTTCGCATTGAATGAAATTCTATTTAATAGCCGGTGAACGCTCAGGCGACCTGCATGGGGGCAATCTGATCAGGCAACTCAAGCTACGTGAGCCTATCGCTACCTTCAGAGGATTTGGCGGTGATTATATGCGTGAAGCAGGCATGGAAGAAGTAGTTCATTATCGTGAGCTTGCTTTCATGGGTTTTGCTGAAGTTGTAGCAAACCTGAGCACGATCTCTAAAAAGATAAAGCAATGCAAGGCTGATATTCTTCAGTATAAACCAGATGTGATTGTCCTCGTTGATTATGCTGGCTTCAATATGCGGATTGCAAAGTTCGCGAAGCAAAATGGGGTTAAAGTATTTTGGTACATCTCGCCAAAAGTTTGGGCTTGGAATCAAAGCCGGGCAACAAAACTGAAAGCCAATGTTGACCGGATGTTTGTAATCCTGCCATTTGAAAAAGGTTTCTTCAAGAAGTTTGAATGGAACGTTGACTACGTTGGCAACCCGGTGCTTGACGCAATCAAAGCGCATCAAACAAACCCAAACTTTATCGAACAGCATCAGCTCGAAAAGCAAAATTCAATTGTAGCCATGCTTCCCGGAAGCAGAAAGCAGGAACTTAAAGGCATCATACCGCTTATGGCAGGTGTTGCAGCAAAGTTTCCAGATATTCAATTTGTGGTAGCTGCAGTCAATAATCTGGATAAGGTTATGTATGCAGAACTCAAACAGTTGGCTAATGTAAAATTTGTTACGGATGCAGCGTATGATTTACTATCCATAGCTGATGCAGCGATTGTAACTTCTGGAACGGCTACATTAGAAACGGCTTTATTCAGAGTTCCTCAGATCGTGGTTTATAAAACAAGCACGATCACGTACTGCATTGCCCGCATGATCATTAAAGTTCCTTATATCTCGTTGGTAAACCTGATTGCCGATAAAGAAGCAGTAAAAGAAATGATTCAGAATAACGCGTCTCCGGAAAAAGTTTCTCAAGAACTTTCGCAGATTCTAAACAATACGGATTATAGAAACGGAATTCTGAAAGATTACGACACAATCATAAAAATTCTCGATACAGGTTCTGCATCAGAAAACACAGCGCGATTAATGCTGCAATATTTGAAAGATTAGAGGAGGTGTCAGGCTTAGCGAAGTCGAAGCCTACGCCACCTTCAGCTTACTATACTGCGAACGGTTAAACTTCTCTTCCGCGTAAGCACGCGTAATGACTAATTTATCAATACCCTTTTCAGATGGAAGATCAAACATCGCATCGTTGATAATGGCCTCACAAATTCCGCGTAAGCCCCGAGCTCCCAGCTTAAATTCAAGTGCTTTCTCAACAATAAAATCAATGGCGCCATCTTTAAACTCCAATTGAATCTCTTCGATTTCGAAAAGCTTTTTGTATTGCTTGGCGAGCGCGTTCTTAGGCTCGATCAGGATTTTCTTAAGCGCCACTTTATCAAGTGGATTCAGAAATGAAACCACCGGTAATCGACCAATTAATTCTGGAATCAATCCAAATGTCTTAAGATCTAATGCAGTCACAAACTGAATCAAATTCTCTTTTTCGAAATCAGAAGGATGTAATCCTGACGCTGAAGCAAAACCTAATGGTCTTGTATTCAAGCGATTACCGATGATTCTTGAAAGACCTTCAAATGCGCCACCGCAGATAAACAAGATATTCTCAGTATTTACGGTGATCATCTTCTGATCAGGATGTTTACGACCGCCTTGTGGTGGAACGTTAACCGCTGTTCCTTCGAGTAATTTTAATAATGCTTGCTGAACGCCTTCTCCACTCACATCGCGGGTAATAGAAGGATTATCTGATTTCCGTGCGATCTTATCGATCTCATCAATGTAAACAATGCCCCGCTCTGCAGCTTCAACATTATAATCTGCTGATTGTAATAAACGTGTTAAAATACTCTCAACATCTTCTCCTACATAACCTGCCTCTGTGAGCACAGTAGCATCGGCAATACAGAAAGGAACTTGAAGCATCTTAGCAAGTGTGCGTGCCAGGTACGTTTTGCCCGTACCGGTTTCGCCCACCATGATAATATTTGATTTTTCGATTGTAATATCTGTATCGATCTTGCGCTGCATCAATCGCTTATAGTGATTGTACACGGCAACCGACATTACTTTCTTGGCTTCGTCCTGACCAATCACGTATTCATCAAGAAACTTCTTGATCTCGCGTGGTTTCACCAATTTAAAGTTAGGCGTAATACCCGCTTCCGTTTTACTCTTCTTCTCTTCCGATAGGATTTGGGTAGCCTGAGTTACACACTTATCGCAAATATGCGCGTGTATGCCCGAGATCATCAGGTCAACATCTTTCTTATTTCTTCCGCAAAACGAACACGTTACTTCTGCCATTTCCTCTTAGTATTTAGTAGTTAGAATTTAGTAGCACTACTAAATTCTAACTACTGCCTTCTACATTCTAACTGTTCCAATGCGCTGAAATGCACGGAGTTAGATACAAATATACCAAATAATTACTTCTTGCTGTTACGGTCTAAAACCTCATCGATCAATCCGTATTCCTTCGCATCGGCAGCACGCAACCAGTAGTCGCGATCTGAATCTTTGTCGATTTTTTCGTACGTCTGACCAGTGTGTTTGGCAAGGATGGTGTAAAGGTCTTTTCTCAATTCAATCGTTTGCTTCAGGCTGATCTCCATATCGGCAGATGTTCCCTGCATGCCAGCAGATGGCTGGTGAATCATTACACGTGCATGTGGAAGTGCCGATCTTTTCTTAGTAGTTCCCGCAGCCAGTAACACAGCCCCCATCGATGCAGCCATGCCTGTACAGATGGTTGCTACATCCGGGCTAACATATTGCATCGTGTCGTAAATACCGAGGCCGGCATGAACTGAGCCACCTGGACTATTTACATACATGATAATATCTTTTTTAGGATCGGCCGATTCAAGGAACAAAAGCTGAGCGGTAATGACGTTGGCTATATAATCATCAACCGGTGTTCCGAAGAATATAATCCGGTCGGCCATTAAGCGTGAGAACACATCAAGCACAGTTGCGCGCATCTGGCGTTCCTCAACGATGTTGGGAGTCATGCCCGTAACATTGCCGGAATATTGGCTCATTTTTTTATTATAGTCATCAAGCGAGTTTCCGCTCATGCCCATGTGGTGTACTGCGTATTTTCTGAATTCGTTGTTCTGGTTCATATGCTGTTTCTATGTGTTTTTCGATGATTTCTGATATACAAGGTTAGTAAATTCCTGTAAATCCATACTATAACCTTTTTTAAATAAAAATGGTTTTACCCGGGTAGGATAAAACCATAGTCGGCCGGAAGGGCCATTTTATTTTACTTCTTTTAATGCTTGTGTTCCTGCACGATTTTTTTGAATTCATCCACGCTCACAGCTTTGTCGACTACCGTAATATTTTCACGGATGTGCTTCACAATCTTATCGTTACGAAGCTGGTTGTAAATGCGCATGAAATTCTGACCATTCTCGTGTGACAGGTAGTTGTCAGTAATCGCGTCAAGCTTGTCACCGAGTTGTTCTGCGAAAGCAGCTCCGCCAAATTGTGAAAGAATAACTTCTTTTGCACGGGCTTTCACTTCATCTGTCTCAACATTGATTTTATTATCCTCAGCGATTTTGTTCTTGATCAGATCCCACTTTAATGTGCGGGTATACGCGTCAAACTCTTTAGCAAGAACTTCATCGGTAACTTTTCCATCGCTGGTTGCTTTCAGCCAGTTTTTCAAAAAGTCTTCCGGAAGGTTAACCGTGGTGTTCTTAATGAAATGATCTTCAATACTGTGTTCCAGGAAATAATCAGACTCACGTTTATAATTCTGACTAACGGTTTCCTTCACTTTTGCTTTGAATGACTCTTCATCTGTTACTGAATCTTTTCCGAATACACGATCAAATAATTCCTGATTGATGGCAGAAGGTTCAACGCGACTAATGTTCTCGATCTTTAACGTGTATTTTCCTTTCGCCTTTTTAGCGATCTCTTCAGAAACATCCAACAGCGTGGCAACATCTGAATCTTTATCAAAGATCTTGTTGATCTCAAAAGAAACTTCTTCACCTTTCTTCAAGCCAACAAACTTGGATTGTTCTTTCTTAACAACTTTTGTGATGTCGATTACCGCTGTTTCATTCTTAAAGCCATCTTCTTCAGTTGGAGTTAATCCACCAAAAAGATTATCCGTAGCTTCGCTGGTTTCAGGATATTCGGCTTTGCCGAAACGCTTTGTTAAATCACTGATTGTTTCATTAACTCCTTTTTCATCAACCTCGATTGGATAGGATTTGATCTTCACTTTGCTTGAAAGATCATATTTGAAATCTTCCGCAATGCCGATCTGGTATTCAAACTCAAAATCCTTTTGATTATCCCAGTTAATGGTGTTCGCCTTCTCATGGTTCGGAAGTGGCTCACCAATAATGCGGAGATTATTTTCTTTAATATAATCGGTCAGCTTGTGCGAAAGCATGTGGTTGATCTCTTCCACCAAAATCGATTTCCCAAACATCTTCTTGATCATGCCTGCCGGCACTTTGCCTGCACGAAATCCTTTGATGTTCGCTTTACGCGAAGCGTCACGAATCTTTTCTTCGTACTTGGGTTGATAATCAGCCTCTTTGATTTTGATCTTGATCAAACCTTCGGTACCGTTCTTTTTGTCGAGTGTAATTTCCAAAGCAATTCAGTTTTGTGTTTAAATCAAGAACCCTCACACCGAAATAGGAGCGAGGGTTCAGGTTGTGCGGATGAAGGGACTCGAACCCCCACGCCTTACGGCACCAGATCCTAAGTCTGGCGCGGCTGCCATTACGCCACATCCGCGTATAATGCCTTTTTGCTAAATATACGCTGATCGTTATATTTCAGCGGTGTTTGCTAAAAAGGAGCGCAAATTTATCCATTATTCTGAATTTAGGAATAAAGATTTTTCCTTTTAATGTTGGTAATATAAAGGAGTGAAAAACTCGGAAAAGCTGTTTATAGAGAATGGTCATTGATATTGAGCAGGAGAAAAGGGAGATAATTGGGCGGTATCGCAAGCTTTTACGTAAAGCGAAACCCATTCTGAAGGACGGAGACGCCCGGTTGATCAAACAGGCCTTTACCATTTCGCTTGAAGCGCATAAAGACATGCGCAGGAAATCAGGTGAGCCCTACATTTTCCATCCGCTGGCCGTTGCTCAAATTTGTGTCGAAGAGATCGGCCTCGGAACAACTTCTATCATTGCAGCTTTGTTACACGATGTTGTTGAAGATACCGACATGGAACTTGGCAACATCGAAAAGATCTTTGGAAAAAAAGTCGCCTCTATTGTTGATGGACTTACCAAGATTCGAGGTGTATTTGAACATGGAACATCGCAGCAAGCAGAGAACTTTCGAAAAATGCTGTTCACGCTTTCGGATGATGTTCGTGTGATTCTCATTAAGCTTGCAGACAGATTACATAACATGCGCACGCTCGACAGCATGCCGCGCAACAAGCAATTGAAGGTATCATCCGAAACGATTTATCTTTACGCACCACTTGCGCACCGGTTAGGATTAAATGCAATCAAAAGTGAGCTTGAAGATTTATACTTACGTTTTACGGATCGACAAGCCTACGATTCAACCTTGCGTAACATCGATGAAACGAAAGCGAGTCGTAATAAATTTATCAAGCAATTCACCCAACCAATTGTTGAAGAGCTGGATGAATTAAAAATTGAATACGAAATAAAAGGCCGTCCGAAATCTGTTAACTCCATCTGGAATAAAATGCGCAAGCAAAATATTCCGTTTGAAGAAGTGTACGATTTATTCGCGATCAGAATTATTCTGGAGACTCCGCAAGAGATGGAAAAATCTATCTGCTGGCAGGTGTATTCCATTGTTACGGATTTCTATACACCAAACCCGGATCGTTTGCGCGACTGGATCAGCACGCCACGCGCAAATGGTTATGAATCCTTGCATACAACCGTAATGGCAAAAAATGGTCAATGGGTTGAGGTTCAGATCCGTAGCCGAAGAATGGATGATATTGCCGAGAAAGGCTATGCAGCACACTGGAAATACAAAGAAAGTGCAGCTTCGCATGAATCCAACCTGGAAAAGTGGCTGGCGAAAGTTCGCGATACACTTGAGCAGAACGATCACTCTGCATTAGATTTTGTGGATGATTTCCGGGGAAACTTATTCAGTGAAGAAGTTTTCGTCTTCACTCCGAAAGGAGAATTGAAAACACTCCCGCATGGTGCCACTGCGTTAGACTTTGCATTTGATATTCATACACAAGTTGGATCAAAATGTATTGGTGCGAAAGTTAACACCAAGCTTGTTCCGATTAACTACGTGATGAAGAATGGTGATCAGATTGAAATCCTGACATCATCCAAACAAAAACCGCATGAAGACTGGTTACGTTTTGTAGTAACCTCGAAAGCGAAAGGCAGAATCAAGGATGCATTAAAAGAAGAAAAGAAAAAAGCTGCTGAAGACGGAAAAGAAATTATTCTGCGCAAGCTGAAGCAGATGAAGATCGAACCAACACAAGCTGTGTTTGAGCAGATGCGGGAATTCTTCAATGCCCCAACACACATTGATCTGTATTTTAGAATTGGAAAAGGATTTATCAATCCAACGGATATTAAGAAGTTCCAGGATTATAAACCGTCAACTGCAATTAAGAGCAAACCTGATCTTTCTGATCCGAAGCTTATTGAACAGGAGATCAAGAAAGTTAAAGGTCGCTACGATGATATCCTTCTGATTGGTGAAGATATGGACGTGGTGGAGTACAAGCTCGCTAAATGCTGTACTCCAATCCCGGGCGATGATGTCTTTGGATTTGTAACGGTAAATGAAGGCATCAAAATTCACCGCACAAATTGTCCGAATTCAGCTGAGCTTTTATCAAGTCATGGAAATCGCGTTGTTAAGGCTAAATGGACTTCTCAACACGAAGTGGCATTTCTTACAGGCGTTAAAATCAAAGGAACTGATCGCGTTGGGTTGATTAATGATATTTCAAAGATTATCTCGGATGAGCTTAAAGTGAACATGAGCTCTATGTCAATCCATACCGATTCAGGCATATTTGAAGGCGAGATCATGCTCTATGTGAATGATACGCGCCATCTCGAACAGCTAATTCAAAAGCTCCAGCAGGTAGAAGGAATTGTAAAAGTTAGCCGCTTCGATTCTAAGGAGTAATTATTTGTAAAAGAGACGAATCATAAAAATCCTGTAAACCTGCCTGCCGTCATCCTGAGCGAAGTCGAAGGAAGGCAGGCTCTTTAATCCTGATCAGGCACGTCAAAATTATCATCCCGTAAATCCTCAAATCCAAAATCCTGATCTATCTTTGCCCTTTAACCACTATGGCCCTTAACCCTAAAGTTTACGAAGAGGTAAGACGGATTTTTACGGCTTATCTCGAAAACAAGGAATTGCGCAAAACTCCGGAGCGCTACGCCATACTCGAAGAAATCTACTCACGCGATGGCCATTTTGATGTAGAACAGCTTTACATCAGCATGAAAAATAAGAACTATATGGTAAGTCGGGCCACCGTTTACAATACGCTGGACTTACTGGTTGAATGTGCGTTAGTGAGCAAGCACCAGTTCGGAAAAAATCTCGCGCAGTACGAAAAATCACACGGCAGCAAACAGCACGATCATTTAATCTGTACGGATTGCCATAAAGTTGTTGAGTTCTGCGATCCACGGATTCATAACATTCAGAAAACCGCAGGTGAAGTTTTGCAATTCAACGTAATTCATCATTCGTTGATCCTTTACGCATCCTGCACGAAACAAAATTGTGAGAACAAAAAAGTCAACGAAGTGGCTTAGCCATCACGTGATAAAACTATAACAACATGAAATTCAGTTCAGAAGTAAAAGACAACGTGCTGATCATCCGCCTCGAAGGAGATCTAATTGGTGAGAATGATGGCGCAGCTGTGTTGGGAAAAGCAACCGATGCCATTCTGGAAAATATTTTGAAGTGTGTGATCGACATCTCCAAGCTCCGCTACATCAACAGTAGTGGAATTGGTGTATTGATCACTATTCTAACAAAATTCCGGAATAAAGGCGGAGAAGTTTTCTTGTTGAATCCTTCTGAAAGCGTACAGAAACTGCTGGTTATCACCAAATTGAATGCAATTTTCCAGATTGCAAAAACAGAAGAAGAGGCATTAACCCTCGCAAAATAAGATCATGAGCAAAGTAGATGTTTTATTAGGCCTGCAGTGGGGTGACGAAGGCAAGGGCAAAATTGTGGATGTGCTTGCACCAAAGTACGATGTGGTTGCCCGCTTTCAAGGCGGACCAAATGCCGGCCATACACTTGAGTTTGATGGAATAAAACATGTACTGCATCAGATACCTTCCGGGATCTTTCGCGAGAAAACAATAAACATCATTGGCAATGGTGTTGTGCTGGATCCAATAATCTTCAAAAAAGAAATTGAAGGATTGCAGAAGTTTAACCTGAATGTTAAAGCAAACCTATTTATCTCTAAGAAAGCAACGTTAATTGTTCCTACACATCGTTTGCTCGATCAAGCCTACGAAAAAGCAAAAGGCGAAAATAAAATTGGCTCAACGCTAAAGGGTATTGGTCCTTCTTATCAGGATAAGATCGGTCGTCAAGGCTTGCGTGTAGGTGATATCCTTTCCGACAGGTTTCAGGAAAAATTTAAGAAGCTCACCGATATCCATTTCGAGATACTAAAAGCTCATCAGATCGAATACAATTGGACAGAAATAGAAGCGCAGTTTCAAGATGCTGTTAAATTTTTGAAAGAGTTTAAATTGGTTGACAGCGAATACCTGATCAATAAAGAGATTAGTTCTGGTTCAACCATCCTGGCCGAAGGCGCACAAGGTTCTTTGCTGGATATTGATTTTGGAAGCTACCCGTTCGTAACAAGTTCCAACACAGTAACCGCTGGAGCTTGCACGGGTCTTGGAGTTGCTCCAAGTCATATTGGTGAAGTGTATGGAATCTTTAAAGCCTACAGCACACGCGTTGGCAGCGGTCCTTTCCCAACTGAATTATTAGACGATGAAGGCGAA